>CBDEKM010000008.1:0-405297 GCA_965240335.1 bacterium
GCAAACACGATCCGCTGTATCGGGTTCGCAAGCTGCTGCTCTCCGGGCATGAACGCGTCACCGAGTCAGGCGAACGAAACTGTTGGGACTGTCGCAGCAGGCGACCCCCGCGGCGAGGTTCGCAACGCCTGGCACCGCTGAAGAAACCCTGCGAGGCATCTATCACATCGACGACCCCGAACTCGGTGCTGTCACTGTTGAGCAGCTCGCCGTCGAGTTCCAAGACCCCTACCTGCCCTCAGAGATCAACCGGTTGGGCCGCACTCTGTGGCGCTGGCGCACCCAGAACTGCTGACTGGCATGCTGCGCGGGTCTCCAACGCCGCCACCGAAGCAGCTGACAAATCTGATCAAACAGGTCAAACGAGCCGCCTTCGGGTGAACCGACTTCGCCAACACTCATACTGGAAGGGTCTTGCTGTTGGGGCGGGTCTGACCCATTCGCCAACTGGCCTACGGTGCCTTGCGGTAGATCTGTCGGCCCGTCTCGGTGGCAGGGCGCGCACCGACCGGTCGAGCGGACGTGACCTGATAGGAGCCTTGCCCACATCACAGCGTTATGCATCGTGAGTGTTCTGTCCGCCGTCGCGGCCGGTGGTGCCCCACACATTGGATGACCAACAGGAGGCATCATCATTATGACACGAGATCAAGCCGAAGTCTTCGGCGGGGTCGACACCCACAAAGACATCCACGTGGCCGCGGCGGTCGACGCCGCCGGACGGCTGCTGGGCACTGAATCGTTCTGCGCGGACGCAGCCGGCTACACATATCTGCTCGAGTGGCTGGAGTCGCACGGTCCGCTCGCACGCGTCGGTGTGGAGGGCACCGGCTCCTACGGGGCCGGTCTCGCCCGCTGTCTCGCAGCCGCCGGGGTCGCGGTGGTGGAGGTCAACCGTCTTAACCGCCAGATGCGCCGCCGACGCGGCAAGACCGATGCCGTCGACGCCGAGGCCGCGGCTCGTGCCGCGCTCAGCCGCGAGGCCGCCGCAGTGCCCAAAGCCGCCGACGGGCCGGTGGAGGCGATCAGGATGCTGAGCGCGGCACGCCGCTCCGCAGTCAAGGCCCGCACCCAGGCCGCCAACCAGGTCAACGGCCTGCTGGTCACCGCCGGTGAGCACCTCAAAGAACGGCTTCGAGGTCTGCGCACCGCCGGCGTCATGGACTCCTGCGCCCGTCTGCGCCCTGATACCAGCACCGACGTCGTCGAGACCGCAGCCAAGCGGGCACTGCGCGCCCTGGCACGGCGCCACCAGGCGCTCAGCGTCGAGATCGCCGAGCTCGACGCCGAGTTGCTGCGCCTGTGCGAACACGCCAACCCCGCTTTGCTCGCCGCGTGCGGCGTCGGTCCCGAGGTCGCAGCTGCGCTGCTGGTCACCGCCGGCGACAACCCCGACCGGATGCGCAACGACGCATCCTTCGCTGCTTTGTGCGGCGCCAGCCCCATCGAGGCGTCCTCGGGCCGAACCGCCCGTCACCGCCTCAACCGAGGCGGAAACCGCCAAGCCAACAACGCCCTGTGGCGCATCGCCATGACCAGGCTCCGCGTCGACGAGCGAACCATCGCCTACGCCCAACGCCGTCAAGCCCAAGGCAAGACCCGACGCGAGATCCTGCGCTGCCTCAAACGCCACATCGCACGCGAGATCCACCGCCTGCTCACCGACCCGCCCCAGATCCCCCACGGAACGGACCTACGCCGACAACGAACCCGACACGGCCTCACCCTCAACGCCACAGCCCAAGCACTCAACACCCACACCGCACGCATCTCAGAACTCGAACGAGGCCTCCGCCACAACCGCGACCTCGCCCAACGCTACCAACAACACCTCACCCAACTCACCACTTGACAAACATAGGAGCATCTACCGAATCCGCGCCCTGCTCTACGCCGGCAACCCGACTGGAACCTCCTCGACACCCTCACTCCACCCTGAAATCCGAAGAGCCACATAACGACACAGGCGGCGTGAATCCAACATCACGCATCCCCCGAATTCGGGTTAATTCGTCGTCAGGGACTCGCTGGCATCAGGGAGGCCTAGGCGATGGCGGGGTGGTCGTTGACGATTGCCGAACGTAGCCCGTCTGACCAGAACCTGCGGCCGAAGCAGGCGATCCGGCCGTCGGTGGCCCGCATAGGCTCGTAGAGTTCTCAGGAACCCGCCTCGTCTTCGGGCAATAGACCGTAGGTCATAACGAGTTGGTCGAGTTGGGGGTCCGACCCTGGCGTCCGGTTGTCATAGCAACTGCCCTTGGGTCGGTCCGATTCCATCAAATCAAATATGAGTCCTGCACCGATGGTTGTTTGCATCTGGTGTTTTCTTGCGGTCACATAGTCCGCGAGGTGTTCCAACTCTTCGTCGGCGTAGTCAGCGTCCGGCACAATGGAGAAGATCAGCGTGCTGGTCTCGGTCACCAGTCCGTCCCCAATGAAGCAGGCTGTGCGTTTCATATTGTCGCTTCTTGTCCGTTCGAGCGTCTTATCTATGACTTCGGCGATGTGTCTTTGGTCCGCTATGTCTTGATCCAGCAACGCTGCGCCGGTTCGCAGCCAGCCTGGATCCTGATTCTCGACGAGCGCATCGACGATCTGCCGGATGCGTGGTTCTGTCTCCAGTTCGGGGCGCGGAACCGGTTTCGGTGCGGATACCGCTCTCTTGCAGATACCAGGCATCGAGTGGCTCAGTGTGGCTAACGAGGATCTTCAAGGGTTCGCTCCGATCCATCTTGTGCGATTCGGTCATAGACCTCGCCGGTTCCGGAAGGACGAATTCGGTTTCGTACGGCTTATCGTCGCCCCGCAGCCCGCCACGCAAAAACGCCATAAAATAGTCCAGCTCGTCGTATGCATAGAGGTTCTTGACAATCTCGGGATTCGTGCGTCGACGAAGACAGAGAATGAGTTCGGCAGGTGTCTGAATCACATCGGCTAGGACATGCAGGTCCAGGAGCGAGACGCTCCATGGCATCGCATCCAGCGGAATGATCCCCCGGTTCAGCAACTCTGATGCGGTTGTCGCCAGGCCAGACAGATCTTCGAGGCTCACAGTCATTGAGTGCACCTCCCGTACATTGCTCAGATCGATCCAGGACCCATCTTTTTTCTGGATTCCCCCGTCCTTGACGATCAGGCGACGAACTCGATCCGCCTGATCTGAAGCATTCCTAATGATCTTCTCTAGGTCCGTCTTGAGCGCGTGTCCCACGCCGCTACGCGATAGCAGTCTGATCGCGCCTGCTTTTGCCTCGACAACAAGTGCAACGTCGTCGACAACAACCAAACCGTCCGTCTCGAATACTGTCGAATAGTTCCTGGGTTTTCCTTGCGCTTCGGCAGAGTTCTTTTTCTTCGGTCCGTAGTAGTGAATTGAGCCGTGCACTTCCGCGCTGGGAACTATTCGCGAGAGCAAATGAAGCGCCTCACTCTCAAGGAAGTCTCCACGCCGCCTCTGGTATTCTTGCCAGTCGGAACCGCCTTTCAAACGGCTCTCGATCGCTTCTCGTATCCCATGCAATCCGAAGCTGCAATGAACGATGAAGCACAGGTCGTCCGCGCGCAGGATGGGGCACATCCGTAGTGGGGAGGGACCTCTCACCGCTTGCATGATGACATCACCTGCATCGCCGACACTAGGGACATACTGAAACGCCTCTAAGAAACTCTTGACCTCACCAAGAGGAATGTCCGTCGCTGCTGCAAGATCGGAGGCTCTAAACGTCGATTCCTCCGGAATGGGGAACCAGATGCGCTCGGACGACCCGTAAAGCATCGCCCGAATCGGGTCGGATCGAGATCTGGAACCATGCCCATCGCTTAATGAGCCGACTATTGCCTGCTTCGGAGAATGCTCGAAGCGCTCCATTCGGCGAGCCGTCTCCTGGATGGATGCGTTGCAGCGTGCACGTATAGAGAGGAAGATCTCGCATGCCTCTTGGATTGTGCAACCTAACGTTTTGCGACAAAGCGACTCCATCTCTGGTGTGTCGAACAGCGAAACCAGTACGCGCTTAACTACGTGTTCATATGTAGAGCCGCGAACGAACAGTTCGCGTGCGAGCGCGATGTTCGCGAGTCGATCGCTCGACGAGCCATCGCGAACTGCAGTGAGAAGGCCGCGCGTAGCCACCAAGTCGAACAATTCGACGCCCAGATCGAGGACGCGCGGTACCGCTTCGCTCAATGAAACGCCAGCGGCGGTTGCGTTCTCATCCTCTCGGACAGCACAGGGCTGTGCGGTGAGAGCAAGAGCGACCAACTCAACCAAGAGCGGAGATCCCTCGTGACTCGACTCTCGATACGTGTTCTGGTCGACCGCAATCTCGCCGTAACGCACATACTCCAACAGATCGAATGTCGAGTGCGTACCCCCGGTCTCGTTGATGCGTCTTGCACAGATTCTGACATCCTCGTCCAACGCTGAGAGTGCAATGACGGCGTCACCGTCATGCGAATCGAGAAAGCGGACCAGATTTGTCACCGCCCGCACCAGCCGTCCGTCCAGGTTCTGCACACCGGCGTGTTCGACAGAACTGCGATTGAGGTCACGGCGGCCAGATTCTCGTCTACGACGCCATCGGCGGCGGTGGCGTGACATCGCGCCAAGCCTATGAGCATCGGCTCAGGCAAGAGTTGCTTCGACAGAACAAACTTTGTAGCTCACCTGGCGGACGCAGATGCGTTAGTGAGGGTTGACGAGCCCGCGACGATCCCGGCTGACTCTGATGAAGTACTCGCCGCCGCGTTGTGACGCTTCGTGGGTTTCGATGTTCAGCTCGTGCCGACTCAATCAGGACTAATCTGGTTTCGTGCGGCGAAGCACGCGTAACGAGCCAGTGGCGCCGGACTCTTCGAAGGCACCCGATTCAACTGCTCGGCAATAGATCTCGTAAGGCGGTCGGCCACCATCGGCGGGATCTGGAAACACGTCGTGAATCAGCAGCGTGCCGCCAACCCCAACATGCGGGACCCAGGTTTCATAATCGCGGTGTGCTGGTTCGTGGCCGTGTCCACCATCGATAAAGAGAAGCGCGAGGGGCGTGGTCCACACCGACCCGACCGTTAGTGAGTCACCCACCAGAGCCACGACAATCGGTTCTAGGCCAGCATCGTGGATCGTGCGGCGAAAGGTCGGAAGGGTGTCCATCTTTTTGGTGTCGGGGTCAACCAGATCTGGTTCGTGGTGCTCCCAGCCCAGTTGGTTCTCTTCAGATCCACGATGGTGGTCAAGGGCAAATAAGACCCGACTCGCAAGCCGCGCTGCCGCGCCGAGATAGACCGCGGATTTACCGCAGTAGCTACCAACTTCGAGGAACGGTCCGTCTACTGCTACCGCCGAAGCGGCTTCGTACAAAGCCAATCCCTCATCGGGGGGCATGAAACCGCGCGCCGCCAGCGCGTGGCTAAGCAATTGCGGGTCCACTCAAACAACCTCTGCGACCGATTCTTCGCTGTCTGTAGGCCACAACAAACCATCCAGCACAAGGTACTTCGCGACCCAGACAACCCCGTAAGCGATCACAGTCCCCAGCAGCAGAATAGGGGTGTTGTCGGTGATCGTCCCGAGCACTCCGATGGTCACGGTTGACAGCGTCAGACCCACCAAAGCGATGATCCAAAACGGCAAAATCTCGGACGTCACACTGTTGGCACCAAGCTGTTGCCATACCCAGTAGCGGCTCAGAAGGTAAGCCGGAACGGTGCTGACCATCCAAGCCGTCAAGTTGGCGACCACCGGAACAAGATCCAACACTTCCAGCGCGAAAGCGAGGGTGCTGAGCCCAACCACCACGTTGACCGCCGAAACCGCGCAATACCGAAGCGCCTTACGCCAATGCTCGCGCACGACTTCAGTGATCGCCGCTCTGTTGATGACAGGCATGGCTTTGCAGGATACTCGCATCGCCCTTCGCTCGGGACCTTCGATTACTGACGTAATCAAAGGAGAATTTCATGTTGAAGAAGGCTTTGACCGTTACGCTCACGGCGGTCGTTCTCGCCACGTCGTTGGCGCTGGCACCAACGACGGGGGTTCCAGCGCTTCTCAGCCTGGAGGCTGAAGAAGCCAGCGCGCACCCTCTGACAGTGACGCTAAATGTCCCTCTAATCCCAGAGCGTGTTTGCACCCTCGAATGGAATTATGTTTACAAAATCGTTGACTGGGAAGCTGAGCGCTACTTCCCCGACGCCGAGCCCGAGCCCCGATGGGTGGTCGGACCATGGCCCGTCTACGGTTGGCGATGGGACCAAGAAGAGGTGTGCCATACGGAATGGAGACGCCCCACAGTACCCAACCCGCATTACCACGTCCATGAAACGGTCTGCAGGTGGCTTGTTAGGGCCGGTGGCTTCTCCCTCGGTTTCTTCCCCACGGCTACGCGCGCAAGAGCGGCTGCTGCTGCTTCGGGTGTTTTCGCAGGTGAGATCGACATTCAGAAGCGGTGCGAGACTACTGATACAGTTGTGTACCTTGTCCCGGGGCCTTATGACTAATGACCAACGACAGCAAACCGAAGTTTTTCAACACCCTTAGCGAAGTCTTGGCGCGCCCCATGCGTGAACATCTGTTGTATGTCGTTTGGTGCGCGGCACTGGTTGCAGTGATTCCAAACGTTTCGCCTGCTACCCAGCGTCTAATTCTTTGGGCGAGCCTCGCCGTTCTGGTTGTGGAGGTGGTGCGGCATTTGCGGGCTAAGCGTCGGTGGCGAGCGGAGCAGGCCGCGGCAAGCAAAACCGCCTCGTGTGGTCCGTGACCCCGTTCAGGCTCTCAGCGTGCGTTGTAGCGCTAACCCTGTTGGCTGGCTGCGTGGTCAGCGAGGGAGTCGACGCGAGCGAGTGCCGCGACGCCGCAACCGCGCAAGCGGAGGCAGAGGCCGTGTGGTCGGCGTCGTTTGACGCTCACGCAATAGCGCATGAGACCACCGAGGTACACGAACACCCAAACACAGAAGCTCAACAGATGGCTGCGCGCGTTGATCTGATTATCGCCACCGGAGCAACGCGAGCTGCTTGCGGGTAGCTGAACACCAAAGGTCCGGGGTCCCTCTACAAAGGGTCCGGTTGCGAAAAAGTCGAACCCCACCCCCCGATACTTTTTCCATGGAAAGGGCGTCCGGGTGGGGTTCGACATCCCTAGAGGTACAGAAGCACAATCACCACGGGTCCTACATTCAAAGAGTGCCCGTGTACGGCCCCGTGTGGACAAACGTGTGCGGCATTCTTCACGGGCACTGGGTAACTAGCACTGTTTGCACCTTTGTCGGCGGTGGCGCTGTTGTTCTTCGCTGGTTGCGGAAGCGGAACGGATGATGCTGGTTGCCAAGCAACCGCTACCAAACAACCTGCTGCTGCGGCAGCAGAACCGAGATATCAGCGACCTAAAGGCCGATTACGTCAGTTATCAACGATCAACTTTTAGCCGAGTAAACTTCGCCTGTCAAGCATCAACCAAAATTGATTGAGACGACGGGTTCGATCTCGGTCACCGTAATGAAGCAGTAGACCTAGATGTCAGAACTAACCGGCGCCGTAGCGGAAACGGGCAACAGCTCCTTGGCGCGCCAACTCCCCGCGAACGTAAGCGGCGGGCATCTGCGGCGACCTCCAACGGCCCACATGCTGAAGATCTACTAGCGATGCGCCAGAGCGCACCAACGACACGGCGGAACCAACTCGCGGGCTGTGGCTGGTAGCTCCGCTGACACCAGCGGCCGCGGCGCGTCGGGCAACAATCTGACTCACCGCTCCCGCACTCAACGCGGTCCACGGCTCAATGTGGTCTCCACGACCCACCCGACAGAACATTGGCGTTTCGTCACCTGGCGGTTCGTCATGGCCACAAGTTCGCGCCCAAAAAACAATTCGTGCAACAGTCGAAACACCCAGATACTGGCGTGCACCATGGCCCGCTTGGTCGGTCTTCGAGCGTCGCACTACAACGGTCGCGGACCCGTCGGAGTCCAGCCCGAGGTCGGACCACAACAAAGCCGCTGTCTCGGACCCTCGGAGCAACCCGTCGCTCATTACAGCGATAAGCGCAGCATCCCGGCGCCCCGCTCGAGTGCTATCGGCGGCTGCGATCTGCGCAGCGGCATCTGCTTTTTCCCAAACTAGCGGAACCGCTGTTTTTTGCGGCAAGGCTTGGCGTACAGCGGTACGTTGCGATGCTTGAGAGAGCCGTCCGTATGGATCCGCTTGACCAAGCGCACGGGCAACCCAGCGTCCAGCGGCAATGGTGGCGGCGATGGTCCCAGCGGCATACCCGTCACCTGTCATCGACCGGATCGCAGCGGAGAGTGCTTCGTCAACGAGATCGCCGGGTGTGTCGATGCCATAGCGCGCGAGCCGCCGAAAACGCTCCCAAGTAGCTACGCCGCGTGTTGTCGGCCAAACTGTCGATCTGCTCGGCGGCAACGAACTGAAATAGATCAGCGAGCGCCACGGGCACCGTGGTGCTCCCCATCATCGACACTCTAGGGTCTATAACGAAGCAAGATAGGAACATGCAGGATGACGTTGATGCACTGGTGCAGCTTCTTGATCTCGAAGTAATTGAGGTCAACGTCTTTCGGGGCGTGTCGCCAGACGAGAACCGCCAGCGAATCTTCGGCGGTCAAGTCGCCGGGCAAGCGCTGGTAGCAGCGGCCCGCACTGTTGAGCCTGATCGCGCGGTGCACTCGCTGCACGCATATTTTTTGCGCCCGGGTGACCCAACCGTACCGGTGCTTTACGAAGTCGATCGGATACGTGACGGTAGGAGCTTCACGACTCGACGGGTCGTTGCTATTCAGCACGGTCGAGCCATTTTCAACTTGCAAGCTTCGTTTCAGATCACTGAACCCGGCCTTGAGTTCTTTGATCCCATGCCCGATGTGGTGCCCGCTGATTCTCTGCCCACACGAGCGGAGCGTTACCAAGCCCGGGGCATACCGGATCCTTTCGCGGGTGTTGGTCGCCCTGTTGATATTCGCTATGTCACTGCCAGCCCATTCCAACGATCAAAACCGCTTCCGCCTGTACAACAAGTGTGGTTTAGAGCAGACGGGCGCCTCCCCGACGATCAGGTCCTCCACACCTGCCTGCTCACCTACGCGTCGGACATGACCTTGCTCGACACGAGTTTGCTACCTCATGGAACCAGCTCCGATGTCGGCGACATTCAGTTGGCGAGCCTTGATCACGCAATGTGGTTTCACGGGAAATTCCGTGCCGACGAATGGTTGCTGTACGACCAACACACACCGGCCTCCACCGGCGCGAGGGGGCTCGCAACTGGACGAGTGTTCACCCACGATGGTCATTTGATCGCCAACGTGGTGCAAGAAGGCCTGATCCGCCAAGTTTCCCGCAACAAGGCGACCAAGCGTTCCACCAGCCAGACAAAACGCTCGAGACCGTAACGGCCTACGCTCTTGGGTGTGTTGAAACGGAAGTCGTGTTGTGGTTGATATCTACGAAGCCACCGAGCTAACCGAGGAACTTGTTGAGGCAATGGGGCGCCTCGTGCCACAACTTTCAAGATCCAACCCAGCACCATCAGCAACGGCCCTGCAGGAGATGATCGACTCCGACGCCGTGACGCTGCTGATCGCACGCGACCGCACCGGCGTGATCGGCACCCTCACGCTCGTGCTCTTTCGCATCCCCACCGGGACCCGGGCCTGGATCGAGGACGTCGTTGTCGATGAACGCGCTCGTGGCTCCGGCGTCGGACGCAGCTTGAACGAAGCCGCTATAGAGCGTGCCCTCGCCGCCGGAGCGGTAACCGTCGATCTGACATCACGCCCTTCAAGAGAAGACGCCAACCGCCTTTACCAACGGATGGGATTCTCAAAGCGAGAAACCAACGTCTATCGCTTCACTCCGTAGACGCGCGCGACGCATGCTCTCAGATATGGTCTAGGGCGTGTCGACATCCGCTGATCCCCCCTCTCATATCAACTGGTTGACCGACCTTCCGACACTCCGATCACCGGTGCTGATCACCGCTTTCGAAGGCTGGAATGATGCGGGCGACGCCGCCTCAATAGCCGCCCGCCACTTTACGGACCGATGGAAGGGCACCGCGCTGGCCGAGATCGACGCGGAGCACTTCTACGACTTCACAACCAGCCGTCCACTTGTGCATCTCGACAAGCAGCGTCGGCGCTCTCTCAGTTGGCCGAGCAACCTTTTCCGTTCCTGTGTTGTGCGCGACGGTGATCACGACATCGTGGTTCTGTTGGGGCTTGAACCTCAATTGCGTTGGCGCACATTCTGCACCCAGGTCATAGAAACCGCCCAGATTCTCAACATCAATCAGGTCATCACCCTGGGAGCGCTGCTCGCCGATGTGCCTCACAGTCGACCAGTTGAGGTCTACGGTGCCAGCGACGATGAAAAACTGAGAACCCGACTCGATCTCGTCCCGTCCAGCTACGAAGGACCGACCGGGATCGTGGGTGTGCTCGCCACACAATGTCGTGAAGCAGGTCTACCAACTGCTTCGCTGTGGTCGGCGGTGCCAAGCTACGTGCCCGGTGCACCCTCGCCCAAAGCAGGACTCGCGCTGGTACAACGGGTATCGGAGTTGCTAGGCACGTCGGTGTTCGCCACCGATTTGGAAATCGCCGCGGCAACTTATGAACACCAAGTCAACGAACTCGTGGCAGAGGACGAAGAAACGGCCGACTATGTTGCCGACCTTGAGGAAGCCTGGGACGACAACGGCTCGCTTGGCGCCGACACAGACCCCGATCTCAACGACGACCCCGAGACCCTGCTAGCCGAAGTCGAACAGTTCCTACGAGACAACGACTAGCCCCGCCCGGGTCCTGCTACGCCCACTCCATTCTCAAGGAGCGGTCACAGCGGTACGCCGCGAGGTCCGGTCTCGCTTGGGTTGGGTTGGTTGCATCTTTGCCGTTGCTGGGTTTTGTGGTGTGGAGTAGGTTGTGGGGATGAGCGGGCGTTTGTTGTTGGTGGCGGGTTTGGTTGCCGGGTTGTTGGTGCCTGCTGCTGTGGTGGGGGCTCAGTCTCCTTCGGTGCAGGCCACTTCTTACGATGATGTTGCAACCAACAACTCTCATCGAGAGGATATCGCCAATCTAAAAGCTAGAGGCGTATTCGATGGGACTGAATGTGGTTCAAATCAAGACAGTTTTGCCCAGACGACCCCCTAGATAGGGGGACTTTCGCGGTTTGGATGATCAAGGTTCTCGATGGGGAAGACAGCCCTGAGTTTATCGATCCAGCTATTGGTGGTGGCCTGTCAGAGTTCGAGGATGTTCATGACCGAATGCCTGAGGCCTTATTTATTAATCGACTAGCTGAACTAAAGGGGCTCTTCGGATTTCAGGGTGGAGTGAGGGTGTCGAGTAGGTTCCAGTCGGGTTTGCCTGCATAGAGTAAGGCGCGTATTCGGTAGATGCTCCTATGTTTGTCAAGTGGTGAGTTGGGTGAGGTGTTGTTGGTAGCGTTGGGCGAGGTCGCGGTTGTGGCGGAGGCCTCGTTCGAGTTCTGAGATGCGTGCGGTGTGGGTGTTGAGGGCTTGGGCTGTGTCGTTGAGGGTGAGTCCGTGTCGGGTTCGTTGTCGGCGTAGGTCCGTTCCGTGGGGGATCTGGGGCGGGTCGGTGAGCAGGCGGTGGATCTCGCGTGCGATGTGGCGTTTGAGGCAGCGCAGGATCTCGCGTCGGGTCTTGCCTTGGGCTTGACGGCGTTGGGCGTAGGCGATGGTTCGCTCGTCGACGCGGAGCCTGGTCATGGCGATGCGCCACAGGGCGTTGTTGGCTTGGCGGTTTCCGCCTCGGTTGAGGCGGTGACGGGCGGTTCGGCCCGAGGACGCCTCGATGGGGCTGGCGCCGCACAAAGCAGCGAAGGATGCGTCGTTGCGCATCCGGTCGGGGTTGTCGCCGGCGGTGACCAGCAGCGCAGCTGCGACCTCGGGACCGACGCCGCACGCGGCGAGCAAAGCGGGGTTGGCGTGTTCGCACAGGCGCAGCAACTCGGCGTCGAGCTCGGCGATCTCGACGCTGAGCGCCTGGTGGCGCCGTGCCAGGGCGCGCAGTGCCCGCTTGGCTGCGGTCTCGACGACGTCGGTGCTGGTATCAGGGCGCAGACGGGCGCAGGAGTCCATGACGCCGGCGGTGCGCAGACCTCGAAGCCGTTCTTTGAGGTGCTCACCGGCGGTGACCAGCAGGCCGTTGACCTGGTTGGCGGCCTGGGTGCGGGCCTTGACTGCGGAGCGGCGTGCCGCGCTCAGCATCCTGATCGCCTCCACCGGCCCGTCGGCGGCTTTGGGCACTGCGGCGGCCTCGCGGCTGAGCGCGGCACGAGCCGCGGCCTCGGCGTCGACGGCATCGGTCTTGCCGCGTCGGCGGCGCATCTGGCGGTTAAGACGGTTGACCTCCACCACCGCGACCCCGGCGGCTGCGAGACAGCGGGCGAGACCGGCCCCGTAGGAGCCGGTGCCCTCCACACCGACGCGTGCGAGCGGACCGTGCGACTCCAGCCACTCGAGCAGATATGTGTAGCCGGCTGCGTCCGCGCAGAACGATTCAGTGCCCAGCAGCCGTCCGGCGGCGTCGACCGCCGCGGCCACGTGGATGTCTTTGTGGGTGTCGACCCCGCCGAAGACTTCGGCTTGATCTCGTGTCATAATGATGATGCCTCCTGTTGGTCATCCAATGTGTGGGGCACCACCGGCCGCGACGGCGGACAGAACACTCACGATGCATAACGCTGTGATGTGGGCAAGGCTCCTATCAGGTCACGTCCGCTCGACCGGTCGGTGCGCGCCCTGCCACCGAGACGGGCCGACAGATCTACCGCAAGGCACCGTAGGCCAGTTGGCGAATGGGTCAGACCCGCCCCAACAGCAAGACCCTTCCAGTATGAGTGATGGCGAAGTCGGTTCACCCGAAGCCGGCTCGTTTGACCTGTTTGATCAGATTTGTCAGCAGTTTCGGTGGCGGCGTTGGAGACCCGCGCAGCATGCCAGTCAGCAGTTCTGGGTGCGCCAGCGCCACAGAGTGCGGCCCAACCGGTTGACCTCCGGTGGCAGGTAGGGGTCTTGGAACTCGACGGCGAGCTGCTCAACAGTCGCGGCGCCCAACTCGGGGTCGTCGATGCTGTAGATGCCGCGCAGGGTTTCTTCAGCGGTGCCAGGCGTTGCGAACCTCGCCGCGAGGGTCGCCTGCTTCGAGCAGGCCCAACAGTTTCGTTTCGCCGGACTCGGTGACGCGTTCATGCCCGGAGAGCAACAGCTTGCGAACCCGATACAGCGGATCGTGTTTGTGGCCGCGATGCCCAAGGGTCTGGTTCTGCACCCGGCGGCGGGTCTCGTCTAAAGCGGTGTTGGCCAGCTTCACGACGTGGAACGGGTCCGCGACCTGGCGGGCGGCAGCGCCACCTCAAACGCAGCACGGTACGGTCCCGACAAATCCAGCGTCGCCCAAACGACACCGGCAAGCCAGTCTGGGGGTTGTGCCAACAGCCAGCGTGTGGGTGCTTTGGCAGTGCGACCTGGGACTATATCGAGCAACTGTCCCGACCCGACGTCGACGATGCTGGTGGACCAGGCCTTGGTACCGAACCGGCCCCGCCGCCACATCAGGGTCTCATCAAGCCCCAAAGCCGACACCGCCGAGATCCGCTCGGTGTCCACATCCAGCAGCGCGGAGCCCCAACGCTGCACCGACGCGTTGACGGTGTGCCAGTCACAACCCAACACCGAAGCAGTATCGCTTACCGCTTCGCCGCGGCCCGCGCGCCGTGTCGCCCACCTCGCGGCACGTGTCGTCAACAGCGCCCGCCGCGGCGCGATCTGTGATGCCTGCTCGGTCACAGAGCCCCCAGCACAGTCATGCTGAGGGCATCTCCAACGGCGTTTGTGCCACACCAGCCGCACCGCACGGCCAAACACCGGCAAATCCACCAACACCACCCGCCGCTCGCCAAGCGACCACAACGAACCCCCACAACCCGCACACGACGGTCTCGCCGACCGGCAGCGAACATGCACCCCCAACGGCGCGGCCGGCTCGTCTTCAACGCCGAGCACCCCAACGTCTCCGAGTCCCACCAGCAACTCGCACATACGTCTAGGGTCGCATTCCACAGGGATCCTCCAGTTTGGGCTGCCACAACAGCGCCGATTCTGGGGGATCCCCCGCGTTCAACCGCGGATACCCACAACCCCTACTGCCCCCTCATTTCCGAAGAGCCGCTTTACTTGGGTGAAAGGGCAAGGTCCTGCCGATGTCGAGATTGTGGACTATCACTAAAATATGTGGACTATCGTTAGAAAGAAGGAGGGTTGAAAAATGTTGGGACGAGTTGTTCATCCTGGGCAGGTGCTGAAAGACGAATTGGAAGAGTTCGGGGTTACGCCTACCGAGTTCGCTCGCCAGATTGCTGTGCCGCCCAACCGCGTAACTCAGATCATTGCTGGCAAACGCTCGATCACTGGGGGTACCGCGCTGCGGCTCGGACACTGGTTCGGCATTGAGCCTCAATTCTGGATGAACCTGCAAACACAATTTGACCTCGCAGTAGCCGCACAGGAAATCGGCGAGACAGTGGAAGCCCTCCCCATGCGCTCGTCACTTCGCCTGACGATCGCATAACAACCAGCGGCTATTGGTGTTCGGCCGCGCGTGGGGTACGACGGGGCAGCCGTTGGCAACTTGCACGAGTTGGGTTACCTGCACTTGATGTGCGCTGAGGTCCAGTTCTCGGTTTCGGGTGCTTCGTCCCACATTCGGTCCGCTGCTTCACCGTAGTTCTGGGTCAGTGCTTCTAGTCGCGCGAGGTCCTTTCGTGACCAGTCCTCGGGCAGATCGGAGTTGCGTGCTGTGAGAACCTCGGCCTCGTCGTGGGCGCGCTTCCATTCGTCGTAGTGGCGACACCAGGTCGGACGATCCGACACTCGGGTTGTGGTTCTGGTTGTCTTGTGTCGGAATACAGTCCAGATCCTTCGCGAATTAGAGGAACCCAAGGTGCTCATATGTCTGGAACGACCGCTCCAACACCTAGCATCGGGACTTCCAAACCCACCCCCTAGTCCAACTGCAAGCACCGAAACCGAACCACCGCCCAACACTTTGACTAACCGTGCCGGTCCAGCAGGCGCGAACGGGGACTGGTCTAAGATGCGTTCATGCAAACCGGTGCTTTTGCCACCAGCGTATGCAGCCAACTTCAACCAAGCGCCCGACGGCAACCAGCGGCCCGGAAAATCATACTTTTCCCGCGATATCCCACCTGAGTTGTATTTTTTAACCTGTAAAATACAACTCATTAGCCAATCCGGATGATAAGTTGTATTTTATACGTAGCTATATGCAACTCTAGGTGCTTGATATGACATCGCGCTTTTTGGGACCGGACCCGTTGGCTGAACAAATCGATCGGGTGCTGTCGCTGCTCGAGCAGGGGCAGCCGCCCTCCCAGATCGAAACGACGCAGGTAGATGTCAAAGAAGAACCAGGCCGCAGAGACGCTTCTGGCGCGATCAACCCGGGCGACAAAGAAAACGAAGAAGCAGCCGACTACCTAGCTGGCGAAATGGCATGCATGGCCAACACTTCGGGGGGTGGCGCTATCATCTTGGGTGTAGCCGACGATGGAACCAAGATTGGTACCGAACTCGAGCCCGGATGGGTCCGCCACCGCATTTACCAGCTAACCGGCCGGACCCTCACCATAGATGTCAAGGTCGCGTATCTGAGTTCTTGCAGGCTTTTGGTGCTGTCCGCTCCCGAAGCGATAGAGCCGATCCGCTACAAGGGCAAAGTCCGCTGGCGTGTGAACGACAACTGCGTCGATGTCGATGCGACCACTTGGCATAGCTGGCGAATGAGACGATCGGGTTTCGACTGGTCGGTTCAACAATCGGGGCACACGCTGAGCGATGTGAACCCTGTGGCAACCGAGATCGCCCGTCGGTACCTTCGAAACAGCGGCAAACGAGACGCCGTCGACCTCGCAGACGCCACCGACGAGGACCTGATCCGGCGCCTCAACTTAGTCGACGGTGACGGCCGTCTCAGCAACGCCGGTTCGTTGCTTTTCGTCGCCACACCCGAGTTCGGCATCGACTACATGCGGCGCGATGTGCCTGGCGGGGACAGCATCAACCGAGTCCGCAGCACCAGCCCGTTAATACAGCAGATCGCCGATGTTGAACAAGCGAGCGACGCTGTTAACCGTATCTGGCACATTCCGTTGGGGTTTGTGCACGCTCAGGTCCGGTCCATCCCCTCCAGAGCAATGCGCGAAGCTGTCGTCAATGGCGTCACCCACCGTGATTGGCACTCGCCGCAGCCAACTATTATCGAACATGTCGGCGACCAGTACATCGTTAGCTCACCCGGCGGGTTCATCGGAGCAGTCACACCTTCAAACATCATCACCCACCCAGCCGAACCCAGATATCGTAGCTTGGCTGAAGCGATGGCGATGCTGCAGCTTGCCGAACGCGAAGGCATCGGAGTTGACCGCATGAATGCCGACATGCTCATCGTCGGGCGACCACGCCCAGAGTTCAGCGAAATACCCGGCCCGTACGTGCGCGTCAGCCTGTTCGGCGGCGAACCCGACCAGTCTACGATGACGTTCATCAACGGGATCGAACCAGCGACTTCACACCCCGACCTAGACCTCCTGTTGCTGATTGAACACCTGATACAACACGGCTGGGTCGACGCCGACTCCGCTGCGCCGACACTGCAACGTCCTGGAACCGAAACCGCGGCCGCGCTGCAACGAGTCGCCACGGCCACGAATACCAAACAGCCGATAATCAGCTTGGTTGGAGGCAGCCCGCCAGACCAAACGCCCGCCTTCCGCCTTTCGGACCACAGCCGCGAAGCACTTGCGCATCGTCTCAAAGCTACGAAAACCCCGGAGGGCCGCGCGGCAATGGCTCTCGCCTGGGCGAAATCAAGACGCCGAATTTCCACATTCGAACTGTCTGACCTGACCGGTCTCAGCGTGCATTATTCGGGTGTGCTTCTCGCTCAACAAGCAGAACACGGGCATCTTGTTGCCAGCCGCCCCAACAAAAGAGGTCGCGGTTTTCACTACCTCCCCGTTGACTAACTCCAACAAGTCGAAGGCCCCACCTACACACGCGGTTGAAACGGGTCATATCCATCGACGAGGAAGCAGGAGACCACGAAGGACAACCCGACCGCGACGACGATAGACGAGGATCTCAGTTGTTGGGTGCTACACGATTAAGGGTGTGGGTGTATTTCCGGTAGTCACTCCATCCCTTGTTCTTTAGGAAATCTACTCGGTGGATCAGTTCGCCGAGTACGAGACAAGTGGCTGTGTCACCATGCCAGCCGGTTTTCCGAACCTTGTTGTCATCAAACCATTTCTTTAGTCGACGCTTATCTATGAAACTTAGAATAAGCGTCGTGCCGCTAAATATTACCGCTATCCCAAATAAAGTAAAGAACACCATTTTAACAACAATATCAAGGATATTATTAGGTTGTTCGAGAGCATTTACAAACCTCGTTGTGGGGGTCTCCTGCTCCGACTACCACACCGACCCACATAATAATCAACATTTCATATTTGATTTGAAGTTTCAGCTTTACACACTTAGCTAGATGTTTACGATCTTTGGAACGATTCTCCACGAGACTCTGGGCATTATCGGTTTGATATGCTTGTGTTGACCGATATCAGTTTGGGGTTGGCTCAATTGACTCATTACTATCATAAATAAGCCACATTGCGTCTGCTGGGACATCCTTTTGTCTTGCTCTGTATATGGTTCCTCTATCGTTTGGGGGTGCTCCTGATGACTGTATATGAATCTCTGAAACGTCATCGCTTGATATATCTATACTGTAGCCGTTGACAATGAAGCATCTTACCCAGGCGCTTTTCGATAACAAGTCTGAGGCAGTCGCAATTACGATAAGACGCTTATGATTAGACCGACTCTTACTTAGCGAATGTTGAAAATGGTGACTGTTTTCTCCTTTGCTTAGGTTCAGAGTTAAAAGAAAACCACTAGAATCAACATAAAGGAACGTTGAGTCGATGTCGTCAATAGGTCGATACTCTCAGCGGCTGACCATAAATCCTGGTTTGTGTGTCGTTCTGAACAAACTGGACATCATACGTAGTTGACGAAAACCATTTCTTGACGACTATCATGATTACGATAGACCAGAGGCAAAGTCTTGTAAGACCTTATAGACGACATAAAGCTTTTTTGATATATTCCATGGTGCGGTTCAAGAATGTGAATTAGAGGATAACTATGAGATTTACGATGTGTTCTTATTGTATACGATGATTCCAATTCGCGAGCTCTTTTGTTACCGCGATGCCAGGCAGTGATCAGAAAACTGAGTTGCACAATAGCGACACCAATATTAGAAAGGTCATTCGTGTCCATGACTTCAGAATAGCATCATGTGTCTGCGGTGTTGAGACACCGTCCTGGAGTAGGCGCTGCCTCTCTTGGAGAAAAACCAGCCGCATCTGGTCTTTCTCGATATGATCCTGCGGGCTCCGACGGCATCGAACTAATGTGGGATATCTCTGCCGTTGCCGAAGTGCCGGTAATTTCATCTCCGCATTCGGCCGGGATCGGGTAGTCGCACCTGCTTTCGAGATGAGCACCTCAGACTACATCGTCAAACCCTTCTCACCGACTGAGCCGGTTGGGTTTTGAAGAATCCAGGCACCTAAACGATGCGAGCACTATTCGAAGCCGGAGAGCAGATCTGAGCCCATTTCTTGGCCGCATCACTACACGCAAATCGGAAATCCCAGCCTTTGGTTATGTGTCCTATAACCCGCCAGCCACCACCGCCGCTGTTGCAGCGCTGGCATGAATCCAGGGCCTCCGCGATCTCTCCAGGGTCGGTGTCTGGTACCGGCCAAGAGTACTGGCGGGTCTTGTGAAGGTCGCCAAGAGCTTCGCGCCACCGCGTCTCGAACGACGTCGTTCTACCCAACCCCTCCAAGGCTTCTACAGCTTCGACGTCCACATGCAACTCGGGTGTGTAGCGGGGGCCTGCCTTCGCGAGAGACACATGTCGCGTCATTGAACCACCGCCAACTGTCACAATGGCCTCTGCCAAAATGATGACGGCTTCAGGCAACGCTTCATGCAAACCCCCAGGTCAAACCACCCGAATACGCGAATCAAGCCGCTGGCTGTTTCTGCGGAGTCAGTCAACAAAGGTGGAGAAACACCTACCCCAAAGGTGGAGAAACTTGAAACACCCCTCTAAACCCCCAGGTCAAGGCAGGGTCGCGATACCCCCACGCAGCCTTCGGGCCAGGTCTTGTGTTTCGTGTTAATGAATCCGAAACGTAAACTCTGTGCCTTATTTCATCAAAACATTCGCTATAAGCCCTTAACTGATAAAAAAACATCACATAAGCACCTATCTGGCGGTAATCTTGATCGAGTGACGCCGACTGCTTCCCCCCCATGGCCAACCGGGGCCCGGACCGTATTCTTCGACGACGATGACAATGTCGCTTCAGCGCAAACTCTGCGCCGAGCAGTGGCCGAGAGGCGCCTTCGCCGCTTGGCACCTCGGCTGTATTCGTCTGATGTGGCCAGCGACGAAACCGAGATCGTTGCAGAGAATCTCTGGCCCATCTTGGGCCGGTTGATTCCCGGGGCCATGATCGTTGACCGCTCGGCTGCGGAGGACGGAAAGGTAATCGACGGCGTCCTCTATGTCGCCAGCGATGCACGCCGCACAACGCTGAGACTGCCGGGCATCGAAGTCCGAGTTCGCCCTGACGATCCGACAGCCGATCCTGCTGAGGACTTGCCATGGGCGAGCGGTCTGCGCATATCCCGACCGGCCCGTGTCCTCGTGGACAATCTGGCCCCTTCTCGCGGCCGTGACCACCGGGAGTCCCGAACACTATCGCTTGCCGAACTCGAAGACTGGTTGGCTCACAAAGCCATTGTCTGGGACGAGTCACGGATGCTCCGGTTGCGCGACGAGGCACTGCAACTTGCCGAAGCGATGGGTTTCGTTGATCGAGCCGAAGACATCCGCGGTCTGTTTGCTCGTCTCGACGGTGTACTTCCCCTACGCCTAGCGACAGGCAACCGCTTCAGAGCATTCGTCCACGGTCAGAGCTGGGACGAACAGCGAGTTGCGATGTTTGAGCGGGCCGCAGCGAAGCTTGCCGCGCACACCGATCCTGATGTGCCGGAGTTCATTCCCGCTGGTGTCTACAACCTGGAGTTGCCCTTCTTCGAGAGTTATTTCTCCAACTACATCGAAGGCACCGTCTTTGAGGTAGCTGAGGCTCGTCGAATCGTCGAGACCCAGCAGCCGCCGACATCGCGACCTGCGGACGGCCATGACATCTTGGGCACCTACCGCTGCGTTGCCGACACGATAGGGCGCCGCGCCGTGTCTGAAGACCCAGACGACATGCTCGACTTCCTTCGTCACCGGCACGCGTCGATCATGGAGGGCCGCCCCGAGACGGGACCCGGCGAGTGGAAGCAGGCACCCAACCGGGTTGGCGCGTACAGCTTCGTGCAACCCAACTTGGTCGAGGGCACGCTGCGTCAAGGCTTGGAACTCGTGCCGACAGTGCCAGCGGGTTTTAAGCGAGCACTGTACGTGATGATGGTCGTGTCCGAAGTCCACCCTTTTACCGACGGGAACGGGCGGGTGGCCAGAGTCATGATGAACGCCGAACTCTCAGCGGTCGACGCTTCACGGATCGTCATTCCCAGCGTCTACCGCAACGAGTATGTCGGCTGCTTGAAGCGGACATCTTTTAGCGAAGCGCTCGATGTTTCTGCTCTCGTGCGAGTGATGAGCTTCGCCTGGCGGTGGACTGCGGCTGTGCCGTGGGAAGACAAGGCAGCCACCGAGGGCCAGATGACAGCCACCAACGCCCTACACGAACCTGACGACACCAACCTAAGCGGGATCAAACTCCAATTGCCCTAAGACGTTTCCTCGCACGAACCCCTACCTTGAATATGGAGGAAGTTGCAAAGGCCCCCTCTAAACCCCCAGGTGTCAACGGGTCGCGATACCCCCACTCGACACAGGGATGTGAAATACCCTACAGAACCCTCTGCAAGAACCCAGATCAAGGCTGGTGGCTAACCCCCCTACGCAGTGCTACACACATCGCGAGCGCTGCTCGGTGCGCTCCCAGCCCTTGTCGACTGCTGTTCGGGTGTGGGTGATCGGTTCTCTCTTAGTTGTCACAGACGGTTGTGGCATGAGGACGGCAATTCGATGTCTCCGAACATTTGATAGAGGAATTCGGCAGCTGTCGGATCATATGTCCGCAACCCTTCGGGGGTTTTCAGCGACGGCGGCTCAACCCCGAATTGTTCAATGTATGCGTGCACCAGGCTGTTGGCACCATTCGATATATCCCCCAAATTTTGGGTGGAGAAACACACGTCGCGTCATTGAACCACCATTAACTGTCACAATGGCCTCCGCCAAAATCATGCCGACTTCAGGAAACGCTACGTGCAAATCCCCAGGTCAAACCACCCGAATACGTGAATCAAGCCTTTGACTGTTTCTGCGGAGTCAATCGACGAAGGTGGAGAAACACCTACTTTGAAGGTGGAGAAACTTGAAAGACCCCTCTAAACACCCAGGTCAAGGTAGGGTCGCGATACCCCCACTCGGGGGGTTTCGCGGGTGAAAACGTTTCGGTTTCGCGAGTTACCTGCATAACACGGTTTTCGGCCGGTTTCAAGCCTGTTTCGGCTATTGAACCGGTCGCCGACCCGTCAACGGGTACTGTTCCGGTGTTTAATGTCGGCGCAACATGTTTATGGGCGCGACAAAGTTGACGGCGTTGGCCGTCAACATCATTTGCTTAAACCAGTGGATGGTTTAAGGCGGGGGCTCTCAACGGTGGACCGCTATCAGTCGCCGCTTTAGCATCAACGGGTTGGTCACTGTTGCTGGTTGAGTCAGTGTCATCGGTCGGGCAGGCGCAGTTGTCGTGATCGTTGTAACAGTCGGCGACATCGGTGCTGTCGGTGCTGTCGGTGCTGTCGGTGCTGTCGGTGCTGTCGGTGCTGTCGGTGCTGTCGGTGCTGTCGGTGCTGTCGGTGCTGTCGGTGCTGTCGGTGCTGTCGGTGCTGTCGGTGCTGTCGGTGGGGCCTAGTCGTTTAGTGGCTCTTCGGGAATGAGGTCGGAGTAGGGGTTGTGGGTATCCGCGGTTGAATGCGGGGGATCCCCCAGAATCGGCGCTGTAAGGCTGTCGAGAACTGGAGGATCGCTGTGGAATATGACCCTAGACGCATGTGTGAGCTGTTGGTTGGACTCGGCGACGTCGAGGTGTTGGGCGTCGACGATGTTGCGGGTAAGCCGCTGGGTGTGCATGTGCGTCGCAGGGTGGCGAGGCCGCCGTGTTGGGGCCTGTGTTGAGGGTCCACCCTCCACTTCCCGCCGGCGGTGTGCGTTGCAGGGTGGCGAGGCCGCCGTGTTGGGGCTGCGGCGCGCTGTTGTGGTCCAAAGGCGAGCGGCGGGTGGTGCTGGTGGACCTCCCGGCGTTGGGCCGTCCGGTGCGGCTGGTGTGGCACAAGCGCCGCTGGCGCTGCGGGCAGCAGGGTTGCGGGACTGCGTCGTTCACCGCGCAGGAGGCGCAGATCGCGCCTGCGCGGGCGCTGTTGACGGCGCGCGCGGCGCGGTGGGCGACGCGGCGCGCCGGGCGGGGTGAGGCGATCCAAGACACCGCGTCGGTGTTGGGTTGTGACTGGCACACCGTCAACGCGTCGGTGCGCCGCTGGGGTCAGGCACTGCTGGCTGCGGACACGCAGCGGGTCTCAACAGTTGAGGCGTTGGGGCTTGACGAAACCCTGTTTTGTCGCCGGGGGCGCTTCGCGAAGCGGGCCTGGTCAACGAGCATTGTCGATGTCGGGTCAGGCCAGTTGCTCGACATAGTGCCAGGCCGCACCGCGAAGCGGCCTGGCACGCTGGCTGCTGGCACAGCCACAGCAACGGCGGGCGCAGATCCGCTGGGCGACGCTTGACCTCTCAGGCCCCTACCGCGCCGCGTTCGACACCGCAGTCCCCCACGCGCGCCAGGTCGCTGACCCGTTCCACGTCGTGCAAACTGGCCAACTCCGCCTTAGACGAAGTCCGCCGCAGAGTCCAGAACCAGACACTCAGACACCGAGGCCACAAAGACGACCCTCTGTACCGGGCCCGCAAACTGCTCGCCGCCGGCCACGAACGCATCAGCGAAACAGGCGACGCCAAACTGCGCGGCCTGCTCGCCGCAGGCGACCCCCACGGCGAGGTCCGCGACGCCTGGCACCGCTGAAGAGACCCTGCGCGGCATCTATCACATTCCCGACGCCGATGCGGGCGCAGCCACCGTCGACCAGCTCGCCCAAGACCTCCAAAACCCGAGCCTGCCCCCCGGGATCAACCGGCTCGGGCGCAGCCTGTGGCGCTGGCGCACCCAGAACTGCTGACTGGCACGCTGCCCGAGTCTCCAACGCCGCCACCGAAGCCGCTGACAAATCTGATCAAACAGGTCAAACGCGCCGGCTTCGGGTGAACCGACTTCGACAACTACCGAATACGCGCCCTGCTCTACGCCGGCAAGCCCATGCGTGTCAGGATTGAGGTCGGCAGCATCGGCGGGGATGGCTCCCAAACCCTTGCTCCGACCTAAATCGCGAAGAGCCTAAAAACCCGTCATGACGTATCCAGTGATACTTGAATCCTTCGCGCAAAATTCAACACATCCGTGCTCTCTGGATCTTTCAGCACAAGTCGCGTCACAGACGTAGCACCAACGGCCCGCGGTCGTTCGAAAGGACGGAAGCAGCATCATGAACGTACTAGACACGATAACCCAGGACCAGTTGAAGACGGATCTTCCCGAATTCCGCTCCGGAGACACCATCCGGGTGGAGGTTAAGGTTCGTGAAGGCGACAAGGAACGCGTACAGCTTTACCAGGGCGTAGTCATCCAGCGGTCCGGCCACGGCATCGGCGAAACGATTACGGTCCGCAAGATTTCGCAGGGTATAGGCGTCGAGCGAATCTTCCCGTTGCATTCACCGTCGATCGGCAACATCCAGGTGTTGCGCCGGGGCAAGGTGAGGCAGTCCCGGATCTACTACCTGAGGAAGTTGAGGGGCAAGGCCGCGCGTATCGCCGAGCGGCGCAATTGAGTATGGCGCCGGGCGATGCGGAGCGGGAAAGACTCTGGTCCATGGCCGTCCTGGAACGATCTCTCCGTGACCGCGGCGTTCGATACGCCGCCGGTGTCGATGAGGCCGGGAGGGGCGCCCTGGCCGGCCCCGTGATCGCGGCGGCCGTAATTCTGCCGGATGATGCCCTGATACCGGGTCTGGACGATTCGAAACGCCTCACGCCCACGAAACGGGATGCGCTTTTCGGCGAGATCATGGACATTGCCACAGCAGTCGGTGTCGGCCGTTCCGAAGCGGCCGTGATCGACGCGATAAATATACGCCGTGCGAATCTCCTCGCCATGAAGGAAGCCGTCGAAGCCCTTACGCCGACCCCCGGTCACCTGCTCATCGACGGGATCGACACCGTAGACTGGCAGGGACCCCAGACCACCGTGGTGAGAGGAGACGCGAGCAGTATCTCCATCGCCGCTGCATCCATAATCGCGAAAGTAACCCGGGACCGAATCATGGTCTCCTGCGACACGGACTACCCGGAATACGGGTTTGCCCGTCACAAGGGTTACGGCACGGCGGTGCACCTGGCTGCGCTCGAGACCCACGGACCGTCTACCGCGCATCGTCGTTCCTTCCTGCGGAAAAGACGCCATATCTCTACGGCCTGAATCCGGTCAAACCAGTGTCCAGTGTTGGTTGACCAGTCCGTTTTTACCCTGAGCATTAAACCTGAAGACGCCATGAAAGAATCCACGCATACCCGGGGTTCGCGCGGTGAATCCATCGCGGAAGCGTTTCTACGCCAGAAGGGCCATGCCATTCTCGCCAGGAACTACCGGGATTCCGTCTCCCGATGTGAAATCGACATCATAACCCGGGACGGAAACGAGCTCGTGTTCGTGGAAGTCAAGGCCGGGACCGGCCGGCGGTTCGGCGAACCGCAGTCGTGGGTAGACGCACGGAAACAGCAGCATGTCGCCCGGGCCGCACGTCGTTTCCTGCAGGAACGCAACTGGAACGAGTTTCCCTGCCGTTTCGATGTCATCGGGATCGACCTGTCGCAGAATCCACCCGGGGTAACTCACCTGGAACGCGCATTCTGGAGTACGGTGTAATACACCCCTGTTCCGCACCCGGCGAGCACGTCGCGGCGATGATCTTCCGGGAGGCGCACAGGCCGGCATAGACCAGGCGGCATGAAATGCTGAAATTACGTAACACGATGAAGTTCATCGCGACGGCCTGCATCCTGCTCTGGATCGTCGATGGTTACCTGTACATCCGGTCCGAGTCCCCCCGCCCCGCGCCGTCCCCCGGTCCGGAACCCGCCGCGCGCTACTCCGGTGTCATCCATGTTCATTCCACCTACTCCGACGGGGGTGGTACGGTCGAGGAAATCGTCCAGGCCGGCCGGAACGCGGGCCTGGATTTCGCGATATTGACCGACCACGGCACGCTGCAGCCCCGGGTCGATGGCCACCAGGGATATCATGACGGCCTGTTGCTGCTCGTCGGCGAGGAGGTCAATACCAGCGCGGGGCACTTGCTCTCGCTCGGCGCGGTAAGGCACGTGGAACAGCAGGGACCGCTGGGACTGCCCGCGTTGATCGGGGATATATCGGATGCGGGTGGTCTGTCCATCGCGGCTCATCCCACGGGCCGGCGACCGTGGACCGACTGGACCGTGGAGGAGATGGACGGTCTGGAACTGCTCAACGCCGACACGGCCTGGCGGGATGATAGCGTGTTGGAACTGGCAAGAGCCCTGGTTTTCCTGCCCTTCATGCCGGACGGTGTCTTCAACAGCCTGATAGACCGTCCCGACGAGGCCATCCGGCTCTGGATTCATCGCGCGCAACGACAGCACGTGACCGTGATCGGCAGCGTGGACGCCCACGAGCGCATACCGCTGTGGGGGGATCGCCATCTGTCCTTTCCTACCTATGGCCGTCTGTTCGGCCTGATCAGGACTTACGTGATCACGGGAACCGAACTGACCGGCGACGCGGACGTCGACGAGGCGATGCTGGTGAGTGCGATCCGTCGCGGAAACTGTTACGTGGTGCTGGAGGGGTACGAACCGGCTCCGGGTTTTTCTTTCGAGCTTACCAAGGGGACAGATACGCTGTCCATGGGTTCGCAGGTCGTGTTCCAGAAGGGCAGCCGGTTCCACGTTGCCGCGCCTTCATCGGGTCCGGTCCGGATCAGGCTGTATAGAAACGAGGTGCCACTGGTGGAAACGGATGGTCATGAACTCTTCGTGGAGGTGCCCGGCCCGGGCGTCTATCACACCGAGGTCTACCAGTTGCGCCCCCGGTATCTGCGCGGAGACGGACCGAGGACCTGGATCATCTCGAACGCCATCCGGGTGAAGTAGACCGATCCCTGGTACCGGTTGGATGCGACCTACCGCACCGCCGCAACCTTCCAGTCCAGTGCTTTTCCAGGATACATGGGGATGACGTTGCCGTATCGCTCGGGGATGGCCGTCCCTGTTTTCTCGAACACCACGGTTTTTTCCGGTGGCGTGACGCCGTAGATCCGCTTCGCGTTGTCCGAGACGAAGGCCTGCAAGCGGTCCAGCCTGCCGTGTTCTTCGAAGAGTCCGACGAGCATCTGCAGGGCGATGGGCGCGGTAAAAACGCCCGCGGCACAACCGGAGCACTCTTTCCTGTCGACCGGGTGGGGCGCTGAATCGCTGCCGAAGACCAGCTTGGGATGGGCCTCGAGGGCCAGTGCGAGGAGCGCGTCGCGGTCTTCCGGCCGCTTGGCGATCGGTTTGCAGAAGAGGTGGGGGTTGAACAGCCCCCCCGCCACGTCGTCCAGGGTGATGATCAGGTGCTGCAGGGTGACGGTCGCGTACAGGTTCTCGTGGCGGTCCAGCAACATGGCGGCCTCCCGGGTCGTGATGTGTTCCATGACGATACCCAGACCGGGAAAGCGCGTGGCCAGGTCTTCGTAGACCGGGAGGAAAGCGCGCTCGCGGTCCATCACGAAATCCGTCGATTCACCGTGCACCATCAACCGGATGCCCATGTCCTGCATCAATGCCAGGGTGTCCTCGACATCGCGGATGTCGCCGACCCCTTCGTCGCTGTGGGTGGTGACGCCCGCCGGGTACAGCTTGACACCGATGATTCGGTCCTTCATCGATACCAGTTCTCTTTCGGTGTAGGGCCGCATGAACAGGGTCATGTAGGGTTCGAAAGCGAAACCGTCCACGGCTTCCCGTATCTCCTGCTCGTACCGTTCCAGCCGGTCGAGATTGTCCACGGGGGGCACCAGGTTGGGCATGATCACACCGCCGGCGAAGGTCCCGGCGCTCAGCGGCGCAACGCGCCTGAGCATACCGCCTTCGCGGAAGTGGATGTGCATGTCCAGGGGGGAACGAAGGGTGAAGGATGTATTCGACATGATATGAGCAGGTCTCGAAATAGCGATTTTGTGTTTACCGGTCGGATCTGTGTTTAGCGGTCGGGATCGTAGAAAGGCAGATCCACGATTTCTGCGCCGGCCAGTCCGCCGTTGACCACTACATCCACCGGACCGCCCGCCTCCCTGTACCTCCGCCTGACGAAACCCAGTGCGATGATCCCGTTTACCGTCCGTCCATGGACCGCGGTGGTAATCCATCCGGCTTCCTTGCCATCCTTCCGTATCACGGCATTCCGTTCGGGCAGTGTATCCCCCTCTATGACCAGGCCCGAGAGCATCCGGTTGGGTCGCCCCCTGTGCTCCATCATCACGACCGGCTCCTGTCCGATGTAGCATCCCTTGTTAAAACTGACGGCCCGATCCTTAACGGCCTCATTGGGTATGATCCGGTCGTCCAGTTCCGCCGTGCAGCGGGGGATGCCCGCTTCCACGCGAAGCACCTCAAGGGTCTCGATTCCGATAGGGACGCAGGAAGCGTCTGCACCTTCACCGAGTAGTGCCTTCCAGATTTCATCCGCGCTTTCGGCGGGGACGTAGACGTCGTAATCAAATTCACCGGTACGGCGGGACCGCGCCACGGTCAGTCGCAGGCCGTTCCATTCGATATCGACGTGTCCCAGGGGAGGCAACGGGTCAAAGGGGCCCGCGAGGCCCTGGAGACAGTCCTCGGCCCGTCTGCCGTAAACTCCGATCAATCCGTATTGCGTGGTGACATCTTCGAATTCGACGTCGTCGATGAGCGCGTACCGGTCGAGCGTATCCCGCAGGACGCCCGCCATCCCCGGTTCCACGTCGATGAGCAGGTCCTCTTCACGGGCATAGACCGTCATGTCCGAGATGATCTTTCCCTGCGGCGTCAGCATGCAGGCATAGACGCCTTCCCCGGCGCTGAGCTGCTCCACGTCGTTGGTCACCACGCGGTGCAGGAAGTGCTGCCGGTCCCCGCCGGTCATGCGCAGTTTACCGCGATGGGAAAGATCGCACAGGCCGGCGGCGGTTCGTACCGCCAGGAATTCCGCGGCGGCGTCCCCGTAATGAAGCACGACCGGGAGTCCCTGTAAATCACCGGGGATCGCTCCGTAATCGGAATGGTCTATGGTCGTTCCAGTCATCGGTTCACCTGGTTTGAAATAAGGATTCAGAAGGACGTTTGAACACCGGGAAAACGCAATGTATCAATGCGCCCGGCCCCCGCTTCTGTCAATCTATATTTTCGATGTTGCATGGGCCTTTAAGGTTGACACTTTGCCGGCATTTCGTTATGCTGAACGAGTTATTCGAGGCGCAATGAACGACCGCGCCACCCGTCATCTCCCCTTCATTTCAGATCGGATTGGACCGCGGTGCCCGCTGTCTCACTGGAACAACTTGTCTCGCTCTGCAAACGCCGCGGAATCATCTACCCCGGCTCTGAAATCTACGGTGGATTGCAGGGCCTGTACGATTACGGTCCGGTCGGCGTTGAGCTGAAGAACAACATCGTGGATTCCTGGTGGCGGAGGAACGTCTACGAACGGGATGACATGGAGGGCCTCGACAGTGCCATCCTGATGAATCCGCAGACCTGGAAGTATTCGGGTCACGAGGAAACCTTCGTCGACCCCCTGGTGGACTGCCGGAAATGCCAGGGTCGGTGGCGCGCCGACCAGGCCGGGGAAACCTGTCCCGCGTGCGGCTCCACGGACCTGACCGAACCGAGGCCCTTCAACCTGATGTTCAAGACCCAGGTGGGACCGGTCTCGGAAGAGCACGCCTTTGCGTACCTGCGCCCGGAAACGGCCCAGGGCATATTCGTAAATTTCAACAACGTGCTGACCACCACGGCGCGCAAGCTGCCCTTCGGCATCGCCCAGGTGGGCAAGGGTTTCCGCAACGAGATCAATCCCCGCAATTTCCTGTTTCGCGTACGCGAATTCGACATGCTTGAGATGGAGTTCTTCGTCCACCCCGGCACGGAGGACGAATGGCAGGACAGGTGGCTGGAGGACCGGCTCGCATGGTGGGAACATATCGGCGTAAGCCGGGACACCATCCGGATCCATGACGTTCCACGGGAGGATCTCGCCCACTATTCCAAGAAGACCTACGACCTGATGTACGGGTTCCCCACCCTCGGGTACGAGGAACTGGAGGGCATTGCCAGCCGGACTGATTTCGACCTGGGCTCCCATACGCGGTACCAGGAACAGTACGACCTGACGGCGAAAGTGGCGGAGAACCCGTCCAGTACGACGCGGCTTTCCTATTTCGATCCTCAAACGAACCGGCACGTGATCCCCTTCGTGGTCGAACCGTCGGCGGGCGTCGGGCGTTGCCTGCTGGCCGTCCTCAGCGAGGCCTACGACGATTCCATGGTCAAGGCTCCACCGGAAGACAAACTGTCCGTAGTCAGCGGTGGACTGGATGCATTCAACGCGTCCGTTGCGAAGAACGAGAAACTGCCCGGGGAGGCGCGGGAGTCGATGCATTCCTTCGGGGAGTCCATATCCCGCGAGCTTCCCGAAAGAATGCCGCGGATAGACGCGCTACTGGCCATGCCGGGCGCCGATCGGATCAAGGAAGGCAAAACGCTGAGGAACCTTTCGCAGAAGGTCATCGGCGACCATTATCGGACCGTTTTACGGCTCAAGCCCCACCTGGCGCCGGTAAAGGTGGCGGTCTTCCCGCTCAAACGGACGGACGAACGACTCGCGTCCACGGCCCGGGATATCCGGAAGTCGCTGCAGACCGGGGGCAGGATACGCACGGTTTACGACGACACGGGCGCCATCGGCAAGCTCTACCGTCGCCAGGACGAAATCGGCACTCCGCTCTGCGTCACGGTCGATTTTCAGACGATCGACGACCAGGCGGTGACGGTCCGCGACCGGGACACCATGGCGCAGGTCCGGGTACCTATCAACGAACTGACGGATTACGTAGAAGAAAAGCTGGCATCATGACGGGATCGCCTCCGCGGCGAACGGGACCGAAAGGAGTAATACATGGCACGCAACATTAACGTGGGGCTGGTGGGTTATTCGTTCATGGGCAAGTCGCACAGCCACGCTTACAAGGACATGTCCTTCTTCTTTCCGGATGCGGCCGGTGTCCCGGTCATGAAGGCCATATGCGGCCGTAACAGGGAAAATGTAAAGGGCGCGGCAGCCGAGTTCGGATGGGAAGGTTACGAAACCGACTGGAAAACGCTGATCGCCCGAGACGACATCGATCTCATCGACGTTTCGACCCCGGGCGATAGCCATGCGGAGATCGCCATCGCCGCCGCGGAAGCGGGTAAGCACGTTTTCTGCGAGAAACCGCTCGCCAACGACCTCGCGGAAGCACGCTCCATGGCCGAAGCCGTGAACAAGGCGGGCGTGAAGAGCATGGTCGCCTACAACTATCGGCGGGTGCCCGCGGTCGCGCTGGCCAAGCGGCTCATCGAGGAAGGACGTATCGGCCAGGTCTACCACTGGCGCGCCGTCTACCTTCAGGACTGGATCATGGACCCCGACTTTCCCCTGGTCTGGCGTTTGCAGAAGGAGAAGGCCGGCTCCGGTCCCCACGGCGACCTGAACGCCCACATCATCGATCTGGCCAGGTACCTCATCGGTGAAATCACCGAAGTGACCGGGATGCAGGAGACCTTCATCAAGGAGCGGCCCATCGTCGATGAGATCGACTCGGCCCTCGGCGCCAGCGCCGGTGGTTCCACCCGTAAGGGACCGGTTACCGTGGACGATACGACCCTGGCGCTCGCACGTTTCGAGAACGGCGCCGTAGGTTCGTTCGAAGCCACGCGGTTTGCCGGCGGCCGGCGGAACGGAAATCGATTCGAGATCAACGGCAGCAAGGGTTCCATCGCCTTCAACCTGGAAAAAATGAACGAACTGCAGTATTACAACCGGGAAGACGAGGACCACGTTCAGGGTTTCCGTGAAATCATCGTGACCGAAGGCGCCCATCCGTACATGGACCGCTGGTGGCCGCCAGGGCATATCATCGGCTGGGAACACACCTTCATACACGAGGTGTACGATCTCATGCAGGCCATCGCCGGCGCCGACGACGACCTCCATCCTGATTTCGAAGAAGGCGTCAGGGATCAGGCCGTACTGGAAGCCATATCCCTGTCGGCGGAGCACGGCGCCTGGGTCAGGATCGCCGACCTGTAGCCGACCGGTAGACCGCAAACCTTTTAACACGATTACGGCGCGCGATGAATACGCGGATCCGCGCCGTCCATGAAACAGAAAGGAGCAAGCAACCATGTCACGTCCCGTAACGCTCTTTACCGGCCAATGGGCGGACCTCACGCTGGATACGCTCGCCGAGAAAGCGGCAAGCTGGGGGTTCGACGGTCTCGAACTGGCCTGCTGGGGTGACCATTTCGACGTGCAACAGGGCGCCGAAAGCAAGGCGTACTGTGAAGACCGCAGGGCGCTGCTCGAAAAGCACGGCCTGCAGATATTCTCTATCAGCAATCATCTCGCCGGTCAGGCGGTCTGCGACCTCATCGATTCCCGTCACGAAGCGATTCTACCGCCGCATGTCTGGGGTAACGGAGAACCGGAAGGCGTACGCCAGCACGCGGCAGAAGAGATGAAGCTAACCGCCAGGGCTGCCGCCAACATGGGCCTCGGCGTGGTCAACGGATTCACCGGTTCGTCGATCTGGCACCTGCTTTACTCCTTCCCGCCCGTGGATCCTTCTTCCATCGACGCCGGGTACGATGATTTCGCGGCGCGCTGGAATCCTATCCTGGACGTATTCGACGAGGTGGGTGTGAAGTATGGACTCGAGGTACATCCCACGGAAATCGCCTTCGATATTTCTTCCGCCCAGCGTGCGCTGGACGCCCTGGGCAACCGCGAGGCATTCGGCTTCAACTACGATCCCAGCCACTTTGGCTACCAGGGCGTAGACTACGTGGAGTTCATCCGAGCCTTCCGTAGTCGCATCTACCACGTGCACATGAAGGACGTCTGGTGGTCGGAGCGGCCGACCCGGGCCGGCGTATTCGGCGGGCACATCAACTTCGGACATCCGGACCGTTTCTGGGATTTCCGGTCGCTCGGCCGCGGCAGCATCGATTTCGAGGAGATCATCCGTGCGCTCAACGAAATAGGCTACGCGGGTCCGCTGTCCATCGAATGGGAAGACAGCGGAATGGACCGTGAACACGGCGCCGAGGAAGCGTGCGCCTTTACGAAGGGCGTCGACTTTCCGCCTTCCGACGTTGCCTTCGACGCCGCATTTGCGGAAGAATAATCCCATGTCCGGAAGGAATCAAAAGGCGTAGTGGCACATGGTAGGCACGGGGGAACGATGCGACGATGGATGCTGGGTTCTATCTGCGCCGTCGCGTTTTTGGCAGCGGCTTGCGGATCAACGGATGACGGATCCGGTACCGAAACGGAGATGTCGCGCGTCAACACAGTAGGAAGGGAACTGCCAGCAGACGGCGCGCCCCTCAACCAGCAGTACATCCGGCTGAGCATGCCGGAACCGTCCACCCTGGATGTGGGCATATCCCTCTTCGACGCGCAGTTCAACGCGTTCCTTTTCGAATCCCTGCTGGTCTTCGACGAAGATATGGAGATCAGGGGGGCGGCGGCCGAGTCCTGGTCCGTGGCGGACGACCACGTAACCTGGACCTTCAGGATCCGGTCGGGTGCGAAGTGGAGTGACGGCCGGCCGGTTACCGCCCACGATTTCGAATGGTCCTTCCGCCGGTTACTGGATCCCGACAACGCCAACATTTTCGCCTATTTCTATTATCCTATAAAGGGCGCCCGGGCTTTCAACTCAAGGCAGACCAGCGATGCCTCGACCGTCGGCGTCAGGGCGGTGGACGATCGCACGCTCGTAATCGAAACCGAAGAACCCTGTTCGTATTTCCCCTACATACTCACCTTTTTTACTTCCGTACCGGCTCCCCGGTGGCAGGTGGAAAAACACGGTATACGGTGGTCCGAACCGGAGTACTGCGTTTCCAATTCCACCTGGCGGCTCGCGTCGTGGGACAAAAATGTCGGTATGACCTATACGCTGAATCCCCACTACAACGGCCCCTGGAAGGGATATCTCGAACGCATCGAATTCACCTTTATCCTGCCGGGGTGGCGGGGACTGCCGGCCTATGAAAATGACGAATTCGACCGGATCGGCGTCAGCGGTCCCGATTATCATCACGCGCGCCTGGATCCCGTCCTGAGCCGTGAACTGATCACCTATCCGAATTTCGGTACGTACTACACAATCTTCAAGACCAGCACGCCGCCCTTCAACAACATCCGTCTGCGCCAGGCGCTCGCCCACGCCATAGACCGTGAATCCATCAGTAACTTCGTCCTTGGCGGCGCGGCCACACCAGCTTACGGAATGCTGCCAAAGGGTTTTCCCGGATACCAGGTGGAGCGGATCCGAGCGTACCAGGCGTTCGATCCGGAACGCGCCCGGCGAAGACTGGTGGAAGCGGGCTATCCTGATGGCAAGGGCCTGCCCCCGCTCGAACTCTGGGTGCGGGGCCAGCCGCCGACGCCCGATGAATGGAACGTGGTGGTCGCCATGCAGCAGATGTTCCAGGAGCATCTGAACATCAAGGTGAATCTCCGGCAGCAGTCCACCAACGCCTTCAACGCCTACATGCGCGACCACAAGATTCCCTGGGGTTTCCTCTGGTTCAACATGGACTACCCGGACCCCAGCGACATGATCGCCGTGCCCTGGCGTTCGCAGCCCGCGGGGTCGGGTCGGCAGGACTGGAAACACGACGGCTTCGACCGCTTGGTGGATGCCGCCGCCCGGGAATTCGACAATGAAAAGCGCGTGGCCATGTACCAGGACGCCGAGGAGATACTGGCCGGGGAAGCGGCGGGTGTGTTCCTGCACAACATGGTGAACGCGACCCTGAGCAAACCGCGGGTCAAGGGTATCGAGGAGAATCGATACGGTGACCGGCGGTGGAGTGGTTTCGCGCCTTCCTTCGCTACCCTGTACATCGGGGAACCCGGGGAAGGGGAGACCAGAAGGTAAGATCAGGAAAAGGGATCCAGGTCGAAACCGGATTCGGGCCTGATCCTTTCCACGCCATCCGGCCAGTCCACGGGCCAATCCCATCCCGGTATCTCCAGGCTTTCGGCCCGCACCCGGTGCGCGGCGGCCCGCCGGTGCACCCCCGGTGACGCTTTACTGACCTCCGAGCTGTGAAGCATGGTGGGATAGTAGAAGGTGACGCTTCCCTCGCCAGCCGTGCTGTCTACGGCCTCGTGCTCGTGAGACGCGACATAGTCTGCCAGCCCGCCCAGCCCGCCCAGGCCGCCCAGCCCGCCCAGGCCGCCCGTCAATTCGAGGGGCCCTTCGCGATAGGAACCGGGGAGGACCTTCATGGCACCGTTCTCGATGGTCTGTGGGTCCACGTTGATTCGAACGATAATGGTTTTACGAAAGAGGTCTTCCTTCCATTCGATATCGGCAGGGCGGACGTGCACGTGGCCGAACTGGGTCCAGTAGCCGTCTAGATCGGTGTCCCGGTTCTCCGGCGGGTCGACGATGAAAAAGGTGTCCTGGTGCCAGCCGATCTCGGCGTCTCCACCGGCCACCTTGTCGAACATCGTACCGATGCTCGCGTGCTTGACCGGTTCGCCCAGCGCACGCTCCAGCACGCTTACGATCGCGGGATGCCGCGAATACCGGAGTCCGCCTTCGCACACGGCATAGAGTTCCCACAGCAGCCAGACCGTATTCCCGGATTTGCCCAGGAGCTTTTCGGTTGGACGTCCCTTGTACACTTCGACACGGCTCGCTTCCTCGATGGTCTGATCCAGCAGCATCCGGAATCCCACCATCTCTTCCGGCGAAAATACGCCTTCGACGGTTACAAAGCCCTGGGTCTTCAGGACATCCACCGTTTCCTGCAACGTGAGGGTAGAGGTCTTGCTGCTCATGGCGCCGCTCCTTTTTGCGTGCATGCGTGCTAAGGGCCCAGCCTGATTGTTACGTCTTCCGTCTCCCATCCCGAACGTACTTCAAGGGTATCGGGATGGACGATCGACCGCTCGGCGGGCATGAAGGGCATCGCGGTACCGAAATCATACCGTCCGTTTGCGTTCGCATCGCGGTAGGCCTGCAGGATATACCGGCCCGGCAGGACATTCTCAAATCGAAAAACACCGGGTCCGGCCAGGTCGAATTTCGCCACGGCACCGGTTTCCCGTTCGCGGGAAAGAGAGATCTCTACCGATCCCTCCCGCGCCGTTGATTCGTCCTCCAATCGGCCGGACAGCGAACCGTAGTCAGCGGGGTCGATAGTCGAGAAGGCGTAATCGAGCGTATCCGAACGGTCGTCCGCGGTCTGCAGGGATTGGCCGGACCCGTCTTTGACCAGGCCGGACAGCATCCGGATTCCGTATTCGGCCATCGGCCAGAGCAGGGTGTCGGGATGCAATGCCGCGACCGTGGGGGTGATCCACCGCAGTTCGGCATCCACATCCCTGCCGGTGGAGTCCCGCAAGACCACGGCGTGTTCCTCCAGGGAAACGGGTTCGCTGAAGGTCATCCGGACATCGGCGTCCTGCGCGATACCGGTTGACCGGTCGTCCGGAAGAACCTCCACAAGCCGCGGCGGTGTAGTATCTTCATTAGACGAACCGGTAAAATCGGCCGTATTCCGCGTCGCGTCGACCGGATCCGCCCACTTGTTCTCCAGTCCACTCACCGTCAGGCTGTAGACCTTGCCGGTGGTCTGGGGCGCCGTGATCAGCACGATGGACGTCGAATCCGAATCCGAAAGATCCCGATAGGCGGCTGTGACCTCGAGCGTTTCTCCGTCCTCCACACCACGAATGGCGAAGGAACCTGTGGCGTGAACCTGGCCTCCGCTCGGCGTCTCGCTCATCAGTACATTGAGCGCACGATTGTGGACCGGGCGGGCGGAAACCACGTGCATGGAGGCGGTGTCGTTGACGGCCAGCCGGAACCACATGGGTCTGCCCCCCATTTCATCTTCCGACAGGATGACATCCCGCGTGGGCACCCCGAGGGGATCTGTGCCGGCATCGTAGAGGCGGTCTCTTCCCTGGTCCATAAAGGCGAAGAATCTGTAACGGTCGGCGGAAAGATGGGTGAAGGAGAAGGTGCCATCCGTACCGGCCTGGGTCAGGTAATCCGGGGCTGTTGTGGCGGGATCGGGTTCGGATTTTTCGGTAAGGCTGTAGGCCCAGATGTAGGCGCCCCTGGCGGGCCGGCCATCGTAGATCGCTGTGCCGCCTACCTCGCCCTGGTCTATGTTCGAACCCGTCGAAAGGGCGTAAACGTAGGTGGAATCCATGCGGTTTCCGCGCAGGTCCCTGATGCCGGTGCCCACCGTGATGATGTAGGTTCTGTCACCCTGAATGGCTTCTTCGAACCGGATACTGACCTGATTGCCCCGCCAGTTCGTTACGGCGTCGAATTCGACGATGGGCGCAATGAACAGGTTGCCCGCGATGGACCGGGGTTCGATGCGTTCGTTGAAAGTCAGCGTCGGGGTAACGTCCACCGGGACATGGGTCGACCCGGGAGGCGGGTCGCTTTCAACCACGTAAGGCGGAAAGGTATCGCGGGGACCACCGGGAGGCAAGCCTTCGCGGGCGCAGGCCATGATGGCCATGGCAGCCAAGCCGACCGAGAACAACAGTGCGAAAACGACCAGCGTCCTGTTCATATATCAGGCGCGAGGATGCGCTTCTTCATACATTTTCTTCAGGCGGTCGAGGGCGACGTGGGTATAGATCTGCGTGGTCGAAAGCTGTTCGTGACCGAGCAGTTCCTTGACGGCCAGCAAGTCCGCACCGGCGTCCAGCAGGTGCGTGGCGACCGTGTGCCGGAGAATGTGGGGCGTCAGCCCCTGCTGGCTGATCCTCAGGCCGTACCGGGCCAGAATGTACTGAACCCCTCGGCCCGTCAGTCTCCGCCCGTGTTGATTCAGCAGCAGCGCGACGGTAGCTTCCCCACCCGTCTTCAGCAACACGGGACGCGTTTCGAGGTAGGATTCGAGTACCGACAGGGCGTGCCGCCCCAGGGGAACGATCCGCTCCTTGTCCCCCTTCCCGATCAGCCGGATGCGCTCTTCCGAAAGGTCAATAGAGCCCGTGTCCAGTCCGACGAGTTCCGAAAGCCGCATGCCGGCGCCGTAAAGCAGTTCCAGGATGACCGCGTCCCTCAGACCGAGCACCTGGCCCCGGTCCGGCTGACCCAGCAGTGCCTCCACCTGGCTCCGGTCAAGAAACCGCGGCAGGTTGCGGTCCCATTTCGGCGTGGTCAGGTAGACACAGGGGTTTGACGAAACGGCCCCTTCCCGGCAAAGGAAGTGAAAGAAAGACCGCACGGCCGCGAAACGGCGTGCGATGGTCCGTTTGCCGAATCCTTTCTGGTGAAGGTGGTGAAGGAACGCCCTTACCGTGGACTTGTCGATAGCGTCCAGCGTCACCTTGTCGGAGGAAACGTATTCGGAGATGAAGGTCAGGAACTGGTGCAGATCTCCGGCATAGGCCGAAAGGGTATGCCGGGAGTAATTCCTTTCGATCTCAATATGCTCAAGGAACTCGCTGACCTGTTTCTCCATGACTGGTTACGCCTCCTGGTCCGCCTGGTCCGCCTGGTCCGCCTAGTCCGCCTGGTCCACCTGGTCCGCCTGGTCCGAGCCGGCGGGAACCGGTTCAGCGGACCGGATTCGGTGCTTGCATTTGGGACACTGCAGCGCCGTTTTCCCCGATCTGTCCGACTTCTCGACCATGATGGGAAAGTCGCAGGAGGAACAGCGGTGATTCACAGGGGTGTCCCACACCACGAAGCGGCATTTCGGGTAGCTGCTGCAACCGAAGAAGTTCCGGCCCTTCTGCGACCGTCGCGCCGTCATGAACCCTTCGCAACCGGCTTCCGGGCAGTCGACGCCGAGGTTAACCGGCCGTGTCTCCCGGCAGCGCGGATACCCGCTGCAGGCCAGGAACTGACCGTATCGGCCGGTTTTCAAAACCATCTTCTGTCCGCACTTGTCGCAGACCTCGTCGGAGTTCAAGGCGGCTGTTTCACTATCATCAATCGGCCTGGTGTTCTTGCACGCGGGGAAGCCTCCGCAGGCCATGAATCGGCCGTTCCGGCCCCACCTGATGATCATCGTTTCGCCGCATTTCTCGCAGGTCTCGTCCGTTTCTTCCGTAAGGGAGTTCTTCAACTCCGATCGCTGGGCGTTTACGGACTGTAGACGTTCGTTAAATGGGTGATAGAAATCCACCAGGGTGCCCGTCCAATCCAGTTCACCCGTTTCGATCCGGTCCAGGGCGTCTTCCATCCTGGCGGTGAACGCCACGTCGAAGAGGTCCGGGAAAGCCTTGACCAGAATCCGGTTCACGGCCTTTCCAAGGTCGGTGGGTGTGAACCGGCCCTGTTGCATCTCCGTGTATTTGCGCATGCGCAGCGTGCTGATGATCTGGGCGTACGTACTGGGCCGGCCGATCTGTCTTACCTCGAGTTCTTTGACGAGACTCGCTTCCGTGTACTTCGGGGGTGGCTGGGTGAAGTGCTGCCTGGGTTCGATTTTCTCAAGGACGAGTTTTTCGTCCTCCCGCAGCCTGGGCAACGTTTTTTCTTCTTCCTTCTGTTCGGCATCTTCGTCGACAGGCGCTTCGTACACCTTCAGGTAACCCGCGAAGGTGAGCACCGAACCCGTTGCGCGAAAAAGGTACGTACCGGCGCGCACGTCCACCGTGGTTACGTCGAAACGGGCCGGCCGGGTCTGGGATGCGACAAAGCGCAGCCAGATCAGTTCGTACAGCCTGAACTGGTCCGTCGTCAGAGAGGACTTCACCTTACCCGGGGTACGATCCACCGCCGTGGGCCTGATCGCTTCATGGGCATCCTGGGCTCCCGGCTTGGTCTTGTATCTTCGGGGCTTGGGGGGAACGAACTCGGTACCGTAGACTTCGGCTATCAGGCCGCGGACGGCCTGTACGGCCTCGTCCACGACACGGGTGGAATCCGTCCGCATGTAGGTAATCAGTCCAATGGTTCCCTCGTCGCCCAGGTCGATGCCTTCGTAGAGCTGTTGGGCGACCATCATGGTCTTCTGCGTGGTAAACCGGAGACGCCTGGCCGCGTCCTGCTGCAGGGTACTCGTGATGAAGGGGGGATAAGGGTTTCGCTGCGTGTGCTTCTTTGTGATCCCCTCGATCTCGAATGTCTTTCCGCGCATGTCCTCGATCAGCGTCGCGGCCGCCTTTTCGTCCGGGATATGGACCTTTTCCTCGCCCGCCCGGATCAGTTTAACCGGAAAAACGGCATCCTGCTCCGATCGGAGATCGGCCGTTATGGACCAGTACTCTTCGACCTTGAACTTCTCGATTTCTTCTTCCCGGTCGCAGATCAACCGAAGTGCCACGGACTGTACCCTGCCTGCGCTCAAGCCTCCGGTGATCGTTTTCCACAGCACAGGACTGACCTGGTATCCGACGAGCCGGTCCATGACGCGCCGTGCCTGCTGGGCATTAACCTTCTGCATGTCGATGGGGACCGGTTTGTCGATCGCCGTACGGACTGCCTGCGGGGTGATTTCATGGAAGAGGACCCGGCCTACCTCCTTCTTGTTGCTCCCCAACTGGCTGGCCACATGCCAGGCTATGGCCTCGCCTTCCCGGTCCGGGTCCGTCGCGAGGAAGATCTGGTCGGCCGATTTCGCCGCGCTGCGCAAATCCTTCACGACCTTTTCCTTCCCAGGAATCGTGACGTATTCGGGCTTGAAATCGTTGTTTACATCGACGCCGAGGCTCTTTGGCGGCAGGTCCCTGACATGACCCACGGACGCCATGATGTTGAAATCTTTACCCAGGTATTTCTTGATCGTACGGGCCTTGGCCGGGGACTCCACAATGACAAGGGATTTGGACATGTCGGTGCTTTGAAAGGTTGGTGAATGAGATGGAGGAGGGACGGCCTCAGTTCCCGATAATGTCATCTTCGAGGTCGTCGGGCAACCAGATCATGGCCTGGCCGGATTCCGATTCAAACAGAATCGGGGCGGCGATCGTCTTGATGTCTTCCCGTGTGACGGAACGGGCGCCCGTCAGCATGGCCCGTTCTATGATCAGTTCGGTCTGCGTATCGCTGATCAGGCCCAGTTCCCGGAGTTCCAGGAGGTAGCCGTACGCGTCCGGCTGGATCATCAGCTGTTCCACGGCGTGTAGAATGCGGTTGGGTTTGGGCTGGAGCGGCTTGGTCGGATCTACCACGACTTCCGCCTGTGCCTGAAGGCGGTCGAATAACCAGGCGAAGGCCGTGTTGACCTCCTGCTGAGTATAGCCGTGTCCAACCAGGGTCTGGGAGACATCGGCGATGTCGTTGAAGCGGCCTTTTTCATCCTGCATGTGCTTCATCAGGAAAACGATGATTTCCATCACTTTTTCCATGATTCTCTCCCGAATGAATGCGAAGATGGTATCAGGACCGGGTCGAAGAACGACCCCTGGCAGCTCACGAAACTTCCCGTTTTACGATTTGCAAATCTAATCTCCGAAAGGGGTAAATGCAAGTGCTTTTTCCCGGCGCGGGATGCCCTGGCTAAGCTTCGAATACCTTGCCGATTTCATCCCTGTCGAACGCGGGAAGATCATGCAGCGTTCCCTTCCGCCGTATTCGAATTCCGAATTCGGGAGGCTTTACGCTACCGATGACGGCGGCCGGGATACCGGCGTCCGAAAGACGATCGACTACGGGTTCGGAGTGATCCGAATCCACCACGATCAGGAGGGCGCCGGAGGCGATCGTTCCCAGTGGATCCAGTCCGTAGAACGAGCAGAGGGCCTGCGATTCAGGCAACAGCGGCAGCCTGTCCTCCTCGATGAGCATGCCGACCCCGGATGCCGCGGCGACTTCCCGCAGACCCGAAGCGAGACCGCCCTCCGTCGGATCGTGCATGGCATGGACTCCGCCGGTTTCCATCGCGATGCGGGCTTCTTTAACCACGCTGAGACCGGGCTCCTTAAGATATCGGCGGCAAGTCTCGAGGAAATCATCGGAGAATCGGGCGCTGACCTCATCGCCTTTCTCCATGGCGATCAGCGCGGTCGCCTCGATGGCAATGCCCTTGGTCAGCAGGATATGGTCGTCCACCCTGGCGCCGGATCCGGAAACGTAGCCGTCGGGAGTCGTTTCACCCAGCATCTGGCCGATCAGCAGCGGTCTGTCGAGGCCGTGGGTGATTTCGGTGTGTCCGCCGCAAAGGGTGATGTCGAGTTCCGCGCAGGCGTCGGAGAGCCCGGAGAAAATGCGATCCACGAGCTCGGGGCTCGTCTTTGCCTCCGGGAGCAGAATCGTCGTCAGGAACCACTTGGGCACGGCACCCATGGCAGCGACGTCGTTGGCGTTTACGTGAACGGCGTACCAGCCGATTTCTTCGGTGGCGAAGGTGATGGGGTCCGTTTTGGTAACGAGTACACTGGAGCCGAAGGAGATGACGGCCGCATCACGGCCGATACCCGGACCCACGAGCAGTCTGGGGTCGGTACCTGCTGCGTACCGTCGCAGAATGCGGTCCAGGTCTTCCGCGGGCAGTTTTCCGACCGGGTAGTAGGGAGGCATGGTCGCTGATCGGAGTGTTGAAGTCGAATTGGCACGGCGAGCAGTTCGGGTGATCTGCGCGCGTGCTACTCCTGCCGCTTCCGCTGGGCCCTCAATGCTTCTTTCAGAATCTTGCCGGGTTTGAACTTGGCTTTCCGCCGGGCCGGGACTTCGATGGTATACCCTGTCCGCGGATTGCGGGCCGCCGGCTTGGGCCGGGTGTTCTTGATTTCCAGCGCGCCGAACCCCCTGATTTCGATGCGGTTGCCTTCGACCAGGTTCTCCCGCATGATCTGGAAGAGCGCGTCGATCACGGGATATATCTGGGTCTTCTTCAGTCCCAGCGTTTCACTGATTTCGTTGACCAGTTCTCTGCGCGTGGTTGTCATGGGTCTTCCCTGGTCGGAATCATCGTCTCAGACCATACATTTGGACCAGTTTGTCCACGTCCTCATCATTTATGGTATTTACCCTGCCAAGCAAACGGGCTACGAGGGCAATCTGCGCAACATGCTCCATGGTTTCCATCTTGTGATATGCCGAGATGATGTCCGGACCCAACGACAGCGCTCCATGGTTTTCAAGTAGGATCGCATCGTTTTCGCGTACGTACTCTCTGAGTGATTCGACCAATTCCATCGTACCCGGCGTACCGTATGCGGCGGTGGGTATGGAACCCAGTGAGACGATCACTTCGGGCAACAGGTTTTCAGGCAGATCGATGCCGGCTACGGAAAAACCCGTCGCCGTCGGAGGATGGGCGTGAGCCGCTGCGTGCACATCCGGACGTTCACGATAGACCATCAGATGCATTTTCATTTCGGATGATGGCGCGTGACTGCCGGATATCACCTTTCCGTCATAATCGACGACGATCAACTGTTCAGGGGTCAGGAATCCCTTGCTGACACCAGTCATCGTAATCAGAAGGCGGTCTTCGGACAGTCGAACGCTGATGTTTCCATCGTTCGAGGCTACGTACCCCCGGTCATACATCCGCTTGCCAACGTGAATTACGTCGGATATGGCCTGCTCAAGATGCAAGATAGAACAATTCCATGTAAACGGTTAAGGATTGAGTAGCTCGATTTCGAATATATCCGGCACGATGATCCTGCACAAGTTTTTTTAATTCCGTAAGTTATAAGCCCATCTCGACGATCCTGGCCACGTCCGGAATCCGGCAATTCTCCACGCCGCGCATATCGATTCGGAGCCGATCCCGGACATAATCGACAAGCAGGGATGGCGTTTCGCTGGCCCAGCGGTCTGCCAGGACTTCCGGCCGCACGCCTTCCGGACGAACCGATACCGCGTGGCTGGGCATGCTTTCGCAGGGGAGCCGGTACGGCGACAGGTAAGCCGGCTGTTCGATCACCGCGCATGCGGCCCGTAACCGACGGCTTCTGGCCAGTCGGTCGAACAGTTCCCCGGCGCGAATGCCTACCTCGTCACGTGAAGCGGTGAACATGTGGGCCGCCGGATGACATTCGAGATCGCATGGGCTGTCGGCCAGTTCAGTCAGCCTTGCTTCCAGTCCTGCCTGCACGTGCCTGGAGGCCTGCATCGCGGGCCACTGACCGTGCGCGCGTATACGTTCAAGCACATGGCGCTTTCCGATCAGCAGACCACACGGAGGTCCGCCGATCAGACCGCCGCCGGCCGCAATGGTCAAAGACGTGCCGTATCGAACGGCCTCCGCGACGGAATACACGGGCCGGTATGCCGCGGAGGTGATGGGGCGCAACGTCGTATCGCCGGCCAGGTCGAGCACCGGGGTACCGGATTCCGCCGCCATCTGTACGATCTCTTCCAACCCGGCATCTTCCGCAAAGCCCCGGAGGGCGTATGTGGATGGCCTGATGCTGGCGATCAACGCGGTCTGGCTGCCCACTGCGGACCGGTAGTCGGACAACCGGGTCTTGTTGGTAGCGCCGGTTTCGACCACCCTCGCGCCGGCAAGCTCACAAATCGACACCGGATCGATGGGCCTGTCACCGTAGGGCGCGTCGATCAACCCCAGCTGGCCCCGGTTGATGACGACTTCTTCCCCTGCAGCGATGGATCGGACCGCCAGCAGGAAGGCCGCCGGTACGGAACGGACGACCAGGGCGTCTTCCGCGCCGGTCAATTCCCGCAGCCGCCGCGCAATGTGGCCGTTATCCTCGTATCCCGCGAACATAAGCATCTGTTCCGATGCGCGCCGTGCGGCCATTCCTGCGTATCGATCCCGCGTACCGGGATGGAAGAGAATGCCGGTGGCATTGATCAGCGCGCTGCCTGTGGGACCGCTTTCGCTTTCCAGGTGTGCGACTATCCGCCCGGCGAGGTACTGCGTCTCCAACCGCGCCTCTTCCGCCGCGTTGGGTTGGAACCGGATCCTGTTCCGTGCGTCGCGAAGTACCGTGCGGACCGCGGCGTCGATTCGCCGGTCCTCGTATCGTCCCCGCAGATCCCGTACGGCGGGTTGGCGCTGCAGGACATGCACGGAAGGCAGGCGGGAGAGCAGGGGCCTCAGGTCTTCCCGTCCTGGTCTCATGTCGGATCCCTTCCCCGGGCTAACCGTTCCATTGTGGATTCCGTGTGTCTTCCAGTTACCTGGTCACCATCGGCGCGCAGCAATCGAATTTCGCGGCAAACGCGGTCCAGGTCGGCCGGCCGGTCCACGTCGTACCACGGTGGGAGTTCGTGACAGGAAAGGCCGCATTTACGGATCGCCGTTCGGGTCTGATTCAAAACGCGGCCGGTGCCCCAGTCGATCGACTCGAACAGGCCAGCGTAGTGGTCAACGGCCTTGCGTTCGCGTCTAACCCCTACCAGGTAGTAACCCCCGTCGGTGGCGGGTCCCAACACGACATCGTGGCGATCCAGCGATCGAAAGGCCTTTTCGACATACGCGACCGGAAGCAGGGGGCTGTCTCCTCCCAGGACGACCGTTTTGTCCGTTTCTTCATTCAAAAACACAGTAAAAGCGTTCGTCAGCCGTTCGCCGAGATGGGCGCCGCACTGTTCGAGCCAGTTCACTTCAGGATTGCCCAGGGCGGTCTGGAGTTCCGCCAGCCCGTCATCGGGCGTCCATGCCACGTACAGGGTCGCCCCGGTAATCCGCCGGGCAAGATGAAGCGTATCCTGTATGAAGGCGCGATAGAGATCGGCCGCTTCGGTGTCCGAAACGCGCGAGGTCAACCGGGTCTTAACCGTTCCCGCCCTCGGCGCCTTCATGAACAGGACGAGCGCGTTCGACATGCCATTGCTCCGAATCAGGTGGTTTTCGGGGGCCGGATCAGGTTCCGTCCTGCGCGGGATGGCCAGGCGTGGTATCCGATGCAATCCCGCAAGTTACCGCATACTACCCACACGGTCCAATTGTGTCAAATAAAACACTATTTATCAACCATTTAACTAATTTCAAACTCGCTCCTGATCTACAATAAAGCTTGACATTGAGGGTGTTTAAGCGGTATATTCGGCGCTTCTTACCGTACGCGGCGTACCCCGTTCCACCGGGCCGGAGAATGGTAAGGGCGAGTAACGACGAGATGCCAGGTCCAATCTGTGGGATACGGCCATGTGGGATGATATCAAGACGGTCATCGAATCGAATCAAACCTTCGTGATCTCGAGTCACGTCAGTCCCGATGGTGACTCGGTCGGGTCGGCCCTGGGGGTCTACGAGTGTCTGAAGGCGATGGGAAAGAACGCCGTGGTAGCCATGAACGACGCCATACCCGACGCCTATACCTGGCTGGATCCCGACGGAGATATCCTGGCTCCCGCCACAGAAGCGGACATCGAGCGATTGGGCTCGGTAGACGTGGTTGTCATCGTGGACGCCAATGGCTGGGACCGGCTGGGCCGGCTGCGGAAATCGCTGGAGGGATCTCCGGCGTTGAAAGTCGTAATCGATCACCATCCCTACAACGAATTGATCACACCCCATTCGGTTATCGAGACGCAGGCTTCGTCCACGGCCGAACTCGTTTACGATCTAATCGACTCGATTGGCGCGCCGCTTACGGCACGAGCCGCGGACGCACTGTACACCGGTATCCTGACCGACACCGTATCCTTCCGTTTCGCCAGGAGCGCTCCGTGCGCCCATGTTATTGCGGCCAAGCTGCTGTCTACGGGCGTTAATCCCTCCCGGGTCTACGACAAGGTATATAACCATAATACGGGCGCCCGTACCCGCCTCATGGGCCGCGCGCTTTCCGATATCCAATTTACCGGTTGCGGCCGCATCGCCTGGCTGACCGTGACACGGACCATGATAGAAGAAACCGGCGCGTTGTCATCGGACACGAGCGGGTTCGTGGATACGACCATGACCATAGCCGGAACTAAAATCGGGATCATATTCGTGGAATCCGAAGACGGAACGGTCCAGATCAGTTTACGGTCCCGGCGCGATACGGACGTCAACCAGATTGCCGTCGGCCTGGGCGGCGGCGGCCACAGGAATGCTTCCGGCGCCGTGTTCAACGGTTCGCTCGAGCAAGCCGTCAAGACCGTCACAGAAGCTGCTGTCACCGCGCTGTAGCCCGGCAGACTTTCCCCTCAAAACCCCACCGGCCGTAGACCGGCCGAACCAATCGAACGCATGATGTTCCTGACTCGAAAAGCCCGGTTCTCGGCAGCGCACCTGTGCCGCAACCCGGATTGGTCGGAAGCCACAAACAGGCGGATCTACGGGACCTGCGCCTCCGGCGGCCATGGCCACGACTACTTGGGCGAGTTCACCTTCGGGGGACCCGTCGACCCCCGGACCGGCGTCGTCCTGAACCTGTCCGAAGTCAAGGAATTGCTTGGCGCCGTTATCGAACCGCTGGACCTGAGCCATCTGAACCATGACCACGCGGCCCTGGGTGAACCGGCTCCTACCACTGAAATGCTGGCCAGGTATCTCTGGCAGGCGCTTGAAAGCGGTACCGGGCCGTGCAGACTCACGGGTATACGGCTGCATGAAAGCCGCACGAGACATATCGAATTCACCGGAGACGACAGCATGGTTTACGTCACGAGAAGTGTCGAGTTCAACGCCGCACACCGTCTTCACAGTATAAGGTTGAGTGACGAAGAAAACGTGCGTATATTCGGTAAGTGCAACAATCCCCACGGTCATGGCCACAATTACGACCTGGCAGTTACGGTCCGTGGTCCCGTGGACGAAACGACCGGCATGGTGATCGACATGGGACGTTTCGATGAAATACTCCGAAAGGAAGTCGTGGATCGCTACGATCACCGGCACCTGAACCACGACCTGGAGGAATTCAGGACGGTCAATCCGACTTCAGAGGAGCTGCTGAGGGTAATCTGGAAACGGCTTGTCCCTTTTTTCGAAAAGCCTTCGCTCTACAGGATTCGCCTGGTGGAAACTTCCAAAAATGCTTTCGAGTACTTCGGAGAATAGGAGCGACAGCCACGATGGATCCGATCGAGGGATTGACGAGGTCGCTGCTCTCGGAATTAGGCGAGAATCCGGACCGGGACGGCCTGAAGCGGACTCCGCATCGCGTGGCCCAGTCCCTGCGGTTTCTGACCCAGGGTTACGAGAAAAGCATTGAAACCGTCATCAATAACGCTATCTATGAAGAAGACTACGATGAGATGGTGCTGGTGAAGGACATCGAGTTCTTTTCGCTGTGCGAGCATCATCTTCTACCGTTTTTCGGTCAGTGCCATATCGCTTATATTCCCAACGGCAAGATCATCGGGCTGGGCAAGATACCCCGAATCGTGGATGTTTTCTCCCGGCGTCTGCAATTGCAGGAACGCCTGACCAGTCAGATCGCCCAGACCCTTCAGGATTACCTCGATCCCCAGGGGGTGGCCGTTGTCATGGAAGCGGGTCATCTCTGCATGATGATGCGCGGTGTGGAAAAACAGCATTCAAAGGCGACGACGAGCGCCATGCTCGGCGTGTTCCGGGACGATCGCAGCACGCGGATGGAATTTCTCGGATTGACCAAATCCAAGGACAGCGGGTAAAACCGCGTCAGGCAGGGCGGCTATTGCCAAAGAGACCGCCTCGGAAGAGTCTATGAATAAAGACCAACTAGTCGATCAACTTGTGGCTGTTCTGGGCCGCGAAAACGTCATCGACGCGCCGGATCAGCTGATCGTTTACGAATGCGACGGGCTGACCATCGACCGGAACGCGCCCCATGCCGTGGTTTTACCGACCACGACCGAGGACGTGGCGGCCGTGGTCCGGATCCTCCACGAAGCGCGCATACCCTTCGTGGCGCGCGGAGCCGGCACCGGGCTGAGCGGCGGCAGTCTTCCCCCGGACGGCGGAGTCATGATCGCGCTCACCAGGATGAACCGCATCGTGGAGGTCGACTTCCGAAATCAGCGCGCTCTTGTGGAGGCCGGTGTGGTCAACCTGCACCTGTCGAAGGAAGTCGGACGGCAGGGGTATCATTTCGTACCGGATCCTTCCAGCCAGTACGCCTGCACCATCGGTGGCAACATCGCCGAAAACTCAGGCGGCCCCCACACCTTGAAGTACGGGGTCACGACCAACCATACCCTGGGCGTGGAGGTGGTCATGCCCGACGGACAGATCACATGGTTCGGCGGCAAGGCGGACGACTCGGTAGGTTACGACCTGCGCGGTCTCCTGATCGGATCCGAGGGCATGCTGGGCATCGTCACGCGGGCGTGGGTCAAATTGACCCGCCTACCGCAGGCCTGGCGGACATTCCTGGTGGTCTTCGACACCGTGGAGGACGCGTCCCACGCGGTCGCCGGCGTCATATCACTCGGGATCGTCCCATCGGCCCTCGAAATGGTGGACAAAGTCGCCATCGGAGCCATCGAGGAAGCCTATCATTTCGGTTTTCCCTTGGACGCGGAAGCCGTGCTGATCATCGAACTGGAAGGGCATGAGGCCGGCCTGGACACCCAGGCCGAAGAGGTAGCCGCGGTTTGCCGGGAGAACCTGGCCCGGGATATCCGGACGGCGCAAGACGAGAAAGAACGCGCCTTGTTGTGGAAGAGCCGCAAACGGGCCTTCGGCGCCATGGGACGCCTGAGTCCGAGCTACTACGTGCAGGACGGGGTGGTTCCCCGCACGAAAATCCCTGACATCATGCGGGTCATCAAGACGACGGCCTTGAAGTACGAACTCCTGATCGGCAACGTTTTCCACGCCGGCGACGGCAACATACATCCCTGTATCGCCTATGACGACCGGGACAAGGAACAGGCGCGGAAGACCGTGGAAGCCAGCAACGAGATTCTGCGAGCCTGTGTCGACCTGGGAGGTTCCATAACCGGTGAACACGGGATCGGGTATGAGAAAGTCGACCTGATGCCCTTGATTTTCGACGAACCGGATATCCAGGCCATGGAAACGGTCAAAGAGGTTTTCGACGAAAACAATCTCAGCAATCCCGGCAAGATGTTTCCCACGAACCGTTCCTGTATCGGATGCGGAACCGTGGAACTGAAATACACCAATCGCCAGGCTGCGCTGCTGTAGATACGATGGAGCACAGGTCCGCCCATGCCCGAAGAGGTGCTGCACAGCAGGCTCGGATCCCTGGTGGACGACTATGTCCCCGCGAGCGGAGATGTGCTGGCGACCCATGCCGTGGACGGGATCATTCCCGTGGCCGTCGTTGCGCCGGAGAGCCTGGAATCCCTATCGGCCACCGTCAAAATGGCCTCGGAACAGGGATATGCCGTGATTCCGCGAGGCGGCGGCACCAAGATGGATTTCGGACTTCCGCCATCACGCGCGGACATCGTGGTGTCCCTGGAGCGGCTGAACCGGATCGTCTCCCACGAACCCGCCGACCAGACGGCCACGGCGGAGGCGGGCATCACCATGGCCGGTCTGCAGGCCGGTCTGGGAGATCGGGGTCAGTACCTGCCCCTGGATCCTCCCCACGGCCACGCCGGCACCCTGGGCGGCGTACTCGCCACCAACACATCCGGCGTCCTGCGGACCTCTTACGGCACGGCCAGGGACATGGTCATCGGGGCCCGGGTCGTCCAGGCGGATGGCACCATCGTCAAATCCGGGGGACAGGTCGTGAAGAACGTGGCGGGTTACGACATGAACAAGATGTACATCGGATCGCTCGGCACGCTCGGCATACTGGCGGAGGTGACCCTGAAACTCCAGCCGCTGCCGGCAGAAGGAAAAATGGTCGTAGGTAGCATGCCGGGCATATCGACTGCGACCGAGTGCGCCTTACGTATCATGGATTCGGAGATCATGCCATCCTTCCTGGAACTGGCGAATCCCGTATCTTACTCGATGTTGGCACGGCATGCCGGCGGGGGACGGAGCGACGATACCCGGGGCGAATCGGGCTTTCCGCTCTTTGCGGGCATGATCGGTCCTGAAGAAACGGTTGACTGGCAGGTCGAGGCTTGCGAGGAAATCTTCCACGACATGGGAGCGGCCGAAGTCATTCACCTGACCGGGGACGAATACAGCCAGTGGCTTGAATCCATGCGGGAGTTTCCCGCGGGCCGGCTCATACCCCCGGGTATGCGTCCCGGTGTGACCTGCCGGGCCAGCGTAACCCCGGACGAGGTCGGTAACCTGTATCAACTGGCCGAAGACCGCTGCCGGCGGTTGTCCATCGGCTGCGGCATGCTTTCGCATTTCACCAGTGGCCATGTCGCCTTCGTCTTCTACCGGGAACAGCCTTTCCAGGAGGCGGATTCGGAAATACTGGCGAGCCTGGTCTCGGATTTGCGCAACGCCGCGGAGAAGCACGGCGCCTTCGTCGTGGAACATGCCCCGACCGTCCTGAAAAAAAGGTCGATGTCTGGGGCTCTTCCCGCGGAAACCAGCACGTCATGGAAATGCTCAAGTACCGGTTTGATCCAAAAGGCACGTTGAATCCCGGACGGTTTGTCGGCGGAATCTGAAGGAACCCGTCGTTGCGCCGCGCCTGGATATACCACACATCGCCAGGTAAATCGAGGGAACCCACATGAAGCTGCCTGAATTCACGAAGATACGTCAGCGGTTCGACGCACCATTCGTCGAGGACCTTTCCGGGACGACCGAAGGTGAGGTCTCTCGCATGATCGAAGAGACGGGTATGCGTCCCGGTTCGACGGTGGCCGTCGCGGCGGGAAGCCGGGGCATCGGCAACATCGCGACTATCGTTAAGCACGTCGTTTCCGCACTCGAGAAGGCCGATCTGAAACCCTTTGTCGTGCCGGCCATGGGCAGTCACGGCGGTGCGACATCTGAAGGGCAGCGGCGGGTCCTGGAGAATTACGGGATCAGCGAATCGACGACCGGGTGTCCCATACGCTCAGACATCGAGCCGGCGAGTCTCGGCGAGACCGCGGACGGGCTGCCCGTATACCTGGACCGGAACGCCCTTGGCGCCGATCATATCGTGATGGTAAACCGCGTTAAACCCCACACGGACTTCAAGGGATCGGTCGGAAGCGGCCTGATGAAGATGCTGGCCATTGGACTGGGCAAGCAGAAGGGCGCCAGCTACTACCACGGCGCGGTCTTCGAGTACGGATTCGAACACATGATCACGACCGTGTCGCAGCACGTATTGCGGCACGCTCCCGTGGCCTTCGGACTGGCCATTATCGAAAACGCCTACGATCAGACCGCCCACATCGTCGGCGTTCCGGCGAACGTCCTGGAGACGGAAGAACGCCGGTTATTTCAGGAAGCGCAGCGCCTGATGCCGCGACTGCCGTCCGACGACATCGACATACTGATCGTCGACGAGATGGGCAAGAATATCAGCGGAACCGGCATGGACACGAATATTATCGGCCGACGCATGCAGAATTTCGAGACGGAACCCCAGAATCCGCGGATCCTGCGTATCATCGTCCGCGACCTGACCCCGGAAAGCGAAGGCAACGCGGTGGGCATCGGACTGGCCGATTTCACCACCCGCCGCCTGGTGGACAAGATCAATCACCAGTATACCTACATCAATTCCATCACGGGCATGAGCCCGCAGAAATCCCGCATCCCCGTGTATCTGGATTCGGACCGCGAAGTCATCGAAGCCGCCTTTTCCACCATCGGCATGAAATCGCCTGGGGACGGACGCGCCGTTCGGATCAAGAATACATTGTCGCTCGGACAGGTCGCGATTTCCGATGCGCTGGTGGAGGAAATGGCCGAACGGGAAGACATCGAAATCGCCGACCGCCGGAGCCCGCTAGCCTTCGACGACCGCGGTACGCTGGCTTCCCTACCGGGCTGACCCGCCCACCTCGCCACCCCACTAGTCTATTTTTTGTTGACAAAACACCCAGGTTTTGTATATTAGTCAGCTGCCGGTTTTTTGGCGAGGTACGCCAGAAAGCCGTAACCGGCAGGAAGTGTCGAGTAAAGGGGACGGAAACATCCCCGATGTCAAACTGTAAACCAGGAGTTGTCGCAGAACGTGCGTACCTTAACAAAATCCCATTCGATGGCGTCAGAAGACCGTTCCCTCGATCTTTACCTGCAGGAGATCGGCAACGTACCACTGTTAATGGCCGAAGAAGAAACCGAACTGGCCCGGTCGGTCCGCGCCGGAGACCAGAAGGCGCTGGAGAAGCTGACGGCGTCCAATCTCCGTTTCGTGGTCAGCGTGGCCAAGCAGTACCAGAACCAGGGTCTCTCCCTGTCCGACCTGATCAATGAAGGCAATATCGGATTGATCAAGGCGGCCAAACGATTCGACGAAACCAAGGGCTTCAAGTTCATATCCTACGCGGTGTGGTGGATACGGCAGTCCATTCTCCAGGCCCTCGCAGAGCAGTCCCGGATTGTCCGGTTGCCCCTGAGCCGCGTGGGTACGCTCCACAAAATCGGCAGGTTGTCCAGCGAATTCGAACAGGAATTCGGACGTGAACCCAGCACCGAGGAAATCGCGCAGGAGCTGGAAATGAATCCCGGCGACGTGAAAGACACGATGCGCATCGCGAGCCGCCACGTGTCGCTGGACGCGCCGCTCAAGGCCGGGGAAGACAACCGGTTGCTGGACCTCTTGGAGGATGACGATCAGGACGCGCCCGATGAAGCCCTCATGGTGGATTCGCTGAAGGAAGAGATATTCAAGGCGCTCGGTTCTCTGACCAAAAGGGAAGCGGCGGTGGTCGCGTTGTACTTCGGCATCAACATGGAAAAATCCTACACCCTGGAGGAGATCGGTTCGCGTTTCAGTCTGACACGGGAACGCGTACGGCAGATCAAGGAAAAGGCGCTTCGCAGGCTGCGCCACGTCTCCAGGAGCCAGAAGCTTCGGGCCTATCTGAACTGATCGATCCCCATTCCGAGCCAAGGCGGGACCCTCCCAGGACAACCCGCCGTGCATCGTCCTCCCCGGAGGACGCACCGACCGCCGGACCACGGAGGCGGATATGCCATTGCGCAGATTCATATCGCTCATACATCTACCAGGTCGCTCCCACGTCGGTCCCAGGGCATTCGGCGGCTGGTCGTTCCTGGCCGGCATCACCGTTTTAGTGCTCCTGTTGCTTGTTGGATGGCATTTCGGCACACCATATCTACTTACCTTGCTGGACAACGGATCACTGGCCGAACGGGAGGCGGAGAACGCCCGTTTGAGCGAACAGCTGCGGGCCCTTCATCAACTCGATGGCAGTCTTGAAACGCAGATCCGGACTTTATCTGAACGGGCGGTGGACATAAGTACGATCGTTCACGGGTCGAACACACCCGGTCCGGTTGGCGGTACGGGCGGTCCGTCCGCTTCCGCTTCGTCCATGTCGACCACAGAAGCCTACAGTTCGCCCGGAGAGGCGGTGCGCGAGATCGGTGGAAGGATAGACCGGTTGCTGATCGAAGCCCGCGAAGAACTGGCCAGCCTGCGATCTGTCGAAGCACAATCCAGGGAGAACGAGACATACTGGCACGGTATCCCCGTCGTGTCGCCGGTGCGCGGTCCCGTTTCCAGATACTTCGGTTCGTCGCGCAACCTGCTGAGCGACGAGCCACGCGTACATGGCGGACTGGATATCGCTGCACCCAGGGACGAGCCGGTTCGGGCGACAGCCGACGGCGTTGTTTCTCGCACCGGCGTAAACACGAGCCTCGGCCGGTACGTGGACATCACCCATCAGAACGGGTACACGACGCGATACGGCCATCTATCGGAAGTGCTTGTCGCAAGAGGGAAGCGGATGAAACGGGGAGAGATCATCGGACTGGTCGGCAAGACCGGCAAGACCAATGGATACCATATCCACTACGAGATTCACCACGAGGGCCGCATTCTCGATCCGTCTACCTCCTTTTTCCCGGCTCAGGGACTGTAATATCGCCAGTCCGTAGACGCTAGATTGCAAAAAAAGTTTGACACGCATGCCAAATCTATTCATTTTGAACTTTATATGTTTGGGTAACTGGTTTACGCGCTAAGACAAAGGTGGATTTGTAACCCGTTTCAGGATCAACAGCTTTGAGAAAAAACCGACTGCCGACCTGGCTCATGGTCTTGCATTTTGGGGATCGGTCGATACGTATCCCCAGCCTGCTGATCCCTGTAATGCTGGGCGCGCTGTTAATGGTAACAGGCGTCTTGTACTCTGGCGCGCGATCGATACTCGCGGAGTACAGGCATGTAAGTTATCACGAAGAAATCAGGATACTGGAACAGTCGAGCCGGTCGAACAAGGCCAGGCTGGACGCGCTCATCGTATCCGAGGAATCGGCCCGCCTGATATCGGGCCTGCCCATGATCCACCCGGATGTGCGGCTGGTCGGTGTGGGTGGAAGCGCCGAGATTCCAGCGCCGCGGTTCAATATAGATTCTCCCTATTACCGGGTATCCAGACTGCACTCCGAGATGGAAACCTCGAAACGCATGTCGAGTCTTTCGCTCAGGAGCATGGAAGATATCGAGCAACAGGTCCGGGAGATAGACGACCGCTGGCAGTTCGTACCCTCAATTACACCGGTGACGGGCGTGATTACCAGTCGGTATGGACCGCGGAACGACCCCTTTTCGGGTCTCTACACCATGCACCGCGGGATCGATATCGCCGCGGCTCCGGGCACGCCGGTGAAATCTCCGGCCAACGGTATTGTGGTCAAGACCGGCGTGGGCGCCCGGTACGGCCTGCATATCGACGTGGACCACCAGAACGGATTCAAGACCCGTTTCGGACATCTCTCCGCGATCATGGTCAAAAAGGGTATGGAACTGAAGCGCGGCGACGTCATCGGCCAGGTTGGGATGACAGGAAGAGCCAACGGGTACCACCTGCACTACGAGATTCAGAAGGACCGGCGACGGGTCAATCCCATCAAGTACATCTGGTCGGAAAACGACTGCTGATCCGTTCAGACCGCTAAGCATGAGTAAAGGCAGGGGGTGTGGTTTCCTCCCTGCCTTTTCTATTTTATGCTGCTGCTGATCCCCGGAATGATCTCCTCTTATATATCTACATTCCCAGAGGTTGGCTGAATGTCTCGTATCGTCGTCGGCAGTTCGAGTACGGACAAGGTCATTTTGGCGCTTCGGATTCCAGTGCCCGGGGAGACCATCCTCGGAGGACGGTTCATGCCCGCCGCGGTCTCGGTGACCCGGCGGGGCGCCCGGCCGTTTCTGCCGACCCGGGAAAAAGTGGAGGATTAGATCGATGTTTCGACAGGACTACATCATGAGAACCATCCGCGTTTTCATCGATGCCATGATCCTGCTGATCCGGTCCCGGCGCGACCAGGACTTCCACCGGGCCCGTTCTATCATCACGCAGACCTGGGAGGACATCTTCGGATTGTCAACCGCCTCCGTGATGGCGCTCTCGGAGCGAACCCTGCTGTCCATGCTGATGAAACGGAGCGGCGGGGCGGTAGACACGGCCCTCATGGCCGCACGCCTGTTCAAGGAGGACGGCGCGCTGGCCATGGTTGACGGACAGGAGGAAGACGGACGGCGGCTTTTTCGCAAGGCGCTCAACTGTTACCTGGAAATCGCCGTGGAACCGTCCATCGGCACGGAAGGTTTTCGCTGGATCAGCGAAGAAATAAACGCCACGAGTCTCGTGACGGACCCCCACGAAGCGATCGGTGAATTGCTGGATCTCCTGGAGGATGAGGAACTGCCCATGTCGACCTCGATGCTGTTGTTCAGGTACTATGAACGGTACGGTCACTTTGCCCGGGCCGAAGACATCCTCTTCCACATACTGGACGACTACCCCGCCGAGCCCGAAATCGCCAGGCTCGGACTGGGATTCTACGAACGGCTCGAATCCATGGCGAACGACCGCCTGGAAAGGGGTGGGCTGCCCCGCGGAGAGGTCTTGGAAGGACTGGATCAACTGCGGTCGCGGATACGGCGGTACGGGTTTGTTTTTGATTGACGATACCTCGCAGGTTCTATAGATTAGCGCGAACTGAAAACACGCGAAAAAACGGGGCAGTAATGGTTACGGACTGCATGGGCAGCATGGATATCATGGACAATACGGACCGGACAGTTTTGGAACCGCCGGAGGCCCCTTCCGCGATACAGGCACGCTCCCTGTACGTGGAGACCTACGGATGCCAGATGAACAAGGCGGATTCCGAGTTGATCGTGGGTCTGCTGGCCAGCGAGGGATACCGGATCACCGACCGGGTCGACCGGGCCGACGTAATCCTGGTGAACACCTGCGCCATCCGGGAAAACGCGGAGCAGCGCGTGCTCGGACGCATGTCCGAATTGAACCGGTACAAGACGGTTAATCCCGATCTGATCCTGGGACTCTGCGGATGCATGTCTCAGCATCTCGGCGACCGGATCATCGAGAAGGCGCCTTATATAGACCTGGTCGCGGGTCCAGACAGCTACCGGCGTCTACCTGCCATGCTTCAGGCCCTGGACACCGGCAACGAACCGGCGCTGAACCTGACCTGGGACCGGGCGGAGCATTACCTCGATATCGATCCCGTGCGGGAAGCGGGGGTGAACGGCTGGGTCACGATCATGCGCGGGTGCGACAAGATGTGCTCCTTCTGCATCGTGCCTTTCGTTCGCGGCCGGGAGCGTAGTACGCCCCACGACGAAGTGCTGCGCCAGATCGAGCACCTCGCGGCGGAAGGATACCGGGAAGTAACGTTGCTCGGCCAGACGGTGAACAAGTACCAGGACGGCGAAGTCGAATTCGCGAACTTGCTTTCCCGCGCGGCGGAAGTGGAAGGTATCGAGCGTATCCGCTTCACTTCACCGCACCCGGCGCATTTCCCGGACCGGTTGATCGAAGTCATGGCGGCCTCTCCGAAGATATGCCCCCACACGCACCTCCCGCTGCAATCGGGCGCGCCGACGACCCTATCCCGTATGCGACGCGATTACACTCCGGAGGTTTTCCTCGACGTCGTCCGTCGGCTCCGGGAGAATATACCCGGTATTGCCCTGACGACGGACATCATCGTGGGCTTCTGCGGCGAAACGGATGAAGAGTTCGAGGCGACCCGTGAGATGATGCGAACCGTACAGTTCGACAGCGCCTTCATGTTCAAGTATTCTCCACGGCCCGGCACGGCTTCCCATAGACGGCTGGCCGACGACGTGCCCGAAGAAGTGAAGGCCGGTAGACTGACGGCCATCATCGACATGCAGAAATCGATCTCCGAAACCAGGAACCAGGCGTTCAGGGGACGTACCGTGAACGTGCTCGTCGAGGGCCAGTCCAAGCGCGACGCCCATAAGCTCTTCGGCAAGACGGGCACCTTCAAGACCGTGGTATTTCCCAGGCGGCCTGGCATTGAATCCAATATGATCGTTCCCGTACGCGTCAACGGTTCCACGCCCTTCACCCTGTTCGGAGATATCGTGCCGCCGGAGTAGCAGTTACGCGCCGTCGCCGTGAGATCACCGGCAGGTTGCAGGTAACCATGAAGGGATTATCTACAATATGAAATCATCAGCGCTTGACGGCGATATTTCTGGTAACGCATTGGAATCGCATTCCGATGTCGACGGGACCGGCTCCGGCCTGTCCCGCCGCGGTTTTCTTGGTCGAATAACAGGCGGCGCCCTGGCCGGTCTGGCCGGTACCGCGATTCTCAACAGTTGTGCGGATTCATCCCCAAAGGAGAGTATCATGTCTTTCACGCTGCCCGCCTTGCCCTATGCCCATGACGCGCTCGAGCCACACATCGACACGCGCACGATGGAAATCCATCACGGCAAGCATCACAACACCTACATAACAAACCTGAACAACGCCCTCGCGGACCACGGCGATCTGACGGGAAAGAGCCTGGACGAATTGCTGGCGGACAATTGCGCCATCGTTCCTGACGCCATCAAGACGGCCGTGCGCAACAACGGCGGCGGCCATGCCAATCACACGCAGTTCTGGACGATCATGAGCGGTAGCGGCGGCGGGAATCCCACGGGCAACCTGGCCGCGGCGATCGACGGCGCGTTCGGCGGTCTGGACGCGATGAAAGAACAGTTCGCGGCCGCGGGAGCGACACGCTTCGGTTCCGGCTGGGCCTGGCTCGCCAAAGACGGCGCGGGTAACCTCGAGGTCTATTCCACGGCCAATCAGGACAGCCCGACCATGGAAGGGAAAACGGCGATACTCGGCCTGGACGTATGGGAACACGCCTACTACCTGAATTATCAGAATCTGCGCCCTGCTTACATTGGAGCGTGGTGGAACGTCGTGGACTGGGCGGAGGCGGAAAGACGCTTCAACGGCTGAGGGTAATAACCGCCTGGAAATACTGCGGTGATTACTAAAGTGGTTGTTTAGCCGGAGCGGTTTAAAGTAAACCTGGAGGCAAGATGGCGCGAACGGGAAGAGCGGCGATCCTGAACGAGGAAAAGGGTACCTTCACCGTCGGCGAGGCGGTGGTCCCGGACCCGGGTCCGGGCGAGGTGCTCGTCAGGCAGTCCATGTGCGGTGTATGCGGCACGGACGTACATATTTACAACGGCCACATGCGGCGTAAAGCCTTCCCGTTGGTACTGGGCCATGAGATCGTCGGCGTTATCGAGAAGATGGGATCCGGCGTCGACACGGACGCGATGAACAAGCCCGTGAAAGAGGGCGATCTCATTGCCATCATTCCGGGACAGCAGTGCGGTACCTGCTATTTCTGCGCGGTGGTCCGGGAGCCGGGGCTTTGTCCCAACGTGCTGGCCTACGGATTCCGGCCCTACGCCGACGTCAAACCCCATTTCCAGGGTGGGTACGCGGACTACGTACTGCTGAACATACCCCACAGCAAGTTCCTCAAGGTACAAAGCCCGCCTGAAATCGCGGTGCTGCTCGAACCCTTTACCGTCGGTCTCCATTTCGCCGAAAAGGCCCAGATGAAACTCGGGTCCACGGCCGTGATCCAGGGCGCCGGCGCCATCGGACTGTTCAGCCTGGCGGCGGCCCGCGAGGCCGGCGCGCACCGCACCATCGTCGTAGGCGCACCCGCGTCCCGGCTGGAGCTGGCGAAGGCTTTCGGTGCCGATGTGACCATCAATATCGAAGAAGTGCCGGATGCGCAGGAACGTATCGAACTGGTCAAGGCGGAAACGCCGGGTGGTTACGGCGCCGACGTGGTATTCGAATGCACGGGCGTTCCACCGGCCATCCCGGAGGGCGTGGAAATGCTGCGCCGGGGCGGCACCTACGTGGAAGGCGGACACTTCACCGACGCGGGCGACGTCCGCATGAACCCCTTCAACCACTTCGTGTTCCGCCACATCACCCTTGTCGGCGTCTGGGCCAGCACTATCTCGCACTTCGTCCGCGGTCTTCCCATACTCGAATCGGGTCGCTATCCCTTCGAAGAAATGGTTTCTCACACCCTGCCGCTGAGCCGGGTCGGCGAAGCCATAGACGCCCTTTCGACCGATTACCGGCTCGACGGAGAAGAGGTACGGAAGATCGCTATTTCGGGTGAAGTGGCCGGGTAAGGGAGTTCCTTTGGCATTCAAACTGGGATACAGCGGACTACGGTGGGCCACCCCTGACCTGGACCGCATACTGGGACAATTGAAGGAGACCGGATGGGACGGCTGGGAGATCCGCCAGTCGCTGGACTGGCTGGGTTCGGCCAGGCGGGTTAAGACCATATCTGACCGGGCCGGCGTCCCGGTCGCCGTGGTTTGCGGTACCGGCATCACGCTCGACGGAGACCAAGAGATGCTGGAGCGCAACAGGCGCCGCATCGATTTCGCCGCAGACGTGGAGGCGGACACCTATATGTTCATGGGCGCCCATCGTCCCTACGGCCGTTCCTCGACACGTGACGACATCCGGGCCCTGGCGGACCTGTCGGACGAACTCGCCGATTACGCGTCCCAATACGACCTGGACGTCTGCTACCACATCCATACCAGCACCACAGTCGATTCCCGCGAGGAATGGGAACTCCTCATGAGCCTGATGAAACGGGCGCAGCTCTGCATCGACGTTTCCCATTCGGCTTTCTGGCACTACGATCCCGCCGAGTCCATCCGGGATTTCAAGGAACGGCTGGTGTACGTACACCTGCAGGACTACAAGGATTACCGTTTCGTCGAACTCGGTGAAGGTGGTTTGCTCGATTTCGGCGCTTCCATGAAGGCGCTGGAGGAGATCGGCTACGATCGGTGGGTGACCGTGTGTCCCAGCCAGTCGGATTTTCCCGACGAGGAAAAGATGCGGCGGGACCGCGCCTATCTACGAAAACTGGGGTATTGAACTTCCGCTACTTGCCCCGGGATCTTTCCAATACGGCCAGTGCGATATCCGTGACCCGCTCCGGGTCGCTTGCGATGACCCGAATCATGGGTTCCTTCCCCTCGTCGCCCAGGTCGTAGACTACATCCGGCACGTATCCCTGTTCATCGATGACTCTGGCCGTTCCCCATTCGAGGGACGAGCCTTCACGCGTCTTCGACTCGAGGGGTTCCTCGTGCCGGTCGAAAGATGCGACCGAGAGACCCAGGCTTCGGCAGGCGCCCAGGATAGATTCGTCGAATCGGATGTTCATCACGGATCGTTTGGCCGGATCCTGCCGCATGGCGGTGAGTATGATCCGGGCAACGTGCGATGACGCCCCGAATTCAGGTGGCGCCACGGAGCGGATCTCCCGGCGCACGCGGATGAGCCGGCCGGGGAAGGCCGCCACGTCGTCGGCTGACCGCGCGTCGGCCAGCCCCATGCCCAGGTTGCATTGTACTTCCGGGACAAGCTCCCCCGCATGGGCGCGCTCGAGGCGCTGCGCCGCGGCCGACAACTGGTCGAGGACCGCGATGCGGTCGGCGTCGCGGTAGAGGTTGTGGAAGTGATGGACCGGTCCGTGTCCCCCACCCATGGGGACGGCGTGAAGCAGGGCACCGGTGAGGTAGGTCTTGGCATCGCTTACGGCATCGGCGACGCTGGCGCCTTTCGCCAGTCCGGCGGTGATCGCCGAGGCGAAGGTGCAACCGGTGCCGTGGGTACTCTTCGTGTCGACGCGTTCGGCCTCGAGATTCGTAAATTGCGTACCGTCGTAAAGTACGTCCACGGCCGGCCCTTCCAGATGTCCGCCTTTGACGACCACGTTGCGCGGACCCATTTCATGGAGCCTTTGCGCGATGGCCCGCATTCCTTCCACGTCCGAAGCTTCGATACCCGTCAGCGTCTTCGCCTCGTCCAGGTTAGGCGTAATGACGGCCGCCAAGGGAAATAGCCGTTCGATCAGCGTGGAAACGGCCGCCGTTTCCAGCAGCGTGTCGCCGCTCTTGGCGATCATCACCGGGTCAACGACGAGCGGGATATCCGGATAGCCCCGCAGCGCATCCGCCACGGCCGCGATGATCTCCGCGTTGGCGAGCATGCCTGTCTTGATCGCCTGGGCGCCAATATCCGACAGGACGGATTCGATCTGAGCCGCAACGGCTTCGGGCGGCATATTATGGACGCCCTGCACGCCGACGGTATTCTGGGCTGTGACCGATGTAACGGCAGACATACCGTACACGCCATTGGCCGAGAAGGTCTTCAGGTCCGCCTGGATACCGGCTCCGCCTCCGGAGTCCGATCCTGCGATGGTGAGCGCTACCGGGATCATGTGAGATGTTTCGCTTGGAAGATCGTCAGGTGGTCTTTGTCTGGTTCTCGTAGAACTTCTTGATCAGGCGGTCCAGGTATTCGGCTGGGTTCCGTATGGCCTCTTCCGTGATTTTCAGTTCCTTCGCCTGGATCAGCTTCAACCCGTGAACGTAATCCTTGAACAGCTCCAGCCCCATATCTTCGATGGTTCTGCCCTGCTGCTCCGCCACTTCTTCCAACGCCGCGGCCGCGGACGGGTCCAGCGTGAGTGTTATGTCGTGTTCCTCGAAATACACCTGTTTTTCTTCTGCGCGTTCGGGGGGCGCTTCGGCAAGAATCCGCTCGAGTTCCGTTTCCGGGTGCTCCACCAACGCTGCCGTCACGTTAAACTGTGTCACGGTGCTGGAAGGCAGTTTCTTCTCGAACTTGATCAGAATCCGTTCCATCGCGCCGATGAGACCCCGCGCGCCCGTACCCGACTGGTGGGCTCTTTCCGCGATCAGTTGCAGCGATTCCTCGTCGAAATCGACGTCGATGCCATAGGCCTTGAAATCCAGTTTCTTGGAGATGATGACCGGACCGTTCGGGTTCTGAAGTATCTGGAACAGGTCGTCGATCCCGAGCCTGTGGAGTACGGCGGTTACCGGGAGACGGCCAATGAATTCCGATTCGAATCCATACTCGATCAGGTCCTCCGCCGTAACATTGGGCAACCATTCACCGTCCTCCGGTTTTTCCGACTCATCGCCCGGTTCGAATCCCATGGACTGTACGCTCATGCGTTTTTTGATGATCTCTTCCAGGTTGGCGAAAGCGCCGCTGACGATGAACAGGATGTTGCGCGTATTGATCCGCTTTTTTTCCACCTTGCCCGTTTTCTGGAACTGGAGGGCGTTCTCCATCTGGGATGCCAGATCGTGTGGCGCCTGCAGGTCCACATCCGTTTCCTCCATCAACTTGAGAAGCGTGCGCTGGACCCCGGTCCGCGACACGTCGGGCCCGACGGTGTTTCCCGACGAAGCGATCTTGTCGATCTCATCGATATAGATGATGCCGTGTTCCGCAAGCTTGATATTGCCATCTGCTTCGTGAACCAGTGAGCGGACCAGTTCGTCTACATCCCCTCCAACATAGCCCGTTTCACTGAAACGTGTGGCGTCGCCCTTGACGAAGGGTACGCCGATCCGGTTGGCGATGAGCTTGATGAGGTAGGTCTTTCCCACGCCGGTCGGTCCGATGAGGATGATGTTGTTCTTGATATTGCCGACCGGTTCCTGCTCTTCCTGGAGCCTGATTCGGTTGAAATGGGTGCAGATCTTGGTGGCCAGGATCTCCTTCGCCTCGTGCTGGCGGATGACATACTCGTCCAGATAGGCTTCCAGTCCCTCCGGTTTCATATCGAACCGGATCTCAGGCAGCGGAGCCTCCTCGGCGGGTGGATCGGAGGGGACGCCCTCCTTTTCCGGCTGGGCGAACTGCACCTGCGCACCGTACTTGTTCGAAAAGAACTCCTTCAAATCCTTCTGCATTTCACCCATGTCAGGGGGTTTGGACATAACGGGGTAATCCTTGGAATTCGTATTTTCTACCCGGACCGCCAGGCGGTTTGCCGGGGGAAATACTGATGAAACGTATCGCATCCGCCCTTTGCAGATGGCGTTACAGCCCGATAATATAGCCCATTCCCAGTCTCCGGGCAATCGTATTTGACAGGAAACCGCATTGTGAATTGATTAGGGAGTACCATGCTCCAATGAGATGTATGACTTGATCCTGTGTTTCAACTGTCCCTGTGTCAGGGAAGACAGTATCCCGCCGGGTGATCAAACAGGATTCGATGTAAAGGCAGGTCGGGTCACCCGTAATGAACGCTACAGCATACCGGTATCTTCTTCAATCGAAACCTTTTTCAAGTTCGCCGTCACCGGTCTGTCCGGGGTATTCGTCAACCTGGGTTCTTTTCAGTTATTCATCGGGCTGGGGGTACATCGTCTGCTGGCTTCGCCCGTGGCAATCGAACTGTCCATCCTGTCGAACTTCCTGATCAACAATTACTGGACCTTTCGCGATCGTACCATGGTGGGTGGAAAGCGGATACGCGGTATGAAATACCACCTCGTTTCGCTCGGCACGCTGGGCCTGAGTTATGGTACGTTTCTCGTTCTGAACTGGATATGGCCACTAGTCCCCCCCGTTTACCTGCAGGGCTGCGCCATCGTTCCGGCGGTCCTGTTCAATTACGTCATCAATTCCGCATGGACTTTTAAGGCCAATTCAAAAGAGGATACGCCTGTTATCTGAAGACGGGTTATGTGATCGTGGAGGAAGACTTGAAGAAAGCTGCTGGAAGACATCGTCGAGATAGTGGCAATACGCGCAACGAAACCGCACGGGCGAAGACCGGACGAACCGCGGACCCTTCTATGACGCAGGATCGGGAAGCTTGATTAACACTGGTCTGGAAAATACCATTTCTTCTGTAAGCCACATTATCGCCGATATCCCCAACTTGACTATTCCTGGGTTTTCGTTAGAAAGAAGTTTTGGCAATGTGCAACTGTTGAGGAGGGACGAAAACGATACCCCGTCCGGAACTGGAAGGAGTTCACACCGGCCATTGTTTATGAAATGAGCCAAATCGTAGAAAAGATTGACCCCGATGCACCTGGTCCTCCGCCAGACGATGGGATCAGGTTTTCTGGTGAGCCGATGGAATAGAAATACCGGCATGAAAGCTGGTTGTTTCCTGTATGCGTCTTCGAGCCTGGCCTGGAAACCTCTATGTCAAAAAGCAGGAACCGTCAAAACGCGCCTGGTGTTGGCGGCACCTCTTCAAGAACCGGAATACGAGTGGTCGCAGGTCTGTTTCGTGGCAAGGACGCGATCTACCTGCTGGCGCTTTGCCTTGCGGTGATCGTCCCCTACATTCCCGCGATGCAGGCCGGTTTCGTATGGGACGACCGGATATTCCTGGAGGCCGAGGCGATACGCGACGTTTCCGGAATCTGGCAGATCTGGTTCTCTCCGAGTGTGATCGAGAATGAAAGTCACTACTGGCCCCTCGTATATACCACGTTCTGGCTCGAGCACAAGCTGTGGGGTTTCGAACCCCTGGGATTCCACCTGGTCAACATCGCCCTGCACCTGGTTAACACGCTGCTGGTCTGGCGGCTTGTAATCAGGTTGGCCGTTCCGGGGGCATGGCTGATCGCCGCCGTTTTCGCGGTGCACCCGCTTCATGTCGAGTCGGTCGCCTGGGTGATGGAACGCAAGGACCTGCTTTCCACCCTTTTCTACCTGACCGCCTTCTGGACCTATATCCGTTTCACCAAAATTCATCGGAAGGGTAACTACGTCCTCTCCCTGGTGCTTTTCGGCGCCGGCATGCTCTGCAAATCGATCGTGGTCACCCTGCCCGCGGTGTTGTTGCTGTGGCACTGGTGGACGAGCGGCCGGGTAACCCGTAAAGACGTGCTGCACGTGCTGCCGTTCTTCCTGCTCGCGCTGAGCGTCGCCATGGCGGACGTGGCGTTCTCCAGGATCAGGGAACCCATTTCCTTCGATTATACCCTCGTGGAACGGGCGCTTATCGCCTCTCACGCCCTGTGGTTCTACGTGGGCAAACTGTTCTGGCCATTCGACCTCGCGGTTATCTATCCCCATTGGAAAGTCGACCAGGCGGATTTCGTTTCCTGGCTGTACCTGATCGGCGCCGTGGCGGTACCGGTCTTTCTGTGGATGTATCGAGGTCGAACCGGCAGGGGACCGCTGGCCTGTGTCGTGTTCTTTGCGGTGACGCTTTCTCCCGTACTCGGGTTCATTGATTACGGTTACATGCAGTACTCCTTCGTCGCCGAACGTTACCAGTACCTGGCCGGTCTCGGTATCATCATCCTTGTTGTCGTTGCGGGAACAATTCTCGTGAACAATCTGCCGGGTGCGGGGCGGTCGGTCAGTCAGGTCTTGGTCGTGTTCCTACTGGTGCTCATGGGTACGTTGAGCTGGCGCCATGCCAATATCTACCGGGACGTCATCACTTTCAACAGCCATATCCTGGAACTGAATCCGGCGGCGCGGTTCGCCCACGTGAACCTCGCCAAGGGTCTGTTCGATCTCGGCCGCCTGGACGAGGCGCTTGACGCCGCGCAGACAGCAGTCGAGAAAGGCGCTGTGCCTGCCGAGGCGCATACCGCGTTAGGCGCGGCCCTGGCGGAACTGGATCGATTCGAGGAGGCCGAGGGACATCTGCTACGGGCCGTGAAACTCAAACCGGGTTTCAAAACGCCCTTGCATAACCTGATTGAAATGTACAGGCGACAGGGCCGCTTCGAGGACGGACTCGAGACTGCGCTGGTCGTCATCGAACAGGACCCGGGATCCTTCGAGGGGCAGTCTAGCGCTGGCCTGATGCTCCTGCAGTTGCGCCGGTTGGAGGAGGCGGAGGTCTATCTGCGTCGTGCCGTGGAACTAGACCGCTTACATGCTACAAATCTACAGAACCTCGCGGAAGCCCTCAGAAGGCAGCAGCGATACGAGGAAGCAATCCAATGGTATAGAAGGGTTATCGATGCCGATCCCGGACTCGCCCAGGCCTATGCCGCGATGGCGGATACGTATATCACACTGCAGCGATTCGACGAGGCCGTGTCGGTCCTGCAAAGCGGACTGGCACGAACCACGGATTCCACCTGGAAGGCTTCGCTGCACAATCTCATGGGCATGGCCGAAGAAGGCCGGAAACAGTTCGAGGCCGCGGCGGAACAGTACCTGCTCGCCTATCGATCGAATCCTGAATTCGAAGAAGCCGTCACGCGCCTGGCCGCGCTGCATTTTGGACAGGACCGTTACGAGGAAGCGTTGCGATATTTCAGGGAAGCGACCAGGATCAATCCAGACAATGCCCAGACCTGGACAAATATAGGCGCCGTGCTGCACCGCATGGGTCGGGATGAAGAGGCGGTAGCCAGTTTCGAACATGCGCTCGTCGTGAATCCACTTCACGAACAGGCGCGGAACTTTCTGCAGCAGGTGCGGCAAGGAATGCGGTAGGACGGCACGGATCGTGTGTGGCAGATGCGGTAGGGCAGCACGGATCGTGTGCGGCAGATGCGGTGAGCAATTTGGAAAGGTTGGTTCGGGTGCAGGTGCGCCGGGCGTTAAGATCGCCGCCCACTACTAATGGGGTTCTTATTCCCGGGATCCTTCTTCGATCCAGGCGATAACCTGCCGCATGTCGGCGGGACCGTTCTGGACCCTGAGCCGGTCTATGGCGTCGGCCGCACGGTACGCCGATTCCATTTCGTCGGCTTGGAACTTCGCGCCGGTGTTATGCAGATACAACTCGGCAGGCGTTGCCAGGGCAGCAGCCGAGGCCAGTCCCCCCAGTCGTCGGAGCACGGGTATGAACAGCTTCTCCTCGTACTCCCCATCGCTGTCCGTATCGAATTGATCGATATCGATCACGGCCCGAACGACCTGGGGACAGAGTCCGCAGGCCAAGAGGCACCAGGGTCCGGCCGCGCCGATGCCCATGAGCGACACGGAAGGACGTCCACTGGAACGCCGTAGCCAGGTCACGGCCGTAAGGATGTCCTGGACGCGGTGGGCGGTTACGGTTCGGTTGTAGGTGGAGAAATAGGCGTGTTTCCCAGTGTCCACTTCACCGACCGCATTACCCGATTGGAAGACTTCCGCCACGAGTACCACCCGGCCATTTCCCAGCAGATGCTGAATCAATGGCAATGGGTCCAGCCCGTTTTTCTGGGTCAGGCCCGACACGCCGTCGGGATGGACGAGGAGCACGGCGCCTCGCGGCGTTCCGGATGGCCGAAACTCGGTAATGGGTACCCGGTCCCCATTGGACTTCCACCCGATGAAACCGGATTGCGTGGTACAGGAATCGGATTGGATCCTCCCCTGCAAGGTCACGACCAGATCGTTGTCCCGTGTGTCCGGCATGCCCACGATCGAACGAAAACCGGCCGACATGACCTGCCGGTACCTGCGCAGAGACTTGGCGTCCACGGGTTTCATCTTATCCAGTTGTTTTCGGGCCCGTTCGATCCAACCGGTCGTCAGTCCTTCCTCGTCGACCCAGATATCCGGTGTAGCGTCAGGCGTAACCGCCAGCATGGTCTCCGTGGTTTCCACCTCAACGGGTTCATCTGCAAGCCGATCGCCGCTGTCCTTCCCCAGTACCCATCTGCCGAACCAGGTGTACACGGCCTCCCGGCTTGCCGCATTGTAATTGTGCCCAGCATCAATCTGCACTTCCTCCAGGTGTTCCTCGGCATCGTAGAGCGAATACACGGCCCGGATGGCCGGATACTCCAGTACGGGCGTATTGACCGTCCAGTCCCCGGTGGCCGATACCAGCAGCAGGGGCCGCGGCGCGGCAAGGGCGGCGATTTCCATGTTGTTCGTCTCGATTCGCAGATTGGGACCGTTTTCACAGATGCATCCACCCTGCATGTGACCGGAAACCATGTTGACCGGCGCTGCGGCCATCACCCGGTCGTCCACGGCGGTCAGCATAAACGTCTGGGTGCCGCCGCCGGAGGCGCCCGTACAGGCGATGCGGCCTGGGTCCACATCAGGCAGCGACACCAGAAAGTCGACTGAACGGATGCTGTTCCAGAGCTGCAGTCCCATGAGGCTGAGTCCCCAGAGCAGTTTCCGGTTATCGCCGAAGGACCGGTGCGCCAGTTGCGTACTGTCGTTGTAACCGGCCATGGACCAGGCGAATGCCACGTAACCCTGCCGGGCGAAATTAATGCACCGGGCCGGTATCGACCCCGCGGGTTCGTGGTTAAGACGTCCCTCCTGCCAGTGACCGTGGGGGTTCAGTATAGCGGGACCGGGCGCTGTCGCTCCGAGGGGACGGTACAGGTTGCCGGTCACGTAGAATCCGGGCAGGCTCTGGAATCGTATGTTTTCGATGCTGTAACCATTTCGCTCGACTCGATGGGTTATCTCCGCGTTCAACGCGGTTTTTGAGGGGTTCGGCCAGAGCCCCATGCTGACCAGGATATGTTCCCGGAGCGCCCGTGCCCGTTTCTCCCATGCTTCCTTCGTGGCCGGGGCGACGAATTCGCAAGGGAGGTCCAGGTGGCGGATTTCCGTCCTGCGACGATCGACAGGCGGCAGGGGGTCGAGACTGAACATGGCGGGCTCCGTTAAGACAGCAGAATTTCGATTCCACAAGGGTGGGAAGTCTATTTGATGGTCAAGACACGATCCAGGGAGCGGACGGCTGCTGATAGTCCGCGCCAGCGGGCGGCAAGAACTGCCTGAGGTGCCGGCCTCCGAGGGCGAAACCGGCCAGGCCGGGCATGCCCCGGTCTTCGTTCTCGACGCAGAGGACGTAGTCGTAGCCTGATTCCACCAGGGCGCCGATGACGGTCCCCCAGTTAAGTTGTCCGCGTCCCGGGACCCGGTACTGCCACCACGAGTTTCCAATGATCCCCTGGCGGAACAGCATGTGCCTGCTTACCTCGGCATCCTTCACGTCCGCGTACACCCACTTGCCCGCGAACATGCGGATGGCGTCCTCGGCGGGCAGGATCATCATCCAGAGCCAGTGGGACGGATCGCAGGAGAGACCGAGATGATCGGATGGGACGGCGTCCAATACCCGCTTCCCACATCTCCGGGTTGCATGCTATGTTGCCCATGCGTACCGCGCCGTCCAGGGCGATGGTGACGCCCCGGTCTTCAGCCAGTCTCACGATGGGTTCGAAGCGCTCCCTGAACCGGTCCACCAGTTCCAGTGACCGGTCGCCCGGGTTGCCGGGCGGTGACGAATACTGTCCGTAGAAATGCCAGCCAACCGGACTGCCGGCGTGGGTGACGACCACCGGCGCGCCGAGCACCGAGGCCGCCATGATGGACTTGCGCAGGCGGTCTTCCCCGGCGTCCGCCAGTTCAGGGTCGTCGTCCAGGAGATTGTTGTGGGCCGACAGTGCGGCGAGATAGATGCCGTATTTCTTCAGGGTGGCGCTTACCGCATCGGGTCCTTCCGCGAGCACCCGGTCCGGATCGACGGCGCCGCCGGCCGAAAGCCGTACGGCGTCGAAACCGTTTTCCTTCGCCCACCGGGCACACTCATCCAGGGACCAGGCATCCCCTCCCGCGCTCGTGAAGAAACTTATGTCCATGCGGTGCCCTACCCTGTCGCAGTATCGTAACGATCCGTCGGTGTTTTTACCAGATGCAGGGAGGGGATGTAACCTTCCTTCTCGACGTAGTAGTGCGCGGTCTCATGGCATCCAGGCGCCTTGGTACCATCGAAGACATTGATCGTGAAGTCGTCGCTGTTCGGACCATCGCTGCCGTGTTCGTACCCCGCGGGAATCATCCAGACGTCTCCCGCTTCCAGTACGAATTCCTCCCGGTTTCCGTCGTGGTCCACCCAGTAGGAAGTACCAGTGCCCTCTAGGATCAACCAGGTTTCGTCATGGTCGTGAAAGTGCTTCTCGCAGGTGGGCAGGGCGAAGCCGCTTTTAAAAAGGGCCTTGTGGAGGGCCATTCGGGGAGTCCTTTCATTGGGGCTGGTCTGTGCTTGGGTCTACATTGTGACGTTTTCCACAATTAATCTATCGATGGAGTACATACGTCACAATGAAACCGTATGGAATATGCCGTTAATGGGTTGAATTCGTGCTAACAGTCCGGTATACTTGGGAGTACATTCCAAGTGAAATGGACATTAACCGTGGTTAATTAAGGTCCGGATAATCCCAAAGGATCGTATTGCGTCATTACGAACGAAGTTTTGATATCCTCCTTGAAATTTAACCAGCACAGTACTTGAGTCCATCGTCCGAACTCTCGATCAGAAAGATACCAATAGATGCGTTTGTTTCCTACAGTAGTGTGTTGCTTTAATAGAATGAAGATACTAAGGAAAAAGATGAACAATCAACCTGTAAAATCGATCGATACCTCGACTGTTTATTAGAGGACAGCTCGTACTGCGACGATCTGCAAGCATAACAATACCCTACTAGAGCCAGACAAGAACTGTCTCAAGAATCTAATCATTCTCTGTTAGATTGATGTTTGAGTAGCAGTGTGCAAGACTAACAAGATAGTACCGTATCGATGTATAGCCATATTAGTCTTTCGTCGTAATGTACATCGCACGCCAGTTCGGTGTTTATAAGGTAAAGCGCTTTTTGGTTAGATCATTGAAGAGAACTTTTCTCACGACCAATTGAAATTCCTTAAGTGTACTTGAAACACACTAACAAATGGGGGATTTAAAGATGGTTGACCCCACAGAGGGTACCGACAGGGGCGATCGGTTTGTCAATCCCGCGGAACTCCATTTGGATTTGAGCAATCCTCGGGTTACTGAGTCCGATTTCGTGGATGAGGATGCAGTACTAGAATACCTTATCGATCATGTAGACATAGACGAATTGATACAGTCTATCCTGGGCTCAGGTTGGCTGGATTACGAGCCGTTGATTGTTTTAGAAGGCACCAATGTCGTCTTGGAAGGGAATCGTCGATTAGCCGCACTTCGGATTCTCTCCGATCACGGGCTACGCGAAAGGCTTAAGATCGACATCCCTTCCAAACCTAGCTTGGATTCACTACCACAACAAATCCGCGTACATCACGTCAAATCGCGAGAAGAGGCACGTAGTTTTATCGGTTTTAAGCATATCAATGGACCGTATAAATGGGATGCATTGGCAAAAGCAAAATATGCAGTAGAGTGGCTGGATGACGGAGAAGATATCAAGCAGATCAGCCGTCGGTTGGGGGACAATCACAATACAGTAATTCGATTGGTAAACGGCTGGCGTGTATTGTCCCAGAGTTACACTACTGGTTTTGATCGATCCGAAACGACAAAGAAGTCCTTTCCCTTTTCACACCTCTACACTGCTCTAGCTCGTCCAAATGTTCGGCGGTACCTTCAATTGCCTGAGACTGACAGGTCCGAGGTTTTGACAAGAAACCCTGTACCGTCAGATGCCACCCAGAATCTGCGACGCTTGATGTCATGGCTATACGGTCAGAAGGACGAACCCTCGGTAATAACAAGCCAGAATCCGGATTTGAATCACCTTGTAGAAGTCCTTGGGCACGAGACAGCGCGAACGATGCTTGAAGCTAGGCGGGATTTAAATACTGCATATAGCGAAGTAGAAGACAAAACCTTAAAGTTTGGTCACTCGTTAATGCTGACAATAGCGCAAGCCGAAGAAACCTTGAAGTTGGTAGGAAACTTTGATCGTCGTGCAGATCTCATGATAGCAGTAGACAACCTTCGTCGTACCATATTGTCACTTCACGGCGCAATGAAAGCGGAAATTGAACGTGCCGAGGAAGGAGACACGGGCGATGCCGATCAATAGCCCGCAGATAAGTGACACCCGCAGTCGGCTCGCAGATTGGATTGAGATTCGAAGCCTCATCAAATCTAGACAGGTGGCAACTCGGGCGGACTTCGGCGGCCTGTGGGATATTCTCGACGACAATGGTCGTGCAGTCGAAGTCGAGCCGGAAACCGGAGAAAGTTTGGAAACCGAGATACTTGAATATGAGCGTTTCCTATCAACTGATCAGGTCATTGATGAGTTGGAGTTTAGAGCAGATGTGCTGAAAGACCATTACCCCTTTGAGCTTAACGTAAAGGGCCAAGATTGGAGCTTGTCACCCGCTCCGGATACACATGATCCGGTAACCGAGGCGGCCCGGCTATCTTATCAATTTTGTCTATTGATCAGTGCGATCCGAGATGGCAGACTACCCGCTGATGACCCAACCACATTAAGAAATGCGATTCCTCACCTATTTCAGCTGATTTCGGCCACAGCAGCTGGTGGTGTGCTTGGAGGACAAGTTGTATCCTTTGGTTGGCCGAGGCAAGACGGGTCGGCGTTCCTTTCAGCATTGGCTGAGGTAAGTAAGAAACTAAGATTAGGTAAACCATTGACGATAGTTCCCCTCTGGTCGACGGGACAAGAGAAGGATGCTGGCATTGACGTCATCGCTTGGAGTGATTTTGCCGATAAACGGCCGGGTAAGTTCGTACTATTCGGTCAGGTGGCTTCAGGAAATGACTGGACCGAGAAGACCGTAAAGAACGCTATGCCACGCTTTCTAAATTGGTTCTCGGAACGCCCAACGGAACATTTTATCCATGCCATATTCATTCCCTTCCCACAACATCACGACTGCGCGGGGCGTCGTGATAAGGCCTTTGAGAGTATTGCTGTTGCCGAAGCTTGGTCCAGAGAGCAGGAGTTCGGGCTTGTGATCGACCGTCTGCGCTTAGTAGGTGCTGTCGCACAGCGGCTCGTTAATTTTAAGCACCCAGATGGAGATGAAACACTGGCTACTGTGAAAGATTGGATTTCAGATGCACTCACTGTGGCAAGGGCACAGGCATGAGCAGACGACATCCTTTCCATTCGATCTGTCCATACTTTGCGATGTTCCCAGAACAGTTCGTGGAACAGCAACTCCTGAATTTCACATCTCAAGGCGACCTAGTCTTCGATCCGTTCTGCGGGAGAGGAACGACAGTGTTCGAAAGCTTGTTGAAGGGTCGAAGGGCTGTAGGTTCCGACGTCAATCCAGTCGCGGTGTGTGTTTCGTCGGCTAAGGCAGCAGCTCCTAAGCTAACCGACATTGCCACAAGGATCGATACATTGAAAGAAGAGTTCCACAGCGATGCGGAAGATCGAGGTGTTCCCACTTCATTTTTTGAGGTGTGCTTTGAGAGAAAAACCCTTGAAGAGATACTTTTCCTTAGGGATGCATTGAATTGGCGGGCCAACGCAGTCGACTGCTTTATCGCAGCAGTCATGCTAGGGATCCTACACGGTGAACCCGAATCGTTCGAGTTATTGTCTTAGCAATCGAATGCCGCGAACTATCAGCACCAAGCCGAACTACTCAGTGCGCTGGTGGAATCAAAGAAGTCTTATACCGCCTAGGCGCCCGGTTTTCGATACGCTTCGGCGAGCTATAGCGTTTCGTTATAGACTTCCACCCGCAGAAACCAAAGGTGTCGTTCGGCTTTCGGATGCACGCGAAGCAGCTTCGACTTTTAGTGAGTTTGCAGGCCAAGTACAGCTTGTTGTCACGTCGCCGCCATACCTCAATACCACTGATTACGCCGAGGATCAATGGTTAAGGTTGTGGTTCTTGGGCGGCAAGCCTCGACCTGAATTGCGCAGAAATCGAGATGACCGGCTTACTCGAACTGAGGAATATCGGGCATTCTTGGAGGGGTCTTGGTCCGGTATTGCTTCGCTATTGGCCGACGACGCAACCATCGTGATTCGCATCGGAGGGTACAAAGCTGTCCAAGAAAGAACTGTTCACAATGGTGACTTTCACCTTATGTGCGGCCTTTAATGTCCATGTTGTAGATCCTTTGCATGAGGGTTTAACATCGACTATTCGTCCCGGCGAAACTGCTGCTTTTCGATCTGCTCCGCCACATCCTAGGGTCGAGCACGACTTTGTTTACCGGTTGTCAAGGCGTAAAGGCTAGTTTCCTGACGATCAATGTTCTAATACCGCTGGTAAAGTCTGGTGCAATGCGTTATCGATACAGACCAACCTGTACCTAATTCTGCATTCACTAGAAGACAGATTTACACCGAAGTAACTGGATGCAGTCTGGCTGCAGACATTATCTTCCTAAACAAAACTCCTTAAGATAAAGTTGTTTACGTCATTCGGGTTTACTGTCATCAAGGTCTGAACAACCGCATAACTTCGATTAGAGTTGCCGAAAGAATCCCGTATACTTACCATGCCACGCCTGTAGAATTCTGTGGCTACAACCCACACCGCAGGATGGTGTTGACTGGAGCCAAGAAATGCCAGACGCCTTTACACTACGTATGTTCGTGCCAGATGGTGACCCAGGAGGAGTAAGGTTCATCGACCGAATGAATTGGACAGGTCTAGGTATCGTATTCCCACGATCGAAGTGGTCCGAGGTTAAGAGTCGGGTTGAATTCGCTCGAACGGGCGTTTACATCTTGACTGGCTACAGCGAGGGAGACGATGAACTCCTCACGGTTTATGTGGGTCAAGCAGACGGTATCAAAAACCGGATTGATTCCCACGCATTAAATAAAGATTTCTGGGATACGGGGATTGTATTCGTATCAAACAGCGGCGGTGGGCTCAATCGAGCACATGTGACATGGTTAGAGTATGCACTGGTTGCCCGGGCACACGAAATGAAGCGCTGTAAAATCGGTAATGGCAATGCCCCACAGGAACCCGCTTTAAGCGAAGCAGAGAAGGCGGACATTCAAGCATTCCTGCGTGAAATCTTGCAGATACTGCCGCTGGTTGGACTCAGGGTGTTTGATGTGCCTCGCGCGGTGGCTACACCAACAGTGTCGACCAAGTCGACACTAAAGCAGAAGGGCCTTTTGAATACGGTCGTTGTGCCGGCCCAGCAAGAAGGATTTGAAAACGTGTTCTTGGAAAAGGATTGCTGGTACGCGATTCGAATTTCTGGCGGCATGTTGGACAAGATCGAGTACGTAGCCGCCTATCAAACGAATCCTGTATCAGCAATCACACACTATGCACCTGTCAGTCACATTGAGCCTTATGGAGAGAGTGGAAAGTACAGGTTGGTATTCTCTGAGAAGGCTAAAGCGGTCGGCCCGATTAAATACGGTAATTCGCCTAAGGGAACGATGCAAGGTCCGAGATACACAACAATAGATCGATTGTTGAAGTCCAAAACACTAAGTGAGCTTTTTGTGAAGAAAACGTCGACTACAGTCAACGGCAGCAATTAGTTACCTTCTACAGAAGTTACTCCGTATAGTTCTTACAGGAAATTCGTGAAGGATTCCCAATTAAATGTGACTTAATCATCAGATAATGAAAGATCCCCTACGAAAGTGGAATCGCCTTTACACACCAACTGAGCTACCCTTGGTTTTATCATGAGCAAGCTACAGTTCGTTTAGTAAACAGATTAGATGAATACCTTAGATTGGAGCCACGTTTTCTCGTTTAACAGACCGTGCATGTATCGTTCACATAGAAGTAGAGAATACAGTTAGCAGACTGGATGACACTACTCTCCTCATGTTTACACCTCGCATCTCGGGTTCAGTTAAATTACGAGGCGGAACTCGTAAGAACTTGTGATGTTAGGACTGGGTTCGGACCCGGTGGGTGTATATAGGAAGTTGAGAATACTCTATGCCATTCGTTTAAGCAGTCTAATGACGTAAAATCCATATCCGAATCAATGTCATTTGACCGGAATACCCCACCCATGGCAGACTACCAACCCCTTGACCTGTCGACATTGTGTAATGCAGGGCTTGAAGTCCTGAGCGAAAAGACCAACGCCCCCATTGGTGAACAGTCCTTTCGCGGTCTGCCATTCCGGATAAACGACGAAAGTTCGAACTGCTTCATCGCGCTAGATGGGGCTTCGGGCAGTGTGACTATCCCCATCAACAGTTCCGCAACGGGATTGATTATTGCCCATCGCCTGCTGGAATCCGACCTGATGGAAGGCGGACCGCTGGGGATCCCCGTCGCGGATTACGTATTCCGCATAGAGGGAGGCGATGAGATCCGCGTTCCCATCCGCGAACGGTTCGAAATTGCCCACATATCTTTGGGTGGAAAGCCTTTCGTCGCGCTCCCGGACCACGGTCAACTGCTGATGCGGCGTTACGAGGGGCATTGGTCCAACATGGGCCGGCGTCAGACGGAAGTTACGGGAGACTATTCCAAGGGATACTTCCTCTGGGCCTGGCGGAACCCTCACCCGGACCGCGAGATCGAATCGCTTGAGGTTGTTCCGGCCGGTCCGGCCGGCCCCCGATTCATCATCGCAGGGCTCACTATTTCCCATGCGAACGAACATCCCTTCGTGCGCCAGGGGAAGCGCGAAGCGCGCCTGGTGCTCACCGATCCCGAAGACGCGGAAAAACCCTTTGACCTGAGTGTGAAGGTGGACCGGGGAACGGCGACCTATGTGCATCCCCTGCCCGAGGCTTCGGCCGATGATTTCGTCGACGATGATTTCGCCGGCTGGGGAGAAGCCCAGAATCCGAAGTCGAGCCCGGCCTACGTGGAGGTGGCTGCCATTCCGTCCGCGACGGTTACGGTAAAGCAGGGCGAGGAAAAAGTCGGCGAGGTCAAGTGGGGAGACGTCGAGCAGAAGAAGGTGGTCGAAACCCCTCGCATGCGCATTGAACTCCTCGACCGGGGCCGAAACTGGGTGAACGTCAACGTCCTCGACGACGACACCGGCCGACCCGTGCCCTGCCGCGTCCATTTTCGCTCACCGGAAGGCATTCCCTACCAGCCCTATGGTCATCACAACCAGGTCAACTCCAACCTGGATACCTGGCATGTCGACATCGGCGGGGATCTTCGGCTTGGCCAGATCACCTACGCCTACATCGACGGTAAGTGCCAGGGGTGGCTGCCGCGCGGCGAGGTCATTGTCGACGTGGCACGGGGATTCGAGTACGAGCCGCTGCGGACCAGGGTGAAGATCGAACCGGGACAGCAGGAATTGAACCTTCGCCTGAAGCGCTGGGTCAACATGAACGCGCAGGGTTGGTATAGCGGAGATTCACACGTACATTTCCTCTCGACCCAGGGCAGCCATACGGAATCCCAGGGAGAGGACCTCAACGTCGTGAACCTGCTCCCTTCGCAGTGGGGGAATCTCTTCACGAATACGGAGGATTTCACGGGCCGGCCGAGTATCTCGCAGGACGGGAACAACATCGTGTACGTGGGCCAGGAGAACCGGCAGCACTTCCTGGGCCATCTGATCCTCTGGGGCCTAAAGGAGCCGGTGATGCCATGGTGCAGCGACGGCCCGGGTGAATCCGAGATGGGGCGGGACGCTGGAAATCACGATGAGCGACTGGGCGGACCAGTGCCACGCGCAGGGTGGCTCGGTCATCATCCCCCATCTGCCGAACCCGAACGGCGAACCCGCGGCACTGATCGCCACCGGCCGCGTCGACGGGGTGGAGATGTTGCGTCACGCTCCGTTCAATCATACCGAATACTACCGCTACCTCAACTGCGGCTACAAGTTGCCGCTGGTGGGCGGCACGGACAAGATGAGCAGCGACGTGCCCGTAGGTCTCTACCGAACCTACGCCTACATGCCCGACCAGGAATTCACCTATGACAACTGGTGCAAGAGTGTCGCGCAGGGGCGGACCTTCCACAGCGGCGGTCCCATCATCCATCTGAACGTGGAAGGACATCAAGTCGGCGATACCGTGCAACTGTCGGGTGCCGGTACGGTGGAAGTCGAAGCCTGGTCGGAGAGTATCTTCCCGATCCATACCCTGGAGATCGTCCAGGGAGGGCGGGTCGTGGCCTCCACGGAAGACCGCAACGGCACGCGGCGGCTTGAATTGAAGGCCCACGTGCGTGTCGACGGGCACACCTGGCTGGCCGCGAGATGCGCGGGTCCGGATTATACCAGCGTACCCCATCACGATGGCTGGGGACGGGGGATATTCGCCCACACCTCGCCGATTTACATCGCCTGCGGCGGCGAGTGGTGGATGTTCGATTCGGATGCCGCCCAGTACATGCTCACCCTCATCGACGGCGACCTGCAGTACATCCGCCGGACCGCGGCGAGGCACGAACCGGGCACGGCGACGCACCACCACGGCGAGGAAGATCATCTCGCCTACCTGGAGCGTCCCTTCATAGAAGCGCAGAAAGCGATTCATCAAAGGATGCATCAACTGGGTATACCGCATTAGCCCATTCAATATCTGAAGAACCTGGGGAGAAAACTATGAAGACCAAAAGAGAAGTACGCATCGGTTGCGTTCAGACGCCTGCGCTGCCGACCTTCGACGACGCCATCGAGGTCGCGTGTCGCCTGGCCGGAGAAGCTGTTGCGGAGGGCGCCGAGTTGGTGTGCCTGCCCGAGTACTGCTGCGGCCTCAAAACCGACAAGGGAGTATTCCGTCCCCCGGCGGCGCCGGAGGCGAGTCATCCCGTGCTCGCGGCCCTGCGCGAATTCACCCGGAACGCCGGTGTGTGGACGCTTATCGGTTCCGTGGCGGTGGAAGGACTCGATGACCGCCTCATCAACCGTGGTTACTTGGTGGACGACCAGGGGGAGATCCGCGCGCGGTATGACAAGATCCATCTGTTCGACGTGAATCTATCCGAGACCGAGATATACCGCGAATCGGACGTGGTTTCCCCTGGCGACCTGGCCGTAGTGACCGAGACTCCCTGGGGTGGCCTCGGCATGACCACCTGCTACGACCTGCGATTTCCTCATCTCTACCGTTCTCTTGCGCAGGCCGGAGCCGAGATGCTCGCGGTGCCCGCGGCGTTCACGAAGACGTCGGGGCAGGCTCACTGGCATGTGCTCAACCGTGCGCGGGCCATCGAGAACGGCGCCGTGGTCGTGGCTCCCTGCGCCGTGGGATCCGTTCCCGGCGGCGGTGAGGTCTTCGGCCATTCGCTTATCATATCTCCGTGGGGTGAAGTCATCGCCGACGGCGGCGACGGCGTAGGTACCATCGTTGCCTCGGTGGACATGGAAAGCGTCGCCTCCTCCCGCAAGCGCGTGCCGAGTCTCCGACACGACCGGCCGTTCAGTGATCCTGGCCAGGCGAAACCCGGCCGCCGTTCGGTTGCCTGAGCCGAAGTACCGACACTTTCGTGCATGAGGATGCTTTACGGTGAAAAACCTGATCCTGGTGCGACACGCCAAGTCGAGCTGGAACGATTCCTCGCTCGATGATCATGAGCGAACGCTGAACGCGCGCGGGAAGCGGGACGCCCCGGAGATGGGCGACCGGCTGGCGCGGCGTGGGTGTGATCCGCACCTGCTCATATCAAGTTCCGCGGTACGGGCCCTCGAGACGGCAAGGACCATTGCTAAAAAACTCGGTTATCCTCGTGAAAGCATCCGGGTGGAGGAGCGTCTCTACCTTGCCAGCATCGACGAATTGCTCGAAGTGATTCGCGGCGTGGATGAGTTGATGGCCACGTTGATGCTTGTCGGACACAACCCTGGATTTACAGCATTGGCGAACGTACTCGGACCTCGCGATATCTTCAATATGCCCACCTGCGGCGTGCTCCAACTGCGCTTTGGGACAGACGCATGGGCAGCCGTGGGAGCATTGCGCGGTGTAGAAGTGCTGTACGACTATCCGAAGAGCTTATGCTGCGATTGAGCCACGGTATAGCTAGGCGCACCATGCCCCGACTCACTCAATACGAGCAGTCTTCACCGATTTCTGCAAGGAGTTTTGAGATGAACCGGTCTTCTGGAAGATCATTCACATCAGCGATAGCGCTCTCCCTCCTTATTGGGTTCACTTGCTTGGCCAGCGGCGCGGCGATTGGCGTCAGTTGGAACTATACGCAGGTAACCGCTGTGGCTATCGTCGAACCAGGAATCGGTGGGTTTGTACCGATCGGTATAAATGCATCGGGATATAAGTGGACGAAAGCCGAAGTTACTCCAGTAGTACTGGTCAAGCCGGAAATCGGAGGTTTCGTTCCGCGGGAAGGGATCTCCATAGGCAATCAGTGGCGCAAGGATGACGTGAACCCCGTAGCGCTGGTAGAACCCTTGAATGCCACCTTCGTCCCTTACCGTACTATTACTACGGCGGTTTCGTCCACTGCCGGTCGCTTGACGTCCTATCCAAGCGCTGGTCCCGTCATCGAGACACGAACCATGGGAGCTTTCAACGGCTGGGAAGGTGAAACAATCGTCCGGCTTGCGAATGGGCAGATATGGCAGCAGACCGAATTCTATTACCAATATCACTATGCCTTCAGGCCGGAAGTCTTGATCTACAAATCCGGCGGTTCTTTCAAGATGAAGGTCGATAGCGTAAGCAAGGCGGTCCGCGTCCGGCGTTTGAAGTAATAGGAGACTTTAATGTCCACGGAAACAGCGGAATTGAAGTTCACTGCAACTGATGAAAAGGGCGAGGTTTCGGCCATCGTGGCCAGCCCGGACGATGCGAATGCCCTGATGGTGCTCGGACACGGGGCGGGTACGAATATGCGCCATCGATTCATGGAGGAGCTGAGCGACGCGCTGAACGAAGCTGGAGTCGCCACCTTCCGTTTCAATTACCCTTATTCCGAGAAGGGTGGCGGCATGGATGGCGAGAAGGTTCGCCTGGCCACGGTGCGAGCGGCCATTGAGACTGCGAAGTGGGAACCAGGTGACCTTCCGGTGTTCGCCGGCGGACATTCTATGAGCGGCCGCATGGTGTCGATGGCGTGCTCCAGCGAACCCGTCGAAGGGCTGCGGGGCATCGTGTTTTTCGCCTTTCCACTCCATTCGAGCAAGAAGAACACAGAGCGTGCTGAACACTTGAAGGCGGTAGAGGCGCCCTTGCTGTTCCTGTCCGGCCAGCGGGACTCGATGGCGGATCTGGAACTGTTGCGGCCGGTCGTGGATAACCTGGATAACGCGACGCTGCACGTCGTGGATACCGCGGATCACGGATTCAAGGTGCTCAAGAGGCGGAATACCAATGAACCCGTCATGGGGGAACTGGCCAGGATCGCGGCGGAGTGGATGCAGACGCGGAGTTGAATATTCGCTTCGTCTTACTCATTCCCAACTCGCCCTCAGTTACTTCCTCTTGGATAGAAACCGAGTCCTGATTGATTGTATTTGGAAAGAACCCATATGTCCCTGATCAAATTCGTACACGCGGCCGACCTTCACTTGGACAGTCCTTTCCGCGGAATTGGAAGCGAAGTGCCGGACTATGTCTTGGAGACGCTTCAGGAGGCAACGTTCGAAGCGTATGACCGGACCATTGAATTCTGCATTTCGGAGGAAGTCGACGCATTCCTAGTAGCCGGAGATGTCTACGACGGCGCGGACCGCAGTCTTCGGGCTCAGGTGAGGTTTGTCAACGGACTCAATCGCCTTGATGCTGCTGGGGTGCGATCCTTCGTCTGTCACGGGAATCATGACCCGATGGACGGATGGGAAGCGAGGCTATCCCTTCCGCCCAGTTTGCGTCCGGTACGGTGCGGAGGTCGAGGCTGAACCCGTGTTCCCAGACGACCCGGATCGTGCGGTTGTTCACGGGATCAGTTTTTCCACCGGTGTGGTGAAGGAGAATCTGGCTCTTCGGTTCCAGAACCTGGCCACTACGGGTACCACTCTCAGCGGGAAATTCAACATTGGCCTGTTGCACGCGAACGTTGGAGGAAATTCTGTCCACCAGAGCTATGCGCCTTGCACCGTTGAGGATCTGGTCAATACCGCTGTCGACTACTGGGCGCTTGGTCATGTACATACTCGCCAGGTCCTGCGAGACGAACGGCCGGCAATCGTGTATCCTGGTAACCCGCAAGGACGCCATCCCCGGGAGACCGGTAAGCACGGCGTTTACTTGGTCGAGGTAGGCGATGACAGATCGCCCCGGCTTGAGTTTATCGAAACCGACGTGGTACGATGGGAAATGCTGACGCTGGATATTGACACCATTGAAACTGAGCAGGAGCTGATGGATACCATGGATGGTATTGTGGCCACGAGCGCGAAGGCAGTGGACGGTCGGCCGTTAGTGTGCAGGCTGGACCTTTTTGGCCGCGGGCCGCTCCACCGTTGGCTTTCGCTTCCAGAAACCTCCAAAGATCTTCAAACATGGCTCAATGACCTTTATTCCGACCGAAGCCCTTGGATGTGGTGCGAACGCATCAACGTACGCACCGGGACACCATTGGACCGGGAACGTGCGGCCCAGCGAGATGATTTCGTTGGGGACTTGCTTCGTACGGGATCGGCGTTCCGGGACGACCCGGAACAACTGTCTGAACTGCAATCCTCATTAAGGCCCCTGTACGTCACTTCCAGTGCTGGCTCCTATCTGCGCGGCTTCCTACCCTCACTCGAGGAAATCAGGTCGCTATTGACCGAAGCGGAGGATCAGTGCCTGGACGTGCTCACAGAGGAACAGGAGCTGAAATGAGAATCCAGGAGATGCATGTTGAAAGTTTCGGACATTTCCACCAGCGCACATTCGATCCGGTTCCCAGTCCGGTAACCGTCTACTACGGTCCCAATGAGGCGGGTAAGAGCACCCTTCTCGCCTTTATTCGTGCCATTCTCTTCGGTTTTCCGCATAGATACAACCAGTACTACCCTCCGGTAACCGGAGGCCGACACGGTGGTAAAATCACGATTTGCGACGGTACCGGCGCGTCTTCTGTCGTGGAGCGGTTTGCAGGAGCTAGGGGAGGGCTGAAAGTCACTACTCCTCAGGGACCGGCGTCGAACGCCGAAGCGGTCCTGCAGCGCCTTACCGGCAGTGCCACCTCGGATTTATTCGGCAATGTATTCGCCTTTAGTCTGGACGAATTGCAGGAAGCATCATCGCTGGAGGATTCGAGCGGAGTAATCTACAGTGCCGGACAGGGCACTCCGAGTCTTCTTGGACTGAAGAAGAATCTGAGCGACCGAAAACGGGCTATCTACCTGTACAAAGGCAACAATCAGGAAGTACCAAGGTTGTTGTCCGTATTGAAGGAACTAGACGAGAAACTTCGGGTTATCGCAACGCATTCCGGCAGATACGGCGAACTGACCCAGAGGAGATCGGAGATCGCCGACGAACTAGCGGATGCTGAATTGGAAATCACCGACCTTAACAAACAGATAGCGAAAATCGACCGCCAAAAAAGTGGCTGGGAGGACTGGGTAGCGCTGTGCGAGTGCGAGTCGAAGCTAGTGGAGGTACCGGAATACGCAGAATTCCCGGAATCGGCCGTGACCCGTCTGGAGAATATCGAAGAAGGCATCAGACATGCTCGTGAAGAGTACGAATCAGTTGAGGAACTTCTGCGTCAGGCGGAGGAATCGGCGAATCTGGAGATACCGGACGAGGCCATGCTGGAGGACCGCACGCCCGTCGAAGTGATTCGCCGGTCCCGCGGAAGTTATGACGGATCTAAGCGCGACCTGCCAAAACGACAGACTGAACTCAAAGCTCTCAACGACGAGTTTTCCGAGGCGTTGAACGATTTGGGCCAAGACTGGGACGAGGCCGAACTGGAAGCTTTCGATACGTCCCTTGTGCTCCGTAACCAGGTCGACACTTGGAAATCTCGCTTCGATCAGGCAGAAGAAATAAACCGGCAGATGCGAGACCGACTGGCGCAGGAAAGGCGAAGTCTTAAGGACCGTGAAGCTGAGACCCAGGAAGCCAAGGACACGCTTCCGGACAAGCCCCCTCGGTCTGAAGTAGAAGGGATAGCTGAGCGACAGGACGCAATTCGCGTGGCCAGACGGAGGCTTGAAGAATACGAGCGAAAAAAGCAGGCATTCGACAGCCTCAAGCAACAACTCACGCAACTTGCGGTCCACCAAGAGACATTGAGCGGCGCTTCGGGCAAGGTGGGCACGAAACCAGTCATCTCACTCGTCATCATTGGACTGGCCTTTGTCGTGACAGGCTGGATGGTCGGGGAGGTAGCGTGGCTCTTCGGTGTTGCCGCCGGGCTGATGATGCTGGGAATCGCGGCTTATCTTTGGCGTAAAGGTTCGTCCAATGTTTCCACCGATTCACCGCTGGTGTCCGTGACGTTGCAGCGCCAGGTGGAAAACGCAGAAAGGGAGACTGAAGAGGCCCTGGATTCTTTGATGGATGCTGGAAGGATGCTGGGGCTGGAGGAACAGCCGGACTCCGATTTGCTGGACAAAGAATCGAAACAGCTAGAAACCGATCTGGTCGCACTAGACCGATGGACCGCCGCCAGTAACCGCATTCACGAGGCTGACCGGAAGCAGCAGATGCAGTTGCTGCGCCTAGAAAGCAACAAAGAGGAACTTGCCGAAGCGGACGGAGTAGCGGAGACCATGCACGAGGAGTGGCGTGCTTGGCTCGCCGATCAAGGATTAAAGAACGCCCTGACACCTGATGGGATGACCACTTTACTGGTCCAAGTGGAGGCCGTACGCGGGAAATCGACGCAGGTCCAGCGGATGGTAAAGCGAATTGAGGACATCGAGCGAGATATCCAAGAATTTAGTAACTTGGTGCAACCCCTTGCGTTACGCCATGGACTGACTACGGATGGCCAGGATGCGAATGAATCAGGGTTCCTGGCAGACGAGATTCTCCGACGATTTGAACAAGCCCAGACTGCGTTTCACCAGCGGCGGCAGGCCGAGAAGGCGGCCGAGGGAAACCGTCGTTCCGCAGAACGTGTCCTTGATCGACTCAGGGAACAGGAGAAGAAGATTGATGATCTTCTTGCCGCGGGTAGCTCGGATGATTCCGAGTCGTTTCTCCGCAAGGCGCGGGAACACAAGCATCGGCAGGATCTGATGCGCAAAAGAGATGAACATCGGCGCAATTTAGAAAAGTTGAGTGGTCCGGGCCCCAGATTTGAGTCCTTTCTCCTGTCATTTGATGGCGTTGATCCGCTCAGCCTTGACGTACAATCCATCGAACTTGCGGACCACCGAGATAGAATACGGACCCAGTGCAACCTTCTTCGGGAGGAGACCGGCGGCATCGAAACGGAATTGGCGCAACTTTCAGGTGAAGAGGAATCGTCCGCCCTACGGATCCGGAAACATGCCTTGGAGGAGCAACTGAAGGACCATGCCAGCGACTGGGCGCGGCTCGTCGTCGCCGAAGCGCTCCTTGAACGGACGCAGCAGTTATTCGAACAGGAGCGTCAGCCAAAGGTCATCCAGCATGCCCAGCGTTGTTTTTCCTCTATCACTTCCGGGCGATACCCCCGGCTGTTCGCACCAATTGGGAAGGAAACAATTACCGTTGTCGACTCAGACGGTACCAACAGAGAGCCTAATGAGTTGAGTCGGGGTACACGCGAACAGTTGTATCTGGCGTTGCGCTTCGGCCTGATCAGGGAGTTTGGAGAACACGCCGAAGCCCTTCCCGTGGTTGTGGACGAAGCACTGGTCAACTTCGATCCAGCCCGCACCCGGGTTGCTGCGGAGGCTTTCACTTCCCTATCTGAAACCAACCAGGTACTGGTATTTACCTGCCATCCCCATGTTTGCGACGTTTTCGCCGAAGTCGCCGATGCCAACGTGGTGAACATTGGTGGATAGGCAGGCCCCGTACACGTATCGGATTGTCCACCATTCCTATGGGTTCTGTCTGACAGGGTTCTGCTCTATATGCGTCCGTGAGTTCCGTTCGGCCCGGATGGCAACAATCCAAAGGTCTTGATTTCGGAAGGCCTCGTGCTTTCCAATAAGCCACACATCCGCGACCTTTGACACGGCCTGATGGCGTTATGGGGATTTCAGCGGGATCGGCACGTAGTGGGTGACAGACCGCGTGAGCGATGGGAATCTATTTAGAAATAGATGTCGGTTCCGATCACCAAGTGATGCTTTGCAGAGCCAATACTATATATCGCTAGAATGGTGACGGTTTGGTTCGCTATCGAACACCAGTCGCCGATTGCAGAGAATGATTGAAACGATTATATTGGACCCTTGGTTTATCCAGATAGAGGTACAGGTACGGCGAACAGTTGTTCGACTGACATGAACCGATACTGGCAAAATTGGACGACCCTCGTCGCTTCGTCGTTCTCATGAAGAAAATAGTGGACGAACCGCGGCGACATACGCACCGAAAAAACAAGAGATTTCAACAAGAGCCAATCATCAAGACGGGATTGACAACCGAATGAAACACACCGATCAACAGGACAGGGAAGAACTACACCGTACTATCTGGCAGATTGCAAACGAACTGCGTGGCAGTGTTGATGGTTGGGATTTCAAGCAATACGTGCTGGGGATGCTGTTCTACCGATTCATCAGTGAGAATCTCACCTCCTACATCAACGAGGACGAACGACGAGGAGGAATCCCAGATTTTGACTACACAAACCTACCGGACGAAAAAGCGGAGTTGGGACGCGACGAAACTGTGAAGGAAAAAGGTTTTTACATCCTGCCTTCTGAGTTGTTTGCAAATTTGGCCGATCGAGCTCGCCACGACCAAGACTTGAATGAAACGCTGGCAAGGGTCTTTGAAAATATAGAAAAATCGGCAAAAGGCACTGCGAGCGAGGACAATCTTAAGGGTCTTTTCGATGATCTCGACATAAACTCGCCGAAACTTGGCTCCACGGTAGAACAGCGGAATCGGAAGTTGGTGAGACTTTTCGACGCCATCGCAAGCCTTCGCTTCCGAGATTATGCCGGTTCTGCAATAGACGCATTCGGTGATGCCTATGAATTCCTGATGACAATGTATGCATCACATGCGGGCAAGTCCGGTGGTGAGTTTTTCACCCCACAGGAGGTGAGTGAACTGCTCGCGGAAATCACGACTGTCGACCGGGACGAGGTGAATAAGGTGTACGATCCGGCATGTGGTTCGGGTTCGCTGCTCTTGAAGTTCTCAAAGGTGATCGGGAAGGAAAAGGTACGCCAAGGGTTCTTTGGACAGGAGATCAACCTCACGACCTACAACCTCTGCCGTATCAACATGTTCCTGCATGACATCAATTACGAGAGTTTCGATATCGCCCTTGGCGACACACTCGCCGATCCGGCACACTGGGACGATGAACCGTTTGACGCAATTGTCTCCAATCCGCCGTATTCTATCAAGTGGGATGGCGACGCGAATCCGATCCTAATAAACGATCCACGCTTTTCTCCGGCAGGTGTGCTAGCGCCAAAGAGCAAGGCCGATCTAGCATTCGTCATGCACATGCTTTCGTGGCTTTCCACTAATGGAACAGCAGCCATCGTCGAGTTCCCTGGCGTGCTGTATCGCGGTGGAGCGGAAATGAAGATCCGGCGATACCTCATCGAGAACAACTACATTGACACGGTGATTCAGTTGCCGGCCGATCTCTTTTTCGGTACCGGCATCGCCACCTGCATCATGGTGCTCAAAAAGAGTAAGGCGGACAATAAAACGCTTTTCATCGATGCATCCGCCGAATTTGTCCGAGCAAGCACCAAGAACAAGTTGGATGAGACAAACCGTGCGAAAATCCTTAAGGCGTTTACCGACCGCGCCACCGTTGAGCACTTTGCCGCGCTCGTCGACAACAAGGATATAGCTCATAACAACTACAATATCTCGATTGCAAGCTACGTTGAGGGCGAGGACACCCGCGAGGAGGTCGATATCACGGCGCTCAATGCGGAGATTGACCGGATTGTAGCGCGCCAGCGAGAACTGCGCACGGCCATCAACGACATTGTAATGAAAATAGAAAGAACGGAATGAAAATGCACATGGGTCGAATTGAGCAACTGATATCAAAGTTGTGCCCGAAAGGGGTGGAGTATAGGGAGTTGGACGAACTTTTTGAAGTCAAAAACGGATACACCCCTTCAAAATCAAAGCCGGAATACTGGACGGACGGATCAATCCCATGGTTCAGAATGGAGGATATAAGGCAAAATGGAAGAGTCCTCAATGATTCAATTCAACACGTGACACTTGAAGCCGTAAAGGGTGGAAAACTGTTTCCAGCGAATTCTATCATAATTGCCACGTCGGCTACCATTGGTGAACACGCACTGATAACCGTTGATTCGCTTGCTAATCAACGGTTCACTTTTTTGACCCCAAAAGTGAACAGTTCAAATGAAATCGACATGAAGTTCATGTTCTATTACGGATTCGTTTTGTGCGAGTGGTGCAAAAATAACATCAACGCCTCAAGCTTTGCATCTGTCGATATGAGCAGATTCAAAAGGTTCAGAATCCCAATTCCCCCCTTGCCTATCCAGGCGGAAATCGTTAAAAATCTGGACGTTTTTAAAGAGCTGGAAACAGAGCTGGAAACAGAGCTGGAAACAAGAAAAAAGCGTACATAGTATTTTCAGGCTTGACGGTCCAACGGGGCTGCTCTATCTTGGTTGTTGTTCAAGGTCATGCGTCCCGAGTCGGGCCGCTTGCCGAAGACTCAGAACTCCAGCGGACCAATTACAAGGAGGACTTATGCCGAGAAAGCCGAAGGTGACAGATGACGATTTGTTCGTCATTGCCACCTATTTGTCAAATCCAAGAACCGAGCCCGAATTCCATGCCGAGATGAAGGGCGAAAACCGTGGACGTTTTGAAGAAGAGTACCTTCAGGCTACAAGGGGGGTTCACCCGCCCGTTCCCAAGAGCAGTGCTCCTTACCTGATCCTCCCTACGACATCGAACAAACAGGGGAATCCAGCTGCGGGTTTACTTCAATGAAGCGCCTCCGGTTCCTTCCGTTGTCGCGGATCTGATCACAGACAGGGGTAAATGGCACGGACGTCCGGATGATGCTCGTATTAATCACAGCAATTTGATGTTTCAACTGTTCGAGTGCGGGTTTCTGCTTGGGGAAAATCAGGACAGAAACAGAATCAGTAGGATGATCAAGGAGCGGTTTTCCTGAAGACCAGCAAATACTCGTGTACCTTGTTGATGATGAACTTGTAGGGATAACCTAATGGTCGCATAGAGTTGTATTCAATCTGGCGGTCCCAAATGATGATGTCTTCAAGCGACATTGCTCCGCCCTCTAAGATGACCTGCGAAGCGTCATGGTGAAGCGGGTAGAAATCCCCGTTCTTCCTTATATCCATGACGTTCAAGATGTAGTATCCGTTCACCTTCAATACTTCCGAAATTCGACCTGAGACATCCCGAAGTGCATCCAGGAACGATTCATATTCCGAGATGTTTCCAAGGTCGTCAGGATTGTCGGTATAGGGTATCGCCTCTTTTGAGTCTGCGCCTTCTTCGCCTCGACAGTATGTCCCAATATGGTGGAGACGTGATGCATGTGTTGATGGTCTCCGCTTCGACTTTCCGCCTGATTCGTCGTGCGTCTTCGATGTGGTAACTCCACTTCGCTGTATCAGGGACATCGAACATTCGCAAACGCTCTTCGAAAATCCCACGATAAGAATGATTAAGATCGAACCCTATCGCAGTCCTGCCTGTTGAGAGTGCGGCAATCAACGTTGACCCTGAACCTGCGAACGGATCAAGTACAACTCCGCGGTGATCGGGATCGAAACAATCCAACAACTTGAGCGCGAGAGATACAGGGTAAGGCGCCGGGTGATGTCCATTTCCGGTATCCTTCCTTATATCCCGCCAGATACTGAACGAGTTTTTCAGCCAGTCTGAACCTGAGAGAGTATTTGCTCGTCGTGCCATTCTACTTCGTTTCCCCATGCATCGAACCCGGGATGTAGCCTTCGGGCGAAGACGTCAAGCTTAGGACCATCAAAGTACCGGTTGATGTTCTCATAAAGGCAGCTGGGTTTTTCGCTGTGTCGTGACACGGATGCATAGAACTCTGTTTTCATCTTGCCCAACGATGATTTCGGGAACGCGCATCGGCCCTTGTATCCGAACAGGCAATGTTCCGTCGTTATCTGATATGGGCCGAATGGACAGGGGCCTGTCGCTTTGTTCCAAGTGAGGCACGTATAATACGTGAAGCCCCAATGTTCCATCAGTTCGAATGCCTGTACGAGTATAGGCCGACGACTTGATCTGGACCGACTGTTGGTCGCCCAAAATCCAGATGAATGAATCTTGATCAGACCATTCATCTATAGGTAGGGATGCGATTTCGCTATAAGTCATCGTGGGGTAGTCGAGCGTTGTATTCTGCTTGGGCCTGACCGCTCGCTTCCCCGTCTTGCCCTGATCCCATGGGGGATCAATCACGATGCATTTGTAGCGTTGGTGGATGAGCATTGCAAAGTTATTTTACATGGCCGACTTGACCATGTAAACATATTTTTATTTTTAACTTACGCAATACCCACTACGCGAACACGCTTTCCATGAACGTATCCCACGGCCGGGCGTCCTTGCGGTGGTTGTACTTCCACGCGGCTTCGGCGACGAACAACGGCATGAACTGGGTCGTATATCTGTGATGCGTACCGTACCACGCCCGTTTCAGTAAACTCCAAAAGCCTTCAATCGTATTCGTATGGAACGGGCCGCGTACGTATTCGTACTGGTGGTTTACCACGCCGTGTGGCATGAGATTTCTGACGGATCGATACGCCCTGTTTTCGTCCGTTATGAGGATTTTTGCGTCCGGCCTTACCGTGTTCATGACGAAGTTTAGCACGCTCTTACCTGTCGTATCTTCTGCAACCTGCGCGATCACGTTGCCGTCTCTTTCGACCGCGCCGATCACCGGTGTCTTGTCCGATTTACCCTGCCCGCCGCGCCGGTCGTCATCCCGCTTGTTCCGCTTCCTGGGCTTGCCACCCACGTAGGTTTCGTCGGCTTCGATGATACCGGCAAGCATCGGGGCTTGATCCGACGCCATAGCGGCCCGGATGCGTTGTTGCATGTACCACGCCGTTTTCTGGTTCAATTCCAAATCGCGGGACAACTGGGGCGAGGACAGGGACTTCTTTGCATTGACAACAAGGGCGATAGCCGCGAACCATTTCTGCAAAGGTACGTGCGTTCCCTGCATGACCGTGCCGGACAGGACGTTGAAACTGGATTTGCAATCATGGCAATTCCACCGGCCAACCAGATCGCTTTCCTTCTTACGCTTGACGTTCTCGGTACTGCCGCATAACGGGCAATACGTGCCGTTCTTGAACCGGATGTCTTCAAGGTGATCGATGCAGGACTGTTGATCGGGGAAGCGGCGGATGATCTCGAACAGATTCATGGTGTATCTCCGTAGCAGTAAAAGGTTTATCTCTCTTAACTACTACCAATATACACTATGCCGATCTACTTGTCAAGCCTGAAACTACTAATTGCGGAAAAAAGCAGTATGAGTTTTACAGGGACAAGTTGTTGTCGTTTGGCGATGGAATTACTCGCATGAAGCTCGAGGAAGCGTGCCAGAAAATCCGTGCAGGAGGCGACTTGCCGGATAGCTATCGCAAAGATCAGAAAACACCATCGCCGGAGTTTCCATTTCCAATCTTCTCGAATGGTTCCGGAGAAAAAGCACTTTACGGATATGCGGATAGTTACGCCGTTGCTGAGACGGCCGTTACTGTCTCTGCGAGAGGCACCATAGGATATCATGCCATTCGAGAAAGGTATTTCACACCGATTGTACGTCTTATAACTCTTGTGCCTGACCTTGAGGTGATTTCTCCATCCTACCTAAATTACGTGCTGGATATCACAAAAATCGGTCACAGTAAAGGAAGTATTGCGCAACTGACAGTGCCCAATATAAAAAAGATCAAAATACCCGTCCCGCCCATCGGCGAGCAGAACCGCATCGTTGCCATCCTAGACCGGTTCGACGCGCTCGTGAATGATATTACGATCGGGTTGCCGGCTGAACTGGTCGCGCGTCGGAAACAGTACGAGTATTATAGGGACAGGCTTCTGACGTTCAAGCACATGCCCGAATCGGGGGACAACTGCGAAGCACTACCTGATTTTTCTACTGGCGTTTCGGTATCATAGGTCGGGCTTTGGCGCTGGTGTCAGGCCTTTCGACCTGAATCCGCGTCCGTCGTTGCGATAGCGTCCAGCACGCGGACAATCTCGGGATCAATTTCCTGATCGGGAATGAAATCCACCAGTTTGTGGTAACTGCTTTTATTCATCAGATTGGGGATTTTCAGCCGATTGAAGTAAGCGGAGAAGAGCGGGTTCAGAAATTCATCGCTGACCTTGGAGCTGGCGTCCCAGGGGGATCCCCGACCCAAGGTACTCATCGCCGTTGAAACTTCTTGAATGGCAGTCCGCATGGCGGCCAAACGTCTTTCGGTCTCGGTGTATTCGAAGAGCGGTCCGACCGCTTCCGATCTTCCGCTTGATGCAGCGAAGGCCTCCAGCGTCGCTTGCGTGCAAAGGTAGTTTTCGATTTCCCGCCGCTGCCATACGATGCAAGACAGCCCGTCGGCGGGCTGATCCCTCGTGATCTCGTCCAAGACGGCAATGCCTCGCAGCGCGGGCAGGGCTTCCCTTAGACCGTGATAGTGGCTTTCCGCCTTCGCCAGCCGGTTTCCAATATAGTGGACGAAGGGACGTTCGAGTGCGTGCATCGCCTCGAGATGGTCCAGCCGTTTCGCGAAGGCCTGCAGAATCGCGAGGTCTGTCGACCCCTCCAGATACAGCACCCAGCCGGTCTGGCCGGCTTGTGTATACTGTTCGAAACCGATCTCACGTAACGCCTTGAGCGCTTGGCTGCCACGGTCGTCGATCCGGTGTGGGTTCCCGATGAAGGCGACGACCGTATCCTTGCCCGCTGCTTCGTTCAGCAGGACTTCGGAGTGGCTGGCCACGATGACCTGACAACCGTTTTCCACCGCCTCCTCGGAGATCATGCGGTAGATCTGCCGTTGCCGAAGGATTTCGAGATGGGCGTCGGGCTCGTCGAGCAGGACGACCGCGCCAGGATTGGCGTGCATGTACGCGAGGAGAAGCAGCGTCTGCTGCATTCCTCGCCCGCTGGAGGATAGGTCAAGACTTACACCATTCTCCCGATATGTCATGGTGACCTCGCCCCGTTCGACCAGATATTTCGGTGGGTCGATTTCAGCGCCGAATAGCCGGTCTATCCGCGCCACAATGGCCTCCCAGCGACAGGGATCTCCTTCGGAGACCTGAAAGCAAAGGTTGCGCAAAACCTCCGCGGTCCGGCCTTCCCCCACGCGTACGTAGACCGCACCCGGATCCAGCCGCGTTTCGGTGGCTGCAAGCCCGGACATGGGGGGTAGGAAGGCGACCTCCACAGCACCAGCCTCGGGGGGAACGACCATGCGGGAGTCTGCGTCTTCATCGGTACGCAGGGGCCGACAGTAAATCGATTCCTCGTTGGCATAATCGAATTCCAGTCCACAATTCCATTCGCCCTGCTTCCCGACTCCGCAGACTATCACGTCAATGCGGATATTGGATGTCTTCGGCCCGCTGATTGTTTGTCGAACGTTCCGCGTGCGAAGCGCTCGCCAGAGCATATTGGCCGATGGAACGGGCATGGCGATCAGGTCGCGGCGGTTAACCGTTACCCCGGGTCGGCGCTCCGGTGCCGGCGATCTGGAACGGCGCTCGATCCATCGCTTCAGGCCGGTGTTCCAGAGCGCCAGCGCCTGCATTGCCGACGTTTTCCCGGAGTTGTTCGGACCGATGAACACGACGGGATTGGCGAGTTCTATGCGAACGTCATCGAAAGGCTTGAAATTCCGCACGGTTAATTCTGTCAACAAGACATCGATTCCTTTACATGGAAAGTTGCCCCGCCGTCTGGTTACAAGAAGCCGTATGGCATTCTATACCTAGGGATGGCGTTAGTCAAAGCGTAAAACACCTTCTCGGAGACCGCCCGCCCGGGACCTCTTCCCCCTGGGGGCGGCTGTAGTGCCGGAAAGGACTCCAAGCCGCCTTGACAGTGATCTGAACGTAAGGTAATTTGTCCGCCGGTGGAACCTCTGTTCTGTACGTGCCATACCACCAACAATTTTGTGTAATAGCATCCGAATCGTGCGGGAGTCATAAATGAGTGAAACCCCTACCTATAACCTAGTCGCCGAGCAGGTGCAGAGTACCGTCGTGGCGGAATACGCGCCGGGGCAGTACCGCGCCGAAAACTACCAGACCGAAGCTGATCTCGAAGGTGCATTCATTGAACAGCTCGAATCGCAGGCGTACCAGTATTTCCAGATCGGCGACGAAGCCGGTATGATTGCGAATCTACGAGTTCGGCTGGAGGAACTCAATGACTACCGTTTCAGCGACAGTGAATGGGAGCAGTTCTTCACTGCCGCATTGGCTAACCAAAACGACGGTATCGAAGAAAAGACCGCGACGATTCAGGAAGATTACGTCAAGATTCTTACCCGCGATGATGGTTCGAAGAAGAACATTTATCTCCTCCGCAAAGACAACATCCACGATAACAAACTGCAGGTCATCAGCCAGTACGCAACCGACAGTGGGCTGTACGCAAACCGATACGACGTTACCGTTCTAGTAAACGGCTTGCCGCTCGTGCATGTCGAACTCAAACGACGCGGCGTTCCGATACGAGAGGCATTCAACCAGATCAATCGCTATCAGCGCGAGAGTTTCTGGGCGTCAGCTGGACTGTACGAGTACATTCAGCTTTTCGTCATTTCGAATGGCACCAACACGAAGTACTACAGCAATACGACCCGTAATCAGCATGTGAAGGAAGCCCACCACGGATCGGTGAAGTACGTCAAGCGATCGAGTAACAGCTTCGAATTTACGAGTTGGTGGGCCGATTCGGTCAATAAGCCCATCATGGATCTGATGGATTTCTCGCGGACTTTTTTCGCAAAGCACACACTGCTGAATGTCCTGACACAATACTGCGTATTCACAACCGACCGGCAACTGCTCGTCATGAGACCGTACCAGATTGTTGCGACGGAACGTATACTGAATCGAATTGAAATCAGTACCAACCACAGGAAACTGGGCTCGGTCGAGGCCGGCGGATACATATGGCATACCACAGGCTCTGGCAAGACCCTGACGAGTTTCAAGACGGCGCAGTTGGCAAGCAGACTAGAGTTCGTCGACAAGGTGCTGTTCGTGGTAGACCGGAAGGACTTGGACTATCAGACCATGAAGGAGTACGACAAGTTCGAGAAAGGCGCTGCGAACAGCAACACCAGCACGGCGATACTGCAAAAGCAGATCGAAGACCCAAACGCACGCATCATCATAACGACGATTCAAAAGCTGGATCGATTTGTAAGGCGAAACCGCGAACATTCGATTTTCAAACAACATGTGGTCCTCATATTCGATGAGTGCCATCGTTCGCAATTCGGCGAAATGCACGCCGCAATAACGAAGTCATTCTCGAAATACCATTTGTTTGGATTTACCGGCACGCCGATCTTTGCGGCCAACGCCGCTTCCGGCGGCCGGCCTGACCTGAAGACCACAGAACAAGCATTCGGCGAGAAGGCACACACCTACACGATCGCAGATGCTATCGAGGACAAGAACGTACTTCCTTTCAAGGTGGATTACGTCTCAACGGTCAAAGAAGCAGAGGATATCGAGGACGAGCAGGTAGCCGATATAGATCGCAAGGCGGCATTGGCCTCTCCGGAACGGGTAGCGAATATCGTGCGCTACATCTGCGAGCACTTCGACCAGAAAACCAAACGAAACAGTTTTTACAAGTTGAAGGACCGGCGGCTGGCCGGATTCAATTCGATTTTTGCCGTAGCCTCTATCGAAATGGCCAGGCAGTATTACACTGAATTCAAACGGCAATTATCGGATGCACCGAGCGACAGAAAACTGAAGGTGGCTCTGATCTACAGCTTCGGCATGAACGATGAAGACTTAGACGGAATGGTGGACGAAAATCCGGATGACACGAGCGGACTTGACGCGAGTTCACGGCACTTCCTAGAAGGAGCGATCAAGGATTACAATGCCATGTTCGGAACGTCTTACGGTACTTCATCCGACAAGTTTCAGAATTACTACAAGGATGTAAGCGAGCGGGTAAAGAACCGTGAAATCGACGTACTCGTCGTGGTCAACATGTTCCTGACGGGCTTCGATGCAACGACGGTGAATACACTATGGGTAGACAGGAATCTTCGTCTGCACGGATTGCTGCAGGCGTTTTCACGCACTAACCGCATTCTCAACAGCATAAAGACATTTGGCAACATCGTCTGCTTTCGAAATCTGGAGACGGCCACGAACGAATCAATCGCGCTTTTCGGCAACCGGGAAGCAGGTGGGCTTGTACTCCTGAAAACCTACGGAGATTACTACTACGGTTATCTGGAAGGCGACAAAGTGGTGCGCGGGTACGCGGACCTGTTGGACGAACTGCTGGAGAAGTATTCTGTCGGCGCTCCTATCATTAGCGAGCAGTCCCAGCGGGATTTCATCAGGCTATACGGTACCATTCTGCGGGTCCGGAATATCCTCACGACCTTCGATGAGTTCAAGGGCAGTGAGATCCTTTCGCCGCGCGATCAACAGGACTACCACAGCATGTACATTGATCTGTACAATGATTTTCGACCAGGTGGTGACGGGGAAAGCCAGAACATCAACGATGATTTGGTTTTTGAAATGGAGCTGATAAAGCAGATCGAGATCAACATCGACTACATCCTGGAACTCGTGAAAAAGTATCACGAGGGCCACCGTAAGGACGGCGAGGTGTTGATCGATATAGAGAAAGCCGTGGACTCAAGCGTTGAGCTGCGGAACAAGAAAGACCTTATCCAGCAGTTCATCGCTTCGCTTGGGGACCATACCGACGTGGATCGTGACTGGCAACAATATGTCGAGGAACGAAAGAAGGACGAACTTGAGCAGATTCATATCGAGCGAGAACGTTGATCGAGACGCGACGTTTCGTTTTATGCGCAATGCGTTTTCGCGACGGGGGCGTTCCAACTACCGGCACGGCTCTTTCCACTGTCCTGCCCCCGGGGGGACGATTCTCGCCCAGCGGCGAACGTGCAAGAAAGAAAGAGCGCATATTGGTCAAACTTACCAGATTCTACGACCGGTTCTTCGGTATTTCCAATACTAAACTCGATACTCAAAATCAGGCAGATGCCTAACCGAAATCCAAGAGGAGGCATTGGACTGTGCGCGATAAAGCCCAATTGGTACGACTGTGTTCACGACATACGTCGGATCCCGGGATCGGTTCAATGCTAAAATCGCGGACATGAGCTAGGCTCCTTCCTACCACGTCCTTTCCTTCAACATGTCCTGAATGGCTTCCTTGGGGATCGGCAGTTCGTCCATGCGGCCCTCCAGCCATTCGGAGAAATCCGCCTCCATCCCGTCCGTCCACCGGTCGTCGATCTGGCCGGGCGTATACTTTCCTTCCCGCAGCCGCTGCATGCCGAACATGTCCCTGAGCTGGATCAGTTCGGAGGTCTTCACCACGGTCTCTGCTAGGTGGGGCGGAATGAACACGACCCCCTCCCGTTTGCCCAGCACCACGTCACCGGGCATGACGGTGGCCTGTCCGATGCGCACCGCGGTGTTGACGCCGAGGAGCATGATGGTCGGCGAGGCAAAGGAAGGATGCCAGCCCCGGACGAAGCAGGCGAAGTCGGGCATTTCCTCGATCCCTTCGAGGTCGCGCACCGACCCGTCGAAAACGACCCCGTTTCCGGAATTGGCAAAGATCGCAGTGGCCAGGTTGTCGCCGATGATGGGACCCTCGTCCACCTTGCCGTAGGTGTCGGCCACGTAGACGTCCCCAGGCACCAGCATGTCGATGGGCCAGGAGATCTGATCGCCGATACAGCCCTGGGCAGCTCCTTTCGCCTCCATGACCGTGCGCATGGCGGGTCTGCGGGGCATGTACATCGCCGTCAGCGCCCTGCCTGCGAGCGTCTTGCCGGGATGCGTCCGTTCCCATTCCCCCTCGTACTGGTGTTTGTACCCCGCGCCGCGCAGAACGCCCCAGGCCTGGGTGATGGATACGTTCTTCATCCTTTCGATGATAGCGTCCGGCACTTTCGGGCGGCCATCGGGAAAGCGCTCGCCGTCCCAGTCCGGCGTATACTCGATGAGTTCCTCCGGGGACAGGTTAAGCGGGCAGAACTTGTCTGACATGTCCACTCCTTGTTCATTCGAATTGCTCGTGGTCCCACTGCCAGCGGTCGAAGCGAACGCCTATTCCCTTCACCGCCAATGCCCCCACGTAATCCGGCCCGGGGTCAATGGAGGCCATGGTCCACCGCGCTACGTCGGATGGATCCCAGCGCGTTGCCAGCAGTTCGGCGGTGTCATCGGGGTCGACGGTGACGTCAAACTGGTCGAGGGGGCAGGAAAGGCCCTGCCCGATAGCCTTTACGAAGGCTTCTTTCCGGGTCCAGCATGCCAGGAAAGCGTGATCGCGCCGGTTTCGTGGCAACGACGCCAGCGTGTTGTATTCCCGGTCGGAAAAAAAACGGTGGGCGATCTTCAAACGGTCCACGGTCGACCGCCGAAAAAGGTATTCCAGGTCAACCCCCACCGGATGATCGCTGGTCAACGCGTAAAGGGCCAGGTCGTGGGAATGGGATACGTTGAATTCGATGGACGTCGCGGGGTATTCGAGTGCGGGTTTGCCATGTTCGGCGTAGCTGAAGCGCAGGTCTTCCGGCCCGCAGGAAACGTACCTTGCCAGGATATTGCGAAGTACGGCCCGGGCGATGATATACCGGTTCCTTGCCCTGTCTACGACGAACCGGGCGGCCCGCGCGCGTTCATCCGAGCTTATTACGGATTCCAGCGCTCGGATACGGGAAGCCGGGAGAACCAGGTTCGCACGCCACAGGTGCACTTTATCTTCTGACAGCCGCCACCGTGTACCGGATGGTGCTGCCAGCCAGTTCCCGTCGCCGCTCATCACGTCACCGCTCATAGACGACTGAACCGCCGACGACCGTGAGGTCGACCCTGGCATCCCGAATTTCCTCGGGAGGTATGGTGGTCAGATCCCGATCCAGGATCACGAAATCCGCGAGCTTGCCCGGTTCCAGCGATCCCTTTACATCCTCTTCAAAAGACGCGTACGCGGCGTCGAGCGTATAACCGCGGAGGGCTTCCTCCACGGTGATCTTCTGTTCCGGTACCCACCCGTCCGGGTTCCTGTCGTCCAGTGTGCGGCGGGTCACCGCGGCGTAGATGCCTTCGAGGGGCGTCGCCGGTGCCACCGACCAGTCGCTGCCCAGGGCGAGCCGGGCGCCTGCGTCCAGCAGCGAGCGGAAGGCATAGGTCGTCTTGATCCGTTCGGGACCAATCACCCGTTCGGCCCAGCGGCCGTCGTCGATGGCGTGGTATGGCTGCATGCTGGGGATGATGTCGAGGGCGGCGAACCGGGGTAGATCCGCCGGCGCGATGTGCTGGGCGTGTTCGATCCGGAAGCGGCGGTCACGGGGACCGTTCTCCTCGGTCACGCGCTCGAACAGGTCCAACTGCATGTTTATGGCCCGGTCCCCGATGGCGTGAACCATCACGTGCAGCCGGCCTTATCGGCCCCGGAAGTCCATTGGTACAGGTCATCTTCCGTGGTGATGAGCAATCCCGTATCGTCCGGCGCGTCGGTGAAAGGCTCCATGAAGGCGGCCGTGTGTGAACCCAGCGATCCATCCACGAATCCCTTCAGTCCGCCCAGGCGAACCCACTCGTCCCCTTGACCGTCGGATGCGATTCTCTTTTCGAGGCTCTCCCAGTCATAGAGCGGGATGGCGGCATACAGGCGGGTTTTCATCCGGCCGGCTGCACGGGCCCGTTCGAAGACCGCCACGTCACCCCATGAACCCATGTTGTGAACCGACGCGACTCCTCGTTCAGTCAGGTATGCCATCGCGGCATCCAGGGCCCGGTCCTTCATCTCGTCAGAAGGATCCGGGATGACGCTGGAGACATAATACATTGCGTTGTCTTTGAGTATGCCGGCAGGTTCTCCGTCGGTTCCACGGACGATGGTGCCGCCGTCAACCTCTTCGGTTTCCCTCGTCACGCCCGCCGCCTTCAACGCGGCCGTATTCGCCAGTGCCATGTGTCCGTCAAGACGATTGACCCAGACGGGATTGTCCGTAGTAACCGAATCGATCCAGTCCCGCCGGGGTAACTCGCCGCCCCACTGTTCGTGATCCCAGTCACCCTCGGTGATCCATGTCCCCGGCTCCGCCGCGCTCGCAAATTCGGCGATACGATCTATGAACTCCTGGGGAGTGGATGCGTCCCGCAACTGCACGGAAGAAAGACCGAATCCGCTCGACATCATATGTACGTGGGTATCGATAAACCCCGGCGTCACCAGCCGTCCCTCGCCTTCGATTATGTGCGTCTGATCGGAAATCAGCGCTTCGATATCGCCATTGGTGCCTACCGCCAGTATACGGTCTCCCGCGACGGCCACGGCCTCGGTCCAGGGACTGGAGGGCTGCCCGGTCCACACGCGGGCGTCCCGGACGACCAGCGAGGCTGTTTCCGATGAACCTGAACAACCCGCCATCACCGCGAGAATGGACAGACCGAACATCGCTGCAATCAAGGATCTGAACATGCCCGTTTCCTTTTCTGGTTTCATGATCATTAACCGTTTTCTGCCAGTCGCTGCGTTTCGTTTGCCAGCCCGCTTACCAGTCCGCGACGCTGCCGTCTGTATCGTAGAAATGCTCGCCGCCCAGTTCTTCCTGGTACGGAACCCGGTTGTTCATTTCAGTTTCGTCGATCTCGATACCCAGTCCGGGTTTGTCGGGCAGCTCGACATGCCCGTCGACGACCTGCCAGCGCTCGGTCAATATCCCGGCGCCCAGCGCCTGGTCTACCTGTTCCTGCGCGAGAAAATTGGGAATCACGGCGTCCACGTGTATGCAGGATGTGAAGGCAACCGGACCGATGGCGCAATGGGGCAGGACGTGGATGTAGTAGGCCTCCGCCATGTTGGCGATCTTCTTCAATTCCGTGATGCCGCCGGCGTGGGAACAATCCGGCTGGATGTAGGCCGCCGCCTGCTTCTCGAAGACCTGGCGGAATTCCCACCGGTTCAGCAACCGTTCACCCGTGGCAATGGGGAAGGTGACGTGGTCTGTCACGAGCTTCAGGGCGTCGATGTTCTCCTGCGGCACCGGCTCCTCCACGAACATGGGCCGCATGTCCTTGATCTCGTGGCAAATCTCGATGGCCAGGGCGGGGGTCATCTTCCCGTGAAAATCGAAGGCGAGTTCCACGTCCGGTCCCACCCACTCCCGCATGAGAAAAGCACATTCGACGAACTGGTCGATGACGGCCGGCGGCTCATGGCCCCGCCATTTTCCGCCGGGACCCGACTTGAAGGCCGTATAACCGCTTTTAAGGAGCATGTCGAGCCGTTCCCTGGCGGCGGCCAGGCTTTCATCGGAAAGTCCGCCGATGCCCCAGTGGCCGTAGACACGGATGCGGTCACGCACGGCGCCACCAAGAAGCTTGTAGACGGGAACGCCGTAGTGTTTCCCAGCGATATCCCAGAGCGCCTGGTCAACGCCGGATATGGCGGTCATGAGGATGGCGCCGCCTCGGAAGAAGGCCGACCGGTACATGTGCTGCCAGTGGTGCTCGATGCGCAGAGGATCCTTGCCGACCAGGTAGTCAGCGAGTTCCCGTACCGCGCTTTCCACGCTCTCGGGCTTTCCTTCGAGGGTAGTTTCACCCCAGCCCGATAGACCCGTGTCCGTGGTGATCTTGACGAGCCGGGTGCGATGGCGGGGAAAGAACTGTTCGACGGATGCGATTTTCACTGCTGCTCCGGATCATCTGCCGAAGAGCCGATTCGTATCGAGGGTTTCGATGGCGTATCCGGCCGGGACGGCGAAGATGGATGGATCGACTTCCTGTCGTTTCACCTCGGTTACGATCAGGGTCATGGTCATGGGCATACCGGGGAACGACGTGGTGATTTTGAGCGGGAAGCCGGTCAGGCCCTCGGTCCAGAAAGGCATGCTATCCTTCAAAACGCCGCCGAACGACGTGGCCAGGTCCAGTTGGATCGCGTCGGTGACCCACATGTGCTGAATCATCATACCCGACGGATTGTTGCGGGTAATCCTGTATTTCCTGCATTCGTAACCGGCTATGACGATCGTTTCGTTTTCGTCCACGATGACCGGCGGCGCCCGTTCTTTCAGGTTTGGATCCGCCGTGATCTCGTAGGCGGTGTCGTTTATGTGGCTGATGACGTATCCGCGGCCCGTCGACCCGTCGATCACGACCTCGCCCATCATCATCCCGATCATGCCGCCCCGCATGTGGACCTTCGTCTGGTTGCCCTTGATGTAGAGCCGGTAGGATTCCGGTACCATCATGGCCACCTGCGCCCTGTCCTTTAAATCACCGCCATTGAATTCCACGTTGAAACGAAGACTTCCCTCGAAGGCGTTTTCAACAGGAAGGGCCGGGGAGGATAGCGCCAGGACAGGGGCCAGAAGTGCTAGAATTACCGCGTATCTCGTCATGGTCTATTGACCCCGGATGCTACCAGGTTTTGGCGGTGGGTTTGGATCCGCTGTTCGGGGAGGCGAGGTATCCTGGCCCTTCGCAGTTGGTGGTTTAGCGTGCGGACGCTGCGCGGCCCGAGTCTACCTTTAGTCTTCGGAAATGATAGCGAGTTCCCCGGCGTGACAGGTGTAACAGGTAACGGGTTGCAGGTCTGCCTTGTTCATGACGTTCGTGTTGATGGACGCCACCTGCTCGTTGATCTGTTCGACGAGTCTTATAAACTCGCGGCCGATCAGTTTCGTTTCCTTTTCGTCGCTGGAATAGTCTTTCAAATTGTGACAGTAGACACATTTCTCCCCGATCCCGCTGCTGACCGACTTCATGAAGTCACGGATTTCCCGGGTAGAAAGATCCGTCAGAACCTGGACGTTCTTGGGTGCGCGCTGGGCGTCTACGCTCGCGTCAACCAGGACCGTCAGCACGAAACATGCGGCAATAACCGGTAAGATCCGTTTCATCGCGACTCCTTTCGTCGTGGGCGTTACGGGGTTTCAAAACACGTCACCGGGTTCGATTATACCCAGGCAGTGCGGTTCGAAAAACTTAGGTACGCACCGATGTGGTGTCAAGACCTTTCAGCGTTGGTTCGCCGCCCTTCGTTACCCATGGTTTCGGTTGGAATCCCGGCATGGAGAAGCGCTGTATGGACCCACGCCGTCCCTCCTGTATCAAGCCGGCCGGAGGCCTTATTTGTATTGACAGTACCCTGCGTTATCCGTTTCAATAGCGGAGGACCGGTCCGGTTCCGAAACCGTCCGGTCGAGGTTTTCCCGGAATAGTCGAACCGGACGGCCCGCCGAATCCCGGTTATAAAGAAATCCCACCTGGTATCCGCCGTGATAGATACGTTACTTCGAACGCTCGGTTTGATCGGAGTGTCCGAGCACCTGGCTTTCAAAACCCCGACCCCATTGTGGATCATCGCCCTTTTGGCCCTGGTTGTGGCAGGGCTCGTGATCCTGTTCTACCGCCGTATGCCCGTGGCAACCTCACCGGGGATGAAAGGCGTGTTTACCGCGCTGAAGATCCTGCCCCTCCTGCTGGTCGTATTCTGTCTCCTGGAACCCGTCATCGTTACATCCAGGGTCACGCCCCGGCAAGGGTTCCTTCTGCTGATGTTCGACGACCTCCCGGAGCATGGGCATACAGGACGGCGGGCAGGGCATGTCCCGCGTGGAAGCGGTCAAGCGCCGGTTCGGCGAAGATGGACTGCTCGAGGACCTCGGCAGCCGGTTCAGGGTGAGAACCTACCGTTTCGCGGAGCGTACGGAACGGGTTGACGGTATCGCTAAACTGGACGCGTCGGGTAGCGCAACGGATATATTCTGGAGCCCTCAATCAGGCGGCCGGAGAGTTCAGGGATCTGCCCGTGGCAGGTGTCGTACTCGTTACGGACGGTGCGGACAATACGAGCACGGGAACAGACAATCTGGCGAACGCGACGGCATACCTCGAATCGCAGAACACGCCGGTCTATTCCGTGGGCGTAGGCGAGGAAACAGATTGCGCGGGATGTCGAGATACTCAAGGTGGCCGCGTCCGACAGGGTGACGGAGGGTACGATAACCGACCTTTTCGTAACCCTGAGAAGTTTCGGCTATGCCGGCCGATCGATCGACCTGAACATCAAGGAAGGCGGTCGCGTCGTTCAGACGGTACCGGTTCGCCTGGGCCGGGACGGGGACATGCAGCGCGTCCGTGTGTTTCTTTCGCCCGAATCACCGGGCATTCTCGAATACACGGCGGAAGTCGCCCCGCAAAACTCCGAGACGATCGCGGAGAACAATGCGCGGCCCTTCCTGCTGGATAACCGATCGAAGACGGGACGGGTGCTGTACGTGGAAGGATATCCTCGCAGGGAGTTCAAGTTCATCCGGCGGGCCCTGGACGAAGACCCCCGTATCGACATGATCTCGATGGTCAGGATCGCCCCCGACGGGAGGATCTACCGGCAGGGCATCCGGGACCCGAAGCAGGAACTGTCAGAGGGATATCCACGGAGCAGGGCGGAACTGTTTGCATACGACGCCGTCGTGTTCGGCGATATAGAGGCGGCCTGGTTTACACCCGGGCAACTTCGGCTCACCGAGGAATTCGTGAGCGAACGCGGTGGTGGTTTCCTGATGTTAGGCGGACTGAACGCCTTCAGGGAGGGCGGTTACGCGGGAACGCCGATCGAAGACTTGCTCCCGGTTCAACTCACCGGTGACAACTGGGCCATGGGGATCGTCGACCATACCTTTCTCCTGGAACCGGCCGAGGAAGGCATCCATCATCCCCTGCTGCGTTTCGGGTCGACCCCGGAGGAAAACCGGGCAATCTGGGATAGCCTGCCGGAACTGATCGGATACAACCGGGTCGGCGGCGTCAAGCCCGGCGCCGCCGTGCTGGCGGTCGACCCCGGTGTAGACGTGCTCGAAGGGTCTAACGTGCTCCTGGCCGTACAGCGTTACGGAAGAGGTCGATCCATGGCCTTTACGGGTTTCAGCACGTGGCGCTGGCAGATGCATCTGCCGTCGGAAGATCAGTCGCACGAACGATTCTGGCGGCAGATGATCCGCTGGATCGCCCTGTATGCCCCCGGACGGGTTGCCGTCGCCACGGACAAGACGAATTACGGTGGACACGAGTCGGTTATCATCGAAAGCCGTGTGTTCGACCGGGACTACGAACCGGTCGACGGCGCGACCGTATGGGCCCATGTAACGGGACCTGCCGGCCAGCCGAGGGCTGTTCAACTCGAAAGAGCACTCGGGAACGAAGGTATGTACCGCGCAGAATACCGGCCTGAACTGGGCGGTGTGCACAAGGTCGAGGTGTCCGTCCGTTCCGAGGAGGAGGCGCCGTTGCGCGACCAGACCGGGTTTACCGTGGCCCCCTCGGCCACTGAATTTACGAATGCGGGACTTCACGCTGAAGACCTGGCCAGGCTTGCCGAATCCACGGGCGGCGCATACCTGCCTTTGTCAGAGGCGGGCCAGTTGACGGAAATGATCCGGCCCGTCGAGGATTCGGCCACGTCGACCCGCGAAAGAGACTTGCGTGACACGCCCTTCCTCTTCGCGGCCATTCTATTCTTCCTGGGTACCGAGTGGTTTCTGAGACGCCAGAAAGGACTGTCGTGATGAGCCTGGGATCCTGCATCATCGCAGGGTTGTTGCTTGGCTTCCATTTGACCCCGGAGACCGGTTCGCAGCAAGCGGCCGGCCCACCTGCGGTGAGGGAACCGGGATCGTCGCCCGGCGTGCAGTATGGACTGATCATCGCGGGGCTCGGCGGAGAAAAGAAGTACGTCGACCAGAATCTGGAATGGGCCGTCGGTCTCTACGAAGTCTTGAAGTTAGACTATGGATTTGAGCAGGACCGGTTGATTCTCCTTATTGAGGATCCGGCCGCCGTGGGCGAGACCCCCTGCCGGGAAGTCCACGCTCGAGGAAATACGGGGGGCACTCTCCGGGCTGGCAGGCCGGATTCGACCCGCGGACGACCTGTTCATCCTGCTGATCGGCCATGGCAGCGCCACGGGTACCGGTGCAAGGCTGAACATCCCGGGTCCGGATTTTACTGGCGGACATGCTCGGCGACGGGCTCGGTGTCATCAAGGCGAGAAACACGGTCGTGGTGAACGGCGCGAGCGCGAGCGCCCCCCTTCATCGACGCACTGAGCGGTCCCGGCCGCGTAATCGTAACGGCGACCAAGAGTGCTGGAGAACGTCTGGCCACGGTTTTTCCAGCGCACCTGCTCGCTTCGTTGAAGGATCAGGCGGGCGATCTGGACAAGGACGAACGGGTCTCCGTCCTGGAGTCCTTTATCTACGCGAGGAACAGGACCGCCGAATGGTATAAAGACCAGGGAATCCTGGCCACCGAACATTCCCTGCTGGACGACAACGGCGACGGAAGGGGCGCCCGGGAACCGGGGTATGGCGGCTCGGACGGGGTAGTGGCAGGCAGAATGTATTTCGGCCGCAGATCGATTGCGGAAACGACGACCGGTTTTCCGGAGGAACGGTCTTTGCGGGAGAGGATGGAGGAACTCCGGTTGTCGATCGATGAACTCAAGGGCGAGAAACCCCGGTTGGATCCTGAAGCATACTCGAAACAGATGGAAGTCCTTCTGATCGAACTGGCACAGCTGAACAGGCGCCTCAGAACGCTTGCCGAAGACCCGCCCTGAAGCCCAACGTCTTGTCCTTGACGCTTCGACCAAAGCCTGTAACATATAGAGCAACCGAACGTACGAGTGGCAACAGAGTACGTAAGGAAAAGGCCGTTGAAGATACCTTGAACCACAACACAGGATGTGCCCGGATGTCGGAAATCGTTTCGATACATGGTCGTGAAATACTGGATTCAAGAGGAAACCCCACGGTCGAGGCCGAGGTGCGCCTGGCCTGTGGCGCTTTCGGGCGTGCGATCGTGCCTTCTGGCGCTTCGACGGGTGCCCACGAAGCGCACGAACGCCGCGACGGAGACGGATCTCGGTATCTTGGAAAGGGTGTATTGCAGGCCGTCACCAGCGTCAACGGCGAAATAGCCGCGGTGCTGCGCGGGCGGGACGGTACCGACCAGGCCGGTGTAGACCGCGCCATGATCGAACTCGACGGTTCGGCCAACAAGGACGCCGTGGGAGCCAACGCCATACTCGGCGTGTCGCTGGCCGTGGCCCACGCGGGCGGCGGCGGCGGGCGGATATGCCCCTGTACCTTTACCTTGGTGGAGGACGGAGCCTGCGTACTCCCGGTGCCCATGATGAACATCCTGAACGGGGGATCACACGCCGACAATAACGTGGATCTGCAGGAATTCATGATCATGCCCGTCGGTGCCTCCTCCTTCTCCGAAGCGTTGCGCATGGGCGTCGAGATTTTCCACAGTTTGAAGGCGGTGCTCCAGAAACACCGGTACGTGACCTCCGTGGGCGACGAAGGCGGTTTCGCCCCGAATCTCTCATCGAACGCGGAGGCCATTGAGATGCTGATGTCTGGTATCGCCGACGCCGGGTATGAACCGGGTACAGATGTCATGATCGCCCTCGACGCGGCGGCGTCCGAATTCCACGGGCAGGGCGTCTACAGGCTGGAAGCGGAATCCACACCGGAAAAATCAGCACCGGAGTTGATCGATTTCTACGCGGACATGGTCGGCAAGTATCCCGTGGCGTCCATCGAAGACGGCCTGGCGGAGGACGACTGGACCGGTTGGAAACAGCTGACGGAACGGCTCGGCGATGACGTCCAGCTCGTCGGTGACGATCTTTTCGTGACCAACACCGACCGGCTTTCCCGCGGTATCGAGCGCGGCGTCGCCAACAGCATCCTGATCAAGATCAACCAGATCGGCACCCTGACGGAGACCTTCGAAGCCATCGACATAGCGCAGTCGTCGGGATACACCACGGTGATCTCCCATCGATCGGGGGAGACCGAAGACACCACGATCGCCGATATATCGGTCGCGAAATCGGCCGGCCAGATCAAGACGGGATCCCTCTGCCGGTCCGAGCGCACCGCGAAGTACAATCAACTGTTGCGGATAGAAGAATCGCTGGGTGAACGGGCCCGGTACGCGGGCCGTACCATCCTGCGCTCGGCTTCGTAGCCGGAGCGTTGTACCATGGCCAATTTGAAACCCACTCAAACCACGGACGGCGCCGGTTCCGATAACAGACGGCGCAGGCGAACCGGAAAGAGAAACCGGTTGAGGTGGATTGTCCTCGGTGTGATCGCCATCGTGTTCGGTTATCTCTTCATCGGCGGAAACTACGGCTGGCACAACATGTGGAAACTCAGAGAACAGAAGGACCAACTGCAGGCTGAGCTGAAGGAGCTGGAATCCCGGAAGCGCGAACTGACCGGCGAACTGGAACTGCTGGAGGGCGACTCCGAGTCAGATGAACGGACGCGCTTCGAGCTGGAAAGACTGGCCCGGGAGGAACACGGCATGGCCCGGGAAGACGAGTTGATATACAGGTTTCCCGCGGAAGAAGAGGATACGACCGAAGTCAAGGCATCGGACCTCGATCCGTGAAGCAATAACCCCCCGGAACCACTGGGCCTGTCCATGGCCATTCAATCCACGGAAGCCATCGTCCTCAACCGAATCCCGCTGGGGGATACCAGTCTCCTGGTCACGGTGTATGCGCGCGTTTTCGGCAAGGTCAAACTCGTTGCCCGCGGAGCGCGTCGTCCAAAAAGCAAAATGGTATCCTCCCTGCAACCGTTCTGCGTGATCACCGTAACGTTCAACCGCCGTGAAAACCGCGAACTGCAAAACCTGTCGAGGGTCGAGGCTGGACCGTTCTTCAGATATATTGGAGAAGACCTTACAAAGGTGGGCTATGCCAGCGCCGTATGTGAACTGGTGAACAGGCTGGTCCTCGGCGAAGAGCCCGGCGAACAGCTCTTCGGACTGATCATCCGTACACTGAGTTCGATTGACCAGCTATCTGCCGAATCGTGCGAAGTGCTGTTCTGGCGGTTTCAACTCGAATTCGCCGACATATACGGCACGGGACCGGAGTTTTCAACCTGCGTGGGATGCGGAAAGAATCCGGAGGAGGCGTCGGTCCGTTTCAGTCCGGCCCTGGGCGGCATCCTGTGCCGGGACTGCCAGGTTCAGGACAGCGAGGCGATGCAACTGTCCCTGGGAACCACGCGGTTGCTATCCCGCGTGCGCGAGATGCCGCTGGAGCTTCTACCCAGGCTGAAACCCGTCAGGTCGTCCCGGCAGGAGATACAACGGGCCATCCGGGCCTTCTACCTGTACCAGATGGACGACGGACGGGAGTTGAAATCGCTGAAGTTCCTGGAGTCGATCGAGGGAGAGGGTAAGGAGAATCACCGATGACGAACGATAGGGGCATGTACGACGTCGTGGCCTGGGGCGAGGGATTCCTGCGCCTTTCCCCGAAGGGACAGGAACGATTCGAGCAGGCCGGGGGGTTCGACATAGCCGTAGCCGGCGGCGCGCTGGAAACGGCGGTAGGGCTTGCCAGGCTTGGCCACCGGACGGCATGGCTGTCCGTGGTGGGAGACACGCCCCTGGGCATGAAGGTGGTCAACAAGGTTCGGGAGCACGGGGTGGACACGGGATACGTGGAACGGGTACCCGACGGACGCACCGGGCTGTGTTACACCGAGGCGGGCAGCGCGCCCAGGTCGACCCGATCGTGGTACGACATGGGCGATACCGCTTTTCGTACAACTTCTCCCGGCGGGATGGACTGGTCTTCAGCCAGCGAGACGGCCATCATTCACCTGGACCTCACGGGCCCCATGATCGATCCCGATAACGCCGGCTGGCTGGACGCCGTGCTCGATACCGCGCGTACCACGAATAGCCGGGTCAGCGTCCTGCTGGACGCCCCGGTCGAAGACCGTCTCGACGCCGAGGTCAAAAAACGGGTACTCGATCTCGTGGAAACCGCGGGAATCCTGATGGTGACGCTTCGAGCCCTGGAGACGATTTGGGGATTCGACGGTCCAATGTCATCGGCGCCCGATATGGTGCGGACCAGGTTCGGCGCGAAGAATTCGTCGGTCGTGGAGCACCGGCTCCCCGCAGCGGGGGCGGGAGCCTGGCGCGGCATCGCGGTCTCCCCTTCCGGCGGTATGTTTGAGGAAACCACCGGCGAGATAAAGGTGGTTGATCCCGATGGCGCGCTCGGCGCATTCGCGGCAGGTTATCTATTCGGATGTCTGCAGGATTGCACCCGTTCCGCCTTGCGGTACGGCAATGCCGCCGCCGCCCTGGCCTGTTCCGTTCCCGGACCGTTGAACTGGTTCACCCGGCAGGACCTGTCATCGCAGATCGAGGGAACGGGATCGGGTCTTCAGCGTTAGATATTTCGGTGCGGCAATTCGCCAGGATCCAACCGCATTGAGTTTTTTGTATCCCGAATCGAAGAAAAAGTGCATCCGGATTGTAGGTATTTAGATAGCGTCCTTAATCCCCGGGGGGATCTTTTACCTGAATCACCATGGTTGGCCTGTTAACCAAAGTACTTCGACTCGACCGTCCGCCCCGGGACAAAACCCACCATAGGAGGCATGAAGATGGCAACATACATCCTCGCAACGTGGTCCACCGCCGGACCGTTGACCTTCGTCTCTGACGCAGGTACGCCGATCTCGTCTCCGGAGTGTTGTTGGCGCAACCCCTGAAACCCAACCTTGAACAGGGGAACTAACGCACGTCCTCCGGAGCCGCGAGACCCACGTCACGCGGCTTTTTTTCTGTCCTTGAACGAATTGAAACCGGAGGTAAATAAAGTTCATGTACAATCCAGAATTCTGGGAAATCCAATTGGACCAGGTTGACCTGGAACAGTTTCCCAACGAAGCGAATATCTGGTACGAGACAGGGGAGGACCGCGTGCATCGGTATCGGCGCGAGGACCGTGTGGACGAGTTGGCCGACGCGGTCTACGATTTCCTCTCCCAGTATCTGACCCGGAAGCAGTGCGAGGCCGTGGTGCTGTATTTCATCTATCAGAAGACTCAGCAGGAAGTCGCGGAGATCATGGGCATTTCGCGTCGGGTAGTGAGTCAGCACCTGTTCGGGATCTGCCGTGATGGCAAGCATATCGGCGGCGCGGTCAACAAGTTGCGCAAACTGTGTGTCCGGCACGGAATAGATTTTCAACCGGTCGAAACGTCGTTCGGCGCGCAAAAATACCGTAACCGTCTCGCCATTTTCAGCCTGAAACGCAATCCCGTACTGCCATTGACACTCAGTAAAAGCCGTCGGAATCGCCCTCCGGCGGCATTTTTATTGAAAGCGATAAGTTTTATGGATCATGAGAGATACGCGGACGCGATAGAACGCATCGACGCTGCCAACGGCGCCGACCCGGAAACGGAAGAATCGGAAGGGCGTTCCTGGCCGAAAGCGCTACTGTACGGCCTGAGGATGTCCGCATGCCTGGAAGAAAAAAAGCCCGACGCATCGGAAGCCTTGCGGCTCGCCGTGCGGTGTCAGCATATTCAATTGTGGAAGATACCACGTGGTGATTTTCCCGTCGGCCGGCTGGGTTACAGGCAGTGGCGTATGGAACTGGCCGCCTACCACGCGCAAACCGCGGGCGGTATCCTGCGGGACGTCGGTTATGACGATGCCGTCGTAGAACGAGTGCAGTCCCTCGTAAGAAAAGAGCGATCCAGGGTCGATCCGGAAGCGCAGATCCTCGAGGACATCGCCTGCCTGGTGTTTCTACGGTACTACCTGCCCGCTTACGCGGAAAAACACAGTGAGGAAAAGCTGGTCCAAATCCTGTCCCGGACCTGGAAGAAGATGTCACCCATGGGCCAGGCCGCGGTCCAGGACATTGAGCTGTCACCCGCCTTAAAATCGCTGCTGGACCGGGCGGTCCCGGGCGGTCCGGGCGGTCCGGGCGAACCAGCGCACGTGACCGGGTCTGGTCCGTGCTTGATGCGGAGAATCTAATTCATGGCCGGGCAATGTCCTCCCAACATCGTATTCGTTTTCGGCGATCAGCATCGATGGTGCAGTACCGGATTCGGTGGCAGCCGCCAGGTACGCACACCTTACATGGACAGGATGGCGGCTGAAGGGGTCGTATTCGACCTGGCTGTCGCCAACATTCCTGTCTGCACGCCCTGGCGGGCGGCATTTCTGACCGGCCAGTATCCGTTGACCGACCGGCATGTTCATGAACGATGTGCCGTTGGCAGTGGACCGGCCGACGCTGGGCACGGTGCTGCAATCGGCGGGTTATGAGACTGCGTACATCGGCAAATGGCATCTCGACGGTCCGTCCCGGGGCGGTTTCACCCCGCCCGGTCCACGGAGGCAAGGATTCGATTTCTGGGCCGTGGGAAACTGCACCCACGACTACATGCATTCCCTGTACTACCGGGATTCGGATGATCCACTCTACTGGAAAGGGTATGACACGGAGGCCCAGACTTCGCTGGCCATCGACTATGTGCGGTCCATGCGGTCCAGGAAAAGGGACCGACCCTTCGCGCTGGTACTTTCATGGGGTCCGCCGCACAATCCCTACGACGCGGTGCCCGAAAGCTATCTCGATCTCTATCCGCCGGATGAAATCGAAGTACGCCCCAATTGCCCCGAACCGAGTCGCGCTGACCTTTCCAGTTACTATGCCCATATTACGGCCCTGGACGATCAACTGGCGCGGCTGGGGAACGTCCTCGATGAACGTGGGTTGATGGACGATACGGTCTTCATTTATACCTCGGACCACGGCGACATGCTCGGATCGCACGGCCGTCAGCGCAAACAGCACCCCTGGGACGAGTCCATCCGCGTCCCTTTCGTAATGCGATGCCCGGACGAGGCGTCCAGAGGGCTGCGAATCGATTCTCCACTCAACGTGGTGGACATCATGCCCACGCTGCTCGGCATGGCAGGAATCCCCGTCCCCGATACCTGCGAGGGCCGTGACCACGCTCCGGCGGTACGCGGCGAAGCCTTCACGGGCAACGATACCGCCTACATCATGAGCATTGCGCCCTTTTCGGAATACCGGGGCCAGCCCTGGCGGGGCATCCGGACCCGCGGGCATACCTACGTTCGCAATCTCGACGGGCCCTGGCTGCTGTACGATAACCGTGAAGATCCTTACCAGATGCGGAACCTCGTCGGCGGTGCCGAACACGCCGGATTGCAGCAAGGACTGGACGATCAACTGGAGAAAGAGATGGCCCTTCGCGGTGACGAGCTGCTTCCCGCGCGTCACTACCTGGAACGCTTTGGCTATGAAGTGAACGAAGTCGGAGCGATACCACACGAGCGTGCCGTTCCCCCGCCTCACCGACGCCAGAACCCGGAAGTGTAGCCGAAGCCACTGGAGATAAACAGGAGGCGAAGATGGCGGAAGAAGCCAACCTGCGGTTGATCGACCCCGTACGCGATGCCGTCGCGCTCGCCGAAATGTGGAACGAGAGCGACCTCGAATGGCCCGGCACGTGGAATGAAGGCACGCCCAGGACGGCGCAGAATATACGGGACTGGCACGAGCGGGAGATATACCTCGCGGTCTACGTGTGGGATGAAGGGGGGAAGATAGGCGGCTACTGCACCCTTATACACGATCAACAGGACGATGAGGCCCTGTACCTTCCCCTCCTCAATGTCTCGCCGGAATTCCAGGGCCGGAGCATCGGACGGAAGATGCTCGTCCGGTCCGTGGAAAAGACGATCGAAGAGAAGAGGCCCCGTCTCGACCTGGATACCTGGTCGGGCAATGTAAAAGCGATGGCGGCATACAAAAGGACTGGGTTCTGCTGGGATACGGGGCCCGAACCACTGTTGCGCAACTATATTCCGGCCATACGCCAGATGCCCTGTACACAGTACTTCTTCGACCGGTACGATTGGTACGAAACCCTGCAAAGATCGATTGAACAGGTGCCCGACGAAGAACAGTGGGAAGGACTGCGGGTATTTACTTACCGGTTTGAGGCACACGGGGAACAGCCGTCGTCCGACGGCGGCGGGTCAACCGATGGTCAGGACGTCCTGACCGTTCGGGTGGACCGCGAAGCACGGCACGTCGCCGCGGTGGAGACCGCCGAGCTGTCCGTAGCGGCATCGGTGGACGACATCGAGCCAGTGCAAGGGCGGCAGACCACCCTGCGGTGGAAATTGCAAAACCGTAAAGATACTCCGGTTGCCATCGCACTGACCGCGAAGGAGTCCGGTGACCTGTCCATCGACTATCACGCGCAGCGACTGATTCAACCCGGCGAATCAGTCTCGCTCGAAGCGCCGGTAACCATATCGGCGGAAGCCGCGGCCGTTGCCCGGGACAAGCCCGCGCCGAGGGTATACACGCACATTCGCTGGGGTGATCTGCCCGTCGAACTCGCCACGGGTATTCGTCCAAAAGTCGAGATGGCGCTGTCCATCGATCCGGACGAGATAACCCTGGCGCCCGGGACGCCGCAGAGCGTGCGGGTTAACCTGCAGAGTCAGCTGCCCGATGTGGTTGTAGCGCAGATTCGTTTTACGCTTTCGGACGGCTTGTCGGCGGACAGTCGGGAACACGCCGTCACGGTGCCCCGCCGGGGGCTACGGTGATTTCGATACAATCTTACAGGCAGACAGGCCGGGCGTATACGAATTTACCCTTTCCGGACGCATGGAGTGGGACGGAAGAACCGTCAATCTGTCCGATGCCAAACACGCTGTCTTCGCCCTGGAACCTGGCGGTCTGCTATATCACCAGGACGGTGCGGTCCGCGTCGAGAACGAAATCTTCAGGGCGACCCTTGAGACCAGGGGAGGCCAGCTCAAGATCAGGGACCGGGCAACGGGGAAGGATCTGGGGACGGAAGGTGCACGCCCAATCCCGTCCTTATGGCCCAGTGAATACAGCGAATCGGACTTTAAACTGAGTGCTGACCGTGCGGGCCGGGCGGACCGGGTGGACCGCGATGGGAACGACCTGGTCCTCGTGGCATCTTACGCGGCGAAGAAAACACCGGGCCTGGTCTTCAACCGGATCATTCGGTTGAACGCCGGGCCGATCGTATCGGTGGAACACACGGTGGGAAAACACCGGGTTCGACCCCTATACCTTCCGTCTCTACCAGTTCGTAACGAATGGGGACGCGGAAAAATCCACGCTGACACTGCCGCTCAAAGCCGGCATGCTCAGAGCGCGTTGCACCGATCATCCCGCACCGTCCGACTACGATTTCAAGCGAGGTGAATCATTCACGGAGACTTGGGGCGCTTTTGAAATGACGCATGGGACAATCGGGGTCCTCTGGCCCGACGACCTCGACGAGATCGAATGGGGCGAGTACGAATACCAGTCTCTGACCCGGGAGACGACCTGTGCGCCGCAGTCCCGGGAATCCCTTGGCGTCCTCCGCCTGTACGTTGGCGACGGTGGCTGGCAAGCCGCGCGCCGCGTATGGAGGCGAACGAAGGGCCAGCAGATCGACGAGGGCGACCCGGCGCCGCCGGTACTCGACGAATTCGAGGTGTCGACCGATCCGCCGGTGGCCATGGTAAACCGGGAAGAGACCGACATCCGGTTCCGTATAGCGCAGTGGAAATCGCGAAAAGCCAGCGGGACCGTTACCTTCGCCATGCCCGATGGCTGGCGCTGCGACCCCATGTGGTTTTCATTCTCGGAGATCGACTGGCAACATCCCTTCAGCGGTTCGGTGAGACTGACGACATCCCGGCCTCCGGGCGTATACACCGGGCGGATGGTACTCGAAGGCGGGGAGCGTGACGTCGAGATCGAAATGCCACTTGTCCGGTTGGGAAACGGGTCGGTCGTAGAGGTTGAAGTGGGCGAAACCGCGGGTCACAGTGTATACACCATACGAAACCAGCGGCTCGAAATCGACGTAGTCCCCTCCTTCCTCGGTTCCGTGAGCGCAATCCGGGATGCGGGGAGCGATTGCAACCACCTGGTATCGGCTTTCCCGGAAACCCGGGTTTTCGGTTGGAGTTATCCCTGGTATGGCGGCCTGCAGCCGGAAATAAAGGTCGACCGGCTTTCCTGGACGGTCTCCCTGGAAGGGGAGACTTTCACGGCGGAGACCATTTCCTGCAGTGACGCCCGCGGCATGGAATGGACCGGCGTACGCCAGCGGGCGGCGCTAACGCTCGAAGAGACCCGCGGCCTGACCCTGGAACTCGACACGCTGACCCTTGGGGGCAGCCCGGTGATCAAGCTGGTATGGAGGCTCGAGAACGGTGGCGATACGTTTCGTCGCCTGCGTGGAGGGTGGAGTTGCTTTTTGCAGCCCGATGGCGAGATGGACGAAACTGTCCTGTTCACAGCAGACTATGAACGGAAGCGTACCAACCTGGTATTACCATCACCGTGACGCACGCTGGACCGCGGCCGCCAATCCGCGTACCGGACGGACTTTCGTGCTCGTATCGCCCTGAAGGAATCGAGGCTGGACAGCTGGGGTACCTACGGAGGACACCTGGGACTTAAGTCAAAGCTCGAGGTCCCGGCCCTTGGGGCAATGGAAATGACTGCTTACCTTGTCCTGGCTGATTCCCGGGAAGAAGCGCGCCGGTACGCGGTATTGAAGCATCTGCCATGATCCCAGCCGAAGCGACCGGGACCCCGGTACTGATACCCTGTGGATCGTATCGGCCCTGAAGACCGTGCTAACCCCAGAGTTCGTGGTTATCCGTCAGTATCTCGGGACCGTCGGACAGGATCGCGACGGTGTGTTCGAAATGGGCGGACAGGGAGCCATCGGCTGTAGAGGTCGTCCATTCGTCGTCGAGCACCTGGATTCGATGCGCACCCGCGCACACCATGGGTTCGATGGCGATGACCATGCCTGGCCTGAGGCGGATGCCGCGACGAGGGCTGCCGTAATTGGCAACCTGCGGTTCCTCCCAGAGACTGCGGCCTATGCCGTGTCCACAGAGATCCCTCACCACCGAGTAGCCATGGGATTCCGCGTGTTTCTGCACCGCGTGGCCGATGTCTCCAATGCGGTTCCCCGCCGTTGCTTTCTCGATCCCCTTGTACACCGAAGTCCGGGTTACGTCCAGCAGCTTTTGTGTCTCGGAAGAAATACTGCCGACGGGAAAGGTAAAGGCCGTGTCGCCATGGTATCCGTCGATGATCATGGCGAAATCCAGGCTGAGGATGTCCCCTTCCGAAACCGTCCGCCGCATACTGGGGATGCCGTGTACGATCTCATCGTTGATAGACGCGCAGATCGTGGCGGGAAAGGGTGGATGGAAGGTGGGCCGGTATCCCAGGAATGAGGAGGTTCCCCCGAAGTGCTGGATCATTTCGCGGGCGATCTTGTCGAGTTCGGAGGTCGCGACGCCCGGTTTTACTGCTTCGCCCATGCGTTGAAGGGTCGCGGTGGCCGCCTGGCCGCTGCGACGAATGGTTTCGATTTGTTTTTCGGTCTTCAGAATGATGCCCATATCGTGAATACCCCTGACTTCTGTAGTTGAAACGGCACGGCCAGACATCGTTGCCGTGATCCGAAACGCACCATGCATGATACAGGAGAAGGGTATTTAGTCAAGACCAATCCACGGGGTTATTCGATCCTGCGCGCGGCGTTTTTTATGCAAGGCTTCAAGACCATGAGACGGGTTGCATCCGACGCCGCCGAGTGGTGCCTCGGCCAGCTTTACGACCCGCGTTGTAACGCCTTAAAATACCTTGTCCCGCTCCCCCTCGCCATGTAAGTTCAGTCCGGGGAAGTGCCCCGATTTATGTACCTGTTAAGTCGTTGAAGTGTATTCACCTGATACCAGGAGTGATGTCAAAAAGGATCATGGACCAATCAGCTCTCAATGAAGCGCCTGCCCGCAAGTGGCTGACCTACCGCCCGGAGATCAAGCTCATCGATTGTACCATACGGGACGGCGGCCTGATGAACGACCATCGTTTCGAAGCAGATACCGTCAAGGCGGTGTACCAGGCCTGCGTCGCCGGCGGAATCGACTACATGGAAATCGGATACATCAACTCGCGGCAGATCTTTTCACCCGATGAACACGGACCATGGAAATTCTGCTCGGAAGAGGACATCCGCGGCATCGTGGGAGATAACGACACGCAGCTCAAGCTCGCGGCGATGGCCGACGCCGAGAAATCCGATTTCAGGACCGACATTCTACCGTCCGAGGACAGCGTACTGGACATGATCAGGATCGCCACCTACATACACCAGATCCCCCTGGCGCTGGACATGATCCAGGACGCCCATGAAAAAGGCTACGAGACTACGCTGAACCTCATGGCGGCTTCGACGGTTTCCGAACGGGAGATGGACGAGGCCCTCTCCATGCTCGTTGAATCCAGGGTCGACGCCATCTACGTGGTGGACAGCTTCGGCGCCCTGTACAGCGAACAGATTGAAGCGCTCATAGACAAGTTCCTGAACGCCCTGCAGTCCACCGACAAGCAGGTAGGCATCCACGCCCACAATAACCAGCAACTGGCCTTTGCCAACACGATCCAGGCGCTGATCCGCGGGGCGAACTACCTGGACGCCAGCCTGGCCGGCCTCGGCCGCGGCGCCGGCAATTGTCCCATGGAACTGATCGTCGGTTTCCTCCACAACCCGAAGTTCCGCCTGCGTCCGCTGCTGGAGTGTATACAATACGAAGTCGAGCCGATGCGGGCCGAACTGATGTGGGGATTCGACCTCCCTTACATGATCACGGGTCTGATGAACCAGCACCCCCGGTCGGGCATGCGGTTCAACGCGGCTGATGAACGGGGCGACATGGCCAGATTCTACGACGAGATGGAGGACGCAGGGTAACCGGCGCAGGAATTGTCCCGTTTCCGCGCCCTGAAGCACAGGCACAGGACAACCACGTCACCCGTGAGCCCATGATCACCCCGCTCGAACAGCGTATCGTGGAACAGGTAGACGTTCTCCGCGAAGACATGGTGGCGTTTTTGCGGGAACTGATACGCATTCCATCCGTAAATCCGCCGGGAGACGAATACCTGCCATGCGCCCATCTGGTAGGCGACCGGTTGAAGACGCTGGGTTTCGAAACAAGTTACGTGACCGCCGAGGATCATCCGGACCATTCCGCGGATTTCCCCCGGGTAAACGTCGTGGGACGTCTTGACGGTGCCTCGCGGATGCCCACGCTGCACTTCAACGGCCATACCGACGTGGTGCCCGCGGGAGAAAACTGGACGGTCGATCCCTTTGAAGGCGTTGAGAAGGACGGCAGGATCTACGGTCGCGGCGCCTGCGATATGAAGGGTGGTATCGCGGCGGCGCTGTTCGCGGCAGCCGCGGTGCGCGAGTCGGGCGCCGCCCTCCGTGGAAGCCTCGAATTCAGTGCGACGGTGGATGAAGAAACCGGTGGTTTCGCCGGTATGGCTCATCTCGCCAACGAGGGACTGATTTCCCCGGACAGGACATCGTACGTGATTATCCCGGAGCCCTTCGGCCCCGGACGCATCTGCCTGGGACACCGGGGAGTTTACTGGTTCCGGATCGATACCATCGGCCGCACCGCCCATGGCAGCATGCCCTTTCTGGGCGTCAGCGCCATCAGTCAGATGGAACGGGTACTGCGCCAGGTCGAATCCATACTTGTACCAGCACTTCATACGCGCACCACGAACATGCCCGTCGACCCTCTGGAAGCCCGCCACGCCACGATTAACGTGAATGGGATTACGGGTGGGCAGACGGAAGGGGTTGTCGGATCACCGTGCGTCGCCGACCGGTGTTCCGCCATCTTCGACCGCCGGTACCTGAAAGAGGAATCTTTCGCCGATGTACGGAGTGAAATCGAAAACCTGGTCGCCGAACTGGCGGCGGGCGATCCTGATTTCCATGCCGAACTTTCAGATCTGATGGTCGTTCAACCGGTCGAGACGGACCGAAACGCACCACTGGTTGGCGCGACCACACACGCGATCGAGGATCTGCTGGGCGCGCCGGCGGAATGCGTGGCAAGCCCGGGCACATACGACCACAAGCACGTTTACAACACGGGAAGGGTGAAACAGTGCATCGCCTACGGTCCCGGACTGCTGCATCTCGCTCACCAGCCCGATGAATACTGCGAGATCGATCATCTCGTGCAGAGCTGCAAGGTCATGGCGCTCACGGCGGTCCGATTGCTTGGCGTAAACTGAAAAGGGAGAACCAATGGATTTCGCACTGAGCAGCGATCAGGTCATGATGCGGGATACCGCCCGCCGGATCGCCGAGGAGAAGCTGAAACCCCATGCCCGGGAAATCGACGAGCGAGAAACCGTACACTACGATACGATACGGGAACTCGGTGAAATGGGATTCATGGCCATGATGGTCCCCGAGGAGTACGGTGGCGCCGGACTGGATACGATAAGCTACGCGCTGGCGGTGGAGGAGTTCTCCAGGGTATGCGCCTCAACCGGAGTGTGCGTCTCGGTCAACAATTCCCTTTTCGCCGACGGCGTTTACGCGTTCGGGACCGAAGCGCAGCGGAAGACCTATCTGCCGCCGCTGGGTTGCGGCGAGGCGCAGGCCTGTCTTGCCCTGACCGAGCCGGGCGCGGGGACGGACGTCGGCTCGACGACCACGTCGGCGTTGAAGGATGGTTCGGATTATGTGATCAACGGCAAGAAGCACTTCGTGACCAACGGCGGATTCGCGGACTACCTCCTCGTCCTGGTGACCACCGCACCGGGTACCGGCCACCGGGGGGCTCGGCATGATCCTCGTGGAAAAAGACACGCCGGGGTTTACCGTAGGACGCCAGGAACGGAAGCTCGGAATCCGGGGATCGGATACCAGCGAACTCCTGTTCGAGGAATGCCGCGTGCCCCAGGCTAATCTGTTGGGTGAGGAAGGCCGGGGCCTGAAGATCGCTCTGTCCATACTGAACGGCGGCCGCATTGGTATCGCGGCGCAGGCGCTGGGTATCGCGCAAGGCGCTTACGACGCATCCGTGCGCTATGCGAAGGAACGGACGCAGTTCGGCAAACCCATCGCAGCGTTCCAGGCGATCGCCTTCAAGCTGGCCGAGATGGCCACCGAACTCGAGGCAGCCCGCCTCATGACCTACAGGGCAGCGTGGCTCAAAGACACCGGCCAGGACTACATCACGGCATCGTCCATGGCCAAGCTCTACGCTTCGGAGGCCTCGATACGGATCACGAACGAAGCCATTCAGATCCACGGCGGATACGGGTATATCCGGGATTTCGACGTGGAGCGCTTCTACCGGGACGCGCGGATTACCACCCTCTACGAAGGCACCTCGGAAGCCCAGAAAATCGTCATTTCCCGAAACATCCTGAAGTCGGACGGCGCCGTACCGTAGACCGGGTCAACCGCTTACTTTCTGAACGTGCCGCGTGCACGCCCCGGGTGTCCATCCGGAATGCCGGCGCGAAGGATTCGTCTTGCTTTGACAGATAAGTTCTGGTTGACAATTGAATCCCTGAAATCCAATATGAACCCGTGTTCAGGGTCATGAAGGAAGCAATACGCCGTCTCCGTGGCATGCTAATCTATGCAGAGAAAACGATTGTCGGCAAATTCGCTGATCTTGCGGCATCCCCCTTCGGTCCGAACAACAATGTAACCACCTTGAAAGCGTCCGATGGATTCAGGCTCCCGGTAGGCGATTGAGCGCGTCGCGGGCTGAGAACACACTGGTGTGCGTCGTGTGATATCATTCAGTCCAAAACTGGCGAGGGAGCGTCCCCATTCAGCCGGAAGCGCCATGGAACACCGCTGGAACCTGCCCGAACCGCTGGAGACTAGCACCGTCCACACCAAGGACGGCACCCTCATCGTGCTCCGGCGACACGGCAATCCGGAAGGCCCGCGACTGGTCCTGAGCCACGGCAGCGGGCTCGCGACCGATGTGTACTACCCGTTCTGGTCGCTGCTGGCCGAGCGCTTCGACCTCGTCCTGTACGATTTCCGCAATCACGGCTGGAGTGCCCGGAGCGACGTTCGCAGCCATAACATCTCCACCTTCGTCGCGGACAATCGGCAAGTCTTCCGGGACATCGACCACAAATTCGGGACGAAACCAAAGGTCGGCGTGTTCCACTCCTTATCGGCCACAACCGTGCTTCACCACAAACCACCCGGCGAAGAGTTCGCGGCTCTCGTGCTGTTCGACCCAACCATATACCCGCCCAGCAGCGACTTGCTCGATGTCGACAAACGATGGAAGAAACTCGCGCTCGGCACCCGGATGCGGCAGGAACGGTTCGAGACGCGCGAGAAGTTGGCCGAGACCATCCAGCGATCTCCCGTGTACGAGCGCCTGCTGCCAGGAGTGCCGGACCTCATCGCGCAGGCGACCCTGCGGCCCGCGACCGTGGAAGAGGTTACGAGTTGCACTGTCCGCGCGCCTACGAAGCGCTGATATACGACTATGCGTTCGCCTACAGTCTGGAGCCCGAGCCGAGTGCTTTTTCCTGTCCGGTCAAGGTGATAGGCAGCGATCCGACGGCGTCGTTCTCCTTCCTGCCTCACCGGGATCTCGCCGGGCTGACCAGCCTAAACTACGATTTCGTACCCGACACGACCCATTTCCTCCAGCTGGAAAATCCAACCACATGCGCTGCCCTGATGGTGGCGTTCCTGGAGCAGCAGGGGCTCGCGTAGCGGCCAGTGGTACTTGCCCGGTTTCCGGAAAATACTGTTGTCTGTTTCCCGGTTCTGGTATATACTGCTTCCCGGTTCTGGATTACTGTTGCTGGTTTCATGTCCCACTTGCAGGTATATATCTCCCCTGAGGAGCTGCGGCCATGGCCAAAGCTACGATAGACGAAAGCGTTTCTACCCTGGAACGCGTCGCCGGAAAGCTCGTCCAACTCTCGCATGCGGACACCTACGATCCCTACGCGGAACTGGAGTGGCCCGCGGAGATCGACGGTCTGTGGATGGCGCCCGAGCTCATGTCGGTGCACGGAACGCCGCTCGCGGACGAGTTGGACGAGTCCACCTATCTTGAGCTCAACAAATGGGAGTGCGCCAGTTTCTTCAGCTTGAACGTGAACGGGATTCGTGATTTGCTGGTCGCGCTCACGCAGCGCCTGCATACGCCCGGCTTCGAGTTCGTATCCGAGTACATGCATTGCTTCATCGCCGAAGAGAACGAGCACATGTGGTATTTTGCGAGGTTCTGTAACGACTACGCGGGCAAGATCTACGACGACCGGTCGGTTGCAGCGGAGGAGGTGCCGGAGAAGGACATCGACAATTTCCTGATCTTCGCGCGGGCGCTCATTTTCGAGGAGTTGGTAGACATCTACAACCGAAAGATGAGCACCGACGAACGGCTGCATCCGTTCGCACGCCAGATCAACCGTCTGCATCATCTGGACGAGGTGCGGCATATCGCCTACGGCAGGTTGTACGTCGAACTGGCCTTCAAGCAACTCGAGGGAAATTATCCGGAGAGTCGGCTGGCGCAGGTACGCGAGGCTGTCGAACGATTTATACGGCTCTGCGTCGTGAGGCTGTATCCTGCGGAGGTATACCGCGACACCGGTTTCGATCGCCCGGTGCGCATGCGCAAAGAGCTGCTACAGCATCCCGCACGGGTCGAATACAATCAGAAGTTGGGGAATTCCATCTCGAAGCACTTCGTCAACGCCGGCATTCTGTCCGCCAACGGCAATTGAAAGGACACACAAGAAATGCCATTGATCGCCGATCGTCTCAGGACTTTAATAGTCGAAAATATCGAGGACATAAAGGATGCGGACGCCGTGACAAGCGACGCCCGGCTCATGGATATGGGCATGGACTCGGTGTCCGGACTCGACCTGATGCTCGGAATGGAAGAGGAGTTCAACGTCAAGTTTCCGGAAGAGATGATGACGAACAAGGTGTTCGAAAGCCACGCTACGCTGGAGGCCGCGTTGAAGTCACTGGGCGCTGCATAACGACCGGCAGCGTCATACCCTCCGAATCTTTCCGGTGGCGGTCCGGGGAATCTGCGGGACGAAACTGATCTTGTCGGGGACCCAGTAGGCCGGCAACCGCTCCGCGAGGAAGTCGATGACCTTGTGCCGCGTGGGGGTGGAGTCGTCGTCCGCCACCAGTTCGGCAAGCAGCCGATTGTCGCGCATCAGGACCCTGCCGTCCCGAATCCCATCCATCGTCATCAGCAGCGCTTCGATTCGTTCGGGGCTGACTCGAAAACCGCGATTTTTGAGGAATGAGGACTTGCGGCCGCTGACGAACAACGCGCCGCCGTGTTCCAGGTATCCGAGGTCGCCGGTAGGAAAGCCCTCCGGAGGGTCCTCGCCCAGATAGCTGCCCAGGTTATCTCCGTACAGTGTTATTTCGCCTTCCCGCCCGCGCTCCACGGAGCGTCCCCTGGCATCCACGATCCGCACGTCGTAGCAGGAAAGGATCGATCCCGCGTCCCGGGGATCCCGTCTTTGAGCGAGGGTTCCCACCTTGTGGCTGACGACGGAGGGCGTTTCCGTCAGCCCGTACCTCACCGAATAGCGCGCCTGCGGCCAATACTCGTGTAACACCTCGGAGACGGTCGCGCTGACGGCGCCGCCGCCGAATCCGACGTGAACTATCCGCGGCGGGCGGAGTCGGCCGCCGAGCTTGGCCAGTTGCTCATAGAAGTACGGTACCGCCTCGATGGCATCTACGCTTTCGCGAATGTGTGCCGCGTTCAGATCCCCAATCGGTCCAAAACGGGATTCACCGGACGGAAACACCAGCGTGCCGCCCGCCGTGAGATATTCCAGCAACGTGCACAGTCCGTAGGAGTGAAAGAGGGGGACCGTGAGAAACACGGTGCGACCGGCGGCATGTTCGAGGCAGCCTGCCGAATGCATGCATTCCAGGACCCGCAGGTGCTGCTGGAAGCTGCAGGCCACCCAGCGGGGCTCGCCCGCCGTGCCGCTCGTCTGCAGCAGGAAGGCGCCGCGTTGCGCAGTTTCCTTCGTTGGCGCCGCGGCTGTCTCGATCGGCTCCCTTGCCTGCAGCCGCATATCGAGCGCTTCGAAGTTCGCCGCCCAGGGAAGGTTCGACAGTTCAGCAATGTCCGTGAGCAGGATTCGTGCTCCTGCCTCGTGCATCATTCGCTGCATTTCGTCCGGGTTCCGGCAGGCCGGCAGAAACGCCAGGCTGACATCGGCAATGATACATGCCCAGACGACGTGCAGCAGTCGCGCCGGATCGGAGGCGCTCACGCCGATCGGCACGGCGCTGGACGCCTGCAACTCATTGCTGATGAACCGGGCAAGCCTGTGGCTCTCGTTCAGGGCGTCCCGGTAGCAGGACGTTTGGATAGCCGTGCGGAAGCATGGCCGATTCGGATGCCGGCGGGCGGCCTGCTCGAGTATTTCCCGGAGCGTACGCGGCACGAGTCGTCCCTCAGGCGCCGAACAGCAGGCTGTGTTGCGGATTCCACGGCTGGAGGACGCCGTCGGCCGTCAGAAGCGCCTCGCTGAACGGGCGCTGGCTGTTGAATCCCCATAGCCCCGTGGTCTGACAGTAGGCGCCTGAATTGGGTATCACGACCAGATCGCCCTCCTCCAGGTCAGGCGCCGGCACCTGGCGGCCGAGGCAGTCGGCGGACGTGCAGAGATTACCGACGATGTCGACAACGCCGGTCGGTGCCGTCGTGTCACCCGACCGCGGCACGAATGCGAACCGCGGGTTCTTGTGGAAGAAGCGGCCCAGACCAATCCCCGGGTTGTGCACGCCCAGGCCGCCGTCGAGAAACACGAACGTCTTTTCGTTCAGCTCCTTCACTTCCGTCACGCGCGCAACGAAGTAACCCGAGCGTGCCACCAGTGCCCGCCCGGCTTCCGACCACAGTTCGATGCCCGACCAGGTATCCCGCCCCCACTCATCGCGCAGTGCGGCCTGCAGCGCGGGAAGATCGAGTTCCTTGTCGTCGGTCAGGTAGGGAACCCCGACGCCGAGGCCGATGTCGACAACCCTGGGGCGCAGCCCATGGCGAGCGAAGTCCTCGACGATGCCGCCGACTAACCGGACCGTCTGCACGATTGGCTCGGCCTTCAAGCGCTGCGAGCCGAAATAGGCGTGCAGGCCCAACAGCTCCACCTGGCTCGACTGCGCCGCCAGGCCGGCGACCGCCAGACCCTGCTCCGGATCCATCCCAAACTGACTTGCGCCACCCATGTCCAGACCGCCCAGGCGCACGCCTGGGTTTATCCGAAGCAGCACGGGGATGCCCGCGCCGGAGGGGAAGGCGCTGGCTGCCCGCTTCCATTCAGCCCGGGAATCGATGACGACCGCGGCCGGACGCGCTTCGGCTATTTCTGCCAGGTACGCGCCGGTCTTGCCGACCCCTCCGACGATGATGCCGGCCGCGGGCACACCGGCCGCCTGGCACGCCCGCCATTCGCCGGCGCTCGCAACCTCGGCACCCACCTTGCGGGAGGCGAGCTGCTCGACGATTCCCGGCTGGGGATTTGATTTGAGCGAGTAGAAGACCCGCGCTCGTTCCGGGAGCAGTCCGGCAAGCGCGGCCAGCGAGTGGTCGAGCTCGGTTTCATCGTATATGTACGCTGGTGTGGAGACGGATCTGCCGTGGCGTGTCAACCACGCCAGGAAGGAGTCCAAGTTCCTGCGCGAAACGGGGCGTTCGAGGGAGGGTTGCATGGGTCAGACCTCAGGCGAACAGCAGGCGCTCGCGCGCACTGATCCGCGGAAGATCGTGGCCCAGTGAGGACCACCGTTCGAGGGCCGCCCGCCGTTCGAAGATCGAGTAGGGGTTGGGGATCCCGATCGTACGCAGCTCGCCCACCATGCGTTCGACACGGTCGAACCGCTCCGCGGGTGTCATGTCGTTCGTCACCACCTCGGGCCAACAGGACAGTATCTTGTTGAGGTCTTCCGAGTAGCGGTAGTGGGACCCCCACTGCGATTCCGTCGTGTCCGAATGGGCGAGTCCCTCGCGATGGTGCAGATAGACGGCCACGTCCGCCTGGTAGATGTTGTCCGCGTTCTCACGGATAAACCGCATCGTGTCCTTGAATTCGGTTTCGGTCTCGCCCGAGAAACAGGAAATCCAAAGCGTCGACGTAAGGACCCCGCCGCCCGCCAATGCGCTCATCGTGCGCGCCATGTTTTCTGGATTCGTCATTTTAACCATCGCATCTAGAATGCGCTGGCTGGCGGATTCCATCCCGATGCGCGCACGGACCAAACCTCCGTCACGCCACTCCCGGGTGCGCTCCACCGACGTGCAGATCGGATCGGCTCGCAGATAGCAGTCGTACGCGAAGTTGACGCCGGATGCTGCCGTATCGCGGGCGAGACGCGGGATGACCTGGTTCGAAAGCGAGTCGCAGATGTAGAATCCCTGTCGCCCATACCGTTCCGCCAGCGATTTCACCGCGGGAAACACCGTACTGTTCCCGGATTTGCGAAAACCCTTCCAGAAAACGGTCTCGGCGCAGAACGAGCATTCGAAGGGGCACCCGCGTGCGCTGGCAACGGACAGCTTCAGGTAGCGCGACAACGGCAGATCTCCGTAGTCGGGCAACGGCAGGTCGTTCATCCGCAGCGACCGGTCCTTGGCCTCGGGTACAGACAGGTCGGCGTTGGGGTGGATGATGCCGCGCGGCAGGTCCGGACTATCCAGAATCTCCACGAACGGTTCTTCGCCCTCGCCGATGATGTAGTAGTCAATGAACTCGTTTCCCTCGAAGAAAGTCTCGACCTCCTGCGGCGTTACCCCCATGAACGGGCCAGGGCCGCCGACAACGGTGCGCACGCTGGGCGCGAGTTCCTTGACCCTCCGCAGCAGGAAGAGGGAGCCGGGCCAGGTCGAATTGTTCAGGTGGCAACCTACCACTTCGGGCGAGTGACGCGCGAGCAGATCCTGCAGGATGTCGTCCACCTCTTTAAACAGCTTGTCGAAAATAGCGTCGAAAGCGGACAGTTGCAGGTCGTCCCGAAACGCGCCCTCTTCCCGCCCGTTGAGGTTCAGGATCTCCGCCGCAAAGTCCGGGTACCGCTTCGAATGGCGCGCGAACACGTAGGCCATCTGGTGGGTCGCCAGCATTTCCGTTCCGTTGCGCTCGATAAACCAGTTCTTCCAGTAAGGAAACTGCTTCATGCCTTCCTGGAAATAATCCCGTTTGGCGCCGATGATGGAGCTGACAGTGTTGAAGTCGTAAAGCTGGACGTCGTGTCCGGCGCGATCGGCGTAGGCCTTGAGCGAGCATATACCCAACGGTACGCAGACCGGATCCCAGAAGTGCGGAACCAGCAGAAGTGCCCGTGCCAATAGCATCCTCCGGTGAATAGTGTCAGATCCAGGACTCCGCGACTCAGGTAAAGGATAATACCACCCGCGTGGAAAGTTAAGTTCAAAAGTTATTAGCCCGAACGATTTTCACCCGTAACAACCGGTTCCCTTCGCATCCCCGTTTTATATTGACATTATACCAAACAAATGTAGGGTATATTGACACGATTGCGTGATGACTATATATTGTGCTGAATACAGGGTTTGACACGACATGTTCTAATGCCGTTATGGTATGGAGGATGTCCTCTGCCGTAATCATTCGATACCGGGACATAACCGATGGGGACCCAAAACGGTTCGGGTAACGGTAAGGACGAGCGCACCCAACTCGATCTGCTGGCGCGGTCTGACGATTCGTCGGACGACCGTTCTCGCGATGGGAATGCTGTGCGCGGAAACGACGGTGCCGGGACGAACGGAAACACGGTTGAAACGGAAAACGGCGCAGAACCGGTCGAAGGCAACGGTTCGCCGGTCTCCGCTGAAGCGGCCGTCTACGACGAAAGCAAGGTCAAGACCCTCTCGTCCCTGGAGCATATCCGGCTCAGGACCGGCATGTATATCGGCCGGCTTGGCAATGGAAGCGACCCGGAAGACGGCATTTATGTCCTCTTGAAAGAAGTAATCGACAACGCCGTGGATGAATTCATCATGGGTTTCGGCCGGAAGATCGACGTGAACATCGAAGGCAAACGGGTGCGCGTCCGAGACTTCGGCCGCGGGATTCCGCTCGGCAAGGTCGTGGAATGTACTTCGATCATCAACACCGGCGCGAAGTACAACGACGAGGTTTTTCAGTTCAGCGTGGGTTTGAACGGCGTGGGCGCCAAGGCCGTCAACGCCCTTTCGGTCGATTTCCGGGTCGTAGCCTATCGGGACGGGCGGTTTGCGGAAGCCGTATACGAACGGGGACAGCTTCTTGGACAGAACGACGGCGCCACGGACGAGCCGGACGGTACCTATGTCGAATTCCTGCCCGACGAAGAGATCTTCGATGAATACGACTTCCTGCCGGACTACGTGGATCGACGCATGTGGAACTACGCCTGCCTGAACAGCGGCCTCCGCATGTTCTACAACAAGAAGCGCTTCGTTTCCCGGTACGGACTGCTGGATTTCCTCAAGGCCGAAGTGGGGGACAACATCCTCTATGAACCCGCCTACTACAAGGGTCAGTACATCGAGTTTTCCTTCACCCACACCTCCAATTACGGCGAGACGCTGTTCTCCTTCGTCAACGGCCAGTTTACCGCGGACGGCGGATCGCACCAGAGCGCGTTCCGCGAAGGCATTCTAAAGGGGGTCAACGAGTTCTTCAAGAAGAGCTACGGCGGGGTTGGATGTCCGTGAGGCCATTGCTGGCGCCATCGCCATCAAGCTGAAGGAACCGATTTTCGAATCCCAGACCAAGAACAAGCTGGGCAATACCGAGATCAGGGGATGGCTCGTTTCCGAGATCCGCAGCGCCGTGGTGGACTTTCTCCACAAGAACCAGGAGTCCGCCCAGCTGATCCAGGAAAAGATCACCCAGAACGAGCGGCTCCGGAAAGAACTGAACGCGGTCAAGAAAGAAGCCCGTGAGGCGGCCCGGCGCATCGCCATCAAGATTCCCAACTTCAAGGACTGCAAGTATCATTTCGGCCACGCCAAGTCCTGGGACGAATCATCCATCTTCATCACCGAGGGACCGTCGGCCGCCGGGTCGATGGTATCGGCGCGGGATCCGCTGACCCAGGCGATATTCGGGCTGAAGGGCGTGCCGCTGAACGTCTTTTCCCGGTCGCGGGCGGCCATCTACAAAAACGAGGAACTCTACAACCTCATGATGGCCCTCGGCATCGAGGACGGGATGACTAATCTGCGGTTCAACAAGGTGATCATCGCGACCGACGCCGACTATGACGGATACCACATACGCAACCTCCTGATGACCTTCTTCCTCAGCTATTTCGAGGACATGGTGATGGCGGGCCACGTCCATATCCTGGAAACACCGTTGTTCCGGGTGCGCAATACGAAAGAAACCGTGTACTGCTACAGCGAGAAAGAGCGTAACGCCGCCCTCGATCGGATCAAGGGAGCCGAGGTGACCCGCTTCAAGGGGCTCGGCGAAATCTCACCCGGGGAATTCGGCCAGTTCATCGGCTCTGACATGCGCCTCGTAAAGGTAAACGTCCGTTCGGTGCACAGCATCCCTGAAACCCTCACGTTCTACATGGGCAAGAACACGCCCGAACGCAGGGAATACATCGTGGAAAACCTGCTGGACGAAGTATAGGTTCCTCATGGCCTACGCCGATACCCTGTTCGACGACTACTATCTGAAGTACGCCTCGTATTTCATCAAGGACCGGGCGATACCCGAAATCGATGACGGTCTCAAGCCCGTTCAGCGCCGGATCCTGCATACCCTGTTCGAAATGGATGACGGGAAGTACCACAAGGTCGCCAACGTGGTCGGCCAGACCATGCGGTACCATCCCCATGGCGACCAATCGATCTTCGGATCGCTGGTCAACCTTGCCAACAAGGATTTGTTCATCGAAAAGCAGGGGAATTTCGGTTCGATCCTGACCGGCGATCCCGCTTCCGCGGCCCGATATATCGAATGCCGTCTGACACCGCTGGCCAGGGAGGTGCTGCACGATCCGGAAATCACCGAATACGTGGACTCCTACGACGGGCGCAACAGGGAACCGGTGGCGTTTCCTGCCAAGATACCCGTGCTGCTCGCCCTGGGCGCCGAGGGTATCGCGTCAAGCATGGCGACCCGGATCCTGCCTCACAATCTCATCGAACTCATGGAGGCCCAGACGGCCTGCCTGAAGGACGAACCCTTCGAGGTCCTGCCCGATTTCCCCACGGGCGGGTTGATGGACGTGTCCGAATACAACGACGGCAGCGGGAAGGTGATCGTCCGCGCCCACCTGGACGTCAAGGACCCCAAGCGCATCGTAATCCGCCAGCTTCCCTTCGGTTCGACGACCGAAAGCCTGATATCCTCGATCGAATCGGCAGCGAAGAAAAACAAGCTCAAAATCGCCGGCATCTCAGACTTTACGGCCGACAAGGTGGAAATCGAAATCCGGCTGGCGAGGGGCGTGCAATCAGAGGATACGGTGGACGCTCTTTTTGCGTTCACCGACTGCGAGTCCTCCATTACCACCAACGTACTGGTCATCCGGGGTCGCCACCCGTGCATCCTTCCGGTGTCCGACGTACTAAGGCACAATACGCAGCGACTCCTTGACATTCTCGAGGCGGAACTGAAATTCGAGCGGAAACAGTTGCACGCCAAACTGCGCGCGAAGACGCTTGAGCAACTTTTCATCAAGGAAAGGATCTACAAGCGTATCGAGGAAATCCGGGAACAGGAACGCATACACGAAGCGATCAGGGAGGGATTTGAACCCTTTGAGACCAAGGTGAAAGACCTGTCATCCGATGATATCGATACCCTGCTCAAGGTACCTATCCGCCGGATTTCACTGTACGACATCAACCGCGCTAACGAGGAGATGAAAGGCATTCGCAAGCGTCTTGGCGAGATCAGGGACCACCTGGGCAGTCTCTCCGCGTATGCGATTTCGCTCCTCGAAGGGCTCATCGAGCGATACCGTGAGACTTATCCCCGGCGGACTACCGTCACCTCCTTCAAGCGGGTCGATGCCCGGGAAGCGGCGCAACGCAATCTGGCCCTCAGGTACGACCGGAACACCGGGTACCTGGGGTACGAACTGAACGACGGCGACACGCTTTTCAACGTATCTCCGTACGATCGCGTACTCGTGATCCGAAAGTCCGGCGCTTACGCGCTGCACGAAGAGATCGAAAGGCTCTTCGTGGACAAAGGCATGTTGTACTGCGGATTCGTCGATCCCGACCTGGTCTTCAACTTGATCTACAGGGACAAAAACAACCACCCCAATGTCAAACGCTGCAAACTGGACAAGTTCATACTGAACCGGGGATACGAACTCGTTGCGGAAGGCTGCCGCATCCTCCAGCTGACCACGGACCCCGATGTGCTGGCGACCGTCACCTACAAACCCACGCCCCGCATGCGTGTTTTAGAGGAAGTCTTCGATCTCTCCGACTTTCCGGTGCGGGGTAACCGGGCCAAGGGTATCCGCCTCGCTCCCAAGGCGCTCAAGAGCGTAAAGCTGTCCCGTAAACCGGAACAGTCGGAATCTCCGGAACAGTCGGAAATGCGCTCAGGAACTGATGAATCTGATCAGACGAGTCCACGGACTGCCCCTGAGGAAGGAACGGACTGATATGACCCTGGAAATGCGCATCGGCCTCGGACAGTTCAACGTGCTCACCGACGAAAAACTGGCGTACATCAAGCAGCTCGGCGCCGACGATTATCTCATGAACACCCCCCGCCTGCCTGGCGATGAGCGTTGGGAGCTAGAGGATCTGGTCGATCTGAAACGGCGTTCCGACAACGCCGAACTGCGCCTCATGGCCCTGGAGAACGTGCCGGTTTCCTTCTACGACAAGGCCATGCTGGGCCTTCCGGGCCGCGACCACCAGATCGAAAACATGAAGTACACCATCCGAAACATGGGCCGGGCCGGCATACCGATACTGGGGTATCATTGGATGCCCAGCGCCGTGTGGCGCACACCGGATCCTGCGGTGCTCAGGGGTGGAGCGACTGCGACGCGGTTCGATTTCGAAGCGCACAGGGACGCGGAACCCACGCACGGGAGGGTTTTCACGGCGGATGAGATGTGGGACAACTACGTGTACTACATGTCGAAGTTGCTACCGGTCGCCGAGGAAAACGACGTCAAGCTCGCCCTGCATCCCGACGATCCCCCCGTACCGATGCTGGCCGGAGTGGCCCGGATTTTTGGCAGTTTCGAGGGATTCAAACGGGCCATGGATACTTTCGACAGCCCCTGCCACGGCCTGGATTTCTGCATGGGATGCTGGTCGGAGATGGGCGGACACGACTACGTGATCAACGCCGTGCGGCATTTCGGCGGGGAAGGCAAGATCATCTACGTGCATTTCAGGGACGTCCAGGGTAATGTACCCTGTTTCAACGAGTGCTTCATTAACGAGGGGAATGTCGATCCCTACGAGGTCATGCGGACGCTGAAGGAGGTCGGGTTCACCGGGTTCATGATCACCGATCACGTACCCCGTTTCGTCGATGACACCGAATGGAATCACCGCGGCCGCGCCTACGCCATCGGCTACATGACCGCCATGCTGGAGATGGTGAACAAGCTGCAACCGGCTTCGGACTAGGTGGGGATCACTTTCCGGCCTAGAGCGAAAACCAGTAGTTGAATTTCAGCAGAAATACGTTCGATGGATAGGTGTCGAAGAGGTCGCCCAGATCCCGGTTGACGGCGAAATCCCCGCTGCCGCCCGAGCCGCTGCGCTGCTGGGACCACACGAGGAACAGGGTCGATCCAGGCGTATATTCCCACCGAAATACCAGGTTGGAACGGAACTGCCGGAAATTGAAGTTGGGATCATCGAAGGAATAGTCCGTCTTTCCGTCGAGATCTTCGTCCACCCGGTACGCCTCCTCCGAATCATCGTAAGCGAGCATGCCGCCCGGAAGCAATGCGAACCGGTCACCATACCGATCGGCCCGCGGGTCCGTGACCCGCTTGAATCGGGTGTAGCGCCCCGCGGAGACAAAGGGCTGGCCGTAGTACTGGATGGACAGGTTGTTGGTGATGCTGTAGTTGAACCGGATGCTGATCCCCAGTGTATTCTGATCGACACGGCCCAGCACGTACCGCTCGTCTTCCCGGATCGATTCTTTCGATACGAACTGCAATGCGTTCCAGCTGGTATTGTAAAACGGACTGATGCGGATGCTCATGGCATTGTTCGGCCGGTACCGCGTGGAAAAGTACACCGATCTTGAGCGGTTCGCGTTTTCGCGAGATCGGTTGATCCCCCCGCCAAATCCGAAACTGACAGACTTTCTCCGGTCTGAATCTACGTCGACGTTGAATGCCACATTGCCCGGCGTTTTCAGCGAAGGTCCTCCGCGTAGGGCGGTCTTACTCAGTCCCGTGATTTCCGAGGTCAGGTCGAACCGCAATTCCCAGTAATTGCGGAACTCGGCGCCTGCGCTCAAATTGCCCCCGAAGAAAGTCCGCTCCCGACCGAAATTGAATCCCTGCCATTGATTCAGAAACATACTGTACTCACGAAAGATCCATCGCGGTTTGTCCGACCGGTAACTCACCCAACTGTTCTGCATGAACACGTCGGCCTGTCGCAGGAAACCCACGTCGTTCAATTCAAGACCCGGTGACCGCCAGGTCCCGGAGATGCCCATGTTCCACGGGCTGTTGCCCGAACGACCGATGCTGAACACGCCGCCGTGGCCCCCCAGGGCGGTGAGCGTGGAATCGAGCGTTACGTACGAAGCGTCGGGACGCTGGTAATACCGTGCCGAATTCCTCTGTACGCGGGTGATGGCCTCCCGACTTCCGCGGACATGGCTGGCAGTCAGGCGCGCGTTGAGCCAGTAGGTGCGGTCGCTCCACTGGTGGCGGAAATCGATACCCCCGGAGTATGCCGCCCGGTTGAGGAAATCGAAGTGGTCCGCGTTGTTGTTCCGGTTCGTCGCCGTGAACATCGCGCCCAGGGAGGTGGCGCCGTTGTTGTAGTCCTGCTGGAAGCGCCCGATAAGGTAGTTCGTCAACGGCTCCACCGACTCCTTGGTGCGCGCGCCATCGGTGTCTATCCTGGCGCTGGCTTCCGCGGTCACCGCGTCCACGATGCCGATAGACAGGCCTCCGGGTGTCTTGCCGGTTATCTTGGCAGCGGCGATGATGGGCGTATTCGTCGGCATGTCCATGGTCTGGCCGTCCGACAGATCCGGATATCGCTGGGGAGACCGTCCGATCCGCCGGGAGTAGAACAGTTGGTCGTTAGAGAATGGACCGCCGCCGCCGACGCCGAACTGGGTGATATTCTTACCCTCTACGAAGAAGGGCCGCCGTTCTTCGAAGAACAACTCGAAGGCTGAAAGGTTGACCCGGGAGGGATCCGCCTCCACCTGGCCGAAATCCGGGTTCACGGCCAGGTCCATGGTGAGGTTGCCGGCGAGTCCGAATTTTCCGTCCAGTCCGATTCGGCCGTCGGTGGTCTGCCCGTCTCGGAAGGGGTTCCGGGCTTCGGCCTGGAACCGGTTGAGGTCTCCCACGACATAGGGCAGCACCTCGATCCGATGGGATGATTCGATCCCGTCGAGCCCATGCAGTTCCCCGAACTGGCTGACCCACCCCGGTGAATTTCTGTGGATATGCTGCCAACCGGAACGCTCTTCTTTCCGATACAGGCGGCGGTGGATCTGTATGCCCCAGACCTGGCCTTCCTTCCCGGAGAATCTTAGCTGGCTCAGGGGTATGCGCATTTCGGCAAGCCATCCCCGGTCGTCTATGGATGCCGCTCCGAACCAGACCGGATCCCAGCTTTTGTCCCAGTTTTCGCCGTCGTCGGTTATGGCTTCGTCGCCGCGTCCACCCGCGGGGGTAAGGGCAAACGAAAAGGCCGTCCGCTTGTCAAAATAGCTATCGATGTTTATTTCCACCCAGTCGCTGCTGAAATCGTCCCGCCGGGCCACGCGGCTGATAATCTTGTCCGGTTCGGTGTCGAAGGCCCGGATAAGCACGTAGAGATTATGGTCGTCGTACAGGATCTTGAAGGCGGTCTGTTGCGAAGGATCGGCGCCGTCGATGGGGTCCACCTGGGTAAAATTACCCGCCCATTCCACGGCCTTCCAGGCCGAGTCGCTGTCCAGACCGTCGACGCCCGGGGGCTGGGAACCGGCATGCTGCGTGTTGTATACCCGTTTTTCGGGCTGTGGCTCCCGCGCTTCCGATTCGAACGAAACCAGTAAGGAGACGGTGGACAGGGCCACTATCCACCGATGTAGTCTAATGCGTTGCAACGTTCTGCCTCCAACCTCTGCTCAGTCTACCATCAATTTCAGGTTCAGGTCAAACTTCCCGGGCACCAGAACTATGACGAGGTAACGGGACTAAAGGTTGCAGAATTTTCGTCCCGTCCACTAAAAGCTTAACTGATTTTACAAAGCCTTCTAACATACATTCGATTAGACGTCCGTATTCATAAAACCTGTCCCTTAATCCTCATCGTGGATGCACCTGTACATTCGATCCGTGGATGCAGCACGATACGGACGGGAATATGCTTTTGCTTAAAGGTAAACACGGCTGCATATTACAGCACAGGTTGTACAGGTTACGCAAATCGTGCTCCGCGATCGATTATCGTCCCGCACGTTTGCCCCGTGCAGTGCGCCGAGATCCCAAATGCCCGGTGATCGACTGAACGTACTCTTCATCATGACCGACCAGATGCGGGCGGACTGCATGTCCCGCGTCGGCCACCCCGTTGTCCGAACGCCCCACCTCGACGATCTCTCATCCGACGGAGTCCTGTTCAGGCGGGCCTACGTGCAATCGGCCGTCTGCGGTCCCAGCCGCATGTGCTTCTACACGGGCCGGTATCCCCACGCCAACCGGTCTCCGTGGAACGAGGTGCCGCTGCCCGCGGACGAGAAGACCATGGGCCATTACTTCGGTGACGCGGGCTACCGGGCGGCCCTGTGCGGCAAGACGCACTACACCCCCGACCCCTTTGACGACCCGATGGCACAACCGGAAGAAGGCATCCGCCGAACGACCCTGGCCGGACTGGAATCCTGGGAACTGAACGACAGCCGGGGTGATGGTTGGCTGACCCATCTAAGGAGCAGGGGATATCCCGACGCGGTCGTTACCGATCCATTTTCGGTGGATATGCCCGCGGACGCCGATCGGGATCATGCCGCCTATCCCACGCGTGTCAGACGGGAGGACAGCGATACCGCGTTCATGACCGAACGGGCCATGGCGTTCATGGTCGACGCCGGAGAAACCCCCTGGTTTCTTCACCTTTCCTACTTCAAGCCCCATTTACCCATCGTGGCGCCCTATCCGTACAACGAATCATACGATCCCGCAGATTCCCCCGTACCGAATCGATCCCCGGAAGAACTGGAGCGTCCTCATCCCTTTCACATTCCATTCAGGATAGAACGCGGGGGCGTGGAGTATGACGACGAGAGCGTCTGGCGCCAGCGAAGGGCAACCTACTACGGGTTGATCACGGAAATCGACGACAACCTGGGCAGGCTGTTCGGTTTCATGAAGGATCGCGGGCTCTGGGAGAACACGCTGATCATCTTCACGTCCGACCACGGCGAGTACGTGGGCGACCACTGGATGTTCGAGAAGGAGCTCTTTTACGACGAGGCGTACAATGTCCCCTTCATCGTCCGCGATCCCCGGTCCAGCGCAGACGGGACGCGCGGCCGGGTGATGGAGGATTTCGTCGAATCCCTCGACGTCCTGCCGACCTGCCTGGACGTGTGCGGACTGGACAGGCCGCCGGCGCTGCAGGGCCAATCCATCGTCTCCCTCCTGCGGGGTGAACGACCGGACAACTGGCGCAGGGCGGTTTTCGCGGACTGGGATTTCCGGTTCTACTGGACACCGAAGAAACTCGGCATCCCGGCGGACAAGTGCCGTGGATGGATGGTGCGGGACGAAAGGTTCAAGTACTGGCATTTCAACGGCATGCCCGACGTGCTGTTCGACCTTGAAACGGATCCCGGAGAACTGCGAAACGTAGTCGAAGATCTCCGGTATGCCGATGTGGTCCAGGACCTGCGCGTAAGACTGATGGACTGGCGAATGTCCAACGAAGACGAGAGCATGGTCGCGTGGACCTATGAGCGCCGCCCCGGTTTCGGACGCGATCCCTTCGTGTCATGACCGGTCCGCCGCGCTAAGTATCGGAGTCGATATGAGCCGGTTTTATTTCCTCGCCAGGCGATTCGTCGCGGGAGAATCCCTCGAGGCCGCCATCGAAGTCGTCCGGAGGTTGAACGACTCCGGACTCGACGTGACGCTGAACATGCTCGGCGAAGGAACCCTCGAGCGGGACAAGGCGGAAGACGCCGTCAGGCAGTATCTCGTCATGCTGGACCTGATCCGGGACGGTGCGCACAAGGCCAATATCTCCGTCAAACTCACCCACCTGGGCCTGGATATCGACGAAGATTACTGCATTGACAACCTGCACCGGGTTCTGGAGGCCGCGAAGGAAAGGGACGTCTTCATCCGGCTGGACATGGAAGGATCACCCTATGCGCAGCGGACCCTCGACTTTTTCTACACCCTGTACAACAGCCACAGGAATACAGGTGTAGTCATCCAGGCCATGCTGTTGCGGAGTCCCCACGACATCTTTGTACTCAACAAGATCGGAGCCCGCGTAAGGCTGTGCAAAGGATCCTACCGGGAACCTGAGGACCTCGCCCTGCAGAGAATGCCCAATATTCGCAGCGCCTTTCTTTCCATGGCGGAACAATTGCTGCGTGATGGCCACTTTCCTGCTTTCGCGACCCACGACGATTATCTGATCGAAGGCGTAACAAGGTTCGCCGAACAATTGGATGTTCCAAAGGACCGGTTCGAATTTCAGATGCTGTATGGATTGCGTCCAGGGTTCCAGAAGGATATGCGCAGCAGGGGCTTCCGCATGCGGGTCTACGTGCCCTTCGGGACGGAGTGGATGCCCTACTTCTACCGAAGGCTTCGGGAACGCAAGGAAAACGTATGGTTCGTGCTGCGAAACCTGGTCCGCAGTTGAGGTCCGGAGCGGGCTGCCATGGCCTGTTTCTGGCCTGGCCGCTTCAATGCGGCATAATAAGTTGACAACATATGCGTTCGTACATCATAATCTGGAAACCAAAAGCAGCACATGGGCCTTTATTGCACCGAGTCAACCCCCGGGAACGGGAGGCGCACCTGTGATGGACTTGACGTTTCCGTCGTGTCAGAAATGCAAGGTGGGCGTGATGATTCCGCTCTCCGACTACGGTCGGGACGGCGCGACGATCGAGTACAAAGCCTGGGCGTGCACCAATCCTGAATGCGGCTTCAACATACGCATAGACAACGGCGATATCAGTTTCGGAAAGCCCATAACGCAGTCTCAAAAGTGATCAAATGGGGGTGCTGTGCTCATCCTCGGTATCGATACTTCCTGTGACGAGACCGCCGCCGCGGTATTGCGCGATGAGACGACTATTCTTTCCAATGTCATTTCTTCGCAGGGCATACACCATGCATACGGCGGTGTAGTGCCGGAACTCGCCTCACGAGCACACCTGACCCTGCTCCTGCCCGCCATCGAATCGGCCCTGAAACAGGCTTCCTGCGATCTGGAAGCGTTGGACGCACTGGCGGTGACCTACGGGCCCGGTCTGGCCGGGTGTCTGCTGATCGGTCTTTCCACCGTGAAGTCCATCGCGCTAGCAATCGACAAACCGATGATCGGCGTGAACCACATCGAAGGCCACGTTTTTGCAGGTCGTCTGGCCGATCCCGCCCTAACACCGCCGTTCATCGCGCTCATCGTTTCCGGTGGACACACCCAGTTGGTGCACGTCGAGGGCTGGGGCAGGTACCGTATTCTGGGCACTACGCGCGATGACGCGGCCGGCGAGGCGTTCGACAAGGTCGCCAGGCTGATGAGGATCGGGTATCCCGGCGGTCCGGTCATCGATCGACTTTCGCGGAACGGCGATGCCGCCTTCGTGGATTTCCCCCGGACCTACCTGGACCCTGAGGGGTTCGAGTTCAGTTTCAGCGGGCTCAAGACGGCGGTGCGCACGTACCTATCGAAAAGATCGGAAGAAGAGATCGACCGGGACCAGGCCCATATCGCCGCCGCTTTCCAGGAAGCCGTCGTAGATGTGCTGGTCGATAAATCCATCACCGCCGCCGCCGCCGTAAGCGCGGAGGCCATTCTGATCACGGGCGGAGTGGCCTGTAACGGCCGTTTGCGTGGGAGGATGACCGAACGGGGCACGGAGCGGGGTTTGAAGGTGGTCTATCCTTCTCCCATACTGTGCACCGACAACGGCGCCATGATCGCGGCAGCCGGGGCATACCATTTCGGGAAGGGAAAACGGGACGGATTTTCTCTTTCCGTCCACCCCCGGGCACGGCTATCGGGGGCCAATGGGGCTGTTTGACTCGAATGTTCGGGGCGGATGGGGGTGTGTAGTCCACCGAAGTCGCGTCAATCTCCCAGAACGGGAATCTAGTACATGGATCGTATCGCGTCTTTCTTCAGGTTCGACGAACTGAATACGAACTGGCGAGCCGAAACGACCGGTGGTCTGACCACCTTCATGACGATGGCTTACATCGTGGTGGTAAATCCGGGAATTCTCTCGGAAGCCATGGGCGAGGCGTTATTCGGAGAACTGTTGTTCGCTACATGCGCGTCCGCGGCAATAGGGACGCTGCTGATGGCGGTGTTGGCGAACTACCCCTTTGCCCTGGCGCCCGGCATGGGCCTCAATGCCTTTTTCACTTATACCATCGTACTCGGCATGGGCGTGGACTGGCGAATCGCACTCGCCGTTGTACTGGCCTCCGGGCTCCTCTTCCTATTGCTGACATTATTGCGTGTACGTGAAGCGATCATCACGGCGGTACCGGAATCGCTGAAGCGCGCCACGGCGGCAGGCATTGGACTGTTTATTGCATTTATCGGCCTTAAAAACGCGGGCATCATCGTGGACGATCCGGCCACGCTGGTCAGCCTTGGCGATGTCAGGTCCTGGCCGGTCGGACTGACGCTCGTGGGACTGTTTGGTATCGGCGTGATGCTTGCCCGGGGATTCCGCGGGGCGATCCTACTGGGTGTCGCCAGTGTCGCCTTGCTGGCCATGATCGTCGGGGTGGCTCCATGGCCCTCCGGCGTGGTCAGCCTCCCCGTCTGGCCTGCCAATCTGTTCGGCGAGGCCGTCATAAACCTTCCGCTCACCCTGGACTCGGCGTTTCTCCATCTCGTATTCGCCTTTCTGTTCGTTGATCTCTTCGATTCCATGGGAACGCTGGTCGGGCTTTCTGAACGGTCCGGATTTCTGGACGCCAAGGGCCGTCTTCCTCGGGCCAACCGCGCGCTGCTCGCGGACTCCTGTGGTACGGTTATCGGCAGCGTACTGGGATCGTCGACCGTGACGACCTACATCGAGAGCGCGACCGGCATCTCTTCCGGGGCGCGTTCGGGATTCGCCAGCCTGGTCGTCGCCGTCCTTTTCCTGGGAGCACTGTTCCTGACTCCCCTGGTATCTTCGATTCCGGCATTCGCAACGGCGCCCGCACTCGTGGTTACGGGCGTGTTGATGATGGCGTCCGCCGCACGGGTCGACTGGAGCGACGCGTCGGAGGGGGTACCTGTATTCCTGACCCTGATCGCAATCCCGTTGACCTTCAGTATCGCCGATGGCCTTGCCGTAGGTTTTGTCGCCTACCCGATCATCAAGAGGCTAAGCGGCCGGGGCAATGAAGTGCATCCGCTTGTCGACGTGCTTGCCCTTGTCTTTATTGCACGTTACGTGATTTTACAGTAAGGAATTGTTTAAATCTATATCAGGTTATTCAAATTCATTAGGATTCCGGGGTGCCGTAACACCCCCGGGGTTCCCAACGTCCATCATCTCGGCAGGGAGGTTCTATCATGCGACTGTCATCTGTCCTACTACTCGCAGTATTCTGGGTATTGCCCGCTGCGGCCCAGGAAAGCGGCGGCCTGGCCGGCCGGGTGGCAACCGAAGACGGAATGGCGTTGTTCGGCGCCAATATCGTAGTCAAGGGGAACGCGATTGAAGTATTGCAGGGAACGACGAGCGACGGAGAAGGGACTTACCGTATCGACGGCCTGCCGCCGGGCGTCTACGAGGTCACCGTGTCGTTTCTCGGTTACGAATCGGTCACCACGGCCGAAGTGGGTATCCGGAGCGGTGAAACCACGAGGCTCGACATCGGCCTTGCCGCCACGACGCTGCTCGGACAGCAGATCGTGGTGTCGGCTTCCCGCAAGCAGGAAAAGCTGCTGGACGCACCGGCGTCCGTAGCCGTCGTTGAATTGGACGAGATCATGAACCGGCCGTCGCTGTCGGTAACCGACTACATCAACGACCTGAGCGGCGTGGACCAGGCAAAGGTAGGCGTCACGCAGAGCAGCACGGTGGTCCGGGGATTCAACCGCACGTTTACGGGATCCCTTCTGACGATGGTTGACAACCGCATCGCGCGGATCGCCTCGCTTCGGCTTAACCATTCCAGTTCCATACCCGTCACGAACGAGGACATCCAGCGCATCGAAGTCGTGCGCGGTCCGGGATCGGCCCTGTACGGCCCCAACAGTGCCAACGGGGTCATGCACATCGTAACCCGTTCCCCCTTCGGATCGGAGGGCAATTCCGTCGCTGTCTATGGCGGTGAACGCAGTCTCCGCAAGGCGACCTTTCGACATGCCAGCAGCGTAAACGACAAAATCGGGTTCAAGGTATCTGGTGAGTTAATTAAGGCTCATGAATGGGAATACGAAGATCCCGCGGAAGTAGTCCCGCGGGACAATGACAACGAACGCCTTATCGGCGAAATCCGACTCGACTTTCGCCCCACGGACGACCTGTCCGTGATCACATCGGCGGGATATTCGCGGATCCATAGCATTCAGATGACCGGGCAAGGCGCGGCCCAGGCGGATATGTGGTCTACCCGGTTCTTTCAGGCCCGGACACAGTACAAGGGCTGGTTCGCCCAGATTTTCCACAACCGGAACGACGCGGGCGAAACCAGGCTGCTCCGGACCAATCAGCCTATCGTGGATACGTCCGCCCTGACCGTCATGCAGCTTCAGCACAACTTCGGGCTGGGTGCGAGACAACAGTTCACCTACGGCGCCGACGTGTTGCTGACCCGGCCGAATACCGGGGGTACGACGCACGGTGTAAACGAGGCCGACGACACCCTCAACGAGTATGGTTTCTATGTGCAGAGCGAAACGACCCTGAACGACCAGGTCAGCCTGATGCTGGCCGGACGTATCGATGAACACAGCAAGATCGAGGAACCGGTTTTCTCTCCCCGGGCAGCGCTGGTCTACAAACCCTCGACGCAGAGTACGCTCAGGCTCACCTATAACCGGGCGTTCAGTACGCCCAGTTCCCTTAATTTCTTTCTCGACCTGAAGGCGAGTTCTGATCCTTTCGGCCTGGGCAGTAATTTCGCCGTGCTGGGCCTGGGGCCGGACCGCACCATCGACCTGCGTACGCAGGGTGTCGCCTCGCAATTCACGTTCCGGCGCGGCGACAACGGCCTGCCCATGTATCGTTCACCCTTCGCTCCCGTGGCGGGTTTTCCCCAGGACACATTCCTCCCCATGAACGATCCGGCCAGCACCAATCTACTGTGGGGCGTGGCTCGGGGAGCGGTGCTTGCGCAACTGACGCCCCAACTGCTGGCCCTGGCGACCGACGCCATAACACAACAGCTGATCGCGTTGGGACTTCCGGCTGATGCGGCGGCACAACGGGCAGCGCAGGCCGCCGCGCAACTGGCCGGCGCGTTCCCGGGCATCATCCCGTCCGTGCTGCCGGGATTAACGAATTCGCTGGGCATGTTAGACATCGGGACGAACGGTTTCAACCCGGTCGATCCCACGTCGGTTACGGATATCGACAAGATCAGGTCGTCCATTACGGAGACTTTCGAAGTGGGGTACAAGGGCGTTGTCGGCAACAAGCTGGTACTGACCGCGGACTTCTACCGGAACAAAATACACGATTTCATCAGTTCGATACGCATCGTGACCCCAAACGTATTCCTTGATCCGGGCCCATTGAGCACGGCCCTTGGATCGGGTATCGCGCAACAGCTCGCCGACCCGGCCAACGCGCAGTTGGCCGAGGTCGTCGGGGCGATCGACGATCCCTTCCTGGGGTTGGGAGGGAACGGGAATGGATCGCCGGTGGACGAACTGACCAGTATATTCGTGAGTACGGCGGCCTTGATACCTTATGGAACGGTGACCCCGGAAGAAGCGTCGGACCCCAATGCGGTGATGTTGACCTACCTGAACTTCGGCAATATTACGTATTACGGCACGGACATCGGGTTTTCCTTTTATCCCAACGATATGTGGAACCTGTCGGGCAGCTATTCCCGCATCAGCAAGAACCTGTTTGAAAATGTAGACGGTATCGACGATATCCCCCTCAACGCGCCCAAGGAAAAGTTGTCGGCGGCGATCGGATTCAAACCGCCCAACACGTCGCTCACCCTGGGCGGCCGCGTCCGATACCGGGGCCCGTTCGAGATGTCTGACGGGGTGTATGCCGGCGATGTGGATTCCCACACCGTGATCGATGTAAATGCTTCCTACGAGTTTTCGAATTATACTTTCAGCGTGGAAGCCAGCAATCTGCTCAACAGCGAGTATCAGGCTTTCGTGGGCGCGCCGATGATCGGGCGCATGGTCATGGCGGGTATCGCGGCGCGATTCTGATGCTCCGCCTGGCTTGACCTGGACCGGCCAGGTCTGGCCTGGTCAGGGCTGAATAGACCTGGTCTGGCCGGCGATAATCGGCTTGACAAAATCGCATAGGTGTATATCCTTTAAGTAGTTAGGCACCAAGACCGAATAACCGTGCCGACGTGAAGTGGAGAACGAATTCGCGATAGCATCCGGGTACTGATGTTCGCATAGTCCTCCATACGCCACATCCATAAGAGAAGGAACTGCTGAGATGCGACTGGCCGGTGTTTTTCTCGCCATATTAATGACCGTGATCCCCGCAACAGCGCAGAATACGGGAACCCTGGCCGGCAGGGTAGCATCGGACACGGGCGAACAGCTCTTCGGGGCCAACATCGTGGTAAAGGGTCCTGCGATCGAAGGATTACGGGGCACGACGAGCGATGACCGGGGAATGTACCGGGTAGAAGGGCTTCCTGCCGGTGACTACGAAATCACCGTGTCCTTTCTCGGGTACGAGTCATCGGCCAGGACGAAGGTGTCGATTCGCGGTGGAGTAAGCACGGCATTGGATTTCAGCCTTGTCACCACGACGCTTGTGGGCCAGCAGGTCGTGGTGTCCGCCTCCCGCAAGCGGGAAAAAGCACTGGACGCCCCGGCATCTGTTGAAGTCATCGAAATGAAGGAAATAAGGGATTCCCAGGCGCTGGCCGTCAACGAACACATCAAGGATCTCAGCGGCGTCGACTACGCAAAGACGGGCATCGTACAGGCCAGCACCGTGATCCGCGGTTTCAACAAGGCGATATCGGGGCTTCTGCTCACCATGGTGGACAACCGCATCGCGCGGATCCCGTCGCTGCGTATCAACTCCTTCCACATCATTCCCATCACCAGCGAAGACATCGAACGCATCGAGATCGTCCGCGGCCCCGGTTCGGCGCTTTACGGCCCCAACAGCTCCAATGGCGTGATGCACATCATATCGCGGTCCCCTTTTGGATCCGAAGGAAACTTCGTGTCCCTCTCCGGGGGGGAACGCAGCCTGCGCAAGGCTTCGTTCAGGCATGCCAGCAGCCCCACCGACAAGATTGGACTCAAGATCTCCGGCAAGTACCTGAAGGCACGGGACTGGGAATTTCACGATCCCGAAGAAATCGTGCCACGCGATTTCGACGTCGAAGCCCAGTACGGGGAGATCAGGCTCGACGTGCGTCCTTCCGATGACCTGACGTTCATCGGTTCGGCGGGATATTCCAAAAGCAGCAGCATCCAGATGACGGGACAGGGTTCGGCGCAGGGCAAAGACTGGCTGTACGGTTACCTCCAGGGCCGTATGCTGTACAAGGGCTGGTTCGGCCAGTTTTTCTACAACAAAAGCAACGCGGGAGAAACCAGGCTGCTTCGCACCGACGAGGGCGTGGTGGACAAGTCTTCGTTGACCGTGATGCAGTTGCAGCACACCCGGGACATCGGTGATCGTCAGCAGTTCGTCTACGGCGTGGACCTGCTGCTTACCCGTCCGCGGACCGAGGGAACCATTCACGGTGTGAACGAGGACGATGACGAAATCAATGAGCTCGGGGTCTACCTCCAGAGCGAGACCAAGTTCACCGACGAGGTGAGCCTGATGCTGGCCGGACGCCTGGACGAGCACAACAGGCTGGACAACCCGGTGTTTTCCCCCCGGGCGGCGCTGGTGCTGAAACCCAACCCGGAAAGCACGTTCAGGATCACCTACAACCGGGCGTTCGCCACGCCCACGTCCACGACGCTTTCACTGGACCTCAAGGCTATTTCAGATGCCTTCGGATTCGGCGCACTATTCGGCGATCTGGGACTGGGACCGGAGAACACGATCGATATCCGGTCATACGGCGCCCGCAATCCGTTTACCTTCCGCCGTGACGAAGCCGGCCTCCCCATGTACCGGTCGCCTTTTTCTACCACGGCCGGCCTTTCAAGGGATACCTACCTTCGTCTTCACGATCCGGTAGCAACCAACCTGATGTGGAGCGCGGCAAGGGGACTGGTGGTCGCCGGGTTGATCGAGCAATTGGGTACAGATAGCGGCGGCGTCGTAACTCCCGAACTAGCCCAGCAGTTCACTGGCGTGGTCCCTGAACAACTCTCCGGGTTAAGAAACACCCTGTCCCAGCTCAGTCCGGAAACGCGGGATTTCGTTCCGTACGATGCCTCGGCAGTCGAAGATCTTCCCAAGATACAGCCGACCATCACACGGACCCTCGAAGCCGGGTACAAGGGCATCGTCAAGAACAAACTGGTCCTGGCAGCCGACTTCTATCGCACCCATATGACCGACTATACCTTGCCCCTGTGGATATTCACCCCCTCCGTTTTCCTCGACGAAGCTTCCCTGCAAACCGCCCTGAGCCAGGGTATCGCCGATTACCTGGCGGACCCCGCGAACATACAGCTGGCTACTCTTATCCAGTTGCTTGACACCGCTGCCTTTGGAGGAAATGGAAACGGCGACCACTCGGACGAAATCAACGGGTACATCGCTCAGATCGCGGAAGGCGCCGCGATGATTCCCTTCGGGACCGTGACTCCGGAGCAGGTCTCCGATCCTACGGCGGTAGCCCTGACCTACCGGAATTTCGGCAGCGTTACGGTCTACGGAGCCGACATGGGGTTTTCCTATTTTCCCAACCGGTCGTGGAACATCACGGGAAGCTACTCCTATATCCACAAGAACCTGTTCGAGAACGTGGAGAACCTCGGCGACGTTCCCCTGAATGCCCCGAAGCACAAGTTCAGCGGAGGCGTTACTTTCCGTCCGGCCAAAATGCCTTTGACCCTGGGCGGCAAGGTCAGTTACCGGGGAGCCTTCCCCATGCTGGACGGCGTGTACGGGGGTCCTATTGATTCCTACACCCTGATGGACGTGAACGCCGCTTACGAGTTTTCACCCATTACCGTCAGCGTGGAAGCCAGCAACCTGCTGAACAGGAAGTACCGCTCCTTTGTCGGCGCCCCTGAAATCGGAAGACTGCTTTCCGCCGGCGTGGCCGTACGATTCTGAAAAATCCCCCCGGTATAAAATAGAACAAAATCAGACGCTAATAGGTACGGTGCCGTACAGACACGAAAGCGGGCTTTCACCGGTCTCGCATCGGTCTCGCACCGGACTCGCATCGGGCTCGCATTTTTCGGAACCATACAGGCGTCATCTTCGTGAAATCAGATAGCGGAATCCTGAGCAGAACAGTCCCGCCGAACCAGCGGTCAAGGGGCGCGAAAGCACCATATTTGGCTTGACAGGGTGCGAGCCCGATCTTAAGATGAGTCCACCCTCAAGGAGACTGGAAATGCCACATCGTTTGCGGTATATACTGGCTGTCCTCTGCCTGCTGGCCACGCCTGCGGCCGTGTTTGCGCAAGGGGACTACTTCGGGCGGAACAAGGTCCAGTACCGCGACTTCAAGTGGGAAATAATCACCACACCCCACTTCGAGATATTCTACTATCAGGGAGAGGAAGAGGCTGCCTACGATGCCGCGAGGATGGCGGAGCGTTCGTATAACCGGTTGAGCCGCATTCTACAGCACCGGTTCAGCGACAAGGTCCCGATCATCTTCTACGCTTCTCACACGGACTTCCAGCAGACCAATGTCCTCTCCGGCTTCATAAGCGAAGGCACCGGCGGCGTAACGGAGTTCAACAAGAACCGTATACTGCTGCCGTTTACGGGTTCGTACGCGGAGCTGGAACACGTACTCACCCACGAACTCGTTCACGCCTTCCAGGGGGACGTGCTGTACGGCGCCGGGCCGGGGGTCTCCATCCTCAATCCCATGGCCTTCGTCGCCCCGTTGTGGTTTATGGAGGGCATGGCAGAATACCTGTCACTGGGCCGGATCGATGCTTATACCCACATGTGGCTGCGTGACGCAGCGCTGCAGGGCTACTTGCCTCCATCCATTCCCGCAATGGACTACAGTTTCGGCGTATACCGGTTCGGCCAGGCGCTGTTCGCCTACATCGGCGACCAGTACGGAGATCGGAAAATCGGCGAGATACTCCGTAAAACCGGTCGCATGCGAAACGTCGATCAGGCCTTCAGTTCCTCTATTGGCAAGGATATCGAGAAGCTCTCCGACGAGTGGAACGAGCATATACGCAAGACCTACCTGCCGCAGATCAAGGATTACGACAAGCCGCAGTCCTTTGCCCGGCAGATCACCGACGTTCGCGAATCCCGAGCCGGGTTTCACCTCGCTCCGGCAATCTCACCACGGGGCGACAAGCTGGTCTTCATCTCCAATAAGAGCCTGTATAACGACATCTATCTCGCCTCCGCCATCAACGGCGATATCATCTCCAAACTGGTAGCAGGCGAACGCTCGGCCGATTTCGAATCCCTCAGGTTTTTTTCCACGTCGATTTCATGGTCGCCCGATGAACAGTATATCGCATTTCCGGCCAAGGTTGGAGCGCGGGACGCCCTGTACGTCATGGACGTCCGCAAGAATCGGGTGATCAGGCGCATCAAGATCGATCTGGACGGCGCCACCTCGCCGAGTTGGTCACCCGATGGGACCAAGCTGGTCTTCGTCGGCCTTCAAGGCGGACAGTCGGACCTGTACGTGGTAGACGCCACGGGTGGAAACCTGAAGCCCCTGACGCAGGACCGGTACACGGACCGTGATCCCGTATGGTCGCCGGACGGCAAAAAGATCGCCTTCTCCACGGACAGGGGAGAGGTGACCAATTTCAGAACGCTTACCTTCGGGTACCAGCAATTGGCGTTATACGACCTGGCGACCGGAGAGGTCGAGAAAATCCCTGACCAGATCGGCAAGAGCATTTCGCCGCAATGGTCCGCCGACGGCAGTAAGATCGCGTTCGTATCCGATCGCACCGGTATCTCCAACATATTTATCTGGGATTTGCCATCCAGCCTGACCTATCAGATCACCAATATCCTGACAGGCGTGACCAACGTAACGGCCGCCGGACCGGCCATAAGCTGGGCACAGAAGGGCGACCGCCTTGTCTTTTCCTCCTTGTCCTGGGGAGGCTTCGACCTGTTTGCCATCAGCGACCCGGCTAGCTTAATGAAGGAGCCCTACGATCACGACAAGGCGGCTTCGCCCGAAGCTGCGCCGACGGCACAGCAACTGGCGCCGCCGCTACGAACCGAACCGCCGGACGAATCCCTGGTTGACGGGGACGGCGATACCGAGTTGCCGGATGTAACGGTTACACTCTCCGAAACCATATCCACTTCGCCGGACACCACGTCACTGGAGGAGCAGTCTCTCGAAAACACCGCGCCTGAAGAGGAGTCCGCGGTCCAGACCATATTGATGGCGCCGCCTGAAACGACGTCGACCCCGGAAGCCATGCCGGAAGATGAGTTGCCGGAAGAGATGCCCGATGAGTCGGGTAGTTCCGACATACTGGAGGAGCCGAAGTTCCCCTTTGGCCCCGTCACGGGCGGGATCGGCCCGGGGGGCGAATTGCCGGACACGACCGCCTGGACCGACGGCACGTTCAAGAAGAAAAAGTACTCGCCCCGATTCGGTCTGGACTTTATTGGCGGTAATGCCGGATACGCCACGCAGGTCGGCCTCGTGGGCAGTTCCATCCTGTCCTTCAGCGACATTCTGAACAACCACAACATCCTCGTCGGCGCCAACGTGTTCGGATCGCTTACGGACGCGAACCTGCTGCTTCAGTACACCAATCGCACGAACCGAATCAACTGGAGTGTAGCGGCCTTTCAGTTCAGATACGACTTGTTCTACGATCCACTCACGCCGGTATTGACCCAGGTAACGACGCAGATCAACCGGGGAATTCAGTTTCACGTCAGCCGCCCATTCAGCAAGTTCAACCGCTTCGAGTTGGGTATCCAGGGTATCCACCGGACCCGGGAACTGGTAGATGTCAGCTTCAGCTACTTCGGTCTGCGGAGAACAAGGCGCGGCAGTCTCGGCAGCGTGAGTTTCATACAACCCACCGCGGCGCTGATCACCGACAACACGCTGTATGGTATCACGGGTCCGATCGCCGGTGGCCGGGGTCGCCTTGAGGTAACACCGACTTTCGGGGAGTTGCAGTTTACCCGTGTCGTGCTGGATTACCGCAAGTATTTCAATGTCCTCCAGCGCTACGCCTTCGCCTTCCGTCTGTTCGGACTGGCCAGCGAGGGTCGCGACCAGGAACTTTATCCCTTCGGGGGGCCCTATGATTTCCGTGGTGTGGATTACTGGTCCGTCTGGGGCAGCAAGATCGCTATGGCAAACGCGGAATTCCGCTTTCCGATGGTCGAGATATTGGCCATGGGCTGGCCGTTGCCTCTGGCCTTCCAGCAGATCCGGGGCTCGCTGTTTGTTGACGTGGGTACCGTGTGGGACCAGAACACCAGTCCCGATCAGGCCAACCAGTATGCCGGATACCCCAACGTCGGAGAGTTCGAGAACGGGAGCCTGGTCCGGGGTAACGGACTGGGGCCGGGTACGATCGAAGAAGTAGCCGGGGGTCCGGTCGCCGTGGCCTATGGTATCGGCATGCGGGCGCGGGTCGGGTTCTTGATACTCAAGTTCGACATCGCCCATCAACTGGATCTCGGGAAGAGGCCCGGCTGGTATAACAACGAGAACCTCCCCAACGTGCCCACGGGTCTCGAATCGGAATTTCCCGGAACCCGGTCATATCGCCTTAGAAATGCGCTAGACGATACACAATTCTTCTTTACCATAGGCGCTGATTTCTAATTCATCGCTATCCGCTTCCAACCCGGCGTCGGCGCGGTCTATTCATGTAACGTCGATACACGGAGACACGACAGGCATACATGCAAACACCAGAGGAAATCAATGCCCTGAGGGAGCAGCACTATAACGCTACGCTCACTGAAATCCACGAACTGAATCCCGATCTATGGATCATCCGGGTGAAACCGGACGAGGAACTGCCGCCATACCAGCCAGGACAGTACACCACCCTGGGGCTGGGCGACTGGGAACCCACCAACGATCCGGCCAACAACGAGGACGCCGACGAGACCCTGAAGACGAAACTGGTCCGCCGTGCCTACTCCATGTCCTTTCCCATGTTTGAGGACGATCCCGCGCAATTGCTGGAACCGGCGGCAATGGATTACTACGAGTTCTACATCACGCTCGTGGGCCGCGACGGCGAACCGGGCCAGGATCCGTCCCTGACACCCAGGCTGTGGATGCTGAAAGAGGGCGACCGGCTATATATGGGGCCGAAAGTGACCGGCCACTACACCCTGGAATACATGGGACCGGGCGATCAGGTCATCTTTGCCGCGACGGGTACGGGAGAAGCCCCGCACAACTGTATGATCGCGGAACTGCTTCGGAACGGTCACCAGCCCAATATCATCTCCCTGGTCTGTGTTCGATATGCCCGTGACCTGGCCTACCAGTCGACCAATGAACAGTTGGAGCGCCTTCATCCAAACTACAATTACATCACGCTGACCACCCGGGAAGCGCAAAATCTAAACCGCAAGGTGTATATACAGGACTTGGTGAAGACCGGGGAGTTGGAAGAAAGCACCGGTATCGTCCTTGACCCGGAACGGACCCACGTGTACATCTGCGGCAACCCCGACATGATCGGCGTACCCAAATATACCAGGGAAGGCGACAAGTCGTATCCCTCGCCCATCGGTTTGGTCGAACTGCTCGAATCGCGCGGATTCAAGGCGGATCATCGCAGGGACAAGGGCAATATCCACTTCGAAGAGTACTGGTAACCGGGCTCGAATCCGGTGCAACGAAGAGACCGTCATGCAGATACTGACGCTGGATACAGACGGCAACCCCTCGGTATCCAGCGGTCCCGTACCCTCCTGCGGCGAAACGGAGGTGCTGATCAAGGCTCGGGCGTGTGCTTTGTCGCGCCGGGGGGGCGCAACCTCCCACAAAAAGATCTCTTCCGGCAACGGCCAGTGTGCGCCGTTCAGCCGGAGTTTCACCGGAATCATCGAATCCGCCGGGCGGCAAGTGGATGCGCTCGCATCCGGCGATCGGGTCATTTGTTGCCAAACTGACGGCGGTTTCTCCGAATACCACAGCGTACCTGCATACGACGTGGTCAAGCTGCCGTTGGATATCAGTTTTGAAGAAGGCGCCATCGCTCCCCGCATGTCGACGGTGCTTAACGCCCTGGAACGGGCACAAGTGAAATCCCGGTCGATTTTCATTAGCGGTGCGGGGACTACGGGCCTGCTGAGCACGCAGGTGGCGCGTATATCCGGCGCCACGACCATCATCGCCGCAGACCTGCACGTGAAGCGCCTGCAGCGCGCACGTGACGCGGGTGCGGATATCTTAATCAATGTTTCGACGGAAGACGCTCATCGGCGTGTCATGGATCAGACTGGCGGCCAGGGCGTGGATGTTTGTCTCGAGTGCGCAGGTAACGAGGCATCTTTTTCGCAATGCGCGACAAATTTGCGTCCGGGCGGCACCCTCGTCGTCCTGAAGGCGATTCCTCACCCCCTTGCCATCGATATGCAGGAATGGTCGGAACGATCACTCCAACTCGCCATGGGCCGTGAACAGCCCTTCGAAACCCCCTACCTGGTGGAACGGGGATTGAAACTGGTCGGCATCGGTGCGGTGAAACTGCGCCCCCTCCTGACCCACGTATTTCCCGTTCATCGCATCACCGAAGCCCTCAAACTGATTGACGGTCATCCGAACCTGTCCGTTGAAGTCGCATTGATACGGACATAGTGTTCGAGTGACGCTATATTGCTTGACACGCTGGCTTCGGAGATCTTACTTTCAAGCCGTCCCAGGGGGGGATTCGAAATCAACTAAAAGGATAAGAAAGCGCTTTGTATTCTGAAATCAGCATCCTGAATCTGATCATGGATTCAGGCATCGTCGCCAAGATCGTTATCATCGTCCTGCTGACCTTTTCGATCGTTTCATGGGCGATCATGGCGGAGCGTTGGCGTTATTTTCGCCGCGCCCAGGCGCAGTCCCGGCGTTTTCTCGCATTCTTTCAGACCCAGACCGATTTCGACCAGGTATATCCCGTCACTTCGAAGTGGCCCCACAGTCCCGCTTCCGTCGTTTTTCGAGAGGTATACGAGAAGCACAGGTCTGTCTTTTCCGGTTCCGGCGGGAACGCCGACCGTCCGGCGTCAATCGACCAGGATCTGCTGGAGGCCGTCTACCGCGACCTGAGACTGGCCGCACATCGCGAACTGGCCAGGTTTGAACGGCGACTGCCTACGCTGGCCACCGCGGGAAGCGTGTGTCCGTTTCTTGGGCTGTTCGGGACAGTATGGGGCGTCATGACCGCTTTTCTGGACATCAGCACCAAGGGTTCCACCAACATCGTGGTCGTCGCCCCCGGTATCGCGGAGGCCCTGATCACCACCATCGCGGGATTGGCCGTCGCCATCCCTGCCATGGTGGCGTACAACTATTTCGTGCAGCGGTCGCGCGGACTGGGCCTGGAGCTGGAAGACATGGCCACCGCGGTCATGAACATTCTCCAGCTGAGAGGACGTCATGAACTCGTTTGATTTCAACGATGCGGGTTCGCCCCGCGCCCTGTCGGAAATCAATGTAACGGCGCTGGTCGACGTCATGACCGTGTTGCTGATCATCTTCATGATCACCACGCCGATGATCCAGAGCGGCGTCCAGGTGGACCTCCCCCAGGCGAGCGCCGCCGCACCGGACGTGGCCGAGGGCCTGGTCATCACCGTTACAAGTGAGGGATCGTTGTACCTGGAAGACCGGCTGCTTTCGATCAGCCAGTTCGATGGGGTGTTCAAGGCGGTATTCGAGGAACAGCAGGATAAACCGGTTTTTGTCCGTGGAGACGCAGGAGTGCCCTACGGCACTGTCATTGCCGTACTCGATAAACTAAAGGAGCACGGCGTAACCCAGATAGGACTGGCTACCAGTCTTAAACCGTCACGATAATGGCACGTATGATCTGGGCTTCCGGATTCCTGCATTTAGCGATAATAGCAGGGATGATCGGATTCAACCCCTGGTGGTCTTCGCCCGCATCTTCGCTGGACCAGCAAGTCTACCGGGTCGATCTCGTTACCCTGGCCGAACGCCCTTCGATCAGGCGTCCTTCCATGATCGACCAGGCATACGAAGTTGTGTCGAAGAAGGAGGCGGCCGCACCACAGGAGGATGCGTCCCTGGCGCTTGAACGGACGCCGCACCTGGTATCCGAAGAACCGGATCCCGGTCCGGAAACGCCCGAGGCCTTTGAGACGGATTCCCAGGAAATCCGCCTGGACGAGCGTATCTTCGAGTTTCCATACTACCTGGGCATCATGCAGCGGAAGATACAACAGCATTTCATTGTACCCAGGATGCTCGGCGTAACGGAACTCGAGACCGTCATCTACTTTCGTGTAAGGCGTTCCGGCCGGATTTCCAACATCGTCGTGGAGCGGTCGTCCTCCAACCCGGTTTTCGATCTCGCGGCCCAACGGGCGCTGAACGCGGCCGATCCTTTGCCGCCGCTTCCGGATGGCTATACCAAGGCGTACCTGGGCGTGCATTTCGCCTTCCAGTATTCATTGTAATTACTCATATGCCGGATTCCCTGTTACTCCATTCCAGAACACTTTCCGGGTCAGACCGGGTCTGAAAGCCTGAAATGAGAAAAACAAACTGGTCGTCGGCCGTAGTGTGGCCGATTCGGATGCTGTTGCTGGCAATCGTTCTGCCCCTGGCCGAAGTAAAGACCGTGCGGGGCCAGGACGAGGTCAACCTCAGCCTGCAGGCCCGCGTCTCTCCACGCATACCGATCGCCTTCAAGCCCTTTACCGCCAGGGAGGGCACCGGGTTCAACGCCGCGTTCCAGGATACCATCAACCGGGTACTCATGCGGGACCTGTCCTTCTCCGGAGTTTTCGCCGTACGAGATCTTTCCATACCGGCCCGGATCAGTGAAGGCGGCGACTCCATCGTGCTGGCAGGCGGGATAGGGCTGCCCGGGCGGACGGGGCTGTCCGGAGATACCACCTACGTGTTTCTGGACGACGCCGGCGAAGTGAATCTCGAGCTGCTCCGCAAATTGTCCGTGCAGGTCATGGTATCCGGAACGTACGAAGTTAACGGCGCACAGGTAGAAATGTCGGCGCGGCTTACCGATGTGGGCACCCAACGAACGATCCTTGAAAAGGGTTATGCCGCTTTCGACCTGACACTGAGGCGGATCATACACCTCATGGCCGATGACATCGTGCTGCAGTTGACCGGAGACAGGGGCATCGCGCAAACCCGGGTCGCATTTGTCTCTCAGAAGAGCGGCGCCCCCGAACTGTACGTATCGGACTACGATGGATACAATGTCCGGCGGTTGTCCCGGGACGGAGCCCGGAAATACTCTCCGAACTGGTCGCCGGACGGGACCAGGATCGCCTACACCTCTTACCGGGACGGTCCCCACGAGTTGTATGTCCTCAATCTGCGGAGCGGGGAAACCAGCAAGATTCCATTCAAGGGGAGAACGGTTCTTTCGCCGCGCTGGTCGCCGGACGGCCGACACATGGTCGTGGGCCTGATCACGGACGGGCTTTCCAAACTATTTATCACCAGGCCGGATGGAAGCCGGTTGATACCGCTGGCATCGGGCTACGGGATCAACATTTCCCCATCCTGGTCACCCCGGGGAGACCAGGTGGTCTACATGTCGGATCGATTGACACAGAAGCACCTTTATGTTATTAATATAGACGGATCGAACGATCACCGGATCACCCATGAAGGCGGTTACAACGGATCGCCCGCATGGTCGCCCCGGGGCGATCGCATCGCTTTCGTGGGCGGCGATCTAGTGTCGCGGAGACAGGGGGCCGCCCAACGCGTCTTCAATATCTACACATGCGACGTCAACGGCAGGAACCTCGTGAAACTGACCGGTGTCCACGGACTGGAAGGCGATAACGTGAACCCGACCTGGTCCCCGGACGGTCTGCATATCGTCTTCGGTTCAGACCGCGCACGCAAAGGCGAGTTTCATATCTACCGCATGTACTGGAACGGGGGAGACGTCCATCCCGTGGTCACGGAAGGCAACAACCGGCAGCCCGCCTGGGGACCCAGGCCGGGCGACTTTGAAATAGATTGAGATAACATGAAAGAACGGAACGCAGCAATCCGCGGGGCAGGCGCTTTGCACTTCATCTGCCTCCTTTTCGTTACCAGCGCGTGCGGCGTGCAGTCCGAACTGACCGACGTGAGGAACGACACGACGCATCTCAGGGCCCAACTGCAGGTAATGAGGGAAGAAGTCGCGCTTCAGGAAAACATCGACTCGCTCACGGTCCACATCGAGCGCCTGGAGGTTCTTGTCCGTGAACAGATGAACGAGTTGTGGAAAATGCGGTCGGATCTGGGTCAGCGGATCATGGGCCTCGAGAGCCAGTTGCAGACCCTTGACACGCGCATCACGGAAAGCGACCGGCAGTTCTCCACCCTGGTGCGCAGGCTGGAGGGTATACAGGCCCAGTTGAGCGCTTCGGAAAGGCCGGATACATCCATGGCTCCGGCACAGACCCAGTCGGTCGATCCGGGAGAGCTGTACGACCTTGCACTCGGAGACTACCAGCGGGGGAATTATGACGTGGCCATCCGGCAGTTTACCCAGTACATCGAGTATTTCCCCGACTCGGCCCTTGCCGACGACGCGCAGTACTATATCGGCGATTGCTACTATACACAGAGCCTGTACACGCAGGCCCTCGATGCCTACGAAATGTTGTTGAACACGTACTCCGAGGGAAACAAGGTGCCGACCACGCTGTTAAAGATCGCCTTCATCAAACTGGCGAGGAAGGAACAGGCCGAAGCCCGGAACTACCTGGAACGCATTATGGGGGAATTTCCCAGTTCCGAGGAGGCTCAACTGGCCAGGATGAGGCTTGATTTGATGTCGGACGACTAACTTTTTTCTTTACACGGAATACTAAACAGGTGATTTTATAGATACTTGAAGGCAGAAAATGCTACATTTTCTAAAATAAATGTTGTGAGAAAGAACCAGTTAACATATAATTTCCGCTCAGAGTGAAACAAATGTTAAGTGGTAGTGTTCTGGTAACGCATATTCAAGATTAAATGGGCTAACCCGCACGAAAGGAGTTCTTCGATGAGAGGATGGAGCAATACGGCTTCGGTACTGGCGCTTTGCGTTTTGATCGCCGCGCCCGTGTGGATGGGTGCCTGTTGCGCTGTTACCCGGGGACCGTCCGCCGAAGAGATGGCAGCCATGGAAGCGGAACGTCAACGGGCCATAGAAGATTCCCTCCGGACGGTACGGGCTGAAGAAGAAGCCCGCCTTGCAGCCGAGGAGGAAGCCCGGCGGATGGCTGAAGAAGAAGCCCAGCGACTCGCGGCCGAGGAAGAAGCCCGGCGGATGGCCGAAGAGGAAGCACGCATGGCCGCCGAAGCGGAGGCCCTGCACAACGAGATGATGTCCCTGTCGACAGTCTATTTCGACTACGACAAGTCCAATGTCCGTGAAGACCAGCGGTCGGGTATGGATGAGAACGCCCGGAAGCTGCGGGATTACCAGCCCGGGGACATGGTGGTTATCGCGGGTCACTGCGATGAACGTGGAACCATCGAATACAATCTGGCGCTGGGCGAACGGCGAGCCCAGGCGGTCAAGATGTACCTCGTGGATGGCGGCGTAGGGGACGGCCGGATTGAAACCGTCAGCTACGGCGAAGAGCAGCCTGCGGTCATGGGCAGCGACGAAAGTGCCTGGTCGATGAACCGGCGCGTGGAACTCATGCGCAAGTAAGTTGCCGGTCATCTCCGGTACCGTTTCAGACAGGGCGGCCATTTCGGTCGCCCTGTTTTTTTTAACCCTCCCTCAGAAACGGTTTCCAATTTTCATAAATCATGTTGTGAATGGCTTCATCCGGAAACACGGGCAGGGAAGTGTTCCGGACAACGTCGTTTACCTTCCATTGTCCCGCGATGACCTGCGCCGGCGTGGCGGAAGGGAAATCCGATCCGAAGATCAGCTTGTGTTCTACCCCGTACTCCAGTGCCGACATGAACCCCATATAATGCCGCAGCGGCCGGTAGTGCAGGGCCGATATGTCCGCGTAGAGATTCGGATGCTTACGGATAAGGACCACGCATTCGTCCTCCCAGGGATGTCCCAGGTGGGCGATCATCATCCGTAGGTCCGGGCACGCCACAGCGATGTCTTCGAGCTGGATCGGATTGGCCCACTTGAGGGGACCAGGCCGAACGAAAGAAGTGCCCTGGTGCCATATGACGGGGATATCCAGCGCTTCCGCTTTCTTGAACAGGGGAAGATACGACGGGTCCTGCGGGTCGAAGTGCTGATAGATCGGCGCGACCTTCAATCCGCGCAGGCCGAGTTCGTTGACATTGTATTCGAGTTGTTCAACGGCATCCTCGTCGTTGGGATCGACGGAACACCAACCAATGAAACGGTCCGCGTTTTTAGCTACGAAATCGGCCACGAGTTCCTGGGGCACGTCCACTCCGCAGTAAGGCGCCCGGAGTCCGAACACGACCACCTTGTCGCAGTCTTCCGTCGCCTTCAGCAGCGATTCGGGCGTGGAGTCGAAGGCATTCTTGTACTGGACCTCGTGGCCGGCGTAGTATACGTCCTCGGACAACCGCATCTTGGCCTTCTTGGCCGCATACGCGAATTCCACGAATTCGTCGGACATGTGGTCGGGGTACCACATCAGGTTGGTATGGATGTCGACTAGCATGGTTGGCGTTCCCTGGGGTTGGAGTGATCGTTTCCACTTGCTACGCACGCGCGGATCATGTCCGCGGCATCTTCCAGGTTGAAACAGACGGGATCGACGGGAAACCCGGCCCTGGCGATATCGGTCAGCAGGTCGCATAGGCCTGGCCGTCCCGGCGACCACGCGTTGACGCCGTCATCCATGGCGAAAAGACGGCTCGGTGAGGCATCAGCCACGACGCTGCCGTTCTCCATGACCAGGATCCGGCTCGCCAGGCGGGAGATCAGGTTCATGTCGTGGGTAATCAGGAAAAGGGTCGCTCCCGTATCGCTATAGTCTTTGAAAATCGTCTCCACCTGTCGAACACTATGTGGATCCAGACCGGATGTAGGCTCATCGAGAGCGAGTATGGAAGGCTCCATGACCAGGATTCCGGCGATCGCGGCCCGGCGTTTTTCTCCGCCGCTCAGCGACAGGGGATGTCGATTTGAAAAACGGGCAGGATCGAGGTCGACTCGGTCCATCGCCCTGTTCACCAGGCCGGAGATCCTCGGTTCATCCACTCCCATTTGCCTGGGTCCGAAAGCCACGTCATCGAACACGGTTTCTTCGAACAACTGGGCCTCGGGAAACTGGAAGACCAGCCCCACCCGCTGCCGCAGCCTGCGCAGGTCGGTCTCCGAGCTGGAAACATCCACGCCCTCGATCCGAATCATACCCGAATCCGCTTTCAGCAAGCGGTTGAGGTGCTGAATCATCGTGGACTTGCCGGAACCGTTTGGGCCGGTCAGCGCGACGCACTCACCTGGAAACACCCGTGTGGTCACGTCGCGCAGCGCGGCGATCTCCAGGGAAGTACCGGGAGCGTAGGTATGACTCACCCGGTCGAATTCGATGATGGGCAGTGTGGATTCGTCCGGGGGCATACTCGCGCGGGCCGGCAGTTCGGTTGCGATTGGTGAAATGCCACTATGTGTCCGTTCCGTCGGCGATTTCAGCTGCTGACCTGACAGCCATTGTACCAGCGATACCGGATGGACGGTCCCGGCAGGTACTTCAACGCCGCGTGCGTGCAGGGCATCCGCCAACCGCTTGGCCAGCGGCGCCTCGAGTCCGTGCGCAGCGAGTAGTTCGGTGTCCTGATAAACTTCCTCCGGTGTACCCAAAGCGACGACTTCCCCGTCCGCCACCAGCGCGATACGTTTCATCCGGGCGGCTTCCTCGGGCGACTGCGTAATGAATACCACACTCATCCGGTGTTCATCCACGATCGAAATGAGCAGGTTGAGTATGTCACGCCGGTCGCCGGGATCCAGGGAGGAGGTGGGCTCGTCGCAGATGAGATACCGTGGGCGCATAGCCGATACGGAAGCGATGGCCAGCCGCTGTTTTTCACCGCCGGATAGCCTGTGGGGCGGGTAATGGCGGTACTTCGACAGGTTAAAACGGTCGAGGACCCACGCGACCCGATCATGTATCTCCCGGGAAGGCAGGCCCAGGTTCTCGAGTCCGAAGGCGACTTCCCGTTCCACCGTGGTCGAGACCAACTGGTTGTCGGGATTCTGAAAGATCATCCCGGCCCGTTGATGGACCTGCCACTTGTTCCCGGGATCGGCCGTATCCAGTCCGTCTACCAGGATCCTGCCGGACTGGGGCACGATCAACCCGTTGAGACAGCGGGCCAGGGTACTCTTGCCGGAGCCGTTAGGTCCGATCACGGCCAGGCTTTCGGATTCGCCGATCTCCAGCGAAAGACCTCTCAGGGTGGGAACCTCGTTCCCTGATTGGAGGGGGTAAGAGAAGGATACGTCATCGGCGACGATCACTGCAGATTGTCCAGGTCCACACGGCCGGCGGCCTCGTGTACGGCCGAGTATACGTCGGCGAGTGGGATCCCGGCCTTCCGGGCGGCCCGTCGGCAATCTTCGTACTCGGGGGTATAGCGCCGGGAATCCCCGTGCCGAACAATTTTGATTCGGACCGTGCCGTAGGGGGTTTCGACCGTGGTTTCGCTACGAGGTAGCACACGCCTGGAGACGGGGTAGCTTCTGAGGCCGATACTCGTCGTTTCCTTGAAGATCACATCCGACAACCGGCCGGCCAGCGAGGGTGGGGCCAGTACGGTGAGCAGAACGCCCGGCCTGCCCTTTTTCATGATCACCGGCGTAAGCATGGCGTCCAGCGCGCCGGCTTCGAGCAGAAGGTCCACCACGTGGCCGTAGAACTGTGGATTCATGTCGTCGATCTGTGTTTCCAGGACCAGCGCGGACTCCGTATCGACCGGCCGGGCGATTTCACCCGTGCACAGCCGTATCACATCTCCATGTTCACGGCCGGCCTGGTCGGCACGGTCGGCACGGTCGGCGTCGTTACCCCCGCAACCCACGTTCTGCAGCGTAAAACCGGACATGTTCATCGATCCTGCTGAAAGCGCGGTCAGCACGGCGCATCCCGCCAGGTCAGCCGGGGCGTGGTCGACGGGACATATGGCGGTACCGCGCATCAGGGCGGCCAGCAGGGGAGGGGTGGAATCTATCCCCGCGGTGAAGGGCAGCGCCTCGTGGTACAGGGCATCGATTCCGTGAAGATGAAGGGCATTGCAAAGAACGAGAATACGTACGGCCGCTTGTCGGCCGCCCAACTCCTCTGCCGTCGGTGCTTGATCCTGCGTTCCCCAGAGTTCGCTTACGTTTCTATCGAGGTGGTCGATCACCTTGCCGATGAGGCTGCCGGCCGGAGTGTCTGCTCCCTTACCCGCTATGGCCTGGTAAGTTTCAGGTACGGTTGCCTCCTTGGCCGACAGGGAGGCGTACGTGACCGGGGTCTGGTTGATCTGCCCGTTAGACACGCTGATCTGGCAGTCCACACCATGATAGCGTTTCATGGCCGTTTCAAGTTCGTTCCGCTCCACTCCCGCGTCTATCATGGCGCCGAGCAGCATCTCCGCGCTGAAACCGGATACCTGGTCGAAGAAACCTGCCACAGCCATTGGATCCGACCCCTCTATTCGTGCTTCCGGTTGATGAGGCCCGCCGCGTATCCGGCGTTGAACCCGCCGTCGATGTTCACTACCGTGACGCCCGAGGCACAGCTGTTCAGCATGGCCAGAAGGGCCGCCAGTCCATTGAAACTGGCCCCGTATCCCACGCTCGTCGGCACGGCGATCACCGGCCTGGAGACCAGCCCTCCGACCACGCTGGCCAGGGCGCCCTCCATGCCCGCCACGACGATGAGCACCGCCGCATTCATTATGGTTTCGTGATGGGACAGGAGCCGATGGATACCGGCCACGCCGACGTCGAAAAGGCGTTCCACGCGGTTGCCCAGGATACTGGCAGTCACCGCGGCTTCTTCGGCCACCGGGATGTCGCTCGTGCCGGCCGAGACGATCAGTACTTCACCGATGCCCAGGTCCTGCCAGGTTTCCTGGACTACGATCGCCCGCGCCGTCTCGTGGTACTCCGCGGTGGGACACCGCGCGGCCACGGCATCGAAAATGGCCGGGGTCGCCCGCGTGGCGAGCATGTCGCTGCCCGACGCGACGATGCGTTCCGCGATCGTGGCCACCTGTTCTTCGGTTTTCCCTATACAGAAGATCACTTCGGGGAACCCGCACCGCAACGCCCTGTGGTGGTCCACCTGCGCGAATCCAAGGTCCTCGAAGGGCATGGACCGCAGTCTCCTGGACGCTCCGTCCACCGACAGGTCGCCCGATCGGACCTGTTCGAGCAGTTGCCTGATCTGAGATTCGTTCATAGATCCCTATAGTTTCGAGGAAACCGGTTCTTGTTTCAGCGCATTAGGCGATCGCCGGTGAAACTCCAAGTTCCAGTGTCCCACGTTCGCCGCGTTTACTCCCCGTCCAGTACTACGATGCGTGCACCCGAGGGATTGCGTTCCGTCTGAAGACGGGCGGCCACCGCCTCTGCTTCGCGCATCACGCGCAGCACGTTGTGTCCGAGTATTTTCATGATATCTTCGTCCGAGTACCCCCGCCGGATCAGTTCGGCCGTCAACATGGGGTAGGTGGATACGTCCTCCAACCCCACCGGTACCGTAGAAATGCCGTCGTAGTCTCCGCCAATGCCGATGTGATCGATGCCGGCCACCTGCCGGATGTGGTCGATATGATCGGCCACCTGGGCAAGGGTGGCGGGTGGCGCGGGATTGGCCTCGCTCCAGGCAGCCATGCCGTCTGCCACCGATTCATCCGTGCTGTCCGGCAGTGACTGGAGCCGGTCGCGCTCCTCGCCGCGCATCACGCCGTGCAGGCGCGTTTCCTCCGATATGTACCCGGGAACGAAGGTGACCATGATCACCCCGCCGTTTTCGGCCAGGCGCTCCAGTACGTCGTCGGGGGCGTTGCGCACGTGGTTGCACACGGCGAGAGCGGAGGAATGGCTGAAGATGACCGGAGCCTCCGTCACGCCCAGGGCGTCCCGCATGGTCGCCGGGGAAACGTGGGACAGGTCCACCAGCATGCCCAGTCGGTTCATCTCCCTGACCACTTCTTCCCCGAACTTCGTCAGTCCGTCGACCGCCACGGTATCGGTGGCGGAATCGGCCCAGGGCACGTTGCGGCTGTGCGTAAGCGTCATGTAACCGACGCCCAGCCGGTGAAACATGCGGAGCGCGCCGAGGGAAGAGTCGATGGAGTGTCCCCCCTCCATGCCCATCATAGACGCGATTTTACCGGCTCCGAAGGCCGCTTCTACTTCATCGGCCGTTGTGGCCAGTTGAAAGGTGTCCGGGTACCGCGCGATCATCTGGTATACGATATCGATTTCCTCGAGGGTGGCCCGAACCGCCTCCTTACCCTGCATGGACGCGGGAACGTAGACCGACCAGAACTGGGCGCCCAGCATACCCTCGCGCAGGCGAGGGATGTCGGTGTGCAGGTCCGGCTGGGATTCGTTGATATCCATCGCCCACACGTCCCGGTTCGCCTTGTTCCGGTACTGCCAGGGCAGGTCGTTGTGTCCGTCGGTCAGCGGGGCCTTCGCGTGGAGGACCCTGGCGCGTTCGACGGGGTCTTCCGGCATGGGTTCTTCGGCCGGCTCGCACGCGGCGGTCATCGCGACAAAACAAAGGCCGGTCAGTAACAGGATAAATGAATGCATGGATTCCTCCGGTAGAAGCCAGGTGGTCTATGCGGGCTCGAGCAGGAGATCGGATTGCCCGCTAAGGAAGGTAATTTCAGCTTTCTAGTGCGGATGCGATCCCGATGTAGTCGATCTCATCTAAAATTAACGATATTTCGGTCAGGGCAAGTGTTATTTGGGTATTTAGAATGCGGGAAACCCGCCATCTCTGTGGACTATATGGCCTCCTTCCGGCCTGGCTCAGAAGGACATCGAACCATGGTGGAATTCTCATGTTGCCAATCCCGCCGCCTCGAATTACTTTTCACAGGTCGAATGTGCCCGATAGCCCCCATCCGAAGGAGTCTGCATGGCTCGATTTACCATACTCGCGCCCGGTGATCCCGATCATCCGGGTCCCAATCAACACATCAGGGACGAACTTGAAACCATTGGCGCCGAACTGAAGATACGGCCCTACCGGACCATCGAGGAGATGCTGGATGCCGCCCGGGACGTGGACGGATTCACCCAGGGCGGTCTGACGTATCCACGGGAGGTCGTGGAGCAACTGCCCGATCGCATTCGCGTTGTGGGCGCGGGCGGGATCGGCGTGGATTTCATCGACATAAAGGCGGCCACGGAGCGGGGCATCATCATCTACAACATACAGGGTATATTCGAACGGGAAGTCGCGCAGCATGCCATGGTGCTGCTGCTGGCGCTTGCCCGGCAGTTAATGCCGATCAACCGGGCCATGGTTGATGGAACGCCCGTTAATCGGGCCGGGATACAGCATCTGTACGAACAGACGATCGGCCTGGTTTCCTTCGGGAACATCGGCCGGGCCATGGCGAAGATCGCCGATGGGTTTGATATGCGCGTCATCGCCTGCGATCCCTTCGTAAGCCAGGCCGCCGCCGATCCTTTTGGCGTGACCATGGTGGACCAGGAAACGCTCTTCAAGGAGTCCGATTTCGTTTCCTGCCACGTGCCCCTCATGCCCGGTACCTTCCACATAATCGGCGAGCGGGACTTTCGCAACATGAAGCCCTCCGCCTACTTCATCAATACGGGCCGCGGCAAGGTCGTGGACGAAAAAGCGCTGATCAAGGGGCTCCGGGAAGGATGGCTCGCCGGCGCGGGGCTGGACGTGCTGGAGCAGGAACCCGTCGAGCGGGACAATCCGTTGCTGCAGATGGAACAGGTGGTCCTCACGCCCCACTACGCTTCTGCATCGGAGCGGGGTGGCGTGGAGCGCTTTAAGAAGGCCGGCAAGCAACTGGTCAGTATTCTCAGCGGACGCTGGCCGATCGATGGCCTCGTAAACCCCGCCGTGAAGAAACTCGCCGCCGAAAAATGGGGCATGCCCGCGGAGTGACCGGAGTCGATACGGATAAACCATGTTCTACGACACCGTGATCTTCGATGCGGCCGGTACACTCATCGGCCGGGATACCCCCGATTTCTTCGAGGAGTTCTTCGTCGTCGCGGCCGGTGAACTCGGGACCGAGATCACGCTTGACCAGGCAAAAGCGGCACTGGCGAAGGCCATGGAGGAACCCCGGTTCCGGCTTCGCGAAGGACGCATGAGTACGCCGGACCAGACGCGGCAGTATTTTCTGGATCTCTACGACCACGTATTGAACGCGGCGGGCGTAGAGGGCGACCTGTTGCCCGGTCTGCAGAAATACTACGACCGGTTTCAGGACGGCCGGTACCTGGACGTATACGGCGATGTCCGCCCTACGCTTGAAACGCTGAAGGGTCGCGGCTTGCGGCTAGGCGTGCTGTCGAACTGGTCGGAACACCTGTCCCTCGTCCTGGAACGGCTCGACCTGGCACCGTACTTCTCCTTCCTCGTCGTTTCTGCCGAAGTCGGCTGCGAAAAGCCCGGCGAGAAGATCTTCCGCATGGCCATACATAGCGCGGAAACACCCATCGACCGTATCCTGTACATCGGAGATTACCCGGAGGAAGACATCCTTCCCGCGGAACGAATCGGCCTGGATGCCCTCCTCATCGACCGGTACGACAAGTACGGACGCTATCGTCTTCCCTCCATCCGGCAGTTGACTGATGTCCCCGGGCTTATAGGTTTAAAATAAAAGTCGTACCATGAACGAAGGCGTGCCATGAAAGACCAACCGATCCGTGTCGGCGTCGTAGGCGTGGGACGCGGAAAGAGTTTCGCGGAGAGCGCGTCCGATGCCGTAGGCATGGAGCTCGTCGCGCTGTGCGACATCTGGGAGGAACGGCTGCGCCAGTTGGCCGGTGACCTCTCCGTTGCCGCGTACACCGACTACGACGAATTTCTCACCCACGACATGGATGCCGTCGTCCTGGCCAACTACTTCAACGAACACGCGCCTTTCGCCATCAAGGCGCTACGTGCGGGCAGGCACGTCATGAGCGAGACGGCCTCGAACGGCACTCTTGCCGAAGGGGTCGCGCTTTGCCGCGCGGTGGAGGAAACCGGCCTGATCTACATGCTGGCCGAGAATTACCCCTACACGGTCTTCAACCAGGAAATGCACCGGCTCTATCGCGCGGGGGAGATCGGCGAAGTAACCTATGCCGAGGGCGAGTACAACCACCCCATGGCACGGGACGACAGCCTGCGTCTTTCACCTGGTTTTGACCACTGGAGGGCATGGATTCCGTCCACCTACTACTGCACCCACGCCCTAGCCCCGCTGGTATACATCACCGATACGCGGCCGGTGAGCGTCAATGCGCTGTCCATAGCTCGTCCCGAGCGTACGCTCACCCTCAGGAGGGGAGATCCGGGGTCCGTCATCCTCTGTCGTATGGACAACGGCGCGGTCTTCCGGATCTTCGGACTCGGTCTGCCTGGACACAGCAACTGGTATCGCCTGCACGGCGAACGGGGTGCCATGGAGATTACGCGGGGACCGGGATACTTCGGACCCGGAGAGGTGCGGGTGTGGCACGAGTCCTGGCACCTGGAACCCGGCGAGGAAGCAGAACGGGTTTACAGGCCAGACTGGCCCGAGCACGGGGACCTCGCCCGTCAGGCAGGTCACGGCGGCGGCGATTTCTGGACCAGCTTTCATTTCGCCCGGGCCATTCGTTCGGGCGAACAGCCTTTCCTGGACGTCTATCGCGGTGTGGCCATGTCCTCTGTGGGTATCCTGGGCTGGAAAAGCGCACTGGAAGAAGGACGCCCCTTCGAGGTGCCCGATTTCAGGGACGAGGCGGCCCGCAAATCCTGGGAAAACGATCACTGGTCGCCCTGGCCCAGGCATGCCCGACCTGGGCAGCCTCCGCCCAGTGTTCTCGGCCGTCGCGACCTGGATCCGGAACACGTCTCATACGCCCGTCTTATCTGGAAGGACATGGGTTACGAGGGGTAAAAAAGGCTTGCTTTTGGAGGGGCCGTACCGTAATTTAGAACGGCTTTGGAGGAACACGACCCCATCGTCTAGCCTGGCCAAGGACACCGCCCTTTCACGGCGGCGACACGGGTTCAAATCCCGTTGGGGTCATACCAATAAAACCAGTTAAAAACAGAGATAGGGGGTTGCGTGCACACGCGACCCCCTTTTGCCGTCCAGGCAAACTATCAGCTCAATGTACGTACGGGACGACCCGGACTACTTCGATCGATCCAGCCTCGGTAAACTCCCATACGGCCACGAAACCGGTGCCAAGGTCGCCGTTCTCATCCCAGTCCAGGGTATTGGCCGCGCCTTCATAGTTGATCTCGCCGCCGTCTGCCAGGATACTTAAACCATTCGCGATACTGCTCGCTTCGGCGATGACGAGTTCGCCGGGCGATTTGCCGATGGACCGCAATTTGTCACGGATTGCGGCCCCGTCCAGACTGCCCGCCGCCTGCGCCGCCAGGGCCAGCGCCACGGTCGCGTCGTAAGTCTGTTTTACGTAGGGGTATGGCGGAGGATTTCCATACGCACTCTTGTAGGCATTCTCCCAGGCCAGCGCCGACGGCGTATCATTCGCCGCACCGGGGGACGTACCGCGCATGCCGGCAAGGTGTTCAGTACCGATCGCCCGGAGCAGGTCCAGACTGCGGCCGGTGGGTCCGAAAATAAACTGTTTGTAGAGTCCGTTCTCCAAAGCCTCCCTCACCATGGTTTCCTGCTGGGGTTGAAAGGCGAGGACGATCAACGCCTGCGCGTCCTGCCGGTCACTTTCCTTCAATTCTTCCACAAAGGTGGTCTGGGCGGGGTCTGCAGCGATCCTGACAAGCTTACCCTCCCACGTGCCTTCGAAGGCATCCGCCAGGCCCCGGCCCCACACGTCGTCGCGGTAGATCAGGCCCACGTTACCGAAACCCAGCTCGAGGGTGATCTTCGCGAGAACGGGGCCCTGGTCAATGTCGGACAGGGTGGTGCGAAACAGGAAATCGTTGTCCATAGCGTCCGTGAGCAAGGGAGAGGAGGATGCAGGCGAAATGGTGGGTATGCCCGCGTCTGCGGTCACGTTTTCCACGATAGCCAGCGTCGAGGAACTGGCCCATGCTCCCACGATCGCATGGACACTGTCACTTTCAACCTGGCCTCTCGCCTTGGAGACGGCTTTCTCGGCATCCAGTCCCGTATCGCCCACGAGGCCCAATACCGGATTTCCCAGGACACCTTCTACGTTAATGTGCTTGATCGCCAGCTCGAATCCCCGCCGCATGGGAATCCCGTGTTCCGATCCTCCCCCGGACAGATCGAGCAACAGGCCGATCTTCAGTGCCGGTGTTTCGGGTGGTTCAGGCGTCTCCGGTGAAACTGGATCCTTCTTGCCGCACGACATCAGGACGGTCAGCACCAGGGCAACCGCCAGCCAGGGTCCGAATGTGCATAACGTTCCTCGCATCCAACGCATTATGAGACCTCCTGCTTAACAGGTTCATCCAATTTTGTGGTCATCAAGTCCATCCAATTTAATCGGGCCGATCGCGGGTTACATACCCGTGACAGGGTACATATACGGTGTGCCGTCCATCCTGTCATCTGTTTTCTTATCTAAAACGATCACAACAACTTGGGAGGGATCCACCTGTCGTTGAAATGCCTTGCCGCTCCGCTCCGGCAGGCATACATTGAACGCCATGCCCGACCATACCGCGGTTTCCCCGAAACCGGCCGATGACGAGGTCCCGCCTTCCCAGGTCCTCCGCCACGTCTGGGCCATTGCCTGGCCCGTCGTAGTCGCTTCGCTGATCGACGCCACCGAAGGCCTTGTAGACATCTACCTCGTGGGACTCCTGGGTCCCGCGGCGATTTCCGCCATAGGCATGAGCCGGCAGATCGTGTTTATCGTCATGGTCATGGCCATTTCGATCACCGGCGGCACCCGGACGCTGGTGGCCCAGTATTACGGGGCGGGAAGGCATGGGGACGTCAGCCGGACCGGCCAGCAGGCTCTCCTGATGGGCACTTGCCTGGCCCTGGGACTGGCGGGCGTCAGTATCTTGCTTGCCAGGCCCGCGCTGGTGCTACTCGGCGCCCCGGAAGAAGTGCTGATCCACGGCATCCTCTTCTTGAGACTTTACTTCGCCGGCATGGTCTTCATGATCCTTAACTACGTGATGAGCGCCATCTTCGGGGGCGTCGGCGACACCCGAACGCCGCTGAAAATCTCCGTAATCGTCATAGTCGTGAAATGTGTCACATCCTATGGATTTATCTTCGGCGCCTGGGGTCTGCCCGCAATGGGCGTGGCCGGTGCGGCCGTGGGCATGACTATCTCCCGGTTGGCGGGATGCGTCATCGGGCTGTCGATCCTGGTCCGAGGCCACGGCCGGGTGCGCCTCTCGCGGAACTGGCGCATCAAGCCGGACTGGAACATCATGTCCCGGATGCTCGATATCGGGCTGCCTTCGGGCGCTTCCGGATTCTTCCGAAACGGCGCCCGAGTGCTCCTCTACCGTGTCATATCGGGTGTCAACCGGCCCACTGCCGCCATTGCGGCCCTGACCATGGGGTTTCAGATCCGCCTCTTCGCGATCATGCCCGCCCTGGCGTTCTCGGTCGCCGCGACCTCCCTGGTCGGTCAGAGACTCGGCGGGCGGCAGATCCGGTCAGCCGAGCAGTACGGTGGACAGACGATCCTGCTCTGCATGATTTTTATTGCGGCCGGTTCTACGTTGATCTGGTTATTCACCCACGCGATCGCGGCTACTTTCACGACGGACGAAACGGTCCTCGGGATCAGCTCCGTCATGTTGCGTTTCTTCGCCATCGCCCAGGTATTTTCCGCGCTGTCCATCGTGGCGAGCGGCGTGCTGGCCGGCGGGGGTGATACCCGGCCGTCGCTTTACTACACCCTGATTTCCCAGTGGGGCATCATGCTCGTCTTCGCCTACCTCCTGGCCTTTCCCCTCGGGCTGGACGTGGCAGGCATCTGGATCGCCTGGCTTGCCGCGAGCGTGCTGCAAGGATTGCTCACACTCAGACGCTATTTCAAGGGTACCTGGAAAAGGGCGGTAGTCTGACGGTAAGATGGAGTTTTGGTAAGTCGGAAAGCAGGATCAGCCACCGTCGCGCAGCATCCTGATGCCTTCGGCGACGCCGTCCGGATGCTTGAATACGGCCGTGGCGGCCACCAGGATGTTGACGCCCGCCGTGACGACGGCCGGCGCGGTATCGGCGTTCACGCCGCCATCCACTTCCACGTCGCAGTTGATATCCCGTTCTGTTATGGTCTTACGGAGCTGCCGGATTTTCGGCAGCACGGTTTTGATGAACCGCTGACCCGAGAATCCCGGGTTGACGGACATGACCAGGACGAGATCCAGTTCGTCGATGATGTCGTCGAGGACGTGGGCAGGCGTGGCCGGATTCAGGGCGACCCCGGCCTGCTTGCTCTGCTCCCTGACCGACTGTACTACGCGGTGAAGGTGGGTCGTGTTTTCCTGGTGCACGATAATCACGTCCGCACCGGCATCCATGAAGACATCAATGTACCGGTCCGGTTCCTCGATCATCAGGTGGGCTTCCAGTGGCAGGTCCGTCAGCGAGTCGATGGTCTCGACGATAAAGGGTCCCATGGAAATGTTCGGAACGAACCGGCCATCCATGACATCGATATGTATCCTGTCCGCGCCCGCGCGCTCGACGGCCCGGACTTCCTCGGCCAGGCGGGTGAAGTCCGCGGATAGGATGGATGGAGAGATCTGGATCATGGTTCTTCCCCTGTTTTCTTATGCTCCACGTGGCCGCCGAACTGGTGACGAAGCGCCGAAAGCACCCGCGCCGCATAGGAATTGTCCTGCCGGGACTGGAACCTAGTAAAAAGCGAAGCCGTGAGCACATGGGCGGGCACGTCTTCCTCGATGGCCGTCTGTACCGTCCACCTGCCCTCGCCCGAATCCTGCACGTACCCGGAATAAGACGTTAGGTCCCGGTCCTCCCGCAAAGCGATTTCAAGGAGGTCCAGCAGCCAGGAACTGACCACGCTTCCGTGCCGCCAGACTTCGGTTATGTCGTGCAAGTCCAGGTCATATCGATGACGCGCGTCCACGCGGCCGGATCCTGATTCGCGCAGGATTTCCAGTCCCTCGGCAAAGGCCTGCATCATGCCGTATTCGATTCCGTTGTGGATCATCTTGACGAAGTGCCCTGAACCCGCGGGTCCCACGTGTACGTATCCGTTGCGGGCCCTGGCGCCGGGAGCGTCGTTCGAATCCGTAGCATCGTTCGAACCTGAAGCGTCGTCCGAATCTCGGGCGATGTCCTTTCCCGTCCCGGGTGCGAGCGTCGCGAACAGCGGATCGAGGCGTTCGACTATCTCCCCCGGGCCTCCAATGGTCATGCAGTAACCGCGTTGCAGTCCCCATACACCGCCGCTGGTACCCACGTCGATATAATGCAGACTCCTGGCGAACAACTTCTCCGCACGAGCGACGTCGTCCTTGAAATAGGTATTCCCGCCGTCGATGACGGTATCGTCCGGCGAAAGCAGATCGGCCAGTTCTACTACGGTCTTTTCCGTGAGGTCACCGGCCGGTACCATGACCCAGACCGCGCGGGGCGCGCGGAGGCCGGCCACTAGATCACGCAGCGTTAAAGCGCCGGTTGCGCCTTCCTTTTCCATCTCCAGGACCGCATCGCTACTGTGATCGTACACGACAACTTCGTGACCGCCGCGCAATAGCCGCCGCGTCATGTTGCCGCCCATCCTGCCGAGTCCGACCATGCCCAGTTGCATGCATTCCTCCCCGGGCTCCGGCGAACGCGTCGCTCGTCCAGGGCGTCTCCGCTTTGCGATGCCTTGATTCCAACCGGAGTCTAGGCCGGCTGCAACCTTTTCCGTTCGATGGCGTCGATCAGTTGCACGAAGGGGTCCACGAACTTCTTTACCCCTTCTTCTACGAGCCGGTCCGCGACCTGGTTCATGGAAATGCCGGCTTTCTCGACGTTGGCCATGATCGATACGGCTTCGTCGATATCCGCTTCCAGCGTATTGGAGAGGCGCCCGTGATCGCGGAAGGCGACAAGCGTATCGTCGGGCAGGGTATTGATGGTATCTCTTCCGATCAGTTCCTCGACGTACAGCACGTCCCGGTAGTCGGGGTTCTTGGTACTCGTGCTCGCCCACAGGAGCCTCTGTGTCCTGGCGCCCTGGTCGGCCAGCGCCTCCCAGCGCGGTGTCGCGTACAGCGCCTTGTACAACTGGTAGGTCGTCTTTCCGTTTGCTATGGCTATCTTGCCGGTTAAATGCCGGATCATGGCCTGTTCCGCCGGATCAGTGGATTGATCCGCCCGCTCTGCCAGCAACGCGTCGACCAGCGTATCGATCCTGCTGATGAAGAAACTGGAAACGCTCGCGATGCCGCTGATCACGCCTCCAGCGGCGTGACGATCCTCCAGCCCGCTGATGTAGGCTTCGGCCACCGCTTCGTATACGTCCCTGGCGAACATCAGCGTCACGTTGATGTTCAACCCTTCGCAGATCAGTTGTCGCACGGCCGGTATGCCCGCGTCCGTCGCCGGTATCTTGATCATGACGTTCCTTCGGTCCACGGCCTTCCACAATCGCCGGGCCTCCGCGATCGTGCCCGCGGTGTCGTCGGCCAACTCGGGGGACACCTCGAGGCTCACGTAACCGTCGCCACCATCGGTCGCATCATACACGGCGGCCAGATGGTCGGCCGCTTCCCGGATATCAGAGATTGCCAGGGCCTCGTAGATCTCCACGGCGGTCCGGTCCTGCCGCGCCAGCCGCTCGATGTCGTCGTCGTAGTCCTTACTGCCGGCAATGGCCTTTTCGAATATGGCCGGATTCGAAGTCATGCCTTTCAGCCCATCTTCCTCGATCAGTTTACTCAACCGGCCCGAAGAGATCAGTTCGCGGCTGATGTTGTCAAGCCAGAAACTCTGGCCGTGTATTTCGAGCTGGATGAGCGGATTTGCCATGAAGGGTTCCTTTTGACGCCGTGGGTTCAGGGTATCAGGACGATTTTTCCATAAGCGCCGGGTTCCATGACGGCGACATGAGCTCGTGCCGCGTCTGCCAGCGGGAGCTTCGTTCCCACCACCGGGTTGAGCGATCCATTTTCCAGTCCTGCGTACAACCCCGCGTGAATGCCGGCAAGATCTTCCGGCGAGGCCAGCAGCAGGACCATGCCCAGGATGCTGGCGTCCCGCGCCATCGCGTCCCGGGGATTGATCTCGATAGCGCCCCTGTTGCCGATGACGACTACGCGGCCGCCATAGGCCAGCATGTTCAGGTCTTTGTCCAGGTTGACGTTGGCGAGCATTTCCATGATCACGTCGACACCCAGGCCGCCTGTCTGATCCAGGATCTGTTCCGTGTAGTCGGCGTCATGATGGTTGACCACGTGATGGGCGCCTTGTTCCGCCACCAGATCCTCACCTTTTTCCGAACCAGCGGTACCGATGACCGTCATCCCCGCCGCCCGGGCCAGTTGTACGGCCGCGATACCCACGCCTCCGCTGGCGCCATGTACCAATACGGTCTCTCCGGCCCTGGCCTCGGCTCGCTGAAACAAACCTCGCCAGGCTGTTCCATACGGAATGTAGACGCCTGCGCCCTGGGCGAAGGAAACGTTGTCGGGCAGTCGATACACCTGGCTGGCGGAGCAGAGCGCCTGGGACGCGTAGGATCCGGTAAGCGTACCGGCCAGGTACACCCGGTCTCCAACGGAAACATGGGCCGCGTCATCGCCGACCGCGGCGACCGTTCCCGCGCCGTCCATGCCTGGCGTAAAGGGAAGATCGGGTTTCATTGCATAGGTGCCCGCGCGAATATAGGTGTCCACCGGGTTTACGCCGGCAGCCCGAATGTCGACCAGAATCTGCCCGCCGCTCACCCGCAGATCCGCGCCGGTTTCCAGTTTCATTACGCCGGGATCGCCAAATTCGTTAATGCGAATCGCTTCCATATACCTCTCCTGTATCCTTTATCATCCACAGAGTTTTATATCATCCACAGAGTTTTTCAATAACTTCGTAAAGAATTCTCGGACCCCGTTCCATGTTCTCCACGGAGATGCGTTCGTCGTTGCCGTGAATGCGGCGGAGTTCGTCGTCGACCAGCAGAAAGGGCATGAAGCCGTAGCAATGAATTCCCAGGTCGCGGAAGTAGTGGCTGTCCGTAAACCCGGAAAGTATGTTCGGTACGACCTCCACTTGCGCATGGTGCCGGGACACGACCTCCCGGACCGTGTCTACCAGGGCGGAATCGAAGGGCGATGACGAATTGCCGAAGTTCAATATGGTTTCCATTTCGATCCCGTCGTCGCCGACTACCCGTTTCAACTCCCGAATGAAGTCTTCGGGTTCTTCCCCCGGCAGCAGCCTGCAGTCCAGCTCGGCAGTAGCCGCCTGAGGTATGATATTGATTTTATCGCTGCCCTGCAACATGGTTATCGAGATGGTGTTGCGGAGAATTGCCGCGTAGTGCTGGTTACGGAGCAGGTCGGCCAGGAATCGGCTGTCCCGGATGGACTCGCGGATACGCGCAAAACGCTGGCGATAGCTGTTTTTCTGCAGGTGAGCAATGCCTTCGAAGTACCGCTCGGCCGCTTCCGTCACCCTGATCGGCGGCTTGTATTCCATGATAGCGTTCAAGGCGCGGATGAGCCGGTTCACCGCGGAATTGGGCTTGGGACGAGAACCGTGTCCGGGTTCGCCGCGGGCGACCAGGCGTATCCAGCAGGGTGATTTTTCGGTAATGTCGATCGAATAGACGGCCTTGCCGTTTTCCAGGCGACCCTTACCACTCTCGTTGATCAGGAATTCCGCGTCCGAGACGAGCTCCGGCCGGTTCCGGGTGATCCAGCGGGCACCGTCTGCTCCTCCCGCCTCCTCATCGGCGGTAACGAGAAAGATGACATCTCTTTTCAGCGGAAAACGATTTCGGTGCAGTGCGAGAAACACTACCAGTTCCGCGATGCCCAGGTTCTTCATGTCCAGCGCACCCCGGCCCCAGACGTAGCCGTCCTTGACGACACCGCCGAAAGGATCGACAGACCAGTACGCACGGTCCGCCGGAACCACGTCGCTGTGACTCAGCAATACCACGGGCCGCTTCGAACCGTCGCCTTTCAGCCTCGCATAGAGATTGGACCGCCCCGGTGCGGATTCGTGCACCTGGCAGCCAATGTTTTCTTCGGACAGGATACGTCCGAGGAAGGCTGTCGCGCGATCTTCATTACCGGGTGGATTCGTCGTGTCGATCCGAAGGTACTCGCTCAGAAGTTGTACGGCTTCCCGCCCCATCGCGCTCCAGTCCAAAGACCTATTTGCTCCTTTCGGCCCGCATAGCCCGCACAGTCGGCATGGCCCGCACGGCCTGCCTGATCACGGCAACGGCGGCGAGATCGCCCACGGCGTCGCCGAGTCCGGCGGGCTCGACCCGCACCGTGTCGTACACCCGCGACCAGGTTTCGTTCCGCAGGTAGTTACGAATGGGTTCCAGCAGAAGGTCTCTGGCCTTGACCAGTATGGTGCCGATGACGATGATCTCCGGATTGAGTATATTGACGATGTTCCCCAGACCGGTAGCCATGTACCGCGCGGTTTCGTCCACGATTTCCCGTGCGGCTGGATCGTTTTTCCGCGCCGCTTCCATGACGGTTTGCGCAGAAATTCCTTCGAGATCGCCGCCGGCCATATCCATCATGAGCGAACCGGGCGTCGTCCGAGCCCTTTCCCGGGCCCTCCTGGCGATCGATGGCCCCGAACACAACGACTCCAGACAACCGCGTTTGCCGCAACCGCAGATCGGTCCATCCTCGACGATGGTCATGTGTCCCACTTCGCCGGCCGTGTCATTCGGGCCGCGGTATAGCCTGCCGTCGAGTATGATGCCGCCGCCGATACCGGTGCTCATGGTCATGTACACCATGTGGCGAAAGCCCCGTCCGGCCCCGAAGGACCATTCGGCGAGGGCGCTCGCGTTGGCGTCATTTTCGATGAACGCCGGCAGCGACAGTTCGCTTTCGAGCCAAGCCTTCAGGGGTACCTCGTCCCAACCCGGCAGGTTGGGCGGCGCGTAGACCACACCGGTTTCCGTATCCAGGGGACCGCCGCAACTGACACCTATACCGGCCACTTCCTCGGGGGTGGCGGAAGCAAGTGACATGGCTTCGCGAGACATTTCAACGAGGCTCGCCACCACGGCTTCCGGACCTCGTTCCGCTTCGGTCGGACGCCGGATCTTGTGAAGGATGTCACCATCCTGGTCGGCTATGACCACGGCAAGTTTGGTGCCGCCGATATCCTGGCCGACAAGGTACGGGGCGTTTCGGCCGGACTGTCGCATGATCGCCACCGGACTGTCGCATGATCGCCAATGGTGTACCTGTACCGTCGTATTTTAAATGCCGCCCGAATACCCGGAAAGCGTCCTGTAATTATAGACGGAAGAAGGGTTCTGTCAACTGCTTTCAACCGGTCGCGGCACGGTTCCGCAAGACCAGAAATAGATTGACAGCAGTACCCGATCCTGATCATTTTTTAGGAATCTGAAAGGCGCCTTTGCGCAAGTGCGGCCATGGCTATGAGGCGCGGAACCGTGTTGGTTGTCCGGCCCGTGCTGGAACCGGAGGAAGACGGCGCATGATATTGGATACCAAGATACTGTGGATGTGGCTTCATATACTGGGCGTCGTACTCTGGGCCGGTGGTTTCTTCTATGTCCTGATCGCGCTCACTCCTGCGCTCCGATCGGGCCGGGCCACGGAGGAACGCGTGGAAATCATGCGCAAGACCGGTGCCCTGTTTCGGCGAGTTTCCTGGACGGCCATCATCATCCTGGCCGTGAGCGGTTCATTCAGTCTGTACAACCGGATCATGGAGGCCCTGGCCGCACGTGCGATGTCGTCACAGCCGGAGCTCTACCCGCTGCTTCCCCCGGGTTACGAAGCCCTGATGACCGTCAAGCTCCTGATCGTCATAGCGCTGATCGTTCACCACGCGGTCAGGCTCCTGGAACCCCGCGTCCTCGAAGACGGCAGTATCGGATTCAAATCCAGGGCATCGGGCATCGTGGGTGTCGTGCTTTTCGCCGCGGCGGTGTTGCTGGGCCTGGTCCTGCTGACCATGAACGTCTCAGTCTGAACCAGTTAACGGTTTACTTCGAGCATGCCGTAAATTGAGCCGCCGGCCCGGTCTCCCCGGTATTTTCACGCACTTCGTCCTGTTCAACATCTGTGAGTTGATCGGTCGGCAGCCTCAGGGGCCCAGTCCATGATGGACTTCATCGCGTTAACTAAGCCCGGCCTGGTCATCATGCTGGTGCTTACCACCTGTGTCGGATTCTACCTGGGGACCGACGGAGCGGTGGATTGGCTGCAGTTGTTTCATACACTGGCCGGAACCACCCTGGCGGCCGGCGGTACGCTCGCCCTCAACCAGTTCATGGAGCGAGACCGGGACGCATTGATGCGACGGACGCGGAAGCGCCCGCTTCCCGCGGGCAGGTTACGGCCCGTCCAGGCGCTCGTGTTTGGCGCGGGCATTACGCTGGCTGGACTGCTTTACCTGGCACTGGTGGTCAACGTGCTGAGCTGCGTGGTCACCGCGGCGATCACCGCCACCTACCTGTTTCTCTACACCCCGCTTAAACACCGAACCACGCTGTCGACCGTATTCGGCGCGGTGCCCGGAGCACTGCCGCCGGTGACTGGATGGGCGGCCGCACGTAACGAACTGGGGTTGGAGGCCAGCGTCCTGTTCGCCATACTCTTTCTCTGGCAGATGCCGCACGCCCTCGCTCTGGCCTGGCTCTTCCGGGAAGACTACGCCCGTGCCGGTTTTCAGCTGTTGCCCACCGTCGATCCCGACGGCCGTTTCACGAGTGTGCAGATCCTGATCAACTGTCTGGCTTTAACCGCATTCAGCCTGGTCCCGACCATTCTCGGCATTGCCGGGGTCCTTTATTTCTTCGTGGCCTTCGCAGCCGGATTGGGACTGCTCGCTTTCGCCATCCATCTGACCGTGACCCGCACCCTGGCGTCGGCGCGGTACCTGTTTTTCGCGTCATTGGTATTCCTGCTGGTTCAGTTTTCGGTGATGGCCTACGACAAGGTATGAGTTGGAGATAGGTCCACAACGGGCGTTGGGCATTCTCATATTGGGTCGCAGTGACATTTCGGTCGCTATGATGTGCGACTTCTACGAGTTTCTGGAAATTGAACCCCATCCGAGAGGAGCAACCCATAACATGCTGGAGATCTCCGACCTGCCCCTGGTGAATGCCAGTCTGAACACAATCAGCGCGGCGTTTCTGGTCGCGGGATACGTGAATATCCGGAGACGCTGGATAGCGGCCCATAGGACCTGCATGTTGGGCGCGGTCGCGTCGTCGTCCTTATTCCTGGTGTCCTACCTGGTGTATCACTATAGCCACGGAAGCACGCCCTTCACCGGTGAAGGCTGGACGCGCTACGTTTATTTCACCATCCTGATCAGCCACGTGATCCTGGCGACGGCCATGGTACCGATGATCGTGTTGACCCTGCGCCACGCGCTTAAAGGCCGATTCGAACGCCACGCGCCCCTGGCCCGTTGGACCCTGCCGATCTGGCTGTACGTGTCCGTTACCGGCCTGCTGGTGTACCTGATGCTGTACCAGTGGCAGGGATAGGTCCTCCTATGGCTACCGCGAACGTTCGGAACATCACACTGACCGCGCTTGCGATCGCGTTGACTACCCTGGCGACGCTGATCATCCGTATTCCCAATCCGGCTACCCAGGGGTACATCAATCTCGGCGACGCCATGCTTATGACCGTCGCCCTCGTCTTCGGCTGGCGCATCGGCGGCCTGGCTGGCGGCGTGGGTTCCGCCCTGGCAGACACGCTGGGAGGTTACTTCCTCTGGGCGCCCTGGACCCTCGTCATCAAGGGGGTCGAAGGGGTGCTGGTCGGACGAATTGTGTCCTGGGGTGGCCGGGACGATACCCAGTCGCGCCGGATTACGGCGGTCCTTGCTGTTGTGGTGGGCGGCGTCTGGATGATAACAGGATATTACCTGGCCGGAACCGTCCTTGTCGGAGACGTGGCCGCGCTGACGGAGATCCCGGGCAACCTGATACAAGCCGGTGTGGCGGTGGCGGTAGCCCTGCCCCTGTCTGCCATTTTGAGAAAAGCCTTGCAACGGAGCGATTATGGACCTCACGCACCTCGATGAAAAGGGACGCGTCCGCATGGTGGACGTGACGGAGAAACCGGTTACGGAAAGACGGGCCGTGGCCTATGGAGAAGTGAAGGCCGCATCCGAGACGATAAGGAAGATATCCGCGGACGAGATGGGCAAGGGCGACGTGCTGACCACGGCGAAGATCGCGGGCATCTCGGCGGCCAAGCGAACGGGCGATCTCATCCCCATGTGCCATCCCATCCCACTGACCCACGTGGAAATCAACATCACTCTGAACGAAGACATGGGCAGGATCGGCATCCTGGCCGCGGCCGTGGCAACCGGAAAAACCGGCGTGGAAATGGAGGCCTTGACCGCAGTCTCCGTGGCTGCCTTGACCATTTACGACATGTGCAAGGCCGTTGACCGGACCATGGAAGTCGCTTCCATCCTGCTGGTGGAAAAGGAAGGCGGCAGGTCCGGCACGTTTAAAAGGCCGGGGTGGGAGTATCCGGGGTAGTGGTTCACGAATTCTTGACGCTGCATTCCATTTTCATGCTTCTGCCCGATACGCTGTGTCAAGCCGGTGACGCGAATGACTAAGCTGTTTTCAAGTCAGAGAAATAGGTTTCATAGAAACCACGGTCTCGAGTAAGAAAGGTGTCTGCTGAAACCAATGCATGGGCACCGATCAGGAAGTCGGTGATGATCCGATCCCTCCGGTCCACCCGCGCGCCGATACCGCATCCAGCGCGTCCCCGCTTCGTACGCAATCAGGTTATCGATAGCAGAGGACCTCGCACCGATCTCTCTTAAGGCACTATCGAGGGCATCCTGATCCTCGAAGGCTGGAACAAGTTCCGCATACACTAAATCGCACACGAGTATGGCACCCCTGTCATAGGCATCCAGCAAGGATTGCATGGACCCTGATCCGTATCGGGCGTCGGGAAGAAACACATCAAGCAGGACACTCGTGTCGACAGCAGTGATCATCGTCCTCTGATTTCTTCGATGTATTCGTCGGTGTTTTCACCACTGCCCAGAATGCCATAGACACGCTCCACCGGATGTTGGGCTGTTGCACGCTTTTGTATCAACAGCCCCTTCTCAGTAGGAGTGATCACCACCTCGACATCATGATGCATGCCAAAGTGGTCTCTAAACCGTTTGGGAATAGTAATCTGTCCTCGTTCCGATATTTTCATATTTTCTCCATATGAAATACATATTTATAATATCATACCCATAACCTATCTTCATCATCCTCGTTCGTCAACCTATATGTGAAGCTTCCCTATCATTAAACGGTCGATAAACGACGTTTTATCTTGACGGACCACGAATCCCACCTATATTGCGTTCGTGGAGTGATGGAATAATAATTCCGAAATAAATATATTTATGCTATCAGGTTGAGACATGAACGCCAAGCATCATCGCCAGGGAAAGATACGATCGCTCATCGAGCGGGGGCACTTCCATACCCACAGGGAAGTACTGAAAGTCCTGCATATGGAAGGAATCGAAATCAACCAGGGCACGCTGTCCAAGGATTTCAAGGAACTGCACGTAATCAAGACGCGTCTCTCGGACGGGCAGTACAAGTACGTGATACCGCGCTACTATTCGGTAGAGACACAGGACGAACTGGTCGAGCGCGAGATCCGGGATTTCGTCGTCAGTGCGGACGACGCCATGCACCAGGTCATCCTGAAGACTTCGGCCGGACACGCGTCGGCTGTCTGCGAGGCGATCGATCAGGCGGAATGGCCGGAAATCGTGGGCAGCGTCGCGGGTGAGAACACGATTCTGCTGATCACCAAGTCGACCGCCCAGGCCAGGGAAACGCTCAAGCGCGTCAAGGGCATCATGGAGGAAAAGAGGGCAAGCAGATGATCAAACTGGGCATCATCGGCGCGACGGGATACACCGGCATGGAACTGTACCGGCTGGCATCGCGCCATCCCGGCATCGATATCGTTTTCGCCACATCGGAACAGTACAGCGGTCAGAACCTCGGAAAGGTGTTTCCCAGGGTCGATCCGGACCGGGACACCACGCTGAGATCCCTGGATGATATCGCCGAAGAGCAGGCGGACGTGGTCTGTTTCTGCACGCCAGACGGAGTGGCTATGGAGCGGGTCGGCTCCTTTCTGGATAGGGGCGTAAGAGTCGTGGACGTGAGTTCAGATTTCAGGTTCGACGATCCGGATGTATACACGTCCTGGTACAGCCGTCCGCACACGGCGCCGGCGTTGCTTGATTCCGCGGTGTACGGGATACCCGAATTGAACAGGGATCGCATCCGGACGGCCGATCTCGTGGGCAATCCGGGCTGTTACCCCACCGGTGTGATACTTGGACTGGCCCCGCTGCTCGAAGAGGGCGTGATCGACGCCCGCCAGATCATCGTCGACGCCAAGTCGGGCGTCAGCGGCGCCGGCCGGGGTCTGAAACTGCGCAATCTCTACGTGGAGGTGAACGACAGCATAACCCCGTACAACATCGGACACACCCACCGCCACGTGGGAGAAATTGAGCAGGAACTGTGCAGGTTGTCCGACGAGGACCCCTTCGTAGTCTTCTCACCCCACCTGACCCCCATGAGCCGGGGCATTCTGGCGACCACGTACGTAAGGTTGAAGAATGGCGCGGCCAACGGGGACCTGGCGGCCCTGTACGAGAAGCGATACAAAGGAGAACCCTTTATCCGGCTATCCCGTTCGGGCTATCCAGAGACGCGGTTCGTGACCTGGACGAATTACTGCGACCTGCGGGTCGACCGGGTAGATGGATCCAACCTGGCCATCGTCACGTCAGCGATCGACAACCTGGTCAAGGGCGCCGCCGGCCAGGCGTTGCAGAATGTAAACGTCATGTGCGGCTGGGATGAAACAACGGGATTGCTTTAGGTACGGTATATTTAGGGTAAGACGATAAAAGGAAGTTTCTTCATGGAACGATGTATCGTGGTAAAACTGGGCGGCGCAACGATTGAACAGGACGGCGTGATCGAAGAACTGGCCGCCGACCTGCGCGACTTGCCGTCCGTATTTCCTATCATCGTCCATGGCGGCGGATCGGAGATCGGCCGGTATCTGGAATTGCTGGGTAAGGAATTCACCTTCGTGAACGGCCTTCGGGTGACGGACGCCGACATGATCGAGGTGGTGGAAATGGTCCTGTCGGGCAAGATCAACAAGGAACTGGTCTCCCGTTTCCAGCATTGCGGTGTGGATGCCCTCGGGGTGAGCGGCAAGGACATGGGGCTGTTGCGGGCGGACCGGTACTGCAAGGACGGCGTGGACATCGGTTTCGTCGGCGAGATCGTCGAGGTGAACACCGCCCTGTTCGATCTATGCGCATCGAATCGGGTCACGCCGGTCGTCTCACCCATTTCCGGAGGCGCCAACGGAGAAACCTACAATGTCAACGCGGATCACGCTGCGCTGGACATCGCCCGGGCCGTGGCTTGTGACGATGTCGTTTTTATATCCGACGTGGCCGGCATCTACCGATCCGACGGCCGGCCCATTCGCCGGCTTACCCCTGAACTGGCGGACACGCTGGTCGAAGCGGGCGAGATCACGGGCGGGATGATTCCCAAGGTCCGCTCCGCCCTCGAATGCCTGTCGCACGGCGTCAATCGCGCCCGGATCATCGCCTGGCAGGGCCCCGGTACCCTGGTTAAGGAATTGGCATCGGAAGACAGTATATATGGTACCGTGGTATCCACTGGATGAAACGGCAGCAATCATAGGATGAAAGGATATAACATGACTACCGAAGAGATCATTGCCCTGGAGGAAGAGTACATCGCGCCGACTTACGTGCGCCCGCCCGTCGTGTTCGACCGGGGCAGCGGCGCCTACGTCTACGACCTCGAGGGCAAGCGGTATCTCGATTTCCTGGGCGGCATCGCGGTGAATTCCCTGGGCCACGGGGTGCCCGAGATTGTCGGCGCCGTGGCGCAGCAGACCGCGAAGCTGATGCACATTTCCAACCTGTATCACACGGAACCCCACGTGAAACTCGCTAAGCTGCTGGTGGAAAACGCCTTTCCGGCCAGGGTGTTCTTCTGCAACAGCGGATCGGAATCCATCGAGGCGGCCCTTAAGTTCACCCGCCGATGGGCGTTCGAAATGGGCGGGGAAGCCAAGCACGAGATCGTGACTTTCGAAAACGCCTTCCACGGCCGCACGTACGGTGCCGTAAGCGCCACGGCGCAGCCCAAGTACCACGAAGGGTTCAAGCCCATGCTCCCCGGCATGGTCTATCTGCCGCTCAATGAAATCGAACCGCTCGAGGAGTCGATATCGGAGGAACGGACCGCGGCCGTAATGGTCGAGCCCGTCCAGGGAGAAGGAGGGGTCAATCCCTCCCAGGTCGAGTTCCTGACGCACCTGCGCAAGATCTGCGACGAGCGCAAGGTTGCCCTGATCTTCGATGAAATCCAGTGCGGACTGTGCCGGACGGGCAAGCTCTTCGCCTACCAGCACCACGGCATCGAACCGGACGTCATGACCCTGGCCAAGCCGCTGGCCGGGGGCCTGCCCATCGGCGCCGTGATGATGAAGCACCACATCGCCGACGTCCTCAAGCCGGGCATGCACGGCTCCACCTTCGGGGCGAATCCGGTAGCCTGCCACGTAGCCCACGCCGTCGTCAGCAAGATGATCTACGAAGGCCTGGACCAACACGCCCTGGAAATGGGCGCGAAACTGACGGAGGGTTTGAAGACTCTGGGGCAAAATCACGGCGACATCAAGGAGGTCCGCGGCGCGGGCCTGCTGATCGGCGTGGAATTTGAAGACAAGGTGGACGGCATCGTGGGCGCCTGCCGGGAATCCGGCCTGATCGTGGGAACGGCCGGTGAGAAAGTACTCCGCGCAGCGCCGCCCCTGGTCATCGAGCAGCAGCACGTGGATGAAGCCGTGGAGATAATCGGTGGGGTGCTGGATGCGCGATAGTCAGGACGAAACACTCAAGCAGTTGATGGACGATTTTCACGCGTCAATCGACGTGGACCGTCGTCTGTTTCGCGTAGACATCCGGGGGAGCATCGCCTACGCCCGGGGCCTGGTGCGCATCGGTGTGCTTACCGGTGCGGAGTGCCAGGTGATCGAAGAAGCGCTGAGAGAGATTGAAGGGGAGATCGAGAGTGGAACCTATCTACTGACACGGGATCTGGAAGACATCCACATGGCCGTGGAGAAGCGCCTGATCGAAAAGGCGGGTCCAGTAGGAGGAAAACTCCACACGGGTCGAAGCCGCAACGACCAGATCGCCACGGACGAACGCCTGTATCTGCGCGAGGTGGTGGACGAGATCACGAACCGGATACACGGATGCCAGGCAGCCTTGTTGAGCCTGGCCGAACGCACCGTGGATGTGATCTTCCCGGGGTATACCCACCTCCAGCAGGCACAGCCTATCCGTTTCGCCCATTACGCCCTGTCCCTCTTTTTCGGACTCCAGCGAGACAGGGAGCGGCTGGCGGACTGCAGGAAACGCATCAATATCCTGCCGCTCGGCGCCGGGGCGATGGCGGGCAGCGCCTTTCCCATCGACCGTACGTTTCTGGCCGATGAACTTGGTTTCGACGGCCTGTCGCCCAACAGCATCGACGCGGTCAGCGACCGGGATTTCATCGTCGAGTTTCTCGCCGCCTGCACGATGATGATGATCCACATCAGCCGGGCATGCGAAGATCTCGTCATCTGGTCGTCCACGGAATTCGGTTACGTCACGCAGCATCCCCGGTTGGCGACGGGAAGCAGCATCATGCCGCAGAAGAAGAATCCGGACGCCGCCGAACTGCTCCGGGGCAAGACCGGCCGCGTCGTGGGCGACCTGGTCTCCCTGGTTACGATGCTCAAGGGGTTGCCCCACGCGTACAACAAGGATATGCAGGAAGACAAGGAACCGCTTTTCGACGCCATCGACACGGTTACCGTCGCGCTGACCGTCTTCACCGCCATTTGGGAGACCCTGGAAATTAGAGGCGACCGGGTGCACGAAAGCATGGACGACTCGATGCTGTCGACGGACCTGGCGGACTACCTGACCCAATGCGGGGTTCCGTTCCGCGAAGGACACGGCATGGTCGCCGCGCTGGTGGACGAGGCCATAGGCCGGGGTTGCAGTCTGCGGGAATTGCCGCTCGATCTGTACCGCCAGTATTCAGCGCATTTCGACGAAGCATCGATAAGTCAGCTCAGGTTCGATGACAGCGCCGACAAACGCGCCCTACCCGGCGGCACCGGCAGAGATTCCATCGAGCAACAACTGGGACAGGCTCGCGAGATTCTTGGGTGCGCATAAGCGCTGGAAGCAAGGGAGACGGACGATCATGAATAACGCGAACTCGTCCAGGATGCCGGATTCGAATGGAAGCGAAACAAACGTCCGTCCGGCAGTGATCGGGGACGTCCCCGAGATCATGGAGATCCTCCAGCCCTATATCGAGGAGGACATCCTTCTGCCGGTCTCGGTCTACCGCCTGTTCGAGCATATTCGGTACTTCGTCGTCGGCGAGCGCGAAGGCCAGGTGATCGGCTGCGGATCGCTGGTAATCGTATGGCACGATCTGGCGGAGGTTCGGTCGCTTGCCGTCCGGAGGGGATGCCAGGGCGGCGGAATCGGTGGGCGCATCGTCGACGAACTGATCGTGGAGGCGGAAGAACTGGGCGTCGCCCGGGTCTTCGCCCTGACCTACGAGACCAACTTTTTCGGCCGCCACGGATTCGAGGTAGTCGACCGGGAGACGCTGCCGCACAAGGTCTGGAAGGATTGTACCTATTGCGCCCGTTTCACCCACTGCGACGAGATCGCGGTGGCTCGAACGCTGATCCCTGAAGACCAGCGCGCACCAGAACCGGCCCTGCCGGCCATGCAGCAGGATCCTACCCTCATCATGCCATCTCCCGCCCCCCGGTGACACGGATTCAAGCAACTGAAAATGAACGAGTCTCTACGGCTTCCCATGTCGATCCACGTAACAGAAGCGGCGACGCAACTCAGATGGTGGCTGCGGCTTCCTCCGACCAACCTGATCGATCGAGGCGATCACGTCCGCTTCCGGTACGCCCTGTACCTGATGATCCACCAGGTGGCTACCGTGCTCTATGGATTAAACGGCCTGCCGGAAACAATGCACTACCCATCGCGGCTCGAAGGTGCACGGAACCTCCTGGACGAATTGCCCAGGGTGCCGGAGAAAGCAGGTAGTTCCCTGTGGACGCTGGCGACCGAACGCGACCCGGTAGTTGCATGGGAGATTGCCCGGGGTCTGATGCGAGATACCCTGGCGGTGCTAAACGCTACGTCCAGCGACGTTGATTCAGTGGAACATGAGATCGAGGAAGGGATTTTCAAGCCGGATCAATCACGCGATCCTAGTGAGCTATACACCCTGGCTGCCGAAATCGCGGAAAGGATGCTGCGCCTCGAGGGTGTGAAAACCGTGGCGCTGGGAGGGTCGCTGGGCAGGGGCTTTGCCGATCGCCAGTCGGATATCGATCTACTGGTTTTCGGACCGGGCATTCCTGAAGAAGATGACCGCCGCCGGAAGATTTCTAATTGGCCCGGTGTGCAGTTCGGACCGCTGATCGAGCCGGCGTGCGACAGCGTGCTGCTCGATGGCACGATGGTCCATATCCGGTACTGGACCATGCGGACCGTGGAGGATATGCTGGCCAAGTTCCCAGAACCGCCGGCGCAGCAGATTCTCGCCGAGGAGTTGCAATGCTGCCAAGGGCTCATCGATCCGGACGGGCGACTGAACCAGTGGAAAGGTGTGCTGGAGCAGTTGCCTGCCGAGTTAGTGAAAGCAGTGACCGGTGAAGCACAGGGACGGCTGCCCCTGTTTCAAAAGCAGTGGCGGAAGGCACAAAGTTACGATGACCGGATCCATCTCTATTGCCTGGCCAACCAGGCGGTGAATGATCTCCTGGTCGCTTTGTACATCCGGAACGGAAGGTTTCTGAGCACACCAAGATGGACGCACCGGGATATCCCGGAATTTGACAGTCTTCCGGCAAACCTGGGGACGCGATTGCCCCTGTTGGTGGACGGGATTGTCGATGGGGTAGAATCGGCAACAAGATGGCTGGTGCTGGACGAGTATTGGGAGGAGTTGGCGAGTTAGCAGCTTGAGATGGCATGATCGTACGGGTCAATGTTGCATCGTCAGGATCCCTGTACGCGCCTCGATGCTGGCCGATTCCGATAGATCAGTTTGACATGCCCATCGCCGTTCCCCCTAAATTCGTACTTCCAACCCATCGTCTGCCTGCCGCATTCCGTCTTCTACCAGATCGCTGGAGATTCGGACGACTACGCCGGGACCGGATTCACCGATAGGCTCGAACGATATATCCAGTTTCCTGTTCTTACCCCCCGCACTGGAGATGTCGAGCACGAGCCGATTACGGTCGGATGAGAACGACCCCAGAAATCCTTCGGGCAGGTCGGCATCATTCACAGCGACCGTCAAACCCTTCATATCCCACGATTCGATATTGCCGCTGAACTGGCTCAACTCCCATGAGACGGGCTCATTCTCTTTTGAATTCAGCGAAACGCTCAGTTCGTTCTCCACCACGACCCCGATACGATCACCGGCAGCCAGAAGAGGCGTGAGATCTTCCTTCGGCCCGCTACATCCAACCGCGATCAGCAGGACGGCCAGCGCAAGGTAACGCAAGCTCTTCGGATACATTGTTTTCTCCTTGGATGTACTACGTATCTTAAATCGGGCGAATTACGCCTCTTCGATCAACTTCTCCACGTCCACGCAGACCCCATCCCGCCGTGTCGACTCCCAACCGGCCAGGATGGGCGCCAGCGACCGCAGACCGTCGTGATAGTCACTCTGCAGCAGGTCGGGACGGTTCGACCGGACAGCCTCGACGAAGGTCTGGTCCTGGGCAAGCCACGGGTCGAAGGGTTCGGCCTCATACACTATCTCGTCGTTTACCTCGATGCGTTCGTAACCGTAGACGGCCAGCCGCCCACCCTCGAAGTAGATTTTGAAATAGGGCTCTTTGCCCGGTCCTGTGGGATCGGATTCAATGAAGGTCAGCGTCGCCGTGGCGTCGTCTGACAGGTGATAGTGAAAGGACGAAGAAAGGGGCGTATGGTATCCGTCGGGTTGGCACAGGAAAGTCTGTGCCTTGCGTATGTCCTGGCCGGTCATGAACCGGGTGTAGTCCGTGGCGTGCACCCCCCAGTCGAAGAAACGGACGCCGCCTTTCTCCATCCGGTTGTTCCAGGCGGCGCGCTCGGTTGCGGTCAGTTCCGGGTACGGCGCGATCTGCTGGAAGCGGACGTGCACGACGCGTTTATCCTGGAGTAACCGCCTGGCCTCCTGGAAGATCGGGCGGTATCGTTCACGGAAGCCGACCGTGCTGATAACGCCTCCCCGCTGTACGGCCGCGTCGATCCGCTTCGCAAGCGCCAAGTCCATCGCCTGGGGCTTCTCGCTGAAGAGATGAATGCCTCGTTCCGCCGCGGTGATTTCCACGTCGGTGCGGGCAAAGGCCGGCACGATGGACCACAGGGCGTCGGGCCGTTCGGCTTCGAGCATCTCGTGGGCGTCCTCGTAGGTGCGGGAAATGCCGAACTTCGTCGCCGCCTCTCGCAGCGCGTCCCCGTTAATGTCGCACAGCGCCACGATTTCGACGCCGTCAATTTGACTCAGGTTGGGCAGGTGGGTGGCCTGGGCGAATCTCCCGGTACCGTAAACGGCCACGCGCACGGCCTTGGCGGGCATGGCGCCTCCTGTCTGCTATATCGCCGGCATGGCCACGCCGGATTCCCTGGCGGTATCCGCTATGTCGTCCCAGGTCTTTTCCGGAATGTAGATGCCCTCTGCCAGTCGTTGCCGCCGGACGTCCTCTTCGATTTCCCCGGGAGCGTAGACCTTCTCGAATCCCGGAAGCGGTTTCGCGGAACCTACGTAAGCCACGTGGGCCTCGATCTCTTCCCTGTAGGCGTCCAGGTCCATGAAGGCACCGATGTCCAACGCGGCGATCAGGGTCCCGCCACCGCCTTTTCCACCCGTGCACCCGGCATTCGACAGCGGCCCGATGATCATCTCGATCATCATGGCCAAACCGTGTCCCTTGTGACCGAACTGCAGTCCCCCCAGGGGCAGCACAGCCACCTGGTCCGGTTCGGCATGGTACCGGCTTCCGTCGTTCACGTAGCGGCCCTGCTGGTCGATCAGCCAACCGTCCGGCATCGGCTCGCCGCGCTCGATCTTCTGCTCCACCTTTCCCCCGGCGACCACGCTCAGCGTCATATCAAGCATGAGCGGCGGACCATTCCCGCGGGGTACGGCAAATGCGATGGGTTCGGGGCGCAAGCGCCGGTCGGCGCTGCCAAAGGGCGCGACGAACTCACCGCCGCCGTTCAATCCGACCATGCCGATCATGCCGTGTTCGGCGATCCGAGGAGGAAAATCTCCGAGCCGTCCGATATGGGAAACGTTCCGAAGGGCGACCATTCCGATCGTGGAATTCCGCGCTTTCTCCACCGCGAGGGAGACGGCCTTCGTCACCGCCACGATGCCGTTGGCGCCGTTGCCGTCAATCTGTGCGAAGCCGGGTCGGTCCACGACCACGGTATGATCTTCCCAGGGCCTGTAATCCGTTCGCAGGGACGGGACGTAACGCGGCATGAACCACACACCGTGGGAATCATGCCCAAGCAGGTTGCTGTTCGTCAGGTGATCGGCGAGGATATTCGCGTCTTCTTCGGGGATGCCGGTCGACGAGAAAATGGAGCGGCTCAGGCTATTGAGTGTGTCGTAGGGCACAACGGGCATGGATCAACTCCTGTGATCTACGTTATGAGATTTGTACAGGGAATGGGGAACCCTGGCGGGTCAGAAAGTAAAATATCATATCGCCGGGCAATGACAATCAGAAATGCGAACAGTCTTGACCTGTCGCATCGGCATGGATATATTGACATGATATGACATAATAGCAATGCCATATTGGCAATATGGTCTATCTTAAGATTGACCGGAGTCATTCTTGAAGTTCAGAAACAATAGTACGAAATCTTTCGTACAAACGTATTAAAAACAATCAATACAGTGAGTTACGCAGTTATCTGAGCGGCCGGTCGAAGAGAATTGACAGGACTGGCACGATAATTGCACTACAAGTAGTGGATTCAATAATCGTGCTGATTGCAATCAGCGTACTTTTCACTTGTGAAAGGAGCAGGCAGCAATGAATGTACAACCTTTAGGCGACCGCGTCCTGGTCAAGCGCCTCGAGGAAGAAGAGGTACAGCGCGGCGGTATCATCATTCCCGATACGGCCAAGGAAAAGCCGCAGCAGGGTGAAGTCGTGGCGGCCGGCCCGGGTCGTTTGGGCGATAATGGCGATCACGTGGCCCTCGAAGTCAAGGTCGGTGACAGGATCCTCTTTGGCAAATACTCCGGCACGGAAGTCAACCTGGATGATGACGAATACCTCATGATGCGTGAAGAGGACATCCTGGGTATCGTGTCGTAGTAAATCACAGAGTTTAACCGTAGCCGTGACATGGTTGCGGTTGAATCCGAACGTTTCAAGGAGGTATGATTACGTGGCGAAGCAGTTAATCTTCAGGGATGAAGCGCGACGGGCCGTACTGAGCGGCGTAGAGACCCTGGCCAAGGCAGTGAAGGTCACCCTAGGTCCCAAGGGCCGTAACGTTGTGCTCGACAAGAAATTCGGTTCGCCGACGGTCACGAAGGACGGCGTGTCGGTAGCCAAGGAAATCGAGTTAAAGGACCCCTACGAAAACATGGGGGCCCAGATGGTCAAGGAAGTGGCATCGAAGACCAGCGACATCGCCGGTGACGGAACCACGACGGCCACCGTGTTGGCCGAGGCCATTTACCGCGAAGGTCTGAAGAACGTGACCGCCGGTCACAATCCCATGGCGCTCAAGCGGGGTATCGAGAAGGCCGTGTCCGCAGTGGTCGACGAGATCCAGGACATGAGCCAGCCGACGGCCGGCAAGACCGAAATCGCCCAGGTCGCGACGATTTCCGCCAATAACGACGCCGAGATCGGCGACCTGATCGCCAATGCCATGGAGAAGGTGGGCAAGGACGGGGTCATTACGGTCGAAGAAGCCAAGAGCATGGACACCATGCTTGACGTGGTCGAAGGCATGCAGTTCGACAAGGGCTATATTTCCCCGTATTTCGTCACCGATTCCGAACGCATGGAATGCAACATGGACGATCCCTACATCCTGATCCACGAGAAGAAGATCAGCGCGATGAAGGATCTCCTGCCCATACTCGAGAAGGTGGTGCAGCAGGGCAAATCCTTGCTGATCATCGCCGAGGACGTGGAAGGCGAGGCCCTGGCTACGCTGGTGGTCAACAAGCTCCGCGGTACCATGCGGATATCGGCCGTCAAGGCGCCGGGTTTCGGCGACCGACGCAAGGCCATGCTGGAGGACATCGCGATCCTGACCGGTGGCCGGGTGATTACCGAAGACATCGGCATCAAGCTGGAGAACGTGACCTTCGAAGATCTAGGTCAGGCCAAGCGCGTGGTCATCGACAAGGATGAGACCACGGTTATCGAAGGCGCCGGTTCGCAGTCGGAGATCGAAGGCCGCATCTCCCAGATCCGTCGCCAGATCGATGAAACGACGTCCGATTACGATGGCGAGAAACTGCAGGAACGCCTGGCCAAGCTGGCTGGCGGCGTGGCCGTGATCAATGTCGGTGCGGCGACCGAGACAGAAATGAAGGAAAAGAAGGCACGCGTGGAAGACGCGCTCCACGCGACCCGCGCTGCCGTGGAGGAAGGTATCGTTCCCGGCGGCGGTGTCGTGTACCTGCGCGGAACTGGCGCGCTGGACGCGCTGCAGCTCAACGGCGATGAGGCTACCGGTGTAGCCATCGTGCGGCGCGCCCTGGAGGAGCCGATGCGCCACATTGCGGCCAATGCCGGCGCGGAAGGTTCGGTCATCATCGAGCACGTCAAGCAGCAGGAAGGCAGCGTGGGATACAATGCCAATACGGATTCCTACGAAGATCTCCTGGCGGCCGGCGTGATCGACCCGGCGAAGGTAACGCGTATCGCGTTGCAGAACGCTTCAAGCATCGCGGCCCTTCTGCTGACGACCGAAACGCTGATCACGGACATCCCGGAGAAGGAAGCACCCCCCGCGCCAGGCGGTTACGGCGGTGGTGGTGGTATGGGCGGGATGGGCGGCATGGGCGGTATGATGTAAATCCCCTGCCGGTAAGTTCAATAGCGTGAAGACCGGCGTCGGCTATTCCAGTCGGCGCCGGTTTTGTTAGGAAGGTATACATGCCCACCTACCAGTACCGTTGTAACGAATGCAGCCACGAGTTTTCCGAGTTCCAGTCGATCACGGCCGATCCTCTTTCGACGTGCCCGGAATGCGGCGGAGCCGTGAAACGCCTCATCAGCGGCGGAGCGGGTTTTCTGTTCAAGGGCGACGGATTCTATACAACGGACTACCGAAGCGAAAACTACAAGAAGGCCGAAAAGGCCGACAAGGATTCCTCTTCGCCCAAGTCCGACGGTGCAAAGTCCGACGGCGCCGGGACCTCCGACGCATCCGGAAGCAAATCGAAATCCGATTCTTCTTCGAAGGTCGATTCGTCTTCCGGTTCGGATACGTCCAACTGAAGGATCAAAATGACCACGGAAAAAGTGAAATCACCGGACGACATCAAGGCCATCCACGACCGTATCTATGAGCAGAGCGTCTTCGTCGACCGGCTGATCTCGGAAATCGGAAAAGTAATCGTCGGCCAGCATTACATGATCGAGCGTCTCCTGATCGGCCTGTTGACCAATGGGCACATTCTACTCGAAGGCGTACCAGGACTGGCAAAAACCCTGGCCGTCCGCACCCTGGCCTCGACGGTCTCGGCGAAGTTCCAGCGCATCCAGTTCACGCCGGACCTGCTTCCCGCCGATCTGACGGGAACGATGATCTACCAGGCGGGCAGCGGCGAGTTTATCGCCAAGAAGGGTCCGGTTTTCGCCCACCTCATCCTGGCGGACGAAATCAACCGGGCACCCGCGAAAGTGCAGAGCGCGCTCCTGGAAGCCATGCAGGAGCACCAGGTCACCATCGGTGACGAGACCTTTCCGCTGGAAGACCCCTTCCTCGTCCTTGCCACGCAAAATCCTATCGAGCAGGAAGGGACCTACCCGCTTCCCGAAGCCCAGATCGACCGGTTCATGCTCAAATTGACGACGACCTATCCCCGCAAGGAAGAGGAACTCGAGATTCTGAACCGCATGACAACCGGCGAACCGGCGGAGGTGGAAGAGGTCGTGTCGCTGGAGGACATCGTCCGAGCGAGATCGGTCATCAACCAGGTCTACATGGATGAGAAGATCAAGCAGTACATCGTGGACCTTGTTTTCGCTACCCGGAGCCCGGAAGACTACCCCGAACTCGGCGACATCCGCGACCTGATCGAATACGGCGCTTCGCCCCGGGCGACGATCTACCTTGCGACGGCAGCCCGCGCGCACGCCTTTCTGCGCCGCCGGGGCTACGTGACCCCCGAGGACGTCAAGTCGATCGGCATGGACGTACTTCGGCACCGGGTCATCATCACTTACGAGGCGGAGGCGGAGGATATGACCTCGGAACAGATCCTTCAACGCGTCTTCGACTGTGTAGAGATCCCTTGATACCCAGGCAGGTTCTACAGAAAATCCGGCAAATCGAGATCCGGACCAAGCATCTCGTGAACGACGTGTTCAGTGGCGAATACCACAGCGTCTTCAAGGGGCGCGGTATGGAATTCGCCGAGGTGCGCGAGTACGAGCCTGGCGACGAGATCCGGTCGATCGACTGGAACGTTACGGCCCGCCTGGGCCGACCCTACGTCAAGCGTTTCACCGAGGAACGGGAACTGACCGTCATTCTCATGGCCGACGTGAGCGCATCAGGAAATTTCGGGACGGCGAACCAGATGAAGGGTGAGATCACCGCTGAAATCTGCGCGCTCCTCGCCTACGCCGCGATCAAGAACAACGACCGCGTCGGTCTCCTCATGTTTACGGACCAGGTCGAGAAGTTCATCCCACCCAAAAAGGGCCGCACCCACATTCTCAGGGTGATTCGGGAGGTGCTCTACACCCGGCCCGATCACAGGCGAACCGACCTATCCCAGGCACTGGACTACCTGAACCGGCTGCTGACGCGCAGGTGCATCGTCTTCATCATTTCGGATTTCCTGGCATCGAACTACACCAAGCCGCTGCGGGTGGCCAGCAAACGGCACGACGTGGTCGCCGTTACGATCACGGACCCAAAAGAACTCTCCCTGCCCGGTATCGGACTGCTCGAACTGGAAGACGCAGAATCGGGCGAAGAAGTGCTGGTCGACACCAACGATGAGGCCTGGCGCAGGCAGTACATGGAATACAACGCGGCCATCCGCAATGACCGGGACCAGGAGTTCAGGAAAACCGGCGTGGATGCGATCCACATCCGTACGGACCAGCCCTATATCGATCCGCTGCTTCAGTTCTTCAAACTACGCGAACGCAAATTCGCGCGGTGATTCGAAACCGACGTACTGGACGCGTCTTCAGGATTGGATCGGATAGCAACAAAGGCTTGCTTTTCATCACCTTGTGCGATAAATTAGGATACTTTGAAAATCACTGTCCGTTACGCACTGAGCTTGCGGGAACAGGCACGGGGAGCTTGAAGTGATTGAAGTCAGGAATCTGACAAAAAAGTACGGCAACTTCACCGCGGTCCGAGACGTGAGTTTCGATGTGGAAAAAGGCGAAATTCTCGGATTCCTCGGACCGAACGCGGCCGGCAAGACCACCACCATGCGCGTGTTGACGTGCTTCATGCCTGCGACGGCCGGTACCGTCCGTGTCGCGGGATACGACACTTTCAAACAATCCCTGGAAGTTCGACGCAGGGTGGGATACCTCCCGGAGAACGTACCGCTCTACCTGGATATGCGCGTCCGTCCCTACCTGGATTTCATCGCCAGGATTAAGGATATACCTTCCCGTGAGCGCAAAAGAGCGATAAACCGCGTCATAGAGATGACTTCCCTGGAAGAAGTGGAATACCGGATCATCGGACATTGCTCCAAGGGGTTTCGCCAGCGTGTTGGACTGGCGCAGGCGCTGATTCACGATCCGGAAGTCCTGATCCTCGACGAGCCGACCAACGGGCTGGATCCCAAGCAGATCAACGAAGTCCGTGAGGTCATCAAAAGCCTTTCCGGTGACCACACCATCATTCTCAGCAGTCATATCCTGCCGGAGGTTAGCAAGACCTGCGAACGCGTGCTGATCATCAACCAGGGCCGCATCGTGGCCGGGGACACGCCGGCCAACCTCGATGCGCGCCTTCGGGGTTCGCAGTCCATCGCCGCGCAGATCCGCGGTCCGGTCAAGGACGTGATGAACATGCTTAAAAAGAAGGATGGCGTCGTCGAAGTGAAGACGCGGTCGTCCCTCGGCGATGGCCTGTGGCAGTATGACATCGACGTTGATCCAGGACAGGACCTGCGTCCCCTGGTGGCTTCATCTGTGGTCGAGAACAGTTGGGATCTCGTGGAACTGACCACGGCCGGCATGAGCCTGGAAGAGATATTTCTGGAGTTGACGACCCTGGAAGAGGAGGGCGCCTGACGATGCAGGGATTACTGGCCATATGGAGCAGGGAGCTTAGGGCCTATTTCATTTCGCCCATCTTCTACGCCCTTTCGACCGTTTTCATTTTTATCATAAGCTTCATGTTTTTCCAGAGTTTACAGTATTACACCCAGTATTTCATGCAGGCCGCCCAGTATCCGCCCATGATGGAGCGGATCAACATCAACGAGATGATCATGCGGCCGCTTTTTAATACGATGAGTTTCGTGGCGGTGCTGACGCTCATGCCCATGCTCACCATGCGGGTTTTCTCCGAAGAGAAGAAATCCGGCACGATCGAGCTGCTGCTGACCTCGCCGGTCCGGGACTGGCACGTGATTCTGGGCAAGTTTCTGGCGGCATTTACCCTGTACTCGGCCATGATCGGTTTGACGTTAATCTATCCACTGGTGCTGCAGGTGTACGGCGACCCGGACTGGGGTCCCATCTGGACCGGTTACCTGGGCCTGCTGTTGCTGGGCGGCGGCGTGATTACCATCGGACTGTTTGCCTCGTCGCTCACGGAGAACCAGATCGTAGCGGCCGTGATCTGTTTCGGCGTCGCGCTCATACTCTGGATGCTGGACGTAGCGGCGGAATCGATGACCGGTAATCTGGGCGAGATCGTCGGATACCTCTCCGTGTTGCGGCACTACAATACATTTGAAAAGGGTGTCATTGACTCGACGGACTGCCTGTTTTTTGCGAGTTTCATCTTCATCGGCCTATTTATCACGGTCCGGTCGGTGGAATCGACCCGCTGGCGTGGTTAGTCCGCCGTATTGACCGGGGCCGTGAAGCGTGATCATTCGGTAGGGTGACTATTAGGTAAGGGAGAATTATCCGTTCATGAAAAGTCTCGTTTCATCCGCGGGATACCTGGGTTGCATCCTGGTCCTGGTCAGCGGGTACCTTTATGCTTCCGAAGCGACGACCCAGCGCACGACGTTGATCTTCCTGCTTGCCGGACTGGCCCTCGTGGCCACCTGGCTGGTTTTCGAATGGGAGACGGTCTGGCGCCTGCTGGGGCGGCGCACGACGCGCTACGGCGCCAACACCGCCATCATGGTACTGCTGGTGATCGGTATTCTGGCATTCGTGAACATGATCGGTTCCCGCTACACGCAGCGTGTCGATACGACGGCCAACAAGCGGTTCAGCCTCGCGGACCTGACTGTCAGCGTGCTGGATGACCTGGATCAGGACGTCCATATCGTCGGTTTCCTGAGATCGAGCGGGTCCGATGCCACGATTCAACACCAACTCGACGATATGCTGAACCAGTACCAGTACCAATCAGAACACGTCACCTATGAATTCATCGATCCCGATCTCGAGCCAAGCATAGCCCGCCAGTACAACATCAACTCCTACGGAACGGTGGTGTTCGAGAGCGAAGGCAAGACCGAACATATCAGCCGCTATCTCGAAGAAAGCGTGACCAACGCGCTGGTCAAGGTCACCCGCGAAGGGCAGAAAACCATATACTTCCTGGAAGGCCACGGAGAGCATAACGTCAACCTCACGGACCAGGCGGGATACAACAGGATACTGCAGTTGCTCGAGAACCAGAGTTACCTCGTAAAGAGTTTTTCCCTGCTCAGCGAAGTGGAAGTGCCGGCGGACTGTAACGTCCTCGTGGTGGCCGGTCCCAGGACCAACCTGGTGGGCAACGAACAGGAAGCCATCAGCAACTACCTGGACCGTGGCGGACGCGCACTGTTCCTGGTGGATCCCGACTATCCCGAGGAAAGCGCCGATCTTTCGGCACTGCTCGCACGCTGGAAAGTGCGCGTCGGCGAAAACGTGGTGATCGATGAGAGTGCCGTGGGACGTCTGCCGGGCATGAACGAATACATGCCGGCCGTCATGCAGTACCCGGCCCATCCCATCACGCGCGCGCTTGGCAATACCGTAAGTTTTTTCCCACTGGTGCGGTCCATAGAGCCGGCGTCTGCGTCCGACGATACCGTGGAGATACAGACTATCGCCATGACCAGCAACCGGAGTTGGGCGGAAACCACAATCCCCGGTACACCGGAAGAAGCCATGGAGTACACGCCGGTACTCGATCCGGCCGCGGACGAGCCCGGACCTGTTTCCATCGCCGTCGCCATAACGGCCGTCCCAAGAGCCCTGCCGCGCAGGGACATGACCACGCTGACGCCGCAGGAGATGGCGCTGCGGCCCGAGGACCACGAGGTGAAAACGCGTATCGTGGTTATCGGAAACTCGTCCTTCGCATCCAACGCCTATATCATGCTGCCGGGCAATGGTGACCTTGCCCTGAATATCCTGAACTGGCTTGCCCAGGAGGAGGACCTGCTCGCGATCCGGCCCAAGTCCAGCGACACCAGGCTGGTCCAGATTTCGCTGAGCCAGATGCGGGACATCTTTATCTTCACCGGCATCCTCTCGCCCATCGGCATATTGATCGCCGGCGTGATGGTGTGGTGGAGAAGGAAATAGGAGACGAAGCGTCGTGAGCGGTGGCCGATACACGATCATCCTGGCAGTCATACTTGGATTACTGGCGTCTTATTTCTTTCTGTTTGTTCTCGAAGAAGAACAGGTCGTGGAATTCGAACGCGTTTTCGAGATAGACTCGGAGGAGGTCGTTCAGATCAAGGTTTCCGTGGACGGCGCATCCACGACGATCGATAAGGTGCCGATGACGGGTTGGGAGATTACCGCGCCGTTAAGGTACCAGGCGGACCCCAACATCGTAGGCACGCTGCTTCGGGAATTCTCCACCCTGTCCCCCGCGCGAACGGTGGCCGATTCGGCTGAGAACCTATCGGAATACGGCCTCGAGTTTCCATCGGCGACCGTCGAGGTAAACCGGGGTCTCGACGAACCCCAGGTTCTGCTGCTCGGAGACGTGAATCCCACGGGAGCGTCCTACTACGCCCTGGAACAGGGCACCCGGCGGGTTTTTCTCCTCTCCTCGCAGATCAACGTAAACCTGCGCAGGTCGACCGATGATTTGCGGGACCGTTACCTGATGAGGGTGGACCGCGACAAGGTGGAAGAGGTTGTCCTGGAAAAGGGCGACCGCAAGGTCGTTATCAAAAAGGATCCTTTCGGTACCTGGCGGGTGGAAGAACCCTACCGTCTGCCGGCGGAACGGGATGAAGTGGTCAACGCGGTAAGCAATATCACCGGTGCCTCGGCCGTCATCTTCGTCGACGACGCGCCGCTCACGCTGGAACCATACGGTCTTGCGAATCCGGTGATGACGGCAACCGTGAAATCCGGCGACGGCAGCGTCCACCAAACCATATCGCTGGGTCATGTCGAAATGGGCCGACTCTATGCCATGACCAGCGAGCGACGCAACGTGTACTCTGTTTCGCCGCGGCTTCTGCAACAGCTTGACCGGGAACCCGCTACATACCGACGGCTCACCGCCTTCGATTTTCAATCCTACCGGGTACCCGGTTTCTCGATGGATCTGGGGGATGAGTCCGTGACGCTGGTCAAGCACGCCTTCGAGGACTGGCGCATGACGTCTCCCTTCGAGATAAGGGCCAACGACCGGCTCATCACGGCCATGCTGGACAGCCTGGAGATCATGCGGGTACAGGAGCACATTCCTGTGACGCCCGAAAACAAGGCACGGTACGGGTTTGAGCATCCGGTCGCGAGCTTGACCCTGGCTATTGAAGACCGGGAGAAACCCCAGGACATACTGGTAGGAACGGCTTCCGACGACGGTCAGTACGTGCATGTAATGGATCCCACGGAAGTGTGGATTTACGCGGTGAATGCTTCCAGTATCCCGCGTTTGCCGTCCACCGCAATCGAGCTGCGCGACAACAAGATTCTGCGGTTCACGGGCTACCAGGTGCATATGTTCGAGGTGACTACGCCCGACAAGCGTTTGCGGGTGCGGCGTGACCAGAAGCAGCGGGTCGTCTGGAAGATGGAAGAGCCCGCGACCGGTGACGCGGACGCGATTTCGGTGGGCAGGGCCTTCTCTGAACTGGACACGCTGTATTCCGAAGCGTTCATATCGGCCGATCCGGATGCGGACCTGACGTCCTACGGACTGGACAGACCGTTCATGGAACTTACGCTGCAGATCGGCGGCCGGGACAATGTGCCGGAAGAACGTCTATCCCTCCTGGTGGGCAAATCTTTTCCCGGAGACAGGAACCTGGTTTACGTCAAGAAACGTAGCAGCCCGATCGTATCCCTGGCCAAGGCAGGATTCGTAGCCCGGATCCAGGAAATGATCGCCCAGACACCGAAGTCGTGACATGAGGCGGCGCGCGGTGAGGTGTTCCAGTATACTCGCCACCATCCTGGTGGCCGTCTCGACAAACCCCCTCGGCGCCCAGGCCGTCTCCGTACCGGATGAAGGAGAAAGCGGGCTTTCGATAGTCGCTTCGGTAGATCGCAGTCAGATCACCGTGGGCGATTCCTTCCAGTACCTGATCTCCGTGAAGAGTCCTCGGAACGCAGCGGTCGAGTGGCCGGAATCCGGACGCCCACCGGACGGTTTCGAACTGGTATCATTCGAACACGCAGGACCCCTGCCCGGGCCCGATGATACGAATATCGATTCTCTCCGCTACGATCTCACGCTGTACCAGACGGGCGAGCATTCCATACCTCCTTTTTCGCTTTCGGGTATCCTGGCAGACGGTACCGGGCTTTCCGCCGTATCGGATTCCATCTCGATTACGGTAGTCAGCGTGTTGGATGATGAAGCGGAGGATATTCGCGATCTGAAGGCGCCGGTGGACATCCCGGATGAGGTGCCCTGGTACTGGTGGGTGATCGGTGGACTGGTGCTGCTCGCCGTTACGGCGGCGGTTATTCTGTACATCAGGCACCGCAGGGACCGGCAAGTTCCGATCGGTATGGACGCGGTGATCAACCGTCCACCGGAGGAGATCGCCCTGGAAGAACTGGATCGACTGGTCCGCAAGGATTGGCTGACGCAGGGACGCATAAAAGCCCATTATTCCGCGTTGTCGGAGATCCTGCGTCGATACTTGTCGGCCCGCTACCGGATAGCGGCCATGGAATACACGACCACCGAACTGATGGCGGCCTTGAATGCGCTCGAACTCGGACACGAAGAAACACGGGCGGTCCACATGCTGTTCGAGGAATGTGACATGGTCAAATTCGCCAGGTTCACGCCCGAATCCCATCGCCAGTCTCTTTCCGTAGAGGAAGGCCGGGAGATTGTAGCGCGGACACGGCCAGTCGTATTGGAAGAGATTTCCGCTGAAGACGAATCGTCTGAAGAAGACCCGGGTTCGGTGAAGACCCCGGCAAAGGACTGATGTCGACATGTTCTTTTCCACACCCCTTTTTCTTGTTCTTCTGGCGATCCTCCCTGTGCTCGTCTGGTGGTATCGCCGTCAGCTAAAGGGACGCCGGGGGGGACTGCGTTTTTCCGATACCTCGGTCGTAAGCCAATTGAAACCCGCGTCGATCCTGAAGTTCCGCCACGTCCTTAGCGGGCTGCGCGTCGCCGCTATTGGCCTGGCAATACTGGCCCTGGCCCGCCCCCAGACGGGCACCGAGGGCGCGGAAGTGCTTACCGAAGGGATCGACATCGTACTGGCGCTCGACATTTCCGGCAGCATGGGAGCCGAGGACTACAAGCCCAGGAACCGGCTCTATGTAGCCAAGACCGTCATATCCGACTTTATACAGGAACGCAAAAACGACCGTATCGGCATGGTGGTCTTCGCGGGGCGCAGTTTCACGCAGTGTCCGCTGACCCTGGATTACGACGTGCTGCTCGGCCTGCTCGACCAGGTGGAGATCGGTTTGACCGAAGACGGCACGGCCATCGGCATGGGCATCGCCAATTCCGTGAACCGGCTCCGGCAGAGCAGAGCCGAAAGCAAGGTGGTCATCCTCCTGACCGATGGCGTAAACAACACGGGGGCGATCGATCCGGTCACCGCGGCCAAAGCGGCAAAGGCCATCGGGATCAAGATCTACTCGATCGGAATCGGAAAAGAAGAAGGCGCGCCTATTCCGGTAGACGACCCCGTACTGGGCCGCACCTACGCGCGCAATCGGGACGGCAGCCTCGCCCTTACGGAAATCGACGAGGAGACCCTGCAGCAGGTCGCGCGTATAACCGGCGGATTCTATTTTAAGGCGACTGACGCCGAGATGCTCTCCCATATCTATCAACGGATCGACGCGCTGGAACGTACGGAGATGAAGGTCATCGCCTACTCGAGGTACACCGAGTTGTTTGGTTATTTCCTGTTTCCCGCCGTGTTCCTGGTGATGGCGGAAATCCTGTTGGCGCACACCCGGTTCAGAAGACTGCCCTAGGGCTCAGGGATGAGGCGGCAGCGTCTCGAGACCATGGAGTAAACATGCGCTTTGCCCAACCCGAGTTTCTGTATCTGCTGGCTATAGCGCCCCTGCTGATCCTGTTCTTTATCGTACAGCTCAGGCGCAGGCGCGAAGCGCTCAGGCAGTTGGGCGAACCGGAACTGGTGGACAGGCTGTCCCGTTCTACCGTTGCGGGCAGACAGTCCGTCAAGGCCGCCCTGGCGATAATGGTGCTGGTTTGTTTTGCCGTGGCCCTCGCCCGTCCGCAGTTCGGAACCCGTTCCGAAACGGTGAGTCAAACCGGATTCTCCGTGATGGTCGCACTGGACGTTTCCAACAGCATGCTGGCGGAGGACGTGCGGCCCAACAGGCTCATCAGGGCAAAGTTTGCCGTCCGGTCCCTGGTGAGAAAGCTTCGGAACGATCGGATCGGACTGGTGGTATTCGCCGGGTCGGCATTTCTCCAGTGTCCGTTGACTTCCGACTACAGTATAGTGGAACTCTTTCTGGATGGAGTAGACACACAGACGGTGGGGACGCAGGGAACGGCCATAGCCGAGGCGCTGCAGATTGCGGGAGGTTCGTTTCAACAGGATCAAAAGGGATACAAGGCCGTGGTACTGATCACCGACGGCGAAGATCACCAGGACGACCCCGTCGCCGCCGCCTCGGAGCTGGCGGCCCAGGACGTTCGCGTGTACGTGGTGGGCATCGGCACGCCGCTCGGCGTTCCCATTCCGGTGATGGACGAAGACGGCGAGGTCGCCGGTCACATGCGGAATCGTTCCGGGGAGGTGGTCATGAGCCGGCTGGACGAGTCTTCGCTGCGGCAGATCGCGGAGACGACCGGCGGTGCCTACTACGCGGCTTCACCGGGCGGGGAGGAGATGGACCTGGTATACGATACCCTCGCCTCGCTCGAGCGGGCAGAGTTCGAAAGCAGAGAATTTACACAGTACGTGGAGCGATACCAGTATATATTGTTTTTCGGATTGCTGCTCCTGGTAGTGGATGCCGTGGTCCGGGACCGCAGGTTGCTCATCGAATCGCACGAACAGGGTCGCTGAATCATGGGCATGATACTGATCATCTTTCTGTTTCTGGGCTGGCAGCCGGCCGCGAAGAACGCGCGCGCCAACGAGCTGTATCACCAGGCAAAATACGACGAAGCGCTGACGGCCTATGACGAAGCGCTGGTGGAAGACGGCGAAAACCCCGCCCTTCACTACAACCGGGGAAACACGCTATATCGCAAGGAGCAGTTTCCCACGGCCGTGCAGGCGTTCACGAACGCGCTGGACGGAGCTCCTCCGCTAAATGGTCAGGCCTACTACAACTTGGGAAACAGCCTGTATCGAATGGGACGGTTGAAGGAATCCATTGAAGCCTACAAGGAAGGTCTTCGGATCGAATCGGACGATATGGACATGAAGTACAACCTGGAATTCGTCTCGCGACAACTCCAGGAACAGGAGGAACAGCAGGATCGGCAGAACCAGCAGGACGGACAGGACGACCAGGAAAATCAGGATGAAGAGGAGAATGAAGATCAGGACGACCGCCAGGACAACCAGCAGCAGAAACAGTACGAAGAAGAAGATCAGGAACAGCAACAGGCTCCGCAGGAAGGAGAACTGAGCAGGGAAGAAGCCGAACGGTTGTTGAACGCCCTGAACCGGGATGAGCAGGATATACAGCAACGTCTGCGAAGGCAACAGGCCACGCAGGTCAATCCGGAGAAAGACTGGTAAGCAGATAGACGAAACACATTGGGACCACCTATGATAGTCATGAAATTCGGCGGCACTTCCGTGGGCAGCGTGGAGGCCATACGACAGGTCGTAGCAATCGTTGGAAACCACCGTGAACGTCGATTGCTCGTGGTGCTGTCGGCCATGAGCAAGGTGACCGACACCCTGCGGGCAATGGCGGAGGAGGCCGTCGCGGGAAGGGAACCGAAGGCCACGCTCGATGCCCTGCTGAAACGCCACGAGGAAACGGTGCGCGCCCTGTCGGATGGAGATGAACGGCAACGGGCACTGGAGGAGTGCGCCAGGTTGGTCGGTGAACTTTCAGGTATCCTGCACGGCATCACGCTGCTCAGGGAACTCTCGCCGCGCTCGATCGACCTGGTGAGTTCCTTCGGCGAGAGACTGTCCGTGGTTGTCGTTTCCGCTGCGCTCAGAGCGGCCGGTGTGCCGTCCACCCCCGTCGACGCGCGCGAATACGTTAAAACCAACGAGCGCTACACCGATGCGGAGGTGAATTTCGCGGAGACCGACCGCCTCCTTTCGGAGGGCCTTGTACCCATGGTATCCAGCGGAATCGTCCCCATCATCACGGGATTTCTCGGGTCGACGGATGAAGGCGTTACGACGACCCTGGGACGGGGGGCCTCGGACTATACCGCCTCCCTGGTCGCGGGAGCGTTGCAGGCGGAGGAAATATGGATCTGGACGGACGTGGACGGCGCCATGACGGCCGATCCGAGAATCGTAGCGGATGCCCGTGTACTCGATGAGATTTTCTATCTCGAAGCCGCGGAAATGTCCTATTTCGGCGCCAAGGTACTCCATCCCATGACCATGCTTCCCGCGGTGAAGCAAAAGATCCCCATCCGGATCAGGAACACCTTCAGGCCCGATATCAACGGGACGACTATCTCCTCGCGCACCGGAGAAGCACCGCTGGGCGTGAAGGCGGTTACGAGTATCGACCGGCTGTGCCTGATCATGGTCGAAGGCACCAGCCTGAGCAGAACCCCGGATACCCATGCGCGACTGTTCAAGACCACGGCTGAACACAAGACCCAGGTCATCATGATTACCCAGGCTTCCTCCGAACACGACATCTGCCTGCTGGTCTACGAACAGGACAGCGCCGAGACCGTGCAGGCGCTGAAAGCGGAATTCCGCCATGAAGTCGCCGAAGGCAGCCTGGAGGAAATAACCGTACAACCCGATCTGGCCGTGGTGGCCGTGGTCGGTGGAGGCATGAAGGGAACACCCGGTATCGCCGCGCGTACTTTCGGAATACTCGGAGAACACGGGATCAACATCATCGCTATCGCCCAGGGATCTTCGGAATTGAACATATCGTTCGTCGTCGGGCGAACCGACCTGCAGAAAACAGTTCAACTGGTGCACGCTTCCTTTGGACTGGGAGGGTAGAAGGCATTGAGAACAATTAACCTGTTTCAGTTCGGGAAAGGCAATATAGGCGGCGCGTTAATCCGGCAGGTGGCAGAACGCTCCGGAGCCCTGTCGGAAGCCAGTGGCCAGCGCTTCGAATACGTGGGTATCTGCGGCCTGAGCAGATTGGTCTACGATCCTCGCGGGCTCAACGCGAACCTTCAAACTCCAGGTGGCCTGGAACGGCTGCTCGCTGATTCGGACAAAGGGGTTGACTACCCGGGCGCGGCGGCCATGGTCGAGCGCTTGCTGAATGACCCGCCACGGAATCTGTGCGTGATCGATACGACGTCCGCCGATATGACGGAAGTGCACCTGGCCTGTCTTCGCCGGGGCATCCCCATCGTGACGGCCAACAAGAAACCCATAACCGATGAGAGCAGCGCTTACGACGAGATCCAGCGGCTTGGCCGGGCCGACCGGATGCGATACTGGTATGAGACGACCGCGGGCGCCGGCCTGCCCGTCGTCAGCACGGTAAGTGAACTGGTGGACACCGGCGACGAAGTGATAGAAATCATCGGATGCCTCAGCGGCACGCTAGGTTATATCTGTTCCCGGCTGGATCATGGGCAAGCGTTCTCGGAGATCGTCCGGGAGGCGAAGGACCTCGGTTTCACGGAACCCGATCCAAGAGACGATCTGAACGGCATGGACGTGGCCAGGAAGGCGTTGATCCTGGCCCGGGAGATCGGTTACCGCATCGAACTGGAGGACCTGGAGGTGAAGGGCCTGGTGTCCGAAGCGCTACTCGACGCCCCCTCGGTGGATGCGTTCATGGAATGGTTGCCCCGGGAGGACGCGGACTACGCACAGCGGGTAGAAACCGGGCGTCAACACGGCCAGGTGTTGCGGTATGTCGCTACCGTGGGCAGGGGTACATGCCAGGTAGGACTCGAAAGCGTGGACCGGGAGAGTCCGGTGGGCAGCTTGAGCGGACCGGACAATATCGTCGTATGCACGACGAAGAGGTACCGCGAGAACCCGCTGATCGTGCAGGGACCGGGCGCGGGACCTGATGTGACGGCGGGTGGCCTGTTCGGAGACCTGATCAAGGCAGCGAGGGCGATGCCCGAGAGTGAACTGTAACGAATTCTATTCCACATAGGGGAACCTGAAGTGTCGACGAAAGAAATAAAAGTAGGCGTGCTGGGCGCCACCGGGGCGGTCGGACAGCGGTTTGTCCAACTGCTTGAAAACCATCCATGGTTTCGCGTAACCGCGCTGGCGGCATCGGAACGATCGGCCGGCAAACCGTACGCGGAGGCTGTGACCTGGCGTCTGGATACGCCGATTCCAGGTACGGTGCGTGATCTTCAGGTAGCACGCTGCGAACCGGGGCTGGACTGCGATCTCGTGTTCTCCGGACTGGATTCATCGGTAGCCGGACCGATCGAGGCGGCTTTCGCGGCGGCCGATTACGCCGTCGTAAGCAATTCGAAGAACCATCGCATGGACGACGATGTGCCGCTGCTCGTGCCCGAGGTCAACGCGGACCATTGCGGAATTATCGACTACCAGCGGAAACGGCGGGGATACGATCGCGGGTTCATCGCGACCAATCCGAATTGTTCCACCATAGGCCTGGTGATGGCGCTGAAACCGATCGCCGACCATTTCGGAATCCAAAGGGTCGCGGTCACTACCATGCAGGCCCTGTCCGGCGCAGGTTACCCGGGCGTTCCCTCCCTCGAAATACTGGATAACGTGCTTCCATTCATCGGGGAAGAGGAAGACAAGATGGAGCGGGAAACGCTCAAACTGCTGGGCAGGTTCCAGGATAACCGGATTAAAAACGCCCGTACCGTCGTCAGCGCCCAGTGCAACCGGGTCCACGTCCAGGACGGCCATATGGAATGCGTTTCTGTAGAGCTGGAGACCAAGACCGACACGTCGGGTTTCGCCGAGGCTTTAGGAACCCATAGGGGCCTGCCTCAGAAACTCGGCCTGCCCTTTGCGCCCAAACACCCGGTAATCGTTCGTGATGAACCGGACCGGCCGCAGCCGAGGATCGATCGCGACGCCGAAAACGGAATGGCCGTGACGGTGGGACGTATCCGGCCCTGTCCGGTGCTGGACATGAAATTCGTGGTGCTCTCCCACAACACGATCCGGGGAGCCGCGGGTACCGCCATCTTGAACGCGGAACTACTGCAAACCCAGGGATACCTGGACTGAACACAGGAGACCGTGGATGCACAGAATCCTGTGCGTGATGCTGCTTTTCTGCTCACTATCCGCATCGGGGCAGGAAATCTCGGTAACGGCGGAGGTGAATCGTACCCGGGTTACGGTCGACGAAACGCTGATACTGACCATCTCGGTGTCGGGCTCCGACCTGGGCGATGTCCCGAATCCGGTGTTACCGGAAATGCCGGCATTCATCGTCATCGGCAGCACGTCTTCCTCTTCTTCCAGCTTCAATCTGGTCAACGGCAAACTTTCCCTCCTCCAGGTCCATCCGCTTCATCTACCAGTTGAAACCTCGGGAGACGGGAAACTTCGTCATCGGTTCGGCCGGACTGATCTACGATGGAGTCACCCACGAGACTGTGCCTATTTCGATCGAGATCACGCCGGGTGCTGCGGGCGCCGCGTCTCCTGGTAGACCCCGTGCAGCACCGTCTGGCAGCACGCCAACCGCCCCTACACGGCCGGCGCCTGATGTCACGGGTCAATCGGAACTGGGGGACGCGGTTTACATCCGGACTTCCATCGACAAAAAACGGGTCTACGTGGGCGAGCAGGTGACGGTGACCTATACGCTCTATACACGCCTGGGCCTGTCCAATGCGCGTTACGATGACGTTCCGACCTATACCGGATTCTGGGCTGGAGGAGCTTTTTTCGGCGCATCACCTGGATTTCATGGAAGAGATCATAGCCGGCAAGCGGTATGCCGTTTCGAAACTGCGGCAGATCGCGCTGTTTCCCACTGTAACCGGCGAACTGAAGATCGAGCCCCTATCCATGGTCTGCGACGTTCAGGGTGACCGGTCCCGCAGAAGCCTCTTCGACAGCTTTCTGAACGATCCGTTCGATACGTTTTTCTCGACTACGCGCCAGATCAGGGTGGCATCCGGGGGGCAGACGGTCACGGTTGTGCCTCTTCCGGCCGAGGGACGCCCCGCTGGATTCAGTAACGCGGTGGGCAGTTACGCGCTCAAGGCGATGGTAGATCAGGCCACCACGGAAATCAATCAGCCTGTGACGCTGACAATCGTGCTGTCCGGCGATGGCAACTTGAAGACCGTTGAAGATCCAGTCCTTCCGCCGCTCGACTATTTCAAGGAATACCAGTCCGGAAGCAAGGCGGAATACGAATCGGGCGGGCAGCGTATATCGGGAACGAAAACCTGGGAACACGTACTTATCCCCACACTTCCCGGCGACCATACCATCGCGTCGCTTTCCTTTCCATTTTTCAACCCCGATACGGATGCCTACCGGGTTTCGACAACCGATCCGGTTACGATAACGGTACTGCCGCCCAGCGGAGAACAGGCGCCGGTTGTCGGTATGCCGCGAAAGACCGTCGTACGGCAACTACGGCAGGATATACAGTACATCAAACCCGAAACGGTATTCCTCGGCGATCAAGGCGAGGTCCTGTTTCGGTCTTCCTGGTATCTACTCCTGCATGCCCTCCCCGTCGCGGCGGTCCTGGCCACGGTACTTTACAGGTCCCACGCCCACCGTTTGCGAAGCGACGCCGGTTTCGCCAGGCGGCGCCGGGCGAGAGGCAAGGCCCAGAACGAATTGCAGCAATCGCAAAGAAGCTGGAGCTGGGTGAGCTTGACCAGGCCTTCACCTGTATATCCAACGCACTCTACGGTTATATCGCCGACAAATGCAATCTGCCGACGGCCGGTTTGACTTCACCCCGCGTCGTTGAACTCCTTAAGGAACGGGATGTGGACGACGACACGGTGGAACGGGTCAAAGACTGCCTGGACGCCTGCGACATGGCCCGGTTTGCTCCAACCGCGCTCACGTCGGAACACACGGAAGACGTCCTTGGCAAGGCCCGGAAGGGAATCGAATCCATCGAACCTCAGATCGCGAAAGACCGTTGAAAGTCACGCCTTCCCATACCAGGCACGGGCGAGGAATTTCCTGGCACGCCAGGCCCACCGGACCCGCCCGGCCCGCCGGACGAATTCCGGGAAACCAGGTCCGTAACCGGCTGTTTCCAAGTTCGATCCTGGTTGCACTGATCATTGGATGCTGGGTCGCCGGCTGCGCCGGTCAACCGGTCGACACGCAGACCGTGGAGTTGTACCGCCAGGGCAATCTGCTGTACGAGGGTGGAAAGTATGCCGAAGCGAGCCGGACCTACGAGCGCATCATAGTACGTGGTCTGCGAAACGGGCATGTGTACTACAACCTGGGTAACGCGTATTACAAGCAGGATCAGATCGGCCGGGCAATCCTGGCCTACGAGCGGGCTTCCCGCCTGATACCCCGGGACGGGGACTTGAAAAACAACCTGGAACTGGCCAACGAAAGGACGGTTGACCAGATTGCCGGAGATGTGCCGTGGTTTGGCAGACAGGCGCTGGACTCGGTGACGATGAACGAAGCCACGGTCGCCGCGTCCATCACCGGGTTTATGGCTGCACTGGCGCTGATGGTTTACCTGCTCGTAAACCGAATCGAGCATGAGGACAAGGATAGGATACGTTCTCCTGGTCACGAGCCTCGTTTTTCTCGTGTCCACCGGATTTGCGTGCATCAAGTTTTACGACCTTTTCACGAATAAAGAAGGGATCGTCCTGAGCGCGGCGGCCGTGGTCAGAACGAGCCCGAACGAAGCATCCGACCCACTGTTTACGCTGCATGAGGGCGCCAGGATCCAACTGGTCGAACACCGTGACGACTGGACGAGAATCCAGCTTCCGGACGGGAAGAACGGATGGCTCGCCCGGGACGAACTCGAAGGCATCTAGCCCCCACAGAGGATGCCTGAGCCTGATACAAGTTTCTCACTCGGAAACAGGATACCTTAACCAGACATAGAGTTTCACACCCAGACACAGGACATCGAGACGCGCTCATGCTTACTACCATATCCGCACCGCAAACCCAGTGTATCGACCCCGGTGATCAAGCGTACTGGCCCCAGGTCCGCGCACAGTTCATACTGGAACCGGGTCACGCCTATCTCAACAACGCCGCCCTGGGGATGCCGCCCAAACCCGTAAGGGACGCGGTTGCCGAGGGTTTTCGGCTGATGTCGGAAAACCCGTCAAAGGCCAAGACGACGTTCCACCACTACATCGAGGACGAACTCAGGCCGGCCATGGCGGCCTTTCTGGGAGCGGAAACCGATGAAATCGCCCTCGCACGCAACGCTACCGAGGGTCTCTATCACATCATTAACGGCCTTGACCTGGCTCCCGGCGACCGGATTCTGATGACCACCCAGGAGCATCCCAGCGCGGTACGACCCTGGAAGGTACGGGCGGAACGGGACGGGATCGAGATTGAGGAGATCCATATCCCCAGCCCGCTGGCCGGCGAGGATGATCTCGTGGAGCGCATATCAGGGGCGATCGACGAGCGCACGAAGGTGCTCTTTTTCTGCCACGTAACACGGGGCGGATACCTGTATCCCGTTGAGCGGCTCTGCGCCCTGGCGAGGGAACGTGGACTGATATCGGCCATCGACGGCGCGCAGGCGGTGGGGATGCTGGACGTCGACCTGGCCGCCATGGGATGCGACCTGTATACCAACAGCCTGCACAAGTGGTTTCTTGGTCCCGCCGGCACGGGGTTCCTGTACGTCAGTCGCGCCATGCAGCCCGCCTTCAGTACGCTGTACGCGCCAGCGGACGAACCCGGTGTGGATGCCCGCCGTTACGAGATCCAGGGCACCTACGATCTTCCCGTGCGCGCGGCCCTCGGCACCTCGCTCGACTTCCTGAACCGCATCGGCATAACCAACATCGAGCAGCGTCTCCGTACGCTGTCGGATTACCTGAGACAGGCCCTGCTGGACGTGCCCCGGCTCCGTCTGCTCACCAGCCTGTCCCACGAGATCTCTTCTCCCGGATCCACCATCTTCGAATTCGAAGGGATCAATGCGTCGCGGTGGCGCGGACCCATCGAGGAGGAAGCGAAACTCCACGTCGACGACCATGACCGCGACGGTCACCAGGGCATCCGCATCTCCACCCACTACTACAATACCACGGACGAGATCGACCGGTGCGTGGACAAGTTGAGGGAAATGGAGCGGAGAGAAAGGTAGGCGCGGTCAGACTGCGTATCCGGCTTCAACCAGCGCCTCCCCCAGTAAGTCCAGGTGCAGGTCGCCTTCAGCTTTCTTCCAACGGCCCACGGACTCGGGACGAATGACGATACGGCTCAGGGGAATGCCGAGGTAGGCTTCCAGGCGTTGAAGCGTCACTTCCTGGTTCAATACGAAATCTTCGAATCGTACGGACAACAGATGGGCTGGCCCTGGCGTCGCCTTCATGAGTTGGTACTGGTACAACCAGGATATGGCGCGTTGTCTCCTGATGTCTTCCGTTGGGGGATATTGAATACCGAATTGACCGAGATCGTCCGTCCTGTGAGCGGCGAGGATACCGTCCCGGGGATCCCGGATCCAGTGTATGTACCGGATATCGGGATACATGCGGGCGATCCAGGGATAGATCAATGTAGTCTCGGGGAGTTTCCAGCCTCGCCAGGGGCTCCCATTTGCCAGCACATCTGCCAGGTAGGTTTCCACCTTCTCCACGAATTCCGGATCGATGTCCATTCCCAGCACGCGGGAAAAATCCCAGGACAAGCCTCCGTTCCACCCGACGTATTTCGCAAAAATTCGGCAGGCGTCGTACAGATCATCAGGTGGCACCTTGTCGCCCGATGTATTGATCGTGCGGCCCATGAACACACCGCTGGTATAGAGCGTGTGGGACATGGCCCGCGTTCCGGAATGTCCCCGGCCTATGATGGTAATGATGGGAATTAACGCACCTCATATAGTGAGTAGTTAACGGTAGAATTTCTGTCGCAAGCGCAGTTCCGAAACAGGTATGCAGGCACATAGCGCGACTGTACATGGCATAATCGCTAATGTATACTACATGTAGTGACGTTGTACTGACAGTCCAAAAGTAACGTTTACAAGAAGGATAGGGATACCGCCACAGGCACACGTGTAGAAGCCCCGGTATCGGATCCGGGAAAGGCCTATCGAATTTGATCGACTTCACCAATCGTTTTTTAATGTTGGCCGCAATATGCGCGGTGTCTTTCTTCGAAATCGCTTGTGGTGATGACAGTCCAACAGCGTCGCGCCCACAGGTCCCGACACGTATCACCGCTTCTCCATCGCATATAGGTCTCAAAGTCGGTGATACGGTGATGCCGGTAGTCAGGGTATCGGATCAGGACGGTGATCCGATCACGAATCCTATTTTGAGTTGGTCGATCAGCGCTCCCGAGGTCATCAGCGTGAATCACAGGGGAGAAATAGCCGCCCTGTCGGCCGGAACTGCCAATGTTACCGTTACGTCAGGGAATGCGTCGGCGGTTATACGGCTAAGTGTTCGATCTGTAAGCAATGACGAGGTTGCGCTCTCTGCCTTTTTTGCTGCAATGAACGGGTCCCGGTGGGTGAACAATAAAAACTGGATAAGTGCCCGGCCCGTGGATGAATGGCATGGAGTCACAGTAAATTCGGAAGGGCGTGTCGAAGGGTTGGAATTTGTAAGCAACGGTCTTCGTGGTGAATTGCCACGAGAATTGGGAGACCTTGGCGAACTCAAACGCCTGGTTGTCGTCCGGAATCACGGAATAAACGGTCAAATACCCGAGGAGTTGGGCCGTCTTACAAAGCTTCGGTTATTGCAAATTTCAACGACCGCGGTCAGCGGTAGTATTCCTTCATCACTGGGCGATCTACAGAACCTCACTACTTTATACCTGACCCAAAACCAATTATCCGGCGATATCCCGTTATCTTTGGGAAACCTGTCTTCTCTGGTGTATCTAAGTTTTGCTAGTAACAAATTAAGCGGTGAAATCCCACAATCATTCGGGAACTTTGGCAGACTTCTATGGTTATCGTTGGATCAAAATCAGCTCAGGGGAGAGATTCCAGCATCGCTGGGCCGACTTCCCTGGCTTACACGCCTGGATCTGTCAAACAACGGCTTCTCGGGTAGTATACCGTCCGAGCTTGGAAATCTGTCAAATCTTGAGTTTCTGGATCTCGGAAGCAATGGTTTGAGCGGTCAGATCCCACCGCGGATTGGTGCGCTGCGTGAACTCGAAAGAATGTTCCTCTCAGCAAATCTACTAAGTGGCCCGGTTCCACCTGGGCTGGGCGGTCTGCGTAGTCTCTGGCAATTGGATCTCAGCAACAACAGCCAATTGACGGGTCCCTTGCCAATCGAGCTCATAAATCTCACGAACCTGCGCTCGCTCTGGTTATCCGGGACCGGACTGTGTGCTCCACTCGACCCCGATTTTCAAGAATGGTTGGAAATGGTAGGACAAAACTCGGGACTACGAGGCGTGGATAACTGTTTAACGAACTAGGCAATTGGATCGCATGCGCGAATATCTCAATAAGATGTGCTCTGAACCTTCAGCAAAGCCAGCCACTGTAGTTGCCGTATGCTTGCTACTCTGGACTGGTTGTATTCTCAGTCCAACAGAATCAATCGATCAGGTCCCTACATCACTTTCCGTGTCCATATCGCAGATATACCTCGGAGTCGGTGAATCGGCCGAGATAAAAGTCCGCGTGCTGGACCAGAACAAACTGCCGATTGAGAATGCGTCACTAAGTTGGTCAAGCAGTGATCCGGCGGTCGTTAGCGTGAACAACCAGGGAGCAATTACCGCCCTTTCGTTTGGAAGGGCAGAGATTACCGTGATGTCAGGCACGAAGTCAGCGATGATCCAGGTGATCGTCAGCAAAGACCGCGCTGCGCTTGTGGCTTTCTATGAAGCACTAAGCGGACCATTCTGGGTGGAGAATACGAACTGGTTGAGTGACCAGCCTGTTAGTGCATGGTATGGTGTCTCTGTCGATTCGAGCGGTCGTGTTGAGCAGTTGATTCTTGAACACAATAACCTGCGAGGTGAATTTACATCGGCGATTGAAGATCTTGACGAGCTCAAGACTTTGGCGCTGAGTGGAAATATGATCAGGGGATTCACAGAGGATTTTGGTCGTCTTGTTAAACTCGAAACGCTAGATCTCTCGCGTAACCCTATGGGGAGTATCCCAGTGGTATTGGGTGATTTTCCAAACCTTAGGTCTTTGAAGTTGGATGGTAGCCAGTTGCTTGGCGATATCCCTTCATTTCTGGGTAACTTAAGCAATCTCGAGGAATTGGATTTAAGTCGAAATCAACTCACCGGAAATATCCCACAATCTCTTGGTAAGCTCGGTAATCTACAATACCTGTCGCTTGGCAGCAATTCGCTCAGTGGAGAAATACCCGCTTCCTTAGGGCAACTTTCCAGTCTCGTTGTTTTAGGAATTGGAAATAACATACTCAGTGGAAATCTTCCACCAGAACTGGGGAACCTTTCCAGTCTTGAAGAACTGTATCTCCACACCAATGCCATTACCGGCGAGATTCCACCAGAATTGGGGAACCTTTCCAGTCTTAAGGGACTGTATCTCTCCACCAATACCATAAGCGGCGAGATTCCGTCAGCATTGGGTAGCCTTGGTAATCTCGAGTTTATCAGGCTCGATTCGAATATGCTAAGTGGCGAAATACCTGCTTCATTTGGGCGACTTCACAGTCTCACTGGATTGTTCATCAAAAACAATCGATTGGACGGTGATCTCCCCTCAGAACTTGGAAAACTCTCCAATCTCAGGACATTGAATCTAACCACCAATGCCATAAGCGGCGAGATTCCGTCATCACTGGGAAACCTTGGCAATCTTGAAACATTGGATCTAAGTCAAAATCAGCTCAGTGGTGAGATGCCACTATCACTGGGAAACCTTGGCAATCTTGAGACATTGGATCTAAGTCAAAATCAACTCAGCGGTGAGATTCCACGATCATTGGGCAATCTCGGCAGTCTTAAATACATGTGGCTCGCCAACAATATGCTTATTGGTTCGATTCCAGCTGAATTTGGCAGACTGACAAGCCTTTTGCTGCTGAATCTCAATAACAATGAGCATATGGAGGGTCCCTTGCCCTTGGAACTCACCAATCTTGTTCCCCTCTGGGTCCTGCACATGAGCAATACTAACCTCTGCGTACCACCCGATCCCGAATTCCTAAACTGGTTACTACAAGCAGGTTTCCTCTTTGAAACGAATCGACCGGAAGACATTCCGCTGTGTGATGGAATTTAGGTAATACCGGCCTTCTGCAAGGTTACTTTAAATAGTAGCCGGATCTTGGGAGTCCTTGAACTGCTGAACTATCTCTCCGTGGCAAAAACCGTTGAGATCACACTCTCCCCAATAGAGACTGCGTGTCCATGGAGAGATCCCCGCAGATTTCCCACGGATATCCCGCAAAACTATAGAGTCGGAATCGGTCAGATCCCAATCTTCGACAAGGAGATATGACCGCTGAAACAGAGGTCGATATCTTTGCCTGGTTGCCGGGGCCGTTCGTGGTAGATATCGGTGTTTAGATAACCGATTTCATTCTGGGAGAACGTACTCTTGAAGGGGCTTGTGTCTACCGCAGCGATTTTCGTTTCCAGGCGGGTTCTGGTGTGTTCAGGGTGGGGCAGGTTTACGCTGAGAAAACACCCGGATTCCAGGGGTTTGTGCAGCAGGTCATCGAGCAAAGGCATGAGGCGTTCGGCAGCCAGCGGCCAATCGATCGCCCGATCCTCCGCCACGTAATGGGACAGTGCCATGGCCTTGCATCCATGGAAAGTCGCCTCCCTGGCGGCCGCAGCCGTGCCGGATTCGTAGACGTCCACCCCGAGATTTGCCCCGTGGTTTATACCGGAAAGCACCCAGTCTCCATCCGTCGCGAGTTGACCGAGCGCCAAGCGGCTGCAGTCGGCTGGCGTGCCCCAAACCCTGTACCGGGCACCCGAAAGTTCATCCACGCGGATGGGCCGAAAGTTGGTCAACTGGTGGCTGACACCGGACTGGGGTTCCGCCGGCGCGACAATGACCACATCGCCCCACCGCGACGCCAGGTCGGCGAGGGTCAGAAGTCCCTGCGCGTCAATACCGTCGTCGTTGGTAACGATCAGCTTCACCGCAGCCTACTTGCCCTGGGGAATGGTTTTACCGGATGGATTGTAGCGTGATTGGGATGGAGCAGATGAGCGCGGGGTGCCCGTTTCCTGCAGGTTCCAGGCACCTTTTGTCAAGGTGCTTTTCATCCGTCGCCAGCAGGGAATGATCAATCGGAATACAGGGTAGATTACGATAACTGCGAGCCCACCGCTGATCCACTGTATGGTGCGTACCAGACGCAGGTTGTTCTTTCTTTTCATATCCTTGCCACTGATTTGGAAAGTAAAACGCGACCGGTCCCTGGTGCTGACAGATCGCGTAACATCATAGTCGTTCGTATACCAAATGTCAAGCCCATTTGAGGGGGTATGAGCTATAAGCCGGAGGTCGTGCAGGTTATTAAAAAGTGTCACACGCTATGCGTCTTTAGCTGGACTTTCGGGACGTCCCACGGGCATGACGAATGCCATGAACAGATAAAGCAGGGTAACCGTTCCCACGGAAAACAGAAAGGCGAGGAAGAACCCGATACGCACAAGGGTCGGATCCAGGTCGAAAGCATCCGCGAGACCTGCGCACACGCCGAAGATCTTTTTGCCTTCCCGTAACCTGTACAGGCGTCGATGTCTGAAGAATTCCATGATCTGGCCTCTGAAAACGAACAGGATAAAAACCGCTGCGACGACAGCCGCGATGGGAACCAGTGGCAAGAGGAAAGAGAAGTGCACGGGACCTGACGAATAAGAATAGGTCAACACCACCACGGCCAGCAATATCAGCAGGATACCCCAGACCATGTTGTTGTTATGGGTTGTACTCCGGTGTCCCTGGACTTGCGGGCTCGCCTGGTCCGCCTGGTCCGCCTGGTCCGCCTGGGCCGCCTGGGCCGCCTGGGCCGCCTGGGCCGATACCCCTGGATCCGCCGTCACATTGGTTACAATTGCGCGCGTCAGGTCCGGATTCCGGGGTATGATGAAAATACACACCAGGTACGCCAGGAAGACGAACGGACCGAAAACGGGCAAGGATATAATCGTGAAGGCGACCAGGGCGATTCGGAGCACGGAGGAATCCACGTCGAAATATTCGGCCAGCCCACCGCAGATGCCGCTGATCATCCTGTTGGAAGAGGATCTATAGAGTATTTTCTTAGGCACTGGTAGGTTACACTCCGTCTTTTGCCGGCGTTTTCTGTTCTTCGACGCCTGGCGTGTTTTCAGGTCGATCAGGCGGAGGACTTTCCCGTCCTTCCTGTCTCTGATGCAGCAACCACGAGCGCACAATCAGGCCGATGCCCACGAACAGAAGTGCGAAGCCGAAATACTCCACGTCGCTGGCGATGATCGCGGCCAGTCCGATGCCGACCAGGAAGATTACCGCCAGGGACGGTATACCGGACGCGTGAGTTGTGGCTTCGATATAGATGCCTTTCTCGATCATGGCCAGTCGTTCCTGGTGCCTGATCTCCCTGCCCCTTTTCAGATACCCCAGTAATGCACAAACGATGCCCAGTCCGAAGGGTATGGCCACGGCCACCACGGCTACTTCTTCGTAATCCAGGTATGCCAGGACAACAACCATGATACTTACACTCAGGAACAACGCCGCCCAGGCTTTCCAGTTATCCATCACCCGCCTCCGATCCGAGATCGGCCATTGGTCAAACCGCCAGTATCATGCGCCTCACAAGATTTCGACACGAAAATCGACCGCTTTGTTTCAAAAACTGCAAATTAAACAGATTTTAAGGCATTGCCATAGGAAAATCATGATCATGTTTTGAAACATTTGTAGGTTCGCAGTAGTCTTACTAATAGGAAGGGATACCGACCCGGATTCCTTCAAGGGGTCGAATCTGTCCGGCGAAGCGGCCCTGTACTTGGCTGAAACACGCTTGAGACAGGATGAGGCGACCCATGGAATTGAGCGATGAGGAACTCGTCGCTAGGGCCCGGACCGGCGACAGGCCGGCGTTTGCCCATCTCGTAGACCGGCACAGGGTTTCCGTGTTCAACCTGACCCTGCGGATCGTCGGAAACAGGGAAGATGCCGAAGAGGCGGCGCAGGATGTGTTTGTAAGGGCTTACAAGAGCCTTGACAGATTCAGGGGAGACGCGAAATTTGTTACGTGGCTATACCGTATCGCCGTCAATGTCAGCCTGAGTTCAGTTCGGCGTACTCGGCGAGACCTGTCTACGACTTCCATTTCGGATGATGACGAAGATGGATTGCCGATGCAGATACCGGATGCGTCGGCGAATCCCGCGGAACTGTTCGAGCAGGCGGAGTTCAGGGACCGGGTCAGAAACCTGGTGGCGGAGCTGTCGCCCATATACAGCGCGGTGATCTCGATGTATCACATACAAAGCCTTTCCTATGACGAGATCGCTGAAGCGCTGGAACTACCAATAGGCACCGTCAAGGCCCGTCTCTTCCGAGCCCGGGCCGCGCTGAGGAACCTGGTCTACCGGTCCACGGAGCCCGATTCGCTGGAGTAAATCCGGCACAGGATCCCGGAGTCGAACGATCATGAACTGCGAATCCGTACAAAGACTGATGTACGAAGCTGTCGACCGGACGCTTTCCTCGGATGAGCGCCGTCTGGTAGACGCCCATCTCCCAGGCTGCGTACACTGCAAATCGGAACTGGCGGTGCTCAATGCCTTGATCGAGACGGTCGAGACGACACCCCCCGTACAACCTTCAGACGCCTTCCTGTCCGATGTGATGGATAGTCTCCCCGCACCCGAGCGTTCGACTTGGTTCGTCCCATCGCTGGTCTTTCCGCGCGTGGTCTTCGCCGTTATGCTGGCCGCCGCGGCGCTGGTCTGGCTGTACCGTGCGACGTTAGCCGAATACGTGGGCAGTCTCGTGCCCGTACAGGATGCAGTCGGACCGCTGGCAACTGCGATTCGTGACCTCCAGGCGTTCATGCAGTCTCATGCAGGCGCGGTGGTGTCACGCCTTCCCGAACCGGTTTCCACCTCGGTCGACTGGGGTTCCCTGCTGCTGGTTGTCACCACGCTGGTGGTTGGTTACGTCCTGGTGCGCACGGCCGAGACCCTGGAAGTTGGCGATTCAAACTTTCAGGTCGGCAAGCGGCCCTGAGTCTCGGCCTCGTTTATCCTGCAACCGCGTTGCCCTTCGAATCGTAGCGCACATCGGTTCGCACCCCCTGTAGTTCGCCTTTCTCAGCCCGTATACCTGTTGACAATCCGCGCGTTTCCCGTTTTATTTTACCCTGCTGCATTTGATGTGCAAAAAGACGGTTTTCACAGTTTCCTGGTTGTCGACACGGGATTTTCATGTCTACGGAACACATACGTAACTTCTCCATCATCGCGCATATCGACCACGGCAAATCGACCCTGGCGGACCGTCTGCTGGAACTGACGGGCACGATTTCACCCTTCAAGATGCGTGCCCAGATGCTCGATAACCTCGACCTGGAAAGGGAGCGGGGAATTACGATCAAGGCCCACGCGATCCGCATGTCGTACGAATCACCGGATGGACGGTCCTACGCCCTCAACCTGATTGATACCCCGGGGCACGTCGACTTTTCCTACGAGGTTTCCCGCAGCCTTGCCGCCTGTGAGGGCGCGTTGTTGATCGTCGACGCCGTCCAGGGTATCGAGGCGCAGACGATCAGCAATCTCTACCTTGCCCTGGAGAACGACCTGACCATCATCCCGGTCATCAACAAGATCGATCTGCCCAACGCCCGTGTCGACGTGGTTACGGGACAGATCGTGGATCTCCTGGGCGTCGAAGCCGAAGAGGTCATACTGACCAGCGCGCGGGACGGGATCGGCGTCGAACGGGTTTTGGAAGCCATCCTGGACCGTATCCCGCCCCCGGAGTCCGACGACGGTCCGTTGCGAGCCCTCATCTTCGATTCGATTTTCGATCAATACCGCGGCGCGGTACCCTATGTGCGGGTCATGAGCGGTGAGATACGACCGGGCATGAACATCATGATGTGTTCCAACGGCAAGCAATTCGAGGTCGCGGAGACCGGCATACTTCGATTCGACAAAGCCCCCGTGGACGTACTTACGGCAGGAGAAGTCGGCTATCTGATCGGTAATATCCGAAACGTGGCGGACGCCAGCGTGGGCGACACGATCACCGACGCCTCCCGTCCCTGCGACGGACCCCTTCCCGGTTACAGGGAAGCCAAGTCCATGGTATTCAGCGGGCTCTACCCGGTGATTTCCGAAGATTACGAACCGCTGAAGGATGCGCTTGAAAAATACCAGTTGAACGACGCCGCCCTGGTATACGAACCCGAAACCTCGATGGCACTCGGTTTCGGATTTCGCTGCGGATTCCTTGGGCTGCTTCACATGGAAGTCGTTCAGGAGCGTCTCGAGCGGGAGTACGGACTCACGATTCTGGCCACCATGCCCAGCGTGGAGTACCGGATCACGACGACCGCCGGGGATGTGCTCATGGTGGACAATCCGGCCGACATGCCCGAAGCCTCGCTCATCGCCTACGTCGACGAGCCGTTCATCCAGGCCCAGATCGTGGTGCCGACCGACTATATCGGCAATATCATGAAACTGACCCGGGATCGCCGGGGTGTATACAAATCAATGGAATACCTCGACGCGACCCGCGTCGCCCTGCAGTATGAACTGCCGTTGTCGGAGATCGTCTTCGATTTCTACGACCGGTTGAAATCGATCAGCCGTGGATACGCTTCCTTCGACTACGACTTCCTGGAATACCGTGCTTCGCCCCTGGTCAGGCTGAACCTGCTCCTCAACGGCGACCTGGTGGACGCCCTTTCGATCATCATCCACAAGGACAAGGCCTATGAATGGGGTCGGGAGTTATGCCAGCGGCTGCGAAAGATCATACCGCGGCAGATGTTCGAGGTCGCCATCCAGGCCGCCATCGGCGGCAGGGTCATCGCGAGAGAGTCGATCCGTCCGCTGCGCAAGAACGTCACGGCCAAGTGTTACGGCGGTGATATCACCCGGAAGCGCAAGCTCCTGGAAAAGCAGAAGGAAGGCAAGCGGCGCATGAAGCAGGTCGGGAACGTCGAATTGCCTCAGGAGGCCTTCCTGGCGGTGCTCGATATCCGTGGCGAGGGAGCGGCCGTCGGGAACTAGGCGCCCGGTACGGGGTACCAACCACGGTACCCGCAGAACCGTAAAGGATACGAATTCTTGGCGAAAGTAAAATCCCTGCTTCGAGAGTACGTGGAAATCGTGCTGTTCACCGTGCTCCTCTTTCTCTTCATCCGGGCGGAGGTAGTCCAGGCTTTTCGTATTCCGTCGGAATCCATGGAAGCCACCCTCCAGGTGGGTGATTTCCTGCTGGTTAACAAGTTCATCTATGGCCCCGGCATTCCCTTTACCGAGATACGCCTGCCTGCCTGGCGCGATCCTGAGCCAGGCGATATCCTGGTGTTTCCCTTTCCCAGGAACCCGGCGCAGATGTTCATCAAGCGGTGTATCGCCGTCGCCGGCCAGAAGGTGGAGATCCGGGACAAGACAGTATACGTGGACGATGTACCGGTGGAGAACCCGGCACACGTCAAGTTCGATGACCCGTCGGTAAGAGCGGCACACAGAAGTACGCGGGACAACTGGGGACCCAAGATCGTTCCGGCGGGCGCCCTGTTCGTCATGGGCGATAACCGGGATTACAGCTCTGACAGCAGGTACTGGGGGTTCGTGGACACGAAGGAAGTCGTGGGCAACGCCTTCGTCATCTACTGGTCCTGGGAACGTCACCGGGAAGACCCCGAACTGTTCTGGCAAACATCCAGGCCCCTGGAAAGCGTCGCCTCCCTGGTCTACGTACTGGGTTACAACATCGTGCATGTTCCCTGGCGCGTTCGTTGGAATCGCATCGGAAGTATCGTCATGTAGAACGTTGGTCCTCATGTGCTCGGATTGATCGGGTGTGCGAGAATCGGGACGCAAACATTTTGGCCGGTCTCTACTTACATATCCCCTTCTGTACCCACGCCTGTCCGTACTGTGATTTTTCCTTTGAACTGCTAAAAGACGGCCGTGTGGATCGGTTGCTGGCTGCGCTCGAAGCGGAGGCCGACCGACGTGGCGGGGAATCGCCCTGGCCCGACAGCATTATCAGCACGGTCTTCCTTGGTGGAGGCACGCCCACCTGCCTCACGGATCGTCAGCTGGACCGTATCTTCGGGATGGTCCACGATCACTTTCGCATCGACCCCGACGCCGAAATCACCGTTGAAGCCAACCCCGAAACGGTCAGAATCTCCAAATTGCAACGGCTTCGCAGTCTGGGTGTCAACCGGCTCAGCATCGGCGTCCAGTCCTTTTCCGATGAAATCCTGCGACATCTCGGTCGATGTCATACGGCGGACCAGGCCGTGCAGGCGACCGCTCTTTCACGGGAAGCAGGCTTCGAAAACATCAGCCTCGATCTCATGTTCGGCGTGCCTGGCCAGGTGGCGTCGGACTGGGCGGAGACGCTGGACCGCGCGGTTTCTCTCAATCCGGAGCACGTGTCGATTTACGGGCTGACGATAGAGCCGGGAACGGTCTTCGACCGGATGGAGCAAGAGGGCCGGCTCGACCTGCCGGATGAAGACCGCCACGTGGAGTATTACTTCCAGGCACTTGACCGGCTGACCGCCGCGGATTACCGCCAATACGAGGTTTCCAACCTGTCCAAGCCGGGAATTGAGTGCAGGCATAACGAATCCTGCTGGAACGGCGGCGACTACCTGGGACTGGGACCGTCGGCCCACTCGCACGCTGGAGGACGCAGACTGGCCAACACCCGCGATCTCGCCGACTACCTGTCGGCCATGGAAGAACGGGGAGAGGCCATTGACATGGATGAAACGCTCACGGTGGACGAACGTATACACGAGTATATCCTGTTGAGCCTGAGGTCTATCGAGGGCATGGACACCCGGGTCTTTCGCGACCGCTACGGGGAGGACGCCATGGGCAAACGGGATCCCGCGATCCATACCCTGACCGAGGAGGGGATGCTTTCGAGGCGCGGATCGCGGCTGTGCCTGACTCGTAAAGGGTTGGCACTGGCGGACAGCGTCTGCGAATATCTCATGTAGCAGGACCACCAGGTCGATGGACAAACCGAAAGTGAATGAACAATGAAGAAAATCAGGGTAGGTATCCTGTGCGGGGGCAGGTCGGCGGAACACCAGGTATCGCTTCAATCGGCCCGGAATATCGTGGATGCGATCGACCGGAACCGGTACGAAGTCGTCCTGATCGGAATCGACCGCACCGGACAGTGGCACCTGGGAGATTCGGCGGAATTTCTGCTCAACGCCCACGATCCAAAGCTGATCGCCCTGAATCGCCTGAATGAAACCGTGGCACTTGCCCCCGGGGCGCCCAGCGGCCAGTTGACGACTCGGAAAACGCACCGGCCGGCCGGGGACATCGATGTCATCTTTCCAATACTCCATGGACCCTTCGGCGAGGACGGCACGGTACAGGGCCTGCTGAAACTGGCCAACCTGCCCTTCGTCGGTTCCGGTGTCCTGGGTTCGGCGGTATCCATGGACAAGGACGTGATGAAGCGTCTATTGCGGGATGCCGGCATCGCCATCCCCGATTTCATGACATTCTCCTCCATCGACAGGGACCGAATCGATTTCGACGCCGTTCGCGGCCGGCTGGGCATGCCGTGCTTTATCAAGCCCGCCAACCTGGGTTCATCCGTCGGTATCACAAAGGCCCATGACAAAAGGGAATTCGAAGCGGGAATTCGGGAAGCTTTTCGGTACGACCGGAAGATCCTGGTCGAGAAATTCGTAAGCGGCCGTGAAATCGAATGCGCGGTGCTGGGGAACGCTCGGCCCGAGGCGTCAGGACTCGGGGAAATCCGGCCTACCCACGAGTTCTATTCTTACGAGGCCAAGTACATCGACGAGAAAGGCGCCGAGCTGGAGATTCCGGCTGCGCTGCCGCCCGAACTGACGGAGAAAATCCGCGCGACCGCCGTGGAAGTCCACCGGGTACTGGCCTGCGAGGGCATGTCCCGGGTCGATTTCTTCCTTGGGGATGACGATGAAGTCCTGGTAAACGAACTCAATACGATCCCCGGTTTCACCCGGATCAGCATGTTTCCAAAGCTCTGGGAAGCCGCTGGAGTCTCCTATGGCGATCTGATAGACCGATTGATCCGGCTCGCGCTGGAACGGTTCGACGAAGAGAAAACGCTCGAAACGTAATCCGCGAAAAGGGCTGCCTGCAAGGGAGTACAGGGGTGTGTTCATCCCCCTGATTTCGCTTGACGCCGTGGCGGGTGCCGGTTAGAATACGTTGAGCAGCGACCAACCTGGTCCTGCATACCCCGCGGGAATAGCTCAGTTGGTAGAGCATCAGCTTCCCAAGCTGAGGGTCGCGGGTTCGAGCCCCGTTTCCCGCCTGGCTGCCCTGTGGTTTACCGATCCTCAGGGCGTTTTCATATGAGGGAGGTTTCCGTGCGCCGATCGGCGGTCTTTCTGGGACTGGTCATCGCGGTGTTGGTATTGGCACGATGCGGTTCGAAAACCATGCAGTTTTCGACTTCGCTCAATACGCCCGAGGCAGAATATGCGAGGGCGCTTAGTCTGCTGGAAGCCGGAGCCCATGACGACGCGGAAGCGGCGTTACGCAGGACGATTCAACTCGATGATGGTTACGCGCCGGCCTACGTGGGAATGAGCCGCCTTTTCTTCGAACGGGGTGATGTGAAGGAGGCGATACGATACGTACACATGGCCCAGGATACGGGACGTCGATTACGTGCCCTGCTGGCTGATGGCCGCCCGCCTGTACGATGCGGCCGGGCAGTACGAAGCGGCGGTGAATGAGTTCCGGGAAGCGATATCCAGGGATAAAGACCGGTTATGGGCCGTGGAAAGTCACTTCGATCTGGGCCGGACCCTGGAGAAGCTGGAGAAACTGGAAGAGGCCCACGACGCGTACATGGAGGCGATCTCCCTGGACCCCCTTCATCTCGAGGCCAGGGCCTCTGTCACGCGGATCCGGAAGACCCTCGGTCCCGAATTTCTGATGCGGCTGCGCTACGAGAACCGTGACATCATCCTGCCGTGACCGGTATTCCAGCCTGCCAGGTCAGGATAAATCCCCGATCGTACCCTGTATAAATCTTACGGACCGTTCCAGGGTTTCCCGCCTCTCCTCTTCGCTGTCTCCCGTAATGCCGCATTCATAGGCCAGGTACCCATCAAAACCAATGTCCTTGAGGGCCGAAAGCCCCGCCCTCCAGTCTATGTCCCCTGAGCCCGGTTCCTGGCGCGTATTGTCGGCCATGTGCACTTGACCGACGTATCGGCGTCCTGCTCTTCGGAGCGTGGCGGGCGTGTCCGTCTCCTCGATGTGCATGTGGAAGAAGTCGCACAGCAGGCTGGCGGACGGCGGATCACCGGCCCGCTTGATGATTTCGATACCCCGTTCCTGCTGTCTCAGCAGGTGCTCCTCGTAGCGGTTCAGCGGCTCCAGCAACACCTGCGTATTCTGCTCCGCGGCGAATTCCGCCAGGTCCCGGACAATCTCCGTCAGCAGCTGCATTTCCAGGGTGATCGCGTCGGCCAGCGGCGTAAGATCCGGGATGCGCGGCGGCCCGAATATAGGCGGCAGGATGAGGCCGACGGCACCGAAATGACCGCACACCTCCAGGTTCTCCTTCGCCTCGGCGATGCTGTGGTTTCTCTTATCTGTGTCGGGATCCAGGAAATCGAAGGTCCCTTGGCCGCAAAGTGAAACCAGCCGTATGCTGCGGTTCCGCAGCGCCGATTCCAGTGCTGCGATCCGCTGGGCCGGACCCCGCCCGGATATTTCGAGTCCTTCGACGTCCAGGGCTTCGGCAAAATCCAGTTTCTCCTCGAGCGAACTGCCAGGGAGCAGGCCTTCCTGCAGGGCGATTTTCATTACGTCTCCTCAAATAAGTTCAAGCTACATCGGCAATCAGTTTCGAGGTGGCCCAGACCGTCGAAGTATCCGGCACATCCGCATTTCGGTAGGTTGGGATAAAAGACCAGCGGTCCTGGCCGGACCGGTTCGGATAGGAGCTGTGCAGCAGCCCGTCGTGAAACACCAGCACGTCCCCGCATTTCATTTCGACGTCCATTTTCCGCTCGTCCTTGAGGTCATCGTCTGAAATGCGGTTGCCGAACCCCCTGACGTCCTTCACAGACGCATGATCTCGCATCCGCCGGTGGGAACCGGGTATGACACGCAGGCATCCGTTTTCCGGCGTCGCGTCTTCCATGGCGATCCAGCCGGAATACTTGGTCGCGCCACCCCAGTAAGCCTGGTCCTGGTGCCAGGGTGAAGCGAAGTGGACCGCGGTTGATTTGAATACGGGTTTTGCGCTGAGGAACTCGATGCGGGTCCGATCAACGGCCGCAGGATCGCCGCCATCCGGGGATCACAGGAAATCAATTCGAAGAGGGGAGGGATGGTGTCGCACATCCACACATGTACACCCGTCGACCCCGAACTGTTTTCAACCAGCTTCTTCGCCGCGGTCTTGCATGCCGCCATTTCTTCCGCCGTGAAAACGGATTCGGCGATGAGGAACCCGTTCTCCGCGAAGGAAGGAAGGACTTCGTCCGGCACTTTCTGCATTGCAGTCTCCCCGGGCACTAGTACCTACTTGACAAATAAAGGGTAATATATTATATTGGTGCTCATCGGATCCCATCCTTACTCATCCCAGGCCAAGGAGACTCCCATGAGCCGCATGGCGCCCCTGGTCGAGTTGAGCGACGAAGATTACCAGACGCTGCTTGGCTGGACCCGTTCCGGCACGACGGAACACCGCATGGCGTTCCGCGCCCGTATCATATTGGCCGCCTGGCGCGGGCAGGTCAGCCGGGACATCGCCCGCACGCTGAACACCCGCGAAGCCACGGTGAGCAAATGGCGCCGGCGCTTTCACCAGGCGGGTCTTTCCGGTCTTGCGGACCGGCCCCGTTCCGGCAAGCCGGCCCGCTACAGCGGGGCGACCGTTCGAGGCATACTCTCCTGCCTCGACGAAGCCCCTCCCGCGGGCTATGCGACCTGGTCCGGCCCGCTTATCGCGCAGAAGCTGAACATCGGCGTCGACTACGTCTGGCAGGTTCTGCGCAAGCAGGGCATCAGCCTGAGCAGACGTCACAGCTGGTGCGTGAGCACGGACCCGGCCTTTGCCGTCAAAGCCGCCGACATCGTGGGCTTGTATCTGGAGCCTCCCAGAAACGCCCTGGTGCTGTGCGTGGACGAGAAGCCCGCGATACAGGCCCTGGAAAGGGCCCAGGGCTGGATCAAGCTGCCCAACGGCAAGGCGCTTACCGGCTTCAACCATGAATACAAGCGCAACGGAACCACCACGTTGTTCGCCGCGCTGGACGTCGCCACGGGCCTGGTCAGGACCGGACACTACAAACGACGCAGGAGACGGCAATTCCTGAACTTCATGAACGGGCTCATAGCAGAGTATCCCGATCAGGAGATACACGTCATCCTGGACAACCTCAACACCCACAAGCCCAAGGTCGACCGATGGCTGCCTCGACACCCCAACGTCCATTTGCATTATACCCCTACGCACGCCTCCTGGATGAACCAGATCGAAATCTGGTTCAGCATCCTTTGGAAAGGGGCCCTGAGAGGCGGGACCTTCAAATCGGTACGGGCCTTGAGAGACGCTATGGACCGCTTCATAGAAACCTACAACGAGAATGCGCATCCCTTCCAATGGCAAGCGACCCGAATCAGGCAGAGAACACTTGAAGATAAATACTCTAACTTAATCAAGTAGGTACTAGTGCGAATCCCGCGCGACCGGAGCGCCGCTGCCGCCGACCAGGAAATCGAAATCCACGCCCCGGTCGGCCTGGAGCACGTGGTCCACGTACAACCGGCAATACCCCCGGTCCATATCCGGTTCAGGCGGTGTCCAGCGGGCCCGTCTCCGGGCTAGTTCCTCTTCGGACACATCGAGTTCAAGGCGGCGTTCACCGACGTTCAGTTCGATCATGTCACCATCCTGAACGAGGGCAAGCGTTCCTCCCGCCGCGGCCTCCGGCGCCGTGTGGAGCACGACCGTACCGTAGGCCGTGCCGCTCATGCGCGCGTCGGATATGCGCACCATGTCGGTAACGCCCTGTTGAAGCAGTTTCGACGGCAAGGGGCATATTCCCCACTTCGGCCATGCCCGGATATCCCTTCGGCCCGCAGTTTTTGAGCACCATGACGCTGTCCGCGTCCACGTCCAGGTCCGGATGGTCGATGCGATCGTGCAGGTCTTCGATGTTCTCGAACACCACGGCGCGGCCGCGGTGTTGCATGAGTTCAGGTGAAGCCGCCGAGGGTTTGATAATGGCGCCGTCGGGACACAGGTTGCCCTGGAGCACGGCCAGTCCGCCGGTCGGGGTCAACGGGGCGTCCAGGGTTCGGATGACTTCCCGGTCATGACAGGGCGCGTCGGCCGTGTTTTCACCGATGGTTTTTCCGTTTACGGTCATGGCGTCGCGATGAATCAGGTCGCCCAGTTCCCGGATCACAGCCGGCAGTCCGCCCGCATAGTAGAAATCCTCCATCAGGTACTGTCCCGAAGGCATCAGGTTCACGAGACACGGGATGTCGCAGCCGAGGCGGTCCCAGTCCTGCAGGGAAAGATCGACGCCCATCCGTCCCGCGATGGCCAGCAGATGTACGACCGCATTGGTGGAACCGCCGATGGCTCCGACCACCCGGATGGCGTTTTCCAGGGCCTCTCGCGTGACGATACTGGACATGCGCAGATCCTCGCGAACCATCTCCACCACGCGTCTTCCCGCCTGGTGGGCCCAGCGTCATCCGCCGGGAATCTGCCGCGGGAATGGCGGCGTTGGCGGGCATGCCCATGCCCAGTGCTTCCACAACGCTGGCCATGGTGGAGGCCGTCCCAATGGTCATGCAGTGGCCGGTGGACCGGTTCATGCAGGATTCCGCTTCCAGGAACTCCTCCACGCTCATCGTTCCGGCGCGTACCTCTTCGCTGAACTTGTAGACATCCGTGCCGGACCCGATATTCCGTCCCCTGAACTTGCCGTTGAGCATGGGGCCGCCCGATATCGCCAGGGTGGGCAGATCACAGCTTGCCGCGCCCATGAGGAGGGCCGGAGTCGTCTTGTCGCATCCGACGAGCAATACGACCCCGTCAAGCGGATTGGCGCGTATAGTTTCCCTCCACGTCCATGCTGACCAGGTTGCGGAAGAGCATGGTGGTCGGCCGCATGAGCGGTTCGCCGAGTGACATGACGGGAAATTCCACCGGAAAGCCGCCCGCTTCGTAGACACCGCGACGGACCCGTTCCGCGATGATCCGAAAATGAGCGTTGCACGGCGTCAGTTCCGACCAGGTGTTACAAATGCCGATAACGGGCCGGCCGTCGAAAACATGATCCGGAAGCCCCTGGTTCTTCATCCAGCTTCGATGAATGAATCCCACTTTGTCTTTGGGTTCGAACCAGCGGGTGCTGCGAAGGGGTGAAGACATGAAGGCTCCTGAAATCGAAGGATAATCTTGTTTTACCTGGCTCGCCTAGACGCCGTCCAGGCCGCGCGAAGCGTGGAGGGAGAAAGGACGAACCGTGCCGTGGGTAAGAGCAAAGTGACGGGAACGATGCGGATCTCGCCCTGTCCATCCAGTTCGAATACGGTATCACTGAATTCGGGTTCGACAACAAAACTGACACGCTTCGAGCCATGGAGGAATCCGGAGAACGCGCAAACGTATCCCCATAGGCGGCCCGTGTCATAGGGATTGTCGAGTCCAAAGCGGCCCGCGACATGCAAAGACACGAACCGCACGCACCTCGCCATGTCACGCATGAATCTCAGTACGCTTCGCATGAATCCCTTGCTCTTCAGCAACTTGAGGAAGCGTTTCGCCGAAGCATGCGCTGTTCTGGGCGGCGTTTTCCCGGGCGAGTCGTCCGATTCAGCCTGTGCTGTGACGGTCCGGCGTCTCCTTTTTGTACGATCTGCGCTCTTTGAGAGCGCGGGGGTGAATCGGAGCAGGCCGAACAACCACCCGATGTGATACTTCCCGTGAATGCTTCCTTGCGAACGATCGAAAAGGAAATCGTCACGGGTATGACGAGCAGCAAAAGGACGAAAAAAACGATGGCGGCGGGTATGATTAGTACCGGTTCGATGGTCGGGAGCACGTTTACTTCTCTTTGTTCGCTTTGTGCTTTGTCCACCGGTCCAGCGCGAATTTCATGAGGTCCACCACCGTGTTCGTGGCCGATGAAAAACCGGACTGGCCCGACATGCGTTCCAGGCGAACTTCTCCGTCCTTGACGACCAGGACCGCTACCGGCTGTACACCGCCGCCGCCGCCGCTTCCGCTCCGTACACCATCTTTGCCCGATGCGCCGCCACCGCAAACCCGAAACCGAGTTTGACCAGGGGGATGACCGTCGTCTTACCGACTTCTACGGGATCGCCGACGACGGACTGCGCCTTGGCAACTTCCCTCAGTTCGCCCAGGGTGGTCTTGACCAGATCTTCCAGTTCAGCCATGCAGCATCTCCTATGCGTTTGTCGACCAGGTCAGTCGCTCCAGAGTTCTTCCAGGCGCCGGTCCCGGCCGCAGTTGTACCGGTAGAACTTGTAACGCAACGGGTTTTTCTGATAGTAATCCTGGTGGTATTCTTCCGCCTTATAAAACGTGGACGCCGGGGTCACCTCGGTCACCACGCGGTCGAATCGACCGGAATCGACCACTTTCTGTTTCGATGCCTCGGCCAGCGCTTGCTGTTCGGCATTGTGATAGAAAATTCCCGCGCGGTACTGGCTGCCCCGGTCGCAGAACTGTCGGTCATCTACCGTCGGATCGATGTTTACCCAGAATATATCCAGCAGTTCCTGGTAGGTGATCTTCGACGGATCGTAACGGATTTCCATGGCTTCCGTATGACCGGAACCCCCGGCGGATACCTCGCCGTAGGTGGGATTGCGCAAGTTTCCACCGGTATATCCCGCGATCGTGGAAATGACGCCATCCAGCTCGTCGTAGGGAGGCTCCATGCACCAGAAGCAGCCACCGGCGAAGGTCGCCAGCGCGTATTCGCTAGCCCGCCCGGCCTGCATGGACTCGCCGGATTGCGGTGCGGGTTCACTCCCCGGGTTGGCCACGGTGTACACGGTAAACGCGAACAATCCGGAGACCAGCGCGATCGGAAGGATGTATTTTCTGTTGAACATGGTGTCTCCTTTCTCAGTAAACGGTACGGCTGGTTTCCCACCAGGGATCGGTCCTATCTATCCGAACAGACCCAGTTGGTTCGACGATTTCGATTTAGCCTTATTCCGCCGCCGCTTGTCAGGTCCGTGCGGTCTTTTCGATCGATCGTATTGCTTCAACTGTTCTTCAATATCAGTCAGGAAGGGCGATGGACGGGTCGAACGAACCTCGCCGAACAGCATGCGCTTCTTGGACCGTACCAGGTAAAGCCGCTCCCTGGCGCGGGTCATGGCCACGTAGAACAGGCGGCGTTCTTCCTCAACGTCGGTCTCCATGCCGCCGTGGTGCAACGGCACCAGGCCGTCTTCACAGCCTACGACAAAGACGACCGGGAATTCCAGCCCCTTGGCCGCGTGCAGGGTCATGAGGTTGACATGCTCCGACACTTCGCCGTAGGCGTCGTATTCCTGGCTGAGCAGCAGCTTGTCCCAGCAGGACCGGCAATTCCGTCTCGATTCGGGCGCACCGGGTCAGCTCACGCAAACTGTCATCCGCCCTGGGATGGCGCCATTTCAACTTATCCCAGACGGAAGTGTGGGCGAGGCGATTCAGTACCTCGGCGGCCGCGAGCTTCTCCAGGTCGCTGCTTATAGCATTCAGATCGTCCAACATGGCTTCCACCCCGGCCCTGGATCGCTTCATGAGCAAACGAGGCTGGTCCATCAGATCCCGCAGGTGATCGATCGTGATCTGCGTGCGCTGTTTCCAGCGTTCTTCGATGAGTTCCACGGTCCGGTCTCCCAGCCCGTCAATCGTAGACGACAGACATCTTAGCGCCGAACCGGTGGTAATGGTCCTCCCGTCACCCAGTTGAAGCAGGCTGACCATCTCCTGTACGCCCGGTTTGTTGATGAGGGACGTGTCGCCGGCAGTTTGGAAAGGGATCCCACTGCGATCGAAGGCTTCCACCAGGGCGGTATTCTGGCTGTTCATGCGGTACAGTACGGCGACGTCTCCGAAGGATCGTTCCTCGCCGGGGTCCGCCCCGTCTTCCAGGCGGCCTGAATCCTGGGAGAAGAGGCTGGTTCCACCCACCAGTCGTTCGATCTGGTGCACGACGTATTCTGCCTCGGCCCTGTCCGACCGGGTTTCCCTTATGACCAGGCGTCCCTGGACGTAGAGGGCCGCGACCAGGGGCGGCGCCGGGGAGGTGCTGGAAGCGCTCATGACTTGCGACGAGGCGTCGAGCAGGGAAGCCGCGGAACGGTAGTTCTCTTTCAGGTACTGTACCCTCGCGCCGGGGAAGTCGTTTTCGAAGGAGTGAAAGTACCGGGTATCCGCTCCGCGAAAGCCATAAATGGCCTGGTTGGGATCGCCGATGGCGGTAATCCGGGCTCCGCCCTCCACCAGGATCTTCAACAGGTCATGCTGAGCCGGATTGATATCCTGGTATTCGTCCACGAAAACGTAACGGAACCGCTCGTGCACGCTCTGCCTGAACCGGTCGGCCGTTCGAAGCAGCTTGGTGGTCTCGAGGATGACATCATCGAAGTCCAGGAGTCCGTGCCTTCGCAGCAGGCGGGTATAGGCCGACACCGCTTCGGGCATTTCACCGCCGCGCCCCGACGCTTTCCATCGAGCGACCTCCTCTAGCCGCCGCCTCCGTTGCGCGGTGTTGTCCAGCGGCCACTGAGCGCGGGCCAACCGGTCCTGGTCGTCGGGCGTTGCCACGCTCAAACTCAACGGGACGCTCGCATGGCGGGACCACTGGCGCATCAGGGCGAGACAGACTCCGTGGAAAGTACCGACCATGACATCCTGTGCCGGCTCGTCGAGCAGGTTTCCCAATCGCGACTTCAATTCCGCGGCGGCCTTGTTGGTAAAGGTCACGGCCAGCATCCGGTCGGGCGTGGTTTCATGCCTTGACAGGTAAGCCATGCGATGGGTCAGCGTGTGGGTCTTTCCAGTGCCGGGCCCTGCCACGATGAGCAGGTGGCCCTCACGGTGTCTTACGGCGATGCGCTGTTCGTCGTTCAGGGGACCGTCTTTCAACGTCGCGTCGTCTTGTGGTCCGGGTGCCTCGAGCACGGTCACCGCGGACGCCGCTTCCTGGGACCCCGGAGAAGGAGCCGCTGCGGTCTGGCCCGAGCGCTCGGCTGAAGCTGGTACGACCGGCACGGGATCCATGATCTCGACCGTCCCGTTTGTACTACGCGGGATTTCTGCTTCCATCGCAGGTACATCGTCCAGTACAGGCTCCTTGCGTGACGGTGTTTTAACCCGGCCAGGAAGGGCATCGAGCAGGGCGATCTGCGTGTCGTCCCCCAGACGATCCTCCGGGTTGAACAGCTTGATGACCCCGTAATCCCCATCGTATCCTGGAAGGATATCCACCTCTCCGACCCGCATGCGTCGTATGCCCTCGGCGATCAACGAACCGGCGACCTGCGCTATGTCATCTTCGGATATTTCCAGGAGAATATCGAGCTCGCTGCCCAGGCGCGCGATCATGGCCTGGTAAATCGCATCTACCGTTTTGGTTCCGGGTCCGACCTGCTTGGCCTCGCCGATGATTTCCGGGAGCGGGATTATGCTGTAGAAATGGCGCCATCGAGCGGGTTTCTTCCCCTCTTCCCGGTCCGCGAGTTCTTCTACGCGGGCCATGACGCCCACGGTAACCGGCTTACCGCAATCCGGGCATGCCCCTTTTGCGGCAATGGTGTCGCTCGGATGCATCCTTCTGCGGCATTTCCTGTGCCCGTCATAGTGGTACTTGCCCTCTTCGGGATAGAACTCCACCGTCCCCGCGAGTCCGTCGTCGTCCGGGTCGGAAAGGGCGCTGTAGATCGCGGGATAGTTGCAGGCCGTATCGAACAGGGTAGTCTCGCGGCCCAGCTTTCCGGGTGAATGGGCGTCGGAGTTGGATACGAGCACGTAGGAATCGAGTTGTTGAAGGCGCCAGTTCATCAGCGGATCGGACGATAGCCCGGTCTCGACGGCGAAGATATGCTCCGATAGGTCGCCATAACAGTCTGTGATCAGATCGAAACCGCCCCTGGACCCCAGGGCGGAGAACCAGGGCGTCCAGATATGAGCCGGGATGAGGCAGGCCATCGGATCGGTTTCGAGGGTGATCTCCAGGAGGTCACGGGAGTCCAGACCCAGGATGGGCCGTCCGTCCGACCGGATGTTCCCGATGGCGTCCAGCCGGGCCTGAATGGTCCTGGCGGCTTCGAATCCTGGGGCGAAGATGATGTTGTGGACTTTTCTGACCCGTCCGAGCCGCTTGTAGATGTTGGAGATTTCGACCGTCAGCAGGAAGCGCACCGGCGCCCGGCAGGCCGCCGGCACCTGGTTCTGCATCGTCCTTTCGAGTTCGGGTTTCAGCCGGAACAGCCCCTCCTCGGCCGGTTGCAGTTTCTCTTCCAGTTCATCCATCCATCCCGGATGAACGAAATCTCCGGTTCCGACCACCCGGATCCCCTTCAACTGGGCCCACTTGTACAGGTTCTCCAGGTTCAGGTTCTTGCTGGTCGCCCGGGAGTAATAGGAGTGGAGATGCAGGTCGGCGTGAAAAGGCACGGCGGTCTCCTGGTCGATGGCCCATCGCGGTTTCCGTCAGCCGGATGTATCCTGATTCAGGTACTTTCCGGAGCTACCGCATCAATTTGAAAGATGGAGGAATGTACGGATACTGGCAAGGAGTTTGTACCGGCCGGAGACGCGGTCAGGATGCCGGTGTCTCGGCCGCTTCGACCGGTTCCAGGACCTGGCCTTTAACCTTGTTCCGGACGCGGGACAGGACGGCGAGCGCGTCTTCGAGGATGTAATAGCAGATGGGAACGAGGACCAGCGTGATGACCGTGGCAAAAAGCACGCCGAATCCCAGCGATATGGCCATGGGTATGAGGAATTGTGCCTGGAGACTTTTCTCCAGCAGAATCGGGGTAAGACCCGCGAACGTCGTGAGCGAGGTCAGCAGAACGGGCCGGAAACGGGAGACGCCTGCATTGCGGATGATCTCGTGCAGGTCCGCGTCGGGTCCCGCTCGTTCGCGGCCTCGGTTGATGAAATCCACCAGCACGAGGCTGTCGTTCACGACGACGCCGGACAAGGCGACGATGCCGAAGAGGGACAGGAGCGAGATCGCGAATCCCATGATCAGGTGTCCCATGACAGCGCCTACGATGCCGAAGGGTATGACGCTCATAATGATCAGGGGCTGTACGTAGGACTTGAAGGGGATGGCCAGCAGTCCGTAGATCACGAGCAGGGCGACCAGGAAACCGAAGCTCAGGCTTTCGATGGACTCCTGCTGGTTGCGCTGCTGTCCCTCGAGCGTGTAGGTCAGGTTGGGATATTTGGCCATCAGCGATGGCAGGTACGATGACGTGAGATCGCCCAGGATATCGTTGGAGCTGGCGACTGCGTCGTTCACGTCGGCGGTAATGGTGATGACGCGCTTCCGGTCCGTGCGCCGGATATTGGAATAGCCCCTTCCCATCTCCGCGCGGGCGGCAAGCGAGAAAGGCACCTCGATTCCGGCCGGCGTTCGAATCCGCATGTTTTCCATGTCGCCCAGGGACCGTCTTTCCGATTCGGGATACCGCACCATCACGCGGACATCGTCCCGGCCGCGCTGGATTCGTTGGGCTTCCTCGCCGTAGAACGCCTGCCGTACCTGTCGTGACAGTCCTGACATCGTAATGCCGAGGGCTTCACCTTCGGGCGTGACGTTCAGCCTGATTTCCTGTTTACCGCGTCGGAAATCGTCGGCTACGTCCATGACGCCGTTGTAATTGGCCACCGTCTGTTTCAACTCGGAGGTCGCGAGAAGCAGGTTCTCAGAATCGGGGCTGGCCAGTTGGATATTGATCGCCTCGCCCGCGTTGAAAAGGGAGGAGGTGAACGAGAGCTCCACCACATCCGGGATCGGTCCGATCAGTTCCCGCCAGCGATTCACGATTTCCTCGCCGCTGATATTCCTGGTTTCCGAAGGCGACAGGCCCAAGACAACTTCCCCGATGTGGGACGATCTGGCTGATCCGGCAAGGGCTCCCGCGTTCTGTTGCGCCCGGGCTGCGTTCGGTTGCTCACCGATAGCCGCCATGATGTTTCCTATAATCTGGGTACGGCTCTCGGGATCATCGAGAGATGTTTCGCCGCTGAGCAGGTTCTGCAATCGAACGGCGCTGTCCTCGATCAGCTTAATGTACTGGTCGGTGACTTCCGCGGGCGTCCCCTCGGCCAGGGTAAGGTGCGCCGACACGAATTCGTTTTCTACCGGTGGAAAAAACACGAACCTCAGGATTCCGCCGGCAACGATCCCGACGGTGAGAACGATCGCGCCGACACCGATGGAAAGGGTGACGTACCTCCAGGCCAGGGCCTTCTTCAACAGCGGGACGTAGACGCTTTCCACGAAACGCCGGAGATATCGGGCTACGTTATCCTGCAATTCGTGCAGCCACTTGTCGGCGTAGAAAAGCGTTAGGTAGAAGGGCCGGACAAGCAGGAATGTATGGGGCAGCGGGGTGGTTTTGCGTTTCGGCTGCCCGTGCCTCAGGTGGGTCGGAAGAATGAGCAGCGATTCGACCAGGGAGAAGAGGAGCATGAGGATGATTACGATAGGGAAAATCTCGAAGAACTTCCCCATGAGCCCTTCCACGAAAAACATGGGAGAGAAGGCGACGATGGTCGTCAAAACCGCGAACGTGATCGGCTTGGCGATTTCCTGGACGCCCAGCCGGGCGGCCGTCGCGGGTTCCACCCCTCTTTCCTGGTGCGCGTAGATGTTCTCCCCGGCAATGATTGCGTCGTCCACCACGATTCCGAGTACCATGATGAAGGCAAAAAGGGACAACATGTTGATCGAAGCATCCAGCATCGGCATAATCCAGAAGGTGCCCATGAAGCAGATGACGATACCCATGGCGACCCAGAACGCCAGCCGGATGCGCAGAAACAGCGCCAGACAGAGAAACACGAGCAGAAAGCCCAACTGGCCGTTGTTGATCATCAGATCAAGGCGGCTTTCCAGAAGCCGGGACTGGTCCTGCCAGGAGATCAACTCGATACCTTCCGGCAGTTCCGCCTGTTTTGCCTCCACGTATCGATGAACGGCGCCTGAAACTTCCAGGATGTTCTCGTTGCCCACGCGGAACACCTTGACGACGGCGGCAGTTTTTCCGTCGAAACGGGAGTACACGTCCGTTTCGGCGAATCCGTCGACGACCCGGGCTACGTGGCTGAGCAGGAGGCGGGTGCCGTCGGACCGGGATCGCAGCACAATCTGATCGAAGTCGGGTCCGACCAGGGCCTGTCCCTTCGAACGAAGCAATATCTCGCCGCCGGGTGTCTTCACCGAACCACCGGGCAGGTCGAGGGAGGAATTTCGAACGGCGCTGACGACTTCGGAGAATGTCAAACCGTAGCGGCGCAGCGCGGTCTCCGAGACTTCGATGGAGATCTCGTAGGGCCGAACGCTCGCGAGTTGCACCTGGCTGATTTCAGGCTGGGCCAGCAGGTCTTCGCGAATCTCTTCGGCGAGCCGTTTCATGGAGGACTCGTCCAGGTTGCCGGCCACGGCGATGTCTATGACCTGGCGCCTGAATATGATCTCCTGGATCACCGGTTTTTCCGTTTCCTCGGGAAGGGTATCAATGGCGTCCACACGGGATTTCAGATCATGGAGCAGCGTGCGCGCGTCGGCGTCGGGGTCCACTTCGACCTGGATTACTCCGACACCTTCCGAAGCGGTGGAACTCAGTTTCTTGATGCCGTCCAGGTCCTGGATAGCCTCCTCCACCCGGACACATACCGCTTCTTCGACTTCGGCGGGCGCCGCCCCGAGGTAAGGGACCGTGATGATGACGATGTCGGTCTCGAATTCGGGAAAGATCTCGACCTTGATCCGGGAGATCATCAGCAGTCCACCCACGAGTATCGTCACCATGAGCAGGTTGGCCGCCACGTTGTTCCTGGCAAACCAGGCGAGCACATAGTTCATTTGCCCGTACCTTCCTCTTCCTGTACGACGGGTTGAGCCGAATTCGTTTCAAGTATTCGTACTTCCATGCCGTCCAACTGCGTTTCGAGGGCGGACAGGCATACGCGTTCGCCCGCTTCGATCCCGCCCTGGATGAGGACCTTGTTAGACTCTATCCGGAGGACGTCGACATCGCGAAACCGAAGCCTGTTTTCACCGTCTATGATGGCGATCTGGTTCGTTCCGTGCATGGCCGTCCGGGGTAATACCGCGATGTCGGGATACCGTTTGCCCAGGATTTCCGCCTCGATGAACATGCCGATACCCAGGGGTGGCCGGTCCGGGTTAGTACCACGGCCATAGGGATTCTGCACTCTTGCCACCGCGTAAACCATTCGACTCATGGGATCGATCTCGCCTTCCATGCGGACGACGCTGCCGTTCCATTGATGTCGTCGGCCGGCGAATTCAGCGCTGATTACGACCCGGGGTCCCGCTGCCTGGTTCGTCTCGCCGCGAAATTGCATGGGAATGTCGATGAATTCCAGCTCTTCGTCGGGTATGGGAAGCCGCACTTCTGCATAGTTGATGGCGTAGATGGTCGCCAGCGCGTCGCCTCGCCGGAGGAACTGGCCCACGTCCACGTTTTTCTTTCGCAACCTGCCGGCGTACGGTGCGCGGATTTCTGTTCGTTCCAGGTTGAGTTTCGCCTGTTGAAGCGCCGCGACGGACGCTTCGAGATTGGCGCGGGCCTGGGCCAACTGGGGTTCCCTCAGGACCAGCGGCATCGGTGCGCCCGAGCCCAGTTGACGCCATTCGTCCTGGGCCAGGCGGGCTTCTTCCTGTTCGATCTGGAGCGCGGTGGCGAACCGTGCCGTATCCGCGGCAGCCCGTGTGACCGCAAGCTCCGCGTCACGCGGGTCGAGGCGCACCAGCAACTCGTCTTTCTCGAAAAATCCACCGGGTACAAAGGAAGGGGAAACGTACACGATCTGACCGTCCGTCTGCGCCGAAAGCGCGCTTTCGGTCCTCGGTGCCACGGCGCCCTGGGACCGCACCGCAAGCTGGATGGTGTCCAGCGTCGCGGTGGCTACGCGAACCAGGGGCGGAGGTACCACAGGCGGTTTGCTTACCACTTCCGGCCTGCTTTGAATCAGGAAGACCAGGATCAGCAGCGATCCAAGGACAATGGCCAGCGGCAGAAATGTCTTAACCCACTTGTTCATCCATTACTCCTGTATCTCCGGTCCAATGCGTTCAAATCCACCACCGAGCGCCAGATAAAGATCGACCCTGGCGTCCAGTCGCTGCCTTCTTACGGCCAGGTACTGCCCCTCGGAATCGAAGGCACGCCGCTGGGAGTCCAGCATGGTGATCACATCGCTCAGTCCACCGTGATACCGCGATTCCGCCAGTTCCCGGGCGGCCGCGGCCTGGGTCGAAGCTTCCAGCAGTGCGGCTTCGCGCTGTTTGAGCAGCGTATCCGCCACCAGGGCGGATTCCACCTCGCCGTAGGCGCGAAGGGCCTGGCCCGCGAAATTCGCGAGGACCTGGTCACGGTTTGCTTCGGCCAGGTCCACGCCTGCGCTGAGCCGGCCACCCTGGAACAGGGGTTGAAGCAGGCTGGAAGCAAGGCTCCAGACGATAAAATCCCCGTCGAGCAAGTCCTTCAACGAGGCCGAGGACGTCCCGCCCGAACCGGTCAGTCGTATGGCCGGATACCGTGCCTTCTTCGCAACGCCGACCCGCGCGCCGGCCGCCGCAAGCTGCCGTTCGGCCAGCATCAGGTCGGGCCGTCTGGCGATGAGATCGGCGGGCAGTCCGGCGGGTACGGCGTCGGGGACCGGAGGAAGATCGGCTGCAACGGGCAGCTTCGCCGATGGATACCTGCCCAGGAGTATCTCCAACTGACGTACCGCGCTGTCGTACTGCTGCATTCTCTGCAGGACCACCGCTTCCGCCGTGGCCACGTTGGATCGCGATAGTCGCAGATCAAGGGAGGGTCTTAGTCCCCGCGCGTACCGGTTTTCGATTCGTTCATTTACCGTCTGGAAATTGTCGCGGGTGGCCCGTGCAAGCTCCAGCTGGCGATGGGCTTCAATGGCGGCGAACCACGCTTTGGCGGTCTGCCCCGCGACCGAAGAACGGACCCCGTACAGATCGGCCTGCGATCCCTGTAGATCAGCCAGGGCGGCCGCCTTGTCATCGCTCAGTCGGCCCCACAGGTCGATTTCCCAGTTGATGTTGGTCGACACGCCGTAGTTCGTCGAAGTAGTCTTCAATACACCGCCATTGCCACCGGGTATGGGAAACCCGATGAAGTTCCGCCGTGATCTTGTACCGTTTAAGTCCAGGCTCACCTGGGGAAGCAAGGGTGCGCCGACGATGCGTGCCTGCGCCCGGGCAGCCTGCATGCGGCCGGAGACGGTCTTGAGTTCGAAGTTGTGGGAGAGGGCTTCGTCGATGAGCGTATCCAGCCCGGTGTCGCTGAAATCCGCCCACCACCGCGCATCGATTTTTCCACCTTCCGACTGGGCGGTGGTCCACTCGGGAGGGACCTGGGTTTCGAGCGATGGATGCTGCAGTTTCGGCGCCGAAGCGCAACCGAAAACCAGCATCGCGGCTGTGAACATGGCACAGACTGCTCTCACGTAAGCTCCCGGCGCATTGTCACAAAAGCCTCCAGCATTTCAACAGTACTTAAGTCTTCGCATGCACGCCCCAGCAAGCGTGGCGAACAGTTTAAGGATACAAAAAGAGCAACGGGCATCTTCAGGATATTAGGTTAATCCAGGTATACAGTAAAGCAGTTTAAGCGATGGATATTGACCGGGCTGAGGCCCTTACCGTAGCCGGTATGAGGCCATTACCGCTGATTTCACGCCGAAGCGCGGGCAAGCGCGTATTCGCGCATATATCTGTTGCAATTCGCTTGTAGACCCATAACATGCGTATGCGCTCAAAATACGGTATGCGCTGATTCGGTTACGAATATGGGATTGCAAGGGATGTAGCATGGGCGATAAACCGCGCGAGGCGCAAAGGCCCTTCGTCCTCTGGTTTACCGGGTTGTCCGGATCGGGCAAGAGCACCATCGCGAATCGAGTCTATGATTCGTTGCTCGACAGCAGGATAAAGGTGGAGCGGCTCGATGGCGATGAAATCAGGGCGGTTTTCCCCGATACGGGTTTCGACAAGACGGGGCGCCTGGCTCACATCGCCCGCGTGGGTTATCTCGCTTCGGTCCTCGAACGCAACGGAATCTGCACGATCGTCTCCCTCATCTCGCCTTACCGGGAAGCCCGGGACAGGGTGAGGAATCTCTGCAACCGGTTTATCGAAGTACACGTATCCGCCCCGCTGGACGTTTGCGAGGCACGGGACGTCAAGGGACTCTACGCGCAGTCGCGTCGAGGTGAAATCAGGGGTTTTACGGGTATAGACGATCCCTACGAGGAACCGGAGCAACCCGAACTGGTGATCGACACCTCGCGCCAGACCGTGGCGGAATCCGTGACCGCGGTCATGATTTATATTGAACCCTATGCGTAACGTCATGATATCGTCCAGGCGTAACGCGAACCCGACGATTCCGAAATAATAGCGGCACGAATAAAACGCCCTGCTTCAATCTTTCCCGTTCATTCATTCTACCAGACGACTATCAACCCATGCCCCAGTATTCCATATCGCACCTGATGCAGCTCGAAGCCGAGAGCATCCACGTCATGCGGGAAGTCGTCGCGGAGTTCGAACGGCCCGTGATGCTGTATTCGGTCGGCAAGGATTCCTCGGTCATGCTGCACCTCGCTCGCAAGGCCTTCTATCCGCAGAAACTGCCCTTCCCGCTCATGCACGTAGACACGGGGTACAAGTTCGAGGAGATGTACGATTTTCGAGCGCGCATGGCCGAAGCATACCAGGCGGACCTGATCATTTATCGCAACGAGGAAGCCATCTCCGATGACGCCAATCCATATGACCTTGGTACGCAACGGTGCTGCGGCCTGTTGAAGACACAGGCCCTGCTGGATGGTCTCAAATCGGGACGCTTCGACGCCGCCCTGGGCGGTGCCCGCCGTGAAGAGGAGAAGTCTCGGGCCAAGGAGCGGATTTTCTCCTTCCGGGACAGGTTCGGGCAGTGGGATCCTAAAAACCAGCGGCCCGAGCTGTGGAACCTGTACAACTGCCGCGTCGGCCAGGAGGAGTCCATCCGGGTGTTTCCCCTCTCCAATTGGACCGAACTGGATATCTGGATGTATATTCACCGGGAGAACATCCCGGTCGTTCCCCTGTACTTTGCCCGCGAGCGCCCTGTCGTGGTCAGAGGGGAACAACTGATTCCCGTGGAGGGGCAGGCCCGTATCCTGCCCGGTGAAACCACCCATTCCATGGTCTGCCGTTTCCGCACGCTGGGCTGTTCTCCATGCACCGGCGCCGTACGGTCCACCGCGACTTCCGTCGAAGAGATCATCGAGGAAATGATGGTGGAACGCATTTCCGAGCGTGCTACGCGCATCATCGATCACGACCAGGAAGGATCGATGGAAATAAAGAAGCGCGAAGGCTACTTCTAAGGGCGGTTCAACTGCCTACATACAGTGAAATGACCGACATTCAGACTTTTCTGGCCCGGAACGAAGAAAAAGAACTGCTGCGTTTCAGTACTGCGGGCAGCGTGGACGATGGCAAATCCACGTTGATCGGCCGGCTCCTGGCCGATTCGAAGAGCATCTACGAGGACCATCTCGCCTCGCTCAAGAAGCTGGCCCGGAAGGACGAAGCCCCCGATCTGGCCCTGTTGCTGGACGGCCTGAAGGCCGAACGGGAACAGGGTATCACCATAGACGTGGCCTACCGGTATTTCTCCACACCGCGGCGTAAATTCATCATCGCCGACACGCCGGGACATGAACAATACACGCGGAACATGGCGACCGGCGCATCCGGCGCGAGCCTCGCGATCGTACTGATCGACGCGCGCAACGGCGTACTGACACAGACCCGCCGGCACGCCTTCATCACGTCCCTGCTCGGTATTCAACACCTTGTGGTGGCCGTGAACAAGATGGACATGGTGGATTACAGCGAAGAGGTTTTCACCGCGATCCGCCACGAGTTTCTGGACTACGCCGCCAGGCTGAACGTCAGCGACATACGGCTTGTTCCCGTCAGCGCCCTGCTCGGCGACAACGTGGTGGACAGAAGCGGCCGGATGCCATGGTATCACGGCCAGACCGTGCTGGACATCCTGGAAGACGTGCAGTTCCTGACCGATCGCAACCTGGTGGATCTGCGGTTTCCCGTGCAGTACGTCATCCGCTCCAACCAGGATGCGCGGTACTACGCGGGGTCGGTGCTTTCCGGCGTGGTCCGGCCCGGGGACGAAGTGCTGGTCCTGCCCGGACAGAACCGGACGCGCGTGAAGTCCGTCTCCAGTTTCGACGGCGACCTCGAGGCGGCATATCCGCCCATGTCCATTTCGCTCCAACTCGAGGACGAGGTGGATGTCAGCCGCGGCGACATGATCGTCCATCCGAAGAACCTGCCCCACGTGGAACGGCGGTTCGAAGCCATGCTGGTCTGGATGGGCGAAGTCCCCATGGATCCGACCCGCCACTACCTGATCAAGCAGACCACGCAGACCGCCCGGGCGAGCATCGATCACGTCGATTACCGGATAGACGTCGATACCCTGCACAAAGAGAAAGTGCAGCATCTTTCCCTCAACGAAATCGGCCGGGTGGCCCTGACCTCGAACAGCCCGCTCTACTACGACGCGTACCAGACCAACCGGCTGACCGGCGGTTTTATCCTGGTGGACTATCTCTCCAACAATACCGTGGCGGCGGGCATGATCATCGACCGGCTGCCGGGAGAGCGGGTCCCCATGGATTTGGATGACGCATCCGATCCCAGGGCGTCCACGTCGCGAAAGTCCAGCCTGGTGAACCTGGACCGACGGATCGCGCGGTACGGACAGAAGCCCTGTACGGTCTGGATCACGGGCCTGGTGGGCTCGGGGAAATCGACCGTTGCTTTCGGATTGGAAAAGGCGCTGTACGATGAGGGCTATTCGGTCGTGGTGCTGGACAGTTCAGTCGTTCGCAGCGGCCTCAGCCGCGACCTGGGATTTTCGGCGGCGGACCAGGCGGAAAACCTGAGGCGCGTGGCCGAATGCGCAGCCATGCTCAACGAATCGGGGTTGATTGTCATTGCCTCCTTCATCTCGCCCGGCGAGGACACACGCCGCCAGGTGGCTGAACGGATTGGAACCGAGCGCTACGTGGAGGTGTTTGTCGATGCTTCCATCGCGTGGTGCAGACAGCACGATACCACGGGCTGTTACGAAAAGTCGGACCGAGGGTTGCTGCGCAACCTCGCCGGGGTGGATTACCCCTACGAAAAACCCCGCAATCCGGCCGTGACCGTTTCGTCGGAGACCGATCCGGTCGAACGATCCGTCGGGCGTATTGTCGACTTGTTGAAGGAAAAGAGCTACCTGGTGTCTAAGGGGTAGCGACAGATCGAAGCGAAGGTCCGGCCAGTACCGCCGCGGCAGTCGCAGGCCTTGAGCAGATTCGCACTGGAATCACCGGCACACCCGGCAGTACGAACTTCCAGCGAACCCTTTACCAACCCGCGAGACCCATGATCCAGTAGGCGGTCTGGGCGACGATGAACAGCAGGATGAAGGCGATTGCCAGGGGCATGAGACCGCTGACGACGGTCCACTTGACGCTTCTGGTTTCCCGGTAGACCGTCCACATGGTCGTGGAACACGGGTTGTGCAACAGGGAGAACAGCATGAGACAGACGGCGGTAAGCAAGGTCCAGCCCTGCTGTTCAACCAGCAGATGCCGCAGTTCCTCCATGGTGTCCAGTTCGATCATCATGCCCGCTCCCGTGTAGGCCATGATGATGGTTGGAACTACGATTTCATTGGCGGGGATGGCGATGATATAGGCCAGCATAATCACCCCATCGAGACCGATGGCCCGCCCCACGGGTTCGAGCCACTGCGAAATCCATACCGTCAGGCTCTGTCCCCCTGTATAGATGTTGCTCAACAGCCAGATCACGCCGCCCGCCGGCACGGCCATGACCACCGCGCGCCACAATACGAATATCGTTCGGTCGATGAGCGAGGTGTACAGTACGCGCAGGATGCTGGGACGCCTGTAGGGCGGCAGTTCCAGCGTGAAACTGCTTGCTTCGCCCCGCAGGAAGGACCGGGACAGCACGGCCGATACCAGCAGGGTCGTCGCTGCGCCGATCAGGACGATAAGGACCAGCGAACCGGCCGCGGCCATGGCCGCAAAGGCCGGAGGAACGGCCGCCGCCACGAAGAGCGTCGCCAGTATGATGAGCGTCGGCCACCTGCCGTTGCAGGGCATGAAATTGTTGGTCAGGATGGCGATCAGCCGCTCTCGCGGAGAATCGATGACCCTGCAGGCCACCACGCCCGCCGCGTTGCAGCCCAGGCCCATGCTCATGGTCAGGGCCTGTTTGCCATGGGCCCCTGCTTTCTTGAACAGCGCGTCTACGTTGAACGCCACGCGGGGCAGATATCCCAGGTCTTCAAGGATGGTGAATATGGGGAAGAATATCGCCATGGGAGGCAGCATGACGGCTATCACCCAGGCCAGCCCCCGGTAGACGCCGTGCCAGACGAATCCCGTGACCCACCATGGCAGGCCAAGGGCCTCGAATAGATCGACGCCCCGCGCGCCCAGCCAGAAAAGCCCTTCCGCGAGCATGGCGGAGGGGACGTTCGCCCCCGAAATCGTAATCCAGAAGACGACGCCCAGGAGCAGGCCCATGAACGGGAGACCCCAGATCTTCGACGTTACGATACGATCCAGTTTCTGATCCCACGGATAGGAAGTCGAATCCTCGGTGCGAATTACCTTCCGCGTGATGGTTTCGGCGTCCTGGAAGATGGCTTCCACGATTTCGTCGCGGTACGACCCGTCGAGGCCCCGCTGCATTTCTTCGACCGTGCCGAGAATGTCTTCGCCCGTGTTTGGTTTCGTCGTTGTGTGGCTCATTTTCCATTTTCCAGTGCGGGGACTTGTGAATTGATGCCCATGTGGCTGAATTCGCCAAGTTCCAGGGCCTGTCTTACCCTGTAGTCGCCGTCTAGCAGTCGAAAGGCGATCCAGCGGGGATTCGGCAGATCCGGATAGGCTTCGCTGAGCATACCAGTCAGCGTATCCACGGTGCGATCGAGTTCTTTATTGCCGGTGATGCGCCGCGGCGCGTTCTTGATCGTACCCTGGATCACGTCGGCGACGGTGCGCATCAACAGGCCCAGACCTTCCTTCTTCCTGGCCGACACCGGCACTACGGGAACGCCCAGTTCGCGTGAGAGGGTGCGGTGATCCACCGAGATGCTCTTACGCGCCGCCTCATCCATCAGGTTCAGGCAGACCACCGCTTTCTCGGTAATCTCCAGCACCTGGAGCACCAGGTTGAGGTTGCGTTCGAGCATGGTGGCGTCGACGACGATCAGGGTGCAGTCGGGCCGACCGAAGAGGATGAAATCCCGGGCGATCTCCTCGTCGATGGACGCCGAAAGCAGGGAATACGTGCCCGGCAGATCGATCATCTTGAATCTACTTCCGTTAAACTCGAAACCCCCCTCGGCCCGGCTGACCGTCTTCCCCGGCCAGTTCCCCGTATGCTGCTTCAGACCGGTCAACGCGTTGAAGACCGTACTTTTGCCTACGTTTGGGTTCCCCGCCAGGGCGATGACGTAGTCCCACCTGTCCAGTGAAATCCCCATCTGTACCAGGTTTTCCTGCAGCGCGCACGACGCGCAGTCGTGCCCGGGTGGTGCGGACGGTCCGGACGGTCCGGTCGGTGCGGACGGTCCAGGCGGTCCAGGAAGTGTAGATTCCGTACTCATACCTTATTCTCCCGGTCGTTGTGTTGTTCTCGCTCGATCATGATCATGTTGGATTGTTCGCGGCGCAAGGCGATCAGGGTATTCCGCACCTTGTAGGCCGTCGGATCACTGAAGGCGCTTTGCATGACCCGCTCGATGCGTGTGCCGGGCGTGAGTCCCAGGTCCTGAAACCTCCGCCGGGTCAGTCCCTGGCAGTCCTGGACCAATCCGACGACGCGACCCTCCTCGCCGTGATGCAGCGTCGTGAGCGGGACGCCCTCCGGTTCCTCTTTGCCGGCGGATGCTTCCCGCACGGAAATGTTCGCCGCGACCACCGGGGCCAGTACGTGTTCGGTATCTGGCGTGGCGATGACCACCCGCACGGTCGTCACGTCCACGATCGTTATGACCATCCCGGGATGAAGTTCCTCGGCGATGATCTGGGCATACACTTCCGGTGGCTCGTCTTCGATATGCACGATCTCCGCCGGCATGCCCGCCGGCCAGTCTACGAGTTTCTGGCTTGTGATTTCCTTCATGTCGCCTGCCGCGTTCGGTATCGGATCTCCCTGCGGATCGAAGGTGGGATGGCCCATGTCGGCATCCATCTTGTCGACCTGCGCTTCGGTCACCGTGTGTTCCAACTGGTGGGCCCTGGCGTGGATCTTTTCCCTGGGCACCGATGTCTCGTCGGCGAGATACCGCTCGAAAAGGCGATGGGCGCGTATGATCTGAAGAGCCCATCGGTGGCCATCCGGCGAAAGCCGCATGCCCTGTCCGGTGATGACGACCAGGTCTTGTTGCGCCATGCGGTTGACCAGGACCAGCGTTTGCTTCGTCGACGTACCGAGGGTATTGGACAGGGATTCCACCGACGCCGGTCGGCCGTCGTGCTGGAACTGGTGCAGATGGGCCAGAGCATCCTCGATGGCTTGCCTGGAGTGCAGCCATCGCCTGCGCCGCAGACGCCAGTACAGACCGTATTGCGGCAGGAAAAGCACGCCGAGGGCAATGAGTATAATCACTCCGGTCATAATACCGCCTGCCGACTGTTATCCACATCGTCGCCCGGCACGGATTCCACCAGGACGCTGCTGGCGACCAGGTGCCCCACGTGGTGTTCAGCCTCGCCTACGCGCAGGAACACTGGACCTTCAAAGGGTTCTTTCTTCAGTACATCCACGACGTTTTGCGGCCGGAGACCGAGTTTCCCCAGGTAGCGGAGCAGGGCCGGATCCGTGTCCGTCACCCTGCGAATGACCACGGTACGGCCGGGTTCTATGTCGGACAACCGATCGTGGTTCATGCGGGCTATGGAGCCGTCCTTCCCCGGTATGGGAGAACCGTGCGGATCCGTTGTAGGGTATCCCAGCATGGCATCGATTTTATCCTCGAACTCTTCGGAGATCACGTGTTCCAACCGTTCCGCCTCCGCATCCACCTGGTCCCAGGTAAACCCGAGCGCTTCCGCCATGTACGCCTCCAGCAACCTGTGGTGGCGGATGATTTCCAGGGCAATCTTTCGACCGGCGTCGGTAAGCCTGATCGCCTGGTAGGGCCGGTGTTCGACCAGGCCCGACTCCGACAGCCTCTTCATCATGTTGGTGACGGAAGCGGCCGATACCCCCACCCGATCCGCTATGGCATTGGTCGATGCGGCTTCCACGTTTTCCTGCAGCTTGTAGATGGCTTTCAGATAGTCTTCGGTGGCTGGCGTGGGCATGAGCGTCTTCTCTGAGTTGGTTCGCATACTATCCTGCCTACATGCGTACAGGATCACTTTTAGATTATGCTAAAAATATACTTATACAACATATGTGTCAAGAATTAGAATATAAAAACCTTAGAATGATCCGGATCAGAACACGAATCTGATCGGAGTAGAACGCTGAGATGGCCGGGTTTTAACGCGGAAAATCCCAACCGGGACCTCGTCTCATGTCATAACAATTTCTTGTTTATCCTCGAACGCTGCCTTTATATTCGAATGGCGTCGGGCCAATTAACTCAACCAGGAACCATGATGAACAACCATACCGTGCTTGTTGTAGTAGACGACCTTTTTTTCTCCTCGAAAATCGGAGAAACCATACGGCAACTGGGGGGCACGCCCGTATTCGCGGCGGAGGCCGGGGAGTTCCCGGACGATCTCGATCGCCGTCCCCCATCCGCGATTATCGTGGATCTCGACCTGTCGCGGACGGATGCCATTGACCTGGTAACCGCGCTTCGCAGCGGTGGAACGACCCGGAACGTGCCGATGTTGGCCTATGGCCGGCATACACGGCCGGAAGCCTTCGCGCGTGCCCGGGAATCGGGATGCGAGCGGGCCGTGCCCAGGTCGGAGTTTGTAAAACGATTGCCGGAATTCGTCGAAACCTGTTTGCAGGCTGCCCGTACCACACGTTGAAAGCGCACCAGGACGGAATCGAGACATGACCAACAAACAGATCGGCAAGGTCCTCAACCAGATCGGATCGCTGCTGACGCTGCAGGGCGAGAACACCTTCAAAACACGTGCCTACGCGAATGCCGCGCGCCGGATGGAAACCCTCTCGGAACCGGTTGAAGTCCTGGTGCATGAAGACCGTCTGGGCAAGATTCCCGGTCTGGGCGCATCCATGGTTCGGCACATCACCGAGCTGGTCCGGGACGGACAGTCGAGTTATCACCAATCCCTCGTCCAGACGGTGCCGGCAGGATTCCAGGAGATGCTCACCATATCAGGTCTCGGCGCCAAGAAAATCCGGACGATTTACGAACATCTCGGCATCGACACCGTGGGGGAACTGGAATACGCCTGTCGCGAAAACCGGCTGGTAATACTGGATGGATTCGGCGCCAAGACCCAGGATCGTGTACTCAAGGGCATCGACCTGATCAAGCGTTCCCGTGGGTTCCACCTGCTGGATCGCGCGTTAATCGAGGCGAAATCCCTGGTGGACGACCTGTTGCGCCACCCGGACGTGTGGCGCGTGGAGATCGCGGGGGACGTCCGGCGCAGCATGGAAGTGATCCGCGAAATCGACATTGTCGTCGGCCATCCGGACCGAAGTAGCATCATGGCCAGTCTGCACCGTTTCGGTCAGGTGCACGAGGACGACGGTGATGGCCTGACGGTCACCGGAGCTTCCGGACTGCCCGTGCGCGTGCACTGCGTTCCGGACGAGACCTTTGCCGTGACGCTCTATCACTGGACGGGCAGCGATGACCATCGTACCAGGATCGCACGGCACGCGGACGACCGGGGGATCACCATCACCGACCGGCACGTCATTCACAACCGTGCCGTGATCCCCTGTCCCGACGAATCCGTGATCTATGACATACTCGGCCTACAGTACATTCCCCCGGAATTGCGGGAAGGCGGCGAGGAGGTCGCGCGGGCAGCCGGGAATCGCCTGCCGGATCTGCCGGTCAGGACTGATATCCGCGGTTTGATCCACAACCATACGTCGTACAGCGACGGGATGCACAGTCTCCGTGAAATGGCCGAAGGCACCAGGGCGAGGGGGTTCCAATACATCGCGGTCTGTGACCACAGCCGGACCGCGGCTTACGCCCATGGTCTGAGCATCGAACGGGTATTGGAACAACAGCAGGAAATAGACGCATTGAACGCCCGGTACGATGATTTCCGCATCCTCAAGGGCATCGAGTCCGACATCCTGCCCGACGGCAGCCTGGACTATCCCGATGAGGTCCTGGCCACCTTCGACCTGGTGGTGGCCTCCGTGCACTCCGTGTTCAACATGACCGAAGCGGACATGACCGAACGCATGGTCCGGGCGATCAGAAATCCCCACACGACCATACTCGGACACCCCACGGGCCGCCTGCTGCTGGCCCGGGACGGTTATGCCGTGGACGTAGCCCGTCTCATCGACGAGGCGGTCGACCACGAAGTCGCCATCGAGGTCAACGCGAATCCCCACCGTCTCGACCTGGACTGGCGACATCTCGATTACGGAATGACCCGGGGCGCGCAGTTCAGCATCGGCCCCGACGCCCATCACGTGGATGAACTGGACTACGTGGACTATGGACTTTCCATGGTCCGCAAGGGCGGGGTAACGGCGGACCGTCTTTTGAACCACCAGACGGCCGATGAGCTGATCCGGCGGAAGACAGGTAAATACAGTACGGCGGCGAGTTGATCGCCCGGTCCCCGCGAGGAGAGTCTGAAGCATGCCGAGCAGGAAAGCGCAGCGGGAACGGATGGGGGAGGTGCTGGACCGCCTGAAGAAGACCTACCCCGACGTGGGCTCGGCACTGAACTTCTCCAGTCCCCTGGAACTGCTGATCGCGACCATACTTTCGGCTCAGTGCACGGACCACAGGGTAAATATCGTCACCGAAACGCTATTCGAAAAGTATCCGTCTCCCGATCATTACCTGGAAGCACCCCTCGAAGACCTGGAAGCAGATATCTTCACTACCGGATTCTACCGCAACAAGGCGGCCAATATCCGGAAATGCTGCCAGGCCTTGATCGACCGCCACGGCGGCGAAGTACCCGGAAACATGGAGGATCTCACGAACCTGGCCGGCGTGGGCCGGAAGACGGCCAATGTCGTGCTTGGCAACGTTTTCGGCATACCGGGCATCGCCGTGGACACCCACGTGAAACGGCTGTCCGGCCTCCTCGGTTTCACGAAAAAGACCGATCCTGACCGGATCGAATCCGACCTGGTGAAGATCGTACCGGAATCGGACTGGACAAGCCTTGGACATCTCCTGGCGTCCCATGGCAGGAAGACCTGCATCGCCCGTCGGCCGAAGTGCGACGAATGCATACTGAGCGACCTGTGTCCGTCGGCGAAGTAAGCACTACCTCAGAACCGGTCGTTGTTTTGAGTGTTCAACAGGTCCTCTCCCGGATATATTCACGAAACCTCACGGCGATACGGCGATCCAGGTGGGCAGTCGGCGGTCACGGCGTTACGTACAGCGGAAGACCTGGTCGAAGATGACGGGGAATGCAGATGCGACAGACGATACTGGTCGTAGACGACGAACCTGATATCGTGGAAATCATCCAGTACAACCTGGAGAAATCAGACTTCGATGTCATCGTGGCGGCGGACGGCCCCTCCGCTCTTGAAAAAGCCCGCGACGAAACGCCCGACCTCATCATACTGGACCTGATGCTGCCTGGTCTCGAAGGCACCGATGTCTGCCGTATTCTGAAGCAGGATGAACGCACCAGATCCATTCCCATCCTCATGCTGACCGCAAAAAGCGAGGAAATCGACCGGATCATCGGCCTCGAACTGGGTGCAGACGATTACGTGGTCAAACCCTTCAGTCCGAGGGAGATCGCACTGCGCATCCGGAATATACTGCGCCGTCGCAGCATTCCGGAAACCCCCGGGCCCGTCCGGGCAGGACCCCTGATCATCGACGTGGAAGGCCACCATGTGTCCGTTTCGGGCAGTACCGTCTCCCTGACGGCCACCGAATTCAAATTGCTGGTCGTACTCTATCAGCGCCGCGGCAGGGTGCAAACACGGGACGAACTGCTCAACGTGGTGTGGGGTTATGATTACATGGGTTACGGCCGTACCGTGGACGCCCACATCAAGCGCCTGAGGGAAAAACTCGGCGAGGCCAGCGCCATGGTGGAAACGGTGCGCGGGGTGGGATACCGTTTCACCAAGTAGGCCATGTCATGCGACTGTCGCTTCAATCCAAGATCCTCGTCGGTTATGTCGCCTTCACCCTGGTGGTGGCAGGCGCGGTTTACATCTACCTGAACACCTCTCTGCGCCGGGATGTCAGCGAGCACACCCGCCAGCAGTTGCTTAACGACGCACGACTGATAAAATCCTTCCTGGAAAACGCGCCGCTCCCATCGCTTTCCCACGGGACGATCGATCCGATCGCGGATCGCCTTGGCGAGCAGTGCGGCGCCCGCGTAACCGTGGTTGCGGACGACGGCGTCGTGGCCGGCGATTCCTCCATCCCCATTTCCGGCGTCCCGCTCATGGAAAACCACGGCGACAGGCCTGAAATCATCGAGGCCGTCGCGTCGGGAATCGGAAACAGCATCCGCTACAGCAATACCCTGGAAACCGACATGGCCTACGTGGCCATACCCTTCCGGAACGAAGGAGTAAGGGGTGTCGTGCGCGTCGCGCTTCCATTGCAGCAGTTCCGCTGGATCGAGTCCCATATATGGAATATCGTGCTGGCGGCCCTCTGCATCGGTCTTGTGTTGAGTGTCGTGCTGAGCTGGGCTACAGAGAGACTGATATCCCGCCCGATCGAACGCATGACGGAAGTCGCGAGGCGCCAGGCCTCCGGTGATCTCACGGTCTCGGCTACCGCTTCGACGCATACCGAACTATACGATCTTGCTACCGCCCTGAATGAGATGGCCGTGCAGTCAAAGGAACGGCTGACTCAAATCAGGGAGGAAAACGCCCAGCTGGAAGCCGTACTATCGGGCATGGCGGAAGGCGTCATGGTAACCTCCGCGGATGGCCGCATCCTGATGGTTAACCCGGCTTTCAAGCGAATGATGGACGTGGACGCCTGGTGCCTGAACAAGCGGCCGATCGAGGTGGTGCGCAACCACGAGTTGCAGAGCGCGGTAGACGCCGCCATCGACACGGCCCCCTCCCTGAACGAGGACCCCGTGTTCGACCTTACGCTGGAGTGGAGCCAGCGTATCTTCCAGGTACACCTGACGCCCATACGCATCGGCAACCAGCTTCACGGCGTCGTCGCCGTGTTCCATGACATAACGGACCTGCGTCGCCTTGAGCAGGTCCGTAAGGACTTCGTGGCCAACGTCTCCCATGAGTTGAGAACACCCTTGACCTCCATCAAGGGTTATGTCGAAACGCTGCTGGACGGCGCGATAGACGATACGACCGCATTGCGCCGGTTCGTCAACTCCATATCGCATCATACCGATCGTTTGCAGGCGCTGGTCGAGGATCTCCTCCAACTCTCACGGATCGAGTCCGGCCAGTACGAGGTCGATATCGCGGCCTGTCATCTAGATCGCGTATCCGAACGGGTCGCCGAGGTATTCGCTGAACAGATCGCCCGCAAACACCTGCGCCTCGCGCTCTCGTTCGAAACGGAAAAACCGGCGCGCGGCAATTCCGCACTAATGGAACGGGCCCTATCCAACCTGGTCGACAACGCCGTCAAGTATACCGAAGAAGGCGGATCGATCTCCGTACGCCTCGTGGAAAGGGGTGACGAGATCGTCCTGGCGGTATCCGATACGGGACCGGGGATTCCATCCGATGCCCTGCCGCGGATCTTCGAACGATTCTTCCGGGTGGACCGTGCCCGATCCAGGGCGCTGGGCGGAACCGGACTGGGTCTTGCGATCGTCCGCCACACCATGGAATTGCTGAATGGTCGGGCATGGGTCGAGAGCCGCGTAGGCGAAGGCGCGACCTTCTACCTTTCCCTGCCCGCCTGGTCGGGGGATGAGGCCACGGGCGAATCGGAGCGCCTTCAACAGGCGACCCGGAAGGAAAACTCCGGAACCTCAACGGGTGGAACCACTTAATAGTTTAAATTCTTCCTCGATTCAACGTCAAATCCGGTCCGGTCAACGTCACATACACCACGGCGATTTCAGCGCTGAAACAGATCAGCTTACCGGTATTTTTCGACTAAGAAAGCCGATTACCCTTGACAGTCCTACCCCGCAGATGTTTATTTGGTTACACAACCCAAAAATCATGATAGAACCATCGGGAAACAGGCCCGATTTCGCAGGACTCCGACCAGGCTTCTGAAGGCAGTCTATGACGCGCGGACGCGCGCGCTGGACTGAATCCGGTTTGAAGGAAGTTAGTGACAGGTGCGGCTTACTGTGTGTATGCGACGCAGGTTTGTCCCGCCGTCGTTTCAGGTCACGGGTACGCGCTGGTGCGGTCCGTGGCAAAACCAATCTCCACTGTAGGAGGTAGACATGCTAACCAGAGTCATTGTGGGTCTGATCGCCCTTCTGGCGATTATTCAGGGAATTGCGGGTGACATGATGGCCGATGGTGGCATCATGATGGTCGTCATCGTACTCCTGGGCATCATCTACGGCTTCATGGGAGTCGATGCTGAAAACGCAACGGATTTCCTTGTCGTAACCATAGCGGTCGGCGCCGCGGCGGGTGCGGACGTGTTGAGCAATATACCAGGAATCGGCATGCATTTGGATGCCATGCTCGATCCGGCCAGTTCGGCCCTGTACGCCAGCGTGGTTTCCATTCTGATCATGCGCACGGTAAACCGGCTAAAAGGCTGAAGACTCAAATCCGGGGGACCCCGCGGTCCCAATACCGCAGCGTCCCCGCCCGGAATTCCTTGAAACGAGTCGTCTAAACGATTCAGGAGGTTAGATATATGGCAGCACGGATAGTCGTTCTACTTGCGGTCGTCCTGGCCTTACACGAGGGACTGGTACCCAATCTGCTGATCCCGATGGCAGTGGTTTCGCTGGTGCTCGTGATTCTAGGTCTGCTCCATGCGCACCTTTCGGTTGACGCGGAAGACGCGACGGGCTACCTGGCGGTTACGATTGCCGTTGGCGCGGCCGCGGGCATGGACGTGCTGGGTAACATCCCGGCCATCGGCGGCCACCTGGACGCGATTATAGACCCGATCAGCACCGTACTATACTCCGGCGTAGTGACCATTCTCATCAAGAGGGTGGCTGCTCGCATCGGAGGGTAAAACAGATACAGGCGGAACGGGGAAGCCATGACCTCCCTGGTCCGCCTGTTTCAATTCCTGCCTTCTTCTCTACGGCCTGCAATGTCCTGACACGCTCAGGAACCGGCGGACGAGGTACCCTTCACCCCGCCGTTGACCCTTACCGTTTCACAGGCCAGTTCGTACAATTCCTTCTGAGATCGTAACTGTTTCCCGGCGTTCTTCACGTACTTGTACGTACCTTCCTGCTGCAATGCCCTCGCCTTCACGTTGTCCTTCAGTTGTAACTTCAGATAGGCCCACAGTTCCGCCTGGAGCGCCCGGTCGATAATCGGGAAGGAAATCTCGACCCGCCTGTTGAGATTTCTATCCATCCAGTCCGCGCTGGAAAACAGGTATTCCGGTTCCCCGTTGTTGTAAAAATAGAAGAGCCGAACGTGCTCGAGAAACCGATCGACGATGCTGATGACGCTGATGTTCTCGCTTAAACCGGGAACGCCCGGTTTAAGACAGCATATGCCACGAATGATCAGTTGAATCTGCACGCCGGCCTGGGAAGCCTGGTACAGTTCCACGATCATATCGGGGTCGACGAGGGAATTGATCTTGGCGATGACAAGAGCCGGATGCCCGTTCCTTGCCTGTTCGCTTTCCCGCCGCAGCCGTTTCACCATGTCCTCCCGCATCGACGTGGGAGAAAGTATGAGATGGTGAAAGCGCGTGGGCAGCGCGTAACCTGTCAGCAGGTTGAACAGCTGGGTCACGTCCTCGCCGAATTCCTCCCTGGACGTGAAGAGGCCGAAATCGGCATAAATCCGTGCCGTCTTGTCGTTGTAATTGCCCGTTCCCAGGTGACAGTAGCGGTGGATGGTTTCTCCCTCGCGACGGACCACCAGGCAGGCCTTGCAATGGGTCTTAAGGCCCGGGATTCCGTAGATGACGTGGGCCCCCGCTTCCTCCAACTGTCTCGCCCACTGAATGTTGGCCGCCTCGTCAAACCTGGCCTTCAATTCCAGCAGCACCGACACTTCCTTGCCGTTTTCCGCCGCCCGCGTGAGTGCCCGCGTGATGGGTGAATTGGCACTGACCCGGTACAGGGTCATCTTTATGGCGAGCACATTGGGGTCTACTGCCGCTTCCGAGACGAAACGGACCACCGTGTTGAACTGCTGGAATGGATGATGCAGCAGGATATCTTCCTTCTTTATCGCATCCCATATGGACGATGACCTTTCGAGGGTCGTCACGGGCTGGGGTGGAAAGGACTCGTCAAGGAGATCGGGTCGGTCGATGGCATCGTAGAGTTCGATCAGATCAGAAAAAGCGGTGAAACCCTCCGTGGGATACAGATCTTCCGATTCCAGTTCCAGTTCATCCACCAGAATATCCCGAATGCGTTTAGAGAGCCCGGGATCGTACTGCAACCGGACGGCGGCCCCGTTGCGCCGGTTTCTGATGCCTTCCTCGATGACGGTCAGCAGGTCTTCCGCTCCTTCTTCCTCGTAATCCACGTCGGCGTCCCGCGTCACACGGATCGACGCGCAGTTCAGCACCTCGTAGCCGTTGTAGAAAAGGTCGAGGTTCATGCGAATGACGTCCTCCAGCATGAAGAACGCCTGCCGGCCGTTTTCGGAAGGGAGTTCGAGGAACCGCGGCATGACCGATGTGGGAAGGTGGATGACCGAGAGGTTGGTGTGGGGGAATATGGAACGCTGGGTCTTCCGGATTTCGGCCACCAGGCAGAGCGTACCGTTGGCCAGGTAGGGAAAGGGATGACCCGGGTCCACCGCCAGCGGAGTCACCACGGGCAGGATGGTCTTGCGGAAGTACTCGTCGAGATATTCCCGCTGCGAAGCGCTGAGTTGCTCGGGCTCGAGTATGTCGATACCCTGCTCGGTGAGCTGTGGAAAGATCTCGTTGATGAACAGGCCGTGTTGCTTGTTGACCAGTTCATGCATCCTGGCCGAAAGCGCGGTCATCACTTCCCTGGGACTCATTCCGTCCGCCGTCCGGGTCGACTGGATCTGGGCGTCGATCTGTCTTTTGACGCCGGCGACGCGGATCATGAAGAACTCGTCCAGGTTGGTGCTGAATATGGCGAGGAACTTTACCCGTTCCAGGAGAGGCACGGACGGATCGAGCGCTTCCTCCAGTACGCGTGCGTTGAATTCGAGCCAGCTCAATTCGCGGTTGAAGAAGTGCTCAGGACGCCAGTAGTTCGTCAGCAGCGGCGCCACGGGAGGCCGGGGTTTGCGGGTCGATCGGCGGCCGGCTCTCCGCGAAGCGATGGTTCGAACGGTGGTTGCCCTGGAGTTGTTTCCGTTTGAGGCCGGCATGGCAGAATCACCCGGGTGTTTTGCGGTCTTACGGCACCTGGCACACAGACGCGCGTAATACCACACCAGAATTGCTGATTAAGAAGTATAGAGGCCGGATCGTATCATCGTATGCGCCGCCGGTCCGAGTAACAATAAAACAGGAAGAGAGGCGGTTTTGTCAAGCCGTCTTTATCATGTCGATCGAACGCAACAAAAAAGTGCCACTAATCCAAATGTCATGGTCTTGTGTACAGTTCGTAACAGAATCGTCAAACAACCTCTTTATATTGTTCGCGATCATTGGATCCAGCCTGCGGGAGACGCACCCGCGGACGGACTCATCAGTCGACACCGAGAGGAGAGGTTGAATGACGTCGGATTACCGGTTTTCCAATTGCCGAATCTCGAAGATCGAACCTGGCCGGGTGGCCAGATCGATGCTCGTCTTGGTAGTTGCAATCGCACTCTTTGCGGGTACGTCAACGGAAGTCTGCGCTCAGCAGCCCGAAGGCCGCATATCCGGTACGGTCGTCGACGCGATCTCCGGCGACCCTCTGATCGGCGCCACGGTGATGGTGACAGGTCTCGGGCTTGGTACGATGGCCGGGCTCGATGGCAAGTATCTCATTCGAGGCGTTCCCTCTGGAGAGCATACGATTTTGGTCTCCATGATCGGCTACGCCCGGCAAAGCGTGACCGAAATCCGGGTCAATCCCGGCCGGGTAACCAGAATCGACGTTTCCGTCACAGAGGAACTCCTGAAAGCCGACGTCGTGATAGTGACGGCCCGGGCCCTGGAAAACACGGAAGCGGCGCTGTTGAAGCAGCGTCAGAACGCCCTGACCATCAGTGACGCCATCAGCGCCGAGGACATCTCCAGGGGAGCGCAGGGCGACGTGGCCTCTGCCATGACCCGTGTCACCGGCGCGTCGGTCGTCGACGGCAAGTACGTTTATATCCGGGGGCTGGGCAATCGATACAGCTCCGCGCAATTGAACGGCACTACACTGCCGAACGCCGATCCGAACAGCAAATCGGTTCAGATGGATGTATTCGCGACGAACCTGCTGGACAACATCACCACGGAAAAGACGTTTACACCCGACAAACCGGGAAACTTCACCGGCGGCAGCGTCAACGTGAAGACCAAATCCCTGCCGGAATCCTTCACCATGTCCTTCTCCACGTCCACGAAGTACAACGCGCAATCCTCCTTCAAGGATATGCTGAGCTACGACGGAGGGGAATACGATTTCCTCGGTGTGGATGACGGCACGCGGGATATTCCGCTGCCCCTTCAGGACTCCGACATGGAGATACCCAGCATTACCAGCGCGCTGCGGGATCCTGAACAGGCACAAATGCTGGATCTTTATTCGAAGGCTTTCGCCGACAAGACGATGACGCCGACCATGAAACAGGGGGCCCTGGGCCAGAGCTATTCCTTTTCCATCGGCAACCGGACGACCGTCCTCGATCGTCCCTTGGGGTTGCTTGGAAGCGTCAGTTACAGTCGCAACATATCGGCGTACGACAAGGGCGTGTCGGGTATCTGGAAGCGTGTGTCCAGGGAGTCGGAGGATCTGAACGGGGAACGGTTCGCGACGGACGCGAGCGGGTCGGAGGAAACGCTATGGGGCGGCCTGATGAACGTCACCTACCAACCAGGCGTCTCCCACGAGATCGGGGCCAATCTGCTCTACAACCGAAGCGGCGACAAGATGGCGAGGTATCAATCTGGGGCCTGGCCGTCCTCCCTGCCGGGTGAGAACGTGCGGTACGAGACCAGGGTACTTTCCTTTACCGAGCGCGAAATGCGGTCGTTGCAGTTAAGAGGCAAACACGTCATGCCGGCCTGGTCCGACCTGGAAATCGAGTGGACAGGCGCCTTTATCCGTGCCACCCAGGACGAGCCGGATCTTCGTTATTTCACCAACGAATACCAGACCGTCGACGCTTTGGGCGAAGGCGTTCCGGATCCCGACAGTTATACGATCGCCCTGTCCAATTACTCGGCGCCTACCCGGTATTTCAGGAACCTGACCGAATCGAACCGGGACTTCAAAATGGACTTTACGCTGCCCTTCCAGCAGTGGGCCGGTCTAACCGCCCGGCTCAAATTCGGCGGTGCATACCTGGACAAGGACCATACCTTCAGGGAGCGGCGCTTTTCGTTCCGGCAGGACAACGTACAGTACCGAAACGATCCCGGTGTTTTCTTCTCTTCCGATCGTACAGGAATCCTCCCCGAATACCTCCAGGACACCCCGGGCTATACCCGGTTCGGCAACTTCATCACCGAAGACTCCGATCTGAAGAACAACTATGACGGAGACCAGCAGGTCATCGCCGGTTACGCCATGCTGGATCTGCCCCTGGGGAATCGTTTCAAAGTAACGGGTGGAGCAAGGTTCGAATCTACCCGGTTGAATGTGGCCAGCCACGAAGTTTCGCTCAAACCCGGTAAGCTGGATGAGAACGACTGGTTGCCTTCGCTCAACTCAGTGTATCAACTCACGGACAACATGAACGTTCGCGGTGCGTTCAGCCGCACCCTGGCGAGACCATCTTTCCGTGAACTTGCTCCTTTCGCGTCCTTCCTCTTCGTCGGCGACTTTACCTTCGTCGGCAATAACGAGCTGGAACGAACGCTGATCGAAAACTACGATCTTCGCTGGGAGTGGTTCACCCGGCCCGGTGAAATATACGCGGTCAGTTTTTTCTACAAGGATTTCGAAAATCCCATCGAGCGTGTGATCGTGACCACGAACGGGGAAATCCAGTTCCAGAACGTGGACCGGGCAATGGTATCGGGTATCGAGCTTGAATACCGCAAGAAACTGGATCAACTGCATCCCGCGCTCAGCAATTTTCAGCTTGGCGGGAACCTGTCGCTGGTCCGGTCTCAGGTGGATATCGCGCCTTCGGAACTGGCCGTCATACGAGCACTCGATCCCGCGGCCGCGGATTCCCGCAATCTGCAGGGCCAGTCACCTTACGTGGTCAATATCGACGCCATGTATGATAACCCGGAAACCGGCACGCTGTTCAGCCTCCATTACAACATCTTCGGCGAAAGGCTTTCCGAGGTGAGTACCGGCGGTACGCCAAACGCCTTCGAACAGCCGGCAGGCGTACTCGATATCACCGGATCGCAACGTATATGGAACCGGGTCACCCTCAAGTTCTCTTTCAAGAACCTGTTGAACCCGGATATCAAGAAGGTCCATCCATACAATGGCCAGGAGTTCATCCGCAGCCTCTACCAGCGGGGACGGAGCTTCTCCCTTGGTTTCTCGTACGGTATCTAGTCGCGGCGGACTTGCTGGGCGTCCTGATTGCAGTACTGCCGAAATACTATTTGAGGAGGTGGAATGTTTCGCAGGTTTTCCCTCGTTGTACTCGCTGTAACCTGGTCTGTTCCATTCCTCGCACAAGCTCAACCAGCCACTGGAACCGTTCACACCATTACCGATGCCGACATCGTCGGCAACGTCACCCTTACCTCCGACAACGTATACCTGTTATCCGGCCTGGTCTTCGTGGAAGACGGCGAGACGCTGACGATCGAGCCCGGTACGGTCATCAAGGGCGAGGCGCCGGGAACTTCTGGTGACGATTCGGCACTGATCGTCGCACGGGGCGGCAGGATCTTCGCCGACGGCACAGCCAGGAACCCGATCGTATTTACGGCTGAAGCAGACGACGTCGATGATCCGAACGACATCCTCCTTTCTTCCCCAGCCGCTTCGAGAGGTCTCTGGGGTGGCGTCATCATCCTGGGCCGCGCGTCCATCAACACGGCGACGGGTGAGAACAACGTAGAAGGCATAGACGCGACAACCGAACCGAGAGGCATTTACGGGGGCGGCGGAAACCCGGACGAAGACGACAACTCGGGGGTGTTCCGTTACGTGTCGATCCGTCATGGCGGCGCGGTTATCGGGGCGGACAACGAGCTCAACGGGCTGACCATGGGCGGTGTGGGGCGCGGTACGACCATCGAGCACGTGGAGGTGTTCTACAACCAGGACGACGGCTTCGAGTGGTTCGGCGGAACGGTTAATACGCGCTACCTGATATCGGCCTTCGCGGGTGACGACAGCTACGATTACGACGAGGGCTTCCGGGGCGAGCACCAGTTCTGGTTCTCGATCCAGGATCCGATGCAGGGTGACCATGCCGGTGAGCACGACGGCGGTACGGACCCCGAGGACGGTACGCCCTATGCCAGTCCCAACATCTTCAACGCCACCTACATCGGCCGCGGAGCGAGCGCCATGGGTGGCAAGTCGAACAACGCCCTGATCTTCCGTGATAATGCGGGCGGGATGTACTTCAATAGCATCTTCACCGAGTTCAGGGGACACATGCTGACGATCGAGGATCTCGATCCATCGAAAGGCGCTCAGGACAGCAAGGCGCGGCTGGACGCGGGGGACCTGCAGTTTCAGTACAACATCCTGGGCAGGTTCGGCGCGGGCAATACGGCCAATGAGCTTGGCGGCGATGTCCACACGGCGGCGATGCTTGCCGATCCGGTGAATGTAGTCCGGATTACGGATCCGCTGCTGCAGGGTATCAGCTGGAACCGTAACCAGGGGCTCGATCCGAGGCCGGGCAGCATCAGTCCCGCCTGGGATACGGATAAGCTCAGGGAAGAACCCCGTATCAGCGGATTCTTTACGGACGTCGATTACGCGGGTGCTTTCGGCACGGAAAACTGGGCGATGGACTGGTCGGCGCTCTCGCGGTTGGGCTATTTCGGCACCGCGCCCCCGCCCGTCCCGCCGGAGCCCGTTGATCCCGATGAAGAAGCGCCTGCCGCATTCAACGTATCGCCGAACCGGCCGAACCCCTTCGCCGCGACCACGAACATGGATTATGAGGTATCTTCGACGAGCCACATACTGATCGAGGTGTACAATCTCCTTGGTCAGCGGGTAGCGACCGTAGTCAACGACATCCGGCTTCCGGGGTTTTACACGGAGACCTGGGACGCGCAACACCTGTCCAGCGGTATTTATGTTTACCGCTTCGAAGCCACGGCGGATGGCCGGACAGCGCATGTATTCAACAGGAAGATGACCCTTCTGAAGTGATCCGGCCGCAGTTGTAGAAGACCACAACAGGACTCCACCTATGTCCGATCGCGCCTGGGGACGCCGGGTTGACCGGCGTCGACTGCTGGACTTGTTATTCGGTCGACTGGCCGCGCTGGGCGGTATCGTGTTGATACTGACCATCCTGTCCGTTTTCGCCCTGATTCTCTGGGTGATTCATCCCCTTTTCAAATCGCCTTCCATTCGTTATGACGGTCGGGTCGCAATGGATGCCGCCCCCGATCTGGAGGCGCTTCTTTTCCCGGACATGACCGAAGCACTTCCCCTCGGGCCGGAGAAGGTGCTGCTCGCCCATGCGCCCGTCGGGAACGGGTTCCGCGCGGCCATCGCCAGTCGGGAAGAACTCGTATTGTTGCAGCGGCTGGAATACGATGATCTGACAGCTGAATCCGATCGTCCCACGGTCTCGACGCGGAGACATGAACTTCCAATCGACAGCCGCGTCACCGCCCTGGCGATCGATGGATTCGGCGCATACGTTTACGCGGGCACGGCCGATGGCCATCTCATCGTATTCCCCTGGGATCCCGAGGTAAATCCACCAGTAGCCGAGCCGGTCGAGGTAGCAAGTGAAGGTGCGGCTGTGACAACACTGGGTTTTTTAAAAGGAGGCCGGACGCTCGTTTCCGGCGATGCGTCGGGCGCGATCCATTCCTGGCGTATGACAACGCAGGACGAAGAAGGGAAGCTGCTTCAGCGCATCCATACCTATCCTGCCCATTCCGCACCGGTTGTCGCCTTTACTCCATCACCCCGCGAACGGGGATTCGTCACGGCGGACGCCGCAGGCGGAATACACCTGTCTTTCGGAACGACCGGGCAAACGCTGCACACCGTGGATACCGGGTTACGGGACATACGGGCGCTGGCCATGACTCCGGGCGCCGATGGTCTCCTTGTAGCGGACATAGACGGCGCGGTGTCCTCCTGGCGCGTGGATAACCCACATCCCGGGATCACGTGGCGCGGCCTGCTAAGCGCCGTGTGGTACGAGGACGCATCGCAGGGAGCATACCGGTGGCAGGCTTCCGGCTATTCGGAAGGTATCGAACCGAAATACAGCATCGTGCCTTTGATTTTCGGGACCTTGAAGGGAGCGCTGTACACCCTGCTCTTCGCGGTACCGCTATCGGTGCTCGCCGCGCTCTACGCGTCGCAGTTCATGCCGCGCGTGTTGAAGGAGAGCCTGAAACCGCTGGTTGAAATCATGGCTGCGGTGCCGAGCGTGGTGCTCGGCTTCATCGGCGGCATCTGGCTCGCGCCTTTCCTGGCTTCCCATGTTTTCGGCCTATTCCTCGCGCCGGTCTTCATTTCAGGCGTATTGGTGGCCGCTCTTGTGCTCCGACAACATGCCCCGGCTCGAATGCACGCCTTCTTCCGTCCGGGCATGGAAATCTGGGTGCTGCTGGCCGCCGTCATGGTCGGAGGATGGCTCGCCCTGGAATGCGGGGCGATGCTTGAAGCACACTACCTCCAGGACGGGTACGTTTCCTGGTTCCAGGAGTTCCTGGGAATGACTTTTGTCCAGCGTAATTCGATGGTTGTGGGCATGGTCATGGGCCTGGCCGTGACCCCGATCATATTCACGATTTCGGAGGAAGCACTGTCTAACGTCCCTCCGTCATTGACGGCAGGCTCCTTGTCGCTGGGCGCAACACGCTGGCAGACGGCGGTTCGGATCGTGCTGCCCGTAGCGGGCGCCGGTATCCTTTCAGCCATCCTCCTGGGATTCAGCAGGGCGATCGGCGAGACCATGATCATCCTGTTCGTTTCGGGCAATGTCCCAAACATGGACTGGTCCGTTTTCTCCGGATTCAGGGCCCTGTCGGCCAGCGTTGCCCTCGAACTGCCGTATGCCGTCCGGGATGACGGTCTATACCAGGTACTGTTTTTCGCCGCCTTTCTCCTGCTCATCACGACCTTTACGGTAAACACCGTGGCGGAACTGATTCGACGCAGGATGAGGAGACTGCATACGTAGCCGGGTCATCCGCCCCGTGCTGCGATTGAGGAGATTCGATGCGTTCAAGGTGGTCCAAGGATGAGGCCATGATCTGGCTGTCCGGCGGTACCCTGGCCGTAGGATTCCTGATGGTCTCCGGACTGATGCTGATGATTGCCGTACACGGCCTGGGGTTATTCTGGCCGCAGGATCTGACCCGGCATGTTCTGCGCGACGGAGAGATAATCCTGGGTCAGGAAACCTCCCGAGAAACCGTCCAGGCCACCGGGTCGACCGGCGAACGAACCACGACAGACCGGATTCAGGTCAGGACGGGCAACTGGGATCCAAACCAGGACGGGTACGTCTGGCTCGTGGAAGACCAGGTCATCGGACGGGACAGGCCTCGGGAAGCCGTGGTCGTGGAACGGGCCCGGGGCGGAGATTTCTACGGTTTCCTGGAATCGTTCGTGGACGACGGAACAGTCGTCGCCGAGGGTTACGAATCCGTATGGACGGTGTACCAGGAACGGTACCCCGAACTGGAACGTCTGCGCAGACAGAGAGCGCTGTCCTTCGTGTTGTCTTCGGCGGATGGGCAAGTATACACGATTTCCCTGTCCGATGTTGTGCGTATATACGCTCCCAACGCAATGTCCGCGTGGACCAAGGTTAGCCACTACCTGTCCGGTGCGTGGACTTACCTTCGGGCGTCTCCGCGGGACGGGAACAGGCAAGGCGGGGTCTTTCCGGCCATCTTCGGCACCGCGGTGATGGTCATTGTCATGTCCGTCGTCGTTATGCCGTTCGGTGTGCTCGCGGCGTTCTACCTGAGGGAATACGGCACGCCGGGGCCCCTCCTGAACGCCGTACGTATCTCCGTCAACAGCCTGGCCGGCGTGCCGTCCATCGTATTCGGAGTTTTCGGTCTCGGATTTTTCGTTTATTTTGTGGGTGGAACCCTGGACCGGGCGTTCTTCCCTGAGGGTTTACCGGAACCGACCTTTGGCAAGGGCGGCATCCTTTGGTGCGCGCTGACCCTGGCGCTGCTTACGTTACCCGTGGTCATCGTGGCCGTGGAAGAAGGCCTCGCTGCCGTGCCGGTGGAACTCCGTGAAGCGTCCCATGCCATGGGAGCCACGCGATTCGAAACTTCATGGAGGGTTGTCCTGCCGGTGGTGCTGCCCTCCATACTCACGGGATTGATTCTCTCCGTGGCCCGGGCGGCAGGCACCGTGGCGCCCTTGATGATCACCGGCGTCGTCGCCTTCGCGCCCGCGCTGCCCGTGGATGGCGTATGGCCCTTCGTGCACCTGGAACGCGAGTTCATGCACCTGGGCTACCATATCCTGGACACGGGTTTTCGCCCGACCGGCGGGGAAGTTGTACTGCCCATGGCCTACACGTCCACCCTTTTGCTGCTCGTCATCGTGGTGGCTTTGAACGCCGCGGCGATAGGCCTGCGCACCAGACTTAGAAGATGGTATTCCCTTACCGCGATTTAGAAGCGCCAGGTCCTCGTCCGCTGGACGTGGTCCGAAGGATTTTCAACGCATGACGACGGAAAACACGATAGCCATGCTAAAAAATGCGGATGACCATCCCATCATCACCATAGAGGATGTATCGTTCTGGTACGGGGACAATCCCGCCCTGCAACACGTAACCATGTCGATCGATCGTCACGGCATCACGGCGTATATCGGCCCATCGGGTTGTGGAAAAACGACACTTCTAAGGCTGATGAACCGCATGAACGACCTGGTTCCCCGTGCCCGCATGACGGGAACGATCAGGATGAACGGTGAGGATATCTACGGTCCGAACGTGGACGTGACCCGGCTTCGCCGCCGCGTGGGCATGGTGTTCCAGCAGCCGAACCCTTTTCCCAAGTCGATCTACGAGAACGTAGCCTACGGTCCCCGAATCCACGGTGTGAAGTCGGGAGGGTTTCTCGACGAGATCGTGGAACGGTGCCTGCGTAGAGCCGTACTTTGGGAAGAAGTCCAGGACCAGCTCGAGGAAAGCGCGCTCAGACTGTCCGCCGGGCAGCAACAGCGGCTGTGCATCGCACGGGCGATCGCGGTCGAACCGGAAGTCCTCCTCATGGACGAACCGTGTTCGTCACTGGACCCGGTAGCCACGTCCAGGATCGAGGAATTAATGCTTGATCTGAAGGATGATTATACCATAGTTATCGTGACACACAATATGCAACAGGCGGCGCGGGTATCCGATTACACCGGGTTTATGCTCATGGGCGAACTGGTGGAAACGGGTATAACCAACGTGCTGTTCACCACGCCTCAGGACCAGCGCACGGAAGATTACATTACGGGCAGGGCTGGATAAATCCGACAGGTAGCTTCTGACAAACACGAACTATGGAAACCCATCTTCAACAACAACTGGTAAACCTGAAATCCGACCTGTTGAGCATGGCCGCGCTTGTCGAAGAACAGATCGACAGGGCGATCGTGGCGCTGGTGGACCGCGATGTCGAGTTGTGCGAGCAGGTCATCCGCGGTGATCAACCTATCAATACCATGGAACTGGAGATCGATGAAAAGTGTATTCGGCTACTGGCCCTGCAGCACCCCATCGCACGGGATCTGAGATTCGTCGCATCCAGCATGAAGATCACCATCGACCTGGAACGGATGGGAGATATCGCGGTCAACATCGCCAAGAAAACAAAGAAACTCGTCAGGATGCCGCTCCTGAAGCCGCTCATCGATATTCCGCGCATGGCGGAACTGTCCCAGTCCATGGTAAAGGACAGCCTGAACGCCTTCGTGCGGGGCGACGATCAACTGGCCACGCAGGTCTGTGCGAGAGACGACGAAGTGGATCAACTGCAGGACCAGATTCTGATGGAAATGCTGACCTGCATGAAGGAGGATTCCGGATCCGTACCGCAGGCCCTGCAGATGATCTTCATATCCCGGCACATCGAGCGGATCGCCGACCATGCGACGAACATAGCAGAAGGGGTGGTTTATTTTTCAGAAGGCCGCGTGATCAAGCATCATGCGTATGACGATCCGAATCAGCCAACCACTCGTCGAGAATCCCGTGGGCCTGCGTGACCGTGTCCACCTGGACGAGGCTGGTCCTCAGGTGGGATGCGTTGGGGAATCCTCTGAAGTAAGAAGCGAAGAATTTACGCATTTCCATCACGCCGATCTTCTCCCCCTTGTACTCCACCATCATGCCCAGGTGGTCCCGGGCGAGCGTTACCCGATCGAAAAACGACGGCATCTGGTCACCCGAGAAAATGTAGGGATTGTCACGGGCGGCCCGGGCGATCATCACGCCGGCGCAGCCGGTCTCCTGTACCATGCGAACCGCGTCCTCGAAGGTGAACACGTCCCCGTTGCCGAAGATAGGCACGGGGGAAACCTCCACGGCACGGGCGATCCATGACCAGTCGGCGTTTCCGTTGAACTTCTGGGCCACGGTTCGGGCGTGCAACGCCACGGCATGGGCGCCGGAATCCGCGGCGCGTTTCACCACCTCCAGGATGCTGATGTTGTTATGGTCCCATCCCAGCCGGGTCTTGATGATCACGGGAATCGACACCGCGTCGGCTACGCGGCGCACCGCGTTCATCATCCGGTCGATGTCCTTGAGGAAGGCGGCTCCGGAATCGGAACGCAGGATCTTGGGTACGGAACACCCGAAGTTTATGTCCATGATCTGCGCGCCCCGTTCCTCCAGGACCAGCGCGCCCTCCACCATGCGGTCGATCTCGTTTCCGTAGATCTGCGCCGCGAGGAGCGACATGCCGGTATCCCGGTAGATGTCGGCGTCGCAGAAGTTCATCATCTGCAGCGTCTTCGGGTTCTCGTGGAGGATGGCGTTGCAGTTGATGAATTCCACCCCGACCATGCGCGCGCCCATTTTTGCGCAGATCAATCGGAAAGGCCAGTTGCTGATGCCCGCCATGGGCGCCAGCGTGAGGATCGGCATGCCCGGTCGAAGCGACGAGATGCGATGAGGCCCCACTGCGATTTCGTGTGTCATGGTTTCGAAGCGGCTCCGTGAATTTCCTTTAACGTTGACAACCGCATAAAGGGCGGATAGATTTCGCCCGGACTGATTGCCCGCGTTGAAGTTAATCCGAAATCCATCTCAGTCGCAAGATGTTTGTCATCCGCGCCTGGTACTGTTCCCCCGAATACAGGATACGATCACCCGACAAGACAACTGGATAAGAAAGGAGCGTGCCATATGCCGGTGGCGTTCGTCCCGCATCAGAAGCGGTTTTCGGTCGAAAAGTTTCAGAAGGTCAATCTCTTCGATACGGAACGCATGTTCTGCGACATTTACTGTTTCGAACCGGGACAGGAACAGAAGGCCCACAGTCACGCCGAGAACGACAAGATATACTACGTGTTGGAAGGCACGGGTGATTTCACGGTCGGCGATGAAACGATTGACGGGGTGCCCGGAACGGCTGTGCTGTGTCCGCCCGGAGTGGACCACGGCGTGCTCAACTCGGGCGACGGCCGGCTGGTAGTGCTGGTATTCATGGCGCCCCATCCCTGAAACACTGAAACACCCAGGGCGACCTTGCTGATTGCAACGAGTCAAACACGTACGGGTATAGCATGCAGGCGCCGAGTTGTACGAAACTCAATGTAGGAGTCTAAAGAGTTGGTAAGATTAACACTTTGCCAGGTTGCTCTCACTGCTTTGATTCTGACGGTATTCCCCCACGGTCTCGCAGTCGGGCAGGAATCAACCGAGGGACACCAGACGGGGTCGTTTCTGGATCGTTTGCAATACGAAGGTTACGTACAGTCGTATGTGTCGTTTCCCCGTCGCTCCGATGGCGAAGAATCCAGTTTCAAGCTGGCAGAGGAAGGCCATATCGGGTTAAGGATGGAACCGCTGGATTGGCTTGGCTCCGAATTTGGATGGCTGCATGAACATGAATACGAAGAGGAGGAAGGTCAGCACGAACTCGGGATCTTTACGGCCGCGGTCGTCGCGGGACCGCACGAAGGGGCATGGTGGGTGAAGGGCGGCATCCAGTTCCTGCCCTTTACCATGTTCGATTTAGCTGGAGTCCACGCGGTACACGGCAGGAGCATCGGTCCCTTCGATACCGGGGCGATTGTCGATCCGGTTTCTTACGAGTTCGGCGCGATAAGGGAAAAGTCGGTTATATTCGGTACAGCCCTGGGTTCGTTCGCAGGGAACGTATATGGCTACTACGGTGACGATAAGCGTATCAACGATTCCCGGTTCGGTTACGGCGGGACAGTGGGGTATAGACAATACATTAACGACGGGAACGAGTTCTATTTCAACCTGTCTTTCATCAATGACCTGGGCAACGTGGAAATCTACCAGGATGAGGTGTTCGGACGCGATGAACCTTCGGCGGTGGCAGGACTCGGACCGTCTTCCTCCAATGACGAGGATCGGGTGCCGGGTTGGTCGGTGGCGACGAACCTGGTCTTAGGGAATGTATCGATGACCGGTGAATACCTGTTCGCCCAGGGTAGATTCGCATCGAATGTGCTGGAGTACGACGGCCGAGGCGCTCGGCCATCGGCGTGGTCGATCGAAGCCAGATACGGATTCGAATGGCATGGGAGAAACGGCGATTTCCTGTTGGGTTACCAGGGATCGTCCGAGGCAACCGGGCTCGCGCTGTCCGCTTCGCGGTATGTCGCGGTACTCAACTTCGACCTGTGGAGTGAAATACTCTACGGAACTTTCGAGTGGTTCCGCGACGAAGACTACGGAGTCGCCCATAGTGGTACGGGTACGAACAAAAGCAGGTACACGTTCATGGTGGGCTTGGCGTTCTGAGCTGTACGAGCGGTATTGATTCGGCCCTCGGCGGACTGAATCAACTCCCGATCACGCCGTCGCCGAAGGGCGTGGTAGGTATGTGACGCTCGTTCAGGGCAAGCCCCAGGCGGGACAGTCCTTCGGGGTCTCCCCAGGCCAGGACTGATTTTCCGGCGCGCGTTTCGTCCAGCACACGGCTGATACACCGGTTGAAGAACGGTTTCGCCGGAAACATCACGGTAACCCGTTCCGAGTTTCCCCGGCTCCACTTGAACACCCTGTTGCCTTCGAATCCGCGGTAAATCAGAACCATGCTCTACCCCTTTCCGAAAGCACTTCCAAATCACTAAACATAAGATAAGCATAAATTGACGATTTGTCAACTTTTTGTCGATTTACTATGCTTAGGGATTCGGTCGATTGCCGCGTTTTTTCGGGGGATTCCGCAATTCGCAGGGTTAAATCGTGCAAATGGACGCTGAATCCTCTGAAACGCGTACCTCGATGCTATTCAATCTTACAGTCGGAAAAGGCCAGAAAAACCCGAAGTAAACGACGGGATCCGGCTTCGTTGCAACCACGTCCCGCGCTTATCCTCCCTTCGGTTTCGCCATGACCGCGCCGCAGCGCTTGCAGGTACGGTGCGCTTCGCTTTCGAAAAACCGGTTCATGACAGGCGGTAACTGGCTGACGATATCTTCCAGTTCGAAATGTTCCTCGTAAAGTTTTTTCCCACAACTTTCGCAATACCACATGAACCCGTCGATCTCACCGCTTCGCCGCTTGGTCTCCATCACCAGCCCCACGGTGTCCGCCGGTCTCTGGGGCGAGTGGGGCACGGCGGGCGGCAGCAGGAAGATCTCACCTTCACGGATTGGGATGTCCACCGGCTTTCCGTCGTCGATGATCTTCAGAACGATGTCGCCTTCCACCTGGTAGAAGAACTCCTCGCCCTCGTTGTAGTGGTAGTCCTTGCGGGCGTTCGGTCCGCCGACGACCATGACGATGAAGTCCTCCGCCTCTGTATATACGCACTGGTTGCCGACCGGAGGTTTGAGCAGGTGCCTGTGTTCGTCGATCCAGGCCTTGAAATTGAATGGCGCCGTTACCGGCATAGTCAAACCTCCTTGTTCAGATGGTGGCGATGCATTTCAGTTCGATGGCTATTTTTGTGGGCAGGCGCGAAACGCCGACCGTGGTGCGGCAGGGCTGGTTGCCCTTGAAATACGCGCGGTAGACCCGGTTGAACACCGCGAAGTCCTTTTCCATGTCTGTGAGGTACACGGTGATATCCACCAGATTTTCCCAGGCACTCCCCGCGTCTTCGAGAATAGAGCGGACGTTTTGGAAGACCGAGTGACACTGTTCCTCGATGTCGTAGGAAACGATCTCGCCGTCCGGACCCAGGGTAACCCCCGGAATAGACTGCCGTCCCCTGGCGCGGGGCCCGATACCTGAAAGGAACAGCAGGTTTCCCACCCGGCGGGCATGGGGATAGGGTCCCACCGGTTCAGGGGCGCGATCGGAATCAAAATGCTGATGCAATTGCATGCTCCGTGTTTCGTGTGCGTGTTCCGGATCCGTCTGTTATAATTTCACACACACGTTCTTGGGTTCGGTGAAGAAGCGCAGGGCCTCGAAACCTCCCTCGCGGCCCACCCCCGACTGTTTCATGCCGCCGAAGGGCGTGCGGAGATCCCGCAGCATCCAGCAGTTGATCCAGATGATGCCGGCGTGCAGGCGCTCGGCGACGCGATGGCCGCGGCCCAGGTTTCGGGTCCACAGCATGGCGGCGAGGCCGTAAGGCGTACCGTTGGCCTGGGCGATCACTTCTTCCTCGGTATCGAAGGGCAGGAGCGACACCACGGGCCCGAAGATTTCCTCCTGGTTGGTTCGGCAGTCCGCCGGCAGGCCTTCGATCACCGTCGGCGCCACGAACCATCCTTCCCGGCAGCGCCCGTTTTCCATCACGCGGTGACCGCCGCAGAGGATCCGCCCGCCTTCGTCCCGGGCCAGTTCGATATAGGACAGGATCTTGTTCATGTGGGATTCGGACACCACGGCGCCGAGCCGGTTACCGGCGGACCTCGGGTCGCCGACGGTCAGTTGACGGGTCCGCTCGACGAAATCGTCTCTAAAGGTCTCGTAAAGGGGCCGTTCGACGAAGATTCGCGGACCGCAGAGGCAGATCTCGCCCTGGTTGGAGAATGAAGACAGCAGGGCGGTCTGCAGCGTTTCCTCGTAAGCGCAGTCGGCGAAGATGATATTGGGGTTCTTTCCGCCCAGTTCGAGGGAGAGCCGCTTAAAGTGCGGCGCGGCCGCGGCCGCGATTTTCCTGCCCGTTTCCGTTCCACCGGTAAAGGATACAATCGGGATCCGGGGGTGGTCCGCCACGGCTGCCCCCGCCCTGTGGCCGTAACCGTGCACGATATTCAGCACCCCGGGAGGCAGGCCCGCTTCCATGCAGATCCCGGAAAGCAGGAACGCGGTGGAGGGCGTCAACTCCGACGGCTTGCCGATCACGCAGTTACCGGCGGCCAGCGCCGGCGCAATCTTCCAGGTCAGCAGGTAGAGGGGCAGGTTCCAGGGCGATATGCATCCGGCGATGCCGATGGGTGCGCGCAGGGTGTAGTTGAAGGCGGCTTTACCCATGGCGTGGGATTCGCTGGCGAAGTGCTCGATGGCCGTCGCGTAGAAACGGAAATTGCTCGCGGCGCGGGGAATGTCCACCGTTTCAGCCAGTGCCACCGGTTTGCCCGTATCGTCCGATTCCGCCCGGGCAAGTTCTTCCCGTCTATCCTCGATCAGGTCGGCGATGCGAAGGAGATGCCGGGAACGCTCCTGTACGGAAAGGGACGACCATGCCGGGAAGGCGTCTTCCGCCGCGTTCACCGCGTCGTCCACGTCCCGGGCGTCGGAATCGGGAATCCTGCCCAGCACCGTGGCCGTGGCGGGATCGACATTGTCCAGGTAGTCGCCGCCGGCCGGTTCGCGCAACTCGCCGCCGATGTAATTGAGTACTTGCATAGGGTAATATACAATGTAGACTCGACCGGAAGGCCTGTCAAGCCGCCGGCCAGCCTGGGAGGCCCGGCCAGCCTGGGAGGCCGTCCGTCACGAGCCACGCTCCCATGTACGGCAGGCCTTCGATCACTGGGTGCCAAGCCGTTCCCTGACCATGCGTTCGGCCCTGGTCCAGTCGATCTCGTTTTCGGAGGAGACGGCAGCACACAGTTCACGGAGGATGTCGTTCTGGATGTTTCCCCGGTGCAGGGCCTCGGTGTAAGGCCCCCGGTGGAAGGACACCATGGAGTACCGGGGGATGAACACATCGGGAAACCGCCGCTCCAGCAGGAACCCCACCTTCTGCTTCAATTGAAAGGCAGGATCGTTTACGAGGTCGCGCATCTCCACGTAGTTGGCCAGCGCCATGTCGGCGATGGCGTCCGTGTTTTCCTTTCTGCGGTGGCCGAAAGATTCGAAAACACGCGCCCAGTCGGGCCAGGAGGCTTCGATACACTCGTCGAGGACGGTGCAGTCTTCGAAGGCGCAGTTCATGCCCTGGCCGAAGAACGGCACGATGGCGTGGGCGGCGTCTCCGAGCAACAGCACCCTTTCGCCGTAGTGCCATGGGAAGCACTTCAGCGTGACCAGCGAGCCCGTGGGGTTTTTACGGAACAGCGTGGAAAGATCGGGCATCAGGTCCGTGGCGTCAGGGAACTTATGCAGGAAAAACTCCCGGATTTTCTCAGGGGTTACAAGGGTTTCGAAGCTGTATTCGCCTTCGTGGGGGAAGAAGAGGGTGCAGGTAAAGCTGCCGTCCATATTGGGCAGGGCGATGAGCATGTACAGTCCACGCGGCCAGATATGCAATGCGTTGGGCGGCATCCGGTAGGATCCGTCGGGTTCGGCCGGTATGGTCAGTTCCTTGTACCCGTGGGTCAGGTACTGCTGGGAAAGGTCGAATCGTCCCGCGTTCATCATGGCGGTTCGAATGGCCGACGCGGACCCGTCGACACCGATGATTCTCTTGGGTCGCAGGGAGTGCAGGTGATTGGTCGCGTCGTCCCGGATATACAGCACACCGGTACGGAATTCCAGCCCGGTACACCGGGCGTTGAAATGAAACCGTACGCCGGCCTCCCGCTCCGCGGCGTTCATCAGGACCCGGTTCAGTTCTCCGCGGGACACGGAATAGATGACTTCGTCGTCTTTCTGGCCGTAGGGCTGAAACCGCAGGTCGCCTTCCAGGGGATGGATCATGCGTCCGGCCATGGGGATGGCCATTGAGAGGATTTCGTCCTGGAGTCCGACCTGGTCCAGGGCGTGGATACCCCGGACGGACATGGCCAGGTTGATCGACCTGCCCGCGACGGTTGATTCGCGTCGGATGTCGGGCCGCTTTTCGTACACTTCGACCCGAAATCCCCGCCGGGCAAGGAAGATCGCCAGCAACGACCCGGCAAGACCCGCGCCTATGAGGGTGATGGTTTCTCTGAAGCCGCCCATTTGCGTATTTGCGGGGTTAGGGTTGGTCGGACGGTCAGCCGGCCGAATCCATCCCTTCCGCCATGACCTCCACGAAGCGATGGACATCCGAAAAACTATTGTACAGCGGAACGGGGGCGATGCGTATCACGTCGGGTTCCCGCCAGTCGCACCGAATGCCTCTGTCCGACAGGCGCTCGTACATGCGTTTCCCTTCCGGTCCAGTCCTGAGCGATAGCTGGCATCCCCGCTGTTCCGGGTCCGCCGGGGAGATGATGGAAAGATAATCCGGGAAGCGGGTCCGGAGCAGGTGAACCAGGTACCCGGTCAACCGTACGCTCTTGGCACGCAGCCGGTCTATGCCCGCCTCGTCGAACAGTTCCAGCGAGGCGCGCAGCGCCGCCAGCGGGAGGATGGGCGGATTACTGAGCTGCCAGCCTTCCGCGCCGGGGATCGCCTCGAAATCCGACGGCATCCGGAACCGGGTCGCCTTGTCGTGTCCCCACCAACCGGAGAATCGGGGCAGGTCGTTTCGCCGTCCGTGCCGTTCGTGGACGAAACACCCGCCGACGCATCCGGGTCCGCCGTTCAGGTACTTGTATGAACACCAGACGGCGAAGTCCACGTTCCAGTCATGGAGACGAAGCGCCAGGTTGCCCATGGCGTGGGCCAGGTCGAACCCCACGACGCATCCCCGCCGATGGCCCGCCGCGGTGATCCGTTCCATCTCGAAAGCCTGTCCGGTCAGGTAGTTTACTCCGCCCAGCAAAACCAGGGCGATGGTCTCGCCCTCCCGTTCGAGCAGGTCCTCTATGTCCCCGGTGCGGATAGTGTCTTCCCCTTCCCGGGGCCACAGTTCAATCACGCTGTCGGCGGGATCGTAACCGTGCCAGGCGACCTGGGAGGCGATCGCATACTGGTCCGAGGGGAAAGCCGATCCCTCGACGAGGATCCGGTTTCTCTCCGGCGTGGGACGGTAGAATGAGACCAGCATCAGGTGCAGATTCACCGTGAGGGTGTTCATGGCCACGACTTCGCCGGGCAGGGCGCCCGCGAGCCGGGCCAGCGGGTCCGTCAACGCTTCGTGGTAGGGCATCCACGGGTTGTCCCCCTTGAAATGCCCCTCGACCCCCAGCCGACGCCAGTCTTCCAGTTCCCGGTCCACGTAATCCCGGGCGGCTTTGGGCTGGAGTCCCAGCGAATGACCGACCAGGTAGACCGAGTCCGTTCCGTTTTCGGTTCGGGGAAAATGAAACCGCGACCGGAAGGCCGAGAGTTCGTCCCCGGCATCCATTTCGGCGGTGTTCATACTGAAATCGAGTCGAGCATCCATGGGGTCAAACGGTCCCTTCAAAAAAACGATCTGCTTTCAAATCCAGCCAGGCGAGTGCGGAGCGGTACAACAACCTGGATTGAATGCCAGCGTCAAGGTGGCTCATGGATTCGATCATCCTGCCCGGCACCGCTTCGCCGAGAGGGAAAGGATAGTCCGATCCCAGGGCGATGTGGTCCGGTCCGATCAGGTGGATCAGGTAGTCCAGTATGCGGCTGTCGTGGACGAGGGAATCCAGGTAGAATCTGCCCAGGTAGTCGCTGGGTCGAACATCGTTGTCCACCGCGCACAGGTCGGGGCGGATTTGAAAGCCATAATCGATTCGTCCAATGGTGGCCGGAAAGGAACCCCCACCGTGGGCGAACGCGACGCGCAGCGAGGGAAGGCGCTCGAGCACGCCCCCGAAGATCATCGAACAGATTGCCCGGGAAGTCTCGGCGGGCATGCCGACCAGCCACGGCAGCCAGTACTTCTCCATGGTCTCCTGCCCCATGATGTCCCAGGGATGTATGAACACGGCCGCGCCCAGTTCCGCCGCCGCTTCGAATACCGGAAACAGGTGGGGCTCGCTCAAATTGTTCCCGTTGATGTGGGTCCCGATTTCAATCCCGGCCAGACCCAGTTCCTGAACGCATCGCTCCATTTCCCGAATGGCCAGTTCGGGGGCCTGCATGGGCACCGTCCCCAGGCCGATGAACCGCTTGGGCCAGGCGTGCGTTACATCGGCGATATGGTCGTTGAGCATGCGGGACAGGTCCAGCGCATCGGCCGGCTGCGCCCAGTAGCTGAACATCACCGGGACGGTGGAAAGGACCTGGACGTGCACTCCGGCCGCGTCGCATTCCCCGATCCGGGTCGGCAGGTCCCAGGAATTGGACTGGATCTCGCGAAACTGCCTGCCGTCGATCCTCATGCGCGCGCATCCCGGCCGGTAATGATCCAGTTCGACGAATCCGCCGTAACCATAACGCTTGTGCAGATCGGGCCAGTTTTCCGGCAGGATATGGGTATGGATGTCGATTTTGGGTATCGGGCTCGGGCCGGTGTAATCGCACATGGCGTAGGGAGGGGTTAAGGGCCGCGAGTCAACGAAAATGCCTTCCCGATGCACTCGACGGCGACGCGTTTACGTTGCCGGAAAAGGTACGGTATATGCAGATTCAGGATAACAGAGCATGCGCGTTTTTGTCAAGGGTATTGCCGAGGTTCAGACCAGCGCTTCCTGGTAGGGGGCCAGGTCGATTCCGGGGAAGGCGTGGGCAAGCAGATCCAGGGTCTGATCCGAGTAATAAGGGTGACCTGGTTCGGGCCAGCCGAAGAGGGACCTGACGCGCGGCGTCGTCTGGGTAACGAATGGCAGCATGAATTCCCGTTCACCGTAGATGAAGGGATTCGAGAAGCGGGTCCACCGGTCCGCATCGCTCCTGCACATGGAGAGCGTCCAGAGCGCCCGTTGCTTTTTACGGTGCTCGAAAGGCTGTGCCGAATGGAGCAGGTAGGAGGAATAGAACAGTGCGCTTCCGCGCGTACCCACGGCCGGTACCGGCGCTTTCAGCCCTGCTCTCCGGATATCCCGGACGTGGCTGGCCCCGGCCATGTTGCCCGATTCCCAACCCTCGACGAACACATCGGCCGCCCTCGCGTGGGAACCGGGAACGAGCAGCATGGGCGCGCCGTCCCCGGTGACGTCATGGAGGAACACGCCCGAATTGATATAGGAAAACCGGCCGGAGTCCGCGGAAGGCGGGAGTACGCAGTTGGTGTTGTGGTCGACGTGATAGCCGCTCCAGGACTCATCGGGATACCGCTTGTCCACCGGACCCGTGCGCATGAAGAGATGGGCGTTGCAGTAGCTGGGCCGGTCGCCCAGGAACAGTTCGAACAGATCGAGATAACGGTCGTTTTCGACAAGACGGTCCAGGGACGGATCGCTGACGGGAAACTGCGAGCGTCCCATGACCTCGTCCTGCTTCGTGGTGAACCCGTCGCCCACGGAACCGATCCTGCCTTCGTTAAAGTCGTCGAGCCATGACGCGTAGGGTTTTCCATAGAAGATACGCTCCATGGCCTCCAGCGCGGCGTCCATTTCCTCCGCGCTGAAGACGTCCGGAACCAGGATGTATCCATCACGTTTGAACTGTTCCAGCATCGCGCTCCCCCGGATTCGGTAAGCAATATCGTTTTCAGTCGTTGTTTATCAGGTCATCCCATGACGGTGCAATGCCGTCGCGTCTGCGCCGTGATACGTTCAGGGCGGGTCCGTCGGGCCGGACACCGTGACGAATGATCACGTCGAAATAGGGTTCCCGCGTGGCTTCCAGCAGCGCCAGCAGACGCGTCCGCATATCCCGCAGAACAGCCGGATTCGTATCCGCCAGGTTGTGCGATTCGTACGGGTCATCCCACAGGTCGAAGAGCACTTCGTGGCCGGACTCGTAGAAGGCGTACTTCCACCGTTCCGTGACCATTCCTCGCCAGTCGGCATAGTCGAAATGCACCCGCGGACTGCCCACCATCTCGAGCAGGACCTCACGAGGTCCGTCGAAGTCCTCGCCCCGGCAGGCCGGTGAAAAATCGGCACCCTGCATGTGTGCCGGCACGGGCGCGCCCGCCAGCCCCACGGTCGTGGGCGCCAGGTCGACCAGGCTGAACAGGTCCATCCGCGTGTCCTGGGCCCGAAGGACCCCGGGTCCGTGAAAGATCGCGGGTACACGGACGGACTCTTCGTGGGGATGCCCCTTGTCCTCGATCTGGTCGTGGCTTCCCATGAAATCGCCATGGTCCGAAAAGTACACCGAAACCGTGTTATCCCGGAAACCATCGATTTCCCCCACCGTATCGAGCATTCTGCCGATGTTCCAGTCCAGGTTCTCGATCATGGCGTAATACACCGCGAGCCGGTCCCGGAGGTCGGGTTTGTCGCCGAAATTGGGGCGGGTCTTCAGAGAATCCGGATCAAACCGCATGTAGGCGTCAGGCACTTCAAGGGGCCAGTGGGGCGGTTCCACGCTGAGGACGAGAAAGAGCGGCCGCGCACCATCGTAATCGCGGAGGTATTCGATGGCCATGTCGGTCAACGCGTCGGTCTGATAGCCCGGCAATCGCGTCGGATCGATGTCGTTTCCCCGGTAGTAGAACCCCTTGGAAGGCGCGTTGTTCATCTCGAAACCGTACCAGTCCTGGAAGCCGGCCCGGTGGAATTCCGGCGTGCGCGATGCCGCTTCCAGGTCGTAGTATCCCGGGTCGCGCCGCACCGCCGGGGGAATCTGGTCGCGGACCGTCCCGCAGTGCCACTTGCCGAAATACGCGGAATGGTATCCGGCTTCGCGCAATACGGTGGCGGTGCTGGGCGCCGCCGGCTTGTACACGTCGTGAAACCCCTGGACCGGACCGGCGTGGGCGTGGCGGCCCGAAAATATGGTTCCCCGGGAAGGCGTGCACACCGGACAGTTGGCAAAGGCGCGATCGAAGCGTACGCCCTCCACGGCCATGCGGTCCATGTTCGGGGTCCGCACGTTGGGATCCCCCGCGTGACTCATGGCCTGACCCGCGTGCTCATCGGACAGGATGTAAATGATGTTTGGTCGTGGCATGGTCCCGTCTTATTCCACCGCCGGAACGGCGGACTTCTGTTGTTTTTTCCAGTAAAAATAGAAGGGCAGGCCGATGGCCAGGATCAGCAGGCCCAGTAACGGTCGCGTGTAGTCGGTGATGAAGGCGTTGACCAGGACACCGAAGGAGATCAACAGGAATAGTATGGGAGTTACCGGATACCCCCACGTGCGGTAAGGCCGGTGCAGCCCGGGTTCTTTAATTCGGAGTATGATCAGACCGATCACCGCTAGCGTCAGAAACACGTAGGTGTAGAACATGGCAAAGCTGACTATCTCGACGAAGGAACCGGTCAGCGCGAAAACGGAAGCCCATAGTCCCTGCAGCACAATGGAAACGACCGGTGTACGGAATCGGGGGTGTACGAACCGGCAGGCCTTGAAGAAGATAGCGTGGTTGGCCATGGCGTGGTAGACCCTGGGCGCGACCATCAACTGGGCGTTGACCGTACCGAAAGTCGTCAGCATGATTGCCGCCGAAATAGCCATCGCACCGGTAGGCCCTACCAGCGCATGGAGGGTATCGGCGGCTGGCCGGCGGGACATCTGGAGTTCCTCGAAAGACAGGACCGTAAGGTATACGATGTTGGCCAGGATATAGACCGCGGCCACGATGGCGAGTCCGGCCATAATCGCTCGTGGAATACTTCGTTCCGGATCCTTGATTTCGGTCGCTATGAACGTCACGAAAAACCAGCCGTTGTAGGCGAACAGCGCACCCAGTATCGCCAGGCTGAGGCCCCCCAGCAGGGAAACCCCTGTCTTCTCCTGTATCAGCGGGACCCATGCAACCTCCGAACCCGAAGCGAGGAAAAACCCAAGCAGGATCACGGCCAGTACGGCACCTACCTTGATGAAGGCGAAAACGTTCTGTACCCCCCCGCCAATCTTTACCCCCAGGCAGTTGACCACGGTCAGGAACAGGATGCATCCAACGGCCAGCCACCGTTCGATCCACAGGTTTTCGATGGCGAAGAGTCCACTGGCATACCGTGCGAAGACTGTAGCTACCGCCCCCATGGCACCGGTAATGATGATGAAGAGAAACGCCCATCCAAAAAGGAAGGCGATCAGGTCCGTGTTGTACGCCCGTCGAAGGAATGCGTACGTGCCGCCGCTCCTCGGAATGGCGGCGCCGAGTTCCGCATAGCATAGGGCGCCAGCCAGGGTAAGGACGGCACCGATGATCCATACCATCAGACTGAGGGAGGGTGATCCAACCTGGGACGCCACTGAACTTGGCACCATGAAGATGCCCGATCCGATAATAGCTCCGATGATAACCGCCGTAGCAGTTTTCGCACTCAGCACGCGGAGCAGCCTCGGCTGGTCCGCGGGCAATATCTCCTCTACCAGTTCGTCGTCATGGGTATGTGACATTAGGGCTCCTTTTCTATTCAGGTGCGATGACCGGCGCGGCTTCGAGTTGCGATGGGACCGGATCGACCCCGTGAAAACGGGTGCCGTGCTCAAACCAGGACCGGGGTGCGGCCTGTCCCCACAGGGTCTGCCGCCGGGTATCCTGCAGGTCCCATATCCGCGTGGGATGGTCCGGGTCGACGGTGACGTAATCTCCCGTAAACAACTCGATCCGGTGGCCGTCCCGGTCGAACAGGTACAGAAAGAAGGCGTTCGAAATGCCGTGGCGTCCCGGTCCCCGCTCGAAGGCGTCGCGATGCTCCGAACTGGCCAGGCGGTCGCAGAAGTGGATGATGTCCATGGCCGTAGGCACATAGACGCCGATGTGGTGTAGCCGCGGCCCCAGGCCGTTCGTGAAGGCGATGTCGTGGACGCCGCCCCGCCGGTGCAGCCAGGTGGCCCACAGGTCCGAATCTTCATCCTCGATGTCGGCCACCGTCACTTCGGTCGGCCGGAATCCCAGGGATTCGGTGTAGAAGGCCGTCATGCCGTTGACGTCGTTCGAAAACAGGTTGAAATGGTCGATACGCTGGATGTGGGCGCCCCGGTACCGGTGGTATTGCTGCAGCAACAGGTCCCGGCGTTCCATTTCGTGGTAGAATTCCAGGGGGATGCCGAAGGGATCTTCCACGTGCAGCGTCCGGCCCTGGGCGTACCTGTCGACGAAGGCCGTCCGGCATCCGGCCGATGTATAGAAAGCCGCGGCCCGGTCCAGGTCGGAATCGCCGGCGACCTTGAAGGCGATACGGTGCACGACCGGTTCGTCCGCTTTCGTCAGGACCAGTGAATGGTGGTTTCGTTCCTCCATGCCACGGAGGTAGAGCGTGTCGCCGAAATCGTCCTCGCAGGCGTACCCCAGCAGGTTGATGTAGAAGTCCCGGGCGTATTCCAGGTCCGTCACGCCCCACACCGCGTGGCTGCTGCGGACGATGTTGAACGGCGGGGATGGATTCGCGCTCGGAACGGGCACGGGTTCGTCCTCTCATTTACCCAGTTTCGGCACCGGGTGGTGTGCAAGGGCGATGTCGATGTTCTTCGTTTCCATGTAGAAATCGAAGCTGTAGTCGCCCCCGTCCCGGCCGATACCGCTCGCCTTCATGCCGCCGAAGGGCGTGGAGAGATGGCGCACGTTCTCGGAGTTCACCCAGACCATGCCGGCTTCGAGCCGCTGGGCAAAGGCGTGTGCACGGGTGACGTCGCTCGTCCACAGGTAGGCGGCCAGGCCGTAATCGACGTCGTTGGCGACCTTCAGCGCTTCTTCTTCGGTGTCGAAGGGAATTGCGGTCAGAAAGGGGCCGAACACCTCTTCCCTGGCGATGCGCATGGTCCGGTCGGCATTTCCGAAAAGCGTGGCCTGGAAGTAGTTCCCTGCCCGGGCTTCCTCGGGACGACCGCCGCCCGCCATGAGCGTGGCGCCTTCCTCCTGCCCGGCGGACACGTAACCAAGGACTTTCTCGAGATGCCGGGGATGGATCATGGGACCCAGTTCCGTGGCCGGGTCGAAGGGGTTGCCCAGGCGGATACGCTTCACGCGTTCGGCGAGCCGGCCGAGAAAGGTGTCGTAGATGCTTCTTTCCACCAGCAGGCGGCTGCCCGACGTGCAACGTTCCCCGTTGAGACTGTAGATCATGAAAACCGCGGCGTCCAGGGCCCGGTCCAGGTCCGCGTCGGCGAAGACGACGACCGGGTTCTTCCCGCCGAGTTCGAAGTGCACCCGCTTGAGTGTTTCTGCGCCCTGCCGCATGATGGCGCGGCCGGTCCGCGTGTCTCCAACGAAGCCGATGGCCTTGATGTCCGGGTGTTCCGTGAGCGCACGGCCCGTGGTTTCGCCGATGCCGTTGACCACGTTGACCACGCCCGGCGGCACGCCCGCTTCATGCACCAGTTCGGCCAGCCGCGTGGCCGTGACCGGGCTCCATTCCGCGGGTTTGTGCACCACCGTGCAGCCTGCCGCCAGCGCCGGAGCCATTTTCCATGTGCTCAGCATGAAGGGGGTGTTCCAGGGCGTGATGATCCCCACCGGTCCGATGGGTTGCCTCAGGGTATAGTTCAGGTGTCCGCCCGTCGGCAGCGCAAGGCCGTCCCGGGCGCTTTCGGCTCGGTCCGCAAAAAACCGGAAGTTCTCGGCGGCGCGCACCGCGGCCTTGGACATGAAACGGATGGGCTGGCCCGTATCGCAGGTCTCCAGCAAGGCGATCTCCTCGCCGTTTTCCTCGATCAGGTCGGCGACCCGGTGCAGCAACCGCTTTCGCTCGGCTCCGCCGGTGTCCCGCCAGTCTTCGAACGCGGCCACCGCCGCGCCGGCCGCCGCATCGATCTCTTCCCTTCCGCCATTCGCGACGGTGCACAGTGCGGTATTGTCGATGGGCGTAGCGTTCTCGAAGGTGTCACCGCTGGCGGATGGTACGGACGAACCGCCGATGAGATGACCGAGGCCCTGCGCGCGGAACCGGGCGATGTGGCTTTCCGCCCGTGCCTGGTTCGGATGTTCTTGAATAGCGATGATGCTGACTCCTAGAGCGTGGACACCACGTCGTTCTCCAGCGCCCCCAGTCCGTCGACTTCCAGCCGGAGCCGGTCTCCCGCGTGGATGTGGGAAATACCCTCCGGCGTGCCCGACCAGATCATGTCGCCGGGGTTCAGGGTCATGTAGGCCGTGATGTACTCGATGAGTTCGGCGACGCTGTGGCGCAGGTCTCCGGACCAGCCTTCCTGGCGGAGTTCCCCGTTGACATACGTGCGCAGATGAGCGTCCGCCGGATCGATTTCGTCCGCCGTGGTCAGGAACGGTCCGAGGGGGCCGAAGGTATCGAATCCCTTCGCCTTGATCGGCGGCCGGAAATAGTTGCTCACGAAATCCCGGATGGTCAGGTCGTTGCCTATGGTGTAACCGCCCACGTAGTCCAGGGCGTTCTCGGCCTTCACCTTGCGTCCCGGCCGGCCGATCACGGCGACCAGTTCGCATTCGTAGTGCAGGTAATCGAATTCCGGGGGAACGACGATCTTCGCCCCGTGGCCGATGAAGGTCTGGGGCATCTTGTTGAACAGGATGGGCTCTTCAGGCAGGTCCAGGTTCAGTTCCTTCGCGTGCTCCGTGTACCCCAGCGCGACCCCGATGGCCTTGCTGGTCTGAGCCACTGGAGGCAGGAACATGACGTCCGCGGGATCGTAGGCGACCGTACCTACCATGAGTTGTCCGTTTTCGTAGACGGCTTCGAGAACCTGTCCATTGCATGCGAATCGCGCTGTTTTCATTAAATCTCTCCGTTACACTTCATACCACTGGTTTACGCTTCGTTCCAGTTCCTCGTGACAGGGATACCGATTTTCCATGTCCCGTATCGAGGTTTCCACTTCCGCGGCGGATGGGACGAGATCCTTCTGTCCGGCGGACAGGTCGTAGACGGACCGGCCTTCCGTGGAAAGGGGTATGTCCAGGTCTATCCGGCCCGAGGGCCGGCGCTTGAGCAGGACGGAATAGGTGTCGCAGTACAGGTCGGGATCGTATGCACCCGTCCTGTTTTCACTTTCCTCTCTATCGATCAGCCCGAATCGCAGGGCAACCGCACACAGGTCCTCCCACAGCGCGTACATGATCCCGGGCTGCGCGTCGCCTTTTTCCCGTTCGTGCAGGGGGCTGCCGCTCCGCTCTTTGCGTTGTGTTTCGATGAGTTGCCTTACCTGCCGGGATGGTGTGGGAATGCCGAAGAAGGTCGATGTTTCGTCCACGAGCAGGGGTTCGACCGGGTCCGCTTCCGTGCGGACCAGTTCGACCAGGCGGTTCCCGACGATCGGGACTTCGCCGATCAGGATGTCCCGGTCACCGCGGTGCCGTTCCGCCCAGATGCCGACCGCATGCCTTGCCCACATACCGACGGCCTTACGGACGCCGGCATGGGTTATCCCGTCCTGTTCGTGATAATGCTCCTTCACACGGTCATTTGTCAAGAAAGGCAGCCGGCAGACATCCCACTGGAGCAGGTGCGGCCTCCGGCCGATCGAATGGCCCAGGATGGACAGTTGCTGCAGCAACAGGCTTTTTCCGGTGCCGGGCAGGCCGGCTAGAAACACCATCTTCTTCGTTTCCACCAGTCGCTGGAGCGTCTGGAAGAGTGTGCTTTCCCGTGGAATCAGCAGCATGTCATTTCCGAACGGACCCCGCGCGCTACCTGCCCGGGTCCACTCCTCTTACCCTGGCCCCTCGTTTGAACCGGTCCACGTCGGGCATCTCTCCCACGGGGATTTCCACCAGGGTCGGACCGTCCTCGGCGAACCCCTCGCGAATCGCCCCGCGCAGTTCGTCGGGCGTGTGTGCGCGCAGCCCCCTTGCGCCGAAGGATTCGGCCATCTTGACGAAATCGGGGTTCTGCAGGTCGGACGCGATGACCCGGTTGCCGTACTTTTCCTGCTGCATCCGCTTGACGTTGCCGTAGGCATTGTCGTTGAACAGGAGCGTAACCAGGCCGATGCGGTGCTGCACCGCGGTAGCCAGTTCCTGCACGCCGAACATGAACCCGCCGTCCCCGGCGATCGCAATCACCGGCTTGTCCGGGTGGGCGGCCTTGACGCCCAGCGCCGTGGGAAAGCCCCAGCCCAGGGTGCCCTGGTAACCGGTGGAAATGAAGGTATAGGGTTTGTACACCGGCATCACCTGCCGGCTGGCGTAGCCGACCTGGGTCAGTTCTTCCACGAAAATACCATCCTCGCCCAGTTCTTCCCGGATGACCCGGAGAAAGGCGACCTGGGGTTCCAGGGTCGCGAGCCTGGCATCCGTTTCTTCCTTCAACGCCAGCAATTCGGCCTTTCGGGACGCGCGGCGGCGGTTGTGTTTCTCGACCAGGGGCACCAGCAGGGGCATGGCGTCCTCGGTCCGCGCCGTGATGGGCAGGTCCGGCATGGCGATCCGGTCGTGGGCCGCACGGTCCACGTCGATGCGTATGATTACGAGGTGCTCGTCCACGCCCCAGTTGAGCTGAGGGATCTCGAGGCGGGAGCCCAGGGCGAGCGCGACGTCCACCTTCGGCCACAGCTTATGTCCCGAAGGGTTGGTGAGACTGAGGTAATGGCGGCTGTCCAGCACACCCCGGCCAGTCCGGTATCCGATGACCGGCGCCTGGAGCAGTTCGGCGAGTTGGCGGACCTCTTCGGGCACGTTCACGGCCCCGCGGCCGACGAAGATCATGGGGTTCTCGGCCCTACCGAGGATGCGCGCGGCTTTCTCGAGCGCCTCCGTATCGACCGGGATTGGCGCTACGGGCAGCGGACCGGAAACACGATCCACCGTTCCTTCACGCGCGAGCACGTCCCATGGACATTCCAGTCCCACCGGCCGGGGCCGGCCCGAATTCAGCTGCCGGATGGCTTCGGCCGTCTTGGAAGGCGCCTCCGAGGCGCCGTCAATGCGGGTGGACCACTTCGTCAGGGACCGGAGAATGCCCAGCTGGTCGTTGATCTCGTGTAACTGACCGATCCCCCGGCCGATGAATCTGGATGGGATCTCGCCGGTCAGGCACAGGACCTTCGCGTTAGTCGCGTAAGCCGTACACAGGGCACCCGTGCTGTTGAGAAATCCCGGTCCGGGGACCACGTTGTAGACACCGGCACGGTCCGTCGAGAGGGCGTAACCGAGGGCCATGTAGGCCGCGCCCTGTTCGTGGCGGGAGTGGATGACCCGGATGCGGTCTCGGTTGTCGTAGAGCGCGTTGTAGAGCGCGTCGTTCTGTACACCGGGCAAACCGAAGACCGTATCGATTCCGTGAGATACCAGGGTTCGTACGATGGCTTCGCCGGTGGTCATTTTGTCCATGGAAGGCGACGGGACGGGAGCACCCGCGACGGTGGTCACAGGTCGATCCGGTACAGGGGCTCGAGGCCCCGGGCGACCCGGTCTGTATTCTCCGCGCTCGCGGCGGCCCTTCTGCGGGAAGTGCCGTCCGTTACCCCGGCGATGTGCGGCGTGACCACTACGTTGGGCAACTGGTAGACGGGAAGCGTCGGATCCGGTGGTTCCTGGGCGAACACGTCGAGGCCGGCGCCGCCGATTTTGTCCGCCGTCAGCGCCTCGTAGAGCGCCGTTTCGTCGACCAGGGCGCCCCGCGCCACGTTGATGACACTCGCCGTAGGTTTCATGAGTCTCAGCCGCCGTGCGTCGATGATTTGGCGGGTCTCATCGTTCAGGTGCAGGTGGAGGGAAAGGAAATCGCTTTCCGCCACGACCCGGTCGAGGTCGTCCGGCGTTCCCATGAAATCGGGTTGGATGTCGTCGAGCACGTCGGATTCGATGGCGCGGACGTCGATGCCCATGATGCGCATGCCAAAGGGCTTAGCCCGGTGGGCCAGCGCCTGTCCGCTCGCCCCGAAACCGACGATGCCCAGCGTCTGGTGTTCCAGTTCGTATCCGAGGGGACGGTATAAACCACCGTTGTTGAAGTTGTCCACCGCATCCTTGTAGCGCCTGGACAGCATGATCATGAACATCATGGCCGTTTCGGCCAGGGCGACGTCGCTGAAGAGCCCGGGGGTATTGGCCGTCGGAATGCCCTTCGTCTTGATATAGGCCAGGTCGAAATGGTCGAAGCCCGTCCCCACGTTCTGCCAGAGTCTGCAGTCGGTCGCGGCGTCCATCATTTCCCGCGTGCCCCGGCTTCCGCCCTGGTCGATCACCACGTCCATCCCGGCGAACTGCGGCGCGAGAGGAAGGTCGTCGTCGAGTTCCTTCAGGTTGTGCCGGTCACCGATGGCTGCCTTGATGTCTTCGCACCAGGGGCTGTATGTACGGTGCAGGGGCAACAGTATGACGTTTAGTCTTTCCATGCGATTTCCTAAACTCCTCCGGGTTGATTGCGCTGAAGAACATCCACCGGTGTCGTGTCCTGAACGTCGGTCCGGAACACCCAGGTTCCCTCCTTCACGTAATGCACGGCAAAGGCGAGGCGGGGACGGGTCTGCGACCGGTTGGCGTAGGAACCGTGCACCGTCCTGCTGGTGAAGAATACGCCACTGCCGCACGGTACCGTCAGCCGGACGAGGTCCTCTTCTCCGATGCCCACTATGTCGAAGGAGTAGAGTTTTTCGGTCCATTCGCGGCCGTCCGGCGATCGCATGCCGTATTTGCTCTCCCAGCTTACGTGCTCCGGATTGGTATTCAGGGTCGTTTCCCGCAGGGCGTCCCGGTGGCTCCCCGGCGCCACGCACAGCCCGCCGTTTTCCGGGTCGGTATCGCCCAGGGCGATCCAGCAGGCCATCAGCGTATCGGGTTCGTTGGGCAGGTAGTGGGAGTCCTGGTGAAGCGATATGCCGGCGTCGCCCAGTTCCTCACCCGTCCTGGCCGGCTGCTTGGCCATGTACATGGTCTGCACGATGCGGGGCCGTCCGCCCAGGATCTGGCTGGCGACTCCGGCGACGTTGGGATGGGTGGCGAGCCGGCGCCAGTACGGATCGGAAAGGTGGGTGCGGAGCCCCTGCCTCAGGGACTCGGCTTCCGGATCGGCCTGGTGTAGCAGGAACGCTTTTACCTCGTCCGGGGACAGCAGATCCGGGACGACGAGATAGCCATCGGATTGAAACTGCCCGATCTGCGTGTCGGTGAGCTGGATGGGTAAGGGTTTCTGCGGCATGTTCTGCGGTCTCTCGCTGGCATCGCGCGGTAGAAATGGACTCGGGACGCATCCTGCCATTGAGTCCGAAAACAACCATTTTAAGAAAGTGGCCCCGTTGATTCCGGTCAAGGAGTATGTCCTGACTGCGCTGACCGTGCTGACCGTGCTGACCGTGCTGACCGTGCTATGCAGAAGACCCGGCGCTACAACTGGTTGAGCAGCATCAGTTCGCCGGGAAAGGGATGGAGGTAGGTCTGGTCTTTCAGGTAGGTGATGTCGAACTCCCGAACGTAGTGCCGCAACATGACGACGGGAACGATCAGGGGCAGGAGTTCCTCGCGGTATTTCTGAATCATGCGGGTCAATTCCCGCCGGGTACTGCGGTCGAGCCGGTCGGAGACATGGCCCGCCATGTGCTGCAGCACGTTGGTGTGATTTCTCCGGGAGGGGGACCGCTTCATGACCCGGGTGAATTCACCCAGGTAGGCGTCCGCCAGTTCGTGGGTGGTGGCGTAACGCTCCGGTTTGGCCAGCAGCCGGCCGAGGCGTCGCGTGCCTTCCTGGCTGTGCGCCATGAGTAGATACTTGTAGGCCCGGTGGTAGCCCATCAGTGATTCCCGGGTAAGGCCCGTCGCGACCAGTTGCAGCCAACGGTAACAGGCAAAAACCCGGCCGATGAAATTCTCCCGGATCCGGGGGTTGTGCAAACGCCGCTCTTCCTCCACGGGTAGATGGGGAAAGGCTTCCACCAGTCGACTGGCGAATATCCCGCGCCCGTTTCTGAGCGCCGCGCCCTCGGCTTGGACCACGGGCACCCGCTCCATGCCGCAGGAAGGGGACCGGCTTTTCAGGATGTATCCGCTGAGCTTCGCCCGCTCCAGGGACTGGAAACGCTGTCGGGCGAACCAGTCCACCAATTCGGTGTGATCGACGCCATTTTTCGTCAGCATCCGAATGTCGCCGTCGACCTGCGTCAACTGCACGGTCTCCCGCGGCGTGCCCATGCCCGCTTCCACTTCCGGGCAGACCGGGACCCACTCGACGTAGCGGCCGACCACGTCCACCAGGTAGTCGTCCCGCTTGTGTCCGCCATCGTAGCGGACTCTCTCGCCGAGCAGGCAGGAGGAGATGCCGATGCGTACGGGCAGTTCGGCCCGGTGGATATCCATCATGGATGCTTCGCTCATATGGACGCGCTCATATAGCCTCGCTCACTGGCGTTCCGACTGCGTATACCGCACTACCATCGGTCGATGGCGCCGAGCAGCAGTTTCTGTTCCTTCGTTCCGTTGTCCCGCATGGCCGTCACCCGGGGTCAGGTCCGGGTTCATCCTCGGACCGACGATTTCGGCGTCATATCCCATGTACTGTCCTCATCAGAAGAAACCCCGGTCTTCCCGGGTCGCGCTCCGGGCGGTCTCCTCGTCCAGCGTCACGCCCAGGCCCGGCTGCATGGGCAGGTCGATGTATCCGTTTTGGATCAGGTCTCTTTCCACCGTCAGCGTATTCCATACCTCGTTGTCCAGGTGATGAAATTCCAGCACCTGGAAATTGGGCACCGCGGCGCACAGGTGGCATACGGCCACCGTGCCGATGGGGCCGCATATGTTGTGCGGCGAGATCGGTATGTAGTACATGTCGGCCAGATCGGCGATCTTCCGGCCCTCGAGCAGTCCGCCCGCCTTCGCGTGGTCGGGCGAGATGATGTCCGCCGCCTGCGCCTCGATAAGGTCCCGGAAACCGTGGCGCGTGTAGAAGTTTTCCCCGGTGCAGATGGGGACGCGCGTGGCCTGGGTGACTTTCGCCATGGCCTCGATGTTCTCCGGCGGCACGGGATCCTCCAGCCACATCAGGTTGAGGTCTTCGCAGGCGTAGGCCACCTTGAGGATATCCACCGGCGCGTAATTCCAGTGGGCGTCGATGAGCAGGTCGGTGTTGGGGGCCAGGGATTCCCGCAGGGCGGTGATTACGTCGATGAAGTAGGCCACGTCGTCGTTGCTGATGGTCCTGTTGTACCGGTCCCGCTGGGACGGCCGGGGGTCGATGTCGAACTTGATGGCGTCGAACCCGCGGGCTTCAACTGCCCGGGCCTTCTCCGCGTAAGCTTCCGGCGTCTCCTCGTCGCCGGCATGACAGTCGTTGTACATCCGGATGCGGTCCCTGAACTTGCCGCCGAGCAACTGCCAGATGGGCACGCCGCAGGCCTGTCCCGTGATGTCCCACAGCGCCATTTCGATCCCGCTGATGGCGCTCATGACCGCGCCCTGGTAGAACCCGGAGGCCGACATGGAAGACATCATGTCGTGGTAGAGTTTGTCCACGTTCCGTGGGTCCTGGCCTATAAGCGCCCGCTCGACCAGCCTCGGATCGGTGGCGATCTGGTGGACCCCCGCGCCGTGGTAGGCCTCGCCGATACCGACCAGCCCCTCGTCGGTCTTCACCTTGACCAGCACCCAGGGAATGGGCTCGAGCAGAACCGCCCCGACGTGTGTGATTTTCATGTTACTACAACTCCTGGTATTCCGGTCGAAGTGTCCGCACATCCGGTCGCCGCACTCTTTCAGAGCGCCCGGTCCGCCCGGTCCGCCCGGTCCGCCAGGTCCGCCCGATGTGCTCACTGCATCCTGGTCAGTGCGTCCCGGACATTCAAATAGGGAACGGATCGTTCCAGGAAAGTCTCCAGTAATTGCCCGGGAGAAAGGCCGGACGTATCCATATCGAACTTGCGCTTGATCCAGGACTGCGCGACTTCCTCTTCGAATCGTGCCAGGACGTGCGGCACGTCCTCCGGCGGCACCAACTGGCGGGGATGGGGATCGCTTTCCATGCGCTGCCGGATGACCTCGGGGCGGGCATGGAGATGGACCAGGATCGCGTCGTCGGGCATGTCGGGCTCGTATTCGCGCACCGCGATGTTGATCCCTGGATAGTAGTATCGGGGTCCGTAGACCATTTCCTCGATATGAAACCCGCCGAGGAGGAGGTGATCGAATTTATGCATCAGCCGGACGTGGTACACGATCTGGAACCGCTGGAACCGTTCCTTGATGGCCGGCAGCATGTCGATGAACCCCTGCTGCTCCTCCTCGTCCAGGTGATAGGCGTCAGGTATGGTGAAGTGGTCGTCGAGGTGATGGTGGACGCCCCGTTCATTGCCCCATGCGTAGAGGCTGTCTATCAGGGTCGTGACGCCCGAGTATTCGCAGCCCACGGCGATCAAGCGCATGCAGTTTCCTTTCTCTTTACCGAAGGATGTTTCAGTTCAGTTCCTCGTATTGCCGGGTGTATTTTTGCAGCTCGTCGTAATCGAGGTCGCACCCGAGACCCGGTTTCGACGGCGTGGGTACGCAGCCGTTCTCGAAAGTAATGGGTTCGAGGATCAGGTCGTCTTCCCGGGTCCACCCACCGACGAAATCGGACGCCATGGTGCAGTTCGGCGCCGCGGCCGCGGCGTGGACGAAGGAGGTGTCGGAGATGCCCAGGTCGTTGCCGGAACCGTGCCAGCACGGGAGTCCCGCGGCGGCGGCGGCCGCTGCATTGCGCTGAAATCCGAACATGCTGCCGCCCAGGTTCACGCAGTCGACCACGCCTCTGCCTCCGTCCGCCTGCAGGGCCTGGACCACGCCGGCGCCGTCCCCCAGGTGCATTGCCAGGGGAAAGGGGATGGCCCGGTGGATCTCTTCATAACCCTCGATATCCGTCTTCGGTATGGGATCTTCGAATACCTCCACGTTGCCAAGGGGTTCCAGACGTTCGGCCAGTTCGATGGTCTGCGCGGCGGTGTGGAACCGTTCGTTGGGGTCGACGGTGACTTTGAACTCGGAACCGCCCACGTCGTGCATGGCCTTCAGACGATCGTACATGGGCTCTTCGATCCGGCACTTGATCTTGACACCCTTGAACCCGTGGCGTAACGCGCGTTCCACGGCCTTTGCGCCGTCCTCCGGCGTCATGTGTCCCATCCAGTAATCGGCCCGGACGCGGTCCCGCACCGCACCGCCGAGCAGGGTGTGCACGGGCAGTTCCCGCACGCGCCCGACCAGGTCCAGTACGGCCATTTCATAGGTGTCGTAAGCCGGGCCTGCGCCCACTCCGATGGCATCGGCGGGCCGTTCATGCCTGAGGGTGAAAACATCCTGGGGGATCAGGGTTTCCGGATTCCGGCCGATCAACCGTTCCGCACCGTCCCTGATCTCTTCGATGGATACGCCGCGCCAACTCTCGCCGATACCGGAGAACTCGGTGTCCGTATCGATCCGGATGATGTGCTTGGGCATTTCGTCCCAACCGGTCTTTACTGCGTATTCCGGACTGTGAACCCGGCCGGGAATGGTGGGTACGACAACGGTCCACACGGCTACTGACGTGATCTTCATCCTGTTCTCTCCAAAACGCGTGAGGCTGTCCGTGCTGGTCACCCGCCGGGTTACTTCAGTTGTTCCGCCACCTGGCCAAAAACCTGTCCATATTCACTTCCGTGGGCATCTCTTCGAAATAATTATGCATGGGACCCGACTGGAACCCCGGCACGTACTGCCGGATATGGGACTGCATGAGCTCGTCCAGCGGAGCGAATCGCCGCCAGAGGGTGTCCAGTTCCCCGTCGGTAAACCGGGGTTTGAGGTCTTCGTCATGGGAAATGTCGCCGCCGTAGGAAGCCCGGTCTGGGTGGGTTGCGAATTTCATCTTGTAGGCGATTTTGGACAGGAGCACGACGCAGACGATACGGCCTGCCTCGCCAGGATGCAACGCCGCGACGCCCTCCAGGAACGCGTCTTTGTTCCGGTCGATCGCGGCGCGGAAAACGGCCTCGATCAGGTCGGTCTCGCCGTCATACCGGTTCTTGATGTCTTTGAAAACGGCCTGGGCTTCGGAAGGCAGGCACTCGGTGAAACCCAGGTCGCGGAAAGTCCGGTTGACGTGGGGGAAAATCGGTCCGCCGAATGACCGGTAGCCCAGGTGAATGGTACGCCGCAGCCGGGCGCTGTATTCGCTCCCCCAGTGCAGGATCGTGTTGGTATACACCACCCCGTCCCCCGCGTTCAGTTCGACCTGTACACCGCCGGGCAGTGGTTCGCGCGGATTGCGTTCGAGGTGTTGGTTCTCTTCGTCGGTATTTCCCCTGCGGTGGCTCCCCGGTACGACCCAGAGCACGTTGTCGTCGTAGAGCGGAATGTTCCACTGGAGGTATCCAGGAGCGTTGTTCAGCAAGTCCGCCTGCAGGCCGCGAAGCGGCGCCTGGTCGATGGGGTGAATGTCCCGGTGCCACGCCGCCGGACCGCGGTCGTCCACCGGGTTGCACATGAACATGAACCCCGTGTTTCCCGCGGCCTTCGCGTCCATGATGCGGCGGCTGACGCCCATGGTGTTCTCGTGGAGGCAGAAGGCCATCGTATTGGCCGTGTCTTCGTCGACGAGGCTTTCGAAATGGAGCCTGGGCTGGTTGCTGACGTCCCACTGGCCACCGGGCGGTTCATCCGGTTTTCGCTCCCTGGACCAGATATCCCGTTGCCGTTCCACCATGCGTTCGAAGCTGACGCGCAAGTGACCCAGCCAGTCAGGGGGAACCACCCCTCGAAGCACGAGGAAGCCGTCTTCGATCAGTTGCCGAGGATCAAAATGCATGTAAGGATTACCATTGAACGAAACGACGCGGAACGATGTCCGCGCCGTACAACAGGGTTATGATCCAATCTACAAAGGTCCGATGGGAATGTCAAGGGTGTGGAAAGCACAAGATTACCCCTTTGTTTCATCTTGATCAAAAGCCGCCCGCAGCCACCGCGCCGGCCGGGGAATTCGCCTTGCCCGGAGCCTGCCGCGAAATTAGATTACGGGCCTGGATTTATCAACGATTCGTCCGACCGTTACCGTGTCCAGGCGGTCCAGGCGGTCCAGGCGGTCCAGGCGAATCATTCCGCCTTCCGACGAAGGACAACCCATGGCCGATCGAAAGACTGGCGCCGGATTCGTGCTGCTGCTCATCGATGTTCAGCGGGATTTCTGGTCCGGAGAGACGGCGGAGGCGTTTCCGGAGTTCCAGCACGAATGTATGCAAGCTGCTGGAATACTGCCGGACATCGGGCCTCGATGTCGTGCATGTGCGCGCGGAGTTCGAACCGGACGGAACGGACTGGATGGCGCCTTACCGGTTCAAGGGGAGAAACGCCCTGCGTCCGGGGAACGCCTGGCGCCGACGTGCTGCCCTGCGCAGCGGAAAGGAACGGCGAACCCGTCCTGCGCAAGCAGACCTTCGACGCCTTCCTGCAGCAGGACCTATTAACCCATTTACAGCGGGCGCGTAAATCCTTTATACTTGTTGCGGGGCTGGAGACCTCCGTCTGCGTGCTTTTCACCGCGGCTTCGGCGGTACAGCGCGGGTTCCTGGCCGCGGTCATCGAGGACTGCTGCGCCGACGATCCTTCCAGACACGCGGCAGCGATGAGCGGATATCCCTTTGTTTTCGACCGGACGTCCCTCGACAGCCTGGAATCCGACACGACCGTTGGATGGCCAAGTTGGATACCTTGCACAGACCCGGAGGTTGACCGTGAATCAACTGAACGTGGGCATTGTCGGTCTCGGATGGGTAGCCGGGGCGCACATCGACGCTTTCAAGGCCGTGACCGGGGCCGACGTCACCGCCGTCTGTTCCCGCCGTAGCCATGAAGACGCGGCCCTGTCGGCCCAGTTCGGGACGCCGCTGAAATCCTTTGTCGACTATCAAGAGATGCTCTCCGATCCCGACATCCACGTGGTCGACATCTGCACGCCCCATCCCTTTCACGCCGACCAGGCCGTAGCCGCCGCGGAGGCCGGCAAGCATCTCATCATTGAAAAACCGATCGCCCTGACCCCCGCCGACGCCGCGCGCATCCAGTCCGCCGTGGACCGGACCGGCGTGTCGGTCTGCGTCTGTTTCGAATGCCGTTTCAGCGCCCACTTCACCCTCATACGGTCCGTCATCGACCAGGGCCTGCTCGGCGACCTCCATTATGCCGAAGTGGACTACTACCATGGCATCGGACCGTGGTACGGCCAGTACGACTGGAACGTGAAGAAGGATTTCGGCGGGACCAGCCTGCTGACGGGCGGTTGCCACGCCCTGGACGCCCTGCTTTTCTTCATGGACGGCAAGGTGGAGGAAGTCACCAGCTACAATACGAAGTCTTCGAGCCCCCACTTCGCGGCGTACGAGTACGACACCACGAGCGTATCCATCCTGAAGTTCGAGGGTGGCAACCGGATCGCCAAGGTGACCTCGTGCATCGACTGCCTGCAACCCTACTATTTCCACGTGCACCTGGTGGGCAGCGAAGGCAGCCTGCTGGACAACCGGTTCTACTCGGAAAAGCTCGATGGATTGGACCGCAGCCGCTGGAGTACGCTCGAGACTGCGCTGATCGATTCGGGCGACGTGCAGGATCATCCCTACGAACCCCAGTTCCAGGCCTTCGTCGAACAGCATCCGGCAGGGCGGACCCATGGCGCTCACCGATATGCACGCCGCCTACGAATCCCACCGCGTGGTCTTCGCCGCCGACCGATCCGCGGCGGAAGGCCGGCCCGTCCGTCTGGACGAGCTGAACTAGAGACCGAGATGGAGTAAAGCACATGCGGAAGGACGACATCGTTCTCCACTACCGCATCGAAGGCATTCTCGGACGGGGAGGCATGGGCGAGGTTTACCTGGCCGAGGACACCCGCCTGAAACGGCAGGTCGCCCTTAAGATGCTGCCGGAGGACCTGGCCCGCGACCCCGCGCTGCTCCAGCGGTTCCGGGTCGAGGCCGAGGCCGCCGCCAAGCTCAACCACCCGAATATCGCCCAGGTCTTCGCCATCGAGGAAGCGGAGCTTGACGGCGCTGCAAGCAATGGCTCCGGCACGGTGTACTTCATCACCATGGAATACGTCCCCGGCCGGCCGCTCCATGAACACCTGTCCGGCAAACCCCTCCCATTGGAATCCTTCTACGACTGGTTCGTTCCCATCGTGGACGCCCTGGACCATGCACACGACCGGGGCGTCGTCCATCGGGATCTGAAACCGGCGAATGTCATGATATCGAACGACGGCGTGCCGAAGGTCCTGGACTTCGGACTGGCCCGGATCGCCTCCGACGGTCCGGGCGAAACCGACGGCGACGCTCCCACGATGAGCCTGACGCAGGCCGGCACCGTAATGGGAACCCCCGCGTACATGTCTCCCGAACAGGCCACCGGAAACCGGGGCGATCACCGAAGCGACATATTCAGCCTGGGCGTCATGATGTACGAGGCGCTGACGGGCAACCGGCCCTTCACCGGGGACCACTACGTATCCGTTATCAGCAGCACCCTGAAGGATGATCCGAAACCGGTGGAAGAATACAACCACGACCTGCCTCCCACGCTGAACCGGGTCGTACGGCGCTGCATGGGGAAGGAGCCCAGGTCCCGCTTTCAATCCATACTCGACGTGGGCCATGACCTGTCCTACAGCCGGGAAGAATATGAGACGGGAACGCAAGCCGCAATGAGCCCGGGAACAACCCGGTCGGGATACAACTGGTCCTTTTTTCGGCGGACGTACGTACTGGCGGTCTGCGTCCTGGGTCTCTCCGGCGTGGTGCTCGGAATTGCCGGACTGGCGGGTTTACTTAGAGAGGAAGTCCCTGATCCTGTCCGCAAGTTTCAGGTAACGCTCGACAATGTCGACCGGGACAACGTGGCCATCTCGCCCGATGGTTCCACGCTCGCCTATACCCGGGGCAAGCGACTGTGGGTGCGGTCCCTGGACCAGGTCGAGGGCCGGGAATTACCCGGCACGGATGGTGTCGACCAGGTTTTCTGGTCTCCCGACAGCCGGCATATCGGCTACCGTGTCGAGCGTACATTCTGGAAGATCTCGGTCGATAGGGGCGGTAATACGCGCCTGTGCGACCTGCCCTCCGGGCGGCTGACAGGGGTCTCATGGGGCGCGGATGGACAGGTGTTATTCACCCTGGCGAGCCTGCCATCCGGCGGCGGACTGTACACGGTTTCCGAGCATGGAGGCGATCCGGTTCGGGTGCTGGAACCGGACAGGGATAAGTCCGAATGGGGTTTCTCAACGCCCGTGAGCCTGTCGGAAAATGACCTGCGTCTCTATGCGGTGGCCCTGACCTCCGACGATTCGGAGGAGATCGCCGAACTGAGTGAGAAGTACCGGGGCAATCCCTTTCTAAACGCGCTCATATCCATGGCCCGCGTCGTCGCTTCCCGAATCGTCGCGGAAAAGCCTGGCGGCGAACGCCGCATGCTCGCGCTGGACGGTGAATTCCTGTCTGTCGCGGGGTACGCGGACGGCCACCTGATATACTACCAGGGTTCCACCCAGACCGAAGGCGATCTGTGGGCCGTGCCCTTCTCACCCGGAACCGCCATGATCACGGGCGACGCCTTCCCGGTCGTCAGGCAAGTAAACACGCTAAGCCTTTCCGATGACGGGGTCATGGTATACCGTCCCGCGTTCCGTCCAAGACAGCAACTTGCCGTGGTGCACCGCCGCGGAAGCATCGACCGGATCATCGGGGGTACCCAGGAATGGATCGGCGATCCGGTGCTTTCTCCCGATGAATCGCGGATCATCGTGGACAGCGCGGACGGCAATCAGCAGGGACTGTGGCTATATGACCTCGAGAGCGGGGCGGGAAGCCGGCTCACCTTTGCCGACCTGGACTACAGCCGGCCGACCTTTACGCCCGATGGGGAATCGATCGTGTACGCCTTACGGAATCCTCTGAATCCGGGCAGATTCAGACGCGAAGGGCTGCTCATGCGGATGGACCTGGACGCCATGGAAGAAGCGAGGCCTTTCACCGCCGATTCCCTGAATGGATGGGCGCCGATTATTTCGGGTGACGGAAGGCACCTGGTCTTTTCCAAACGGCAGAGCATCCAATATGTTTCGACGGATTCGGGTACCGCGGCGGAAGTGCTCGTAAAGGATCAGCGCCGGGTATGGCAGGCGGCCCTGTCGCCGGACAATCGATACCTGGCTTACGTTTCGGATCAGGATGGCTCTCCCGAGGTGTACGTGACCCGGTTTCCATCGGGCTCGGGCCGTTGGCGCGTTTCCGTCAATGGAGGCTGGACGCCACGTTGGAATCCGACGGGCGATGAACTGCTTTACGTCGAAGACAACCGGATGATGTCCGTTCCCCTGATGGAAAGCCAGGGATTCCGGTTCGGCCAGCCCGAGGTGCTTTTCGAAAGTGTCCAGGGAGGTGCCGACAACCTGCGTTTTTCCGGATTCGATATAACCGGAGATGGACAGCAATTCATCATCGCGACCAACGCGGAAGAAGCCCGTCCCTACCTGACGATCGTGCAGAACTGGACACGGGAATTCGACCGGTGACCGGCGAGGTCCGCCGCCACTGAATTCGTTCGTCCACAGAAACGAGGTGTGACTTGGAAGCCCTTAAGGATAAGATCCGCAACGTCCCCGACTTTCCTAAACCTGGAATCAACTTCAAGGACGTGACGACGCTGTTCAAAGACCCAGCCGCCTTTCGTCTGGCGGCGGACCGTTTCGTCGCGGAATACATGAAACAGCCCATCGATCTGATTGCCGGTATCGAGGCCCGGGGTTTCATCCTGGCGCCGGTACTGGCTTACCACATGGGCAAGGGGCTCGTGCCGCTGCGCAAGCCGGGCAAATTGCCTGCGGAAACACGACGGATCGAATTCGAACTGGAATACGGTACGGACGCGCTGGAAATGCACGTGGACGCCGTGAAGCCCGGCGATCGCGTGCTTATCGTGGATGACCTGCTGGCCACGGGAGGGACCGCTTCGGCGGCCTGTCAACTAGTGGAAAATGCGGGCGGCGTCGTGGCCGGCGTGGGATTCCTGATTGAGTTGTCCTTCCTGGACGGCCGCAAACGGCTGGGCGCCCGCCCCGTCTTCTCGCTCCTGAAATACGAAGCGGAATAGCAGGACTGACGAACCGTTCGCTCACCCCGAGAGCCTGCGCTCCGCCTCTGAGATAACGCGCTCTGGTGGAAGATCTTCCATGCACGCATGGGTGCCGAAGCGGCAGGCCCGGTCCCCATGCAGACTGCATGGACTGCACGTCAGGTCGAGCGATACGGCGGCGTCATCCGGGCCCAGCGGGGCGAACCCCAGGCGGGGATGCGTCGCCCCGAACACGCCGACGACCGGAGTGCCTACGGCCGTGGCCACGTGCATGGGGCCGGAGTCGTTGCTGACCATCAACTGGCACCGGCTGACCGCGGCGGGCAGCAAAGTGAGATCCGTAGCTCCGGACCAATCCACGGCTCGTTCCGTCATTGCGCCGGACACCTCCGCGACCACCGAACGGTCCCGGTCGCTTCCCAGCAACAAAACCCTCATACCGTGTGTCTTTGCCAATTGGTCGGCAACCCGGGCGAACCGGTCCGGCGGCCAGCGCTTGGGACCATGCGCAGCGCCGGGCGCCACGGCGAGTACCGGGACCTCCGGTCCAATGCCCGCGATGGCCAGCCGTTCCGCCACCTCCTCCTCCGCCGATGCGTCGACGATCAGTTCAGGTGTTCGATCCTCGTGCTTGCCTGGCGCGTCGTCGTGGGATGCCGCGTCCCGCGGGCCGCCCGCGCCGCCGGCATCGATTCCTTCGAGCGCGTTAAGGACATCCAGGTATCGATCTACTGTGTGCGGTACGGCCGCGGACCGCCGGGGCAAGGCCACCATGGCCATGCGGGTGAACCGGCGCTTGTCGTACCGGACGACCCTCCGCCCGCCGCCCGCGAGTCCCACGAGCCTGCTGCGGATATTCCCGTGCAGGTCGACAACCAGGTCGTAGCGTTTACGGCGCAAGCGGGAGACGATCCGCCAGAGTCCCTTTTCGGGTTCGAAGCACTGCACCTGGCTTACGCCGGGAAGCGAACGGGCCAGGGAGGCGTACTCGTTGCGCGTGAGAAAGTCGATTTCCGCGCCAGGACAGATCTTGCTCAACCGCCGGGTAACCGGTGAGGTCAGCACGATATCGCCCATCGAACTGAACCGGATGGCCAGGATGCGGGATGGAGTTTCAGACAAAGTCATGGTTCCGGACACCATAGGGTATGGGTTCTGTATGGTGTGGGTTCTGTCGGCCCAGCCCGGCCAAGCTCGGCCCAGCCAAGCTCGGCCCAGCCCGGCAAGGCCCGGCCCGGCGCGGCCCGGCGCGGCCCGGCGTGCCGACTATCCCAATTGTTCCTCCACGGCGTCCTGGACCATATCCAAGGTGATATCGGAAAGGTCGCAGAGCGGGCCGTGGTCACAGGTCGGACACTGCCCGTTGGGAGGCAGCAAGGTACAATCTCTGCCGCCCAGGGGCCGCCAGCGCTGCGGCGACCGGGCGGGAAGTGGACAGAAGATGGATACCGTGGGTATGCCCAGCGCTCCCGCCAGGTGCATGGGTCCCGTGCTGCTGCTCACCAGGAGGTCCATTTCACCGATCACCGCGATGAGTTCGCCCAGCGAGAGCCGCCCGGCCAGCGAAAGGGAGGGGCCATCCAGCCTCGCCAAGATTGCGTCGGTGAGACCGCTCTCGTCCGCGCTACCGGTAACGACGATCTGCGCACCGTGCCGTTGCTGCAAACGACTTGCCAATTCGCCGTAACGATCGGCCGTCCAGTTCGGGGCGTTGCGGCCGTTGCCGGGATGGATGCCGATGACCGGTATGCCATCCGGCCGCTTCAGTATCGCACGGGCTCGCATCCGCTCGTTTTCCCGTATTTCGATCAGCGGCTGACCGCCCGGTTCACGGGCGTCGAGGGTGCGGGCCAGGTCAAGGCAGTAGTCCGATTCGTGCCGGAGCGGTACGTAGCCGTCGCGGCTGACGGACCGGGTCAGGGTAAGCGCCTGGTAAATCGTGCGGCCCACGCCGATGCGCCGGGGGATGCCGGCCAGCAAGAGCATCCAGGCGTGACGCATGGTCGGCAAGAGCATCAGGGCCGTGTCGAAGCTGTGGGTTTTCAGGCGCCGCACCTGCGCGAGTAACCCCGCCGGGCCGCGATGCCCCGCTTCGGGGTCGTCTTCGATGACGGTGTCCAGACAGGGGCTTCTTTCGGCCACGTCCCGGGTGTAGGGGCGTACCATCATGGCGAGATAGGACCGGGGCCAGCGGCGCCGAAGGGCGTCCAGCACCGGCAGGGAGAGAACCACGTCGCCGATCCGGTCGGGCCGGACCACGAGGATCCGGGGTGGCCTCGCTTGTTCCATGGGCGATCCTCCGTCCCGCCCGCGGTTCCTCGGCCGTCAGCCGCTCTTCCGGGATTCCGAAAGGCGGAGTTGACCGCACGCGGCGTCGATGTCCCTTCCGCGCTCCCGGCGCAGGGTCAACTGAAGACCGCCCGAGCGCACCGCTTCCACGAAAGCCGTTCGCCGGTGTTCGTCAGGCGTTTCGTAGGGCAGTCCCTTGACCGGGTTGTAGGGAATGAGGTTCAGTTTGCATTTGTCTTTTTTAAGCAGTTTCACGAGATTTTCCGCATCCTTGAACCGATCGTTCACGCCCTTGAGCAAGACATATTCGAAGGTGATTACCCGGTCGGTCGCTTCGGTGTAGTGACGGCAGGCTTTCATAAGCTGCTTGAGGGGATAGCGCTTGTTGACCGGGACGATCATGGTCCGGGTCCGGTCGTCGGCGGCGTGCAGGGAAACGGACAGCTCGAACTGGATGTCCTCTTCGGCCAGTTGGTAGATTTTTGGAACCAGCCCGCTCGTGGAAAGCGTGATTTTCCGGGCGCCGATACCGAGTCCCCAGTCGGCGTTGATGATTCGCACGGCCCGCAGCACCTGGCGGTAATTGGCCAGCGGCTCCCCCATGCCCATGACGACGATGTTGTTGATAGGACGCGTATCGCCGTCCAGCTTCCTTACCTGAACGACCTGGTCGACGATTTCGGCCGCGGTCATGTTGCGCACCAGGCCCTCGAGCCCGCTCGCGCAAAACCTGCAGCCGATGGCGCATCCCACCTGCGTAGAGATGCAGAGCGTATTGCGCCGGGACCCGCCGATCAGCACGGTCTCCACTTTCTGGCCGTCCCCGAGTTCGAACAGATACTTCATGGTCGGCCCATGGCGGGATTTCGACTGTTGGACGGGGGTCAGCGGATCCAGGCACACGCGGTCCGACAGTTCGGCGCGGAAGGACCGGGACAGGTTGGTCATTTCCTCGAATGATCCCGCGGCCTTCTTGTACACCCACGAGGTGATCTGCCCGGCCCGGTATGCCGGTTGGTTCATCTCGGCGACGATCCGCGAGATTTCGGGCAGCGTTAAACCCCTCAGGTCCGGTTTACCGCTTTGAATCCGCGGAGCGGCTTGCTTTTGGACGGTCTCGCCCGTCATTTCGGCTTTCATATGCTGGCTCCAGTTATCGTGATTAAACCGGATGCAAGATACGGCGGAACGGAGCCGTTGTCTATGGAAAAGCGGTGAAGGCCCGGTGGGAGAACGGCCCGCGCACCGGGAATCGGAGGCCGTTAACAGCCGCGAGGACATTTCTCTTGTTTTCGGCGTCCTGGAATCATATATTGCCCGTCGAAAGATAACCGGGGATGCGAACGATCAATGGGATCCGTAATGGCAAGCGTCCATCAGAGGATCCCGTGGAATGGAGGACACTCACATGGCTAAGGACAGAAGTTTTGCCGCCAAGATGGCGAAGGGGAGCGACAAGGACCAGGAGGAGCAGGTCCAGACCGTGCTGCTGGTCAAACCCGTCAAGTCCGAAGACGGCAACTACAAGTTCAAGCGCACTCTGACAAAGATGACCCCCGAAAACAAGAAGGCCCTGGGCGTCTGAGACAGGTCCAGGCCGGCACCTAACCGGCCTGGTGTAGGTAGAGCCGGTCCCCGCGACGAACTCCCTTTATATAGCCCCTTTAAAACAGCGCGTTGACGAGCGCGTCCTTTTCTTCCGTCATCTGCAGCGTTCCGAGCAGGTTGTTCACCGCGTGGATGGCCAGGGGGACATAGAGCGATCCGCTTCGCTCCCGCGCGATCCCGAGCAGGATTCCGATCATGGCGATCAGTGTAAGAAAATACTGGTCGTACTGGGCGACGTGCAGCATCGTCCAGAGCAGCGTCGTGACGACAATCGTTCTCCCGGCGCCTATCCTCGTCCGCCGCAACCCCTCGTACAGAAAACCCCTGAACAGAACTTCTTCGAAAACCGGCGCGGCGATCACGAGCGCGAACCACAGCAGCGTAGTATACCGCGTGGTTTCGATGATTGTTTCCATGACCGGCGGTACTGGTGAGCGTCCGAGTTCGACCGTGACCAGGTCGGCGAGTTGCAGCAGGATGAAGGCGAACGCGACCCAGCCGAGCAAGGCCGCAGGACGGACCGGTACGAGCGCCAGCCAGGAACGCGGACTGATTCCTCGCGTCCGGCCGAGGATGAGCAACACAAGGATGGTACAGGGTATGGAGGAGAAGATTACACCTAGGGCGACCAGGTCGCCCATGCGCTCCGAAGGATCCAGATCCAGCATGAACACCGCACCGATCGTTGCGGCGAACTGCAACACAATGTAAGCGCCCAGGACCAGCGCGCCGGAAACGAGGGTAAACCTGAGTCGAGGTGGAGGGTGGGATCCCCCGGTTTCGACCGCGTTCAGGGGCGTGTTGTTCATGAGGTCCGCCCTACGTGCGAGCGGCATTGGAGCATGCCGGCAAGCAGACTGTGCCAGTTTCGCTGGATCAGAGTATGGCCCGGAACAGGTAGAAGAAGACGATCGAGAGCAAGGCGCCTACGGGTACGGTAACGATCCATGACGCCGCGATTCGACCCAGGATGCTGAAGTCGAGGGCCTTGAAGCCCTGGGCCAGGCCCACGCCCATGACACCGCCGACCAGGGTTTGGGTCGTCGAGATGGGCAGTCCGATCCTGCTGGCCAGCACGATGGTCAGGGCCGCGGCGAACTCGGCCGCGTATCCCCGGGTGGGTGTCAGTTCCGTTATTTTGGTACCGATGGTCGCCATGACGCGGTATCCCATGGTCGACAGGCCGATGACGATACCGATGCCCCCAACCAATAGGAGCCACCACTCTACCTGGGACTCAGGATTGACCGTCCCCGTCTGGCTGATGTTCACGATAGCCGCCAGGGGCCCGATGGCGTTCGCCACGTCGTTCGACCCGTGGGCGAAGGCCACGGCGCACGCGCTCATGATCTGGAGCACGCCGAACATTTTTTCGACGATGGCCATCTGGGAATCACCGGATGATGCAACCGTGGAACTGGATTCCGATCCATTGGCGACCAGGCCGAGCAGAAAGTATCCGGCGATTACCGCGATGATGCCCAGGAAGCTGGACCAGAGGAGGGATTCGGCCAGTGTGAGATCCAGGTCAACGTTCTTGAGCCCTTTGAACAGGGTGACCAGGGCGATTACGACGACGACGCAGAATATGTACAGTGGCCCCCATTTCATCGTCCTCCGCACGGGATCGGGATGTCGTAGTATCGTCCATCGAATCGCGCCGAAAATAAGGTAGGCCAGGGCGCCCGACAGGAGGGGCGAAACCACCCAGGAAGCGACGATCTGCACCAGCTGATCCCACTGCACGACACTGGTGCCGAAGGCGACCATGCCGAACCCCGCGATGGCTCCCACGATTGAATGGGTGGTCGATACCGGCCAGCCGAGCCGGGAAGCTACCACGAGCCATGTGCCGGCCGCCATGAGGGATGCAAGCATACCGTAGATGATGAGTTCCGGCGCTGCCGCGGAGATCTGGGGATCCAGTATGCCTCCCCGGACCGTCTTGGTAACTTGTCCCCCTACCAGGAAGGCTCCCAGGAATTCGAGCACCGCGGCGATGAGTATGGCCTGCTTGATGGTCAACGCCTTGGAACCCACCGAGGTTCCCATGGCGTTCGCCACGTCGTTGGCGCCTATGGAAAAGGCCATATAAAGTCCGAGTACCACGGCCAGTACGAGCGTGAATTCGGTACTCATGGTCCTTTTCTCCCTCGTGCGCGCTACTTCCTCGCGCAGTATTTGTTCATGTTGAATGTATGGTGGAATACCCGTTGCCGGACCAGTGCCCGCCGGGCGGGTATCAATATAGAGAACAGGCCCGCGAACGCCATGTTAATTTCACCTGGAAAGCGAACAAGCAAATCGAACAACCCTGTCATCCCGAATTTATTGGAAATCTTCCCTGAAACAGGCCGGTTTTATCCTCAGAGACGGTACCCGACCGTGGTCTTGCACTCAGTACTTCAACCCGGTATAGAGCCCTTCGTCCACGTGGGCGACCAGCACTCGCGCCTCGCGGCGACGCACCCAGCGCGCAACGGCGTCGCGGGTTTCATCCAGGGTGCCCACGGTTTCCGCCCCGACCCCGAATCCTTCGGCGACCTTCACCCAGTCCACCGGCGCGAAATCGACGCCCGTCTCGGGCAAACCACGGGCCTGCTGGGCGATCTTGATGACGGCCAGCGAAGCGTCGCAAAGGACAACGAGCAGGGGCGCGATACCGGTCCGGTTTATGGTCTCGAGTTCCTGCACCATCATGGCGAATGCGCCGTCGCCCGTCACGGCCACGACCGGTCGGTCGGGAAAGACCGTCGCGGCGCCCATGGCCGCGCCTACACCGTAGCCCATAGAAGAAAGACCATTGGACATGAGGAAGGTGTCCGGCTTCGGAGCCCGCCATCGCTGACCCATGACGTTCTTGTGGGCGCCCACGTCCGATGAGACGATGGTGTCTTCCGGTAGCGCATCCCGCAGGACCCCGACCAGGTGATAGGGCGACATGCCCTCCGGACCCGACGAGGCCGGCGGGTGGTAGACCGCGTCGACACGCGCTCTCAGGTACCGGATATCATCTTCTGTCCACGCGCTTCGCCCGGTGTAACCTTCCGCCATCCGGCCGAGGAGGGCGGACACGTTACCCACGCAGGAAGCGGATGGGCTATAGGTACCGAAGCCCACGGGGGCGTTGGCGACCATTTGCAGCGGCGCGTCGAAGTGCCAGAGCCGGGAGATCTCCACGGGATCGAAGCCGATGCCGAGGATGCAGTCGCTCCGCTCCAGCCAATCGATGATCCGATCCTCACCGGCGGCCGGCGCGATCGTCCCAAGGAATCCGGCTCCGCGCTCGTCGGCGATCCCCTTCGCCTGTACGGTCGTGGTGTAGGGTATGCCGGTGTCCCGCAGGAATCGCCTGACGGCCGGCGCGTCTCTTGCCGCGTCCATGGCGATGCCCACCACGGCAAGGGGTCTTTCGGCTTCGTTCAAGCGGGCCAGGATGCGGGGGAGATCGGATTCGTCCGCGGGGGTCGGAGGAGGCGGATTCGCGGTCCCGGGGTCGGCGTCAATGCGCACGGTCTGGCCGCCGGCATCATTATTCACGGAATCCAGGTCGACGGCAGGCTTGCCCGCCACGTCGGACGGCACGGAAATATAAACCGGTCCCCGCGGCGGACCGGCCGCGACGGACAGGGCGTTTTTGAGCGTATCTTCGACAGGCGCGCTTTCGAGGTCGACGGACCAGCGGGTGATGGGCGTGAATAGATCGATCAGAGGAAGGTTCTGCTTGTTGCTTCGGTGGTGGCGCTCCGTTGACGTTCGCGCGGAGATGGCCAGAATCGGATCGCGGTCCAGGTAGGCGGTCCCGACACCGAGAACCAGGTTGCAGGCGCCCGGGCCCAGGGTCGCGACGCACACGCCGGGGATCCCGGTCAGGCGTCCCACCGCGGCGGCCATGAATGCCGCCGTGGACTCGTGGCCGGTCAGGACGAACCGGATACCCGTTCGTTCGAACGCGTCAATCAATTCCAGTACTTCGCCGCCTGGATGGCCGAAAGCGATGCGGATGCCGGAGTCATGCAGCGTGCGCGCCATGACCGACGCGCAGGTCTGGTCCTGGTTCACTCGGAGGTTACCAGGTCTCCACGCCGGAGATGGATCCGGTTGAAGCTGTCCGCGGAAATCACATAGTACCACTCGGGCGAAACGGGCGTTCAGGTCCGCGGAGGTCCTGCGCCCCGTATTGACGTTTCCCTGCCAGGCTTCGTGTTTTTCCTGCAGATCGGCATTGGCCCGGTCGGTATCGGTCCAGAGCGAGTCCGCCCGGGTCTGAAATCCCGTGTCGGCGGGTTTGCGCGGTTCCGGGAACCGGCTTGCGTCGAATCCGGTCGTGATGAACAGGTACCGGTTCTCCCCCGGACCCCGTGGGCTTCCGGCCGCCGAGGTCCCCCGTCCCGGCCGTGATTTCGTCGTCCCGCGCCGTACACGATCTCCCCGAATCGCAGCGTGTAGACCACCCCGTCCTTCGTGCGGACCTGCGCCTCACCCTCGTTGGAGACCAGTTGGCTGTCCCGGGTAAAGTAGTAGCCTTTCTCCTGCAGGGAGGCCAGTTCGCCGCGGGTTATGCTCATGCCTTCGTCGTTGTCCTCCAGGCTCCTGGAAAGGCCGGCGGGCTTGGGCCGGACGCCCACGATGGTCAGTTCGTCCAGGGCCTTGAGCAGATCTTCCATCTTCGCCCCATCGACCTGCTCTCCGCTCCTCATGCGGTTGGCCGTCCAGTCGGGGTCCCCACGGGACAGGACGATCGTATCGCGCTGGTCCAGGATCCGAGTGCCTTCGTCGATGGAGTAGTCTTTCAGTATCACCTGTTCGATGCGCGCCTGGTCCACCTCAAGCAGGTCCTTCTCGATCCAGTCGCCGAAACGGGACGACACGTCCACGTCGAACCGCGCCGCGTAGGTCCGCTTCTGACCCGGCACCCGGATATAGCGGTACTTGCCCTCGCGTCCGGGCACGTTCTCACCGACAATGAGATCGGCGAGCAGGTTGTCGTTCCCGTCCTTGATCGTAACGCGCATGCCGCGACCGGCCAGGGAGGCGACGGATTCGTCCAGCGGGTCCACCACACCCAGGGCCTCATGGTCCAGGGCGACCTCGGCGACCACGTCGTCCTTGCGAACCTCGATGAGTCCGGCGGCGGTACGGGCCAGCCGGTCTTTGTCATCGGCGGGGTAATTGTGGTGGGAAGGGATGCGCCAGCGCGTACCGTTGAACACCACGTTGAAAGCGTCGATGCGCCCGGTTACTTCGTCGAAGTCGATGACCTCGAGGGAGACCGCGTCGTTCGGATCGGTGAATTCGGGAAAGAAAACCTCGCCGCGGTCCGAAAACGCCTCCGGCGCAGGGTCGGCCGGGGCCGTCAGAAAGGCGGCGACGGTCACCATTGCCGCCGCGGCGACATAGGCCAGGGTCTTGCGCGTTTCATCCATAGTCAACTCCTCAACCGCCGCGCGGCCGCGGTCGCCTCGTTCTCCCGCCGCCTGCGCCGGACGAAGATGAAAACGCCGAGGAGGAAGACCGGCACCGGCGGAAGCAGTGCGGCCAGATTCTTGATGGAGTTCTGGATCAGGCGGATCTGGCTTTCCATCATCTCCTTGCTGTCCTGGATCCTGGCTTCCTTATCGGCCTCGATGTTGGTCTTCAGCGTCTCGAACCGCCGGTTCTCGACTTCCTCCAGGTTGCGTACCATGATTCCACGGGTCTGTTCGTCCAGGTCGGTCCGTTGCCGGACCTCGTCCACGCGGGCCGTGAGGCGGCGGCGGGCCTGGTCCAGGGCCGCCTGCGCTTCCTGCTCGGCATCATCCTCGTCCTTGACCCGTTGCTGCGTGTACGCCAGGGTCTGCCTTTCGACGGTCTCGAGCGTCCGGTAACGCACCCGCTTGCTGCGCAGGGCGATGAAGGACTCGTCCCCGACCAGCACGTCCATGACGTTCAGGAAGAAGGTGACGTTGTCGAAACTGAATCCCCCGGCACCCAGTCGGCGGATGTCGAAGAACTGCTGCGAAGCGAAATCCACGTCGGCCACGACGATCAGGTTCACCGCTGCGGTTTCCCCCGTGACGTGGGCCGCCATGGTGTAGGCGTTCTGGCTCGCGCGCCGCGGTACGTTGGAAAGGGACAGTTGCCAACCGCCGAAGAAGTTTCGATGAACGATCTGGGAATAGGCGGTCAGTCCGGACACCTCCCCGCTTTGCACCAGCGGCGAAAAGGTGAAATCGCCGGATCCGCTGGGCTGCAACCGGCCCGGGAAGATGAAGACGAGTTCCTGCAGTGACGCGGTGCTGACGGCTTCCTGGTTGAAAGTGTCCGGATTCTCATTGCCCGGTGAGGCGAAGACCACCTCCGGTGGGAGATGGGCCATGCCCGGATGGGGATTGTAGCGATCCCATACGATCAACCCGGAATTCCATTCTACGCCGAATCCCCGCAGCATGCCCTGGATGTCGCCTTTCGGTATCGGGGGCGGTTGCTGGTTTCCCGCGAAGGGATTGGCGCCAGCGCCCGGCTGCTCTGAGGGGGCAAGGGGCAGGTTGAAGGACGGCAGCGGGTCTGTCAGGATGAGCGAAGGGTTACCCACCGCGATATAATCCGCAAGCCGGTCCATTTCCGGCTGGGGCAGGGTGTTGGGCAGGGCGACCAGGAGTACGTCCAGGTCATCGGGGTATTCTTCCTGGGGCTGCACCTGCACCACGTCGTACTGCTTGCGCAGTTCTTCGGTCATGGCCCAGGGCTGACGGCTCTGCATCGTGTTGAAATCAAATCCACCGAAGAGCTGCACTTTGGTGGCGAGTATGCCGAGTTTAGCCCGGTCCGCGCGGGCGGCCACCCGCAGGCTGCGCACCAGTTCGTACTCGACCGACAGCCCGGTATCCAGAAATTCTATCACCTGTTCCTCCGGACCGCAGGTGACGGCGATCCCGGCGAAGACATTCGTGAATCCCGATCGGGCGCTACGCAGGTCCGGCAGCTGCCTCGGCGCTATGCCGAACCGCTCCCGGGCCTCCCGGGCCTCGGGAGAGTACATCTCCGTGGCCTGGATCCGAACCTGGACCCGGCTGCCTCCCACGGCGTCCAGTTCCTTGAGCACGTCGATCAGGCTCGACCGGGTCTGTATGTAGGATTCCGGGACCTCGGGACTCACGAAGGCCTGGATGAACACGGGACGCTCCGGGTCCAGTTCCGCCAGCATCTGCACGGTCTCGTTCGAGAGCGAATGCAGCCCTTCGGCGGTCACGTCCAGGCGGACGCCCGTCCGGCCCAGGATGGCGTTCAACCCGATAATAGCCACGACCAGCGCCGCCGCCCGTACGCCATGATGGATCCCTGTGCCGAAGCCCCCGGCCCGCGCAGGCCAGTGTCGTCGGCTGATCAGCACCACGTTGAGAAACAGCATCAGGCCCGTGACGGAGACGAAATGAATCAGGCCGGAGAAACTGACGACGCCGCGTGCAAAATCGTCGAAGGCGTTGAAGAGCCCCAGGGGCGAGAGCAGGTTCCGCAGCCCCTCGCTGATGCCGCCCGTAATGGGACCGACAAGCACGAAAACGCTACAGAAAAGCGCGCCCAGGATGAAGGCGATGGTCACGTGCGAGGTCAGCAGGGACGCCAGCATGCCGACGGAGACGAGGGCGGCGCCGGCGAGCCAGTAACCCAGGTAATTGCCCGCCATGAGACCGAGGTCGGGGCTGCCGAGAAACATGAGGACCAGCACGTGGGTCAGAGACAGCAGCAGCGAGGCCGTGTAGACACCCAGTACTGCGAGGTACTTGCCCAGGACGATTTCCAGATCGGTCGCCGGAAGTGTTAGTAGCAGTTCATCCGTTCCCTGCCGGGCTTCATCGGCCCACACGCCCATGGTCAGGGCCGGTATGAAGAAAAGCAGCAGGTAAGGGAATACGGCGTTCAACTGGTCGAGGTTCGCCAGGTTGTTCAGGAAGAACTGGACCTGCCAGAATGCGGCGGCGGCGCTGAGGAAGATGAACAGGGTGACGAAGACGTATCCCGAGGGATTGCTGAAGGCCAGGCGCATGTCCCTGCGGACGATGGCCGCGATCACCTTGCCGTTGAGCCGGTTGACGGGACCGAGGTTCATTCGCCTGTCTCCCCGGCGGCTGCCTCCGCGTTCCCCGATTCCCCAACGTCCGCTCCCGTGCGTCCGTGCCCGGTCAACGCGTAGAACGATTCTTCCAGCGTGCCGTCCCGGCGCAGCACCTCCGGCGTGCCGTCGAAGACCAGCCTGCCTTCGTTGATCAGGAGCACGCGGTCGGCAATTACGTCCACTTCATGCAGGATGTGCGTGGAAAGGAGTACGGTCTTGGTCTGCCCGAGCAATCGGATGTCCTGCCGGAAATCCCGTATCTGGTTGGGATCCAGGCCGGCGGTCGGTTCGTCCATGATGAGTACGTCGGGGTCGTGGAGCAGGGCCTGTGCCAGGCCGACACGCTGCTTGTTGCCCCGGGACAGTTTATCGATGGGTTTTTCAAGGGCCTGATCCAGGCTGCACCGGTCGATGACGTAGTCCAGGCGATTCGCCAGCAGGCCGGAATCCAGTCCCCGGACCTCACCGAAGAACCGCAGGAGTTCCAGCGGCGTCATGTTCTGGTAAAGCGGACCGTTTTCGGGCAGGTAACCCAGGTGCCGCGACATGGCGAGACGGTCCCGCCTGACATCCAACCCGGCGATGGCCGCACTTCCCGCGCTTGCGCCCAGGTAGCCACTGAGGATCTTCATCGTCGTGGACTTTCCCGCGCCGTTAGGACCCAGGAACGCCACGATCTGGCGGTCGGGTATTTCGAAGGAGATATCTTGCACGGCGACAAAGGAGCCGTAGTACTTGCATAGCCCCTTTGCTTCGATCATTACTTTGTCGGACACCCTTTTTACCACTCCTGTTTTGGCATGAAATCCAGATGTCCGCGTCCAATGGGCGCACGTTTGGACTTTCGTTCGTTTTCGCGGGGTCGAATGATAAACAGGGCGCTGAATCGTGTCAAGTTCAGAATGCACGAAGACGCGAATCTCTTGACATACGGCTTGATTAATCATATCATAAATTACTGATTAATCAATAAATAACAGATATATGTCAATGAATCCATGGCGGAACTCCGGTTCAACCTTTCCCATGAAATTCCTCTCGCTGTCCTGCGTGCTCGTCTACGCCCTGCTCTCCGCCGGCCCGGCGCTTCACTGCCATGGCCTCGAGGCGAGCACCGGTCATGAAGACCACTGCCAGGGATGCCAGTATACCTTCGCATCCTCCACGGTTTCCGACAAATCGACCGCGCCGGTTCCGGCCGACGACACATTCGGTACCATAGTCGCCGGTTTCGAACGGTGTTTTTCCCGGTCCCAAACCGGAATCCTCGGCAGCCGCGCTCCTCCTCCCGAAGCATCCTGATAACGCGCTTGCGCGCGCCGATCAAGAAGTATTTTCCCGGTAAACCCGGATCCGCACTCAAATTTCGGGTTCCCAACGGCCCGGGCCGTACCATTCAGATTTCTCCAAGCCTGGTGATCCCGGCCTGCATATCCTGGCCAACCCAATGCGGTCCATGCATCATCGAACAGGTCATTCGACGATGACATGACAACGAACGTCAACAGAGAAGCCAAGGAGCCCAGATCATGTCGAAGCAACGCCTGCACATATTCGCAGTTTCGCTGTGCTTCACCGCCGCACTGGCCTTCGCCTGCGCCGACGACGAAGGCAGCCCCACAGGGCCCACGGATCCCACCGATCCCACGGATCCCACCGATCCCACGGGACCGGGAGAGGAAGAACTCATTACGACCATCGTGATCACCCTGACTCCGACTACCGGGGGAGCGCCAATCATCGCACGGTTCGCTGATCTGGATGGCGAGGGAGGCAACCCGCCGGAGGTCGACGAGATCACGGTGTCCAAGAATACCACGTACGACGGTAGTATTGAGGTACTCGACGAATCCGTAACACCGGCGGAGGACATCACCGAAGAAGTGAAGGAAGAGGCGGAGAATCACCAGTTCTTCTACGAACCCCAGGGCGGCATATCGGACGCGGTCATCACCTACCGGGACATGGAATCCGACTACGGAACCAACATTGGCGCCGATCATCCCGTCGGGGTGAATTTCCGCATCGAGATTCTTCAGGCCGCCACGGCCGGCAAGTTAAGGGTAACCCTCAGCCACTACGACGAGCGGCCGAAGGACGGTCAGAATCCGAGCGATGAAACGGATATAGACGTGACGTTCGACGTGATCGTTGAGTAAGTTCACATTGCTGGCGATACTACTGGCATTCGCGGGGCCGGTCCATGGGGCCACGGTTACCGGCAAGGTACTGAACGAGGAAAGCGTTCCACTGCCGTCGGTGACCGTCCTCCTGTCAGCCCTGGAGATCGGAACATTCACCGGCGATAACGGGCTGTTTACCCTGGAAAACGTACCCCCGGGGAGACACGGGATCGAATTCCGGTTCGTAGGGTACCGAACGATCACGACCGAAGTCATCGTTTCCGAATTTCGGCCAACCGTGCTCGAAGTAAGAATGGAACCGGAACCCCTCGTCGGCGAAGAGGTCGTCGTGACCGGTGAACGGAACCTGGCGGGTGAACTCACCGGCTCGAGCCAGTCCGTTCTCGTGCTGCCGCCGTCGGCCCTGGAGGAAAGACGGGGCCAGACGCTGGGGGAGACCCTGGAATCCTTGCCCGGCGTATCCGCGCTGACCACGGGACCGGCCGTATCGAAACCCGTGCTGCGCGGGGTCCACAGTGCCCGCGTGCTGGTGCTCAACGCCGGGGTTGCGCAGGAGGGCCAGCAGTGGGGTGGTGACCACGCCCCGGAGATCGATCCCTTTTCACCGGCCAGAATCGAGGTGCTCAAAGGCGCTGCGGGCGTACAGTACGGCGTTGGCGCCATCGGCGGTGTCATTCGCATCGAACCGCCCGAACTGCCCGAGAACCCCGGAATCGGCGGCAGGATCAACACGAATATGTTTTCCAATAATCGCCAGGGGGCCGGTTCCGCCCTCGTGCAGGGCGCGTTTCGCCGTCTCCGGGGGCTCAAATGGCGCGTGCAGGGCAGCCTCCGGCGTGCGGGGGACGCCCGCGCGCCTTCCCACGTCATCCGGAATACCGGGTTCGACGAGCGGAACTATTCCGCCGCCCTGGGCCTGACGACGGACTGGATGGACACCGAAGCCTATTTCAGCCATTTCGGTACGTGGATCGGTATCTTCAAGGGTTCCCACATCGGCAACACCACGGACCTCGAACGAACGATCGCCCGGGGCGACCCGGACATCGTGGGGTCCTTTACCTACGACATCGACAATCCGCGGCAGCGGGTGGATCACGATCTGCTTTCACTCCGATCCAGGATAGGATTGAAAGGCACAGGCAACCTGGAATTGCGTTACGGCCAGCAGTACAACCGGAGGGAGGAGTGGGACTCCCACACCCGGGGAGGCGGCACGCCGGCCAGGCCCGGGTTCGCCCAGGGTCTGCAGACCCACAGCGGCGATATGATCTACCATCATCCAAATCTGGGACGGTGGTACGGCAAGATCGGCGTCAGCGGCATGCGCCAACGCAACAGGCGATTCAGCACGGGGTTCCTGATCCCCGATTTCCTGGCCTATAATCTTGGCGTATTCGCCCTGGAATCCTGGACGAACGGGAAGGTTACGTTGGAAACGGGCGCCAGGTACGATTACCGCTGGATGGAAATCTACCCGAATGAAAGCACACGGGCCTCCGAGCGTGTCGTGGGCCGAACGCATACATACAGCAACGTGACCGGCGTCGTGGGGCTGATCTACCAGTTGTCGCCGACCCTGGCCGCCGCCGCGAACGTGGGCCGGGCGTGGCGCCCGCCCGGGGTGAACGAGCTTTACAGCCACGGCGTACACCACGGGACGGCGCAGTTCGAGGTAGGCGATACGGATCTGGAGACCGAGTCGAGCGTGAACACGGACCTTACCCTGCGGTACCAGGGTGAGCACGGCCGTGGTGAATTAGGGTTTTTCAGGTCGCAGTACGACAACTACATTTCACTGCTGCCGGCGGACGATCTCGTATTGACAATCCGCGGCGCGTTTCCTAAATTCACCTACATACAAACCAATGCCGTAATACAGGGTGTGGACGGCTACCTCGAGTACGATCTCGCGCGGTACCTGGACGTATACCTGTCCGCGTCCCTCGTCCGGGGTCGAGACACCTCGAAAGACCGTCCCCTTTACCAGATGCCGTCTACCCGGCTGATTGCCGGGCTGGATTTCCACCTGCCCACCGCGGGGCGTCTGCTCGAAGCGGGTGTCGGATTCGAAGGCCGCTTCGTTATGCGGCAGAACAGTTTTCCCAGGGACATCGACTACGTGGATCCCCCGGGCGGTTACAGCCTCTTCGATGTCCACATGCACGGGGAGTTCGCCGTGGCCGACCAACCGGTGCGGATGCAGTTCGGGGTTCACAACCTGTTCAATAACCGGTACCGTGACTACCTGAGCCGGTTCCGGTATTTCATAGACAATCCAGGACGGAATGTCACGTTCAGCCTGTCCGTTCCCTTCGGGCAGCCGATGGAGGACTAAACATAATGTATAGTTGTCGCGTGATTCTGCGCGTCGTAGCCGCATGCTGTGTCACGGCTTTGCTGGCCGGCATGGCTGGCGGCACCGCTTCGGCGCAGGATCGGGAACTGGTCCCCCTGCGCATTCTGGAATCGCTGCACATGGACGGGGTGCTGGACGAGGATATTTGGCAGAACGCCCTGGCGGCCTCCGGTTTCACCCAGCAGCGTCCCGACGAGGGACAGCCGGCGTCCGAGCGGACGGAGGTGCGGGTCCTGTACAACGAACAGACCCTGTACATCGGTTTGTGGGCCTACGATTCGGACCCCGCCCAGATCATCGCCACCCAGATGGCCCGGGACGGCGACCTGGCCGACGATGATTACTTCCAGGTCATCCTGGATACCTACCTGGACCGTCAGAACGGCATTCTCTTCGCCACCAACCCCGACGGCGCCCGCTACGATGCCCAGGTGCGTAACGAAGGCCGGTCCGAGGGCCGCTTCAATACCAACGTCCTGACGGACTGGAACGGCGTATGGGACGTGTACACCTCCCGGAACGAAGCGGGGTGGTACGCCGAGATGGCCATCCCCTGGAGCACGCTGCGATTCGAAGCCGGCGATGACGTGGACTTCGGGTTGAACCTGGAGCGCCAGGTCCGCCGCCGCAACGAGCAGTCCTTCTGGGCGCCGGTCATCCGGCCCTTCAGCATATCCCAGGTGTCGGTGGCCGGGACCCTGTCGGGCATGAACCTTACGAAACACGCCCACCGCTACCTTCAGATCACGCCCTATTCCCTGGGCGGCGCCACGTGGACTTTCCAACCCGGCACGACCAAGCGGGACGATGATTTTGACGGCGGGGTGGACGTCAAGTACGGACTGTCCCAGAACCTGTCCCTCGACCTGACCTATAACACCGATTTCTCCCAGGTTGAAGTGGACGACGCGCAGGTCAACCTCACCCAGTTCAACCTGTTTTTCCCGGAAAAGCGCTCCTTCTTCCTGGAGAACGCCGGCCTGTTTCGCTTCGGCGTGGCCCGGGAGACGGAATTGTTCTACAGCCGCAACATCGGTCTGGCGCGCGATGGGTCCGGAACGCTGAGACAGGTGCCGATTACCGGCGGCGGCCGTATGACGGGCAAGGCCGGGAGAACCAATCTCGGCCTGCTGCTCATGCGCACCGGCGACCAGCAATTCGGCGACTTCAAGATCGACAACAACATCTATGCCGTGGCGCGATTAAGCCGGGACGTGGGCGAGAAATCGAATATCGGCCTCATTATGACCAACCAGCGGATCGGCGGTGGCGATTACAACCAGGCGGGCGGCGCCGATTTAAACCTGGCGATCGGTCCGAAGCTGGCCGTCAGCGGTTTCCTGGCCGGGACCAGGTACCAGGAAGGCGAGAACAGCGAATCGGGTTTCGCGGGACGGCTTTGGTCGCGGTGGAACGGTCCGCTGTGGCAGTTCGAGGGGCTCTACATGGGCGTGTCCGAGTTCTTCAATCCCGGCATGGGTTTCTTCAGCCGACGGAGCCTGGCCCGGAATTTCGGCGGATTTCACGAGGTTTCCGCCCGCGCGTTTTTTACCCCCGAACCCGACAACAGTATCGTTCGGAGGTATTTCCCCCACATCGTGCTGGGCGCGACTTTCGGAGACGACGGCACGCAGCTGACCCGAAGGGAACACTACCATTTCGAGACTGTTCTTCACGGGGGGTGAACAGGCGGGGATCACCCTGGACCGCGCCTTCCGGCGAATCAGCGAGGACACGCGGCCCATCCTGGGCGTCAAGCTTCCCGCGGGCAACTACACGGACGCGTCTTCGCGCATGCATTTCACGACGAACCTGAGCAAACCCCTGTCCGCCGACTTTCGAACTCATTCGTGGGCCAGTACATAAACGGCGACCGGCGCTCGCTGAGTCTCGGGGGCGGATTACGCACCGGTTCGAAGTTCACGATCGGTCCCCGGTACGAGTTGAACGACGTGACGCTCACCGACGCCGGCCAATATGAAGCGGGAGGTCACCGCCCATCATCTTCGGGGTCAGGACGAGCTATTCCTTCTCGCCGGACCTGTCGCTCCGCGCGCTGGTGCAGTGGGACACCCAGCAGGACCGGTTCGTTTCGAACTTCCGGTTCAACTATATCATCAACCCCGGGAGCAACCTCTTCGTCGTGTACAACGAGACGGCGGGACAACGGGGAGATGACGGACACCCTGCTCGGCGATCCGCTGGACCGTACCCTGGTGGTCAAGCTGGCCTACCTGTTCGACCTGTAGGAGTCTCATGAACGTACTCGGCGGCACACTCATGGGATGTTCGACCGATCCCCTGACCGGGTTCTACCGCGACGGCGCATGCAATACCGGGTCGGGCGACGCCGGTGTGCACGCGGTCTGTACGGTAATGACCGAAGCGTTCCTCGTCTTTTCCAAAGAAACCGGGAACGATCTCAGCACGCCCGTGCCCGCCTTCGGCTTCGAGGGACTCAAACCCGGCGACCGCTGGTGCATCTGCGTAAACCGCTGGAAAGAGGCCTACGACGCGGGCGTGGCCCCACCGGTGGTAATGAGCGCCACCCACCTCATGGCACTGGAATTCGTGTCGCTGGACGAACTGAAGGCCTGCGCGATGGACGAGGCGTAGGCAGAGTCCCGCGAACCGCTTGAGTCGGCGCGCGGGTTGTCTCGAGATTGGGCGCAGGTAATGATGTAAGTGGTTTTGATTTATTTTCTTGATTTTCCTGTGCGCGCACATTAGATTTCATCGCTTGATCGGCAAAAATCATCGCCTGATCGGAAAAATCGGCATTCTGAAGATTCGTTCGTCGAGGAGTACAGCATGGCCAAGGGCAAAAACCGTGACCTGGTAAAAATGAAGAGCACGGAAAGCGCGCATTGCTACTACACCAAGAAAAACCGGCGTAACACGACCGCCCGCATCGAAATGAAGAAATACGATCCCACGCTGCGGCGGCACGTCATGTACCGGGAGACGCGGTAGCGGCGTTCCTGGAGGTTTACCCCATGTCGAGAAAATGCAAGTTGACCGGAAAAGGACCCCTGGTCGGCTTCAACGTATCCCACGCCCATAACAAGACCAAGCGGCGTCAATATCCCAATCTCCAGCTGAAGCGTATCTACGTACCCGAACTGGGCCGCACGGTGCGCATCAAGATGTCCGTCAGCGCCCTGCGGACGGTCACGAAGATCGGGCTGATGCCTTTCCTGAAGAAACAGGGACTGCGGCTGAAGGACGTGCTGTAGCATCCGGTCTCATGCCATCGAAGAGCGCCTCATTCCATAAATCCCGCGCCGCCGAGCGCGGACCCGTGGGAGTCGCCGTCGTAACGGTCAGCGATTCCCGCACACCGGAAACGGACGTCAACGGCGATTACCTCCGGGCGCGCATCGAAGAAGCGGGCCACCGGGTCGCCGGCTACCGGCTGATCCGGGACGAACCGGACCAGGTTGAAGACGCCCTGGAAAGCTGCACCGGCGAAGACGTCCAGGTCGTGATTTTCAATGGGGGAACCGGCATCTCGCAGAGAGACCGGACCTTCGACGTGCTGAACCGCAGGCTGGAAAAGCCCCTGCCCGGGTTCGGCGAGATATTCCGCATGCTCAGCTACGAACAGGTCGGCGCGGCGGCCATGATGTCCCGCGCCACCGCGGGCGTTTACCGAAATACAGTCATTATCTCTACGCCCGGCTCCCCGGCCGCGGTGAAACTCGCATGGGAGAAACTGATCGTGACGGAAATCTCCCACATGGGCTGGGAACTTACCCGGTAATCATCCCGGGCCGGGCGGTCCGGGCGGACCGGGAACTTACCCGATCATCAACATTACCCACGGAGGTCTTCATGCTGTCCCCGAATCGAGGCACCGTACACGGGGTCGCGCACCACGTGATCCTGCGTTACTCCCTGTCCCTCGCCCTGAGCCTTGCGCTGGCATGCTCGGCGGCCATGGCTTTCGATGTCCGCGCACAAACCGACGACGAGAAAACCGTCGACGCCATTTTCGACGAACGGCTGACCACCGGCGAGATGTACGACCTGCTGGGCGATCTGTGCAAGAACATCGGACCGCGCCTGAGTGGCTCGGAAGGCGCCGAACGCGCCGTGGCATGGGCCAAAGAGGTGATGGAAGGGTACGGGTTCGACCGGGTCTACCTCCAGGAAGTCATGGTGCCCCACTGGGAACGTGGCGGTAAGGAGCAGGTACGGATAGTCGACGTCGAGGGAGGCATGATCGAATTGCGCGCCCTGGCCATCGGCGGATCGGTACCTACGGCTCCAGAGGGGATCGCGGCGGAGGTGGTGGTGGTTCACTCCGTCGACGAGGTGAATGATCTGGGTCGCGACGTCATTGAAGGGAAAATCGTTTTCTATAACCGGCCCTTCGACCAGACGGTGATCGGCACGGGACCCGGTTACGGCGGGGCGGTCGGTCAGCGTTCCGCGGGCCCTTCCCAGGCGGCGAAGCAGGGCGCCGTGGGCGTGGTGATCCGTTCGGTCGCCTCCAACTTCGACGACGAACCCCACACCGGCGGCCTGCGTTACCTCGACGGCACGGAGCGTATACCCGCGGCGGCGCTGGGTTTTCAGTCCGCCGACCGGCTGATCAAGGTACTGGAAGATCAACCCGACGCCAGGCTCTACATGCACCTGTCCTCCAAGTGGCATCCCGACGCCCTTTCCCATAACGTGATCGGCGAGATCCGGGGCAGCGAACGGCCGGACGAGATCATCCTGGTGGGCGGCCACCTGGATTCGTGGGACGTGGCTGAAGGCGCTCATGACGACGGCGCGGGCAGCGTCCATGCCATCGGCGTGCTGCGTACCTTCATGGAACTTGGCATCCGGCCCCGGCACACCATCCGGGCCGTCTTGTTCATGAACGAGGAAAACGGCCTTCGCGGCGGCATAAAATACGCCGAGGTGGCGAAGGAATCCGGCGAGAAACACCTGATCGCGCTCGAAAGCGACGCGGGCGGATTCAGCCCGAGGGGATTCGGCGTGAGTGCCGACGACGAAGTCATCGAGCGGTTCCGGTCGTGGCTGCCCCTCTTTCCCCAGAACACGATCGCATACATCAACAAGGGTGGGGGCGGCGCAGACATCGGTCCGCTCCGCAGGGAGACGGGTACCCCGACCATCGGGTTCATTCCGGATTCGCAGCGCATGTTCGACCTCCACCATGCCCCGACCGATGTTTTCGAGACGGTGAACCGGCGGGAACTGGAACTGGGAGGCGCGTCCATCGCCTCGTTGATCTACCTGATCGACAAGTACGGCCTGCAGGACGACAAGGCGCAATAGGAGGGGGCGATGACGACGCTCAGAATCCTCCTCTGCCTGACGTTCATCCCGATCGGCCTGGTCGGCCCGGTCGGCCCGGTCAGCCCGGTCAGTCCAGTCAGCCTGGGCAGTCCAGTCAGCCTGGTCTGCATGCCATCCCCGGCATCGGCCCACGAGTTCTACGTCAGCATCACCAGGGTCAAATGGCACGCGGACGAACATCGGCTCGACATAACAGTGCGGATCTTTACGGACGACCTGGAGGAGGCCATCGTGGCGGAAGGCGGCCCCCGGCTCCGGCTCTGGACCGGCCAGGCCCATGTTGACCGCGACCTGCACGTGGCGGACTACCTGGCCTCCCGGCTGGCATTCCGTATCAACGGAGCGGAGGGGAAACTTGTCTACGCCGGCATGGAGGACGCGCTTGACGCCACCGCCTGTTTGGTGCAGATTACGGATGTGGACCGCGTGGAAACGATCGAGGTCGAGAACCGGATCCTGATCGATCTGTACGACACGCAGGCCAACGTGATGCGGTTCGAAATCGGCGGCGAGAAGAAGTACGTCAACCTGAGTAAGGGGACCGTCAAGGGGACGGTTCGTTTCGGTTCCTGAATATGTCCGAATTCCAGGTATATCTGCAAATCGGTTTCGACCATATTTCGGACCTGCGCGCCTACGACCACATCGTATTCATCATCGCCCTCTGCGCCGCCTACCCGCTAAAACGGTGGCGTTCGGTACTTTTGCTCGTTACGGCTTTCACGATCGGGCATTCGATCACCCTGGCGCTGGCCACGCTCCGCATCGTGCTGGTACCTTCGGACCTGGTCGAGACGCTCATCCCCGTGACGATACTGGCGACGTGCCTGATGAACGTCTTCAGGCCATCGGAGGGAAGAACCGGACGGAAGACGAGTTACGGACTTGCCCTGTTCTTCGGCCTTATCCACGGCCTGGGATTCTCGAACTACCTGAGGGCGCTGCTGGGCATGGAAGAATCGATCATCGTGCCGCTCCTGTCCTTCAACATCGGACTGGAACTTGGTCAGTTGATGATCGTGGCGGTCTTCACGAGCGCGGCCTTCGTGTTCCTTCAGATACTGGGTACGCCGCACCGTCAGTGGAACCTCTTCGTATCGGGTGCGGCCGCAGGAGTTTCGGCCATGTTGCTGCTGGGGGCGAGCTGAAGGCGATCGGGGAGGATAGACCATCGTGACGCTTGACACGACGATAGAAGAAGTGCTGGAAGACTTCGAATACCTGGATGACTGGGAAGAACGCTACCAGGAGATCATCGACCTGGGAAAGAAGATTCCGCCCCTGGACGCGTCCTACAAAACGGAAGCGTACAAGGTCAAGGGATGCGTGAGCCAGGTCTGGTTCGTTCCCCATGTCGTCGAGACCCTGCCGCCGACCATCACCTTCGACGCGGACAGCGACGCCCACATCGTCCGCGGCCTCGTGGCCATCCTCCTCATGGTCTACTCCGGCAAGACGCCGCGGCAGATCCTGGACGCCGATATAGAGGGCATCTTCGACCGGATGGACCTGGCTTCCCATCTCAGTCCGAGCAGAAGCAACGGATTCCGCTCCATGGTTAAGAAGATCCGCTCGATCGCAAGCGGCGCGTTGGCCAACTAGACCTTCTCAGGCCGCATCGACCGCACCGGTCCGCCTAAATCCCGCCCTGGACCCGTCTATACATTCATATCAGCCACGATATCGTCGATTTGTAAACGATGTTCGTCGGATAGCTCCCAACCCACCGCGTCGATGTTCTGTTCAACGTGGGCAGGACGCGTCGCTCCGCACAGGACCGACGTGATTCCCGGCTGGCGGGCCGTCCAGTGGATGACGAGCTGGGCGATGGATTTCCCGTATGCATCGGCGATGGGTTTCATCCGATCGAGCGTGTCGAGCGTACGCCCCATCGCTTCCCCCTTGAACCGGCCGTCGTCGTTACGGGAATCGCCTTCCGGAAACTGGTGGCCCCGGCCATATTTCCCGGTCAGCAGTCCCTTGTACAGCGGCCAGTAAGAGATCACGCCGATGCGGTGGTGCAGGCAGTGGGGCAGGATTTCCGCCTCGATGTCGCGGATGAGCAGGTTGTAGGGCGGCTGGTCCGAGTGCAGTGGCGCATGGTCTGCGAAACTTTTCATCTGCGCCACGTCGTAATTGCTCACGCCGATCGCCCGGATCTTGCCCTGTTCCTTCAGTTCAGCAAGCGTGATGGCCGTTTCCTCGAAGGGGGTGTCCTCGTCCGGCGCGTGCACCTGGTACAGGTCGATGTAGTCGGTATTCAAGCGGCGCAGGCTCTCCTCGATCTGCTCCAGAATGCGTTTCCGCGAACTGTCGCGCATCAGCGTGGTGCCATCCCAGTACAGACCGCATTTCGTCGCCAGTACGATCTGGTCTCGCCTGCCGGCGATGGCCCGGCCCACCAGCCGTTCCGATTCGCCGTTCCGCCCGTACATGTACGCGGTGTCGATGAGGGTAATGCCGCCGTCCATGGCCGCCTCCAGCGCCGCCAGGGACTCGTTGTCGTCGATGCCGGTCCAGCCGACGCCGGCCATGGGCCAGCAACCCATGCCGACGGCCGATACCGTCAGGCCCGATTCACCCAGTGCTCTGTATTCCATGCTTGTTTCCTTTGACAGATGATCCCGGAACGCCAGTTGCCGGATGAGGCCGGAACCGGCATAGAGGGAAACCGGTAAAGACCGATCCTGGAAAGGCCGGGATGCGTCCCGCGATCGATTCGATTTGCGATTGACTTGGATGGCAGGGAGAACATATATTGAATATACTCGGAAGTTCTCGGTAAGGTAGCTTATACCGCGTGTCTATTTCGCGTTCAATCGATAATGACCAGTTCAGGGCAGCGACCTGTCCGAAAGCGCTGACCCCCAGAACCAGATTCCAAAAATCGCAAGTCCAGGGAGGTAAACATGTTGAAAACCGGATTTTCTCTCATGGTCGCTATAGTCCTCGCGGCATCCCCGGCGCTCGCCGGTTCGCCGTCGGTTACCGGCGATTACGTGGAAGTACGCTCCAACCACATCCTCGGCGGCGGCTGTACCTACTCGGCCGAGGCGGGGGGCGATGCCAACCAGGCCGTGGTGGCATGGCGCATCCGTGAAGGCGCGTTGGCCGATCTGGCCGTCGTCGCCGTCATACACGGAGAAGGCAACCTGCAACTCGGCCATCACGCCCGCGAAACCGTGTTGCTGATCGACAGCCGGGCCACGCCGACACAGCGGCAAGCCCTGAAAAGCACCTTCACGGCCCGGTACGGTGATCTTTTCGGCACGGTAAAGACGGTGAAGCCAACCGAAATTTCCTTCCGCCACGATGGCGGTGATGCTTTCGCCGTTTCGGTGGATGGCCACGTTCGCGTTTCTACCCGAACCATGCTGGCGACCGACCACGAGCCCAACTGCGACCGCATGGTCTGGTACGATCCCTTTACCCGTGACGCTTCGGCCACGCTGGTCCAGACCGCCGCCCACGCGTACAGCGGTTCGGACCTGATCGCGACGTGGAGCATACCGAACAAGCGCAGCGCATACGTGGGGACCTTCGCCTTTACGCCGTAACCAACCGACGGAGAGCAAACCACGGCGCTCGGACTCCTTTTGCTGATCACGGCGACGGTTGTGACGTCGTGCTTCGGCCTGATACTGAAATCTGCCCACCAAAACGGCCGTAACCCCCTGGCGGTGGGCAGCCTGAACTACGCCGCCGGCGCCCTGTTCTCCGGCCTGTTGATGCTTACCGATTCGGGTTGGGTCTGGCACGGGACCACCGTGTTGATCGGCGCGGCCAGCGGGGTCTGCTACTTCGTCGCCTTCTACTTTCTGATCCAGGCCCTCCTGCAAGGTGGGGTCGCCGTGACCCTGGCGATCGTCCGCCTGTCCGTCCTGATTCCCATCCTCTGTTCGATCGTCATCTGGTATGAGATCCCCAATCTACAGCAAATTGCGGGCATCGCCACCGTCTGCGTCGCATTGCCGCTCCTGACGCTAGGCCTGGGCAGGCAAACCAACCTGTCGCTGCGCGGCGTCGCATGGCTGGTCAGCGCCCTCTTCGTCACGACGGGATTCTGCCATCTATCCCCCAAAGTCTTCAGCGAACTCGCACCCCAGAGCCAGATGTCGCTCTACCTGTTCTCACTCTTCGCCGTATCCGGTGTAATGGGACTGTGCTATATCTGGTACAAGCCGATCCGCGCGAGCTTGCCCGACGTGCGGTGGAGCTTTCTGCTGGGCGCGTGCAACGTCGTGGGAACCTGGCTTCTCGTCCTCACGCTCAAGTTTCTACCGGGCACCATTGTCTTTCCCTTCGTCAGCTCGGTCGGCCTTGTCATCACCACGCTCGTAGCTATATTGTACTGGAAAGAACAGGTGCGCAGGCTCGCTTACGTCGGCATCGGCCTGACCCTGGTCGCGGTCGTCCTGGTCAACAGCGGTTGAGACCTGTTTACGATCCGCCATATACTGTTCCTTCCGTCCAGTGGACGTTCGTGCAACCAGCGAGGTAGTATATCGTGCTAAAGGAGACTGATCCGACCCGGCGAGTCGTAGGCGTCGGAAGCAACGTCATGGACGTGATCTACCGGGTGAACCGGATCGCGGGACCTGAGGAAAAAACCTATATCGTGCCGGACGAAGCAGGCGAGGTCGTGACCGAGGTGGTGGGTGGCGCGACGCTGAACCACCTGGCATGGACGGCTCTTCTGGGCGTCCCGGCCGGTCTCTTCGGTTTCCAGGGCGACGACCGGTATGGAACGATGATCCGGGACGAGATGGACCGCCATGGAATCGACCGATCGGCCATCCGGGTTCGTGAGGGTTGCCCTTCCTCCTTTTCGGTTATCAATGTGGCGGACGACGCGGAACGGGCGATCTACATGGCCCGTGCATTGACGGCGGAGACCACGGCCACGGACGTGGAAACGCATTTCGCCGATTACATACGTACCGCCGCCATGGTGACGACCGAGATATCCCAGCTCCCGCTGGAAACCGTCATTGCCGTGCTGCGCATCGCCCGCGAGGCCGGCATTCTCACCGTACTGGACGTGGATGTCCCACCGGATTTCGCCATCGATGTGGCGGGGCTCGGTTCCGTGGACGATTTCGATACGGCCCTGCACCTGGCCGACATCGTCAAACCCGCCAAGGCCGCCGCGCAGCAGATGGTGGAAGCCGACAGTTCAGAAGCACGGGCCGAGGCCATTTTCGAACGGTATGGTGCCCGGTTGGTGGCCGTCACGGAAGGCGCGCAAGGCGCGGTTGTCACCGATGGGAACCAGACGACACGCACACCGGCGAAACCGGTCAGCGCCCGGGATACGACGGGTGCCGGAGACGCCTTTCTGGGTGGGCTGATCGCGGGGCTCTACCACGAACTCTCACTGCGGGATACCGCCAATCTGGCCAACGCCTGCGGCGCCGTATGTTGTCGCATCCCAGGGGCTTTCCCCCATCTCGGTGCGAGTCGCGATGAAGTGTTTGCGCTTTACGAAGGCGATCCGGTCCCGGGTCAAAACGTACCGGAAGCCGTTGCCGGAACGATGCCGGTGTCCGTGGAAACCGGCCGGGACGGTTCGAAGGTATCGACCGCTGGAGCAATCGGATTGAACGCCGTACGGAGGACCGCCGAAGCACTGGCACAACTGCACGAAGGCCTGACAGACACCTACTTCGACGATACCATTTCGATCATACGAAAAGCGGAAGCATCGGGCGGGCGCGTACACGTCACCGGCGTGGGGAAATCCCGCCATATCGGCCTCAAGTTGGCAGCCACGCTAAAGAGTACGGGAACGAAGGCGTATTTCCTCGATCCGGCCGACTGCAACCACGGCGACAGTGGCCAGGTGGCGGAGGGAGACGTGGTCGTCGCCCTGTCCCACAGCGGGGAGACGGACGAACTCATGGCTGCCGTGCGTACCCTCGCGGCAAACGGCGCGACGCTCATCGCGATCACCGGGAACGCTTCATCCAGCCTGGCCCGTTCGAGCGCGGCGACCCTGCACGTACCCGCGGACGGCGAGGCCGGACCCCTGGGTCTCGCGCCGACCGTGAGCACTTCCTGTCAATTGGCCGTGGCCGACGGTCTGGCTATGGCCCTGAAGGCCGACCGCGGGTTTACCCGGGAAGACTTTGCCCGGTACCATCCCGGCGGCAGCATCGGAAAGAAACTGAAGGATAAGGAAGGAATGCCATGACGGTCGACACACCAGTGACCAACATCGAAACACCTGTAATCAAGCTGATCGCCTTCGACCAGGACGACACGGCCCTGCTGCCAGACGGGAAACCCTCTCAAGAGGGGCTGCGCGCCATAGAAGCCGCACTGGACCGCGGGTTGATCGTGAGCTCAGTGAGCGGCCGGAACATCGACCGCAGCATCGAACCCTTCAGCAATGAACGCCCGCTGTTCGACCGGCTCTATCTGATTGCCAACAACGGTGGAATCATACTCGGGCCGGTACACCAGGGTCAAAGGCCCTTGTTGTTCGAGAAGCGCATGCAGCGGAGCACTTTCCTGGACCTGCTTGATTTCATCGATGAGAACGGTTTCAACTTCGTTTACAGCTGGCTGCGCGTAACGGAGACCGGCCCCCTGGACAGCGTGATCGCCAATCGGCATACCCCGTCTATTGCATCCATTGAGGAGCAGAGCCGCGCCGCCGTCGACTGTGACGACGACCTCCTGGCGAAACTGAGACAGGGCGACTACCCACCGCCGCCCAAGATGCTGATTCTGCCAGGTCTGGAAAGGCGGGAAGCGGTCCTGGCGGAACTGAAAGCCCGTTTCGATTCGCGCCTTTATCTCGTCAAAACGAACCCGGATCGCATCGAAGCCATGCATGCCGACGTCAATAAGAAAGTCGCCGTCGAGTTCATCGCCCGCGAACACGGGATATCCATGGATCACGTGATGGCGGTCGGGGACGGCGACAACGATCTGCCCATGCTCTTCAACGCGGGCCTCGGCGTGATCATGGAAAACGCCCAGGACGCCGTCAAGGAGGCGGGCAGGGCGCAGGGCCTGGTCATTGCCCCGCCGAACCACGAGAACGGCTTTGCCTGGGCGATTCGTCGATACGCGCTCAACGACGGCCATTGAACGGTTTTCCCCTCATGAGCCCATCCCTCCTCGATCATCTCCGGTCTTCCATGCTGGTGGCGGATGGCGCCATCGGAACCATGCTGTACGCCCGCGGTGTGCCGATGGAAGTCTGCTTCGACGAGATCAATCAAAGCCAGCCCGACCTGGTCCGCCGGATCCACGAGGATTACGTGGACGCGGGCGCCGGGTTGATTGAAACAAATACCTTTGGCGCCAATGCCCTGTCGCTGTCCAAGTACAACCTGGAGTTACAGACGGAAGTGTTGAACGCCCGGGGTGTCGAGATCGCACGGCAGGCGGCGGGGTCCCGGGCTTTCGTGGCGGGTGCCGTGGGGCCGGCGCGCGGTCTCCCCCAACAGGAATATACCGATACCGACTACGCGCGGGCCTATCGGGAGCAGATCACGGCCCTGGCAAATGGCGGGACGGACGCGGTTATCATGGAGACTTTTCTCAGGCTCGATGAGCTCAAAGGGGCGCTGGAGATCTGCAAGGAAGTCTGCGACCTGCCGGTGATCTGTCAACTCGCGGTGGACCAGTACGGCCAGACCGACGACGGGTTCGGAGTAGCGGAGGCTTTCGTTCAACTACGAGCGGGTGGCGCCGATGTAGTAGGGGTCAACTGCCGAAGCGGTCCCAAGGGCCTGCTGGACGCACTCGCTCCTGTCCCCCTTGCCGAAGGGCTGATGCTCTCCGCCTTCCCAAACGCCGGTTCCCCCGTCTACGTGGACGGGCGCTTCATCTACGAGGCGACACCGGAGTACTTCGCAACGAGCGCCCTGCGTCTGAGGGACCAGGGCGTGCGGCTGATCGGTGGATGCTGTGGGACGATGCCTGAGCACGTTCGGGCCATGGCCCGGGTGCTCGAAGGCAGTGAAATCGTAACGCGCAAGAAGGTCGTCCCGGTAGAAGTCCGGGTCGCGCCACGACCGGCCCGGCTGGTTCCCTCGCCTCCGGCGGTCGAACCGACGATCGTGGATCTGGTCAAAAAACGGGTGACTGTCATCGTCGAACTCGATCCGCCGCGGGACCTGGATCACGAACCCATCGTTCGTGGCGCCAGGGCCCTGAAGTCGGCGGGCGCCGACGCCCTTACCATGGCCGACAACTCCCTGGCCGTAACGCGGATCAGCAACATGGCCGTGGGGCAGATCGTCAAGGAGCAGGCCGGTATTCGCCCGCTGTTGCACATCGCCTGCCGGGACCGGAATCTGGCAAGCCTGCAGTCCCAGGTGCTCGGCATGCACGCACTGGGCATCGATCACGTCCTCGCCGTCACGGGCGATCCCGTGAAATTCGGCGATCAGCCGGGGGCGAGCAACGTTTACGACGTTTCATCATTCGAATTGATCCGGTTGATCAAGCAGATGAACGAGGGGGTGGGTTTTTCGGGTCGACCCCTGAACGGAAACACCGGTTTTATCGTCGCGGCGGCGTTCGATCCCAACGGACCCAACCTGGAAAGAAGGATCAGGAGACTGGAAAGGAAGGTCGAGGCTGGCGCCGACATGATTATGACGCAGCCCCTCTTCGACCGCAGGCAGGCCAAAGAACTCTTCACGGCGACCCGGGATTCCGGCGTTCCCATATTTCCGGGCGTCATGCCCCTGGTCAGCGACGGCAACACGGAGTTCCTTCACAACGAGGTGCCCGGATTCGTAGTTACCGACGAAGTTCGTGCACGCATGGCCCGGGCAGGCCGTGGACGAAAAGCCCGGAAAGAGGGCATCGCGATCGCGCGGGAGATCATCGAATCTGTCCTGACGTACTTCAACGGCCTCTACCTGATCACACCGTTCAACCGTTATCCCATGACGGTTGAACTGACGGAGTTTGCCCTGAAGACGACGTCTCGCGAGGAGACTGGATAGATTCTGTTCTCGCTCCGGATCTACCGAGCAAGAACGATCCAGCTATCCAGCATATAGCAGGCTTGCGATGATCGAGCCGGCAATCACGAGCATCATTATCATCAGTTTGTTGGCCGCCGATGTCACGCTTTGCGCTATTTTAAGATCCTGTGAGGATATCTTTTCTTCAAGGAGATCGAATCGGCCTTCGTTCCCGGTAACCCATACCACCATATCTTTTTTTAAGGCCATGAATCTGCCTTCGAACTTGGCGTCCAGCGTCGCGATCTTTTCTACGACAGCCTCGAATCGTCTATCGTTCCTGGCATCCAGCGTCGCGATCTTTTCTCCCATGGCCGTTATCTTTTCTTCGACAGCTTCGAATCGGCTGTCGTTCCTGGCATCCAGCGTCGCGATCTTTTCTCCCATGGCCGTTATCTTTTCCTCGACAGCCTCGAATCTTACACCTAGCACGTCCTCCAGTGAATGAAAGGCGGAGTTCACGTCTGCCACCGTTGCATAGACCTCGCTGGGCGATTCCTTAACCTTGCTCTCTTCCATGATTTCCTCCGGGGATTCCAGTGGACTGGCTTCTATTCTTCTATATCAGTCGGAGAACGTCACAAGTTCTCGAAACAGAAATCCGTTGTGATCAGGAAACCGGGCGGTTCCGGTAGTACAGGTAGGATACGGCGATGAGGATGGCGCTCAGCCCCAGGAATGCGATGATCCGGTACAGCGTGTCCAGGAACATGAGGTCGAAGACGAACACCTTTACCACGGTGCAACCCAGGTAGACGATGGCCGCGGCACGTAGCGCACGGGTGTCCAGCACCCTTCCCATGATCATGACGAAGGACGCACCGATCAGCCACACACCGGAGACAGCCAGTTGCCGGAGGTTTTCCAGCTGTTCCGGCGAACCTTCTTCAAGCGTGATAATCCGGTATTTGAAATATGTCAGGACTTCCACCGTACCCCAGGCCAGGAGGAGAAACGTCCAGGCGACGTGAAATACTATTCCCAGCACGTGGTCGCCCTTCGATTCAGTATGGCCCCGCATCAAACCGGTACAGGCAAGCATCAAGCCACCCACGACCCAGTAAGCGCCGGTTCGCAACGACAGGAACGGTACGTAAGCGGAAACGAGGTTGGAAATGATGTATCCACCAAAGAGAAAGATCCCAACGAACGAAAGCGCGAAAAGGGCTGTTCCCGCGTGACGGACGGCACGACGGCCGTAATGCACGCCAAATCCGAAGAGGGCGAAGGCTTCAAGCGCCCAGATGATCATGATTTCGTAGCTGGTGTAGAAGCTCGGGGGTGCGAGCACAGCCAGTATTACGGCCACCGTCGCGCAGCTTGCGGCCGCGGTTCGATCATCTGTTCGCCGCACGATCCACGCCGTAAGTGCGATGTACACCAGTGAAAGGACCACTGCAACGACGCCCGCGGAGTAGGCCTCGGCGTTCTGCAGGTTAATATCCTGGATTCCGAAGAAGTTCCATATGTCTTCCGTGTACCGGGTAAGACGCATGAGCATGGTGTAGAAACCAATGACGTTTACCGATACGGCCATCCACCGCCACCAGCGGTTTCCCTGGTCGCCCGTAGCGGAACGGTAGAGGTTCATCCCGACGAAAAGCGCCCACCACAGGGTCAGAAAGAACAGGGCGGTTCCGAATCCTTCGGGCAGGTCGGCCCGGAAGGACCAAAACAGGTACGTAGTAAAGGTTGCCGCGATGGCCAGCGGTTCCAGTATTCTCCATTGACGCCGTTTCAGCAGGATGGCGATCAGGCCGGCGTCGAGCAGCGTGATATAAACGAAGAGCCCGATGGTGTTCAGTTCGGCCGTGACGAGCAGGAGGGGGGTGAGGAATCCGCCTGCCCATCCGAGCAGGGCAATGGCCCGGGCGTCATAGTGCAGGGAAAGCAGGAAGACCGCGGCGGTCACCACGGCCATAAGGAAGAAGGCGGCTGGCTGTGGAACGAGATGGTAGAAGTCGTATGCGGCGTAAATCGTAAGGTACAGGATCGCCACGCCCGCGCCGGTCAGCCCCTGGGAGAAAATGGCCAGGTTTCTCTGGTGGAAACGATACCCGCCGGCGATCAGCAGCAGTCCGGCCGCTCCGCCCATGAGCACGCGCGCCGTTTCGTTGAGCCAGTCGTTGTCGAAGGCGTATTTCAGGAAGAATCCCACGCCGAGTATGAGGGCGAGGGCGCCCACCCGGTTGAGCAGCTTGCCGCCGATCAGGATTTCCCATTCTTCCCGGGTTCGGGGCCGCAGCACCCTGGAAATGCCGGTCGGCCGCGGCTGCGAGACGCGTTCCGCCTGGATGGGGACACCTTCAGTCTGCGCTGGAGTCGTTGAAGTGGCAGCAGGCACGTCTTCCTGCGAAGTCCCGGTTTCTGATTGATCGGCCTCGCTGATTCGCGGTTTCCCCGAGATCGAAGCATCCGTCTCCAAGTCCTGGCTTTCCCGGTGCCAGCGCCTGACGGCCTCTTCCAGATTCCTGACGCGTCCTGAAAGCGACAGGTACGTCCCGATGAGGAAGAGGAGCAGCAGGATATTGAGGACGATCAGCATTTCCATGGTATCGCATACTAAGCACGCTATGGGGTATGTGTCAAGTTCGTCCCACAGGCAGTTCCTTTTGTACACGCCGCGACAGGTTCGCTGCCAGTGCTGCGCCAGGTTCGCAGGCAACGCGCAGGACCACGGTTGGCATCGTTGACACGACCAGGGCAGCCGCCTATATTCCGTTATTCGATTTACCAATCCAAACCGAATACAGGGAGGAGTACTTGATGTCCACGGTCTATCGTGTCGGCATTATTGGCTGCGGCAGCATCTCGAATCTACACATGCAGGGATACCTCGGCGAACCCCGGTTCAAGGTCGTCGCGCTTGCGGACCCGGTGCCCGGAGCCAGGCAGGATTTCGGCGATCGCTACGGGATCGAAAATCGCTACGCCGACGTCCGCGAGATGATGGACGAGGAGCACCTGGACGTTGTCAGCATCTGTACCTGGCACAAGCTGCACGCCCCCATGACCATCGCCGCCTGTGCACGCCGCCCGAAGGCCATCCTCTGCGAAAAGCCCATGGCCATCAACATGGGCGAATGTGACGAGATGATGATCGCCGCCCGGCGGAATGACGTCAAACTTGCCATCGCTCACCAGCGGCGGTTCAACCCGGTGTGGACCGACGCCCGAAACCTGATCGCGGAAGGGGCGATCGGCGCGGTGCGCCACGTGACGTGCAGCGGGAGCCAGGGCTTGCTCAACGACTGTTCCCACATGTTCGATTTCATGCGTTACGTCCTGGGTGACCCGGCGCCCGAGTGGGTAATCGGGAACATTGAACGTAAGACGGACCGATACGAGCGGGACATCCGGATCGAGGACCGCAGCGCGGGCATCGTCGGATTCGACAACGGCGCCGTGGGCATGCTCCTCCAGGAGCTGCATCCCGAGCGTCGCCAGGGCGGGTACGTTTACGGTACGGACGGCATGATGGACATAAACGAGCAGCGGGTACTCCTCATCAACTCGAAAACCGGAGGATGGGAAGAGCGGCCGTCCACGGGCGAGGACCCGAGCGTGGGCCAGGCCGTGGAATTGGCGGACTGGATTGAAGGCAAGTCCGGCCACCGCGGCGAGGCCTCCAACGGCCGGGCCGCCGTGGAGATCATCATGGGAATCTACGAGTCGGCGCGGCTCCACGAAGTCGTGCAGATGCCCGTACGTACCCACAGTTCTCCCATCGAAGAAATGATCGAAAGCGGCGACCTGCCCGTGGAACGCCCCGGCCGTTACGATATCCGGGCTTTCCTGCTGCGCGGAGAGTCCATGCAGGGTGAAATGCCAGGCGAAACAGATGAAGAAGGCTGACCGCGCGGAAATCGGCCGGACGGGGTTGAAGATCAGTCGCCTGGGACTCGGCGGAGCCCCGTTGGCCGGCCTGTACCGGGGCGTTTCCGACGAGCAGTCCGCCCAGGTCGTAAATACCTATCTCGATCACGGCCTGGGCTTCTTCGACACGGCACCACTTTATGGCAGCGGCGTGAGCGAGACCCGTCTGGGCGCCGTACTGTCAGGGCACAGTCGCGACCGCGGAATCGACCTTGACAGCGACCTTGACCGCGGCATTGACCGCGATTCCTTCGTGCTCGCTACGTAGGTTGGCCGCCTCCTGGTGCCCGATCCGGCACGAGACCAGGACGTCTGGTCCGAAGATCTCCCACCCATCGGGCCGGTTTTCGACTACAGCTACGACGGCACGCTGCGATCCCTGGAGGAAAGTCTCGCGCGTCTGGGCCTGGATCGCGTGGATATCCTGCACATCCACGATCCGGACAACCACTACGACGAGGCGATGAAGGGCAGTTACAGGGCCCTGGTCCGACTTCGCGACGAAGGCGTGATCCGCGCCGTGGGCGCCGGTATGAACCAGGCGAAGATGCTCTCCCGTTTCGCCCAAGAGGGCGATTTTGATTGCTTCCTGTGTGCGGGCCGTTACACCCTGGTGGACCATAATGCATTAAAACAACTACTGCCCCTTTGCGTCGAACGAAATATCAGCCTCATCATCGGCGGTCCCTACAACAGCGGCATCCTGGCCCAGGGCGCTGTGGAAGGCGCGAAATTCGATTACCGGAAGGCGCCGTCGCAGATCGTGGAAAAAGTTCGCCAAATTGAAGCGGTATGCGGCCGCCACGGCACGCCCCTCAAGGCAGCGGCGCTGCAGTTTCCCCTGGCCCATCCCGCGGTGGCCGCCGTCATTCCTGGCGCCCGTTCCTCGGAGGAAGTGAACGAAAACGTAAAGATGTTCGAGTTCGTGATTCCCGCGGACTTCTGGGCCGAACTGCGGGAGGAGGGACTGGTTCCCGACAAGGCGCCGACGCCGGCGTGACGGGTCGCGGCTGGCGCTGAAGGTCGTCCCATTCCGGAAGCCGGGGCCGTCTCCTGCGGTCGCCCGCATCTCAACAGCAATACTCGCAAGGAGTCCACATATGAGCAACCCCCAACGCTACGGCATGGTCCTGAAGGTCAAGCCGGAACGGCTCGAGGAATACAAGGAATACCACAAGGAAATCTGGCCTGGCGTGGCAAAAATGATCACGGAGTGCAACATCACGAATTACTCCATCTACCTGAAGGACGGTTACCTCTTTTCCTATTTTGAATACGTCGGTGATGACTTCAAGGCGGACATGGACAAAATGGCCGGCGATCCGGTCACACAGCAATGGTGGGACGTGATGATGCCCATGCAGGATCCCCTACCGACCCGGAAAGAGGGCGAGTGGTGGGCGGAGATGGAGGAAGTCTTCCACCAGGATTGAGCATTGAGCCACGATAAGGATTCTACGCGACCAGGACTCCACAATATGCCCCGTATATATAATGTTGCCGCCTTTGCCCTTACCGCTAGCCTGGCCCTGGTTCTCCTGTCCACGTGTGGTAAGGACAGTCCGACCAGGCCGCAACCCCCAACGCCGCAACCCCCAACGCCGCAACCGCCACCCCCGGCACCGGTAGCTACGAGGATAGCCGTCACCCCCTCACCGTTCGCCTTTGCATCCCTGGGTCAGGTACAGCAACTGACGGCCGTCGTGTATGATCAGAACGGCACGGTCATGCCGGGAGTTGCGGTTTCCTGGACGAGCGGCGATACAAACGTGGTCACCGTGACCGGACAGGGTTCGGTACGGGCCGTCGGCATCGGCAGTACGCAGATCACGGCGAAGTCGGGAGGCGCGTCCGCTACCATACCCGTAAGCGTGGCGCAGGAAGCCGCCAGCATAAGGATTACGCCTGCAATGGTTGGGTTCGGTGCGGTCGGCCGGCAACAGCAACTTGCCGCGGCCGTATTCGACGGCAATCGCAACGAGATTTCCGGCGCGGCCGTGGCCTGGTCTTCCAACCGCCCGTCGGTGGCGACCGTGACGGACGATGGACTCGTAACGGCCGTGTCGAACGGGATGGCGCAAATTACCGCTACGTACGGCAGGGTCTCGATGACTGTGACGGTGACGGTTTCCCAGGCTGCCGAAAGCGTAACGATTCTGCCGATGTCGGCACGGCTTGCGTCGATAGGCGAGACGATTCAGTTGACCGCCACGGTGGAAGACGGGGAGGGTAACGAGATACAGGATGCCGCGGTGTCCTGGTCGAGCGGCGATCCTATGGTGGCGTCGGTAGACAACGAAGGCCTGGTAACCGCTGTCGGGGGAGGTATGACCGACGTATCTGCGGCGTTGGGCGTGGCGTCCGCCTCCATTCCTGTTGCGGTGATGCAGGAAATAGCCGCCCTCGAAGTGGCACCCGAAACCGCTGCCCTGGTGGTGGGCGATACCCTGCAGATGTCTGTGCGGGTGACCGACGCGCTGGGGGTCGTCGTGGACAACGCGGATGTTACGTGGTCATCCTCCGTCGAAACGGTGGCAATCGTGGATCCCGAGGGGCTGGTCCTCGCGGTTGGAGAAGGCTCGGTGACCATCACCACGGCAGCGGGGGACCTGACGGCGGAGGCGCATCTGGAAGTCGCTCCCCTCATCCCGACGGCCCTGCAGGTATATCCGGAATCCCTCCGTCTGGTCTCCCTCGGCGAAATCGCGGAACTGTCGGCGGAAGTGCGGGACCAGCGGAATCGTTCGATGCCGGACGTACTGGTATCGTGGTCCACCGGCGATCCCGCGGTGGCGGAAGTGGACGAAGCTGGACGGGTGATTTCCGTAGGAGAAGGCGAGACTGAAATCACCGTGCATGTGGAAGATTTGTCGGCGACGGTCCCCGTCGTGGTGGAGCAAGTGGTCGCCGCGTTGAGCATTTCCACGGTAGCTGCGGAGATGGTTCTGGGGGATACGTTGCGGATCCAGGCCCAGGCCAGGGATGCCCTGGACATGCCCGTAACGAGTGCTACCATTGACTGGACTTCTTCGAATGAGTCGGTAGCCTTCGTGAACTCGGAAGGTCTGGTCAGCGCGGTGGGCGAAGGTATGGTGGATATTACGGTCTCGGCCGGCAGCGTGAGTATCGCGGTGCGCATCACGGTGTCGCATCAGGACAGGCCGCTGCTTGCCGCACTGTACAACGCGTTGAACGGTCCGGACTGGAATACGCAGACTAACTGGCTCAGCAGCGAACCGCTGGACTACTGGCACGGGGTGACCATCGGCGATGATCACCGGGTGTCCGCACTGAACCTCTCGAACAACAACCTCTCCGGGGCCCTACCACCGGTACTCGGCCAGTTGTCCGGTCTCCAGGGACTAGCGCTTAACGGCAATAGCCTGACGGGGTCGGTTCCTCCCGAACTGGGTATGTTGACTGCCCTCACGCATTTGTACCTCTACGAAAATCAGTTATCGGGGGAGATCCCGCCGGAGCTGGGTCAACTGGTCAACCTGGTCCATTTATGTCTCGACAGGAACCAGTTGACGGGTTCACTCCCGGCGGAATTGGGCCGATTGACCAATCTCCTGTGGCTCCACCTCTACTACAACATCGAACTGACCGGTCCCCTGCCTGCTTCGTTCACCGACCTTCGTCTCGATGCCCTGCTTCTGCAAGGAACGCAGTTGTGCGTACCGGACGAACCGGGGTTCGTCGCCTGGCTCGAAGGGATTGCCGACAGCCGTGTGAGCATCTGCGGAAGGCTCGATTCGGACCGCGAAGCCCTGGTGGCGCTGTACCATGCCACCAGGGGGACGGACTGGAACGACAATACCAACTGGCTCAGCGAGAAACCGCTGAATAACTGGTTCGGTGTTGTTACCGACGCGAACGGCAGAGTGACGCAGCTAAGACTGGGTAGCAACAACCTCAATGGTACGCTTCCGGGTGAACTGGGCCAGCTTTCCTTTCTTACTGACCTGCACATCGGCAGTAACGGGTTGACCGGAGAGCTCCCTTCGGAAATTTCGAATCTTGCAGCCCTCGAACAGTTACGGATCGGTAATAACCTGATGACGGGTCCCATACCAGCTGAACTGGGTCAGTTGAAATCTCTAACGGCTTTTTCTGCGTATGACAACCACTTTACCGGCGCAATTCCACCGGAAATAGGACAGCTCTCCAATCTCAGGTTTCTTACGTTGCCCAACAACGAACTGACTGGCGAAATACCGCCTGAACTGGGGCGGAATACCGAGCTGAGCTGGCTGCAACTGGACCGTAACGCGTTAACGGGCGTGATACCGCCGGAACTCGGAGGGCTGTCCAGTCTCAGGGGGCTGTTTCTGGGCTCAAACCAGTTGACGGGCGGGATCCCTCCCGAACTGGGAAATCTTACCGGACTTGCATATCTGGAACTGGGTTGGAACGAGCTTACAGGAATCATACCGCCTCAACTGGGCGGGTTGCAAAAGCTTGAACGTTTGCAAGTGAACAGTAACCGTCTTACCGGCGTCCTTCCTCCTGAACTGGGTCAACTTTCCAATCTCGAGTCCTTGGTTTTAAGTTTCAACCTATTGAATGGTCGTATTCCGTACGCTTACGGAAATCTAAAGAGGCTGCGTGTATTGTGGATATCGAACAATACTGACCTGAGGGGTCCTTTGCCCCGTGAGTTCCTCGATTTCGAAAACATCGAGAGCATAGAGTTCGGAGGAACACAGGTGTGCGCGCCGAACGACGAGGAATTCAACGCCTGGCTGGCCGGCTTGCGGAACAAAACCATCGCCCTGTGCGACGGGAGTGGTTCGGAACGTGGCTTGCTGACCGTCCTATATCACGCGACAGGTGGTCCGGCATGGGATGTCGATACGAACTGGCAGACCAGTCTATCTCTGGATCAGTGGTACGGCGTAACGACCGACGAGCACGGGCGGGTTATCGCACTGGACCTATCCGATAACAACCTGGCAGGCGAGATACCGCGGGAACTGGCGAGCCTTTCCTACCTCCGCAGTCTGCGTCTCGAAAACAATGCGGATCTTGCCGGCCCACTTCCCGTGGAGTTTACCGGATTGCGGCTTGAAAGCCTCCTGCTGGCCGGCACGGGGCTGTGCGCACCTTCCGATGAAGCGTTTCAGCAGTGGCTGCTTACGGTCCCGGACAGACAGATACTCCCCTGCGCAGTGCCCGCGGACCGCGACGCGCTGATCGCCCTGTACAAGAACCTGGGCGGCGCCCGGTGGCGTAACAACACCAACTGGCTCGGCGGACGGCCCCTCTCTCAGTGGCATGGCGTTACGACCAACCCCGAGGGCCGTGTCGTCGGACTGAATTTAGATAACAACAACCTGGTAGGGACTATCCACCCGTTCGCCGGCAGCCTGGGTGATCTCGAGGAAATGAGGTTGGGAAGCAACCGGATCAGCGGTACCATCCCATCCAGTCTGGGAGATCTAGCCGACTTGAGGGTACTGGTTCTGTCCGGCAACCGGCTCGAAGGGGGTATTCCGCCGGCACTGGGCGGTTTGGCCAGTCTCGAGTTGCTGGATCTCAGCACCAATCGTCTTGCAGGTGGTATTCCCACCGAGATTGAAGGACTTGCCAGCCTGGCGCAGATAAACCTTGCCAGGAACGTACTCTCGGGCAGCATTCCGTCCTCTATCGGCGGCCTTTCCGTACTTCGGGAGTTGCTGCTGGATACAAACAATCTGAGCGGCGAGATACCCGCGTCGCTGGGTAGGCTGTCCACCCTTGAAAGCCTGAACCTGGCCCGCAACAGGTTGTCCGGGGGAATCCCGGCGACATTCGGGAGCCTCGGCGCACTAAGGAAGCTGGATGTATCGGAAAACAGCGGCATGGCCGGTGCCTTGCCGAGTGAGACTCTCCGGCTCGAACTGGACCTGCTTTACTTGCAGGGATCGAATATCTGCGTACCACAGCATGATCGGTTTCCGTCCTGGTACGAGGGTATACCGATGCGAAACGGTGCCAATTGTCCGCCAGCATTCCGGGTATTGACATCCCTTGTCCAGGCGACCCAGACGCTGGTGGACCCCGTGCCGCTCGTTGCCGGAAGGCCCGCGTTGTTGCGCGTGTTCCTCACCACCGATAGCGGCGTTGCCAACATGCCGCCGATCCGCGTTACTTTCTTCGAGGCGGGTACGGAGATTCATCGGGTTGAGATAGCCGCAAGGGGTGACATAGTACCCGGTCAAATCGACGAGAGCGCACTCGGTAATTCGGCCAATGCAATCGTGCCGGGTGAAGTGATCGTACCAGGACTCGAACTGGTGGTCGAGGTCGATCCCGATGAAACGCTGGGCCCGGGAACAGACGTTGGCGGCCGATTCCCGGAAACCGGACGTTCCAGTGTGGATGTTCAGGAGATACAGGCCCTGGAATTGACCCTGGTTCCCCTGCTGTGGGAGCCGGATCCGGACTATTCCGTCGTATTGGGGACCACGGGGCTGTCCGGGGACGACGAACTGTTTCATATGACGCGCGACCTGCTGCCGATGGGGGATTTCGATCTCGCGGTAAGGGATCCGTTGTGGACCTCGGTGGATCCTATCGCCAAGAGTGATCGGTCGGACGTGCTGTTCCGTGAACTGGGCGCTGCACGTACCCTGGACGGTTCCAGCAGACACTACATCGGTGTCCTGCACCGGTTTTCTGGTCCTGCCAATTTCAATGTCATTGCGGAACAGCCCGGCTACCTGAGTCTAGGCTTCGTCCATGACCGCATCATCGCACACGCCCTCGGACACAACATGAACCTTGGTCACGCCGATTGCGGTTTCGGTTATCGGCTCGCCAATTTTCCGGGCTACGACTACCCCCACGAGGACGGGGCCATCGGTTCCTGGGGCTATGACTTGCGGACAAACCGACTGATTTCACCGGACGCGCCGGACCTGATGACGAACTGCTGGCCTTCGTGGATCAGTGATTTTCATTTCAGAAAAGCAATGCGGTACCGCTTGAGCGATGAAGAGCTTCCGGTCAGAATCACCCCCAACTCAGCGGATGCCGGCCGCTCCCTGATGCTATGGGGCGGCCTGGAGAGTTCGGGAGATCTCGTGCTCGAACCCGCATTCGTTGTCGATGCACCCGCAACGCTCCCAGGGTTCGGCGGACTGGGCGGCCCTTACCGGATCTCGGGCGAAGACACCTCAGGAAACGTGTTGTTTGATTTGAGTTTTGATATGCCGGCAACAAACGACACGGTGGGCGGCGCTTTTGCCTTCACGGTACCGTTTCGGTCGGACTGGTCCCATCAGCTGTCACGCATTACGCTTACAGGTCCGGAAGGCTTTGGTGAAATGACCAAGGAGAGCGAAAATGAAGTCGCGTTGATCCTGGACAGTGACACCGGTCAGGTCCGTGGATTCCTCAGAGATACCGCTAATTCCGACTTATCCCGTCGAATTTCCGTACGTGACTCGCTGTATCCGGGTATGGACATCGTGATCAGCCGCGGTGTGCCGGACATGAACGCCTGGAAACGATAAAGACGTGATGGTAAAAGGATTCCCCGGTGCGTTTTGGTTTTCGACAGTTGCCAGTGGACGATCTGCCGATTATGTTTCCTTAAACACCGAAACGTTCGAACAATACTGATCTCCTTACGACCGTAAAAAGACTGTAAATAGACCGCCAAGGAGAAACACCATGGCCCTGACCGACGCGCAACTGGAGGAGTTTCACGACCGCGGGGTGCTGGTCGTCGAGGACGTGCTGACCGACGCCGACCTCGATCCCGTGATCGCCGCCATGTCCGATCACATCGACCAACGGGCTCGGGAACTGCAGAAGGAAGGCAATATCGACGAACTCCACGAGGACGCGTCCTTCCTCACGCGCTACGGTCGGCTGTTCGCTCAGAGCACCGAGATCGGCCGCGGGATGGACATCTACGATTTGCGTGCGAAGTCCGTCTTCGACTTTCTCCGGAACGACAACCTGCTCGACGCCGTGGAATCCCTCCTCGGTCCCGACATCACCTGCTCGCCCATTCAGCACCTGCGCGGCAAGCCGCCGTCCCGCCTGGACGCCAGCCCGTCGTACAACGTCCCGTGGCACCAGGATTCCGGGGTGAGCTGGGCGGAATCCGACCGGACCCTGGCGCTGACCTGCTGGCTTCCGCTGGTGGACGCCACGGTGGAACGGGGGTGCCTGGAGGTAATTCCGGACGTGATCAAAACGGGCCATCTCGCCCACGTCGCCGGCGCCGGCACGCACATCCGGGAGGACCTCATGCCCGAGACCAATGCGGAACCGGCCGAAGTGCGCAAGGGCGGGATCGTCTTCCTGAGCCAGTATACGCCCCACCGGTCCACGCCGAACCTGACGGAGTGGGACGTGCGATGGAGCCTGGACCTGCGATATGTAGCCTATGGCCAGCCCACGGGCAGGCCCTTCTTTCCCGATTTCTGCGTGCGCAGCCGTTCCCACCCTGAAAGAGTCCTGACCGATCACCAGGCCTGGGCGGACAGCTGGGTCGCGGCCCTGGAGAAACAGAATCTCAATCCCAAGCAGGCGCACCGCGTTTCGCAGGAGCCCTGAACCCAGGAGCAAACCATGCTTTGAGGCCTGATTTCCGGCGCCAGGTTTGGCGCCCTTCTAGGCAGTTTGATCATTCCCGGGCTGGGCCAACTGTACCAGGGCCGCAGGTACGCCGCGATCATTCACTTCGTCCTCGCGATGGCCCTCTGGACGGTCGGCTACGGCTGGATCGTGCACCTGTATTCGGCCATCGACGCGGCTATGCAGAAACCGAATGGCGAAAGCTGCGGCACGTAAATCGTACGAACCGGCTTGAGGCCGCGTCAGCAAACGGTGCGATCCAGACGAACCGGCGAACCATGCGCAAAACGAACCACACTCCAAAGGAAGAGGTATATCCATGAGCTTCGGTGACGGGGCCTATACGTACGAGGTACAGGAAAACTGGTGGACCCTGCCCGATGGTTGGACCTTCGGCTGGATAACCGGCGTAGCGTGCGATTCCCAGGACCGGGTGTACGTTTACTCCCGGAGCGAACATCCCCTGGTCGTTTTCGACCGTGAAGGCAAGTTCGTCAAGACCGTCGGGGAAGGCATTCTGAAGGACGCCCACGGTATCTACATCGACGGCGAGGACAACATTTTCCTGGTCGACTGGCTGGACCACTGCGTCCGCAAGTTCGACCGGGACCACAACCTGGTACTGACCATCGGAACGCCCGGTGTCTCGAGCGCCAGCGACGGAGATCCATTCCGCAAGCCGACAGAAGCGGTCGTGGCGCCCAACGGCGATATTTATGTGTCCGACGGGTACGACAACGCCCGGGTGCATCGATACGACGGCAAAGGCAACCACATCCACTCCTGGGGCGGCTGGGGTGACGGCCCTTCCCAGTTCGCGTTGAGCCACTGCGTCCGCATCGACCGGTATGGCCGGCTGTGGGTGTGCGACCGCGAAAACCAGCGCAACCAGCTCTTCGACCTGGAAGGCGATTTCCTCGAGGAACGCATCGTTCCCGCCAAGCCCGACACCATCTATTTCGATCCGGTGGATGATATCCTCTACCAGGCCGAACTCGAGCAGCAGGTCGGTATCTACACCCTGGACGGCGACCTCGTCAGCAGTTGGGGAGGCGGGCGACGGAGCGACCGGCCTGGCGAGTTCGCCGGATGCCCCCACGGAATCTGGATGGACTCCCACGGCGACCTCTACGTGAGCGAAGTGCAGGCCGATGCCCGGCTGCAGAAGTTCGTGCGGACGCGTGGTTAGTATGCGCATCATCGATCCCCACACCCACGTCTGGACCAGCGATCCGGCCTTTCCCTGGCCTGCGGAGAACGAGAATCCGCCCGACGAGGACCGGACGGCCGAGATGCTGCTGGACCTCATGGACGGCCACGGCGTGGAGAAGACGGTCCTGGTGCAGTACATTGGCTACCGCTGGGACAACTCGTACGTGTCCCAAGTCCTGCGCAAATACCCCGATCGGTTCGCAGGGGTATGCCGTATCAATCCGGAAGACCCTGCCGCACCGGATCACCTCGGCCACTGGGTGGAGGAGCACGGTTTTCAGGGCGTAAGGCTCAGCCCGTCCGAAGAACCGGCGGGAGACTGGTTCCGCGGCCCGCTCATGCAGCCGATCTTCCGTCGCGCCGAGGAGCTCAAGGTACCGCTGCTCATGCTCACGCGGTCCGGCCGCCTGCCGGACCTGGCGAAACTGCTCGACCGGTTCCCGGACCTTGACGTGGTCGTGGACCACATGGCGGACGCGCGGCCCGCCCGCCCGGAAGAAATCCAGGCCGTTCTCGACCTGGCCCGCTATCCCAGAGTCTACGTGAAGATCAGCCATACCTGGTCCATCTCCAGTCAGGGCTATCCCTGGTCGGATACCCATGCCATGGTCAAGGCGGTATACGATACCTTCGGCGGAGACCGCATCATGTGGGGGACCGACTGGCCCGTCTGCCTACCGAACGCCGATTACGGCCAGACCCTGTCGGTAGTAAGGGACGAAATGCCGTTCATTGCTCAGGAAGATATGGCCCGCGTGCTGGGCGGTACGGCCCTGGGTCTCTGGACCTTCGAAGACTAGAAGGCCTGAAGTGGTCAATCGGCCAGGACCGCACCACCGGGACGCACACGGGAAGGTCGGGAGTGTGACCTTACCTAGATTGGTCGGAAACGAACCGGATAACTCGTAAGTAAAGACAAAATCCTATATGAAGCGGTAAATTCGTAAAGGAGCACCCATGGATATCCTGATTACCGGCGCCGCGAGCCGGCTGGGCCGGGCCGTAGCCGAAGTCCTGGAAGGCCACCAGCTCCGCCTCATGGATGAATCCTCCGTTGAAGCGACGGAAGACGGCGACACCTTCGAAGGCAGCCTGCTGGACCAAGACGCCGTCTGGCGGGCGGTCCGCCGCATGGACGCCATCATCCACACCGGCGAGCCGCCACAGTCCCTGCCGGAATCCGATGTCGAACGCGAGAAACATTTGCTGGAACTGGCCACCCGGGGCACCCACCAGCTCTTCAAGGCAGCCGTGGAAGCCGGTGTCAAGCGCTTCGTTTACGGCGGAACCCTCGACCTTTTCCAGTCCTATCCGGACGACGTATACATCAGCGAGTTATGGAAACCGCTGCCTGAACCGGACATGCCCGCGATGTCCCGCTACCTGGGCGAGCACACCGCCCGGGAATTCGCCCGGGACTACATGGTGACGATCACGGGGCTGCGGCTGGGCACGTTGGTGAGCCAGGAGGAGGTCGCCGGCCAGGCGCCGGACCTGCTGTGGTTGGATTACCGCGACGCCGCCCAGGCCTTCCGGCTGGCCCTGGAGCGCGACGCCTCAGACCAGGTATGGTGGACCAGCCGCTATGCCATGTACCACATCTGCGCCGACCTGGAGAATCCGAAATACCTCATCAACCAGGCCCGCAATCTCGGTTACGCGCCGGTCCACAATTTCGCCGCGAACTGGCAGGACTGAGGAGATGGACATGGAAACTGAACTGAGGCGGCCATGAAGAAAGTCCTGTTGCTCGGTGCGTCCGGACTCATCGCGCCGCACATCATCCCGTCGCTGGAGAAGGACTACGACCTGAAACTGGCCGACATCAAGGAACATCCGGACGGTAAACCCATTCTCAACGTGGATGTCCGTGATTACGGCCAGGTCCGCGAAGCCGTGGAGGGTGTGGACGCCGTGATGAACTTCACGGTGCTGCGCCACGACGACGTCCTCAGCTTCCAGGTGAACACCATCGGAGCCTGGAACGTCATGAGGGCGGCGGCCGACGCGGGGATCAAGAAAGTAATCCACTCCGGTCCCGCCCAGACCCTTGAGTGGTATACCCACGATACGGACATCCCCGTCGACGCGCCCGACGCTCCGTCCACCGACTACTATTTCATCACCAAGCACATGAGCAACGAGATCGTCAGGAGCTTCGCCCGGCGCCATGAGATCCACACGGTCTGCTACCTGTTCCAGGGCCTGGCGCCCCGGCCGACCCAGCCCGCCAGAAAGACGTCGACCCGGGATTTCCTCATCATATACGACGATCTTGCCGTGGCCTGCCGCCAGGGACTCGAGCTCTCCTCGGTGCCTGGCTTCTACCAGGTCTTCAACCTCCACAGCCATTACGGACCGGGAAAGTACAGCCTCGAGAAGGCGGAGCGCATCCTGGGGTATGCTCCGCAGGAGAAGTGGTGGGACTGGAAACGTAGGCCGGCAGGCTAACGATGGGCTAGCGACAGTATCAAGGGAGGTCAGTCGACTTGGGGAGGTGGTCTGTTGGAGGGTCTTGGATGCTTCCAGCCGCGCCAGATCTTGTCCCGATAGCCGCTGGCGAGCTTAACATCGATCTCGATGCCCAGGGTTAGGATCTCTTCGTCATTCAATGATTCTAACAGCGTGTTTTTGATGGATTCAACGACCTCGGGGGTCAGAATCCGGCCTTTCTTCGTCGACATGGCCGTCTCCTTCCGATCAGTCCAGAAGTAGTTTGAGCGTAATGGTGACCAGGAGACCGAGAATTGCTAGTAAAATGGAAAGCATGAAGTTTCTCCACCACCGAGCATCGCTTTCCGTGTTCTTCAACCGTTCTACGTTGTATTCTATGAGTTCCCGCATGTTGTCGTCCGATGTTTCAAGGCCGGACAGACGGCTTTTGACGTTCTGGTCCTTGAAATACACTTCCTCCATTAGTTCTTCCGTGTCTCTTAGGGGTTTGTGATTGTTCATGTTTGGGTTCTGTTCTTATCGGTGTATGCATGGCCCCACGAAGGAGACATGTTTTTTAATGAGGAATGTCGTATTCTCTGTCGCACGCTCGGTCGTATTTTCAATAGTCGGAAAAACGTCAAAAACCTCGGCGCTGTTTTGATAAGTAATCGGACTGTAATCGATTGCAAAAGAGATAACAAACTTATAACAGGTACATTTCAGCCAATCAAGGAGAATCACTAAATGTCCAGAACCGTACGCGTATTCGTCGGCACCTACACCCAGACCACCAGTAAGGGCATCTACGTTTACGACGTCGACACCGATACGGGCGTCATGGATTACGTCAGCCACGTGGGCGGCATCGTGAACCCGTCCTTCCTGGCCCTCACGCCCGACGCCCGCTTCCTATACGCCGTCGGCGAGACGGGCGACCCCCACGGAGGCGTCTTCGCCTATTCCGTGGACGCGTCCGGCACGCTCACACCCCTGAACAACCAGTCGACCCACGGCTCCGGTCCCTGTTCCATCGACGTGCACCGCGGCGGCAAGGCCGTCCTCGTGGCCAACTACGGCGGCGGGTCCGTGTCGTCCTTCCCCGTAAACGGCGACGGTTCCCTGGGCGAGGCGGCCTCTGTGATCCAGCATACCGGGTCGAGCGTCGACCAGGGCCGGCAGAAGGAACCCCACGCCCACATGATCCGCCACGACCTGGACTACAACTACGTCTTTTCGCCGGACCTTGGCACCGACAAGGTCATGATCTACGCGCTTGATCCAGATACGGCGGTCCTGACTCCCCACGGCGAGGCGTCCGTGCCGCTCGGTTCCGGACCGCGCCACATCGAGTTCCACCCCAACCGCAGGTTCGCCTACGTGATCAACGAGATGGGCAACACGATCACCGCCTTCGCCTACAACGCCGCGGCCGGTACGCTCGCCGAGATGGAGTCCGCGCCGACGCTCCCCGACGGTTACGACGAGGTCAGCCACACGGCGGACATCCACATCACCGACGACGGGAAGTATCTCTACGGGTCCAACCGCGGCCACGACAGTCTCGCCATGTATTCGGTGGATGGGGACTCGGGCCGTCTGACGCTCCTCGGCATCGTGCCCACGGGCGGCGAGAACCCGCGGAACTTCGGCATCGACCCGACGAGCAGTTTCGTCCTCGTCGGCAACCAGAGCTCGGACACGGTCACGTACCACCGTCTCGACCCGGACACGGGCCGGCTCCATCTCTCGGGTGTCGTCGCCGACATCCCCATGGCGGTGTGCCTGAAGATGATCCTGGTAGACTGAGTGCAGACTGAGCGGCCGCCCTCTTCTTATCCAGAACCGGGGTCCGGACCGGACGATCGTTCGGATCCCTCCCAGCAGGATCGCGTCTGGCAGAAGTTCGTCGCCCGGTCCCGCCGCGAGCCCCTGCCCTTCGAGGACCACCTGGAGGCGTACCACCGCATCTTCGACGGCCGCCGGCCGGAAGACGGACCACCCGCCATCTGGTCGCCCGACGCGGAAACGATCCGTCGATCGAATCTCCAGGCCAGCATGGAAGCGCTGGGAATCGACCGCTACGAAGATTTCCACGCCTGGTCCGTGCGCGACCGCTCCGGCTTCTGGACCCAAACCCTCGAGCGGCTTGGTATCGTATTAACGAAACCGCCGAACGCCATCCTCGACCTGGCCGGGGACGTTCGACAGCCCTGCTGGTTGCCCGGCGCGGAACTGAACATCGTCGACAGTTGCTTCACCACCGAACCCGGCCGTCCCGCAATCATCACCCCCGCGCCGGACGACCGATCGCTCTCCGTCACGACCTATGGCGAGCTGGAGCGCCTTGTAAACCGCCTCGCCAACGGTCTGCGCGAACGGGGCCTGGCGCCCGATCGGGCCATTGCCCTCTACATACCTCTGAATCTGGAATGCGTGATCGCCTACCTGGCCATCATCCGCGCGGGATCACGGGTGGTATCCATCGCCGACAGCTTTCCGGTAGCTGAAGTACGGCGCCGCATGGCCATCGCCGGCGCAAACTGCGTCGTCACTATGGACCGTTACGTCCGCGCGGGAAAGACCATACCACTGTATGAGACGGTGATGGAGGCGGGCGCGTCCACGGTAATCGTCGTGCCATCGGGTGACGAAGCGCCGAAAGATTCCGCTGCAACCGCGGGAGTATCGAAAACCCGCGTTCGCGCCTGCGACATTTCCTGGCACGACCTCTTCTCCACCGACGACACCTTCGAATCCGTGACCGGCGACCCCAACCGAATGACCAACATCCTGTTCTCGTCGGGTACCACCGGTGAACCGAAAGCCATACCCTGGACCCATCTGACGCCCATCAAGAGCGCCATGGACGGCTACTACCACCAGGACATCCACGGGGACGACGTGACGGCCTGGCCGACCAACATCGGATGGATGATGGGGCCGTGGCTCATCTACTCCACCCTGGTCAACGGCGCGTCCATGGCCCTGTATCCCGACGCAACCAGCGGAGCCGACTATCCCAGTTTCATCCAGCGAGCGGGTGTTACCATGCTGGGCGTCATCCCATCCCTGGTACGGATCTGGAGACACAGCGGCGCGACCGACGGCGTCGACTGGCCGTCTATCCGCGTCTTCAGCTCCACGGGCGAACCCGCCAGCCGTAACGACTATCTGTGGCTCATGAGCCGCACCGGTTATAGGGCACCCGTGATCGAATACCTGGGCGGTACGGAGATCGGCGGCGGTCACCTGGCCTGCACGGTCCTGCAGCCCTGCTCGCCTGCGGCATTCACCACGGCAAACCTGGGCGTGGACTTTGTCATTCTCGATGAAGCGGGGAGGGAGGTCGAAGAGGGTGGGACCGGAGAGCTATTCCTGTTGCCCCCGGCCCTCGGCATGTCAAAGCGCCTGTTAAACGGAGATCATGACGAAGTCTATTACGAAGGCTGCCCAACCGGACCCCGGGGCGAGATCCTGCGCCGGCATGGCGACAACACCCAGTTGCTTCACCGAGGCTATTACCGGGCCCAGGGCAGGGCCGACGACGGGATGAACCTGGGCGGCATCAAGGTCAGTCCCCTGGAACTGGAGCGGATCGTAGATGGGCATCCCGCCATCTACGAAAGCGCGGCCGTGGCCGTGCAGCCCGAGGGTGAGGGCGCCGAACGGCTGGTGGTCTTCGTCGTCCTCGAAACCGTTACCGTCCGCTCGGACATCGACCCCTCCGCAATGAAAGAGGAACTCCAGGCCATGATCTCCACAGGGCTGAACCCGCTCTTCAGGATTTACAATGTAGTCCTCTCGTCCGAACTGCCCCATACGGCTTCCGGCAAAATCGTCCGCCGCACGTTGCGGGAGAAGATGAACAGAGTACAGTGAACCGACGACGAGGGGTTGGGATTGCCTCGATCAAGTGAGATCACCCTGCCTTTCGCGAAACACGCTTTCCAGCAAGCCTTCAATTCGGGATACCCTGCTGTCGATATTCGAAACCCTACCGCTCAACTCCCGTATTTCAGATCTCAGTTCACCGGTTTCTTTGTTCATTTCGGATCGCAGGCTGCCGATCTCAATTCGCATATCGGATCGCAGGCCGCCGATCTCGTTGCGCATTTCTCTCGAATCCGCCTTGAGATCACGAAGCACGTAGACGAGTACGGCAATCGTAACGGCCGGTGGAAGCCAGACTGCCAATGCATCCATGTGCTCACTCCTGTTTTCGGATCAGCATCCTCAACTCGCCTTCGACGCGTCCCAACCTGCCGTTCAATTCGTGGATGTCGGATCTGATCGCACGGTGCTCACTCTGCATATCATTCCTGATCGTACGGTGCTCACTCGTCATATCATTCCTGATTGCTTCAATTTGGTCCTTCAACTCAGTTCTGATCGCCTTGTGTTCACTGCGCATTTCTACCCTGATGGCGTTGAACCCGTCGTGCATTTCCGATCTGAGAGTTTCGATCTGGTCCTTCATGTCACTTCTAATATCGCTGTGGTCGCTTTGTATTTCATTTCTGATCGCCTTGTGTTCACTGTGCATTTCTATTCTGATGGTGTTGAACCCGTCGTGCATTTCCGATCTTAGCGATTCAGTTTGGTCATTCATATCGGTCCTGATCGCCTCGAAACCATCTCTCATTTCGGCACGTAGCACGTTTGTAGATTCGTCCTGCCAGGTGACTACTGCGACGACAAGCAAGCCGGCTGCTGCCACGGCCTGGATGACGATAATGAGTTTCTGATACATGTTACCCCACGAACTGAAACAAGTGCTGTAAACACGCTTCCTGCTTAGATCAGTCGAAATACGCGGTGGAATCTCGTAAGCTGTCTACTCAGCCCATCATCACACGCCCACTGTAACCTGGGTATTGTTCTCTAGAGTCTTGGTCCCACTCCAACCACATATACGTCCCAACCTTCCCATGCATCCGAAGTCGGATAAAGAGAGGTCTCTTCTCGGCGGACCGCGGCGAATCCGAGCAAGGACTGATCGAGGTGCGCAGCCGACCGCAACGAATCCAGGCTAAGACTGATCGCAGTGCTCATCGAACCCGGCGGCAAATCCGGACAGCGAAATCCCGCACCTAAACTTAATGCTTATTTTTGAGTGAGTAAAAACTGTTAAACAGGTCTTGACTTACGCTATTACTACTCAACACTATTTAGTAAACATATCTTGACTTAATCTACATTTAGTATAGTAATTCATTTATAATTACAAATACACCGCACGGCGCGGCAGAAACAGTCACATCAATACGGTAAGACCGGCCGACAACAATGTGGTATGACCGTTCGCCAGACTACCGGGGAAAGATCTTTGAAATGAGCCGTAAACGCGTCGCCATCGTCGCAGGCGGCCGCACGCCCTTCGTCAAGTCGGGGAAGGCCTTTGCGGAAATCGATTCCCTGGGCATGGCCGTACACGCCACGCGCGGCATGCTCGACCGGAGCGGGATCGACCCGGGGCTGATCGAATCCGTGGTCTTCGGCACGATGACGCCCGATCCCCTGAAGCCCAACCTAGCCCGGGAGCTCGTCTTCGAGGCGGGGTTGCCGATCGGTGCCGAGGCCCAAACCGTGGCCTCCTACTGCATCACCGGGCTGCGGGCGACTACGGTCGTGGCCGACGCCATCGCCGGCGGCCGTATCGAAGTGGGTCTGGCCGGCGGGGTCGATTCACTGACCCGGGCATCCATGGACCTCTTTAGAGAACCATCAACGGGCCTGACCATGGGTGAGCACATGGAGCTGACCGTCAAGGAGTGGGACATTCCGCGCGAGAGGCAGGACGAGGTAGCCCTGGCGAGCCACCAGAACGCGGTAGCTGCACGCGACAAGCTGGCAGGTGAAATCCACCCGCTGCTGGGCGAGGAGGCCGACTCGGGCCCGCGGGCCGAAACGTCGTTGGAAGCGCTGTCCGCGCTGAAGCCCGTATTCGACCCGGAGCACGGCACCCTGACGGCGGGCAACTCGTCGCCGGTGACCGACGGCGCAGCGGCGGTGCTGATGATGAGCGAAGAGAAGGCAGAAGCCGAACAGCTGGAACCCCTGGCCTTCATCGGCGGCATGGCCTACGCCGCCCACGACCCGGCCGAAGGGTTGCTCATGGCACCGGCCATCTCAGTGCCGCGGCTCCTGGAAGGAAGGAACCTGACGATGGAAGACATGGACCTGGTAGAGATCCACGAGGCCTTCGCGGCCCAGGCATTGGCCAGCGCGGCCGCCTGGGAACAGGGCTGGAAAGGCGCGCCCACGGGCGAGGTCGACTGGGACCGGGTGAACGTCAACGGCAGTTCCATCGCCGTGGGCCACCCCTGGGCGGCCACCGGGACGCGCATCCTCACGACCCTGGCCAACGAGATGGCTAGGCGCGACGTTCGTTACGGCCTGGTCAGTATCTGTGCCGCCGGCGCCATGGCCGGAGCGTTCCTGCTTGAGCGGTAGATTGAAAGGAGGGAGGAATCTGAAATCACGAAAAGAGCCATATTTGTCTATACATCGGGAAAACGATCAAATAAGAGAAGAATCATAAAAAAGTTTTTGACTGAAGCATATTTACGGTAATAAATACTTGATTTAACAATGGGGAGCTGGTAAACTATCCCATGATTAATCCCACACTTGACAAAAATACAAAAAAGTTATTGACTTTGGCGCAGTTACGGGATTATTTACTTGATTTTGTAGCACGGTCCATATATACTAAGTCTTGTTTTCCGAAGAGGTTTCAGTCACGGAAAGCAAAATTGACACACGGTGAAGTAAGCGATACCCTTGCACCTCTTGGAGAGGTTGCAGGATAACGGGTAACGGTTTTCGTATGTTTGCAGTTGCGGTAATGACCTTAAGATCATTCAGGTGTAAGAGCGTTTTACTCCACAACGCGCACGTCATTCTAAGGAGAATCAATATATGTGTGTTAGTCCGGTGCGGCCTGAAGCTAAACACGGTTCTCATGTTGCATTCTCCCGACGGGAATCCCGGTCTGATCATGCCGGCTTTTCCGCAAAGCGTATAGAAATGTGTGATCATCCATCCTTTCTTATAAGGTTTAAGGAGAATTTACATATGCGGTACATTTCCAGGTTCAAGAACTCTATACGTGCTTCGAGCGTTTACAGCCTGGCGTTCATGTTTGTGTTCGCCTTAGCTGCGAACCTGACGACGTACGAAGAAGCCCACGCACAGCGTTCGATTCAGCTGATTGTGGATGCGCCGGACCCTGCGGAATTGATGGAGACCGGTACTGCGACTACCGTTACGCTGTCAGCTGAGCATGTTGTAATAGATGAGGATTTAGCACTACCGACCGAAGCGATCACTATTACAGTAAAGTTACCCGTGCTCGAGGGAATGAATCCGGATTATGCCATCACAGACACTGATGGTACCGATGACGGAATGGTGGAGTTAACGCTCACTGGGGCTAGTTCCAATACGGTTAACTTCACCATAACCCCCCGTGACGATTCTGTCTTTGAAGCGGATAGGACAATTTCATTAACTGGTGAGGCCTCGGGATATGTCGTGCTTGCCGCCAAAATCAAACTGCTGGATGACGATCATCAGCTGGAATTGTCAGTCGAACCATCTACGGTAAATGAGGATAAGGGCGAGCAGACGGTGATCGTGACCGCAAACCTCACTGAAGACGCGCCGTTAGCTACCACTGTGCCGTTGACGATATCTCCTGCGTCGACGTCGTTTTATACTCTTAGCGCTACCGCGCTGTCGATTCAGATATCGGCAGGTTCGAGTTCAGGTACGGCTAAGTTTAACATCACGCCTGTCGACAACGACACTTACGATGGTAACCAGAAGATCAAGGTTGATCTTAATGATGCTCAGAGCAATCTGGCACTTAGAGAAGCGAAAGAGATCGTGCTGGCGGACGACGAAAGCCCACCCGCCTTGGATCTCTCCGTATCTCCTTCCAGTATTAAAGAGGCCAATGGCGCTCAGACAGTGACGGTGACCGCGAAGTTGACAGATGGCGTGCTGTTGTCGTCATCTACAGTGGTCACAGTCAATATCGCTGCCAATGACGATCAGTATACTCTGAGCACCAAAGTACTTGCAATAACGATCAGGGCCAAACGTGATTCGGGGAGTGCTAGGCTTACTATTACTCCTGAGCCGGATGGAACTTACGAAAGGCACATGGCCATTGGTCTGACCGGTAGAGCGACCATATTGGATGACGTAAACATCAGCGATACTGCGACGGTAACGTTGTTGGATGATGATCAGGAAGTTACACTGTCGGTGTCGCCTGCGACGGTAAAAGGCGCAGCGGCGGAGGTAGTCATCACGGCCTTGTTGGATCGGCCAGCCAGGGATGCCAGTGGTTTCGACGTACCCATAACCATCGGTGAAGCAAATCCCTCCGCATATTCTTTGTCAGCTGAAACTGATGTCGGGCTATCCGGTAATGGATTGACGATCACGGTTCCGACTGGATCCTCGATGCGATCAGTGACGGTGACTGTTACACCGGTTGATGTATATGCCGCCGGTAACGCGCAATACAATCGCGATGTAGAGATTGGCGTTGATGTCGCTGACGCTGGCCCGCTGGGGAGATCAGCCAAGATCACGCTGAAGGACTCGATCGACCGGCCGAAGCTGGAACTGGCGGTGACGCCGGAAACTGTGATGGAAGAGCCGGCGATGGACGACGATGCCAATACTGATGGCGTTCAAACTGAATTAACCATCACGGCTACGCTGGACGGCGGGACTTTTCAAGGCGATTTTGGTGTAGTTGTAGAAATCTCCGAGGATGATGATTTCTATACCGTGTCTTCTAAAGAAGTAACCTTGACTCCCGCCGGTTCTTCGTCTGGACCATGGACGGGAACAGTGATGGTCACGCCTGATCCGGACAGCAAGTTCGAGGCGTACCAGACCATCTCCTTCTCGGCCAAAGCGACCGAAGCGAGTCCACCTGACGGAAGTGACGCGATCGAGTTAACGGCAAGCGATACGGTTCAGTTGCAGGACAACGATCATCACGTGACCTTGGCTGTAGAGCCTTCGTCAGTGACCGAAGAAGGCGGAGAACAGACGGTGATCGTGACCGCAGAACTGACCGCTCCTGCACCGATAGCGACCACAGTGCCGGTGACCTTGTCGCCCACGACCTCATCGTTCTACAGTCTGGACGCTCATGTACTGTCAATCCAGATTGGAGCCGGTGCGAGTTCCGGTACGGCGAAGCTGAACGTCACGCCAGTCGACAACAACACCTACAATGGTACACAGAAGATCAAGGTTGACATTGCAGACTCGAGTCCGCTGGTACTTCGCGCTACTAAAGAGATCGCGGTGACCGACGACGAGAATCTACCGGTGATGTCATTGTCGGTGGATCCGGATGAGATCACCGAGGCCGGTGGCGCGCAGACGGTGAGCGTAACGGCTAAGCTGATGGACGGCGTGATACTGTCGACGCCCACGGTGGTGACGGTGAAGGTAGTCGACGATGACGAGCAGTATGCGCTGAGCTCGAAAGAGTTCGCGATCACGATTCCTGCCAACCAGGCAACCATGTCGGCGAACCTGCTCATTACACCTGAACCCGATGGGACCTACGAATCCCACCTGGGTATCGGTCTGTCGGCCGAAGCGACCATCAAGGACGGCGATGATGACGTCAAGCTCAGCGCTGCCACGACGGTAACGCTGCTGGACGATGATCAGGAGGTTACGCTGTCAGTGTCGCCTGCGACGGTGAAGGGCGAAGCGACAGATGTAGTCATCACGGCCACACTGGACCGGCCAGCACGAGGCGTTAACGGTCTCACGGTTCCCGTAATGATCGCGACGGGTGGTAGCCATAGCTTGACAGATGAAGATGGAAATGCCATAGCTAATGGCCTCGTGAACATCGTGGTCCCAACGAGTGCTTCCGCACAGTCGATTACGGTTACGGTGACACCTGCCGGTGATTACGCCACCGGAACCGGCTACAATCGGGACGTGGGAATTGACGTTACGGTCACCAGTGCCAGCAACCTGCTGGGCCGGGAGGCGACGATCACGTTGAAGGACTCGATCGACCTGCCGAAGTTGGAACTGGCGGTGACGCCGGAAACTGTGATGGAAGAGCCGGCGATGGACGACGATGCCAATACTGATGGCGTTCAAACTGAATTGACCATCACCGCCACACTGGAAGGCGGAACCTTTGGGACTGATTTCGAGGTAGTCGTAGAAATCTCCGAGAATGAGGATTTCTATACCTTATCCGCAAACGAGGTGACCTTTACGATTAGCGCGAATGGCACGTCTGGAACCGGAACGGTGAACATCACGCCTGACCCGGACAGCAAGTTCGAGGCGTACCAGACGATCTCGTTCTCGGCCAAGGCGACTGAAGATGTTACTGAAGATGCGATCGAGTTGACGGCAAGCGATACGGTTCAGTTGCAGGACAACGATCATCACGTGACCCTGTCCGTAGAGCCTTCGTCAGTGACCGAGGATGGCGGAGAGCAGACGGTGATCGTGACTGCGGAACTGACCGCTCCTGCGCCGATAGCGACCACGGTGCCGGTGACCTTGTCGCCCACGACTTCGTCGTTCTACAGTCTGGACGCTCATGCGTTGGCGATTCAGATTGGAGCCGGTTCGAGTTCCGGTACGGCGAAGCTGAACGTCACGCCAGTCGACAACGACACCTACAATGGCACCCAGAAGATCAAGGTTGACATTGCAGACTCGAGTCCGCTGGTACTTCGCGCATCTAAAGAGATCGTGGTGACCGACGACGAGAATCTGCCGGTGATGTCTTTGTCGGTGGATCCGGAGGAGATCACCGAGGCCGATGGCGCGCAGACGGTGAGCGTGACGGCGAAGCTGATGGACGGCGTGCTGCTGTCGACGCCCACGGTTGTGACGGTGAAGGTGGCCGACGATGACGAGCAGTACGCACTGAGTTCGAAAGAGTTCGCGATCACGATTCCTGCCAACCAGGCAACCATGTCGGCGAACCTGGTCATTACACCTGAGCCCGATGGGACCTACGAATCCCACATGGGTATCGGTCTATCGGCCGAAGCGACCATCAAGGACGGCGATGATGACGTCAAGCTCAGCGCTGCCGCGACGGTAACGTTGCTGGACGATGATCAGGAGGTCACGCTGTCGGTGACTCCAGGTACTGTGAAGGGCGACGCGACAGAGGTTATCATCACGGCCACGCTGGACCGGCCGGCTCGGGGCAACAACGGTCTCACCGTACCCGTAATGATCGGGGCTTCAGGTGACAGCGGTTATAGTTGGTCAGCTGAAGGTGTAACCAGCCCAAGTCCTGGCGATGTGGTGAACATCGTGGTCCCAACGAGTGCCTCTGAGCAATCCATGGCGGTGACGATTACTCCTACTGGTGATTACGCCACCGGAACCGGCTACAATCGGGACGTGGGAATTGACGTTACGGTCACCAGTGCCAGCAACCTGCTGGGCCGGGAGGCGACGATCACGTTGAAGGACTCGATCGACCTGCCGAAGTTGGAACTGGCGGTGACGCCGGAAACTGTGATGGAAGAGCCGGCGATGGACGACGATGCCAATACTGATGGCGTTCAAACTGAATTGACCATCACCGCCACACTGGAAGGCGGAACCTTTGGGACTGATTTCGAGGTAGTCGTAGAAATCTCCGAGAATGAGGATTTCTATACCTTATCCGCAAACGAGGTGACCTTTACGATTAGCGCGAATGGCACGTCTGGAACCGGAACGGTGAACATCACGCCTGACCCGGACAGCAAGTTCGAGGCGTACCAGACGATCTCGTTCTCGGCCAAGGCGACTGAAGATGTTACTGAAGATGCGATCGAGTTGACGGCAAGCGATACGGTTCAGTTGCAGGACAACGATCATCACGTGACCCTGTCCGTAGAGCCTTCGTCAGTGACCGAGGATGGCGGAGAGCAGACGGTGATCGTGACTGCGGAACTGACCGCTCCTGCGCCGATAGCGACCACGGTGCCATTGACCTTGTCGCCCACGACTTCGTCGTTCTACAGTCTGGACGCTCATGCGCTGGCGATTCAGATTGGAGCCGGATCGAGTACCGGCACGGCGAAGCTGAACGTCACGCCGGTCGACAACGACACCTACAATGGCACCCAGAAGATCAAGGTTGACATTGCAGACTCGAGTCCGCTGGTACTTCGCGCTTCTAAAGAGATCGCGGTGACCGACGACGAGAATCTGCCTGTGATGTCTTTGTCAGTGGATCCGGAAGAGATCAACGAGGCCGATGGCGCTCAGTCGGTGAGCGTAACGGCTAAGCTGATGGACGGCGTGCTGCTGCAGACGCCCACGGTTGTGACGGTGAAGGTGGCCGACGATGACGAGCAGTACGCACTGAGCTCGAAAGAGTTCGCGATCACGATTCCTGCCAATCAGGAATCCATGTCTGCGAACCTGGTCATTACGCCGATACCGGATGGAGCGTACGAAGCTCACATGGGTATCGGTCTGTCGGCCGAAGCAACCATCAAGGACGGCGATGATGACGTCAAGCTCAGCGCTACCGCGACGGTAAAGCTGCTGGACGATGATCAGGAGATCACGCTGGCGGTGTCGACCGCGACGGTGAAGGGCAAGGCGACGGACGTAGCCATCACGGCTATGCTGGACCGGCCGGCCCGCGGTACTAACGGTCTCACCGTACCCGTAATGATCGGTGCCGACGGCGATGATCAGTATACTTTGTCGTCTGAAGGTACCCCCAGTCTCGCACCAGGTGGCACGGTGAACATCGTGGTCGCCACAGGTACATCCGCGAAATCGGTAACTGTAACGGTGACGCCAGCCGAGACCTATGTCGCAACTGACATGAATTACGATCGTGATGTAGGGATCGATGTTACGATCGCTGATGGCACAGCTTTGCTGGGCCGGTCGACGAAGATCACGCTGAACGACTCGATTGATCTGCCGAAGCTGGAACTGGCGGTGACGCCGGATACTGTGATGGAAGAGCCAGCAGTGGATGCTGATAATGATGCAGCTAATGGCGTTCAAACGCGGCTGACCATCATGGCCACGCTGGACGGTGGAACCTTTACGAACAATTTCGATATTGTCGTAGAAGTTTCACAGGATACTGATTTCTACAGCGTGTCCTTGGAAGAGGTAACATTAACTGGTTCTGCTAACGGACCCTGGACCGGAACGGTGGATATCACGCCTGATCCGGACAGCAAGTTCGAGGCGTACCAGACAATATCGTTCTCTGCCGAAGCGACCGAGCAGAATCCTCCTGCGGGAAGCGATGCGATCGAGTTGACGGCAAGCGATAAAGTGCAGTTACGTGACAATGATCATCACGTGACGCTGGCTGTAGATCCAGCTTCAGTAAATGAAGAAGACGGAGTACAAACGGTAGAGGTGACGGCGATGTTGACCGCACCTGCGCCTGTAGCTACCACGGTGCCGGTGACGTTGTCGCCTGCGACCTCGTCGTACTACAGTCTGGACGCTCATGCACTGGCAATAGAGATCGGGGCCGGTTCGAGTGAAGGCACGAAGGAACTTAACATCACACCGGTCGACAACGACACCTACAATGGCACCCAGAAGATCAAGGTTGACATTGCAGATTCAAGTCCCCTGGTACTTCGCGGTTCGAAAGAGATCTCGGTAATTGACGACGAAAGCCTGCCGGTGCTCGCACTGACAGTGGATCCGTCCGAAGTTAACGAGGGTGGTGGCGCTCAGTCAGTAAGCGTGACTGCTGAACTGGTCGACGGTGTCGTGTTGCAGACGCCTACAATCGTAACCGTGAAGGTGGACGCCGATGACGATCAGTATGCGTTGAGTTCAAAAGAGTTTGCGATTACGATTCCAGCCAATCGGGATTCGAGATCCGCGGACTTGATTATTACTCCTAAGTCTGATGGATTGTTCGAAGCTCACATGGCAATAGGTCTGTCGGCAGAAACAACCATCAAAGACGGCGATGATGACGTAGATCTCAGCGCTGCAGCGACGGTAACGCTGTTGGACGATGATCATGAAGTCACGCTATCGGTTTCACCTGGTGAGGTGTCGGAAGTTGGCGGAAGCTTTCCTGTGACTGTAAAGGCAAGATTGAATAGTCCCGCAAAGAGTGACCTCACGATACCGGTTGAGATCGAAACATATGATGAGAATGCGAATTCTCATCCTATCGGGTTTACCGTGACGGATACTGACAACACACCGAATGACGGTATGGTTGATATTTCCATTGCCGCTGGAAAGTCAGAGGCGTCAACTACGGTGATGATCGCCGCGACATACAATGCCGATCATACCGAAAACGCTGTCATTAACGTAACAGGAGGAGATATCGCATTATCGGTTAGACCAACAACAATCTTGATCAGAGACTACGAACAGGTCTCTATACAGTTATTGGCTAGCCATCCCAGTATCACTGAAGCCGGAGGTTTACAGACTGTTGAGATCACGGCTGAAATAACACCCAATGCAATCGGTGATGATGTAGCTATCAGTCTAGCAGTCGGTGGACAGGCGACACTGAATGAAGATTTCGGCGTTAGTGGTTTGCTGGAAATCGAAATCGGTGCCGGTAGTACCGAGGGATCGACGGAACTTACCTTCATACCGGTTGACGATTTTGTGAATGAGTTCAACGAGACGATTACGGTTTCTGGTTCAACAGTTGGCGGACATAGTGTTAGCTCGGTATCCATTGTGTTGGCTGATAACAATGAGATACCACTGGCTAGTATCTCGGCGCCTTCAGTTGAACTTAGCGAAGCTGATGATGCCGTAACCGAGATCGCAGTAACTGCTACGCTGGCTGGAACGAGTGGTGAACCTATTAATGTAGTGCTTGATATTAATGGTTCGGCCACGGCCGGTGTTGACTATGAGGTTAGTGGAGATCTCAGGTTCTCGATAAATCCCGGAGACAGCAGTTACACGGCTAATGTCGCAATCACGGTCTTGGATGATGCGCTCTATGAGGGTAATGAGACCGTTGTGATCGAAGCCAGCGCGTCCTTGGGAGATCTTGAACTACCCAATAGATCTCAACCATTGAGATATATGATTATTGACAACGATTCGGCACCGATGATTGCCCTCTCAGTGGATGTAGAAACAATAAATGAGGGTGACGAAGCGACGGATGTGACCATCACTGCCACCGCATCCAGTGCTAGTGCCGTCAACATTCCAATCACGTTGGCCAAGCCTGGTACGGCCGTAATTGGTGAAGACTTCATGGTCTCGTCCGAACAGGAAGATTTCATCATAATCGCAGGCGAAACTACAGCAACGAAGGTAGTGACGATCACGCCGATCGATGATGAAATCTATGAAGGTGACGAGCACTTCATGGTCAACGGTACGGTACCGGGTTCCGACGGTGAAATAGACGTCGACGGCACGATGATCACGCTGACTGACAACGATGATGTGCCGACGGTTGCACTGACCGTGGAACCCGATATGATTGCTGAGGGTAGTGAAGTCGAATTCACGATCACGGCCACGCCGTCTCACATGAGTTCCATGCCGATTACAATCGTACTGGACAAGTCGGGTGGATCGGCTACGCTTGGCGAGGATTTCGAGATTGTAGCGGCTACCGAAGGCGAGTACGTGATCGAAGCGATGGATTCGTCCGCTACGAAGATGGTCACGCTTTCGGCTATAGCCGATATGCTCTACGAGCAGGAAGAGATCATCGTTGTGGGTGGAATGTCAATGGCAGGTGATTCGGAAGGCATAGCGGTTATGACTGACGAGATCACGCTGACCGACGGCGATCCGATGCCGATGGTCACGCTGATGGCGGACATGGAGTCGATCAATGAGAACGGCGAGGCCGTGGACGTAACGGTTACGGCCATGCTTTCCGGTTTGAGTTCCATGCCCATCACAGTGGAACTGGCCAAGTCCGGTTCGGCCACGAAGGGCGAGGACTACACCGTAACCGGCGAAGGTGCAATCACGGTTGCTGCCGGCGATGAAATGGGTATGACGATACTGACGATCGTTCCGGTAGATGACGATGTCTACGAACGCGATGAGATGATTGTCATAGGCGGTACGGCCGGCGATGAAATAGCCCAAGCCGCGTCGATCACCTTGGTGGACGACGATCCGATGCCGATGGTGGTACTGATGACGGACGTGGTGTCTATCACCGAGAACGGTGGAGCCCAGGAAGTGACGGTAACGGCAACGCTGTCCGGCTTGAGTTCTTTGCCCATCACGGTTGAACTGGCCAAGTCCGGTTCGGCCACGAAGGACGAGGACTACACCGTAACCGGCGAAGGTTCCATCACGGTTGCTGCCGGCGATGAAATGGGTATGACGATACTGACGATCGCCCCGGTAGATGATGATGTCTACGAACGCGATGAGATGATTGTCATAGGCGGTACGGCCGGCGATGAAATAGCCCAGGCCGCGTCGATCACCCTGGTAGACGACGAAACGAAGCCGATAGTGGAACTGATGACGGACGTGGTGTCTATCACCGAAGACAGTGGAGCCCAGGAAGTGACGGTAACGGCAACGCTGTCCGGCTTGAGTTCTATGCCCATCACGGTTGAACTGGCCAAGTCCGGTTCGGCCACGAAGGGCGAGGACTACACCGTGACCGGCGAAGGTTCAATCACGGTTGCTGCCGGCGAAGAAATGGGTATGACAATTCTGACGATCGCCCCGGTAGATGATGTTGTCTACGAACGCGATGAGATGATTGTCATAGGCGGTACGGCGGCCGGTGACGAAGTGGCTACGACAGCATCGATCACGCTGGTCGACGACGAAACCATGCCTACGATTGCCCTTTCAGTAGACACTGATTCCGTGATGGAGGATGGCGGCGATCAGGAGGTCGTGGTTACCGCGACGGCATCCGGCTTGAGTTCCATGCCCATCGATGTTGTACTGGCGAAGTCCGGTACGGCCATTAAGGGCGAGGATTACACTGTGACCGGCGATGGTACGATCACGGTCGCGGCTCTTGCGATCGACGGCGTTACGACGCTGACAATCACACCTGTAGACGACGACGTCTATGAGAATGATGAGACGATCGTGGTTGGCGGTGAAGGTGTGTTGGAATCGGCAACGGTGACGCTGGTTGATGACGAAACCATGCCTATGTTCACGCTGATGGCGGATCCGTCGGCGGTCATGGAGAATGCCGGTCCTACGCCTGTCGTAGTGACGGCGACCGCTTCGGGACTTAGTTCGATGCCCATGACCCTGACGCTCCTTCCGTTACCGGATCAAGGCACCATTACGATTGGTGAAGACGCGGGCGTGACGGGTGATCTGTTCATCACAGTTGTCCCCGGTGCGCTGGAAGGCAGCACGACACTGACGGCATTGGTTATTGACGACGATATCTACGAGGGCGACGAGTACGTTGTGATCGTTGGAAATATAGGTGATATGGTCACGCCATCCATTACACTGACCATCATCGATGACGAAATGCAGCCGACGGTCACGCTGTCGCTGGATCCCGAGGCCGTGGAAGAAGGTGGCGGAGCGCAGCCCTTCACCGTATCGGGTGAAGCTTCCGGCAGAAGTTCAATGGACATGACAGTCATGCTCGGTCCGTTGCCGACGAGTACGGTAACGCTGGGTGAAGACGGCATAGTCGATGGAACCATGTCGTTCGTCATATCCGCGCTGGAGACCGAAGGCAGCACGACGCTGACGGCCGTGCCAGCGGATGACGATCTCTACGAGACGACGGAGTACCTGGTCGTCGGCGGTAGTGTGAACGGTGTACCTACTGCCAACGCGGTGACGCTGGCGATCATGGACAACGACTCGCCGGACGTAGCGTTGAGCGTGAGTCCGACAGCTATTCGTGAAGACGGCGGCGCCCAGACGGTCACCGTGGAAGTGGTGATGTCAGGTATACCAGTACCCGTACCGACAGATATTTCGCTGGCCCTGTCGGGTACGGCCGGTAACGCCGATTACACCATGTCCGGTACGCCGACTCTGCAGATTGCCGCCGGTGAAACGACAGCGTCGACGCAGTTGACTTTCGCGGTTGTTCCCGACGATATCTACGAGCCAAGTAACGAGACCATCGTACTAACGGCGAATTGGAACGCCACGAATATCGGTTCAGCTACAATTAACGTGATCGACGATTACGCTCCGCCTTCGGTAATTAGCGCGCTTCCCGCGATATCATTGGAAGCCGGTGATTCGAGGCAAATGGATGTGGCTGGTACTTTCAGCGGCCGGGTTCTGGTGTTCGCGGCAACATCTTCGGATGTCGGCATAGCCACTGCAACGCTTTCTGGATCGGCACTGACGATCGAGGGAGTGCGCAAGGGTGCGGCGCGGGTCACGGTCACGGCGACTAATGACGCGTCGTCCGCGAGTTACGATATAGATGTAACCGTCACGGCAATTGCTGCAGAGCGGGAAGTCTATACCGACATCCTGGCGGCTATGGCACGGAGCATCATGTCGAGCGTCTCGCAGACGATCGGCGGTCGGTTCTCCGTTGGCGCAGCGGAACGTCAGATCGCGCTGGCCAACAGGCGTGTGGACGGAATGGCGGCCGGTTTGGAAGCCATGATCAGCCTGTCCGGTGCTCAGTCGACAAGAAAGTACGGTATCACAGATGATACCACGAATCGGCTTAGCAGGCAGCCGGTCTCCACCCGTGAACTGATGCGCGGTACGTCCTTCTACTACGCCCTCGACGATGCACCTCAGGGCGGTACGAACGGCGGATTGAGCTTCACGATCTGGGGAGCTGGTGACTGGAATGCCTTCGAAGGTGCGCATGATGTGGGCACCAGTTACGACGGAACGGTGACCTCCGGCTATCTCGGTATCGATGTATCGAAGACCGCCAGCTGGATCGCCGGTGTGGCTGTCGGACGTACCATGGGTACTTCGGACTACGATGTAACCGTCACTGACGGAACGTTGGAAGCCACCCTGAACAGTGTGTATCCTTACGTACACTGGACGGGTCCCGGTTGCTGCATCGAAATCTGGGCTATCGGTGGTTTCGGTACGGGTGAAGCCGAAGTAAGCGACGGTACGAGCGACCTGTCCATGAGTCTGGGTATGGTCGGTGTGCGCGCCCAGTTGGTCGGCGCTGCATCGGGCGGTCTGGACCTCGACCTGATCGGTGACGCAGGAATGACCAAGCTGTCGACGGCTGACAGCGAGTCCGCTTCCCTGAGCGACCTGGAAGCCAGCGTACAGCGCGTACGCGTGGGTCTCGAAGCTTCACGTACCTCCGACATGGGCAACGGCATGCTGGTAACGCCTTTCGCCCAGGTAGCCGGTCGGTATGACGCAGGTGACGGTGATACGGGTAACGGTCTTGAAGTTGCCGGTGGTCTTCGGATTGCCGGTGGCAGGGCTGGTCTCGAAGCCCGCGGTCGCCTGCTTGCCATGCATACTGGCGAAGAAGTCAAGGAGCACGGCGTGTCGGTGGTTGCTTACGTGAGGCCGATGGGCGCCGGCGGACAGGGTCTGTCGATGGCTATCGCTCCTCGTCTCGGCGCTGATACCGAAATGTCCAGTAACATCTGGCGCGAAGAACCGATGAACGACGTTAGAAGTTCGTCTCGGTCAGGCGTCGGTATGAAAGCTGAAATCGGTTACGGTCTCCTGACTCCGATGATGAGCAGCATCGTGGTGACTCCGTTCGGTACGATGGACATGGCCGGTGATGACCAGCGCCGCATGCGTCTTGGCGCACGGTTCGGTTCCATCGGCGACACGACTACCGTACTGAGATTCGAGCTCGTTGGCGAGCGCATCGACGGCAACGGCCGTGCGACGGATCATCGCATCGGCCTGCTCGGTAGGATGAGCTTCTAAGGACCGAAACAAAAATACCTGTTCGGGGTCAGCCTTAAGCGCCGACCCCGAAGGGCGTTTCTCGAAACGCCTGGAACATGAAAGGGCGTTTGCAGGATCCGGTAAAAGACCAACCGGAAAATGCAGACGCCCTTTTCTTTGGTATCTGTTCTTCAGTAACTTGGCCGTTTAACTGCGGAAAATGTAATGCGGGACCTGAGGCAGGAATGGGGCTCACCAAACGGGAGGAATTGAAGAAAATCGGTTTAAGGAAACCCAACGCTGTGGTCAATACACAGAGGTTGACTGTTTAATCTTCAATCGATATTTCGTTTTGTTAAAGGAACTTTACTGCCGTGTTTTTCGGATGAGGGTATACGTCTCGAGATATTCGATAGGATCTTAATGCCCCGATCATATCACCCTTCTTCTGTAGAAACTCTCCATTAAGGTTGTATAGCCAGGCCTGCATCGGTTTGGACGTCGCTTCGCGCTTTCTGTATTCGGCTAGCGATATCCAATCGGAGACCTGTTCCCAGTAGGTTTGATTGCCGTATCGAAGCAGGGATGTTGCCATACCGATCAGACCGGAGTATTGCTCCGCCGCAAGGTCTATCAAGCCGCCCATCGAATCGAGGTACAGCGGATTTCCAGAATAGGTGACTATGCCCAAATACCGGCCGTATTCAAACATCAACTGATTTCGAAGGTGTCGTTCCCAACGATCGACCGGTTGACTGTGGACAAGGCGCGTGAAGAATTCCTGTCCGCCGTCGTGGGGGTATAGTTCTATCGTTCCGGATTCAATCTCCCTTATGGCTTCACACAGAAAGCCGTAGTACCTGACACAACGGATGGGAAACAAACTCGTGTCTCCAATCACGAAAAGTCTGCGGTCGTTACTGTCGATGTACCGTTGTAGAATTTCCTTCCGTATTGGGATTTTCTCGAATGGACCGTAGAGGCGGTTGCTGTATATGAGACCGTCCAATGCATAGAAATCGACATCCGGGCGGAGGTTTTCCACGTACTTGAAATACCCGATCGGCAGGACATTGTCGCCGTTTACGAACAACGCCGTGTTTTCTGGCAGAAAATCCAGGATAGTCTTTACGTATTATTCGGCGAAGTCACTCTCCGAACGGTCATTTGATTCCAGATTTCGATGCACCGACCAGCCGGCCATCGTAGTGAGGAAAACCGCCGATAGATCTGCAATCAACAGTGACCTTTGGACGGTCTGAAAATCGCTATTCTGAAAAAATCGAAATCGTACCTGATGAGGGTGATCAATACGATACTGTTGCCGAGTAAAACGAGTAGTCCCGACACAACGTGATAAACCCGCCGATTTTTCAAGAGGACTACAAGACCGATCACGGCGAGTGCGAAACCTGGAAGTGTCAGTTGCCAGACCAGCTCGTTGCCCAGCCACTGCAAGTATTCCAACCTGTCGTGCCACCCCGCGCTTGGGCTTGCGTCAGCGTAAGCGTATCCCCTTCGACTTACGTAGATCCAGAACTTCCTGAGTGAATTGATCGGACCGTAAAAGCTGATGGGTGTAATCTGGTTCGAGCGCCATACCATCCAGATGTACGGCACGATGGTGGACAGCAGCAAAGCGCCGATATGCCGGGTCAGATTCCGATATAGGAAACGCCTTACTGGTACGGCCGGAAAAACCAATCCAGGCGTGGACAGTATCATCAGCGGCCAGTGATTGGCGAGGCTGAACCCGTAACATATGGCGCCCATGGTCCAGACCCAGGTTCGGTTTGGTTGGCGGACGCCGTACAGCACCAGCCCTATACAGTCCGAATAAAAACAGCGCGTTTAACGTGTAGACCTCGGTGATAATCGCCTGGGACCAGAAGTGCTCGGAGGCTGCGAACAGCCAGGACGAGGCGAGGGACGGAACCATGGATACACTCATCAGACGGGCGCACAGGTAAACACATCAGCATGCCAATGTGCCCAGCACCGCGCTGGACAGATGTCCCAGGAAAGCTGGACTCCCGAACGGAAGCTGAGTAAAGAGATAGACGATGAGATTATGAACAGGGTATTCGGGTGGGTGGGCTACACCGAGATGCGCGCCGGCCATGAGAAACAGCCCGTCGTCTTCCAACACCACCGTCAGGGGCATCGTAAAAACATATAAGTCCAAAGGTCCAAAAACTGATGCGGCGAGCGCCGGTCCATCGTTATTGGCGTCGAACCACTTCGAACCGTCACGGTTTCGATTCATGGGGTGGTATCCTTAGATATCTTCCCTTTGCTGTTGACACTTATCTTAACTTATTACAATATATGTAGGTTAAATGCTCTGAAAAGGCGGAATATCCGGCTATCCTGATGGTGGCCCTTCATATCTTGATGTCAGATGTAGTCCTAAGGGAGAAGACCATGAAAACGCTAAAACGCGTATTAGCGGTAATCGCTGTGTCGACGGGCGTTGCGTGCGCACAAGCACCGCCTCCCCCTGAAGCAGTCTATCTGAACTCGGAAAAAGCGGCTGACAGGAACCTCCCCTTTTCCGAGGCGGTACGCGTAGGACAAGTTTTGTATCTTTCAGGACAGATTGGCACGCAGCAAGGCTCATTGGAAGTGGTTCCCGGCGGCATTCAGGCCGAAGCCGCTCAGACCATGGAGAACATAAAAGCGGTCCTGGAAGCAAATGGATCTTCCCTGGACCGGGTGGTCAAGGCAACGGTCATGCTGGCGGATATCGCGGAATGGCCAGCCTTTAATGAAGTGTACGTAACGTACTTTCCTGGTCCGAAACCAGCCCGCAGTGCATTCGCGGGAAGTGGTCTGGCTCTAGGAGCCCGGTGCGAGGTCGAGGTGATTGCCCTGGTGGGAGAGTAGTGTTCTGAATAGACGCGAGGACGAAGACATGTCGAAAGGCAAGTTCTGGCACGATGGCGTGAAGTTCAGTTGTCAGCAATGTGGGCACTGCTGCACCTTTCCGGGCGGGTTCGTGTACGGCAGCGAAAAGGAATTCCGGCGCATCGCCGAATACCTGAACCTACCCTTCGAGACCTTTCTGGAACGTTACACGGAGGAGATCGACGGGAAAGTCTCGTTGGTATCGCCGGACAACGGACCGTGCGTTTTCTATGACAACGGATGTTCGATCTATCCGGTGCGGCCGTCCCAGTGCAGCAGCTATCCCTTCTGGCAGGACATTCTTAAATCCCGGAGACGATGGGAACGGGAAGCAGAGATGTGCCGGGGCATGGACCGCGGTAAGCAGTGGACTCGAAAGGAGATCGAGTCCCAGGTCAACGCGAGGGCAACGAATCTCATGAACGCTGAATCGAGGGAGGACGAATCATGAAAGAGGACATCACGGTCGACGAAGATCGTATCGACGAGGATCTTATAGACGAAGAAACCCGTTCTCCGCGGCTGAATCGGCGTGGCTTTCTAAGGATCGGCGCACTGGCCGGAGTCGCGGGCGTGGCAGCTGCGAGTTGCGCAGGGATGGATGGTGCGGGAGAAGGTGGAGGCGGCGCGGTCGAAGCGGTAAAGAGTCCGGAGGACGTCGCGGCCGATCTGCAGGATAACGTCTATACACGGATGCTCGGCGTACGGCCCCATGTCGGCGCCCATTCGCATCTGTCCAGTATGGGTGGTTCCCGCATGCCGCCGGAGGTCATGGAGGCGATGACCGAGGCCAATCGTTTCTTCGTGGATATGCAGGACCTCCACGAAGCAGCCGGGCGCCGTCTCGCGGAAATCGCAGGCTCCGAGGACGCGCTGGTCTCGTCCGGCGCCTTCGCCGCGTTGCTCGTTGGCGCGGCCGGGGTCCTTACCGGGACCGATACGGAGCGCATGGCGGAACTGCCCCGTCCGACCTGGCCAAAGGTCGAATGCCTTTTTCAAACGCCGCACCGGTTCTTCTACGACATGGTCTTTCAGTACGCGGGCATGACGCTGGTGGAAGCAGATACGAGGGAAGCCTACGAGGCGGCGATCACGGACCGTACGGCCCTGCTCGTGGGGCTGTCCTTCATCGAGCATCAGAACACAGGGAGGCCGCCGTTTCCCGCGAAGTACCGCGAGCCGACCCCGGCGGAAACGCTCCTGCCGGAGGAGATCATCGAAATCGGCAAACGGAAAGGCGTGCCGGTCATGATCGACATGGCTTCCGACGTGCGCCCCATCAAAAACCTGAAGCGCTATATCGAAATGGGGGCAGACCTGGTCATCGTCAGCGGCGGCAAGGCGCTGCGGGGCCCCAATTCGTCGGGCATCCTGGCGGGTCGCGGGGATATCATCGAAGCCGCGCGGATGCAGAACGCGCCGAACAACGGGATCGGCCGGGGACTCAAGGTGGGCAAGGAAGAGATCGTCGGTCTCATCGCCGCGGTGGAGCAGTTCATCGCTATCGACGAAGACGAAATGATCGCGGAATGGAACCGGAAGGCCCAGTGGGTTGCGGATCAGCTCCAGGACATACCCGGTCTCGAGGCCAGTTACGAGATCAATACGGCCGGTTACGCCGACGTGGAACTGATCTGGGACCAGGAAATCATCTCCCTTTCCCGGGACGACGTCAACAAGGCGCTTAAGGAGGGCTCTCCGAGCATCATCTACTACGGGGAAGGTATCTGCACCAAGCAGTTCGAGAACGGCGAGGAGGTCCTCGTCGCCAACCGGCTGCGTGAGTTATTTACAGCAGGAAGCTGATAGAATTTAGGTACGGTGTGGGCGTGATCGGCGGATGACCGATGGCCTGATTGACCGATGCTTTTCCTGTGACGGAGCGAACGAAGAACAAATGACCGATGATCGGCTGACCTACGAAGATTCCGGCGTGGATTACGACCGGATCGATCCGCTGAAGGTCCTGGCCCAGCGGGCGGCACGGACCACGGGGATCAATCTGGAAGGCGCCGGCGTGCGCGAGGTGGCCGCCAGCCGTGGGGAATCGGCCTACGTCGTGGACATCGGCGACGCGTACCTGGCCTCCATCACCGAATGCCTGGGCACCAAGGCCCTTGTGGCCGACGCGGTGCGTGGGCCGTCGGGACGGACCTGGTACGACCATATTGCGCAGGACACCATCGCTACGGCCGTCAACGACATCATAACCGTCGGAGCCCGGCCCCTGAGCATACATGCCTACTGGGCCGCGGGATCTTCTGACTGGTTCGACGACGAAGCGCGCATGAACGACCTGGTATCGGGTTGGAAGGCGGCCTGCGACGTGCTGGGCGTGACCTGGGGCGGCGGCGAGACCCCATGCCTGACGGGCGTGGTGGTAGAAAGCGCCATCGACCTGGCCGCTTCCTGCGTGGGGATCATACGCCCTAAATTGCGTCTCACCCTGGGGGAGGACCTGGCGCCCGGGGACGCGATCATCCTCCTGGAGAGCAGCGGTATCCACGCCAATGGCCTCACCCTGGCCCGCAAGCTGGCGGAAAGGCTCCCGGATGGGTACGCCACGGCCATGGCCGATGGCCGGATGTACGGCGAGGCGTTGCTGGACCCCACCGTGCTCTATCCTCCCGTGACCGAGGCGGCTTTCGAGGCCGGAATCGACCTGCATTACATCGCCAACATTACCGGCCACGGATGGCGTAAGATCATGCGCCATCCCGGAAGCTTCACCTACCGAATCACCGAAGTGCCGCCCGTGCCCGAGGTCTTGCGGTTTATGGCGGATGAGTCCCGGCAGACGCCGGAAGAAGCCTACGGCAGCCTGAACATGGGCGCGGGGTTCGCCCTCTTCGTCCCTCCCGGGGACGTGGGGAAGGCGGTGGCCTGTGCCGATAGGTGCGGCGTGCGGGCTTGGCATGCCGGCGTAGTGGAGGATGGCCCCCGCCAGGTGGTCATCGAACCGCTGGGGGTGACTTTGGCCGGCGAAAGCCTGGCTTTACGGGGTTGAAACCGACGTGCCAGTTCCAGGAAATTCAGGACTGCTAAGGCGGACAAAGCCGGACGAGTTCGCAGGATCATATCTCGGCTACCGAATTACGCTGGAGCACTTCAGGCGCGGGACTAGCTAGGCAAACTAATCACCGTGGCCCGGGGGATCAACGGTAATTTCTGATCGTCCCGACTCTTGGGGTCCACCCGGGACAAAGGCAACGATAGTGGTGACGCCCTTTGCCACGGCGGTAACCTCCCCGGTGTTCAAGTCTACCGTGGCTATTCCCTCGAATGCGCTCAACCACAGTATGGTCTCGCCCGTTACGACGGCGTTGTTGCTGTCATACACCGTGGCTGTGAGAGTGACCTTGTCTCCAATCGCCTTCAGGGTGTACGAGGACGGAGAAACGACGATCCGGGCGGTTCTGTTGTAGACCGAAACCTTGACACTCTTCGAGAGACTGCCGGAAGAGGCCCTGACGTAGGTCGTTCCAGGGCCGCGGGCCGTCACCAGTCCGCTGGAATTGACCGCCGCGACTCTGGTGTTGTCGCTCGACCAGGTCACGTCCGCGGTGGGAATCTCCCTGTTGCTGCTGTCGAAGACCTTCGCTATGATGGTTGCAGTCTGGCCTGCCGATGTAAAGCTGAGGGTGTTCGGCGAAACGGTAATCCGGTGGGGCGGGCCCGTGGTCAGGGAAACGGTCACGGTGACTTCCTTCGCCACCGAACCGGAGGTCGCTTTGATCCGCGCGGTACCGTGGGAAACGGCCCTTACCAGTCCGCTGGAACTTACCGACGCGATTCCGTTGTCGCTGCTCGACCAGGTCACCGTGGGGTTGGGAATAGCGTAGTTGCGGTTGTTGTAGACCGTGGCCGAAAACTGGATCGTCGCTCCGGCCGTCTGTAACCTGGCCGAAGATGGGGAGACCGTTACGCGATCCGGCGTACGCGGGATGGAAATGGTTACTACCGCAGTCGCCGACTTGTTCCCTGATGAAGCCGTGATCCGTGCGGTTCCCTCCCGGACGGCCCTTACCACACCCTCGGAATCGACCGTGGCTACGCTGGTGTTGGAGCTCGTCCACGTGAATTCCGCTTCGAGGACCTGTGTGTCGTCCTGATCGTAGGCGCTGGCCCTGAGATGCGCTGTTTCGCCAGGCGCGTACAGTCTCACCGATTCACGGGAAACCGTGACACGGCTCACCACCCTGCGCGTGGTGACCTGGACAAAAGCGTGGTCTGACTTGGATCCTGCCGCCGCCGTGATCCCGGTATAACCGAACTTGTGTGCGGTCACGAGCCCGTTGCCATCCACAGACGCTACGTCCGGGTTCCTGCTTGTCCATGTTATCAACGGACTAGGCACCGGATCGTCATTGCTGTCGTAGGCCGTGGCCGTGAGTTGCCACGTCTCCCCGGGCGAGTAGAGCGTGACGAGGTCGTGCGAAAGTTTTACGCGAGCCACTTCCACGAAAATGTCGACTCTCACCAGGGCGTAGCCCGTAGCACCGCCCGACGTAGCGACAATTCTGATCGGGTACCCACGTTTTCTCGCGGTGACCAGGCCGTTCGCGTCGACGGTGGCCGCGGCGGGGTTGCTGCTCGACCAGGTAACGGCGGCGTTGGGAATCAGGTTATCGTACGCATCATATACCCGTGCGGTTAGTTGAGCCGTTTCCCCCGCGGTCGTCAACGTTACGCCGAAGGGACGGACTTCCACCCTTCTTTCGCTCGACACATCAGGACAGGTGGCGACGATCTTGCGGCGTATTCCAGCCAGCCAGGCCTGGAAATCGGCGTCCCTTGGCGCGCAGAGGTCCGTTCCCTGGGTGTTAAAGGACTGGAGGTTGCTGAGCTGCATGAGTGATTTCGGCAATATGCCGGACATGCCCGGGTTGCTGCGCACTATTAGGTTTCGCAGGTTCTCAAGTTGCCCGATTTCTGACGGAATGTTTCCCGACAGCTGGTTATTTTCAACATCCAGGGTGGTGAGATTCGACAATCTGCCCAACGATCCAGGGATCGATCCGGTCAAGTCGTTGTTTTGCAGTCTAAGCATTCGAAGTTCGGACAGATCGCCCAGGGTTGCAGGAATGGATCCGGTCAGGTTGTTGCCAAACATCCATAGACTCCTGATGAGGCTGAGGCCGCCGAGTTCCGCTGGTATCGGACCCGACAGCCCATTTTCCGACAGGGTCAAATCAGTGACCCGTTCATCTCCAGTGGTACTCACCCCGTCCCAGATCTCCAGGGGAAGGTGGTCGAGCAGCCAGTTATCTTTCCTGATCCAATCGGGGCCTTTGGTCGCGCGATAGAGAATCTCCAGGATATCACGATCGGTATGCACCGGATCCGGCCCGATTGGCGGATCCGGCCCGGTTACTTCGTCCACGGAGACCTCGATCCTGGCCGTGCCGCGGACGTTCCCGATCGCCGCGGCGATCTCGGAGGCGCCGTTCCCGACCGCGGTCACCAGCCCGTCGCCCGCAATGGAAGCCACCGTGGTGTCGCTACTGGTCCAGGCAACCTGTGCTCCGCTGATCTCCCCGCCGTTTGCGTCGAATACGGATGCGATGAATTGCGCCTTCTGTCCAATGGCGGTGAGCGTTGTGTCAGGCGGCGAGACCGTGACGTGGTCCGGAATCTGCATCACGGTGACCGTCGCGTAAGCCGAGACCCCTTCCCGGTTCGCCGTGATCCGTGCGGTGCCGTTGGCTACCGCGGTTACGAGGCCGAGTTCTGCGACGCTGGCAACGTTCTCGTCGTCACTTTCCCATGTCACTTCCGCGTCCGGTATCTCCTTACCGCCGGCATCCAGGACCGTTGCGTGAAGCTGCAAAGTATGCCCAAGCGCGGTGAGCGTCGTATCCGAAGGTTCGATCGTAATGCGGTCCGGACGTTGCATCACGGAGATCGTCGTGTACGCCGAAGCCTCATCCAGCGTCGCCGTGATCCGCGCGAAGCCGTTGGCCACCGCGGTTACGAGTCCGCTTTCGTTCACGCTGGCCGCGTTCGCGTCACTGCTTTCCCAGGCTACCTGCGCTCCGAGAATCTCCATGCGGTTCGGGTCGCGGACGGTCGCGACGAGTTGTACCGTTTGTCCAAGCACAGCTAGCGTCGTGTCCGATGGCGAGATCGCAATGTGGTCCGGAATCTGCATCACGGTGACCGTCGCGTAAGCCGAGACCCCTTCCCGGTTCGCCGTGATCCGCGTGGAGCCGTTGGCTACCGCGGTTACGAGGCCGAGTTCTGCGACGCTGGCAACGTTCTCGTCGTCACTTTCCCATGTCACTTCCGCGTCCGGTATCTCCTTACCGCCGGCATCCAGGACCTTTGCGTGAAGCTGCAAAGTGTGCCCAAGCGCGGTGAGCGTAGTATCCGAAGGCGCGATCGTAATGCGGTCCGGACGTTGCATCACGGAGATCGTCGTGTACGCCGAAGCCTCATCCAGCGTCGCCGTGATCCGCGCGAAGCCGTTGGCTACCGCGGTTACGAGTCCGCTTTCGTTCACGCTGGCCGCGTTCGCGTCACTGCTTTCCCAGGCTACCTGCGCTCCGAGAATCTCCATGCGGTTCGGGTCGCGCACGGTCGCGACGAGTTGTACCGTTTGTCCAAGCGCAGCTAGCGTCGTGTCCGATGGCGAGATCGCAATGTGGTCCGGAATCTGCATCACGGTGACCGTCGCGTAAGCCGAGACCCCTTCCCGGTTCGCCGTGATCCGCGTGGAGCCGTTGGCCACCGCGGTTACGAGTCCGCTCGCTCACGCTGGCCACGTTAACGTCGCTGCTTTCCCAGTCTGGTTCGGCTTCAGTGATTTCCGTACCACCGGCATCCAGGACCTTTGCGTGAAGCTGCAAAGTGTGCCCAAGCGCGGTAAGCGTAGTATCCGAAGGTGCGATCGTAATGCGGTCCGGACGCTGCATCACGGAGATTGTCGTGTACGCCGAAGCCCCATCCAGAATCGCCGTGATACGCGCGGAGCCGTTGGCCACTGCAGTTACGAGTCCGCTTTCGTTCACGCTGGCCGCGTTCGCGTCACTGCTTTCCCAGACTACCTGCACTCCGAGAACCTCCATGCGGTTCGGGTCGTAGACGGTTGCGACGAGTTGAACCGTTTTTCCAAGCGCAGTTAGCGTCGTGTCCGAAGGCGAGATCGCAATGTGGTCCGGACGCTGCTTCATGGTGACCACCGTGTAGTCCGAGGCCCCGTCGAGGGTCGCCGTGATCCGTGCAGTGCCGTTGGCCACCGCGGTTACGAGTCCGTGTTCATTCACACTGGCCACGTTCAAGTCGCTGCTTTCCCAGACTGGATCGGCTTCAGTGATTTCCGTACCACCGGCATCCAGGACCCTTGCGTGAAGTTGCACGGTGTGCCCGACCGCGGTGAGTGTCGTGTGCGCAGGCGATACTGAAATGCGGTGCGCGGTCAATGAAACACGCACGGAAATGCTTGCAGTGGCTTCGCCGTACCTTGCAGTGATCTGCGCGTTTCCGTCGGACACGGCGGTGGCCAACCCGTCGTCGCTCACGGAGACAGCGTCCGGATCGTCGCTGGACCAGGTCACGTCAGCCTCCACGATCTCAACGCCGTTTACGTCTACTACTACGGCCGTGAGTTGCAGGGTCTCCCCAATGGAGGTTAAAGTTGCTTCTCGCTGCGTGATGGTGATGCTACCGGCGACCTGGACCACGGTTACAGCGGCGGCCGCCGATACGGGACCTACCGTGGCGGTGACCTGCGCGTTTCCGTTGGCCACGGCGGTCACCAGCCCATCGGAGGTAACGGTCGCCACGTCAGGGTTGTCGCTAGTCCAAACAGGGTTCGCGTTGGTGATTACTACTCCATTTGCGTCCGTGACCGTGGCGGAAAGTTGCTGTGTTTGGCCGATACCGGTGAGGTTGGTTTGTTTCGGTGTAATGGAGATGCTACCGGCGTTCTGTGCCACGGTTATTGTGATGGTCGCCGATGCGGATCCCGAGGTGGCGGTGACCTGCGCGGCGCCGTTGGCCACGGCGGTTACAAGACCATTGTCGCCGATTGTGGACACGCTCGCGTTGCTGGTCGTCCAATTCACCTCAGCCCCGGAGATCGGTTGGTTGCCTCTGTCATACACTGTTGCCGAAAGCTGAAGCGTCTCGCCAATCGCCGTCAGGGTGGACGAGCCTGGTGCAACCGTAATCCGATTGACAGTCTGGGCTACGGTCACGTTTGCGCTGGCCGAAACACTTCCCGCGGTGGCCGTGACCATCGTGCTGCCATTTTCCACGGCCGTGACCATGCCGTTGGCGCCTACCCTGGCTACCCTGGAGTTGCTGCTCATCCATCTTACGGCAATGCCGGGGATCGCCTTTCCCGATTGGTCCAGCACCGTTGCCGCGATCTGCAAAGTTTGTCCAATAGAAGTGAGGGTCGCCTCACCGACAGTGAGCGTGATTCGCGCCGGCGTCTGCACCGCGGGCTGTGTGGGACTGTCTTTGCCGCATGCGACCGCACCGAGTAGTGACAGGGCAAGACTAGCGAAGAATAGGAATCGAGGGCGGCAGATCATATGAGTAAAATCCGGATTGGAATGAAGACTGGATCAGGACGTTGGTTATTTGGTTTGCCTGGTACCCGAAGGAAACAACCAGGATCCTTCAAGCTTATATTGGAGTACGAGCGTAATCTTTCCAATGAATGCGATATTGAAGATACTACACGAGTTTTCTACTCGATTTACGACCAATAGGATCAGGACGTTCTGGACGCCCTATGCAGGACCGGTTTCATTGTAAGAGGGCATTGAACATAGTTACGAACTCCAAATAAGATTAGAATAGTTCAATTAGTCAACTAAATCAAAAATGGGTGACCTGACACGGCCGGGAACGGTGGCTGGCTCCAAGTAATTCATTCCGCCTGCAAGACATCGAAGGACGTCTCACCACGAACCACGGAAGATCCTGTCATGGAAATCGCACAGTTGGTTGTGTCGCCTGCGGTCCTCCTGGCGGCATCCTTCTTCTTCTGGAGAGAAGCCAAAGCCGGAAGGCTGGAACTGGAAACCAGGCTGGTGACACGTATGGACAGGATGGAGGACCGGTTGGAAAAACGGATAGCCGGATTGGATTGCCGGATGGAAACACGTATAGCCCGGTTGGAACAGAATCTGATCAAGCCATCGAAGGCCGGGTGAGACGGTGTACCGATCCCCTATTCCCCGGATTGCACCACCAGCGTACGGGCGATCAGGTCGTGGAAGGCTTGTCTGCGCTGGGTGAATACGGCGGCAAGATAGCCCGGCCAGAGGATGGGCAGGCACTTGGGGATGGCCCGGAGGGCGGCGCGGCCGAAGGTGGGCGGGTATCCTTCCACGTCCGTTACCCGGATGCCGAGGATCATCTTGCCCAGTGTGGCGCCTTTGGCCGAACCTTCCATGACCGCGTAGTAGAACCAGGGCATGAGCAATTGGAACGCGCCGATAAGCGGGATGGCGACCGGGTCGGTTCCGGCGCCCAGGAATTCGATTGCCAGGGCGATTGCCCCGGAAGCCACGGTGAGGATCACCACGTCGATGGCGAAGGCGCCGATCCGCTGCAGATGCCTGGCATAATCTTCTGAGAGGGAGTAGCCTGAGATGAAGGTCACGGCCGCGCAGGTCCCCCGTCGGGCGTCCGGGCCTGCGTCCATGTGATGATCTCGTCCTCGCAGGGGTAACGGGCCGCCAGCTTCTCATCCAGGTCGATGCCCAGTCCCGGCCGGTCGTTGGGATACATGTAGCCGCCGCGTACTTCGGGCGTGCCGGGAAACATCTCGTATACCAGTTCGTTGAAGCGGCACCATTCCTGGATCCCGAAATTGGGGGCCCACAGGTCCAGGTGCAGGTTGGCGGCGTGCCCCACGGGAGAGACGTCGCCCGGCCCATGCCAGGCCGTGCGGATGCCGTACATGGCGGCCATGGACGCGACGTTGCGGGCCGGAGTGATGCCGCCCATCTGGCTGATGTGCATCCGCAGGAAATCGACGAGCCGCTCCTCGATCAGGGGCAGCCATTCCGCGGGGTTGTTGAACAGTTCCCCCATGGCGATGGGTGTCGTACAGGTCTGGCGCATGCGGCGGAACCACGCGTTGTCCTCGGGCGCCAGGGCGTCTTCGAGAAAGAAGAGGTCGAAGGATTCGAGCCGCTTCGCGAAGGAGATGGCGTCCGCGGGGTTGAGCCGCTCATGGATGTCGTGCAGCAGTTCCACCTCTTCGCCTGCGGTGCTGCGCACATGCTCGAACATCTCCAGGGTGCGGCGCATGTAGCCCCGGGGGTCGAAGTAGGACCCCTCCACCGCTCCATCGGGACGGGGAATGCGCGGCGCCCTGCCGCCGTATCCGCCGATCTGGCATCGGACGTGCCGGTATCCGTCTTCCATGTGCCTTCGCACGTTCTCCGCCACTTCCTCCGGGGAGGTCCCGTCGGCGTGGGTGTAGGTGGCCGCCGCGGCCCGGCACTTTCCGCCGAGCAGCTGGTACACCGGCATGCCGGCCTGCTTGCCCTTGATGTCCCACAGGGCCTGGTCCATGCCCGAAACCGCGTTGTTCAGGACGGGACCGTTGCGCCAGTAGCCGTTCACCATGGACATCTGCCATAGGTCCTCGATGGCGTCCACCTCCCGGCCGATGAGGAAGGGCCTTAGATGGTGTTCGATGGCGGCGTGCACGGCGTGAAACCGCTGGGTGAAGGTTGCGCATCCGAGGCCGTAGAGGCCGGGTTCCGAGGTCAGGATCTTCACGACGATCAGGCGCGAGCCGGCGGGCTGGGTGAGGATGGTCTTCACGTCTGTGATGGTCACGGGCATGGTGGTATTCCTTTAAAACGCGCCGCCGAAGAAGACGGCGTTCAGGAACAGGCCGTTCGTGCCGTACCAGAAGGCCCGGAAGTTGGGATTGTCGGCGAAAAGGATGACGGCGCCGGCGCCCTGCCGGCGGGCGATGATCGCGGCCGTGTTCGCAAGCTCGTCGTGGCGTTCCGTCGAAATGTACCCGCTCAGCAGCGGCGAATCCGTGTATTGGGCCACCGTCGCGCCGGATGTCGCGGAAGGCTCGAAGAAGATCTCGTGGTTGCGGAACAGCGGCGTCTCGCCGTCATATCCAAAGGCCAGCGGGTGGGTGGTGTCCAGCGCGGCTGCGAATATGGCGCCACCGATGCGCTGCGCGCCCCGCGTGGACGAGACGAGTTCGTAGGGAATGGAGGCCGTGTCGGGCATAGTAGGCGCCAGTTCCTCGTCGACGAGGGGTTCGTCGATCAGTCCTTCGTCGATCAGTTCCATTTCGATGGCCCACCTGGCGGCGTTCTTCCACGCGATGACCGTGCCCCCTTCGCGCACCCACCACTTGAGGCGGTTCACGTCTTCGGTGTTCAGTCCGTAGCTGCCCGTTACCATGACCAGGGTCGTATACCGTCCCAGGTCCAGACTCGGAAAATCGTCGGCGTCGACCAGGGAGACGGGCATGCCGAACCGTTCGTTGAGCAGGTGCCAGGTCTCGCCGACTTCGTAGGCCCGTGTACCGGAGCCGGAGAGCAGCGCTATTTTCGGTTTGGCCAGCACGGGCGAGTTCGGACCGCCAAGGTCGCCGCCTGAAGGCGTGAGTCCCGTGTCCGCCCGGTGGACGACCACGTGGTCCTCCGCGACGACGCGGTCGATCAATGCCCGCACCTGGTCTGGCGTAATGGTAGAGGTGGCGTCTCGCTGGGCGACGGGGATGATGATCGTGCCCCGGTCGAAAGTCCGTTCCGTGCCGCCCGTTCCGCCCGTGGCCAGCGTAAAGGGTTTCCGTGCCAACCGGGGTCGGATGCCCGCGTCCATAATACGGTAAAGCGCGCGGGGGGCGAAGTAACGGTCCCATTCCATCAGGTAGGCATAGGATCCGTGTCCGCCCACGAGCCTGCCGCCGTCGTAACCGGCCTCCGTGATCTCCGCTCCGGCCAGGTCATCGGAATATCTGCGCAGTTCACCGCTCGCGACGCCCATGGCCAGGGGCAGGGTCCACGCCGAGACGTCGTAGAAGAGGGAGTCTTCGAAGGTCGTGACCCGTTCCATGGCGGCTTTTATCAACCGCGTCTGGGGCTGGTCCATGGGAATGACGACCGCCTCGCCGGCCTGGAAGGACCGGCCGCTGGCTTCGACGGTCCGCGCGAGTTCGTATACGCGGATGCGGTGACGGAGCAGCATCTCCACGAGTGACTGCGTCCGCGTCCGCGAAGCACCCAGATCGAGGACGTAGGCCTTGACGGGGTTGTTCCGGGCCGCTTCGGGCGCCGTTGCGTAGAAATCGCGCTGGTGGGATAGCAGCCGGGTCCGCAGGGCCAGGCTGCCGGCCAGCGTAGACATGGAGGTGGTGAACTGGTTGCGGATCGTGAAGGGGAAGGTCAGGACCCCGTCGGTCGTTACGCGTTCCAGGGACCGGGCCGAGGCCTGTTCGAAGAGGATGCCGATGGCGCCGTTCACGTCCGGGAACGTAGAACCCTTCCCATAGAAATAGTCGTCGAAGGTCTCCTCCGAATAATACAGCGTCCCCTGGCGGTTGTGCCACTCGGCGTGGTGTTCCGCCAGCGCCGCCGTCAGCTCGAAGGTCCGTTCCGGTGTGTTCGGGTTGTTTCGGCTCGGGATCCCCGGCTGGAAGAAATAGGTCGCGTTGCTTCCCATCTCGTGGAAATCGGTCAGCACCTGGGCGCGCCAGTGGTGGAACAAGCCCACTCGTCCCTGCGACTCGGGGTGCTGCGCCACGAGCCAGTCCCGGTTCAGGTCGAACCAGTAGTGGTTGGTCCGGCCGCCCGGCCACGGCTCCACGTGCTCGCGGTCCTGCCCGTCCCGGGTGGCGACGCGTCCCCTGTTGGCGTTGACCCAGTTGACGAAGCGGTCCCGTCCGTCCGGGTTGTAGTTGGGATCCAGGATGATCACGGCGCGGTCCAGCAGGTCGTCCACGGCCGGCCCGCCGCCCGCGGCCAGGTGATAGAGCACCAGCATGGCCGCCTCGGAACTGCTGCCCTCGTTGCCGTGCACGCCGTAGCCCATGTGGACGACGACGGGCATGGTTTCAATCATTGCGTCGGATACATCTCCGGGCGTCTCGGACAACATGTGGTTGGTCCGCCGGATCTCTTCCATCTTCCCGTGGTTCGCCGGCGACGTCACCACGGCGTGGACCAGGTGGCGTCCCTCGTAGGTGGCGCCGTGGCGATTCACGACGACGCGGTCCGACGCTTCGGCCACGGTCCGGTAGTAGGCGGCCACCAGGTGGGAACGCGTGTGCGTCGAACCCACCACGTGGCCGATGACCGACTCGGGACGGGGGATGGCCGGATCGTAATCGTTGACGCCCGGCACGCGGACATCCATGGCAAAGGGGAGGTCCTGCGCCCGGGTGCTGGTGGGCAAGAGGACCAGAGCGATGACCAGAATGGACAGCAGATGGACTCGATTCATAACAAGTTCCTGACGTGGATTATAGGCACGTTCACAGTGGTTGCCTGGAGAAAAATGTAAGCGCAAAGATACAGGTGCCGCGGACCCGGATCAAGGTTTATCCGGGGTACGCATCAGGGTTGATCCGGCATGGAAAACGCCGCGTTGCGGGGCCGGCGCACGGGGACATGACCAGAGTAAATGCACCTTATGATCCCGTGGCACTTCCTATAGATTGCCCTTGACGCGATCCCCTCCAACGGTGCAAATTATGAATCTGCCTTCGGGTAGAAAACCACTGCCAACTTTCCTTTGCTAGCAATTTCAACGGGTTTGATTCATACGGGGGTTTCCGTGCGTATACTGGTGATCGGCAGCGGCCTGATGGGGCCTGCGGCGGCATACAACGCCATGGCGGACGACGCGGTGGAGCGGGTCACCGTGTGCGATCTGAGTGACGAGCAGCTCGGGGCCTGCCGCGAAAGGCTCCGGGGCATGCCTGGGGCGGACAAGGTCGCATACCGAAGGCTGGACATGAACGACCACGCCGAGTCGATCGCCATCATGCGGGATCACGGCGCGGGCGTGGCGGCCCTGCCCCGCGCGGCGAGCATGATCGCCCTGCCCCTCGCCCTGGAAGCGGGCATGCCGGTCATGGACCTGCCCCGCGTTCCCGACGAGGCGCTGGCCGGATGGGCGTCGCAGTTCGCCGGTTCCGACGGCTTCGTCATACTGGGCTGCGGCCTGGAACCGGGACTTACCGAAATCATGGCGCGTCACCTCGCCGAACAGCTAGACCGGACCGACGAATTGCACATTCAGTGCGGAGGCATCCCGGAGCATCCGTCGCCGCCCCTGGGGTACAAGATCGTTTTCGGCGGCCGACGCCTGCCCCTGCGTGAAACCACGGCCCGGGCCGTGGTCGATGGGCGCCTCGTGGACGTCCCCCGCTACTCGGAGCCGGATCCTGCGGTCTTCGAGGGCGTGGGGGAGTGTGAAGCCTGGCACGAGGGCTTCATGCCCTGGCTCCTGGAGGTGGACGCCCTGAAGGGATTACGCTCCGGCACGCAGAAGACCGTACGCTGGCCGGGTTATGCGGAAAAGGTCACCGTGTTGCGTGAACTGGGCCTGCTCAGCGAAAAGCCGCTGGACGTGGACGGCGTCAGCGTGATCCCGAAACACGTGGTGGACGCCGTGCTCTACCCCAGTGTGAAGATGGCGCCCGAAGACCGTGACATCACGGCCTACCGGGTCACGGTGATCGGCGAGAAGGACGGCCGGCCCGCCACGAGGACGGCGGAGATGATCGACCGCTACGACGAACAGACGGGCTTCACCTCCATGGCGCGGACCACGGCCTTCACCGCGGCCATTGCCGCGCGCATGGCGGCCAGGGCCGACCTTCCCCATCCCGGCGGTCCCTTCGTTACGCCGGAGCAGGCGATTTTCGGGGATGGATACCATACGTTGATCGACGAACTCGAACGGATGGACGTGCGATTCAGGATGAGTGAATCGGGATGAACGACACTGGCTGATGATCCGGGCTGAGCGATTCCGGTAAAATCGGGACTGAGAGGATGTCTACGTGAGCAAGACTGTCAAGAAAAAGAAGGGTATGGGCAAGAAAGAAAACGGCAAGCTGAACCGGCGGTTTTACGAAGAGGAACTGGCGCGATTGCAGGTCGAACTCGCCAAGCTGCAGGGATGGGTGATCCGCGAGGGACAGAAAGTGGTGGTTATTTTCGAGGGCCGTGACGCGGCGGGCAAGGGAGGCACCATCTCCCGGATCACGGCGCGCCTCAATCCACGGGTCTGCCGGGTGGCCGCCCTGGCCAAACCGACGGACCGTGAGCAGTCGCAGTGGTATTTTCAGCGGTACGTCACCCACCTGCCCGCGGCGGGCGAGATCGTGCTGTTTGACCGAAGCTGGTACAACCGGGCCGGCGTCGACCGGGTGATGGGTTTCTGCACCGAGGAGGAATACCGTGAATTCCTCCGTACGTGTCCCCAGTTCGAGCGCATGCTCGCCCGTTCCGATATCAAAGTGATCAAGTACTGGTTCTCGGTGAGTGCGAAGGAACAGGAACGGCGGTTCAAAAACCGGATCAACGATCCCATGAAGAACTGGAAGTTCAGCGATATGGACCTGCAGTCCTACATGAAGTGGGAAGATTACTCCCATGCCAAGGACGAGATGATGAACTACACGGATATCAAGCAGGCCCCGTGGTATGTCGTGCCTTCAGATAGCAAGCGACGCGCGCGGCTCAACTGTATCACCCACTTGCTCAGCCTGTTCCCCTACGACCGCGAACCGACCGGGGTCGACTTGTCCCTGCCCGACCGGGAGACCGATACCGGTTACGTCCGTCCGCCCATGGACGACCAGCGTTTCATTCCCGAAGTGTACTGACTGGATCGGCCCGCCACGAAACCTGTTCCAATTACTGCCAGAGGCCTACTTGACGATTTCGCCCAGTATGCGGCCGTCTCGGCCCGATGGCATGGTGATCTGAAGCAGGTTGCAGATCGTCGGCGTGATGTCCGCCGTGTCGACGCGATGCCGGTAATGGCCGGGCGCGATCCACGGCCCGTGGAACATGATCGGCACGTGGGTATCGTATTCGTGGGGCCAGCCGTGGGACGTGCCCACCGTGGCCGAACCGTACTCGCCCAGGAGCAGGTAGAAGGGCGTTGAGACGAGCATGACGTCGCCGCTATTCTCGGTATGGAAGCTGTGGTATACGGCCTCCGTGATGTCTGATTCCGGTAGCTGCCGCCTTTCGATGCGGTGCCGGGTGTAAGCCTTCCAAACAGCCGGGTGCGCGACGATCGCCTCAGCCGCCGTCTTTTCAACTTCGGCACGGCTCAGGTTGCGGCTGTCGATGGCATTGTAGTTCAGGTACATGCCGGATTCGGCCACATGCAGCACCCAGACGTCGTCGCCGTGCAGCCCGTCCAGGGCTTCCTCCACCAATGCCGTCAGCGGCTCGGGTCCGGCCCGTCCCGCCTCAAGACCCTCGAGACGCAACTGTTCCGGCAGGGCAAGAACTCCGTGGTCGGCCGTCACTGCGATGAGGGTCTGGTCCGTTCCCACCCGCTCGTCGAGAAAACCGAAGAAATCCGCCAGTTGCCGGTCCGTGCGCAGGGTAGCGTCCATGGTTTCCTGGCTGAAGGGTCCGAAATCATGGCCGATGTAATCATTGGCCGAAAGACAGATGATCAGGAGATCCGGTATGTCGTCCTGCCCAAGGTCCTCCGCGATGATCGCCTGGCGGGCGAATTCCAGCTGGTAGTCCGTGGCCCAGGGCGTGTGTTTGAAGGCGTTATAGTAACGCGGCCCCGGTGCTTCCAGGCCGCCTTTGGTCACGTGAGGGAAGGTGATCCCGCTGTCCCGGTTGTCCTCTTCGCCCTCCCGGACGTCCTCCCCCGCCCGTTCGAGGTACAGTTCCTCGGGCAGCAGGCGCTCCCATTTCCGGCCGAATGACTGTTCCGGCAGTTTACGCGCGTTGAAGCGATCGACCCATTCCGGCACTTCGTCCATGGAGTAACTGCTCGACGTGATCCGTCCCAGGGAGGCTTCGAACCAGTAGGGTGCGCCCAGTTTGCCGGCGGAGATCATGGCGCTGTAGTCCTTGAGGGATATGGATATGGCCTTGCCCCGGAAGCGCGTGGCCATGCGCAGCTCGTCGGCCAGTGAAGACCCCTCGAGTTGCCGGGTGGAGGCGCGGCCGTTGGCCGTGGATTCCTTACCGAGGATGTGGCTTTCGGGGTCCACCAGCGATGGCTGAAAAACACCCCTGGACCGGTTGTACCACCAGTTATTGACCATCCCCGTCTTATGGGCGTAGGTCCCGGACGTGATCACGCTGTGCCCCGGTGACGTGGAAGCATGCACGTGGCTGAAGCGGGCGTCCTGCATCCACGCGCCGCGGTCCATGAGACGCCGGAAGCCGTCCTCCACGAAGAGGTCGTCGAACCGTAGCAGGAAGTCGTGGCGAAACTGGTCGATGATGATCAGTACCGCGAGCCGCGGCGGACTGGTCTGTTCTTGAGAGGATTCCGGCCGCGCCTGCAAACCGGCGCCTTCCTGAAGGCCAGGCTCGTTGGGCGTACGGCCTTCGGAAGTGGTTGGCATGGCAAGGAGAAGCGAGAGCAGCAGTCCCGTCTTAATGTAACCAGCGATGGACATGGCCTGTCCTTTCTTGGGTCGAAATAACTGAAACTGGAGTTCCGTTACGAGATTCAACAGGTTTTGCCGACTATATCCGTTACACGCACGGCAAACCAACGGCCAAAACGTGTGGCCTGTTTCCAATCTCAAATGATCGGCAGGGCTATCGGCAGGGCGTTTGGTACTGTAGGCCGCTGCGTTGACTCAAGATAGCGCCGTATCGGTAGATGTCAACGATGGCGCGGTGACATTCTGACGGCGACGCGGTGACATTGCAACGTTGGTAGAAAGGCACTGAACGATGCAAAATCAGCGAGGAGGCCGTAGAAGCAAATGACAGAATACATGGTAGCGACCACCCAGGCGATCAGCGCGGCCGGGGTCCTTGTACTCGCGGCACTGACCTTTTCGAGACGTTTCACGAAGGCTCTTCGCGAGGAGATGCGTTCGGATCAGTTTTCCCTTTCAGGAAAGATTGAAATACTTCGTGAAGAGATGCGCAGGGACCGGGATACATTACGCGAGGAGATACGCGCTGACCGGGTGGCCATCTTCGGTGAAATAAAAGAACTTCGTCTGGAGATGCACGATATGAACGGCCGCCTCGGCCGAGTAGAAGGTCATCACGGCATCTCCGCTTCGAACAGTTAAAGGGGGGCTGAATGATCGAGCTCTTGGCTGTATTGTCAACGATTCAGATGGCAGGCATATGGCTTTTGGTTTATTTCGCATGGACCGGGTGGGTATTCAGGGAACTCTGTGAGGAGATGCGTGCGGATCGTGAATCCTTTCGCGAGGAAATGCGAGCGGAAAGAACCGCGAGACATGAGATGATTTGCGAGGAGCGCACTGTAGGAAGGCTGGCGAGGTGATCGCGGCGGTCAGGAAGTTGATGCTCTCTGCTTGACTCGGTGGAGCAATGCGATGAGGTGGTCACGGAATACATCGCCAGCATCCGGTTCGAAGGGAAGATGGCGACAGATGCGCGGGGCGAACACCGCCGCATACCACCCGAATCCTTCCTGGTCGAAGTCCTGGGGCCGTGCCAGGTACCCGACGGTCTCGTTGGCATATCCGACGATCATGGTCTGCGGATAGGGAGAGGCGGACTGGACCTGCTTTCCAAAGGTGAAAAACAGTTCCAACGGATGGGCAAGCAGCACGGTATCGTTTATTCGCATCCACGAAACATGGAATTCCAGCCGCTGCGGATGGGGGCCGTCAAGCAGTTCGAGACGTAGCGTTCGCCAATCCACTTCGAAGCGTAGTTTTCGATGTTCCTCGGTACCCGCTCTTTCCTTCGTCGCCAAGAGGCGTTCCCGGTATTCAACCAATTCTGCTTCCAGCGCGGTCCGGTTCGGAACCTCGGTGGGGAGGGCGATCTCGTAGGTGTCGCCGTCTATATCAACATTGGGATTCGTCTCGATATTGTCCAGGGCTGGCAGGACACAGTCATGAAGGAGTGAACCGTTCGCCTTCATCGTGTCCATGCCCTCTCCGAAACCCCGGCAATTGAGGTCGCCGCAACTGCCCTGGAAGAACAGTACCCGCATTCCTTTTTGGTCTTTTTCCATCTTCGCGATGGCATCCGCAGGATAGTCGCCGCAGATTACGGTGGCGGCGCCGAGCGTGACGGGATGGGCACCGAAATTGATCGTGGCGGCGCGCATCCGGCCATGGATGTCGTCGATACGCATCAGCAACGCCTCTCCGTCGGCCTCGCCCCCCTCGTCGACCCGGTTGACGGACAGGTTCGGCACGGGCGTTCGTCCGAAACCGATGCGACCGGGTTCCAGACTCGATACGGCCTGCCCGATGGCGTCGGCGAACCGCTCCGGCAACCCCGCCGTGTATTCGTCGTCCCACTTACCCCAGGCCACGGTCTTCATGGTCGCCGGACCGGAATGGGTATGTGTATTGGTGATCACTACGCGGGCCGGATCGAGTCCGTATCGATCCCGGACGATTCGGTGGGTTTCGTCGACCAGAGACCGGTCGGTCCACACCAGGTCGTTCGAAACCAGCACGAAGATACGGTCACCGTCCGATAGCGCCAGGGCGGTGGAATGGAGGTCCTGGTGGATCTCCGTAGCGCGGCGCTCGATATAGGGACCGTAACCGCAGAGTTCGACCCCCAGTGGTGGGGTGATAACGGTTCGGCCGGTGCCGAAATGCAGCTGGGGCATGATAGTTAGTGGGTTAACCGGACGGTCTTTCCCGTCTTTACCGATTCGGCCTCGCCGAGGCAGATCCGAAGGGCGTCCCGGGCCGCCTCTGCCGAAACCAGTGCGGGTTCCGAACCGTCCTCAAGGGCGTTGACTGCGTATCCGAGCTGGGCTTCGAAGGCCTCGGGGAATTCGATATCGGGTTCCGATCTGCCGCCATCGGGGGTGTAAAGCGTGACCGGCCGGTCCGAGAGCACGTTGTACCAGAGCGTCCCTTCTTCGAAATAGGCGTCGTAACCGTGTTCGAATGCGGCGGAACTGATGGCCCCGCACTGGGCGGTGACGGTGAAGTCCCGGTTCTCGTAACCATACTGCGTGTTCAGGTAGAGCACGTATCCGTTCGGGCTCGTCATACCGGTGGAGTGCACGCTGTCCGGCATGCCGAAGAGATATTGGAGGTAGTCGGTATCGTGTATGTGCAGGTCGATGCCCGCCGCGCCCGTTCGCTCGTAGTCCCCGAACCAATTGTCCTCACCCCAGAGGGGCTTGGAGATGACCCGCTTGAGGTGCAGTCCCAGGAGGCGACCGTAACGTCCGTCGTCGATGGCCTGCTTCAGGAAGGCGAATTCGGGGAAGAATTTCAATACGTGGGCGACCATCAGGGTCTTGCCAGCCTCCCCGGCCTTGCGGATCATTTGGTCCGTCTCGTCCAGGCTGAGCGCGATGGGCTTTTCGACCAGCACGTGTTTTCCCGCGTCCAGTGCCCGCATTACGACGTCATGATGCAGGGCCGTCGGCAAGCACACGTCGACCAGGTCGATGTCCGGGTCGCCCAGCACCTCGTCGATATCGGTACAGGTACGAATGCCGGTCAGGTCCTGCACGCCGCCCCCGCCTCCAAAGTTCCCCTGGATATGGCGCCAGTCGCCGCTCAGTTTCCGCTCATCACGGGTGCAAATGGCGCCTACTTCCGCGTTGGTCAGGTTCTTGATCGCCATGAAATGGGTAGTACCCATGAATCCGATGCCCAGAATGCCGATGCGTATCAAGTCATTCCCTCCTCCGCGCCATGCGGACGCTTTAATCCCTTGTGCTGGTTCAATTCCCTGCCGACGGCGTAAACAACCGCTGTCCGTATTTCTTGTAACCGCCTATGAGGGCCTGGGCCTCCGGCGCGGTCACGTAGTCGATGAGCGCGCGCGCGTACCCGTATTTGACATGCGGCCAGCGCGTCGGATTTACGGCGATGATGCTGTACGGATTGTGCAGCGGGGGATCGTACTCCACCAGGACCCGCAGATTCACCGTTGCCCTGAGGGCCAGGTACGTGCCCCGGTCGATCAGCACGTAACCCCGTTTCTCATCCGCCATGCGCAGCGTGGCGGCCATGCCCTGTCCGACTTCCACGTACCAGCCCCCGGTCGGATCAATTCCGGATATTCCCCAGATCGCACGCTCCTTCAGGTGGGTTCCGGACAGATCGCCCCGCGAGAAAAACAACGTTTCCTTTCGCGCGATGGTGGCGAAGGCGTCGGCGACTTTTTCCGTTCCGGCGATCCCGGCCAGGTCATCGATCGGACCGACGACGACGAAGTCATTGTACATCACGCCGCGCCGGTCGACTCCGTATCCGGCGTCGACGAAGGCTTTCTCCAGGTTCGGCGCGTGTACCAGGACCGCGTCCACGTCGCCGTTTTCGGCCAGCTTCAGCGCCTTGCCGGTTCCCACGGCGATGACGTCCACCCTGATTTCGCCGGCCTGTTTTTCTTCAAATGGCGGCAGGAGTATGTCGAGTAGTCCCGAATCGTAGGTGCTCGTGGTCGTCGCCAGTTTCAGACGGGGCTGCGCATCCGCGGCGGCGGCCAATACCGCAACGACGAGCAAGGACAATATATGGCGAAGACGCATGCTGTGGATCATTCCGGGATATTGCGGTCCGCGTAGTCCGCCTGGTCCGCATGGTCCGCATAGTCCGCCTGGTCCGCCTGGTCCGCCTGGTCAGTTCAACCTGAAGTTGAACATGACGCGAAGCCGTGTTCGCCACGCGTTGTTGGCAGCGGCGGAGACGAGTGTTTCGGGAGAGTCGTACTTACGAGTATACAGATGGATATCGAGCGTCAGCTTTTCGATCAGTTGGTGGCCGAAAAGGAGACCGGCGCCCTTCGTATTGGTCTGGGAATAGTCGATGTTGCTGAAAGGCGCTAGCGTGGCGTCCTGCTGCATGAGAAAAACATGGACTCCGCCCCGGGTGCCGCCGACTGTTCCGGTGCTGCCGTACATCAACGAACCCGTGATACCCTGCCGCATGTCGTCGGCGCCGGCATTGAAGACGTAATCCGCGTTAAGCGCCAGGGGCCGGCCGCTCACGGTCTGGGTGTACTGGGCACTGAGGTTGATCATCTTGAATTCGGACAGGTAGCCCGTGCGGTCCGTGTTGGCCCGGTTGGAATTAGGCGCCACGATCAGCGCGGGCGATCTCAGGTTCTGCGCGACGAAGAGGGAATCCGCGCCGGACACGGTGTAGTAAGCGACGGCCAGGGTCTGGGACCTGTCCGGCTGAGTGAAACGCGCCACGGCCTGTCCACCCAGGAAATAAGTACGGTCGAGGTCCTTCACCGAAGAGGCCAGCTGGTTGATCATGAACTGCCCGAGATTGAGGCCGAAGGAAGCTGAACCGTCGGCGTTCTTCGTCGTGATCTGCTGGGCGAATCCCTCCGGTGAGAGATCGCTGTCCAGCACCACTTGCGTCGGTCTGAAGAAAGGCAGGGGAAACTTCCCCGCGATCAGGGTGAGCGAGGGATTTGGCCTGACCCGTGCGTACATCCAGGATACATAGGGGTTCTCGCGAACGAACAGGTCGCCGTAGCTCATCCAGTCGGCGGTCACGATCGCCTTGGGATTTCCCGTCATGACCCGGCCGGTCATGTCGATCTTGTCGGTTACGCGCACCGTCCCGTTCAGGAAGAACCCGTACATGAACTTGTTCACCGCGCGGGTGCCGTCCTGGTAGTCGCCCTGCAGCCGCGTTCTGAACATGCCGCTCCAGGAGAAACGGTCGTCCTCCTGACCGGCAACGGGGGATATGTTCGAAAGCACGGCAATTGCGCAGGCGCACATCAGGACATATCTGATCCGCATGGGCTCCGTTCCTCCGGTGTACGTGTACCCCTTCGGCTCCAGAAATCACGGGCCGGATTCGCCGTAAACGCGCCAGCATAACGATGTATATTCTTGAACAAAGCATAGTATTGACCGAGGCATTTCGTGTCAAGAAATATCAGTACGGAACGATACTGGTAATTCCGCATCCGCGTGATTATGTTAGAAGGAATGCGCCAGTCTGAATGTATTCAAATAGTACAGGTCAACCTGCCCGATTAAGGTATTCCTTTTCCATGCATTAAGGAGTTGTCATGGGACCGCGGTACAGGTATATTCGACTTCGTTATCGAAACGGCCCGTCACTCGAATACGTCCGGGACGTTATCGACCGCGGCAAGTCGTTTGCGGTCGCATTCATTTAACTCAGGGAGATTTACATGTCGAACGATTCGAACAAAACGGTCGATTCCGGCCTCTCTCGCCGTCGTTTTATGACGGGTGCGCTGGCTGCTGGCGCCGCGCTTACGCTGGCTGATCGCCTGGCCCTGGCCCAGACCATGGCGAAGAGCGGTCTTACCGCCAAGGATATCCATGGCATCGGCGTAGCCCCGGGCCTGGTCCGCATGGCGCTCAACGAAAACCCGATCGGGCCGTCACCGCGCGCGCTGCAGGCCGTCGCCGAGAATATGTTCAAGATCAACCGGTATTCCTTTGGCGGTGGTGACATCACGGGTGCGCTGGCCGAGTTCGACAGCATCGAATTGCCGCCCCCTCGCGAGGCGCCGCCCGGTATGCGCGGCATGGGCGGAGGGTTTCGCTTCAGGCGGCGGACGCCCTTCTTCATCACGGCGGGATCCGGTGCGTTGCTTTCGCAGATTTCCCTGGCCTACCTGAGCAAAGGCGGAACCGAGGTCATCGAAGCGGACATGGGATACGGGGACATCTCGGGCGAAGCCGAGGACTACCAGGAAGCGGGAATCGACGTCGGCATCAACCGGGTACCGGTGAAGGACTACAAACACGACCTGGACGCCATGCTGGCGGCGATCACGCCGAAGACTTCGGTGGTGGTCATTACCAATCCGAACAACCCGACCGGCACGCTGCTGTCCGTCGAGGAACAGGAGAAGTTCGTTGCCGCCGTTCCTTCGAACGTGCTCGTGGTCATCGACGAAGCCTACATCCAATTCGTGAAGGACCCGGCTTACAAGACCGCGGCCTTGCTGCCTACAAAGTACGACAACGTGATCGTCACCCGCACCTTTTCCAAGGTCTTCGGGATGCCGGGCATGCGGCTGGGATACGGGATTTGCAGCCAGGCCATCCAGGAGAAACTTCAGTTCTACAGCACGGGCAGAGCCAATGCCCTGGCCTACGCCGCTGGCGAGGCTGCGCTCAAGGACAGAAGCCACTTCAATCGTTCCAGGGCGGTGGTGCATCACTTCCGGGAAAGACTCGAAGAAGAGTTCACGAAGATGGGGCTGGAGTACATCCCGTCCGAAAGCAACTTCATGATGGTCAACCTGGGCAAACCATCCATGAACATCATGCGGGAGATGTTCCGCAAGGGCGTCATGGTAACGAACCGACGCCGGGAACAGATGCCAACCTGGATCCGCGTATCCTCAGGCGATGAACGGGAAACCGAAGTATTCCTCAACGTGTTGAAAGACGTCCTGGGCAAGGCCAGCTAGCGGCGCGGTGCCGTCCATGCCGTCCATGCCGACCATGAAACTCATCCGCCTGCCCCTGATCGCGACATGGGGCCTGGTCGTCCTCTGGTTCCTGCTGGACGTCTCGGGCCTCATCGCCGGCGGACCCTTCAATATAAATTGGACCATCCCGGCCGCCGCCATATGGGTGGCGGTCGTCTGTCTCCGGGCAGGCAGGGGATACGGCGGATTCCTGTCCGCGGTTCTGCTCTATACGGCAGGCGTCCGCCTGCTGATCGTGCTTCTGACAATTCTGGGCAAGACGACCGGGCTCGAGGGTGAGTACTTCACCTGGGGGCGCAATGTGCTGTTCGGCCTGGTCATTCCCCAGGTCGTGATCTGGCCCGTGGTCACCTTTATCACGGGCACGCTGATCTGGCCAATGCTGGCCCTGATCATCCGCCGGGGACAGGTTTCCTATCGAGGCGCAGCCATGGGCGTTGCGGTTATACTTCTCATCGTCTTCATAGGGCTTCCTTACTTTATATCGACCCTGTACACCGGCAACGTGGGTCCCCGCCGCAAGGCACAGAACACGCCCGCCGACTACGGGTTGGCTTTTGAAGACGTGACCCTTACCACATCGGACGGTCTGAACCTGGACGCCTGGTATCTCCCGGGCGAAACCGGCCGCGGGACCGTGATCTACTGTCACGGCCATCTCAATCACCGGGGCCAGATGCTGGACCAGGCCGCCTTCCTGCATGAAAAGGGATTCAACGGACTGCTCTTCGACTTCCGTCGCCACGGCACCAGCGACGGTAACCTTACGACCTTCGGTTACTTCGAATGGCGTGACGCGCAGGCGGCCCTGAGATACGCTGTCGACGAACGGGGGGAGGAAGGCCCGGTCATCCTCTGGGGCATTTCCATGGGTGCGGGGACCGCGCTGCTGACGGCGGCTGAAGAACCCGAAATCGACGCCGTGATCGCCGAGAGCAGTTTTTACGCGGCTTCGGAAACGCTGCGCAGCGACCTGAGTCGGATGTTTGGTCTGCCCAGGGTACCCTTTGGTTTCCTGACCGGGACCATAACGGAACTCCGCGTGGGCATCAAAATCGATGATCTCGACATCGGCGAGGCGGTGTCCGACATGCGGCACGCGTCCGTGCTGCTGGTGGGCGGTACGAGGGACCGCCGCATGCCGCTGTCCAACAACGAGCGGATTTTTGAACGTATTCCGGGCGAACGCAAGGAAATCTACGTGGTGGAAGGCGGTACCCACGGAGACATCTGGGAAATGGCGCGGGACGAGTACGGTGCGAAGATTCTCGCGTTCCTGAATAATGCCGGTTTTCTCGATGACCAGGCGCCTCGGAATGGAGATGAAATCAACCTTGAAAAAGGGGAATAGATGTGAAAGAACCGGTGTTTCAACCCCTCTCGACCTACCAGGAATACCCGGTCGACGAGATGAAACAACGGGCCGGAAAGTTCCGCAGGGATCTCCAGCAGCGTCGTACGGTACGCGATTTCTCCGAACGGCCCGTGCCGAAATCGATCATCGATCAGTGTCTGCTTGCGGCGGGCACGGCGCCCAGCGGAGCCAACATGCAGCCGTGGCACTTCGCCGCGGTTACCGACCCGGAGATCAAGGCGAAGATCCGCGTCGCCGCCGAGCATGAGGAGCGTCAGTTTTACCAGGAAAAAGCGCCGCAGGAATGGCTCGACGCACTGGCGCCGCTGGGCACGGACGAACGTAAGCCCTTCCTTGAGACGGCGCCCTGGCTGATCGCGATCTTCGTCCAGCGGCACGGCGTGCTGGATGACGGCCGCAGCGTCAAGCACTACTACGCCACGGAATCGGTAGGCATTGCCACAGGCATGCTGATCACCGCGGTGCACCACGCCGGCCTGGCGTCTCTCACCCACACGCCGAGTCCCATGAACTTCCTGAACCGGCTGCTGGGCAGACCGGCTAACGAACGGCCCTTCCTGCTCCTGGTCGTCGGCTACCCGACAGAGGACGCGGAAGTGCCGGTGATAACGAAGAAGCCGCTTGAAGACATCGCATCGTTTATATAACTGCACGCGGAGAGGCGAGATAGCCGCGACTGATTGAACCTGACTATATCTGGTGAAAAGCACCGGTTACTAAAATGGATATTCGAGGAGGATTTATGCGTGGTTCGATCGTGCCGGTGGTTACGCCCTTCAAGAACGGGGCACTGGACCTGGACGGCCTGGCAGGCCTGGTAGAATGGCAGATACGGAATGGTTCCCACGGCGTATCGGTCCAGGGGACGACCGGTGAACCGGGATCACTGACTTTCGATGAGCGCAAGGAAGTGATCCGCGTAGCTTCAGAGACGGTGGGCGGCAGGGTGCCCTTCGTACCGGGCAGCGCCTCCGCCAACCACGAAGAATCGCTCGAACTCTCCCGCTTCGCCCAGTCCGTGGGCGCCGACGCATTGCTCTTCATCGCGCCTTACTACAGCCGGCCGGGACAGGAAGGCATATTCCGCCACTTCGACGCGCTGGCCAAGAGCGTGGACCTGCCGGTGATCCTGTACAACATCCCCGGACGCACGGCCGTCAATATCGAGATCGATACCGTGGCGCGGCTCAAAGAGGCCAACGACAACCTCGTCGGCGTCAAGGAATCGAACAAGGATTTCGAGCACATCAACCGCCTCCTGCACCGCATGGGCCGGGATTTCCTCGTGTATTCGGGCATCGAGCTGCTGTGCTATCCCATCCTTGCGATCGGCGGCGCCGGGTTCGTGAGCGCCACGGGGAACCTGATGCCGGCAGAAGTGGCGCGGCTATACGACCTGGTTCAGGAGGGGAAGTGGCTGGAAGCGCGGGAACTTCACTACCACATGATGACCCTCAACGATGCCGTGTTCATGGAGATCAACCCCGTGCCGGTCAAGACGGCCCTGGGCATGATGGGAAAAATCAGTCCAGAGGTCAGGCTGCCCCTCGCCCCGCTGTCGGACCAGAACCGCGAAAGACTGCGCGGGATCCTGGTGGACTACGGGCTGATCGATTAGGCAGCCTCGAGCAATAGGCTGATCGAGTAACGGACCGCGACTACAACCCGGTTAGAAAACACGCTTTCGCGGGATGCTCATGTCAAATACCCTTTACCGCCTTCACTACAACGAGAACCCTCTCGGGCCCTCTCCGGCTGTACTGGACCGGATTCGAGAGCACCTGTCCGGACTCAATCTGTATCCGCACCGGGACGACGAAGCGCTGCGGGACCGTCTCGCGGATTTCTACGGCCGGGGATTGACACCGAGTCACGTGTTTTCCAGCTACAGCGGTTCCGAGGCCCTGGACCTCATCGCCCGGGTGTTCTTGGAACCGGGCGACGAGGTCATCGTCTGCGGGCCGACCTTCCACGTATACGCACGGACGGCTGAATGGCGGGGTGCGAACGTCGTCGACGTGCCTCTGGATACCGAGGATTTCAGCCTCAGGGTCGACGCGATCATGCGTGCGGTGACGACCAGGACGCGACTGGTGTACGTGGGCAATCCCAACAATCCGACCGGTTCCATTGTCACCCGGGACGATATGGATCTCCTACACGCCGGCCTGCCCGAAGGAGTGACCCTGGTATCCGACGAGGTGTACCATCACTTCGTGACGCATCGGGACTACCCCGATTCGCTCGGCGACGTCGCGGCGGGTCGGAACCTGATCGTCCTGCACTCCTTTTCCAAGGTATACGGACTGGCCGGTCTTCGCGTAGGCGTGGTTATCTCCCGTCCCGACATCATCAAACGGCTGGCGAAGCTGCGTAGGACTTTTCACCTGGGTTCGCTCGAGATGGAGGCGGCCATTGCCGCCATCGAGGACCAGGCCCACGTGAAACAGTCTGTCGCACTGGCGGAACGGGGCAAGAAACGGCTCTATGCCGCATTCGACCGGTTAAGGATCACGCACTGGCCGAGCGAAGGCAACTTCGTTCTGTTTCGCACACCGATACTGGCCGACGACCTTGCCCAGCGTATGGCCGACTGGGGCATTCTCGTAGGTTCGGGCAGCCGCTTCGGCCTTACGCATAGCATTCGGGTCAGTGTCGGACTTTCCGAGGTGAATCAGGCCTTCGTATCGGCGCTGGAAAGTATGCTGATCGACAACCGGTGAACACAAACTGCCGGTAGACGCAAAGGGAATCAAATGGTTCAGAACGCGTTGCTTGATAGGGCGGAACGGGTTTTAGTCGGCGGGTCGAACGGAGAATTCCGCCTGCCGCCTGAGGTCAAACTGATCGTGTCACATGGCGAAGGCGCTACCATCTACGACACATCCGGTAGGTCGTACATCGATTTTCTCCTGGGATCCGGTCCGATGATCCTCGGCCATGGCCATCCGGAAATCGTTGAGGCGGTGCACCGCCAGGTCTCGCGGGGGACGACCTTCATGGCCCTCAACGAGCCGTCCATCCGGCTGGCTGAACGGGTGGTCGAGGCCTCACCGTGCGGAGAGAAGGTCCGCCTCGTGGTCACCGGTTCCGAATCGATACAGTTCGCCTTGCGGAGCGCCCGTTCGTACACGGGACGCGACCGCTACCTTCGTTTCGAGGGGGGCTGGCACGGCGTGAGCGATTCGGCGTTGCACGGGGCCCGATCCCTGAATCCAGGCACCTATCCCGCCACTGCGCCGGACTGCGGAGGCATTCCTCGCAATTGGTCGGCAGATGTATTGGCCACCCCCTTCAACAACGTGGACCGGGCGGTGGAGGTCGTGGAGAAACATCACGGGGAACTCGCCGCCATACTCATCGAACCCCTGCAGCGGTGCATCCTGCCCAGGCCGGGGTTTTTCGAGGCGATGCGCGAACTGGCGACGAAGCACGGCATCATCCTCATCTTCGACGAGATCGTCACGGGTTTCCGCATGGCCTGGGGCGGCGCCCAGGAACGCTACGGCGTGACACCCGACCTGGCGGTATACGGCAAGACGATCAGCGGCGGCTATCCCATGGCCGCCATCTGCGGCAGAGCGGACGTCATGGAGGTCATGAACGGCTGGCGTCCGGCGGACGATCCGAAGCGGATCATCGTGTCGGGCACCTTCAACGGTTATCCCGTGGGCGCAGTCGCCGGCCTGGCCACCATGGACGTGCTCGAGCGGCCCGGGACCTACGATCGTCTTTTCGCCATGGGCGATCGCATAACCCGGGAGATCACGGCCATAGGCAGGCGCCTGTCGATCCCCCTGCTCGTCGGCGGCGAAGGGCCCGTGCTCCAGGTACTGTTCACGAATGAGCAGGAGATTATCGACTACGGATCCATGTTCCGCGCCGACAAGGAAAAGGCCTTCGTATTCGGTGTCGAGATGATCAAACGCGGATGCTTCGTCACGCCCTATGAAAAGATCTACCTGTCCCTCGCGCACACGGACGACCACATCGACCGTTTCCTGCAGTCGGCGGAAGAGGTGCTGGCGGACGTGATCGCGAATATGGAATGAAAAGAGGGAGCCAAACCATGAAAAACGTCCTCCTCCTGGGCGCGTCCGGAAACATCGCGCCATACATCATACCCGGCCTGGAGCGGCATTACAACCTGCGCCTGGCGGATATCCGTCCCCATCCCGGCGGCAAGCCCACGATGCACGTGGACATGGGCGACTACGGACAGGTACTGGAAGCGGCCCGAGGCATGGACGCGATCATGAACTGGACCGTCGTCCGCCAGGACCCGGTGGCCAGTTTCGCCGTGTCCGTCCGCGGCGCATGGCACGTGATGAAGGCGGCGGCCGAACTCGGCATCGACAAGATCCTGCACACGGGTCCGGAGATCATCATCCCCGGCTACATCCACGATCACGACATCGGCGACGTACCCCAGGCGCCGGGCACGGGCTATTACATGATGACCAAGCACCTGGCCATGGAGATCTGCCGAATCTACGCGAGGAAGTACCGGATCCATACCGTATGTTACCAGTTCAACGGGCTGGGATCCATGCCGGAAGAGCCTGTGACGAACGCCGATCACCCACCCTTCACCATCATCTACGAAGACCTGGTGGAGGCCTGCCGGCTGGCCCTGGAAATCGAGGAAGTGCCGGACTATTTCCAGGCATTCAACATGGGCAGCTACCTGCAGCAGGGCAAGTACACCATCGACAAGGCCCGGCGCATGCTGGGCTACGAACCCACGACCAACCCGCAACGGTTCTATCGGCGACCGGTAGCCGGCTGATAAAACCTCGAGGCGAACACGGCAACCGAATGGAGGCTTCGCAACATGCGCCGTGACCCGGACGACCAGTCATACTCCGATATCTGAACCAGGGATACTATTAAATGACAGGTAAAAACGACCGCGCTGAATCTAATCTTACGTGGAGCGCCGTTCTCCTGTGCGGAGCCGCGTTCCTGTGTGGGACCATGCTGCTCGCCTGCGCGGCGGAGTCGGATCCTTCAGCGTCTCCAGCGGATCCTGTAGCTGGGACGCCCGGTGAAATTGATTGGGCCGCGATGCCGGATAACCCGGTCGTGGCGGCAGACCATTCGACCGGCGCGGTCACCGCCGACACTACCTGGTCGCCGCCGCGACCCCGTTCCGCCCACGAGCGGCGGGAAGAACGGGATCGCATGGTCGAGGTGATCCTGGCGAAGTCTCCCATGGTCACGGACCTGGCCGCGCTTCGGGCTGTGCGGGACACGCCCCGCCACGTTTTCGTCCATGAGCAGACGCGTCGCGTCGCCTACGACGATACCCCCCTGCCCATCGGCCTCGGGCAGACCATCTCCCAGCCCTATATCGTCGCGTACATGACCGAACTGCTGGAATTGGATTCGACGTCGAAAGTGCTCGAGATCGGCACCGGATCGGGCTACCAGGCCGCCGTACTCGCCCACCTGACACCCCACGTGTACACGATGGAGATCATCGAACCCCTGCTTGAACGGGCTCGAAGCCTGCTGGAAGACGAAGGCTATGACGCAGTGCAGGCCCGACACGGCGACGGGTACTTCGGCTGGCCGGAAGCCGGACCCTACGACGCCATCATCGTCACCTGCGCGGCCGGCCACCTCCCGCCCCTCCTCTGGTCCCAGCTCAAGCCGGGCGGCCGCATCGTCATGCCCATCGGCGAAGTTACGGGCGTGCAGCGGCTCGTCGTCGCGGAAAAAACCGCGGACGGTCAGCGTACCTCCCGCACGGTCATGCCCGTTCGCTTCGTGCCCATGACCGGCCGAGTGGAACAGTGACGACGGCGCCCGGTATCGCGGGGCCGCTCGTTGGCCTAGCTCCGCGTTACCTCGTCATGTCCGCCGGCCTGGTGTCCTGCGGCGTCATCGGTTTCGAGATCGGGCTGATGCGGGTGTTGCAGTACGCGAGCTGGTACCATTTCGCCTTCCTCGTCATCACCATTGCCCTCCTCGGTTTCGGTCTGAGCGGTACCATCCTGTCGCTCTGGCGTGGCTACCTCCTGCGGCACGGCCATACGGCCATTCCCTTCCTGGCCCTGCTTACCGCACTCTCCATGCCTTTCATGCTCCAGGCGGCACAGCTGCTTCCCGTCTCCGGCCGGTTTTTACCCGGCCTGGTCTTCGTTCAACTCGCCTGGTGGGCGGGTTACTGGATCCTGCTGACCGTCCCCTTCGCACTGGGTGCCACGACCATAGGACTCCTGCTGATGTCCGCGGGGGAACGGCTGTCCACGGTATACGCGTCGAATCTTATCGGAAGCGCGGTCGGCGCAGTCGGCGTGACGATAGTCATGTACTTCGTGGCGCCCGCATGGCTGGGTTACGTGGCCGGCGCCGTAGTCCTGATCGCGGTCATTCGTACGGAACGACCGGGGAGGAGCGCGGTACTGGTTTCCGCGGGCGTCCTGATTGGCGCGTTGCTCTGGCTGCTCAGCCCGCCAACTATCCGTATCGATGACGACAAGTACCTGACCTATGTGAACCGGCTGGTGGCGGGGGGACAGGCCGAGCGGCTGGCCGGTGCCCAGGGACCGTCCGGGGTCGTGGAGATCTTCGAAAGCGATACGTTTCACGACATGGCCTTCATCACCGACGAAAGCGTGCCTCCGGCCATGGCGTCGATCATCGTCGATGGCCACCGCGCCGGTTCCCTGCTGAAGATCGATGAGGCGAGCCAGGCGAGAGCCCTGGACGGCACGCTCATGTCCCTGCCCTACGCGCTGGTTCCCCAAAATCCCAGGGTGCTGCTGCTGGACGAGGCCGGCGGCGGTAACATCTGGCTGGCAAAACGAAACGCGGCGGTTTCCGTGAATGTCGTGCAGTCGAATCGCGAACTGCTGGATCTGCTGGCCGGCCTGGACGGACCACTGATTGGTGTGGGCGGCGTGGTATTCCGCCTTCCAGGCGTCACGCTGCACCCGGAGTCGCCCCGCGCTTTTATCGAAGGGACGAAGGTGTCCTATGATCTCATACAACTCTCGGGCATGGAATCGTGGTCGACGGCCGCGGGCGGGCTGGAAGGACTGAACCAGGACCATCTCATGACGGTGGAGGGCATGGCGGCCTGCCTTGGCCGGCTGTCCCCGGACGGGATCCTGCATATATCCCGTGGCATACAGTTGCCGCCCCGCGACAACGCGAAAATCGCGGCTACCATCGTCGCCGCCCTGAAGCAGGTCGGGATTACCGCGGCCGGGCGGCCCGGGACCCACCTCGTCATGGTCCGCGATTTCCTGGGTGTCCTCACCATGGTCAGGC
>CBDEKM010000009.1:0-56097 GCA_965240335.1 bacterium
TCACGATTCCGGTCGGTAGTACTGCGGTGAACGTGATTTTTGCCCACGCGGTGATCCAGTCGGAGATTGAGGCTGGAGGTCCGATCGGTCTTCCCGTTGCGACGTACCGGTTCGAATGGGACGATGGTCGTGACGAGTCCGCGACGATCCGGGAGCGTTTCGAGATCGGCTACATGCCGCTGCCCTGGGGACAATATCCCTTTCTCTGCGTCCCTGATCAGAAGCCGACCCCATGGAGTCGTTCCGGAGGCGACTGGAACGATGCCGGCCGCCGGCAGACGGAAGCCGAGCAGGGGTGGCCCCGAGGCTACTAATCTTTGGGCATGGCGCAATACACGTCCCGACCAGATCCCTCCGATCCATCGAAATCACACCGCATGGCCCACCCTTCGTCGTGGCCGCCGTCACACTCGGTCTGGTCGATGAAGATCCCATCTGTCGATGGGCCGCCAGGGACGTACAGATCGAGTTTAAGAATACCGAAGACGCGGGAAAACCCTTCAACCTCGAAGTCGAGGTCGACCGGGGGTACGCGACCTATGCATATCCACTGCCCGAACAGGTCGACCAGTCCTTCATGGAACGACAGCCACCGGGGATGGGGGCAGGGGACAGTAAACGCTCCAGTCCCGCCCACGTCGGCGTGGCCGGCACGCCGTCGGCTACGGTGACCGTGAAACAAGACGGAAAGGCCATAGGGTCGGCCAACTGGGGCGCACTGGAAGCGAACGAGGCCGTGGAGACGCCCGGGGTACGATTCGAGGTCATCGATACGGGCCGGACTGGGTCCACACTACGGTACTGGATGACGAGACCGGCCTGCCAGTCCCGTGCCGCGTTCATTTCCGTTCCGCCAGGGGCGTACCATACGCGCCGCACGGACATCATGCCCACGTCAATTCGAACCTGGAGACGTGGCACATGGACGTGGGCGGCGACGTGCGACTGGGTCAGATGTCCTACGCATACATCGACGGTAAGTGCCAGGGCTGGCTGCCACGGAGGGAAGTACACGTGGACGTGGCACGTGGATTCGAGTATGAGCCGATTCGACAGCGTGTCACCATCGAACCAGGACAACGCGACCTCACCCTGCGGCTCAGGCGATGGACCGATCAGAACGCGGAACGGTATTTCAGCGGGGATACCCACGTGCATTTCCTGTCCACCCAGGGCGCCCAACTCGAGGCCCGCGGGGAAGACCTGAACGTGGTCAACCTCCTGCTCTCCCAGTGGGGCAGTCTTTTTACGAACACCGAAGAATTCACGGGATCGGCGAACGTGGCGCCGGGCGGGGAAAACGATCGTGTACGCCTCGCAGGAGAACCGGCAGCACATCCTGGGCCACCTGTCGCTCCTCGGACTGAAGGAACCGGTCATGCCCTGGTGTTCGGACGGACCCAGCGAGGCCGAACCGGGAGGCAACCTGGAGACGACCCTGTCGTACTGGGCCGATGAATGCCATGCGCAGGGTGGAACAGTCGTGATTCCCCACATTCCCAATCCAAACTGCGAACCGGCGGTACTCATCGCCACGGATCGCGCCGATGCCGTGGAAATGCTGGTACACAGCGAGTACAACCACCTGGAGTACTACCGGTACCTGAACTGCGGTTACAGGCTGCCGCTCGCGGGCGGAACGGACAAGATGTCCAGCGATGTGCCGGTGGGGATCTACCGGACTTACGCCTACATTCCACCGGACGAGCCCTTTACCTATGACAACTGGTGCAAGGCACTGCGCGGGGGCAATACTTTCCTGAGCGCGGGCCCGATAATCCGGCTTACAGTGAACGGACAGCCGATTGGCGATACGGTAAATCTGCTCGGAAACGGCGGCACGGTGGAGATCGAGGCGTCGGCGGAGTCCACGCTGCCCATCCATACCCTCGAGATCGTGCAACAGGGAAGGGTCGTAGCATCGACCGAAGACAACCAGGGCGTTCGCCACCTTTCGCTCAAGACCTCCATCAAGATCGAAGGGCACACCTGGCTGGCGGCGCGGTGCGCTGGACCGAATTACACGAGTATTCCGCATCACGACGGCTGGCGCAGAGGAATCATGGCGCATACCTCGCCGGTATACGTCGCATGTGGTGGACCATACTGGCTGTTCGACCTTGAGAATGCCCAGTACATGCTGAGCCTGATCGAGGGCGGCCTTTCCTATATCAAGCGTCGAAGCTGGCAGCACAAGCCGGGAACGACCACGCACCATCACGGTGCCGATGACCACGAAGCCTTCCTCGAAGCGCCTTACAGGCAGGCCAGGGAAGCAATCCATAAGCGAATGCACGCGTTGAACATCCCCCACTGAGCATCCGTGCGGGAATCCCCGCCATTTCAACCGAAACGGAGAACACACTATGCACGGACCCAGGGTCGACCGGGTAATCTTCTGGGTCGCTTTGCCGCTGATCGTGGGTGTCTCGGTACCCCTGGTACTATTTCCCGTGGAGGGGGAAGCCCTGCTTAGCGGAGCTTTCAGTTGGCTCACCCGGGTCCTGGGATGGGCCTACCTCTGGTTCACGATCGCTGCCTTCGCACTGCTCGTCTACTACGCCCTCGGCAAGTATGGCAGCGTGCGTTTCGGTGGTCCCGACGCTCGGCCGGAGTTTTCCCTGATCAGCTGGATCGCCATGATCTTCTGCGCCGGCATCGGCGCCAGTGTCCTCTACTGGGGTACCATCGAGTGGGTTTACTACTATACGAGCCCGCCCTTTGGCCTGGAGCCGCGTTCTATGGCGGCCGCAGAGTGGGCGGCGACCTACGGACTATTCCACTGGGGATTCACCGCCTGGGCTATTTATTGCATCCCGACGCTTCCCCTGGCCTATCTCTTCTGGAACCGCGGGCGGCCCATCCTGCGCATGTCGGCGGCCTGCGAAGGCGTGATCGGCGAGCGGGCCACGAGAGGTCTCCTGGGCAAGGTCATCGACATGTTTTTCATGTTCGGACTGCTTGGCGGGGTAGGGACGTCCATAGGGCTGAGCACGCCCATGATCTCGGCGGGCCTGTCGGAACTGCTGGGCGTGGCAAGGGCGTTCTGGCTGGACGCGGCGGTGGTGATCATCCTCGGCGTGATCTTCGGCGTCAGCGTCTATACCGGGCTGCAACGGGGAATCCGTATCCTGAGCGGGATCAACCTCTGGCTCACCATCGCGCTGCTGGCGTTCGTCTTCCTCTTCGGACCAACGCTGTTCATCATAGACACCTTCACGAACAGCATCGGACTGCTGGTGCAGAATTTTATCAAGATGAGTTTTTACCTGGAACCGATCGCCAAGGCGCAATCCCTTATATCCGCGGCGGCGGAAGGAACGTCAGGTCCTGCTTCCGCGGGGACGTTCTCGGAACAGTGGACCATTTTCTACTGGGCGTGGTGGATCGCCTTCGCGCCATTCATGGGGCTGTTCGTGGCACGGATATCCCGGGGCCGCACGATCCGCGAACTGATCGGCGCCGAGATTATCGGCGGTTCGCTGGGCTGCTGGCTGTTCTTCGCTGTGCTCGGCAATACGGGCCTGTTCTTTCAGTTGGAGGGATCGAGGGACCTCACCGACCTGGTTGCGCGCAACATGACACCAGAGGCGATCATCACCACCGTGGTCGCCGTGGGAGACCGGGTGATACCCCTCGCGATGCCGCTCCTGCTGGTCTTCGTGATCCTCGCAATCATCTTCGCCGCCACCACCCTGGATTCGGCGTCCTATATCCTGGCCTCGGTAGCGACCCGGGAACAAGCCGAAGTGCGCGAGCCTGCGCGCTGGCATCGGTGCTTCTGGGCGATTATACTCAGTTTTGTATCACTGTCGCTGATGTTCGTCGGGGGTACGGAGAGCCTGAGGGCGGTGCAGTCGGCGTCGCTGATCGTGGCACTTCCGCTCATCGCCGTGCTGGCGCTGATGACGCTGTCCTTCATCCGGTGGTTGAAGCAGGACCACGGCTCCTGAACGAGAAACAGGCAGCCCTGCCAAGGGCTGCTCGCCTGTCCCGTAAACGGTCTGGATCCTGCGAATTATCCCAAGATTCTGCGCGCCGATCCCGTTCCTACTGAAACCTGTACGTCAATCCCAGCTTGATCCGCCGGCCTTTCGGATCGTGCGTCAGCGCATCGAATGCCAGTTCCTGGTTCACATAGGGCGGCGCTGCGTCGGCCAGGTTCAACAATGACAGGGTGGCGACCACGCCGGCATTGGGTACCCGCCACTGGAAGTTCATGTCGAAGGTCAGGAATGCGTCGATCTGGGTCCAGTCTTCGCCCGAAGGCCCCGTAGCAAACCAAACGTCCCCATTCTCGTACGAAGAGATGTAATGTCCTCTGGCGATGGCGCTGTAGTCGCTCCAGTGGTATCCGACGGACGCGTTCAGTCGCAGGGGAGGTAATGGCGGTGCCAGGGGGTTTGTCAGATTGAGGAAACCCACGGCCTTATTCTCGCCAACAAGCTCCACGCCGTTGTGCATGAGAGGTTCTATGGTATAGTCCAGGGTGTAGCTGCCGTCCAGGTGGGCGTCGATTGCGCCACTGCCCATCACCTGGCGTCCACCGATATGCCAGTCGATCCCGGAGGTCTTGAGTCCGGGCCAGTTGATGTGGTTAATCCTGATTCGCTCCATGTCCCCAGGAGCGCAACTCCCGTCGTTTTTGTTACCGGGACAGTAAATCCGGTCCTGAACTGCGGCACGAGTTGACGGATCCACGTACGCTGCGGCCAGCGCAGCATCGGGAATGACGCCGATGGGATTGTTGAAATCGAAATTCCAGTAATCCACCGCCGCCTCGAAACCGGTGTCATGTTCAATAATCACGCCCACGTTATAAGTAAACGCTTCTTCCGGATCGAGATCTTCAACGCCGCGGTTTTCGATGGCCTTCCATGCATTAGTCGGTCCAACATATGCCGTGTAAATGACGACGTCCGTGTTCAGATCGTCCACCGAGGGTGTCCTGAAAGTGGTCTGAATCGTACCCCTCAGGGCCAGGTAATCGTTGATCTGCGCCCGTAGCGATACTTTCGGATCGAGGCTGTTCGCAAAACCGTAATCTTCGAAGTGAATCGCGGCCTGGCTGGACAGCCAGTCACTGTATTTAAGGGCCAACTCGGCGAAAACGGCGTGGGTCGTCTGGCTGGCGTCATAGGGATGAATCCCCGACGTAAAGGTAAAGGATCCGGTCTGGATCGCGCAGCTGGTATCCCCCGGTATGCGGCAAGGATTCCTGGACAGGTCGCCGGGCGCATTGGGCATGGCGGACACGGCGACGCGGCGCAGCTGGTAGCCCGTGGCGTAACTGGCGACCCCTTCCTTTATCACGCCGTTCAGTACGGCATCAATCGCCAGCAGGCTGGCCTGGTTTGTAGTGGCGACTGTTTCGTTGATCCAGCCGATTAACGCTGGACTGTGCGCCAGGTCGGCACGGTAATTCGGATTAGGGCTGCTGGTATAGGGGGCGTCCGGTTGCGCAGAGAACTGAATGCCATTGCTGAACGGATTGAAATACGAGCAATTCCCCGTTCCTGGGACGACGCCGTTCGGAATGGACCCTAAGGCGAGTCCGGAAGGCGAACTTGGGTCCGCCACGGCCTCGACGCCACAGTTCGCTCCACCGTAACCACGGAAAGCCAGGAATTTGCGGTACGCGTATTCCGCGGGCTGGCGAACCGTTCCCTTCGTATCCGAAAATGAGATGCCCAGATCATAGCTGATGCTGCTCTCGCCGATCGGTCCCGAGAGAGATCCTGCCAAGCGGCGGGTGCGAGACTCTCTGCTTTGGACGCGTCCGGGCCCTGCATTGCCGACCAGGCGGCCGAAGAAGTACCATGGCTGGTCGCCAGTTAGATCCAGCGTTGTCCCGCTGGCATTCGTATAGGTCGGGTTCTCCGCGACGAAGGCCAAACGGCCCGGGTGGTCGACGGGGACCTGCTGTACGCCGTCATAGAATGCGATTGGCGGAAACGCCGGCGTGGTTTCCCATTCGGGTACCCTGGCGTCGTGGTAAAGCGCTTCCAGGTGGTAATTCGTCTCGCCGAACGAGCCGTTCAACTCGGCGAATCCCCTGGTGTGCTGAAGTTTTTCGATGAGGCTGTCCCATGGCTGGTAGCGGAAGCGGCACGTACTGGCGCCCACCTGATACCCGCCCAATCCTGAACAGCCCGGATCAACGAATCGCGGTTCGCCGGAAAGGACGCTTTCATCAGTCTGCAATCCGTCCGGTACAATGAACGCACCGGGATTCCCGTACCAGGACCAGCCCCATCCGTAGTTTGGAAAGGGACGCAGTGCCCAGTCCCGCTCTTCGGCGCGCAGGTTACCGCGGCGCTTATGTTCCAGGGATATCACCAGACGGGAATCGCCGACTTTACCGCCCCATATTCCGCCCAGCATGGCGTCTCCGGCCGAGTTGAAATGGTCATAGGAGACATCCAGCTCTAAACCTTCGAAACTGCTTCGCGTAATGAAGTTGGCGACCCCGGCTATCGCATCCGAACCGTACACAGCGCCCGCGCCTTCCTTCAGGATATCCAGGCGTTCTATGGATATGGATGGAAATGCGTTCACGTCAACGAATCGTCCCCCGACGAGTCGGCCGGCTACGTAGGTTTGCCTCCGACCATTCAGCAGCACCAGGCTGCGCGAGGCACCGAGGCCGCGGAGGTTGATGTTCGCCACGGTTTCCGGAATGTCTCCCGACTGCGCGTTGTACCAGCTGTTGGCCTCGCCGATGACCCCGCTGCTGGCGCTCAGGTTCTTGAATAAGTCGACCATCGATGGCGCACCTTGTTCAGCCAGCGATTCCCGGTCTATGCGGGAGACAGCGTAGGGAAGTTCGATCGGGGATTCGCGGACCGCCGTCCCGGTTACGACGATCGCCTCGGCCTCGATCACAGGTAGCATGTAGGTGGAATCCAGTTCCGCATCCGCCTGTTGATCGGCATACGCAGTGGAGCACGGCATCGCGGCCAAGAGCAGTCCAATCAGGCCGATCGGGACAATTGAAAACGATTGCAAACTCATTCTCGACATAATCACCCGCCTGTTAAGGTGTGAATAGATTTGGTGATTTGCTTTAGTGGTTTATTTTATTACAGGTGTAGTAGTAGGATAAAAAGTATACCGCGCTAATTCATCGGTGTCAAGGTAATTCGGGGCTTTTCCCGGACCGATTCGAAGTACTGTAATCGGTACTCGCCATGGCAATTCGTATGCCGCCGTTAGCTCAGAAACTGAAACGCATAGGTGTCGTTGTAAATGTTGGGAGGCTGGTGCCGGAGGAGGTGCCGGGCTCGACTTACCACCACGAACTCGGCCGTTCGGCTGTCATGACCTGGCCGGTTTGGCGTTCAGCCATGGCCAGGAATATCTCCGCCCGATCAGGTGCCGAAGGCCTCTATTGCGCCTTCGAGGGTATCGTGGACGGCAAAAACCGTAGTCAACTTGGTCATCTGCAGGAGGCTGCTGACGCTGCGGGTCACCCGTGCGAGCTTCAGGTCCCCGCCGACTTTCTGCATGCGGGTATAGGCGCGGATAAGCAGTCCCAGTCCGGAACTGTCGATCCAGTGCACCTTGCTCAAATCGAAGATGATCTTTCGGGATCCCTTGTCGGCCAGGTTGTTTATGCGTTCGCTCAGGGCGTCGGTGTCTCTTCCTTCGGCCATGCGGCCGCTCAACTCAAGTACCGTTACATCTCCGTGCTTGATCTCTCTGACTTTCACTAAACTCCACCTCTCTCAGATGGGTTCTCCGGTTACCGGCAGAAGCCATCGGTGACAGCTCGTAACTAACATTTCATTGCTGCGACGTATATACCATGAACCGGGGCGGAAGATCCGTGCTTCGGCCATTGCTCCGATCTTTCCCGGACGTGTGCCCGGAAGCCCACTATACCCGGTCAAAAACGCATAACCCATCGCTCAGGCGCTGGCGAAATTGCACGCGATCTTCACGGGAACAAGAATTATATACCTTGGCGTGGCGGGAACCGTACTGCGCTGAAAGGATGTCTCGCATGCCTGGAATGATCAGCTATTCCTGACCATCGGGACGTTTCCTTCTGCCGGATGCCATCATATGGGATGAATCCGGACTTTGTATTGCTGAAATTCGATTTGAATAATATACTGTAATAATCCATCTGTCAAGACGATTTTACGGGCTGTTCCAAGAAACCGAACCCCGACGAAATGCTGCTTATGAACCCCGATCGACGGCCTTACATACTGCTGAACTACGCCTTGAGCCTGGATGGCAAGATCTCCACGGAAAAACGCGATCCTGTTCGATTCTCGAGCAGCATAGACCGCAGGCTGATGGACGAGATCAGGGCGGACGTCGATGCCGTGCTCATCGGCGCGAGTACGCTTCGGTCGGAAGATCCACCCGTTCGAATCCGGTCGGGCAAAAGGCGGGATGAACGCGTAAGCCGGGGAAAACCGCCTCACCCGGTCTCGATCCTCCTTTCCCGTACCATGAAGTTGCCCTTAGACGGCAGGTACTGGAAAGACGATCAAGTCGAACGGATCATCGTGACCACGGAGCAGCCGCCCGATGAACGGATCGCACCATTCACGGAAAAAGCGGAGGTCATCCGGGTTGGTGAAACTTCCGTGGATCCCAGTGAACTTTACCGCATTCTGACCGACCGCGGTATTGGGCGATTGCTCGTGGAGGGCGGTGGAGAAGTCAACATGGCCTTCTGGGAGGCCGGCTTGGTGGACGAGATCTACCTGACCCTGTGTCCTGTCGTAATCGGCGGACGAAACGCTCCCACAGCGGCGGACGGTACAGGATTTGCGGCCGACCACTTCCCCAGCCTGAAGCTGGTGGAGTCCAGGCGAATCGGGGAAGAATTCTTCCTGCGGTATCGGGTGGATCGTTCGGGTAGTTAATCTTCTCGATACCGTCTTTGCGAAATGTCAGTTATCGCCGGATATCAGCGTAGCGTGTGGATCTTGATCCGAACAGATCCGTCGTGCACTTTCAAGGTGGAATCCGCGAGGAATAACGGAACCGTGACGGGACCGCCGCCCGCGCTCGCAGGTTCCAGCGTTACGTCCACCTTCGATGGCGAAAGACCTTCCCAGGTCCCCCAGTAGATATCGATCAGCAGGCCAATGCCGAGTGTAAGCAGGATATCGGCGACGACCACCGATTTGAGCTTCACCTTCTGCAAGACGATCCACTTCGTCTCGTAACCTGGTTTGGATATCTCCACCAGGTGAGATTCGTCCCGCGGCAGTTCGATGCTGAAGGGGCTCGTTTCCCCCTCGACGCGGTCCGGAATCTTAATCCGGGCATCGGCGGGCGTCACGTTAATCTCCACGGTCTGGGAGTCGCCCAGTAAAATCCGGCCGCAGCCAGTGAAGAAGATGAGAAAAAAGCATAACGTCAAGTGCCGCATGAATATCCTCCGATTACTTCAAGTTTGATAAAGATGTAGTTCCTATTCAAAATCCAGCCTGATTACGTCCAGTTCGTATAGGGCGGAAGCGGCCAGTTCGCCTCCTCGCCGATGGCCAGGGACCGTGATATTTCTTCGGCGGTCAGTGGCGGAACGCGGTCGGCACCGGCGTTTTCTTCCAGCTGCGCCCGGTTCTTGGCGCCGGGAATCACGGAGGTCACGCCCGGCGTGTCCAGGACGAACCGGAGCGCTGCCTGCGCCATGGTGCGGCTTCCGTCGTCGACCAGGAAGGACAGTTCCGATAGTTTCTTGAGCGCTGCTCGTATCCTGGGATTATCGAAACGGGAATGGCGACGGTCTTCGTGATCGAGCCTGGACAGGGAATCGAAATACTTCCCGGTGAGCGCGCCCTGCGCAAGGGGCACCCGTATGAGCGTACCCAGGTTCTTCTCAACCGCGAGTTGCAGCCCCGCCAGTCCCACCTGATTGACCATGTTGTAACCTATCTGTGCCATAGTGAGGTTGCCCAGCGCCATCAGGGCCAGAATGACTTCCGTTTCGTAGGTCGAGATACCAAAACATCGGATCTTGCCTTCGCCGACCAACCGGGTCAACGCCTCCACAATTGCCGGCATGTCGCCCTCGTCCGGTTCGCCGTGCAACTGGTAGATGTCGATATATTCGGTCTGCAGCCGTTCCAGGCTGGCCTCGCAGTTTCGTGTGATATACTGCTGAACCGGCTCATCCGGGTCCCTCCGGCCTGGGCGCCACCTTGGTCGCAACCACGTAGCGTGCCCGCCTGCCCCTGAGCGCCCGGCCGATGATCCGCTCGCTGTGGCCGGCGCCGTACCCATTGGCCGTGTCGAGGAGGTTGATGCCGAGTGATTCCGCGTGTTGAATGGTGGCGATGGATTCATCGTCGTCGATACCCGACCAGTTCGCCCCGCCGGCCATCCCGGCCATGGGCCAGCAACCCAGGCCGATGCACGAAACCTCGATACCGGTTTTTCCCAGAACACGGTACTCCACTAATACTACGTCCCTTCCCACCTCGAAGTTTCAATGCCAGCCGTTCCATCGTGTAAAATTCACGTGGTAACGGTGCTTCCCGTTCGATGAGATCGTTTAACGCGGCGTGAGCGTAAGCCGATGCGAAGCCAATCCTTCCACCAGCTCACGGCTGAAGGCCAGCGGGAGATACTCGTCCTCCCCCCAGGTTTCCAGCAGACTGCCGTAATATGGACTCTCGGGCTGGCCCGATTGGCCCGGGGTAATGATGAAAACCGAACGGTCCCAGTCTCCCGTGTCCAGAATATGCCGGAAGCTCACGGACGTGGCGGCGATGGTGCCGAAACCGCCGGACCGTTCCACGGCCGGCAGGGAGAAGGCATCGGTCAGGATATGGGTGAAGGGACTCTTCTGTAGCCGTCCATACCGCCACTGGCTCCAGTCCTCTCCCAGTTCCCCCTTCAACCGGTCCACGGTCTTGCGCAGGCCCGCTTCCACGAGCGGCTGTCGTTCGTCCTCCGGAGTCTCCGGATCAAAGGCCGCGGATTCCGCTTCGCCCCGCCAGCGGTACCAGACCACTGCACCGGCGCTGTCCCGGTTCAGCACGCCATTCCAGCCCGCGACCAGTTCACGGGCCCGTTCGACTTCCGCGTCCTCCGAAGTCCATCCCTGAAACGACGGGATATCGGCTTCGGCCCGGAGAGAATAGGCGTCCAACTGGATTTTCTTATGGTCCTCGACGGTGTACTTGCGGTTGGATCTCAGCAGCTGCTTCATGCGCTCGATCCGGGCATATTCGACGCCTCTCGAAGAGTGGAACATGACCGGCCGGCCCGCGTAGTCCGGCGGGTGAGAATCGTTGTTCGCGGACCCTACCCAGCCGCGCTGCGGGTTGTACTCCCGGGGCAGGTCGGATCGGAATCCCTGCCACTCGTACCGTCCGTCTCCCGGAACAGGCAACCTTCCGTTCCAGCCTTCGCGGTCCGGCGTGAGGGCCGAGACCTGGAAGGCGATGTTGCCCTCAACGTCGCCGAATACCAGGTTATGGGTGGGCACTTTCCAGGACATGGCCCTTTCGAAGAAGTCCTCCGCGCTCTCCGCCTGGGCCATGCGGAAGCATCCCAGGTAAGGTGCGGTGCCCGGTTCATGGGTAATCGAACGTACGGCGTAGACCACACCATTCTCCGGATCTTCGTAGAAAACGGGACCGTGGCGGCTGTACTTAAGCACGACCTCTCGGGGTTCTTCGCCCTTCACCTGGATCTCCTCCCGAATGACGCGCAGGGGTTCCCAGCCGTCCTGCCACATGACCATGCCGGGATCATCAGGGTGAAGTTCCTCCACGTACACGTCGTTCACGTCGACCCCGGCGAAGGTGAATCCCCAGGCGACCCGGTCATTGTGACCGGCGTTCACGCCCACGAAAGGCGGTTCGCTGGCCCCGATCACGTTCCAGCCTGGTGCATTCAGATGGGCGTAGTACCGCAGCGATGGATTTTCCAGGCGGCGGTGCGGGTCGTTTACGACCATGACCTGCCCCGTGATGGACAGCGCGCCGCTGACGGCCCAGTTGTTGCTACCGATCTCGAGAAGCTGCTCCGGCGTCGGCGCCTCGGCCTGGCGGTCCTCGGGTACCAGACCCGCGTACGGTCCTACGAGTTCGAGCTGCGGCAGCCGCCCGGGTACCAGGGGATCACCCTCCCCTTTTCGTATTGCGGCCACGATATCCTCGTGGACGATGTTCACATCCAGTCCTTCCGGCACCACGAGGTCATCCCAGGGCAGGGGCGCCGCTCGGCGATTGGCCTCCTCGACACCGACTTCAGCCACGGACCTGGCCAATCGTATTTCGTCCCCGGCATCGTTGCCCGCGCTGGGGAAGTTGAGCCCGGTCCAGCGCAGCACCACCGTCTCCTTCGTCCACCGGCCAGGTTGGATACCCGTCAGCTTGAACTCCACCGGCAGATTATCCGCATGCGCATCGATATAAGCGTTGATCCCGTTCGCGTAGGCGGTGAAGATGCGTTCGCCTTCGGCGTGGTAACTGGTCCATTCCCGTTCGTCGAAGGGCCCTCGATACATCATGAGTCGTGTCCGGGCGTCATAGTCGAAGGCCGCGGGACCGAAGACCTCCGAGAGGCTGCCCTCCCGCCAACGGCGCCACATTTCCAGCTGCCAGAGGCGGTCCTGGGCCATCACGTAGCCCTGGGCGAAGAACAGGTCGTCGGTATTCTGTGCGTAAATATGCGGGATGCCGTGCTGGTCACGCACCACTTCGACAGGCTCATTCAGCCCTTCCAGTGTCAGATTGCCTTCGATCTGGGAAAGGGATTCACGGGCAAGGGACCTGAGCTGTTCGTCGGCATCGCCCGTATCGCCCGTATCGCCCGACTCGCTGCAGCCAACGACCAACAGGGGAACAACGACAAGTACCGTGCACAAATTCATGAACTGGAAAAACGACATGGATGGCTCCTCCTGCTACTTACTTCCGGGGTTGTTTAGTGCTAAGCGAGTCGATATCATCGGATTCCGAACAGCCAGAAAAACATCGGGTACAGTCAGTTAGCATCCTACCATGCTGACAGTTCGCTTGTCAAGATGCCGAAGGCTTGGTAGATCCTGCAACTGTACCCGGATCAGTCGCGTAACTCCGCACGGAATCAGTCGCGTAACTCCGCACGGATGCGATCGGCCAGTTTCATCGTCTCGACCGCCTCGTCCAGTCCCGCTGCCGGCAGGCCCGACGGGCCGATCCTCCTTGATGCAATCGATCAGGAAACGGGCCTGTTCCGCCGTGCCGCCGGATTCCACCGTGTTGAACACCTCGCGTTTGCCGTCGCGTTGCACGACGGCTTCCTTCACGCCTTCCAGGTAAGCCGAACAGTCCCTGCCGTGGATTTCGTAACGTTCCAGGCGGGCGTCGGTCGTGAAGTTGGCGATGAACTGGGCCACGCATCCGTTTTCGAAGCGTATGAGCGCCGCGTAAACATCGACGAAACGGGAGTTGGAACGGCGAGCGACGGCGTGCAGTTCAGCGACGGGGGAACTGCCGGCGAGGGCCCGGGCCAGGTCGATGGCGTGGATCGGCGTTTCGTAGATGAAGTTGTCCAGCAGGTGATCGGGAAAGGGACGTTCCCGCAGACGCGTCATGCTTTTGTGGAATTCCGCTACGATTTGAGTGACGGGTCCCCGCTCCTCGATCATGTTGCGCGCCTTGCATATGAGGGACTGAAACCGCCGGTTCCAACCGACCAGCACCTTCGCGCCTGACGCGTTCGCCGCGTCGCGAAGTCCTTCCGTTTCCGCGCCGGACAGGCCTGGAGGCTTTTCAAGCAAGGTGTGCACGCCTGCCTGGATCACCGGCAGTGCGCAAGCACCGTTCAGGTGGGCCGGCGTCGCGACCACCGCCAGGTCCAGTTCTTCATTCGACAGCATCTCTTCGATGTCGTCGTACCGGCCTGGAACGGCGTGCTCATCCGCGATGCGGTCCCGCAGTTCGACTACCGGGTCGCACACGGCCACGAACTGCACGTCGTCAAAGGCATTCAGGGTTTCGAGATGGCCACGGCCACGGCCGCCACATCCGATCAGGGCGGCTTTCAAGACGGTTTCCGGCATCTGGGTCGCTCCGGATGGGCTGGTTAGAATCCATATTGAAACGTAGTTGATTCAAACACTACGTTCATTGAGGCGATTTACTTGACGCTTGCAATGTATGGTCATTACTTCTGCAAGTAAATACACCATTTTTCCAATTCCAAACCACACCATAGCGAAACCACCATTCGAATCGAGATCAACAAGCTACGCTTTGTCGCCGGATGTCGATTCTTCGCTCAATTATGCCAGATCTAGCGTTTTTCAAGAATAACGGATACGTCAACCTCGGCCAGGTCTTTACGGACGACGAGCTCAGGCGTTTCATCGATCTATATGACCATGACAAATCGGAACAGGGTTGCTTCTGGCATCCCATATCCAATCACGGTCATCAGACCCTCAATTGCGATCCGCTGATCTCCTCGCCGGAGATCGACGATCTGATCCGCCACCCCGGTCTGATCGACCCGATCGAGACCATCTTTGAAGGACCGAGTTGTCTCGGGGAAGTCTGTCTGCGTCATATGACCCCGCATGACGGAGAGCCGGAGGAGATATGGCACCGTGACCGTCCGCATTCGACGGAGCGGCCCTATCGATGCGGCTATTTGCAGATGATGCTCTACCTGACCGACGTGCACGAGGGTACCCACTGTTTTTCCATATCGCCGGAACCCTGCGACGGGCCGGTACTTGAAACGGATGACCAGCTCGACCAGCGCGGCTCGGTTCACCTCCACGGCCCGGCCGGTACCGTCATTCTGTTCAACCTGTCCGTACTCCACGCCGCAACGGTACGGGCTACCACCCCGCACGAGCGCAAGACCGTACAGATTTACTACGGCCATCGCGATGGTCCGGTCCTCAGCGGGTGTACTACCATTCCCACGAGCCTCTGGCGGGACCATCCCGATCCGGAGGTGCGAGGCTTCTACGGCCTGATGACCACCCGTTCTTTACAGTATGCCAGGGCCTTCGGCTGAGATTTGAAATAGGAAGGGAGAAACCAGATGGTAAACCGTCCACGGGTACTCATCGCCTGCAGCGACCGGGTGCGTAATGGCTATCTGCCGCCGGAGGAATTAACGCGCCTTGAGCAGATTGCAGACTGGGCGTGGTTTGCCTGCGAGGGCGGCGGCATTTACGACTCCAGTGAAGACCCCGAGACCGCCGCGCGGTTGGCGAAGGAAATGGACAAGCGTGGACGCGCTGGTTGTCTGCCACGGCTCGCCGAGGATCGAGGCCGCCATTTTGGATTCAGCCCCCCGGTTGCGGTTCGTCGGCGAACTCGAAGGCGACCGCTTTGCCACGCGATTCGACCTGGACACGATGTGGGCCCGGGGCATCCGCACCGTGGATACGACCAACGGTTCCTCCTATCCGGTGGCGGAATGGGCCCTGGCGTTGACGCTGATTTCCTTGCGCAACGCCGGCGCGCTCTTCCGCCGCATTATCTCCAGGAATACCGAGGATCGGGAACTCATCGAGCCGATGGCGGGTTTGCTCACCGGTAAGCTAGTAGGGTTGATCGGTGGTGGTCACATGGGGCGGAGGCTGATGAAACTGCTGCGTCCCTTTGAGGTCGAGCTGTGGGTCCACGATCCGTATCTGCCACAGGAGCTGGCCGAAGCGCTTGGTTTCTTGCAGACGTCGTTGGACAATGTGCTTTCGAAATGCGATGCGATCATATGCGTCGCGCCGCTCACTCCGCAAACCCGGGGCATGATCGGGCAGCGCGAATTGGATCTTATACCATCGGGAGCGGTTCTGGTGAATGTATCGCGCGGAGCCATTTTCGACTCCGCGGCCCTGATCGAACGCCTCAAGCGTGGCGATATTGCCGCGGGCCTGGATGTTTTCGACCCGGAGCCGATTCCGGCCGACAGCGAAATCATCGATTTGCCCAACGTTTTCCTGACCCCGCACTTTTCCGGACGCACGGGAGATGATTACCCGCACTTCTTCCGACTCATGGTCGATGAATTGGAACGGTTCTTCTCCGGCCACGAGACCTGGTTTAATCTGACGCCGCGTTCGAAGGCCAACCGCGAGGGGCACCCGTGAAAAGACCCAACTTGCTTTACATATTTACCGACCAGCAGCGAGCGGACACGTTGGGCTGCTACGGCAATCACCAGATCGAGACCCCTGCGCTCAATGCGTTGGCGTCGGATAGTTTCGTTTTCGAGAATGCCTATGTGAGCCAGCCGGTGTGCAGTCCATCGCGAGCCACCATGCTGACCGGTCTCTGGCCGCACACGGCAGGCGTTCCGTCCTGTAACGTACCCCTGAGTCCCGATGTGCCGACTATAGCAGAAATGCTTCCATCGAACTACGAAACGGCATTCATGGGGGGAATGGCATCTTGGCGACGAGATCTTTCCCCAGCATGGGTTCGAGACCTGGGTAGGTTCCGAAGACCAGTATCGACACAGTTACTCGGATGCGAGTCAGCTATCCGTATTAAGTGATTATCACCACTTTCTGGTAGAGAAGGGATACACACCGGATAGCCAGCTTCTGGGCCAACAGGTGTTCTCGCGACACTTCGCGGCATCCCTGCCCGAGGACTATACCAAGGCGTCGTTTCTGGGTGACCGCGCCGCTGATTACATACGCCAGAGCGGAGACAGTCCATTTGCCCTCTGCGTCAGCTACCTGGAACCTCATCCCCCGCATACCGGTCCGTTGAATGACTACTTCGACCCTGCAAGCCTGCCAACGGGACCAGGATTCATGCGTCCGCCTCCGGCTGATGCCCCACTTATCGTGCGGTTGATGTCGGCCTTTTACATGGCATCGGAAAACTACGGCCTCGATCTTCGAACCGATGCCGGTTGGCGCGCATTGTTGGCACGTTACTGGGGTAACATAACACTCGTGGACCGATCGGTGCAGAAGATCCTGAAGGCTCTGGAGGAAAGCGGAAAGGCCGATGATACCATCGTGGTTTTTACGTCCGATCACGGCGAAATGATGGGTGATCACGGGATTCTGGGAAAGACGCTGATGTACGAGGAGTCGATCAAGGTGCCGATGTTGCTGCGTGCGCCGATGCTTCGGCAACCGCCGCGCCAGATCGGGGGCCGGTTCAGTCACATCGACCTCGTGCCGACGCTGCTGGAATTGCTGGGAATCGATCAGTCAGAGAATTTGCAGGGCACCAGCCGGGTTCCTGTGATGGAGGGGTCGAAGATCTCAGCAGCAATGACGTGTTCGTCGAGTGGAGCGGCTCCGATGGGCATATGCGGGCCAGCCTTGGAGAGGCCGAGCCGAATCAGAGTATGGTGGCGCCGAAGCGAACAATAGTCGCAGCCGATGGTTGGAAACTCAATCTATATGGCCAGGGTCTGGGAGAGTTGTACGACTCTGAATAGCGATCCCTGTGAGTTGGAGAACCTGTATCATTGGAGTGAACAGGCTGGACGGATCACAGATCTAACGGATCGGATACGGGGGTGGCAGGATGGAAACGGGGGATGAGGTTGGGCTGGAGATGTGAATGAATCGCAACATAAATGAACGCATTCTATGAGATAATTTGCGGGAATTTGACATTGTTAAGTGAGTGGGTTACTATAGAGTTCATGTCAACCAACCGGGAAACACAGACAGATTTTGAATTATTGGTACAAAGCCTTGCTCAGCAACCGGTATTCGCTCTATTCCACAATCATGGACAATCGGAAGGAGCTGTAGATTGAAGTACAAAATCGCTCTTCACAAATCCGACGAAGGTTATTGTGCATCGATACCCGGCTTACCAGGGTGCTGGTCCCAGGGAAGTACTGAAACTGAGGCGTTGGCCAATATAGAAACCGCGATTCGAGAATACCTGAGTGTCGTCGACGATTTATTGAAAGATGCAGAAGTCCGGGAAATCGAACTGGCTGAGTAAAATATACCAAGAGTAGCGGGAATCAACCACCTCGATGCGGTAAGAGCACTCGAAAAGGCAGGTTTCCGCATAGCACGACAGGGCAAACACATCGTGATGACCGATGGAGTCCGTATTTTGACTGTTCCTCGCAGCAATCCTGTGAATGCATATACTATGGGAGGAATAGTGAGGGACGCTGGAATAGCTGTTGATGAATTTCGTGAGTTGTTATAAGGACTCACCCCATGTCCATGACCGAAGAAGAACGCTTTCGATTCGATCTGGCCGGGTTTTTTGTCCGAAGATGCCATTCTCACAGCAGGACGAAATCAAGGCGATCCGCGAACAGATCTATCTCATCAAGCACGATCCGGAATCGCTGCCGCCGGAACACCGGGATGTGCCTGGTGGACCATCCAGCGTTCTGATCGATCATCCCGCTGTCGTGGATGTGATAGAGGAGATCATCAGCAAGGACTTCCGTCTCGAGAACTGTACCTGCGTATGGCGCAATAAAGGGGAAGAACACGGGGAACTACACAGCGGCGGCCCTAACCAGATTGATCCGATTTTTGGTTATCGGGTACAGCGCGAACGCATTCACGCTGGGATGGTTCGCGTGATATTTGAGTTTACTGATATTGAACAAGAAGACCAGAGCACGCATTTCGTGGTGGGGAGCCACAAGGCGAATTTCCCCATGCATCCGGATCACAAGTCATTGGAACCGGGCAAACGCAGCGATTTCCTGATGACCTATGCCTGCCCGGCGGGAAGCGCCGTGTTCTTCACGGAGAACATATGTCACGCCGGTCCCAAATGGAACCGTGACGAGCCCCGGGTGACCGTACTCAATGCCTATTCCCACCTGGCCACCCACTGGCACAGGTTAAAAACACCCCAGAAGTCATAGCCGGGCTTCCACGCGAGAAACAGGTCTATTTCCGCGAGCCGTGGATCGCCGATTTCAGGTCCAGTCCGGCCACGATCAACACGGCCGAACGATTCCTCAATAACGACGAACCTCCTGTAAACTCGGACACTAAACCCTGACAGCCTGTTTTGGTTTGGGGTAACATCCAGGTCTAAGGCCGGACGATGGATCCATCGGCCCTGCGGTCCTCTGCGGCGTAACGGGGCTTGGCCGCCTCGGTTGCGTCGACTAGTTTCTCAGCCGCTTCTTCGTCGATGTCGATGCCGAGTCCGGGACTGTCGTTCGCGTAAAGGTGCCCGTCCTTCAGCTCACAGTGCCCGGGAAAGGCGGCGTATTCAGCCAAACCGAAGGCGTTCTCTTCCTGTATCCCGAAACTCCAGCTGGCCATATCCAAATGCACGGCGGCGGCCTGATTGACCGGATCGTTGTCGCCCCCTTCCTGCCAGGCGGTGTTGACTCCGAAGGATTCGCACAGGTTCGCGATCTTGCGGCACGGCGTTATGCCACCCGCCTTTGAAACTCGCACCCGGACGTAGTCGATAAGGCGTTCGGTAATGAGCGGCGTCCATTCATGGGGATTCACGAACAGTTCTCCCATGGCCTGCGGCGTCGTGCACTGCTCGCGGATCAGGCGGTACCACTGTACCTGCTCGGGTGACAGAACATCTTCGAGGAAGAAAAGCCGGTAGGGTTCGAGGCGCTTGGACAGGGCCACGGCCGACTGCGGCCGCAGGTGCTCGTGTACGTCATGAGTAAGCTTTGGACCGAATCCGAGTTCGGACCGGAGATACTCGAACATGTCCGGTATCGCCTCGATGTAGGCTTCATCATCGAAGACCTTGTCTGCGGGCCAGGCGTTGGTGGGCCGGGTCGCGTCTTCCGAAGGTATGAATCCTCCTCCTCCATAACCCCCCAACTGGCACCGGACTACGGGGAAGCCTTCATCGAGATAGCCCTGCACAGCTTCCAGCAGGGTTTCCGGGGTATGTCCGCCCGCGTGGGCGTAGCAGGGCACGGCACTCCGGCAGGCGCCGCCGAGAAGCTGGTAGACGGGCATCCCAGCCTCTTTGCCCTTGATGTCCCACAGGGCCATGTCGATCCCGCCCAGGGCCGTATTGGTGATGGCGCCGTTGCGCCAGTATCCGCTTGTGTATACCGATTGCCAGATGTCCTCGATACGGCTGGCATCGCGACCGATGAGTATGGGAGCGAGCACGGATTCGATCGCTTCGATGACGGCACCCTGGTGGATGTTGTCGCTCGCCGACCCGATTCCGTACAGACCCGGCTGGTTGGTGGTGATCTTCACAATGCCCCAGCTGCCGTTAGATCGGGTTCGGATGCACTTCACCCCGGTGATGGTGGTCACGGTCCGCTCCTTTGTATGTCGGCTATGCGGCGTCCAATCGGATACTGCGGTTACTGTTTCAAATACTGCGAGTATGAGTTACTAAATGCGGTCGGGTCTAATCGGTCGTTACCCGCCTGCCGTCCACGAGAAAGGCTTCCGCGTTGCTCCAGTTCCGCGATCCGTCTTCGGTGAGAATCGGTTCCGCCGAATACTGGGTCAGGTAAACCCTGCGCCAGCCGTCGGATATATTCGGGCTGCTGCGGTGGAAGGAAACGCTCGAGAACACCAGGATACTGCCGGCCGGCGCGATAACCGGTATACCGGGATCGTCGCCGAAATAACCGATCTTGTCGTTGGATTCATCCAGGATGCTGTGTTCCTGGCGGTGCCGGGTACCCGCGCGGGAAAAGGGCAGGACGTAGACCGTGCCGTTCTCCTCGGTGACGTCGTCGAGCGCCGCCCAGCAGCTCATGTAAGGCCGGTGATCGAAACCCACGTAGCCCGAATCCTGGTGCCATCCGAATTTCATCCCGACTTCCGGTCCTTTCACCACGAATTGTTCGTGAAAGAGGTAGGCGGCGGGCCCCAGGGTGCTCCCGCAGATCTCCGCCATGAGTTCGCTGAAGATGTATGGCCGCAGACTGGGATTGTCGCGGTGCCGGTTGGAAACGAAGTAACGGCTGCCCTTGTGGTTGATGCCCCGGGTCTTAACCGCTTCCTCGGCCATCTTGGCCTCCATTTCGGCCGTCAATCGATCACATTCTGCGCGGATGTATTCCAACATCGCATCGTCCAGGGCAGACTCGAGGATGAAGTATCCCTCCTCCTGGTACTGCTCTTTCTGCGCATCGGTGATTTTTACTGGTTTCACGCTGGTTTCCGTCATTTATCCCCGTCCTATGTAGGGCATGGTGGTCGCCATGACCGTGATGAACTGCACATTGGCCTCAAGCGAAAGCCCGGCCATGAACACGACGGCGTCCGCCACGTTCTGTACGTGCATCCGCGCTTCGGGCACCAGGTCGCCGTTAGGCTGCAGGATGCCTTCCTTCATGCGCTGCGTCATCTCCGTGGCCGCATTGCCGATGTCGATCTGTCCGCAAGCGATATTGTACTTCCTGCCGTCGAGCGATGTGGAACGGGTGAGCCCGGTCACGGCGTGCTTCGTGGCCGTATAGGGCGCTGAATTCGGCCGCGGCACCTGGGCGGAGACCGACCCGTTGTTGATGATCCGGCCACCCTGTGGGTCCTGATCTTTCATGATCTTGAAGGCTTCCCGGGTGCAGAGGAATGATCCCGTCAGGTTAACGTCGACCACCGTCTGCCACTGTTCGGCGGTCAACTCCTCAAGGGGTACCGCCGGCGCACCCGTACCCGCGTTGTTGAACAGCAAGTCCAACCGGCCGTAGGTTGCCCTGGTCCGGGCGAACAGCGCTTCGACTTCCGACGCAACGCCCACATCCGTGGGGACGGCCAGCAGTCGGTCGCCGCTGTCCCCTGCCTCGGCGATGGTCGAATCCAGTGCTTCTGTTCTCCTACCCGCCAGGACCACGCTGTAACCGACGCCCAGCAGTGCCAGGGCACAGGCTTTCCCAATACCCGAACCCGCACCGGTCACGACGGCGACTTTTGTAGCATCGCTCATTTCAAGCTCCTTATCTCGGTTGTAGATACTATATCACAGTTGTAGATACGTTTGTATATACGTCGCGGATTTACGTCCTTCAGAATACCATGCCAGATTGAAACTGTAACTAACCATTCCAATTCAATCCCTGCAAATCATTTTCAGGAGTAAGGATCCGCGGCATCCCGCAGGGCATCCCCCAGGAAGTTGAAGGCGATGACTACGACCAGCACCGGCGCGGCGGGGAAGAGGAGCCAGGGATGGTTTAACAGCACCGTCACTCGTTGCGCCTCTTCCAGCAGGACGCCCCAGCTGGTCATGGGCGGACGAATACCCAGTCCCAGGAAACTCAGGGCCGTTTCGCCCAGTATCATGCCCGGGACGGCGAGCGTGGCAACCACGATGATGTGGCTGTAGCAACCGGGCAGCAGGTGCCGTGAGATGATGTACCAGTGTCCCGCGCCGGCCGATCGTGCCGCCGTGGTGTAGTCCTGTTCCCGAAACACGAGAACCTTGCCTCTCACCTCACGTGCCAGCCCGCCCCAACTGATCACAGACAGGATGATCGTGATGCCCAGGTAGGTTTGCACACTGCTCCGACCGGTGGGCAGCGCCGCGCCCAGGGCCATCCACAGCGGGATCGGCGGGAAGGACGCCAGGATTTCGACGATCCTTTGGAGAGCGTGGTCGATCCAGCCGCCGAAGTAACCGGACAACGTGCCGAGGACAGAACCCAGGATAAGGCTGAGGAAAACGCCGATGATCCCCACGGTCAGCGAAACCCGCGCGCCATGAATCATGCGCGACAGCAGGTCGCGGCCCATGCGGTCGGTACCCAGGAAGTACATGGGACCTTCGGAGTGGACCAGCCTGAAATCACCCTTGCTGTCTCGCGATAATATATGGATAGGGTACATCTGACTCTGGTCCGTCTCGTACTCCAATTCCAGCGTCTCAGGGTTCTGGCTGGAGGTCAAGCCGTAGACGTAGAACCCGCTGGACCAGTCTAAATGGAGTTCCTGGGGCGGAAGGTGCCGAACCTGGACCCGGATGTCGTTGTGATCGAATGGGGAGAAATACTCGGCGAAAAATCGCAACAAAGTAGAACAGTCCCAGGATGACCGCCGCGGCGATGCCCATCCGGGTTCTTCCGGAACCGGCGCCAGATCAGCGTACGGTAGCTGAGATATCCCGAGTCCTGTACCGTCTCGACGCGGTCCGTCGTTGACGCGGTCATTTGGGTTGCTCCACGTTCACCACTTATTTTACTGATTTCGCCGGGCTTGTTTGCGCTTACTTTTGCGCTTACGCCTCGTGCTGCCGCGTCTTCAATTCGGTTTGACCGGCATTCCCAATAGTTCATCCGGTTAATCATAACGTATCCTCGGGTCTGCCCAGGCCAGGGCGATGTCGGCCAGGATGTTTCCGATGATCAGTAGCAGGCTGAACATCATGAGCAGGGTACCGGCCAGGTAGATGTCCTCGGTGATCAGTGCCCGCAACAATAGCGGACCCACCGTCGGAAGTCCCAGGACGATGGCCACGATCGTCGCCCCGGAAAGGATGTTCGGCAGACTCATGCCGAGTATGGTGATGAGTGGATTGATGGCGATGCGCGCCGCGTGCTTGATGACCACGACGGATTCCTTGAGGCCCTTGGCCCGGGCCGTCTGGACGAAGGGCTGGCCGAGGACGTCCAGGAGATTGCCGCGCATGATACGCATCAGGGCCGGCGGTGCCGTTGATGCCCACCACGATGACCGGAATCCACAGGTGTTTCAGGAAGTCGATGAGCTTGTCCCACGACCAGGGCGCGCCTTCAAACTCGCTCGAGAAGAGTCCGAACAGCGGTACCCTGAAGGTCTCGAACACGAAGACCATGAGGGCGAGGGCCACGAGGAAGCCCGGCATGGACATGCCGATGAAGCTGATGAAGGACAGCACGTTGTCGGACATCCGGTACTGGTGGGTGGCCGAGTAGATGCCGATGGGGATCGCCACGGCGTATGTGAACATCAGGGCGCCCAGGGCGATCAGTACCGTAAAGGCGAGCCGGTCCCAGATCAGCAGGTTGACTTCCTGTTCGTATTCGAAGGATTCTCCGAAATCGCCCACGGCGAATCCGGATATCCAGCTGACATATTGCCGCCACATGGGTTGGTCCAGGCCGTAACGCTCGCGCAGTTCGTCGATACGCGCGATGGAACTGCTGTCGCCGTACATCTCTTCCAGCTCCTGGATCTTGCGGTCCAGAAAGTCGCCCTCCGGCAGCTGGATGATGACGAATCCGATCATCGATATGGCCAGAAGGGTCGGAATGGCGAGGAGGCAGCGCTGAATGACATATCTGATCATGTCTGGTTCCGGATCATCAAGGGGTATATAGGTTTAACCCAGATACTTCAAGTGGGGTTTTCTCGTCGATGAACGGTGATGCATCCATCTGAAATCGGCGATCAGTCGATATAGAACTGTTCGGGAAAGCTTGTCGCGGGACCCGCGATGGCCCAGGGACCGAGTATGCCCGAATCGGGTACGTTGTGGAAGTTATCCTTCACGATGACGGGATGGGGCCTGCGGGCCACCGTACCCAGGTGGAAGGGACCATGCTCGATGTGAATCCGCACCGCGTCCTGTACCAGTCTGTGCCTGGCGTCCGTGTCCTTTTCCTTCTTGATACGGTCGTAGATGTCCAGCAGGTCGACCATGACGCCTGTTGGCGCCTCGCCCTTTTCACCGCCTGTCTCATACCATTTACCCACCTTGGGATGCCAGTACTTCCCAGAGGTCGGAAATACCCAGTCCGGATAGGTGAACAGATCCATCTCGGCCTCGCCGTGGAGATGCACGGTGAACTCGCCCAGGTCGCGCCGGAGCTTGAGTTCGGCGCCGGGAGGTGTGTAAACAATGACGTCCAGGCCCAGATCCCGCCACCCCTCGGCTATGATCAGCCCGATGTCGTTTTCGTGGGCAATGTGCGCCGCCGCGGGTACGTCTATGATTAGCGTGAGCCGTTTGCCGTCCGGACGCAGGCGGAATCCCTCGTCATCGCGCCTGGTCAATCCCACCTCGTCCAGCAGCCTGTTCGCCTTTTCCATATCGAATTCGGCGTCGGTGGCCTTCCACAGGTCGAAGAGCCTTTCGCCCTCTTCATTCAAAAAATGCCAGGCCTCCTCACTCACGGTGGCGCCCTGGGGCCTGAGCAGACCCTTGTAGGCGACGGCATTGGATTTCTCGCGGTCGATGGCCGCGGCGAGGGCCTTGCGGAAACGCTGGTCTCTTATCAGGCCGCGGAGGACCGGATCGTTGTCGGACCAGTTCAGGTTGACCGCGGGTTCGGCGCCCGAAGCGCTTTTCCACATCTTGATATGGTAGCCGCCCTTTTCCCGGCCTTCCATGAAGAGGGAATAATCCCGCAGGTCGAGGTCACGGAACTGGCAGTCCACCTCACCGGCCAGCACCCGCAGGACCCGGATCTGCGATTCGGGCACGAGGGTCGTGACTACCTGGTCGATGTAGGGCAGTTGCCGGCCGTGGTCGTCGACGACGTAGTAGTAGGGGTTGCGTTTCAGGACTATCCTGAAGCCGCCTTTCTCGATTCGGTCAATCGTCCAGGGCCAGAGGGAAGGGCGTTCCGGGTTGCGGTGGGGCAGGTTCTGCTTTTCTAAGAGCACGAAATCATCCACGTCGTCGCTGTAGTCTGGATGGAACCGTTCCATGTACTGCTCCGGCACGTTGTATTCCTCGCTCCACCAGAACCCGGTCGCCAGCCACAGCGGTACGAGCCAATTGGGTCCGGCGAAACGCATGACGATGGTATACTCGTCCGGCGTCTCGACCACCATGGGCTTGCCGTCCACGAGGCACCAGACCGGCGGAACGTACCGGTGACGTTCGTCGAGGCACAGTTCGTACCAGAAACGGAATGACGCCGAAGTATAGGGCTGGCCGTCGGACCAACGGACACCCTCGCGCAGCTTAAGCGTCAGGACCGTGCCGTCTTCGTTGAACGCCCATGATTCGGCCAGACCGGGTTCGAGGTCCGTCGTAGGGCGGTTCCACCGGATCAGCGGGGCGTATCCGGCAATCATCTTCCACGCGCCCAGCGCCGTTTCGTTATGAAATTGCCGCCAGGTCCCGCCGTAGACACCCGGGCCTTCATACCCCTCGAAGTCGTGCTTCGCCACCAGCGGGTTCGCAGGGATCCTCTCGTGCAGGGAAGGCAGGGTTCCTGCTTCCACCCGGGCGGCCAGTTCAGGCGCCTCTTTCTGCGAAAGGTCCGCGCGGCGACTCACCGATGGAACCGTGGTAGATTCACCGCCCGCGCACGCCAGCATTCCGAGGAGGGTTGCAAGTGGAATGAATACCAGGATATTGAGTATTTTCTGTCTCATTGGTCTCGATCCTGCCAGGTCAAATTCCCTGGAGCGAAAGCGTGTCGCTGTAATGGCACGCCGCATGGACGCCACCGGGGTACGTCTTGAGCGGCGGTGCGGTCTCCCGGCACAGATCGGTGGCGTACCGGCATCTCGGGTGAAAATGACATCCCGTCGGCGGTGATACGGGATCGGGCACGTCGCCGGGAAGGGCGATGCGCGTTCGTTTCTTCTGGACCATGGGATCGGCCACCGGAACGGCGGAGATCAGGGCCTCCGTGTAGGGGTGCAAAGGATTGTGGTAGATCTGCTCGGAGGGACCCGTCTCCACGATCCTGCCCAGGTACATGATCGCCACCCGGTCGCTGATGTGCTGCAGTACGCTCAAATCATGCGTGATAAATATGTAGGACAGGCCCAATCGGTCCTTCAGCGACGCCAGAAGATTCAGGATCTGGGACTGGACGGACACGTCCAGGGCAGATACGGGTTCGTCCGCGATAATCAGTTCGGGCCGCAGGGACAGGGCCCGGGCGATGCCGATACGCTGGCGTTGCCCCCCGCTGAAGGCGTGGGGATATCGGCGCATGTCCCCGGAATTCAGACCCACGTCGCCCAGCAGGTCCGCCACGCGATCCTGCAACTCGGACCCGCGGGCCAACCGGTTCACCCGGAGGGGTTCGCCCACGATATCGCTCACCGTCATCCTCGGATTTAGCGACGAGTTTGGATCCTGGAACACCATCTGCATGCGGTGCCGGTAGGGACGCATTTCGCGGTGGTCCAGGGGGCTGAGGTTGACGCGCTCCGCGCCAAAGAAAATGTCCCCGGCCGTGGGCGGGACCGTTTTAAGCACGCATCGTCCAAGGGTGGTCTTTCCGCACCCGCTCTCGCCTGCCAGTCCGAGGGTTTCCCCGATTCCGCATTGGAAGTCGACGCCGTCCACCGCACGGACGTCTCCCCTTTTGCGGCGCCAGAATCCCTTGCGCACTGGGAAGTACTTTTTCAGGTTCTTAACGTCGAGGATGGTCGACATAACTGAAATCCTGCGATCGTCGAGATGATTCCTGATACAGGGCCGATTGGTTCCATTACAGGAGGTGCGTCGGTGCTTTCCGGCGAAACCCCCTAGACTACCGGTCCTGCGCTACCTGGTCCACGTGCCAGCAACGAACCCGGTGTCCCGGTTCGATTTCCTCCACCGGGGGCATCAGTTCGCACTGCTCCGTGGCGTAACGGCAGCGAGGCGCGAAAGCGCAGCCTTCCGGCAGGTTGAGCGGAGACGGGACCGTCCCCGGTATCGTGGACAGCGCCGACGCCTTCTCGCGATTGATCCGGGGCGCCGATTCGAGCAATCCCCTGGTATAGGGATGGGCAGCCTGGTAGAATATCCGCTCCGGTGATCCGGTTTCGACCACCTGTCCCGCGTACATGATCAGGATTTCGTCGGCCATGTCGGCAATGACGCCGAGGTCGTGTGTGATCATCACGATGGCCATGTTGAGGTTGCTTTTTAATTCCTTGAGCAGATCGAGGATCTGTGCCTGGATGGTCACGTCCAACGCCGTGGTGGGCTCGTCGGCGATCAGCAGTTCGGGTCCGCACGAAAGGGCCATGGCGATCATGGCGCGCTGCCGCATCCCCCCGGAAAGCTCGTGGGGATACTCGTCCACACGCTGCAATGGTCCGGGGATGCCAACTTCCGACAAGGCCTGTACCGCGCGCGAACGGGCGGCTTCCCTGTTCATGCCGTGATGCAGGCGAAGGGCCTCGCTGATCTGGTTTCCCACGGTATACACCGGGTTGAGGGCGGTCATGGGTTCCTGGAAGATCATGGAAATCTTGCGGCCCCTGATTCGCCTCATCGCATCGCCGGAGGGATCCAGCGCGTGTATGTCGACCGTCGACCCGTCTTCGGCGTCGTGGTACACGATCTCGCCCTCCACGTAGCCCGGTTTCGGCACCAGTTGCATGAGGGAGAGCCCCATCATGCTCTTTCCGCAGCCGCTTTCACCTACCACGCCAAGGGTTCTTCCCCGCCCGATCTGAAACGAGACATCGCGTACGGCCCGGACGGGACCGTCGTCTGTAGGGATGATAGCGGACAGGTGTGATATATCCAGGAGGAGGTCTTGCATATAAGGTCATTTTAACGTCCGGTTTCAAGGTCTGTCAAGGTGTTACCACCACCCTCCGTCCGAGAATATTGAAGAGATGCAGCAGCTGGTTTGTAAGAATTAAGATCGCGTTATTTAGCAATTTTGTTTTTTTCCGTCTTATTCCTTTGCCGGATATTTTCTGCCGGATATTTTCAAGGAGTTGAATATGCATCAGTCAGACGCCCTGCAGAAGGCCTGGTCGCGTCGGGGGTTCATGAAAGGCGCGCTCGCCGCTGGTACGGCCGGTGTTGCCTTGTCCATGTCCGATCGGATAGCGATGGCGACGCAGTTGATCTCGGGCGGCAAGCCCTCCATCGAAGCCATTCGGGGCGCCGGCGTACAGCCGGGTCTCGTGAGAATGAGCCTGAACGAAAACCCGCTGGGTCCGTCGCCGCGGGCCATCGAGGCCATCGCGAATCGGATGTTCGGCGTAAATCGGTACGGCATGGAAATGAGCGACCTGATGCAGGCCCTGTCGACCTTTGACGGGGTGACACTGCCCGAACCGGATAACACCAGGCGGCGTTCGTTCTTCAGCCAGCCTCCCAGCCCCTACTTTGTGACCCCGGGTTCCAGTCTCATCCTGGACCTGCTGTGCCTCGCCTACCTGAGTCGCAATGGCGGCGAAGTCATCGAGGCCGAGTACGGATATGGTTCCGTTTCTCGCAGCGCCGGTGACTACAAGGATTGGTTCGGTGTCGACGTCAATATCGTGCGGGCACCGATGACGGCGGAATACAAGCACGACCTGGACGGAATGGCAGCCCTGACGTCCGAGAAAACGTCGCTGGTGGTCATAACCAACCCGAACAACCCCACGGGCACGCTGCTCCAGCCCGGCGAAATCGAAGCGTTCATCAACAAGATTCCTCCGTCCGTAATCGTGGTCATCGACGAGGCCTACCTGCATTTCGCGGAACAGGATCCAATCCCTTCCGCTATCCCGCTGGCCATCAAGTATGACAACGTGGTCGCGGTAAGGACCTTTTCCAAGGCCTATGCGCTGGCTTCATTGCGCCTCGGGTACGCCGTCGCTTCGCAGAAGATCCAGGACGAAATGCAAAAGTACTACCAGGAAGGACCGAACGCGCTGGCCAGCGTGGCCGGCGCCGCCGCGGTGCGCGACCTGGCACATCTACAGAAATCCCGGCAGACCGTGTGGGATTTCAAGAAGCGTCTGTACGCGACTTTTGATGAAATGGGCATCGAATACCTCCCGTCCCAGGGCACCTTCGTAATGGCCAATCTGAAACGGTCGGCGATGCAGGTCGTTCGGGAAATGCGTACGTGCAACGTCTGGATCAGTTCCAGGCGGCAACAGGAATTCCGGAACTGGATCAGGGTCTCCGCGGGCACGGAGGCGGAAACCGAGGTCTTCCTCCAGACGCTCAAGGACGTGCTGGCTAAATCCATCTAACGTGCTGGGCAGATCACAGTCATAAACAAGAAGGGCGGGGAAATCGATTTCCCCGCCCTTCTTGTATTTCGGTATTTATCCAGTTCGGTTTTTCTGTACGGCCCTCAACGCCCCTTCGGCGATTCCACGGTTTTGTCTGCTTCGCTGGACTCGGACTTCGATTCCGCGTCGGGCATTTCTACCGTTTCCTGCGCCCGGCTGTCTACCGTTTCCTGCTCCCGGCTGCCCACGGTTACCGCCCCGTTTCCGTCCATGGGTTTCGTTTCCGATCCGGATGCTTCCTCGACCTCTTCCTCCGAACCAGCCTGGCCAACCTCGGCAGTTGTCTGAGCCCCGGCAGTTTCCTGAGCCCCGGCAGTTTCCTGAGATTCGGCAGTTTCCTGTGTCTCGTCAGCTGCTGGTGACTTGGCGGAATCATTCGCAACGGGTTTCGGGGGAAGGGTTTTGCCGTCGATGAGATCGGCCACCTCGTCCCGAGACAGCGTATCGCGCTCCAGCAGGGCCTTGGCCACGATGTGTAGTCCGGACTCGTTTTCCTTTAGTAGTTTTTCCACTCTTTCGCCAGCCTCGATCACGAACTGCTGGATTTCATTGTCGATGCGATGGGCGGTCGTTTCACTGTAGTTCGACTGGTGGGCGATGTCTCGACCGAGGAAGACCTCGTGTTCTTTCTCGCCCAGCGCCGTAGCGCCCAGTTCTTCGCTCATCCCCCAATCGCACACCATGTGGCGGGCGATCCGGGTGACCTGTTCGATGTCGTTCTGCGCGCCGGACGTAACCTCACCAAAAATGATCTGCTCGGCCTCCCGACCGCCCAGCGCGGCGGCCATCGTGCCCAGGCAGTAAGATCGAGACTGAAGATAGCGCTCTTCCGGCAGGGGAATGGTCACTCCCAGGCCTCTGCCCTGAGGCAGGATCGACACCTTGTGCAGCGGATCGATTTCGGGGATGAGTTCGAAGGCAAGGGCGTGGCCGGCTTCGTGGTAGGCCACGGTCTCCCGCTCCTTATCGCTGATCACCAGGTGCCTCTTCGAACCCATCACCATTTTTTCTTTCGCTTCTTCGAAGTCATCGCTCGTTACGGTGGTGTGGTCGTACCGCGCTGCGATCAGCGCCGCCTCGTTCACCAAGTTGGCAAGGTCCGCACCGACCATCCCGGGCACGCCCTTGGCCAGCACGTCCAGTTTGACCGTATCGTCAAGTGGGATGTTGCGGCTCTTCACGTGGATCTCCAGGATCTTTTCACGGCCGATTACGTCGGGTCGGTCAACGACGATATGCCGGTCGAAGCGACCTGGGCGAAGGAGCGCGGGATCCAGCACATCCGGTCGGTTCGTCGCGCCGATCACGATGATGGATTCCGTTTTTTCGAATCCGTCCAGGCCCACCAGCAACTGGTTCAGGGTCTGCTCTCTCTCGTCGTGCCCGCCGCCGAGACCTGCACCTCTGTGCCGGCCGATGGCGTCGATTTCATCGATGAAAATGATACACGGAGCGTTCTGCCGGGCCTGTTCGAAGAGGTCGCGAACGCGGGACGCTCCAACACCAACGAACATCTCGACGAAATCGGATCCGCTCATGCTGAAAAAGGGCACACCGGCCTCACCCGCCACGGCCTTGGCCAGCAGGGTCTTTCCCGTGCCAGGCGGCCCCAGCAGCAGGGCGCCCTTGGGTATCCGGCCACCCAGGGCGTGGAACTTTTCAGGGTTCTTCAGGAATTCCACGATTTCCTGCAGGTCACGCTTGGCTTCGAGCACACCGGCCACGTCGGCGAAAGTGATCGAGGGCCGATCTTCCACGATCATCTTGGCCCGGCTCTTGCCGAAGGAAAACATACCTCGCTGGCCCGATTGCATCTGTCGAAGGATGAATATCCAGAACCCGATCAACAGCAGCCAGGGCAGGGCGGCGATGAGGTAGCCGACCCAGTTGGTGGACTCCGGCTCGGCCGTCACCATCACGTTTTTGGCCATGAGATCGGACACCAGTTCCGGGTCGTCGAAGGGGATGTAAACCTTGAAATCGCGCAGACTCTGGTTCGTGCCTTCGATTACGGCAGACGAGTCCTGGCGCAGCGTGCCCGTGATCAACTTCTCGGTGATGGTGACCTGCTCGATGTTGTCGGATTCGAGAAACTGCTGGAACTGCGTGTACGACACCGTTGCGACGCTGTCGTCCTGCCTCGGCAGGAACTGGCTGGCCATCAGGAAGAACAGGAAGAGGACGAGCCAGATCAGGATCGAGCGGTTCTTTTTCGACTTTTCGGGCTGAGGCTGCCGTTCGTTTCGGGGCGGGGGTTGTTTCCGGTCCTGAGGAGACTGGGACATATCTGGTTGAAGACCTCGATTCGTTCGGTGGATTGGCGTTTTAGAAACCAGTGCAGATCGGCGCGGCGACGATCAGGTGGCGAAGATCCAGGCTACCCTCGGCCGGGTACTGGGACCAGTTTCTGAACATGCTCCGCAGCTTGCTTCGCGCTTCCGACAACCTGCGTTTTACTGTTCCCACGGGGACATTCATCCTTGTGCTGACCTCGTCACAGGAATAACCGGTGAAATAGTACATGGCCACGGTCCGTCTGAGCGCCTGCGAAAGCGTGCCAACCGCGCTACGCACCGTGCGGCTGGTTGCCCGATTCAGATGCTCGTCTCCCGACCAGGCGTGTGCCTCGGGATGTATCTCTGACCAGTCCGTTCCCTGGTTTTTAAGGTCATCCAAATGGGCAAGGCACCGGTTGCGCGCAATGACGCGGAGCCACTGGGGAAACCGTTCCGGGTCACGCAGAGACGACAACCGCTGGTAGGCGGATATCCAGATATCCTGAAGGACATCCTGCGCGTCCTGGCGGTTTCTGACCATGGATCCGACGATTCGCCTGGCCTCACGGTCATACCGCTTCACCAGCTTTTCAAAATCGTCCGGGCAGCCGTTCAACACATTTTCAATGATGATGCCGTCCGTCGTATGCGCCATTTCGGGTACCCTGGTCATGGGTTTTCTGCTTATCTGGCGTTCGTTCCCACACGCTGCAGGAAATGCAACGTCTACTATAATAAGAGGCCGCGGAACGGCAAATGGTTCGGTTTTTTTTGCACCGACCCAACTCGCCGTTAATATACCTCATATTCACGGTTTCGTCAAGCAGCCCCGGCTGCCTGTTCGGAGGCGGTTATCACCCGAATTTCTCGGGTCAGACCGATCAATCCCACGAGATTGGGAAACATCATGCAGGCGACCATGATGTCGCCCAGGTCCCAGATAACCCGCGCTTCGTAAACGGCCCCGAAAAAAGCGGCAGCACACCAGGCAATCCGTATACCCCAGACCACGCCCCGGGAATCCGTCACGAAACGCAGGCCCTGTTCGGCGTAGTAAGACCAGGTGACCATTGTCGTGAATCCAAACATCAGGGCGCAGAGCGCGACGATAGCCCCGCCGAACGGGATCACCGTGTTGAGCGCGGAGGCCACGAGCGCGGAACTGATCTCGCCGTTGTGCCACACGCCGGCGATGACCACCGTGACGGCGGTCATGGAGCACACGACGATCGTGTCGATGAATACGCCGATCATCGAGATGTACCCCTGGCGCACCGGGTTGTCCGTCTTCGCGGCGCTGTGGGCGATCCCGGCGCTGCCGAGGCCCGCTTCGCTGGAGATGACGCCCCTTCGAATGCCGTATTGTATCGTCCGGGCCACCGTGGCCCCGGCGAATCCCCCGACCGCCGCGACCGGGGTGAACGCGCTCTCCACGATCAGCAGGAGCGCATCCGGCAGCGCGCCAAGGTGCATGATTACGACGTAACCCACACTGGCCGCGTAAACTAGAACCATCGTGGGCACGAGCTTTTCGGCGACAAGACCAATACGCTTGATCCCTCCGATAATCACCACGGCCAGGATCGCGGCCAGCAGGGCCCCGGTAATCCACGTGGCCACGTGGAACTGGGTATTCAGTACCAATGCGATGGAATTCGCCTGGCCGATGTTCCCTCCGCCCAGGCCGCCCAACGTAGCACAGATGGCGAATATCGCGCCTATGGTGGGGAGATTCAATCCTTCCTTCAGATAGGACATGGGGCCGCCGAGCATGAGGCCGTCCCGGGTCTTTCCCCGGTATCTCAGAGCCAGCACGGTCTCGGCGTACTTCGTTGCCATGCCCAGGGGCGCCATGGCCACCATCCAGAACGCCGCCCCTGGCCCGCCTACCGCGATGGCCGTCGCCACGCCCGCGATGTTACCATTACCGATGGTCGCCGCCATGGCGGTGGTCAGCGCTTGGAAAGGCGAAATGTCGCCGGATTCCTTCTCGCCCTTGTCCCGCCGCAAGGCGCCTCGCATGACGAGGCCTATCGCTGTGCCGAACTTACGAAACTGAACTCCTTTGCTGGCAAAGGTGAGCATGAGTCCCAGGACGGCGAGAACACCGATCGTCCAGGGTCCCCACATCAAATCGGATATCACGCGCAGGACGGGATCCATGGCGAACCTCTTTCGCTGGTGACGAGTTGTATAAGCATTGGAGACTGTTGTAATCCGGAGTCAGGTTTAATCTACTGCGCCTCACGGGTTAAACAAGGCGAAAGTCACCGGGACGCTCGACTTTGAATCTCTGTTTTAGTTGTCACCCGGTACGGGTCGTTTTATCTTGGATGTTCGCATCCATCACGGTTCAAACGGAGCCTTCATGGCCGACCGCACCTACGGCGTGCTGCTGGTCAGTTTCAGCCGACACAGCCATCAGCACAGTTTCGTACCCGCCTTCGTTGATCATCCCCGCATCCGGATCGTCGGGGTCGCGGACGATGCAGATATCGACCCCTATCTCAAGCCACTGAATAAAGCCTGGGCCGGGCAGTTGGGCGTACCCTATCACGAGGGGATCGAAGCGGCCGTTCGCCGTGCCGAAGTCGATATCGTGAGCATCGGCCACGAGATCGAACGGCGGGCCGAAATCGCCATGCTGGCAGCGGATGCGGGTAAGCACCTTTGGATCGACAAGTACATCGGCGCCAATATGCCGGAGTGTCGCGCCGTGGTCGAAACCGTAGAAAGAACAGGCGTCGCAAGCATCCTTCCCAGTTACATTTACAACGATCTTATAAATCAAAGCAAAAGGATGGTTGATACAGGATTCCTCGGAGCGTTGACGGCGATGCATGTCGACATCCTGTTCGGCAAGGGGATCCCCAGGCCCATTTCGAATGAGCAGCGAAAACCCGGATTCCTGCCGCCGGGACGCTGGAAGTTTCCCGACATCAAGCGCGAGATTCTGACGGTCGGCGCTTATGCCGTGGCCCTGGTTCAGCAGTGTTTCGATCCCATAGTCGAAGTATACGGCCAGGGCGGCGCCTACTTCTTCCCGGAACACGCAGCCCATGGCGCGGATGACTTCGGGACGCTGTCCCTCGTGGATCGGTCGGGCCGGGTGGCCACGATATCCGCAGGGCGAAACGGCATCGCGTCCCACGGCGCGGGTGGGCCGAACCAGGCTTTCCTATTCGGTACGAAGGGCACCGGTCGGGTCGACGGTAAGCGTCCCGGCATCGATACCCATTTGAGAAATCGCATCGTGGACGGTGATTTCAGCGTCGACCCCGAGGATCCCATGCAGTGGCACAGCGGCCCCCCGACCCTGCTTACCTCCACGGGGATGGAATTCACTCGGGCCGCCCTGGAAGATCTGATCCACGCGCTGGACACCGGCGGCAGGCCACGGTTTACTGTGCTGGAGGCGCGAGACCACATGGAAGTCCTTCTGGCCGGGTACGATTCCATCGTGCAGGACCGTCCCGTCCGGATTTCGGAGCGAGGCGAGGAGGCTGCGTGAAACACATAGAGCGGTTGGTGATCGGCAGCCTACAGGATTTCGATCGGTTTCGAGAAGACATTGAAAAGCAGGAAGGCGTAATTCTCGCCCGGGTACCCGGTAGTTCGCGCGGTGGGTTTCGTCGCGGCGGTAGTCGGGAAGACAGTAATCGGGGCGGCGAATTCGGATGTGCGAAGCTCCTTGAAACAGTGGCGGGCGCGCTCGAAGATTTTCGGCCTCGGAGCGCCGTGTTCCTCGCACCATACCAGGGCATGGCCACGGACGCAGCCCGGCTAATGGAAAATGGAGTCGATGTGCGGATCGCAGGCCCGATGCCCGTCCTTTCCTGGGATGCCAGTCCACCCATCACGGCAATACACCGATCCGATACCGGGTTCACTGCCATGTTGGAGGCAAGCCGCCATGCTGATTTCGGGGACCCGGTCTACCTTCGCATGATCTCCTCGCCGGAAGGTGGAAAATGGCACAAATGGTGGTGCGTCTTCCAATCGTGCCGGAAGGCCGAGGCATTGCTGGATTCCCCCATGAATCGCGTGTACATTGCCGTGGCGGGGAAAGCGCCTAAGATGCATGTGGCCATCACGCTCAAGACGGACCGCAATTCCACCGGCCATCTCCTGGTCGCGCCGGACGGGTCCAGGCTGCAGGACGACCTGTTTTTCCTGGGAACCGGCGGTACGCTCTCCGACGATTCCCTGCTCAACCAACCCGGTATATACGGGAAATCGGACTACCGCATGCTGTCTAGACCAACCGGAGCGCACCTGGCCGGTCTGTGGAGCGAAGACGCGGCGATCACCCTGACCGGCGAAGAGCAGCGGTTCTATCGAAACCTGCTCCGCGCGATTGGGAAATCGGCCCAATCGGGTAGAGGCATGTGCCTGGAATATCCCGCGGCGTGATCGATTACAGTGTTAAAATGATTACATCGTCAATGTCGTTAATATCGATTACAGCGTTAAGCACGAACGCGCACGCGTATGTCGTGCGCGTGTACATTAGGGACTCCACGATACCATGACTGTCATACCATCGACCGCTGCCGGTATCAAACCGGAAGAAATCGGCCAGGCGTCTCTGCCCTTTCTCCGGCGCATGCTGAAGAACCGCATGGTTTGCGCGGGCGGCGGCCTGGTCCTTTTCCTGGTGACCCTGGCGTTGGCCGCGCCGGTCTTCACCGGACTGGGTTATCTCCAGGACCCCATGCAACAGTTGCCCGAAGGCCTCGACGCCGACGGACTGCCCATACCTCCCGGCGATCGATTCCTGCTCGGTACGGACCACCTTGGACGAGACATGCTGTCCCGCCTGGCACATGGGACCCGCATCTCGCTATTCGTGGGTATCGTGGCCATGCTCACGGCCGTTTGCGTCGGGGTGACCGTGGGCATGCTCGCCGGATATCACGGCGGCTGGGTCAACACGGTGCTGATGCGCGGCACCGACGTGATGATGACGATCCCTGGTCTGCTCCTGGCCATCGCCTTCGCCGGCCTGATGGACGGACGCTTGATCCACCTTCACCCCGCGGCGCTGGACTGGCACGCACTCGATATTCCGCTGAAACGGGGACTGGTCAGCGTGTTCCTCGTAATCGGGCTCGTCAGCTGGACGTGGATCGCCCGGACCATACGCAGCCAGATCCTGATCCTGAAGACACGGGAGTTCGTCACGTCGTCCCGGGCGATCGGCTGTTCGGATGCCCGCATCATGTTCCGCCACCTGCTGCCCAACGTCCTGCCCCTGATCATCGTACTCGGATCCCTGGCCACGGCGAACACCGTCCTGCTCGACGCCGGGCTGAGCTATCTCGGGGTGGGCGTGCCGCCGCCCGCGCCTTCGTGGGGCACCATGATCGCGGAAGGGCAACCCTACTTTATCGTCTCTCCACATCTCACCGTGGCGCCGGGCGTATCCATCATCGTGGCCGTGGTGGGATTCAACCTGCTGGGACAGGGCCTGCAGGAGGTGCTGGATCCCTACGTGAAGGAGGGACAGGGAAGATGATTGTTACCATGCCGGGATGCTGTATAGGCCTGTGTCGACGTATAGGCCTGCGTCGGCGTATATACAATGTATCTACGACCCCGGGTTTCCGGGTAATTGCGGCCCTGAGATTCCGTATGCCATTACTCGCGTGCCTGGCGATCCTTTTTCTTGCCGCTTCCTGCATCGGAGACGCTCGGCTCGAACGGCTGAATCACGATGAGAACGTACTCCGTATCGCCGTGCCGTCGGATCCCCGCTCGCTCGATCCCGCCATCGCCTACGACGTGGTGACCTGGCCCCTCGTGCGCACCCTGTTTCACGGACTGATCGATTACGACGACGAGTTGAACCTGGTACCCTGGCATTCCCGTTCCTGGACGGTTTCGGAGGATGGTAAGTCCTTCACCTTCAAACTCCGGCCGGATATCCGGTTTTCCAACGGCCGGCCGGTTACCTCCCAGGATTTCGCCTATTCCCTGGAACGGGTCCTGAATCCGGCCACCAAATCGCCCGGACAGGGATTCTACCGCAACATCGTGGGGGCGAGGGCCTTCCAGGACGGCGAGGCGGACCGTGTTTCCGGGTTGCGGACACCCGACGAGGAAACGCTCGTGATCGAACTGGTCCATCCCGACCTGCCCTTCCTCTACTGCATCGCCATGCCCTTTGCCTACGCCGTACCCCGCGAGGAGGTGGAACGGCGCGGGGACGAATTCGGACGGTATCCGGTGGGCGCGGGCCCCTTCACGCTCGGTGCCTGGCAGCGCGGCACGCGGCTCCGGCTCGAGAAGAGTCCGTCGTACTACCGTGCGGACGACGTCCGGCTCGATGCCATCGAACTGATGGTGGGCGGCGACGAGACCCTGCACATGATGATGTTCGAACGGGGCGAGCTGGATATCGCGAGTGTCACGTCGACGGGAATCCCGGATGCGGACTTCATCCGGGTGATGAAGGATCCCGTACTCAGCAAGCGGGTTGCCCACCAGGCCTTGAACGCCATCATGTACCTGTCCATGAACACGGAGATGCCGCCCTTCGACCAGGTTGAGGTGCGCCAGGCAGTCAACCACGCCGTCGACCGGGAACGCATCGTGAAGCTGATCAGCGGCCGGGGCATACCCGCCCGGGGGGTTCTGCCGCCGGGCATGCCGGGATTCAACGAACAGCTCGCCGGGTACGACTACGATCCGGAGAAGGCGCGCAAGCTGCTTTCCGATGCTGGATTCGCGGATGGCTTCGCAACCGAGCTCATGATCGTCGCACAGAGCGGAACGGAGGCCAAGATCGGCCAGGCGGTACAACAGGACCTTGCGGCGGTAGGGATCAATATCGAGATCAAGCCGGTGACCGGTCCAACGCGCATCGAGGCGGCGGGACGGCGCGGGGCGGTGCCCTTTACCACATTCGGCTGGTACCAGGACTACCCGGATCCCAGCAATTTCCTCGACGTGCTGCTGAACGGCGAACGGATAACGGAAGTGCACAGCAACAACGTGGCGTTCTACGACAATGAGCGGGTCAACGAACTGCTGCAAGAAGCGTCAACCAGTACAGACCAGGATCATCGCCTGGCGCTCTACAAAGAAGCCGAACGTCTGATCGTGGAAGACGCCCCCTGGGTGTTTCTGTACTACCCGCAGATGTACCTGCTGCGGCAGCCTTGGCTGAAGGGGCTAAAACTCAATCCCGTCTGGCCCATCCGTTACGAGTATATGTGGATCGAACCATGAAACGCGATCTGAACCACCACGGTAAATCACCATGTTGAACAGGATCCTGCGCCGTCTCGGTTGGGCGGTCGTGATACTTTGGGGCACCACGGTCATTACCTTTCTGATCGTCCACGCGGTGCCGGCCGATCCGGTTCGGGTGTACGCCGGCGCCAACGCGGACGCCGAGACGATCGAACGAATCCGACAGGAAATGGGTTTCGACGATCCCCTGGCCATGCAGTACGGACGCTACATCGGTAACCTGCTGCGCGGCGATCTGGGCACGTCCCTGGTGACTGGAGAACGGGTGCTGGACGCCGTTCTGGCCCGGTTTCCCGTGACTCTATCCCTGGCCTTGACCGCGGTGTTCCTGTGGATGTTGATGAGCGTTCCGCTGGGCGTACTCACGGCGAAGTACCGGGGCCGCGCCATTGACCGGACGGTGCTGATCGTTTCCCTGGTCGCCATATCCCTGCCCGTTTTCTGGCTGGCCCGTATGCTGCAGTACTACCTGGCCTACCAGACCGGCATGTTTCCAGTGGGCGGCTGGGCCAGCTGGACCCACATCATCCTGCCGGCGGCGACCCTCGCCCTGGTCATTACGGGTTACTACGCCCGGCTAGTCCACACGAACATGGTGGAGGTGCTCAACGCCGACTACATTCGTGTGGCCCGCGCCAAGGGGATGCCGGAGTACATCGTGCTGTTCAAGCACGGACTGCGGAACGCCGTGATCCCCGTCATTACCATTCTCGGGCTCGACATGGCCGCGCTCATGGGCGGCGTGGTATTCACAGAAAACGTATTCGCTTTGCCAGGACTGGGCGTCCTGGCCCTGCAATCAGTCTTCAGTCTCGACGTCCCCATGATCATGGGTGTCGTGCTTTTTTCGGCCACGATGGTCGTCTGCGCCAATATCGTGGTCGATCTGTTGTATATGTGGATCGATCCGAGGGTCGAGGGAACCTAGCGTTCCGCGGACCGTGATCAGGAAAGCAGTGCCGAAGTCAGCAGGTCCACCACCAGGTCTTCATCTTCGTATCCGTATGCCAGCCACAACTGGTTGTCGATGTATTCCAGGATCATGGTGGGGAACTTGTCGGCGTGGAGGGACCGGCGCAGTTCGAAGTCCTGGTGAAGCAGTGTGTCGGTATGGGTCGATGCGAGGTCTTCGCTGAAGCGTTTCGAATCCAGGTTGATTTCCCCAGCAAGTTGTATGAGCGTTTCCCTGTCAGACGGGTTCCGGGCTTCGAGGTAATAGGCATGCTGGATGGCGTGAAACATCGCCTCGGTCCCTTCCGGACGCTGCATCCCGGCGGCGATGACCGCCCGGCAGGCCGGGTACGTCGATCTCCTGGGTTCGCAATCCTTCCAGAAATCCCAGTTGAAATCCGCTCCAGTCCGCTCAGCTACCAGCCTCCACTGGGACTGCACGTAGGACCGGGTTTCCTCCGGCATGGGATCTTCCGAGTCCCGGGCCAGTCCGCCCATGACGTAACGGATGGGGATTTCATCAGGTAGCACATTCGAAACCGCCTCCAGCACGGGACTGAATCCCCAGCACCAGGAACACATGGGATCTGCGATGTAGTAGAGCACGTCACGTTGCAAGGTTTACCGTCCATTCGGTCGATTGTGAACGTCCAAAAAGACCTGTGCGCGGGTGGACTCGGAACGTATTATAGTGAAGCCGAGATCACAAGATCAAGTGGAGATATCAAGAGGAGATGCGCATATGTTCAACGGACTAGGTATGGACATGGGAAAGTTGCCACGGTTGTCTCGGGCCCGTACGCGGTCCATCTCGCCGGAAAACATGGACGGCGGAAAGGGCCGGGGCGGCATGGCCACGGAGGGCACCGGAGCCCATAACGCGCGGCATCTCGGGCAGGGTTGGAAGATTTCCCCTTCCATCGACATCGAAGCGGGCGAAACACTGACGATGGCCGATATCGAAGGTTCGGGGGCGATACAGCATATCTGGCTGACGCCCACCGGCCACTGGCGCTTCACCATCCTTCGCATTTACTGGGACGACGAGGAGTATCCCTCCGTGGAGTGCCCCTTGGGCGATTTTTTCGCCTGCGGCTGGAGTGAATACGCCCACGTGTCTTCGCTGGCCGTGTGCGTGAACCCGGCCAGCGCATTCAACTGCTACTGGGAGATGCCCTTCAGGAAGCGTTGCCGCATCACGCTGGAGAACATCGCCGACGAGAAAATGCGCGTGTACTACCAGATCGACTACACGCTGACCGAGGTTCCCGAGGACATCGGTTATTTCCATGCGAGCTTCCGGCGGACGAACCCCCTCCCGTACAAGGAGGTGTTCACCATCCTGGACGGCGTGAAGGGGCACGGCCATTACGTCGGTACCTACATGGCGTGGGGATCCAACAGCAACGGATGGTGGGGCGAGGGCGAGATCAAGTTCTACATCGACGGGGACGACGAGTTTCCGACGATCTGCGGGACGGGCGTCGAGGACTACTTCTGCGGTTCGTACAACTTCGACATCGACGGAAGGTACGTTGAGTACACCACCCCGTACGCGGGCATGCCACAGGTCATCCGACCCGACGGCATGTACAAGTCCCAGCAGCGGTTCGGCCTGTACCGGTGGCACGTGTCGGACCCCGTGCGGTTCGAGGAGGACCTCAGGGTAACCATCCAGGCGCTGGGATGGCGGCAGCTGCTCGGTTTTGCCGAGGGCGGCCCATACCAGGCGCTCCAGGACGATATCGCTTCGGTGGCCTACTGGTACCAGACTCTTCCAGGCGCACCATTTCCCGCGTTGCCGGACCGGGACCAGCTGGAAGTGATATAGGTTATTAAAACGCGGCCGGCCGGTACGATGACTGGGCCGCGGGAGCACAATGGAACCGGAACAGCTTCAGTCGGTCCGCAATCGGATCACCCACACACTTTTCGTCACCCAGGCACTGTTCGGCGCGACGCAGGTCGCGGCTTTTACCGTAGTTCCCATCCTGGCGGCACAGCTGGCCGAGAGCGAACGCATGACCGGCGTGCCCATGACCATCGCCTTTCTTGCCCGTTCGCTGAGCGCTTTCCCCTTCGGCTGGATCATGGACCGACTGGGACGCAGGACCGGTTTGACGGCCGGGTACCTGTCGTCCCTGATCGCCGCCATAACGAGTTTCTTCAGCGTGGCCGTCCATTCCTTTTCCGGATTCTGCATAGCATCCTTCTTCGCCGGCATGGCGCGCAGTTCCAGCGAGCAGGCGCGGTTCATCGGCGCCGAAATCTATCCCGAATCGGAACGGGCGCGAATCATCGGCAGAATCGTATCCGCCGGCACCATCAGCGCCATAGGCGGCGCCATGATGGTGGCGCCCGCGGGTATATGGATCGCACAGTACGGCTATCCGCCCATGTCCGGCCCCTTCGTCATCGGGGCGGGTCTGAGCCTGGCAGCCATCCTGCTTACCGTCTTCCTGGTGCGCCCCGACCCGCTGGATCTCGCCCGACAGATTAAATCTACAACCGTATCGGAAATCGACGACGCTACAGCGCGGCCCGTACGTGAAATCCTCCGCGACATTCACGTCCGGTACGGGATCGCGGCCATGGCCCTCGGCCAGTTCGTGATGACGCTGCTCATGGTAATCACACCCCTGCACATGAACCATCACAACCATGGCACGTGGATGATCTCCTGGGTCATCATGGCCCACGCCATAGGCATGTTCGGGGTTTCCGGCATTACGGGGCGCTTGATCATGCGGTGGGGGCAGCACAATGTGATCAAGGCGGGCATGGTCATCCTCGTCGTCTCCTGTGTGATCGCACCGATATCTCCCCGGTTCGTGCCGCTGGCGATCGCCCTCTTCCTCCTGGGGCTGGGGTGGAACTTCTGTTTCATCGCCGGATCTTCCCTGCTGTCCAATGCGCTCGCGCCCCTGGAACGGGGACGCGTTCAGGGCGTCAACGAGACGTTCATCGCACTGGCGGCGAGTTCCGCCAGCCTGGTGACGGGATTCCTCTTCGAACTGGGCGGCATGTTGCTTCTCGCGGCTATCGGGACGGCCGTTTCCGCCGGACTCGGGTTTTACAGTCTGTTTTATTCGCGGAGAACGAGACGGGAAATGCGGGCGGAGGCAGCTGGATAGCTGGTGTTGGCAGGTGGCTGCCGTAATGGCGGGACCCAGACACAGGTGTTTTCTGTCCAGCCTGCGTGTTACGCGGATTCCGGACTGACGGGTTCGGGGATTTCGTCCACCCCGGCACAACCCAGGTTGACCATGTTGGTTTCCAGGTCGGCTTTGAGGATCTCGAAGACGTGATCGCCGCCTGTCTTGCCGAAGGCCCCGACACCGTAAATGAAGGCGCGTCCCAGTAACACGAAATCGGCGCCCAGCGAAAGCGCGCGGATGATATCCAGCCCGGTGCGCACTCCACTGTCGAACAGAATGCGCGCGCGGCCGCGAACCCGGCGGACGATGGGAGGAAGCGCGTCGATGGCGGCGAGGGTGCCGTCAAACTGGCGCGCGCCGTGGTTCGAGACCTGGATGCCGTCCACGCCTACCTGTATCGCCTGCTCCGCGTCATCTGGATGAAGTATGCCTTTCAGGATCACCGGACCATCCCAGATTTCGCGGACCTCCCGGATGTAATCCCACGTGAGGGAACCACCCAGTTCCCGCCCTACATAGCTCGCCACCTCGCCCATCTTTTTCGAATCGGCATACTGTTCTATTGCGCGAAGCCGGGGTAGCCCGGCGAGCAGGGTCTGTATCGTCCAGGTGGGATGCTTAAGCGCTTCGTACATGAAACGCGCCGTGATCCGGGGCGGGGTCTCGAGACCGGCGCGGCTGGTCCTCTCCCTGCGGCTGCCCATGGGGACGTCCGCCGTCACCACGAGCGTATGGAATCCGGCGTCCATCGCGCGCCTCAACAGGTCGTCCCGCAATTCCGGCCTGCGGGGCGGATAGAGCTGGAACCATCCCATGTCTCCCGCGATCGGGCCGACCACCTCGGGGGACTGCGTGGCCACCGTGCTCAGGCAGAAGGGGAAGCGATGTTTCGCGGCCGCTGCGGCCAGAATAAGTTCGGCGCGGGGCCACATGAGCCCGGTCAGTCCCACGGGCGCTGCGCCGAATGGCACGCTGTAGGTCCGTCCGAATAGCGTAGTGGTCAGATCGGGTTTCAGATCGCCCTTCATGAATACGGGAGCCAGCGTGACTTCCGCCATGCGTTCCAGGTTCCTCGCCACCGCGCGTTCGTCCCCGGTACCGCAATCGAGGTATTCCCAGGCGATAAGCGGCAGTCGTTTACGGGTCAATCGCTGAAGATCACTCACCGCGGGGTACCGCTGCAGACGTCGATTGAATCGCTTTTCAGTCATCCATCCCGTTCCGATCCAGTGGTAAATGAGTGGTTGATTTCAGGTTCGGCACACCGTAATTTGCTACGGTCCTCGTGCGTTCGAACTGCCGGAGATCGTACCCCAAGATAAACGTACACACCAAAAAGGCAAGCCGATCAAAAATGGAAAATAACCCCCTGTTGAACTGGGACGATCTGCCTCCCTTCGACCAGATCGAGACCCAACATATCGAACCGGGCATCCGCATGATGCTGGACCGCTGTGAGCAGGAACTGGTCCAACTCGAGCAGACGACACCGGGCACCTGGCATGAACTGATGGATCCGCTCGAGAAAATCGAAGACGACCTGGGCCGTACCTGGGGCATCGTGTCCCACCTGCACGGGGTGAAGAACTCGCCCGAATTGCGGGAGGTCTACGATCCCCTGCTCGCGGAAGTGGTCAGGTTCAGCAATCGATACGGACAAAGCAGGCCGCTTTACCAGGCCTATTGCGCCTTGCGGGACAGCGACGAGACGAAGCGATTCGATCCGGCCCAACATCGCATACTGGAGTCGGCCATCCGCGAGGCCGAGTTGAACGGCGTGGGGCTGGACGACGCGGGCCGGGACCGGTACAACGAAATCAGTGAGCGCCTGGCGGAACTGAGCACGAAGTTTTCGAACAACGTCCTCGACGCCACGAAGGCCTTCAAAATAACACTAACCGATACCGAAGAGGTCGAAGGGCTCCCCGATACGCTGCTCGAACTGGCCGCCGATACCGCCAGGCAGGAGGCACACGAGCAGGCCACCGCCTCGGATGGACCCTGGGTGCTTACCCTGGACTATCCGAGTTTCATGCCATTCATGCAGCACAGCAAGCGCAGGGACCTGAGGGAGAAAATGTACCGCGCTTACATTTCCAAGGCATCGGACGGACAGTGGGACAACGCCGATGTGGCCGCGGAGACTATCGCCCTGAGGATCGACAAGGCCAGGCTGTTGGGATTCGATACGTTCGCGGAATTGAGCCTGAGTCGAAAAATGGCGGTCGACGCGGCATCGGTGCGGGATCTGCTCAGCGAATTGAGCACGGCCAGCCGTGGCGCGGCCGAGCGGGACATGGAAGCGCTGAAGGCTTTGGCGGGCAACGGCATGGGCGACGACCTGAAACACTGGGACGTCCCCTACTGGTCGGAACGTCTTCGGGAGGCGCGCTACGACTTGAAAGACGAGGAACTCAGACCCTATTTCCCCTTGCCCCGTGTGTTGCGTGGATTGTTCGAACTCACGGAACGGCTTTTCGGAGTGCGGCTGGAAGACACGACCGAAGAGGCGCCCGTCTGGCATGAAGACGTGCAGTTCTTCCGGGTGTTCAACGATCGCAATGAACAAATGGCGGCTTTCTACCTGGATCCCTACAGCCGTCCGGCCGAGAAGCAGGGCGGGGCGTGGATGGATACGCTCGTAGGCCGGAGCGCGGTCATGGCGTCTTCCGGGCAGGCCGCCCGGCTGCCCGTGGCCTACATGATCTGTAACCAGGGCAAGCCCGTTGGCGGCAAACCTTCCCTCATGACGTTCCGGGAAGTCGAAACCCTCTTTCACGAGTTCGGGCACGCCCTGCAGCACATGCTGACCACCATTGATTACGGCATGGCATCCGGTATTTCCAACGTGGAATGGGACGCGGTGGAGATCGCGAGCCAGTTCATGGAGAACTGGTGTTACGACCGGGATACGCTCAAAGGCCTGGCCCGTCACTACGAGACGGACGAACCGCTACCGGAAGAAATCATCGACCGCCTGCTTGGCGCGAGGACCTTCAGGGAAGGAAGCAGTACGCTCCGGCAGGTGAATTTCGGCCTGCTCGACATGGAACTCCACCAGCATTTCGATCCCTCTGGGCCGAGAACGATCCTGGACGTGCAGCGTCGAATCGATTCGGAGACGCTGATCCTTCCGTCACTGGAAGAAGACCGGTTTTTCTGCTCATTCTCCCATATTTTCGCCGGGGGCTACGCAGCTGGATACTACAGCTACAAGTGGTCGGAAGTACTGAGCGCGGACGCTTTCTCCGCCTTCGAGGAAGCGGGACTGGGCGACGACGAGGCAATGCGACGGCTGGGCCGGAAGTTTCGGGATACGGTACTCGCCCTCGGCGGCAGCCGGCATCCCATGGACGTCTTCAAGGAATTCCGTGACCGGGAACCGACTACGGAAGCGCTGCTCCGGCAGGGGGGCCTGTTGGAAGCGGGCGCGGGTTCGGCGTCCAGCTGATCCTGCCCGCGGGGATTCCACCATGAAGGACTCCGTACGCATCGGCATGATCGGCGCCGGTCACATCGCCTATGCGCACGCCGAGGCGTGGCGAAAGGAAGCCACGCTCACCGCAGTAAGCAGCCGCCGTCTCGAGAGCGCCCGGAAACTGGCGGCGCGGTTTGACATCCCCCACGTGTGCCGGGACGCGGACGAGCTGCTGAGCCGCGGCGACATTGACGCGGTCGGCATCACCACGCCCCATCACCTGCATCATCCGATGGCCATTGCGGCCCTGGCGGCCGGCAAGGCCGTGTTTTGCGAGAAACCCCTCGCGCTGAACGGGTTACAGGCTCGGGAGATGTGGTCCGCGGCCCAGCGACACAAGGCAAAAACCGGTGTGCAGTCGGGTATTCGTCTGTTTCCAGCCCTCCGGCTCCTGTCCCGCATCCTGCGCGATGGGATAGCGGGAAGCATTCATGCCTTCGACGCCCACTGGTCCTTCGACTGGGCCAGGCAACCGGACTTTCCGCTGACCTGGAGGTTCAAACAGGCGGAGGCGGGTACTGGCGCCCTGGGCGACCTGGGCGTATATATGATCGATGCAGCCAGATGGCTAATCGGTGAGCTCTCGGAGGTGAATGCCGAACTGGCCCGGTTCGTTACGCATAGACCGTTGCTGACATCGTCGGAACATTTCGGAGAACTGCGCAGGATGCATGGAGAGGGAGCGCTAGAGAATCCCCGCCAGACCGGTCGCGTCGAGAACGATGATGTCTGCCACCTGATGCTGCGGTTCGAAAATGGAGCACGCGGGTCGATCCACGCCAGCCGGTTGCACCAGGAAACTTCCATACGCGTAGACTGCGAGCGTACTTCCTATTTGTGGACGATGGAGGGTGGTGGTGGACTGATGGAACGATCGTCGAATGCCGCTTACACACCCGTTGAGATGCCTGAAATCACCGGTGATGACACCATTGTCTCGACATTTCTGAACAATATCCTGCGGGATGAGGATGAGGCGCCCACCTTCCGGGATGGCCTGGCGGCCCAACTCGTGATCGACGCGGCGGTCCGATCCCACGAGGAAGGCAGGTGGGTCCATGTCGAGCGATGAAGGACGGCTTCGCGCTTACCTGACGTCTGGATTGGCCGGAAATTAACCATGAAACTGGACTACCTGCTGATCACCGCAACGAAAATGGAACAGGAACAGGTCCGCGCACGGATGGAGATCTCCGGAATGGACCATCCCCACGACCGGCCCTGGCACGACGGTACGTTGTCGGGGAAAAAGGTGCTCCTGATCGAGGGCGGCGTGGGGCAGGTCAACACCGCTTCGAACCTGACCCTGGCGCTGACCCGTCACGAGCCGGCCGTGATCCTGCAGTTCGGCGTAGGCGGCGCTTACGTGCGGTCCGGGCTTGACATTGGCGACCTTGCCATTGCCACGGAGGAATGTTACGGCGATACAGGCGTCCTGACGCCGGACGGATGGCTGGACCTGGAGCGGATGGGTTTTCCCATGATCCCGGGCCAGGTCGATTCCCAGGGAAGATCGCTGCGGGATCCCCTGTACAACAGGATACCCCTCGATGCCACGCGGGCCGACGAGTTTCGCCAATGCCTTGAATGCGGGATGGAAGGGGAAACAGCACGCAAGGTCGCGGCCGGTCCCTTTGTCACCGTGCAGCAATGCAGCGGCATCCAGACGGTTGGAGACGCGGTTGCAGCCCGCTACGACGGGATATGCGAGAACATGGAAGGCGCGGCGGCGGCCCATGTCGCCCTGGTCAACGAGGTGCCCTTCGCGGAAATACGCGGCATCAGCAACCGGGTGGTCGACCGGGACCTGTCCCAGTGGGATCTTCCCATGGCGATCGGGCGCTGCCAGCTGGCGGTCGAACTGATCGTCGAGCAGGGGATCCACTGATGCGACGCATCCACTTCAGACCTGATCATTTGACGTTGGAGCCTCTACGAGAACAGGAACAGTCATGACCGACCTGTCCCTGGGGTACTCGCCCTGTCCGAACGACACGTTCATATTCTACGCCCTGACCCAGGGCCGAATACCCGATGCACCCCGGTGTCAGGAAGTGCTGGAAGACATCGAAACCCTGAATACCCTGGCACTGCAGCGCAAACTGGACCTGACGAAAATCTCCTTTCATGCCCTGGGCTTCCTTCGCGATCACTATGTCCTGCTCCGGGCCGGCGGAGCCCTGGGCAGGGGCTGCGGCCCGCTGGTCGTTTCGAGGGAACCGCTGCCCCCTGACCGGTTGAAGGGCAGGAAAATCGCATTGCCCGGCCGGCTGACCACGGCTGCGCTGCTGCTGAGACTCTTCGACCCTGCCCTGGATCAACTGGTCTACCTTCCTTTCGACGAAATCATGCCGGCCTGTGGCCGTGGGGACGTAGACGCCGGCGTGATTATTCACGAAAGCCGGTTTACCTTCGCCGAATTCGGACTGTCGCAGGTGATCGACCTCGGCGCCTGGTGGGAGGAAGAAACGGGGCACCCGATTCCCCTGGGTGGAATTCTCGCCCGGAGGGACCTGGGCGGCACGATGCACGAACGGCTTGATCGGTCGATACGATCGAGCATCGAGTACGCCTACGCGCATCCCGGGGAAATTAAGGCCCTATATCCGACGCTACGCGCAGGAAATGGATGAATCCGTCATGCAGCGGCACATCGATCTCTACGTGAACCAGTACTCACTGCAGTACGGAGACGACGGAGAAGCGGCGATACGCAATCTTTACGCACGGGCCGAGGAAGCGGGCATCATCCCGGCATCGAAGCATGCCCTGTTCGAATGACTGCTGCTTTCGGATATCGAAATGGCAGTATGAATAGTCAGACTACCCCAAATCACAGCGAGGATGCATCATGCGCATATTGATCATGACGGACATGGAAGGCGTCAGCGGCATCGTGGCCTGGGACCAGGTAACCGGCGGCAAGCCCATGTACGAAGAAGGGCGGCGTCTGTACACCGAGGAGATCAATGCCGCCGTCCGGGGCGCACGTGCCGCGGGCGCCGAGGAAATCGTGGTGGTGGACTGCCACGGTGCGGGTGGAGACTGGACCTTCAATTCGCTGATACCCGAGTTACTCGATTCCGGCTGCGAATGGGTCGCCCGTCATCCGTGGTCACGTTACACGGAAATGTTCGAGACGGGTTGCGACGCCGCGATATTCGTCGGCATGCACGCACGGGCAAACACGCCGGACGGCGTGATGTGCCATACGATTTCCACCACGGGCTGGCGCAGCCTGCGATTCAATGAAGACGAAGTGGGGGAAGTCGGGATCAACGCCGCGCTCTGCGGTCACTACGGCTGTCCCGTGTTGCTGGTCACCGGCGATGAGGCTGTGTGCCGCGAGTCCCGGGAGCTGCTGGGAGACAACCTGCAGATCGTGGCCGTAAAACGGGGTCTTTCGAGATACTCGGCCAGGCAGATTCCCCCGGTGCGGGCTAGACAGATGATCGAGGAGGGCACGCGCAGGACACTGCAGGACCTGCCGAATGTCAGGCCCTACACACCGGCGGCGCCGACGAAGATCACCATCGAACTGGACACCGTGGACAACGCGGCGCATTACAAAGGGAAGACGGGGGTTTCCTTTCCCGATGAACTGACCGTTGTCAGCGAAGGCCGGGACTGGATGGAAGCCTGGAACCAGATCTGGCACTGGTAGCAGGCGACCGGTTCCTGCCTAAATCAGGTCCATCTGGTTACGGATGAAGCGCAGGTCCGTCCGGGCGAGATCGACGACCGTGTCCACGGGTTCTCCCCCGTATTCGCTGTGCATGGTGACGGGTCCATCAAACTCCTGGTCCTTCAGCGTGGACAGCACCGTGTGCCAGTCTCCGAAGCCCGTACCCAGGCGGACCACGTCTACCTCCCACCGCCTTTGTCCATCCCGTACGTGCTCTACCCGCTTGAGATCCTTGAAGGATATGACGGCCAGGTACTCCTTGACGATGTTGAGGGCCATGTCGATCGGCTCGCCGCAGATGGAAAGGTGTCCCACATCCGCAAACACCCCTACGTGATTTGGATCGAATCCCTGTACAACGTGCATGACGGCAGACGAATTCAGGCCCATGGAGTGCCCAGAATGGTTGTGTACGACCGTTTTGACACCGGTTTTCTCCGATAGGCGCTGAAAACCGTCCAGTTCCTTCCGCACACGGTCGAGTTCTACCCAGTAATCCGATCCCGGCGACCAGTGCCAGTATCCCAGCTTGATGAATTTCACACCGTTGTCCCCGCAAGCCTGGTAGTATCTCTCTGCGTAATCGAGCTTGCGATCGAGGTGAAATCACCCGGCGCGGTGACGAGGGGTATGGACAATCCCTCGTCCGACAGCACGCGTACGGCTTCCGGCAGGGCCCGGTCTATGTTCTCCGGATTCACGGGATATCCTTCGCGCACACAGAGATCGGCGCCGGAAACCCCAACGCTATTCAGTTTCCCGGCGATTTCCGCCAGCGTGAGTCCCTCGAGATGCTTGGTGAACATGATGAACTGCATGCGTCAGTACCTCCTTGTAGATACCTGTGGACGACGTGCGTCCTCGACAGGGACAGCGTAACTCCGGTAGTCACACTACTATGAACGCAGACTCAATAGGACTCCCAGCGATGCGGCTGGTCCGGGAACCAGGTCAGGTCAACCCCCATGGCGACGAGTTGCCAGAAGAGGTAGGCGAGCAGGATACCAATAAACATTCGGCGGACCTTCCGGTAAAGCGCCGGACCGCCGATGCGGAACACGATGGTCTGGATCAGCCAGGCCGAGAAGATCGGGAAAAAAGCGTTCCTTACGGGGGCGGACATGACGACCACCATGCCAATCGGATGAAGCGGCCACCAGGGAAGGAGGAAACGACCGGCCAGGAGCACGAACATCATCACGACGCCGCTGCCGAAAAACAGGACCTCCAGGTCGCTGATCCGGGTTGCGTTGTTCACCCAGGTCACGATCAGGTTGTAGAAGTTGATACCCCGATCCGTGCCCAGGTCGGTTCTCAGGCTCTGTGCGCCAAAGGTGTTTCCGGCGTAGATGACATAGCCAATCGATGCCACGGCGCTCAGGCAGAATGCTACGGCCACGGCGGCGAATAGGTGCTTTGCAGCGGGGCCGCGGGCGGGAGTACCGGTTTCCGAGTTGTGCGCGGTTTGCGCCGGCAGGCGTTGCAGCCACTGGGATTTCAGCCAGGCGACGTGGGATGTGCCGATCATGGTGAAGGTTCGCCAGTTGCGGGCGAACCCGTTGGCCATGCCCAGCGCGGTCAGATCTCCGTGGCTGATCTGGGACGATCCTACGATGGCGATCGAGAACTGGTGGCTGTTGATGGGAAGGTCGAGTGTTACCACGCCCGTTTCCGCCACCACGCGCGCCAGGGCGATGTAGAATATGAAGAGGAGCGTGATGAACAGCGCCATGATCGGAAGGGACAGTCCCGCGGCGTACAGCCAGCAGATGATGAAGAGCAATCCGAGCAGAAACCCGAATACGGCGGTCCTGTAGGAGAACAGCTCCTCGTCGTCATCCAGCCTTCCTTTCCGACCCAGGGCGTGCCGCCATACCTCCTTGAGATGCCTTCGGGCCATCCACAGGCCGAAAAGGACGAAGGTGATCAGCCCGGCGATGGACTGTATGCCGGCCAGGCCGCCGTGAATGATCGTTCCGGATGTGGAACCGATGCCGACCAGGTTGAGCGAGCCCTCCTGCATTACGTAGAAAACGAGAAACAGCCACATGCTGAGCAGCACGTCCCGGTTGACGAAGATCAGCAGGCACAGGACGAAGACGTTCATTTGGAAGGTAAGTCCCGGAAAGGCGGGATCGAGGATCAGGGCCTGTGAATGCTCCGCCATGAAGGGGATCGGCGGCCATGGACCCCAGAACGAGAAGATATTCCATACCATGGCGAATGACATGCCCACCGCGCCGGTCAGTATCCATCGGTCGATGCCGCCTCCCTTGCCGCTTCCCAGAGAAATCAGGTGCAGGCCAACTTCTCCCAGGGGGAACTGCAGGCGTTCGTGTTCGACCCATTGCTTTCGAAGCATCACGACGATGCACGCGCCTACGAACAGCAGGACGAGAATGAAGGATCCCCACCAGAACAGGGGCGATAGCCACGCGCCCCAGGGGATGGACTGTCCGGTCTGGAGCCCTTCGTAGAATACCCTCGCCGCCGCCGGGTCGCTGAGGACCAGCCACTCGGCAGGTAAGGAAAGAATATGGCTTCCCAGCTGTTTTCCGGTGAAGCGAAGTAGAACGGCGCGGCGATCACGCAAAGCAGGTATTTCGTCATGGCCTGGTCGGGCACCGTGGAGGCGATCCAGCCCATGGCGAAGATAATGATCATTTCATAGAAAGAGAGCGCGGAATCGGGACGCATTCTTGCAAGCAGGGCATTGGGCAGCAGAACGCAGAACAGGAAGGGAACCAGGAAGACCGGAGGCAGGTGGGTTGCCGCCGGTTCGTAGCCGATCTGGTTGGCGCTGTATTCCCCCGTGAAGCCGATGAATACCGAAAGCGCGGCCCCGATGAGGACCGCCCGAAGGGATCGGATACGCTGGATGAAGATCGGAGTCATCTAACGGTTTTCGGGAATGGCCAAAGCCCACGCGGTCAGGTCCACACGGTCGGGTCCACACAGTCGGCTCGACACGATCAGGTCCAGACGGTCAGCCCCATGACAAGGTACACGACACCCGTCAGGATGGCGGCGATCATCGCATAGGGGATCTGTGTTCTGACATGATCGATGTGGTCCGATGCCGCACCCGTCGAGGCAAGAATGGAGGTGTCGGAGAGCGGTGAACAGTGATCGCCGAAAACCCCGCCTCCCGCGACAGCCGCTATAGTCGCATATACGATGTCGGTTAGTACGTCCCCCGTATAGCTCAGGGCCACCGGTACCGCGATCGGCATCATGATGGCAAAAGTGCCCCAGGACGTGCCCGTGGAAAAGGCCATTACGGCCGCCAGCAGGTAGGTGGCCAGGGGGAGCATGGACGGCGTGAGGAAATCCCTTGAAATCGATACCATGTAGTCGGCGGTGCCGAGGTCCTGGCTCAACTGGTTGATCGTATAGGCGAACACCAGGATCATGATGGCGGGCATGATGCCCTTGATGCCTGTCATTGCCGAGTCCATGATGTCGTTCAGCCGGATGCCCTGGATACGGATCGATACCCCGAGGAAGATTACAGCGGCGAGATAGGCTTCCAGCGTCTTCGCTGATCCCGTGATGATAAATGAGCCCAGGACAATAAGAATGATCAGAATGACCGGCAGGACGAAGTTCAGGAACAGTCTAGGTTTGATACCCGGGAATGTGGTCGTATCGGTCAGTTCACGTCCGATGAGCGGAACCGCGCCGTCTCTCAGCACCTTGCCTTCGTCCATCGCCCGGCGCTCCGCCTTCTTCATGGGACCGAATTCGGGGATCACCCCCGCGCCGAACATTCCGACCAGTATTACCGCCGTCACGGCATAGATATTGTAGGGTATGGAGTGAATGAATGCGCTTATTGCATCGTCGGCACTGGATATGGGGCCCATGCCAACCATGAGTCCGGAGATGTAGATCGCCCAACCCGTAAAGGGCATGAGGACTATGACCGGAGCGGAGGTGGAATCGGCGATATAGGCCAGTTTCTCCCTGGATATCCGCGCCTTGTCGGCCAGGCTACGCATCGTGGTCCCAACAAAGAGCGGGCTGAAATAGTCGCTGAAGAATACGAACATGCCCAGGACCCACGTCCAGAGTTGTACCCCCTTGCGCGACAGCTTCCGGTACGCCACGAACTGGGTAAAAGACTGTATGGCGCCGGTTCGGATGAAGAAGGCGATCAAGATGCCGATGCAGATTTCGAGGAGGAACACCAGGAAAACTGGTGTTTCCAATTGCGTTGATCATCAACTGGGAAAAACCGAGGGGGCCCTGTCCCGATATCAGGACGCCCACCAGGCAGGCCACCGCCAGGGAATACACGGCGTTCCGGGTAGTGAAGGCCAGTACGATGGCAAGGGCCGGTGGCACGATGGAGAGTATGCCGAGATCAGTTTCCATGAGGTGTCCAGTTTGATAGATTCGGTCGGATTCCACCTAAGAAACAACTATCCGAACCATCAAGCAATAACCTATATCGATTCCGTCGAATCCAGCCTGGGGATGGGGCGCCATCCGTACCAAAGGGGCACATGCCGTCAAGGCCATTCCGGCTTTTGCGGAAGGCCCGTGCGGATGGATTCCAGCCCCGCTTCACATACGGCTACGACGCGTGCGCCGATGCGGGCCGGAATCGGGTTTTCGATTTTCCCGTCGAGCGTATCCAGGAAGTCGTGGACGGATCGGCCCCAGCCGTGACCGCCGACGGCGGCATCGTCCGATGCATTGGGCAGCGTGACCGGCTCTTCGCCCCTCCGGTGCAATTTCCCATTCCAGAGGGTTCCCTCGGTACCGTAGACGGCCAGCATGCCGCCTCCCATGCTTCTCCCGAGCAACCGCTGGAAACGAATATCTTGCCGAGTACGCCGTTTTCGAATTTAAGCATTAAGATGTAGCAGTCATCCGACGGAAACTCGGGGACGCACTGCTTACTGCTGTAGGCGAAGACTTCCGCGACGGGAGATTCGACGGTGGAGAGCATGTTGTCGATCGGGTGGCAGCCACCGCCAAGGAGTATGTTCTGGGGATTCTGATGGTCGATCCGCCACGGCGTGTGTCTACCTCCAGCGGGATGGTAAATGGACCACATGTCGTGGATGTAGTCGCCCTGGACGAAGAAGATGTCCCCGATTTCGCCCGAACGGGCAGCCTGGGACATTTCCCGCCAGGGATACATGTACCGTAAGGTATGGTCGGTCATCACGGTCAGTCCGGCCCTGTCGGCGGCGTCAATGACGCGACGGGCATCGGCAACGGTCGTGGCCAGGGGTTTCTCCACGAGGGCGTTGGCGCCCAACTCCAGGGCCATGATGGTCTGTTCGGCGTGCAGATGGTCCGGGCCGGCCACTGCGACGATGTCCGGCCGCGTTTCCGTAATCAGCGATCTGAGATCGTCTCCCGTGCGTGCGTCAGGGTATAACGATCGGGCCGAGGCGATCTTCTCCTTGACCGGATCGAACAGGGCGGTGACCCGGGCTCGGCCGCTTTGTTCGGCCACGTGGGCTACGAACTTCCCGGCGCCG
>CBDEKM010000010.1:0-200732 GCA_965240335.1 bacterium
CCCGGTACGATATCGTAGATCAGGTGCCGGTACACGGGTACGGATACCGAGGTGTGTCCCGACTTCACGTCGGCCATCAACTGCACCAGCCGCCGGAGGTCGTAGCTTTCCGGGAATCCCTTCCGGTGCATGATCCCTCTGTCTTCCAGGACGCGGTTGGGGTACAGGAATCCGTCCGTTGTAACCAGATCCACCCGGGGATGGTTCGGCCAGCGGCTGAGCAGGGCCTGCAGGATTCGGGCCGTCGTGCTCTTGCCCACCGCCACGCTGCCGCCGATGCCGATGACGTACGGTACCTTGGCGGCCGGTTTGCCAAGGAAGGTGTCCATGACCTGGTACAGGTGCTGCGCCGCGGCCACGTGGAGATTGATGAACCTCGACATGGGCAGATAGACCTCTGCGACCTCGTCGAGGGAGACCATTTCGTTGATGCCGTGCAGTTCCTGCAGGTCTTCTTCAGAAAGGGTCAACGGCGTCGCGGCACGCAGTTTGGACCACGCTTCGCGGGAGAGGTAGTTGAAGGGAGAAAGGGATGCGGTCGGGGGCATAGGGAAGTTTCCGTTAATCGCTCTTCAATGTCAAGGGGTCGTGCCGTTAGTCAAGGTCTACGGCGAACCGTCAATCACGGCACTATCGACCGTTTGCTGTTCCAGCAGTTCCAGCACGGGTTCCGCACCGGCGCCGGGCGTATCGGGCAGGACCATCTGCGAGGGGCCCGATAATTCCAGCGCGGGCGCGCTCAGATCCCGCGAGTAAAAACGCGTGCTGGGGAAAACATCCGATGGGTATTTCATGTTGGGCAGGGTCGCCAACGCCATGCAGAACGACGCACCCAGGGCCGATTCGAGCATCCCGCCCGTCCAGCAGGGAATGCCCTCCTCTTCGCATACCCGGTTCACCTCCAGCGCCTGGGTCACGCCACCTACCCGTGCGGGCTTTATGTTGATCCAGCGCGCGGCGCCGATCCGGATCGCCTTGCGGGCCTTGCCGGGAGAAGTGATGCTTTCGTCCAGGCAGACCGGGGTTTCGATCTCGCGCTGCAGCACGGCGTGGTCGACCAGGTCGTCACGCATCAGGGGCTGTTCGATCATGGCCAGGTTGTACCGGTCCAGTTTCTTGAACATGGGCAGGTCGTCCAGGGTGTAACCGCTGTTGCAATCAATATGAAAAACGGGGTCGGGAAAGGACGAACGGACCGCGGCGATCATATCGAGGTCCCATCCCCGGCTGTACTTCAACTTGATTCGCTTGAATCCCGCTTCCACGGCCTGGTCGATGTTGCCCAGCAGCATATCGATGCTGTCCTGCACACCGAAGTCGGCGCCCACGTCGATGATCGGCCCCTTGCCGCCGATCAGTTTCCACAGCGGCTGGCGCTGGACCCGGGCGTGAAGGTCCCACCAGGCTCCGTCCAGACCGCCCTTGGCGAAGAAGTTTCCCGCGACCCAGGAGCACGCCTCGTGCAGATCCTGGCCGCTTTCGATCCTTTTGCCGATCAGCAAAGGTGCGAGCACGTCCCGTGTCACGGCGAAGACACCGGCCGTGTATTCCGGACTGTACGTCGGCCTGGCGAGGGGCGTAGTCTCCCCCCATCCCACCGCGTCGCCGGCATGCATCTTCACCAGGACGCTCTCGATGACGTCGTCGCTACCGTAGGCCGTCCGCCACGGATAGATCAGGGGCATGGCGACATGGTAGAGCTCGACGGCATCGATGACGGGCATTACGGACTTACTCCTTCAAATTGGACAACAGCCGTCCCGTGACCGCCTCAGCGAAGGCCGGATCGTTGATGTTGCAATCCATTTCCGTCACGGATACGCGGTCGGACACGTTGGACTTTATGGCGTCGAACAGAGCCTGGTCGGCTTCCGGCCACCAGAACTCGTTCCCCGGGCTGTCGAGAATGGACACGCCCTTCAGGGGCAGAAAGATCGATACCGGACCGCTGGAAGCATTGGCCTTTTCGGCTATGATCTCGCCGAGCCGGGTGTTCTCTTCCACGTTGGTCCGCATCAGCGTGATGTTCGGATTCCACTTGTGCAGTGTGCGTTCGTGATACTTTTCCGGCACCGTGTCCGGCGACCAGAAGTTGACCATGTCCAGGCAGCCCGGCACGATGACCTGGGGAATGCCGGCCCTGCCGGCGGCGTCCATCCGTTCGGGTCCGGCGGTCAGCACGCCTCCGGCCAGTTCGTCGGCCCATTCCGTGGTGGTGATGTCGAGCACCCCTTCGATCAGACCCTCGTCGATCAGGCCCTCCATGGTCCGTCCACCGGCGCCGGTACAGTGGAAGACGAGTACCTCGTAACCGGCCTCTTCCATGATGGCCCGGGCCTGGTCCACGGCATCGGTAGTATTCCCGAACATGCTGGCGGTAATCAACGGCTTATCGGCCACCTCTTGTACTTCTGTTTCCACCATGCCCACTATGGCGCCCGCGGCATTGGCGAATATCTTTCGGCTTATCCGGTTGATGCCGGCCACGTCCACGACGGAGGGAATCATCACCACGTCCTTGATTCCCACGTAGTTGGTCGTGTCTCCCGCCGCCACGGTAGACACCATCACCTTGGGTACGCCCACGGGCAACGCCCGCATGGCGCTCGTGCCCACCGCGGTACCGGCCGAACCGCCCATGCTGATGACCGCGTCGAACACGCCGGCTTCATACAGGCCCTGCACGATCACCGCGACGCCCGCCGCCATGGCGTCGATGGCTACACCACGGTCGTCGCGGGCTTTCAACGCCTCGATCGTCGTCCCCGCGGCTTCGGCGACCTGTTCCCGGGACACATCCGCTTCGAAGGCATAATCGCCGATGACGCCCGTATCGATAACGAGCGTGCCATGGCCCCGCCGTTCTATCTCGCTCCGGACGAAGGCGAATTCATCTCCCTTGGTGTCCAGGGCTCCGACGATGGCGATGGTCTTAGACATAGACTCACCTTTCCAAAATCGATCTGCGCACACGGCGGAACATGCACACGCAACACACCGTGCTTAGCTCATATTTGTAGCGAGTCATCAAGTTACAAACACCCGAATCCGTTGTACACAGGTTTATATCGCGTGGTACAAGACAGATTACACCGTATAGCGCAAGTAGTGTATCGAGTTGATTTTGGGAGTGTTTGAGGAGATTCTTAGGAGACGAAGGAAGGGATCAGGAGACGCCGACCATCATTCATCTTCATCAGACCTAAATCTAGTCAACATCGATTTCAATCCATAAAGGATTAACAAAACTAGGGGAGAATAAAACACCAAATGATACAGTGACGCTCCTGTGGACGTTAAGTATGCGCCTAAACAGGTAGGGACAAGCAACAATAGAAAGATATAGGCAAAGGTCAGCCTTTGACTGTTTGACTCGCGAATATCCATATTGAATCTATGATTTTGGTTTTTTTCCCCCATAGTCAATAGGCGGTCAGCGGCCCCTGGAACCACTTCGTCATATTGCTTCAATATAGAAGCAGGAGGGACCTGACTCCTGATAGCAACAACTTTGACTATTTCTATAATGACATCTTCAGAAAGTTGTTGAACTTCTGCTGGTAGGGATTGTCGAAGTTCATCGAGATTTGACATGTTTTATTAGTCCACTGTTGATGCGTTGTAGTTTCTTCACAATTTTAAAGTCTTCTCCCACACTTTCCCGTAAGCGGTCTATCGCCTGTCGCAAGGCCCGTACCGATTTGAAGGTCCCGCCTTGTACGGTCGTTATTGTATATTTCGGTCATGGCGCCAAATAAATCAGCACCAACAGAAAGGAAATCCAACATTTCTTTTTCTTGTCTATAGGTCTTGGAGGCGTTAGTGATGTCGGCCTTGGCGGCGAAGTCCGGGTCCGTATCAACGTAATGTCTCGAATACGAACAGATATTAGATTGATTCGATCTAACAAAGTCATAAAATCCCACCTCCATAATTGTAATCGGTTCAGCAACTAGGTGGGATCCAATTGCGCATTACTAGTAATGTAACTATGGGAAGCTTGTGACAACCTTACCGATCACCTTCTTACACAGAAGACAGCTATATATATACCCGTTTAGCGTTACAGTCCATCTTTCTGATAGTTGTCTCAAGTAATTCTCCGAGCAATACAACCCGAAATGTACCGGTAGCCTATTCCGAAAGGTCCGTAAACATTAGTATTGATTCTAACGTGAATCTCGACTCATCCCTACCAGTCGAAAGTAAAAGTCATCGCCGATTCGTAAAAAGTAACCAACGTATTTGCTAAAAGTCAACCGCAACGTCGAGGAGCATTCGTCAGATTTATACATTACAGAAGGATGGCGGACGCCTTGACGCCCCAAGCAGCTTTCGCTATACTCCTCCGAATGCAAAGAAAAGTGCCTCCATGTCCATCATGCAGAGGGCAATTGCTCCACATCCGTGGCGCCCGGTATCTCTGTAAATCCTGCCAGGAAGATTACGGGTTATTTCGAAAACACGCTCCGTACACCGGTACCCACTGCGTCCGGCTTCAATCGCCGGCCCAGGTCAGACAGGCCGAGGAGGAACCATAAACTCGTTCCGTCTGAACCTGCTCAAAAAGGCCTGGGGATGGCTCCGGTGGCTGGTCGCGTTGGGTATCCTCGCCTTCCTTTTCTACCTCTATCGCGACCAGTATGCCGATTTTATTCGTCGCGAGATTGATTTTACCTACCTGGGTCTCAGTGTGGTGTTGGCCACCACGGCGACCATCCTGGCGTTTTTCAGGTGGTATTTACTGGCCCGGGGTCAGAAACTGGTGCTGCGATTCCGCGAGGCCGTTCGCCTGGGCTTTGTCAGCAACCTGTTCAACTACCTGGCTCCCGGTACCGCGGGCGGAGACATCGTCCGGGCCGTGGGCATCGCGCGGCATCAGAAGGCCAGGCGGACCGTCGCAGCGGCCACGGTGTTGCTCGACCGGCTCTTCGGAATGCTGGCCCTGCTGATCATCGGATCGGCGGTAGCCCTGCTGCACCAGGACCTATGGCATCATCGGGAGATCATGCTGACCGTTCTGCTGTTCTGGGGCGGCGCCTTGACTGGTCTGATCTGCCTGGTTCTTTCGCTCCAGGCGCGGGTTCTGCGATGGTCCCTCTTTCAGCGACTCATTCATGTAAGATTGATCGGGCCGGTCGTTGCCGAACTGGTAAACAGCCTGGCGCTTTACCAGACACACCGCAGCGCGCTTACCGGTGCCCTGCTCATCAGCCTGGCCGGTCAGTTCTTCATGCTGTCGTCGTTCTATTTCTGCGCGATGGCGCTGCTCCCAGGACCAGCCGCACCAGACTACTGGGCCCACCTGATGCTCATCCCCGCCGCCGAGATCATCAGCACCTTCGCACCGGTCCCGGGCGGCGTCGGCGCGCTGGAGGGCGCGGTTATCTACATCTACCACCTCGTCAGCATGAACGCCGATGGATCGATCTCCGCTACGGTCGCCCAGGCCACGGGACTGGCGTCCGCCCTCACATACCGGATCGTACGCGTCTCCGTCGCCGCCCTGGGCGCCGGTTACTACATGGTTTCGGATAGAAGCTGGAGGGAGAAACTGGAGATGGAAAAAACCTGACCGTACGGGCACGAAGAAGTGCCGGGCACATCCCCGCACCCGGTCAGGGCCGAACCCCGGGTACTTTTTTCCCCGGTGTCCGGCGATTCATATCAAGAATTTCACGAACAACCGCTGGTCGATCCGCATTCCCTGCAGACGTAGCAGGAACCGTTGCGGGTCATCAGGCTGCCGCAATCCGAACAGGACGGGGCATCCGCCTGGGCGGTATAGACCTCATGTTCCTGGTCTTCCTGCGCGGTCATCGTCTGGTCCATGGCATTCGAATGCATGGTCGAATCCATGTCCACTTCCGTCTCAATCTCGGACTGGCTTTCCTCGGGCAGGAACTTCACCGCAAGCCACCGGAAGATGTAGTCGGTAATGGACTTGGCCATGGGCACTTCTTTGCTGCCTGTCATGCCGGCCGGTTCGAACCGCATGTGGCTGAACTTGCGAATGAGGCTTTCCAGCGGCACGCCGTACTGCAGCGAGACTGAAACCGCCGTGGCGAAGGCGTCCATCATGCCGGAAACCGTACTGCCTTCCTTGGACATGCGCAGGAAGATCTCACCGGGCTGGCGGTCTTCGAATAGTCCGACTGTCAGGTAGCCTTCGTGGCCCGCGATGCTGAACTTGTGGGTAATGGCCTCGCGTTCGTCCGGCAACCGGCGGCGAACGGGTTGGACCTCGGACGTCTCTTCGTTTTCGGATGCCTTGGTGCTGAGCGGTTGCGTACGCTTCGACCCGTCGCGGTAGATGGCCAGCGCCTTGAGCCCCATCTCCCCACCCTTCATGTACACGTTCATGACGTCGTCGGTCGTCGCCTCGTTGGGTAGGTTGACCGTCTTGGAAATGGCACCCGAAATGAAGGGTTGCGCCGCGGCCATCATCTTCACGTGACCCATGTAGTGGATGGAACGATTGCCCTTTTCGGCCCGGAACGCACAGTCGAAGACCGGCAGGTGTTCCTGCAGCAGGTGCGGCGCGCCTTCGATGGTTCCGTTCTCATCGATATGGGATATGATCCGCTCGATCTGCTGCTTCGAATAGTCCAGTTTCTCCAGGGCGGATATCACCGTGCGGTTAACGATCTTCATCGTGCCGCCGCCCACCAGGCGTTTGTATTTCACCAGGGCGATGTCCGGCTCGATGCCCGTCGTGTCGCAGTCCATCATGAAGGCGATGGTCCCCGTGGGGGCCAGCACCGTGGCCTGGCTGTTCTTGTACCCGTGCGTTTTGCCGTGGGCAAGCGCGTTGTCCCAGGCGGTGCGCGCGGCGTCGAGCAGGGACTTGTCCACCATCTCCGCCTGGATGTCGTCCACGGCGTCCCGGTGCTTCTGCATGACCCGGAGCATCGGTTCGCTGTTGACTTTGTAGCCGTCGAAGGCGCCCAGGTGCTCGGCTAGTTCCGAGGACTTGTAGTATGCCTGGCCGGTCATCAGTGCCGTGATAGCGCCCGCGAAGGCACGGCCCGTATCGCTGTCGTAGGGCTGGCCCATCGCCATGAGCAGCGCGCCGAGATTGGCGTAACCCAGTCCCAGCTGCCGGAAGGCGCGGGCGTTCACACCGATCTTCTTCGTCGGGTAGCTGGCGTTGTCCACGATGATGTCCTGCGCCATGATCATGATGTTGACCGTGTGTATGAATCCCACCACGTCGAAGGTGCCGTCGTCGGTCAGGTACTTGAGCAGGTTGATCGAGGCCAGGTTGCACGCGCTGTTGTCCAGGTGCATGTACTCGGAACAGGGATTACTTGCGTTGATGCGATCCGTGTTGGCGCAGGTGTGCCAGTCGTTGATGGTTGTATCGTACTGCATACCGGGGTCGCCGCACTGCCATGCGGCTTCGGAGATCCAGGACATGATGTCGGTGGCCTTCAGGCTGTCCACGGGTTTCTTCGAGGTGATCGACTGAAGGGTCCAGTCCTCGTCCTTTTCCACCGCGTCCAGAAAGTCTGTAGTCACCCGAACGGAGTTGTTGGCGTTCTGGAACTGAATGGAACTCCACGCGTCGCCGTTCAGGGTCATATCCCATCCGGCGTCCCCGAGGGCGTAAGCCTTGCGCTCCTCGTTGGCCTTGCACCAGATGAACTCCACCACGTCGGGATGATCGATGTCCAGGACGACCATCTTGGCGGCCCGCCGGGTCTTGCCGCCGGACTTTATGGATCCGGCCACCGAATCGGCCGCCCGCATGAAGGAGACCGGACCGGAAGCCTGGCCGCCCGAAGACAGGATTTCCCTGGACGAACGGATCCGGGACAGGTTCACTCCGGCGCCCGATCCGCCCTTGAAGATCATGCCTTCGACCTTGCACCACTCCAGGATGGATTCCATGGAATCATCGACGGACAGGATGAAGCACGCCGAACACTGTGGTGTGTCCTCGACGCCCACGTTGAACCATACCGGACTGTTGAACGTGGCCCGCTGGTGGAGGATAATTTGTTTCAGTTCATTGTGGAAGGTGTCGGCGTCCTCCTCCGTGGCGAAATAACGCTGGGTGCGTCCCCATCCTGCGATCGTATCCGCTACGCGGTCGATCATGTGCTTGACGCTGTGCTCGCGCTTCGGAGTGCCGAGGGGCCCGCGGAAATACTTGGATACGACGACGTTGGTGGCCAGTTGCGACCAGGAAGCCGGGATCTCCACGTCTTTCTGCTCGAAAACGACATCGCCGCCGTCCCCCGCGATTGTGGCCGTCCGCATCTCCCATTCCACCCCTTCGTACGGGTCGACACCGGGATTGCTGTACAGACGATCAACGGAAAGACCTCCCGGTACGTCCGGTGCGTCTGTGGACGCGTCGTCAGCGGACACGTCGGCGGTGGATTCCTCCGTCTCCTCCATCACGAGATCGGGATTGTCCTTCAACTTCGAACCAAGTCTTTCCGTAGCCATACGTGCCCCCTCTATCATCTTCGTCGATCTAAAACTATCGATCAATGTGTCAATTGTGTCACTAAAAGAGATACCTGATCTATGGGTGTAGACCAGGTACGTAATTCCTATTACTAATGCTGATTGGGCTGGTCCTTGACGACCGAGGCCAGCTCCTGTTTTTCAAGTTGTTCAAGTTCTACCTGGAACTCGCTCCGGTCCTTGAAATCCCGGTAGACCGACGCGAAACGCACGTAGGCCACTTCATCGATCTTGCGCAGTTCCCGGATGATAAACTCACCGATCTTGTCGGAAGAAACCTCGCGGTCGTTCAGGTTGCTTACATAGTACACCACGCGGTCCACGAGTTCGTGCAGCTGGTCGACTGATACCAGGCGTTTCGTGCAGGCCAGCTTCAGTCCGCGCATGATTTTCTGTCGATCGAATACTTCCCTGCGGCCATCGGATTTCACCACCATCAGTTCCTCTTCCTCGATGGCCTCGTAGGTCGTAAAACGCTTGGCGCATCCCAAGCACTCCCGCCGCCTGCGGATCGTTCTCCCGCTCTGGATGGTGCGGGAATCGACTACATGACTGTTCAAAATGCCACACGCCGGACATCGCATCGCGGTGGCCCTCCACATTTAAATTGTTGAGATTTATAAAGTAAGTATCACAACGTGTAGTGGTGTCGAACTGCGTGAATGACAAGATATTGTATAATGATACATATTTCAAGAGTGTTTTCAATTTATCTTTAATTTTGTTTTCGAGGAAATTTGCCTGGCAGTGTTACGGGGAAGATACAACTGATAGCGAGACTACTCGCTTCGCAACGACTCGACCGGATTTGCCGTGGCAGCCCGCAAAGCCTGGAAGCTCACGGTCAGCTGGGCGATCGCCATGGCGACCACGCCGGCCAGGAGGAAGGTCGTCCAGGTGAGGTCTGCGCGGTACGCGAATCCGTCCAGCCAGCGGTTCATCGCAAGGTAAGCGACCGGCCAGGCGATCACGTTGGCCACGATCACGAGGAGGACAAATTCGTTGGACAGCAGGCGGAACAGACCCGGTATGGACGCGCCCAGGACCTTGCGGATTCCGATCTCCCGTGTGCGCCTCTCTGCAGTGAAGGAAGCGAGGCCGAAGAGCCCCAGGCAGGCGATTAATACGGCCAGTGCGGCAAAGGTGACGAATACCCGGCCAAAACGTTGCTCAGCGGCGTACAGCTGGGCGAAGGTATCGTCCACGAAGAAATACTCGAAGGCGAAATCGGGGTTCACCTCGTGCCAGACGTCCTGGATCGCCGACAGACCGACCGCCAGGTTTCCGGATTCGATTTCAATCAACATGTGACCACCTTCATGATCGGGGAAAAGGGCCAGCGGTCCGATCGGTTCATGCAGTGACCAGTAATGAAAATCCTTCATTACGCCCACGATCGTATGCTGGCTTTTACCTTCTTCTTCCCAGCCCTGCCGTGATTCCATAAGGCGATCGAACGTCATGCCCACGGCCGAGTTCGCTGAGCCATATCCCAATTTCTTAACGGCCGCTTCGTTCAATACGGTCGAACCGGATCCCAACCAGTCGCCTCCAAACGATTTGTCGAAGTACCTGCCTGCGATCAACTCGATCCCGAGGACTTCGGCGAAGTCTTCATCCGTCCATGCCTGGTACATTTCGATCTTGTCCTGTTCATCTTCACCCGTCTTGCGGACCGTGAGGGGTATCACGGGGTACTTGTGGCCGGGCAGCATGTAGGACGCGGCAGCGCTTACCACGTGGGGGATCGCCAGCACCCGCTGCTTGTATGTCCTCGACTTGGTTATTACGGGTTCGAAGGTCTGCGGAACCGCGACGACCTGGTCCGTATTGAGCCCCATATTCGTCGCGCGGATGTATTCGAGCTGGTTGTAGACGATGCCGGTGCATATGATCAGCGCGATCGAGATGACGAATTGGCCGACGACCAGCATCCTTCGCAGTCCCGCGTTTCCTGTGCCGGAAGCCAGCGATCCCTTCAGGGTCTGTATCGGGGCGAGTCCGGACAGATATAGCGCGGGGTAGCTGCCTGAAAAGCATCCGATCACGATGCCGATGATCACCGTGGCGGCCATGGCGAACCAGGTGGTATCCGCATCCAGGACCATGGATTTACCGGTGAGCATGTTGAACCAGGGCAGACTGATCGTCGCGATGAGCAGGGCAAGGCATACCGCCAATCCGGTCATGATAAGCGATTCGATCAGGAACTGCCGCACCACCTGGCCCCTGCCGGCCCCGAATACCTTGCGCAGTCCGATTTCTCTCGCACGTCCGGCGGACCTCGCCGTGGCCAGGTTCATGTAGTTGATGCAGGCGATCAGGATGATGAATACGGCAACAGCGGAAAACAGGTAGATGTACGAGATATCGCTGTTGGGAGTCAGTTCGGTTTCCAGGTGGGAATAGAGGTGGATATCGGTCAACGGTTGCAATTTGAGGGTCAGCGAAGCTTCGTCGTTGTCGTAGCGGCTTCCCAGGTGCTTCTGAACGAAAGCGGGCAGCTTGGCTTCCAGTTCCGCGGGATCGCTTCCTTCTTTGAGCAGGATGTAACTGTGTGACCGCCGCCATCCCCATTCGTCGACCTTCCTGTCCGAGTAGGCTTCCTGGATCCGGAACGAAGCGAGTATGTCGAATCCCAGGTGCGTATTGGACGGCAGATCCCGCATGATCCCCGTCACTTCGAGATGGAAAGTCCCTTCGGCGTCCAGGATCTTTCCTATGGGATTCTCATCGCCGAAGTACTTCCGCGCAATGGATTCGGAGAGGACCACCTTGTCGTTTCCGGTCAGCGCCGTCCGGGGATTACCCGTCACGAGGGGGACGTTGAACACATCGAAGACCGTGGAGTCGGCCAGGTAGAACGAACGTTCGTAAAACCCCTTGTCGCCGTATTTGACCATCCAGGCGTTTCCGGGGGGGACGAAGCGTACCATGCCCTCCACTTCGGGATATTCGTTCTGCATGAACGTCACCGTGGGGAGAAAGACTTCCGCGGATCTGGAAACCTGGTCCCCCTGGTGTTCTTCGGTGACCACGCGGTAGATCCGGTCCGCCTTGTCGTGGAACCGGTCGTAGCTCAACTCGTCACGAACGTACAGCACGATGAGGAGGCAGCACGCGATCCCCAGCGAAAGGCTCATCACGTTGATGAAGGAATAGCCCTTCTTGCGGTTCAGGTGGCGGACGGCTACGGTGAAGTAGTTGCTGAACATGGAAGCCTCTGGTCAAGACCGAAACTTGAACGGTGTTTACCGATTGGACCGATCACGTTTTATCCCAATTCAGGATGCATCACAATATCGGTCCTGATACGGGGATCGTACCAGTAGAATCTGATGTCGATGTGACCAGTGATCATTTATATTAATGCTCAAACCGATTTGAACCGCGATCCGACTTGAAACTAGCATCCAACCGTACTATTCCGGTCCGCCGGTTTCGATCCACCATGACCGATCTCTTTTCCGAGCAGGCAGAGCGTCAACTGCGGCGGGAAGCGCCGCTTGCGTCCCGAATGCGGCCGCATTCGCTGGAGGGTTTTCTGGGCCAGCAGGGGCTGGTCGGCCAGGGACGCCTGCTGAACGAGTCCATCGAACGCGACACCCCCTTTTCGATGATCCTCTGGGGGCCGCCGGGTTCCGGGAAGACCACACTCGCCTTCATCATCGCCCGTTCCACGGATTCCCACTTCGTCCCGTTGAGCGCCGTAAACGCCGGCGTGAAGGACCTGCACAAGGCGGCTTCCGAGGCCCGTGACCGGCTGGGCATGCATCGCAAGCGGACCATCCTGTTCATCGACGAGATCCATCGTTTCAACAAGCTGCAACAGGACGCCGTGCTTCCGACCGTGGAGAACGGGACGCTGACCCTCGTCGGCGCGACAACGGAAAACCCTTCCTTCGAGGTCAATGCCGCCCTGCTGTCCCGATGCAGGGTACTGCGCCTGGAACCGCTTTCGGAAGAGGACCTGTCCGATATCGTGCGCCGGGCGCTGGCAGACGAGGAGTGCGGCCTGGGCGGCAGAGGCGTCCAGATGGACGACGAAGCTGTCGCCTACCTCGCAGCCGTGGCCGGCGGCGACGCCCGCGTGGCCCTCAACACCCTCGAAGTGGCGTCCATGACTACGGCCCGTGACGAAGCAGGCTGTATATTGCTGACGCCGAAGGAGATCGACGAGGCCCTGCAACACCGTGCACCGCAGTACGACAAGGGCGGGGACTGGCACTTCGACGCCATTTCAGCCCTGCACAAGAGCGTACGGGACTCCGACCCGGACGGGGCCCTCTACTGGCTGGCCCGGATGCTCATAGCAGGAGACGACCCGCTCTACATCGCGCGACGGATCATCCGCATGTCGGTGGAAGATATCGGACTGGCCGACCCCTTCGCCCTGACCCTGGCCACCTCGGCCCAGCAGGCGGTGCATTTCGTGGGGCAGCCCGAAGGCGATCTGATGCTCGCCCACGCGGTGGTGTACCTGGCGACCGCTCCCAAGAGCAACGCGGTCTATTCGGCCTTTTCAAAGGCGCGGCAGGACGCGGAACAGACGAGCGACGAACCCGTGCCGATGCACCTGCGCAACGCGCCGACCCGGCTGATGAAGGAAATGGGCCACGGCAAGGGATACAAGTACGCCCATGACTACGACGGGGCCGCCGTGGACCAGGAGCATCTGCCCGAATCCATCAAGGGGCATCGCTACTACGAACCCACGGATCGGGGCCGCGAAGATAAAATCCGCGTGTGGATGGAGAAGATGCGGAAAGTCAGGGATGGGGATTGACCGGGCCCGCAATGCACGACCTGCGTGTTGCGTGATCATGAAAGCCGGATCTTACCCGATCGCGTTGCGGTAGCAGTAGTCGAAGAGCAGTTCCCACTCGCGCTGCTGGATGCTTCGGCAGAGATCACCGGCCGGTGCGCCGTCCACGTTAGCACCTTCACAAAGATCAATGAACGCGTAGGGATCCCAGGCGGTCTGCGTCGTCAGGAATGCCGCCTCGTCGGGCAGGTCATTCGCGGCGGAAGCAATAGCGGCCGCTTCGTCCTTCAGCGTCGGATAGATGTCATGGTCGCCGGCACGTCCGAACCAATGCTTGCCGTTCGGATAATCCGGTTCCCGGCGATGCATGATGCCGTGCCAGTAACTACCCGTGGGCGTGGTGATCTGCTGGCTGACGGTGTGGGAGGTGACCAGGAAATCGTGGTACAGCCACAGGCCGGAGTGGCATCCCTCGGCCATCTCACGGTCACCGATGCTGTTCGGCGCGAAAGCACCGTCCAGGTCCAGGGCTTCCAGGCCGGCCTTTGCCGAGCGGTTTTCCTCGCCCGGCCCAGCGGCATGAGACGGGGCGTCTTGAGCAGTTCCGCGATTGCGGATCCGTAGGCGGCAGGGTCAAAAGCAGACATGGTCGATCCTTTCATGGTTCCGGTCCGAGACCAGGTTGCGACGTGAGACCCGGAGTCAAGCCCTACTGCAGGGTTTCCGTGGCCGCTGCTTTCCCTTTCTTCAACACCTCGTTCATACTTCCGGTGCGGTATCCTTCCAAATCGAGCGTGACGTAGTCGTAACCGATTTCCTTCAGATACCCCGCTATCCTGTCGTGGTGTTCGATGACCTTCGCGAGGTCGGCTGGTTCCGTCTCGATACGGGCCATGTTCCTGTGGTGCCGCACCCGGAACTGCCGGAGACCCAGGCCGCGGATGAAGGCTTCGGCCAGGCCAACCTGTTCGAGGGCTTCGATGGTAATGGGGTCGCCATAGGGGAAACGCGACGACAGGCAGGCCAGGGAAGGCTTGTCCGCCGTGGGCAGGCCAAGCCGCTCGGACAACGCACGGACGTCGGCCTTGGTGAACCCGGCGTCCTTCAACGGGCTGCGCACGCCGTGTTCCCGGATCGCGAGCATGCCCGGACGAAAATCGCTGATGTCGTCCACGATGCTGCCCTCGCAGATAAAGGCGGCACCTTCGTCCCGGGCGGTCTCCTTCAGACGGGTATACAGTTCATTGCGACAATAGTAGCACCGGCGCGGGTTGTTTTCCATGTAACTCGCATTGTGGATTTCCTCCGTGTCCACGTAGCGGTGACGGGCGCCCATCCATTCGGCCAGTTCGGCGGCCTCGTTTTTCTCTTCCTCCGGCAGCGATTCGGACACGCCGGTGATGCCGAGGGCCCGGTCATCCAGCACGTCGGCGGCTACTTTGAGCAGCAGCGTGCTGTCCACGCCGGCGGAAAAGGCCACCAGGACGCTGCCCATGGCGCGCAGATCATCCTGAAGCGCTTCGTATTTCTGGTCCAGCGTGGATGCTTCGTTCCGGTTCACTTCCTGCTCCCTGATGAGATCTATTCCCTGCCAGAACTCGGTCACTGCCGTTTAAAAACCGATCCGGGGAATCGGCGGATTCGCCTTCTCGGCTTGCATTCGCAAACGGTACGCCACCATGATTTCGCTTGACAGAAGGGGGGGTTCTCCGCTATTTATCACGTCTGTTTTAGATTGAATCAAGATACGGTGAACGCGGTGACATGACAACGATTTTTTGCAGCAAGGCGACGTAGTATGAAGGACCCTGGAGGTCCACGAAGGAGCGAGATCAGGCATGAACGCGGATGAACGGAAAGTGTCGAGTCCAGTGTCGCAAGAAGGGACGGTGTCAAGTCCCGCGGCCGAGGATGATAAGGGTCGTGCGAAGAGCGAACCCACCAGGAAGAGCGAACCCACCAGGTTGTACAGCGGCATCCAGCCTACCGGTGAGATTCATATCGGGAACTACCTCGGCGCCGTAAACAACTGGGCGAAGCTGATCGCACGGTACGACTGCATTTACTGCGTCGTGGACTACCACGCCATTACCATCGAATACGACCCGGATACCATGCGGGAAGCCGTGCTGGACACCGCCACGATGGGCATCGCCTGCGGTCTCGAACCGGATCGTTGTACGCTCTTCGTGCAGTCCCACGTAACCGAAACGATGGAACTGGCCTGGATCTTCAGCACCGTCACCGCGCTAGGTGCCCTGGAACGGATGACCCAGTTCAAGGACAAGGCCGCCCAGCACAAGCAGAACATCAACGCGGGCCTGTTCACCTATCCCGTGCTCCAGGCCGCGGACATCCTGGGCGTGAAGGCCGACGGCGTACCCGTGGGCGACGACCAGTCCCAGCACCTGGAACTGACGCGCGAAATCGCCAGGCGATTCAACCACCTGTACGGACCGGTGTTCCCCGAGGCAAAGACGCTGTACAGTCCCGCGCCGCGCATCATGGGTCTGGACGGCCAGTCCAAGATGAGCAAGAGCCAGGAAAACTACATCGCGATGAAGGATAGCAGCGATACGGTCAAGAAGAAACTCAGCACCGCCTATACCGACCCGAACCGGTTGCGAAGATCAGATCCCGGCAATCCGGACATTTGCAACATCTTTACCCTGCATAATTCCTTCTCGAGTCCGGACGAGGTGGCGACCATCGACGCGGAATGCAGGAGTGCGGGTATCGGCTGTGTCGACTGCAAGAAGAAACTGGGCGACAACATGGAAACCGCGATGACGCCGATCCAGGACAAATACGAAGACCTGACCCGCCGGCCCGACGACGTGCGGGACGCTCTCGCCGCGGGAGCAGGCAGGGTTAGGGCGCTCACGCAAGAGACGATGACGGAGGTCCGCCAGAACCTTGGACTGCGTTAGGCGGGATGATCGGAGAACTCCCGAAGCCACCATGATTCTGCGCAGTATGGAACCCCCGGACCTTCGCCGCGTTTATTACAACGTGTCGACATCACCGCAAAGGAAAACGTCCAGTACACCCTGCAGGAGCACGGATCTCCTGAAGGAGCGCAGTACAGGTTCGTTCCGCATGAAAGACCACGGACTGGACGCCCGCTCGTAATCCTACTCCCAAGAATCATGCATGGATATTTATTCGAAAGACTACGACCACCATTCTCGCTCCCTGGGAAGGACCGTCTCCTTTCGCCGCAATACGGCCAAGTACCTCCTGATCGCCTTCGCTGTCGCAGGACTCCTTCATGGCCTCACCCTGCTGATCCTCCTATCCACCGGCATACTTGAAGACAAGGACATGATCGAACTCACCCTCGCGCCCTATGAGCGCCTGGAACAGCTCGAACAGGCCTACATGGATATGCAGAACCCGCCGACCCTGGTCGACGTGCCGGAAGAAGCCCGCGTGGAGGAACCCCCGGACGAACCGGAAGCCGACATTGCGGACAAGAATTCTATTGCGAGGGACCTGCTCGAGGATACGGAACTGCCTGAAGGTCCGGCTTATTCCGAGGGCGACCTGGAGATCCGGACCATGGAGGAGATGAACGAAGAGGACGAGCAACAGCACGATCCCTTCGCCGGCGGCGCCCCGCTGACTCCGCGTGAGGGCGGCATAGAGAATTTCGATGAGTTGGAGGACCCGCCGCTGTGGACCTCGGACCTGATCATCCGGCCCGAGTTTCGTGGCACGGGCGGGCAGGAAGGACGCGGCGAAGGTGGGATGGAAGGCGAAGCAGTCGCTTCGGCGCCCCGGCCAACCGGACCGGAAGCCCCGGGTTTCATCCCCCAGGACGATCTGAACGAACTGGCGCAGACGTCCCGGGAACCTACGTACCAACGGCACAGGCGGTTCGGTTTCGGCTTCGGAAACTCCGGGCCGCGGGTACCCCGGACGAACAACCGCCACACCTCGGTCAAGGATTACGGCGATTTCTCGCTCAGTACCTACGCCTGGGACTACGCGCCCTACCTGTAACATCCTGCGCGAGCGGGTGCGGCGACGCTGGTTCGCTCCGGAAGCCTTCAACCTCGGCCTGGTGAGCGGGCGGGTCATCATACGATTCAAGGTCATGCCCGACGGCGCCCTGCGCGATCTCGAGGTTATGTCCTACCGGGACAACGACATCCCCTACCAGTCCCTCGTATCATCGAGCCGAAACGCCATCGAATCCCTCCAGCCCCTTCCCTCCACTCCCCGCGGATTTCCTTCATCCGTTCCTTGAGATCACCGGCACCTTCTACTACCAGATCCTGCGTGCGAGGTAGGCGTTGATAGACCAGATTGGAAAGCTGGTAGACTCGAGGGGATTTCAGCACACCGTACTCGGGGTAATCACCGCGGCCGCCGTACTGGTGGGGATGGAAACCTCGCGGGATCTCGTGGCCCGATACGGCACGTTGCTGCACCGACTCGACCAGCTTGTCCTGCTGTTCTTCATCCTGGAAGCCACGCTGAAGATGGCGCGCCACGGCCGCCACTGGTACCGGTATTTCGGCGACCGGTGGAACGTGTTCGATTTCCTCATCGTGGTGGCCTGCCTGCTGCCCGCGGGAGGGCAGTACGCCGCGGTGCTGCGCCTGGCACGCGTGCTCCGGGCGCTGCGCCTGGTGACCGCGGTACCGAAACTGCAGCTCCTGGTCAATTCGCTGCTCAAATCGGTCACTTCGCTGGGATATGTCGGTCTGTTGCTGGGCGTGCTGTTCTACGTTTACGCGGTACTGGGCGTCTATCTATTTCGCGGCAACGACCCCGTGCACTTTCAGGACCTGTCGACGGGGCTGCTGACCCTCTTCCGCGTGGTGACCCTGGAGGACTGGACGGACGTAATGTATATCCAGATGTATGGCAGCGACGCCTATCCGAACTATGCGGATTTCGCGCAGGCCCATCTGCGCGAGGTTACTCAGGCCACGCCCTTCCTCGGCGCCGCTTTCTTCGTATCTTTTGTGATGCTGGGCACCATGATCATGCTGAACCTTTTCATCGGGGTCATCATCAACTCCATGGCGGAGGCCCAGGCCGACCGGGAGTCGGAAGAAAGGCGGATGCATCTCGAACGGGATGGACGAATCAGTGTGGGAGATGAAATTGGACTGATCGAGGATGAAATCCAGAAACTTTCGAGGCGGTTGAAGTCCCTGCGCAAGCGGACGAATGAAAACGGCGACGACGCGTGCACCGGGTGGATGCGGTCCGACGAGAATGAGTGCGACGCGTGATCTGTGCGGACGTGTAACAACTGAACCGATAACGGGTCCGATTCGTCTGAGATGCGCATGTCAGATCTGATCGCCACCCTCCGGTCCGTAGAAGATGACCCACGTCTTCATCGACTCGCCGAAATCCAGGAACCGGTGCTTGACCCCCGCGGGCACGAAGAAGAAATCGCCGGTCTCGAACGGCACGACCTCGCTACCCATCTCGAACATGCCCTTCCCTTCAACAATCACGTAACATTCGTCCCGGCTGTGCGGTTGCTGGTCATCCGCTAACCTTGGCACGTACAATTCAATCTGCAGTTCGCCGCGTTCCAGGGCCACGAAGAACCGGTCCCCGTTCGGCGCAGGAATCTTCGCCGCGATTTCAGCTGGGGTGAGTTTTTTACAATCGGTTCTTTGCATGGTTGCCTTTCCGTAATCGTAAAACCAATATCAGATGGTCCAGCCTGCCTGCATCGGTTGAAAACCAAAGTATCAAACAAGGACGACTTACGTTAAGATATTGAAATGGTATGTTTTATACCACGGAATAGAAGTGTGAGATACACATTTTGGGACGCCGTTGACACCTTTCGAGTGCACCATTAACTTGATCATGACAATTGGCTCCCAATTCTGTAGACATTTGTTACGCTATACGGCCTCAAGTAGATTCGCTCCTTGTACCGTTAAGCACGATTCCCTAAGCATGGAGGTCTTGATGGCCAGACTATGGACGGCAATTATTGAGCGCGAAGGCGATGGATATGTCGCCCTTTGTCCCGAATTGGACATTGCCAGTCAGGGGCCTAGCGTGGCTGAGGCCCGAGACAACCTGAAGGAGGCACTGGAGTTGTTTTGTGAAACGGCGTCGCGCGATGAGCTCCAACGTCGTTTACATGCAGAAGTGTACGTGACCCACGTTGAGGTACCTGTTGGTTAAACTCCGTGTGCTTTCGGGGCGGGAAGTCTGCAGTATCCTGGCCAAAAACGGTTTCGTAGAGGTCAGGCGGAGGGGAAGCCACGTACTGATGCAGAAGGATATAAACAGCAGCACCATTACTGTCCCCGTTCCAGATCACAAAGAGTTGTATTTGGGAACCTTGCGGTCGATCATTCGACAATCAGGACTTCCTCGAGCGCTTTTCGAATAAAACTAATCTGTGAATTTAAGTTCCGCTCAATTCCCGCCGTCATAAGCAAAATCCACATCCAACGAAAGCGCTCCATGCCCACCCATCCAACGCTCCAAGATATCGTCAAGGCACGCCGTTTTCTCAACGACTACCTGGCACCCACGCCGATGTACCGGTCCGCCGGGTTCAGCGAGACGCTGAACCTTGAACTCCACGTCAAGTTCGAGAATTTTCAACCCATCCGCTCGTTCAAGGTCAGGGGCGGACTGTACACCATGTCCCTGCTTGATGAGGAACAGCGTGCCCGGGGGGTCACTACGGCGTCCACCGGCAACCACGGCCAGGGCATCGCCTACGGGGGTGGCGCGATGGGTGTCCCCGTCACGGTGGTCGTGCCGCACGGTACGCCGGACGTGAAGAGCCAGGCGATCCGTCGCCTCGGCGCGGAACTGGTCGTCCACGGCGAGACGATCGCCGAAGGATTCGCGCGGTCGAGAGAGATCGCGGCGGATACGGGCATGGTATACATCGAGGACGGGGAAGATTTTGGACTCATGGCAGGCGCGGGTACTATCGGCCTGGAGATCGTGGAGGACCTGCAGAATGCGGACGCGGTGGTGCTGCCCGTGGGCGGCGGCAACCTGATCGCGGGGGTGGGTACGGCGATAAAAGCCCTCAATCCGGAAGTGCGTCTCATCGGCGTCCAGGCGACCAACGCGCCGTCCGTCTACCGGTCCTGGCAGGAAGGCCGGACCGTGATCACGGCGACCTGCGACACCTTTGCCGGGGGCCTGGCGACGACCTACCCGGGCGGCCTGGCCTTCGATGTATTGAAAGACCTGGTGGACGAGATGCACCTCGTTTCCGAAGAAGAGATGAAAGGGGCGATCCCCGTCGTCCTCGAACACACCGGATTCATCGCCGAAGGCGCCGCGGCGGCCGTATTCGCCCTGTGCATGCGCGAGGCTTCCTCGTGGCGTGGACAAAGCGTCGCAGCGCTGTTCAGCGGCGGTAACCTGGGGATGGACGGCGTACGGGAGATGGTCCAAAACCTGGACAATCGGTAAGACGAATCGGCTGGCGCGACCAGACCCGAACTGCAGCCAATCAGGAGGAATGCAATTGACGTCGAAGCGATGCGACGCTATTCCCGTGCAGGCAGAGCATGCTCCTGTCGGAAGGTCCATGAGATACGATGAGGCACTCTTTTCGCTGGCGCACAAGTACGCCGCAGAGTACATGGAATCCGTCGCCGGCCGGCGGGTCACACCTGCGCCGGAAGACATCGAAGCGCTCCGCAACTTCGACGAGCCCCTCCCGAACGACCCGGCCGAACCGCTCGAAACACTGCGTAAACTGCACCGATACGGCTCTCCGGGGACGATGGCACAGACGGGCGGACGCTACTTCGGATTCGTGAATGGTGGCGTGCTCCCGGAAGCGCTGGCTTCGAGGTGGCTCATCGATACATGGGATCAGAACACCGCCCTGGAGGTGATGTCTCCGGTCGGAGCCCGGCTTGAGCAAGTGTCCCAGCGTTGGCTAGTTGACCTGCTAGGCCTGCCGAAGGATACCGTGGCAGGATTTACCAACGGTTCTTCGGCCGCGTTGCTTTGTTGCCTGGCAGCAGCTCGCCATGCATTGCTCGAAAGACAGGGATGGGACGTGTCCGGGCAAGGACTCCATGGAGCTCCCAGGATTCGAATCCTGGGAAACCGACACAGCCACGCGACCGTCTTCAGGGCGTTGCAGGTTCTCGGCCTGGGTACGGACCACTTCGAACCGCTTCAGACGGACGAGCAGGGCAAAATTTTACTTTCCGCCCTTCCGGAACTCGACGAACGTACCCTGCTTCTCACTCAGGCCGGGGAAGTGAACACGGGTTCGTTCGATCACTTTCGCGAGCTCGGTGAACGTGCGCAGGAAGCCAACGCGTGGATGCATGTCGATGGCGCGTTCGGCCTTTGGGCCGCTGCGTCCCGCAGCACCCGCCACATTACGGATGGGTTGGAGCTCGCCAATTCCTGGTCCGTCGATGCCCATAAAACACTGAATGGGCCGTACGAATGCGGCATTGCCCTTTGCCGCGACCGGGATGCCCTGGTCAGCGCCTTGCAGACAGATGCATCCTATATAACCCTGGGTGAGCAGCGCGACGGGATGGCCTACACGCTCGACATGTCACGCCGCGCACGCGGTGCGGAAGTGTGGGCGACCCTACACACGCTGGGTCGATCTGGCGTCGAAGCCCTGATCGATCACCTTTGCGCCATGGCACAACGCCTGAGCCGATCTCTGCAGGAGTTGGGTTTCGTCATAGTTAACGATGTCGTGTTCAACCAGGTCCTGGTCAAAACCAACGATGACACCGACCTTCTTGCCATACTGCGCGAAATTCAGCAATCGGGGGAATGCTGGTGCGGAAGTTCCCTCTGGCTTGGCAAGCCCGTCATCCGTGTGAGCGTCTGCTCGCACGCCACCACCGAAACCGATATTGATCGCACGGCCGCCGCGTTCGATTCCGCGCGTCGCAGGGCCAGTGAACCTTGACGGGCGCTGCCTTTTTTTGACGAGCCGGTGCGCCCGGCTGTCGGGCAGCCTTCAACTACAGATTTCGTACACCTGCGTAAATTAGTTTTCCGCGGGACACAGCGAGCGGTCCAACTTTGAGCGGTCCAACTTTGAGCGGTCCTTCTTTCGTTCCGGTTTTTCAATCCAGGAGACCATGACATGAACGTTGCCCAGGCGGTTGCCCACGTATTGAAGCAGGAAGGGGTCGAGTACCTCTTCGCCTACCCGGTCAATCCATTGATCGAAACCGCCGCCGAGCTGGACATCCGCACGGTGATCGTGCGGCAGGAACGCATTGGTCTCCATATGGCGGATGCGATCAGCCGGATGTCGTCGGGGAAGAAAATCGGCGTGTTCTGCATGCAGAGCGGGCCGGGTACGGAGAACGCTTACGGGGGAGTGGCCCAGGCCTTCGGCGAATCGGCGCCCATCGTGGTGCTTCCGATGGGACACAGGAGGACAGTCGCCCAGTTGTCGCCGAATTTCCACGCCTATCTCAACTTCCAGCACATCACGAAATCCTGTGAATACCTCGTACTCCCGGAGACCGTGTCGGAGGTCATGCGCCGGGCATTTACCCAGGTAAGGAACGGCCGGCCCGGTCCGGCGCTGGTGGAATTTCCGACCGACCTTTTCGACGCGGAGGTACCTGAACCCCTGGACTACCGGCCGGCGCCATCTGTGCGCGTCGGTCCCGACCCGGACGCGGTTCGTGAAGCCGCCGAGGCCCTGGTCGCGGCGCAGCGACCGGTCATCTACGCCGGCCAGGGGGTGCACTACGCGCAGGCCTGGCCCGAGTTGAAACAACTGGCCGAACTGCTGGAAGCCCCGGTGACCAGCAGCCTGGGTGGCAAGAGCGCCTTCCCGGAAAATCATCCCCTTTCGCTGGGGACAGCAGGCCGGTCGATGCCGGAGCCGGTACACGCCTTCCTGCAAAATGCCGATGTGATCTTCGGCATCGGGTGCAGCTTCACCCGAACGAGCTTCGGCGTGACGATGCCCGAGGGAAAGACCTACATCCACGCGACGCTAGATTCCGGCGACATCAACAAGGACGTGGAGACGGCCTATCCGATCCTGGGTGACGCCGCGCTCATTCTCCGCGCGCTCATCGACGAGGTTTCGGACCGGTTGAAAAACAGTCCGCGCGGACGATTCGACGGCGTCGTGGAAGAGATTCGTACGATCCGGCAACGCTGGATGAAAGTCTGGGCGCCGAAACTCACGGACACATCCACACCGTTTTCTCCCTACCGCGTCATCAGCGACATGCTGAACACGGTCGACATCGACCGGACGGTCATCACCCACGACGCGGGCAGTCCCCGCGACCAGTTGATCCCATTCTGGACGTCGACCACCCCCCTGAGCTACATCGGCTGGGGCAAGACCACCCAACTCGGCTACGGGCTCGGCCTGGCCATGGGCGCGAAACTGGCCCACCCGGACAGGCTCTGTATCAACGTGTGGGGTGACGCGGCCATCGGGTTCACGGGCATGGACTTCGAAACGGCCGTGCGCGAGCGCATTCCCATCCTCTCCGTCCTGTTCAACAACCACTCCATGGCCATCGAGATTCCCGTAATGCCCACGTCGCAGGCAAAGTACGGCGCGACCGACATATCGGGAAACTACGCCATGATGGCGGAGGCTTTCGGAGGTTACGGAGAGCGGGTCGAATCTCCGGACGAGATCATCCCCGCGCTGAAACGGGGTATCCGGAAAACGGAAGAGGGCGTGCCGGTGCTGCTGGAGTTCATGACCAGCAAGGAAATCGACTTCTCAATCTTCTGAATCGTTTCGCGGTGACGATTCCTGTCGCGCTTAAGATTCCTGTCGCGCTGCATTTCCTTCAAAGCGATCCGGAAGGAACGGGGCCATGGCCTTCGGCACCACGCCGGTCATAAGGTGATCCGCGATGAGGCGACCGGTTACCGGCGCAAGGAGTATGCCGTTGCGGTAGTGGCCGGTAGCGATGACGAGATGTTCAAGACTGGCCGGACCGAATATGGGCTTTCCGTCCTTCGACATGGGACGCAGTCCCGCCCATGCCTCTACGACAGGCGCATCGGACAGGCCGGGCGCCATGCGAAGGCCATGCTTCATCACGGTGGACAGACCGCCGGCCGTCGTACTCGTGTCGAATCCCGTTTTCTCCACCGTGGCGCCCAGCAGCACGCGGCCGTCTCTTCGAGGCACAAGGTACTGTCCCAGATCGTTGATGACCCTTTGCAGCGGTGCGAGGGCGCTTCCGTCGACGCAGACCATCTGGCCGCGAACCGGCTGGACCAGCGGCGTAAGGCCGGGTATCCAGTTCAGCAGGCCGGACCACGCACCGGCAGCAATCACCACCTGGACCGCTCCAAGTCGTTCCCCCGATACCACGACCCCGGCCGCCCGGTTTCTCCGAACGATCAGGCCGGTGGCCGGATTCCCGATGCGAAAATCCCCTCCGCGTCCCTTGACCGCGGCGACGAGCGCCTGCACGAGTCGCCTGTTCTCCACCTGGTGCATCCCTTCGTACAGCAGGCCGCACCTGATTTCGGACGATAGCATGGGTTCCAGTGAGCGAACCTCGTCTCCGGTGAGCAGCTCGATCGGAAGGTCCAGTTCCCGCTGATGGCGGAAACGCTCGGCCAGTTCGTCGGATTCCTCGTCGTCGAAGGCGACCTGCAATCCGCCTTCGGTCCGGTATTCTACGTCAATGCCTGTTTCTTCCAGCAGCGCGGCAGACCAGTCGGCGAACATGTCCCGGCTCGCCAGGCAAAGGTCCAGGTAGGGACGATGCAACGGAAGGGCGCCCTGCGGCGCCAGTACGCCAGCGGATGCCCAGGAAGCGGCCCGGCCCGGCTGGCCGGTATCCACGAGGGTTACCCGCTTCCCCCGGCAGAGCAGTTCGTAGGCGATGGCCAGGCCGATTACGCCGGCGCCTACGATCACGATGTCCGTTTTCATGCTGACAGTCCGGTATATAACTCAAATGGAAATTATATATTGATTGTTATTTCAATCAACATTGACAACCTAAATATTTCTATTTTCAGATATTATCACAGGATCAACCCCGGTAGCCCGCCCCTTCAGGCCCATTTGATCTACCCTATTTCCCCTGGGGCCACGGCGCGTTTTTCAGCCATGGACCGGTAACCGGCGTGGACCATCTGGAGCGTCTTCAGGTTATCTCTTCCGTTGGTCTCGGGCAGCCGGTCCTGTTCGATGGCGGCCATCAGTTCGCCCATCGGGCCGATGAAGGAATCGGGAATCCACCGCTCTTCGAACCGGTAATTTATGGTCTTGTTGGCATCGATCTTTCGGCTCGAGTAGGACAACGTATCCGGCCGGCCATGGGGATAGTCATAGAGCAGTCCGAACGTCCCTGCGGTGTATCCTTCCGTACCGTCGATACGCAGCGTCGCGAAGCACTCTTCCGTCCAGTTATTGTGATTGACGGACACCAGGGCCTGGAATGTGTCCGAGTACTCGAACACCGTGATCGTCCGCGTTTCCGCGACAGGCGCTTGACCGGGATAGCCTGCACCGGACGACCATACGCGCTCCGGCAGCCCGAAAAGAGAACGCATGCTGTCGAAATAGTGAATACTGTGGAACATCAGATCGAGTCCGTCGACCGTGAGTGCCCAGGGCCACGCCCGCCATTCGGTCAGGATGCTCACGTCGATCACGGCCGAAGCCGGATCGCCCAGCAATCCCCGGTTCAGCAGCGTGCGCGACGCCCGGACGGCCTGGTCCCATCGCATCTGCTGGTTGACGGCCAGTGTGACGCCGCTCGCTTCTGCCATTTCCACGATTTCGACCGCTTCGGCATATACATTTGATAGGGGCTTCTGGCAGAGCAGATGTTTGCCGGCCGCCGTCGCCTTCCGAACCAGATCTTTCTGGTTCCACGGAGGGACGGCGATGTCCACGATTTCCACCGCGGGATCTTCGAGCAGGGCGTCTACAGTGGGATACACCCTGGGCACCTCGAAACTCCGGGCGGTCTGTTCCGCCTTATCGAATTCCTTGTCCGTCAGACCGACGACGTTGAATCCCGCTGTGCGGTAGGCAGGCAAGTGCGCCGCGTTGACGATCCCGCCCGCCCCGATGATGCCGATTCCGTAATCCTGCTTTTTCCCCAGTACCGGTCGATATTCCAGATCCAGGTCCATGCCTTGTTCTCCCTTGCAAGTTTGTCAATACGGGTTTCGCTTATTCCGCGTCATGATCACTGCAATGCGCAATACGCAGGAACGCAGTTATATTACGACCGCGCGTGTCAATCCGACAGGAAAAACACGCCGAATCCACTGGCACGGAGCAGCATCCCGGCGTATCATGCTCAGCGGACACAACGCGTGCTGTCTTAGCGCTCCGGACCCGCGGTATATGAGTGCGATGTTCGCCAATTCCCAGTACCTGAAGCGTGGGCAGCTAATTAGCAGGATCCTCCCATGAGCCTGATCAATCGTCCCTACATGTATACTCTGTGCAGCAAGCCCTACCTGGCCGCGACCGTGGTACTAACGGCGGCGGCCCTGGCGATGACGCAGATGCCCCTCGTGGATGATCTCGGCTTCGAATTTGCCGTCCTGACCGCCTTCATCGCCACCTTCGCCACGGGTTTCATGACCATCCATCTGTTGCATGGATGGCGATCTGATCGCCTGCGTCAATCCAACCACGAACGGCAATCGGATTTAGCGCAGCAACCACACATTGCCACTCCGCTCGCCCTGCTGCTTGGCCTTTCCCTCTCGACGCTCCTCCTTCCCCTGGTCGTGATGTTTTTCAAAAGCTGGATCAGCGGTTTCTGTAACGTGTCCGAAGGGCTCGCGTTCTTCCTGTTGCTGCCCGGTATCACCGTCCTCTGGTCTACCGCGGTCGCGTCGATCAGTGCGCTGGCCACAAATCGAAAGCTGCACGCGACGCTGCTTTTCCTGGGGGTCATGCTCATTTCGATTGCCATAAGCGTCTATCGCCTGGCGACTCAGCCTCCCGTATTTGCCTACAATCCGATTATCGGCTATTTCCCGGGTCCGATCTACGACGAAGTGGTGGTCATCACATCGACGCTGCTTGCCGCACGGGGTATTGTGCTCGTCAGCGTCGGCGCGATGATCGCCGGCCTGCTCGCCTGTTTCGATCCTTTGACCTGGAAGCTCCGGCCATCGCTTTTCCTTGAACTACGCGAACTACGCAGAAGCAAGCCGGACGAGACAGGAAACGCGGCGCGGCGCGGATCTCATATCACGACACGTCTGGTAGCGCGCGTTCTGTTCCTGGCGTGCCTGGCTGTCCTCGCGGTGGGCTATGTATACCGGGCGCCGCTCGGCATCGTCATTGACCGGGCACATATCCAGCAGACCCTCGGAGGCCACAGGCAAACGGCTCACTTCGACATCTACTATGACCTGACCGCAGAAACCGCTCAAAACATTGAGCTTATCGCCCGCGAACACGAGTATCAGCTGGACCGCATCATCGACTACCTTGAAGTGCCGCCTCCGTCGACGCGCATAGCATCCTATATCTATGCGAACGCGGACCAGAAGAAGCGGTTGATGGGCGCGCGCCATACGTCCATGGAGCGTCCGGGATCGGATGAAATGCATCTCAACGACGCGCGGTTTCCCCATCCCGTATTGCGACATGAACTGGTACACGTCCTGTCCGCCTCCTTCGGAAACGACCTGTACGGCGGCAGTTACTGGATGGGGTTTCATGAAGGCCTGGCCGTGGCGGTCGACTGGCCGGGCGCACCCATGAACCCGCACGAGTGGAGCCGCGCCATGCGTGAACTCGGTCTCGCGCCGCCCCTGGAGAACTTGCTCGGTACGACGGGATTCTGGTCGGCCGCGTCCTCGCGCAGCTACACCCTCTGCGGTTCCTTCGTCCGATTCCTGATCGAAAGATACGGCCTGGACGCCTTCAAGCAGGCCTTTTCCAATGGCGCTGTCGAGGAAGTCTACGGCCAGGGAGCGGCGGAACTGATCTCCAAATGGGAGACGTTCGTGGATGGCATCGAACTGGACGAAGTTGAGCTTCGCACCGCCCGCCAGCGATTTATTCGTCCCGCCATTTTCAGCCGGCACTGTCCCCACGAGGTGGCGGCGCTGAACGACCGGGCGTGGCAGTCCTTCGGAGCACGCCGGTATTCGGATGCCGTTGGAGGTTTCGACCGGGTGCTGGCCCTGGAACCGGAGAACGCCTCGGCCCTGAGAGGTTTGTTGTACGCGACCCACCGGCAAGGGGATTACGAACGGACCGAACAGGTCGCCTCCCGGATCGTGGACCATCCCGATCGGACGGTCGGGCTACTGGCGGATGCCAACCTGGTGCGTGGTGATACGGCGTGGAAGAAGGGGGAGCTCGACGATGCCAGGCGCAGTTACGAAGCGGTTGTGGATTTGAAGGCTTCGGAGGAAATGTCGCGCGCCGCGTCCATTCGACTGGACGTCCTCGGGCGGGGACCCGTACGGGACACGATCATGGCCTACCTGACGGCAGAGGGGAACCAGTGGAGCCTGGTTTTCTCCGTGCGAGACGCGGTCGACCTGGCGCCGGATTACGCGGCGGGTTACTACCTGGTCGGTCGCTGGCTGTTCCTCGCCAAATCCTATGAACAGGCGTTGCCGTACTTGTCGAAAGCGGAATCATCCGGACTGCCCGGCGGCCACCTGCGCCAGGAGAACCTGCGGCTGGCGGCGCTGAGTCGCTTTTATCTTAAGGATTATGATCTGTCGGCCGAGACCTTTGCACGGCTGGCGGCATTGGCCGGTCCGGGTGGCTCGGGTGGAATGGGTGTAACGGGTGGCCCGGGTGGAACAGCCCGGAGATCGCAGGCATGGATCGAAAGATGCGCGTGGTACCGGGCGAAAGCGGATGAAGCCATTTTTCGCTAGGCGTCGAGCCTGTTGCAGTTGTGCCGGTTACCACCCCGAGATGGATTGGTTCAGGATTTCCTCGGCCATCTTTTCTATGGCGAGTGCTATGGCCGGTTCCCGATCCATATCCGAGCCTGTATCCAGCGCGTAGTCGCCGAAAGTTCGCAGCTGCGTTTCCTCCCAGATCACTTCCTTCGTTTCCACGATTTCGAAACGAACGTCCACCTCGATCCAGAGGCGCACCTCCCGGGCCGTCGTGCCCTCGGAGAAGGCCACGGACTCCTCCTGGATGTCGGTGATCACGCCGATGATTACGGCGTCCGCCTGCCGCAAATCTACTATCCTGTATTGACCGTTGGTCAGAAACTGCTCGATAACGGCATCCGTCAGGGGCTCCTGGATACCGATTTCCACGGTGCTGTTTTCAAAAAGCGGAATGACCACGTTCCGTAGATTCCCGGTCCGTGATCCCTGCGAAGTGGAGTAATAACACGACGTGGTTACCATGAGGGAACATAGAAAGGGCACCAGGAAGACGATCGGGTTTCGTCGAAGTTTAAGCATGCCTTTCTCCTAAATGCCGCGACTCACTGGCACGCGCGACTCACTTGTACGCGCGTTTCAGATCGATGCCGCGATAGTAGTGTTTCAGTATTTTATCGTATTTGTAACCCTGTTCAGCCATCCCGATGGCGCCCATCTGGCACATTCCGATACCGTGACCGTACCCGCCGCCTTCTGCCACAATAGTGTCGCCCCTGATCTTCAGGTTGAACTTCGTACTGCGGAGCATGGGCTGTCCCCGGACAGGACGGCGTAGCGCCGAGCGTATCTTATCGCCGCGCAACGTCGCCGTACCGTGATTCGACTTGATTTCGAGGAGTTGCACACGTCCGCTCGGGGATCGTTTCCGAACATCCATGTCACGTAGAGAAAACTCACCCGCCTTGCGCCGGTCCAGGCCGGGCAGCCTGTTCGCAAGGATGTTCTCCAGTGTCTTCCTTTTCCATTCCACGCGCCACTCGTAGACCGGCGAATGCTGGCAGAAGTCGCCGCTTCTTCCGTCCCGGTCCCGCACGTTGCGCAGATACGGAACGGGACTGGACCCCCAGGCATCTTCGATGGATTCCGTTTCACCCCCGCAGGTAGACGAGTAATAAGTGGTGATCGGCTTGCCTCCATAGGTGGCGATCATACCCCGGGTATCGGTGATGGCCCTGTCGGCGATGGCCCACTCCGCACTATAACCCTGGTACACCTGGTCGGCCACCGTACTGTACAGATCGAATCCCAGGTTTTTGCGCCTGCCCAGGCTCGACAGGGTGTATGTCCTTGCCGCAATCGCCTGGGCCTTCAGGGCCTCTACGCCTGATTCCTTGAGTTTACCGATTTCCAATGGCACGACACCGCGCAGGTAGTTCTCGACGTCGAGGATGTTCACGACCGTCAACTTGCCCTTCTTGTTTGAAACCACCTCGAACGTGCCGCGATATTCCTTGCCCGAAATCGTGATGCGGCCATCCCGTGCGGCCGGGCTCACCCGGATGGGGCCGGTGTACAGTCCCTGGGCATCGCCATCTGGCGTGGATACGTCAATCCATGCGCCATTCGCCTGCATGTTCCACACCTCGCCGCGGGACGAGGTACCGATAACTTCTTCGCTGGAATGGTCCACCACTTTAAAGGAACCGGTACCCGTCATTCGCACCGAGGACTGGTTGACGAGTAAACCGATCCTGACCATGGGCAGCCGGCCGGGACGGAAAGCATCTGAAGGTGTGGGCCGCCCGGACGGTTCGGAAGGGGTGGATGGAAGCGGCCTGCCGGCGCATCCGGCAATCACGACGAGCAGCAGAATGGAAGCAAGCCAGGTGAGCCAGCCTCTGAATCGGGCCGGATAGCCGGGATTTCGAGTCTGGGCGAACCCGGTCTCAATCATGATGGAGTGCATCAAGATGAATCTTCTCCTGGTATACTCTCCGGCTTTCAACCGGGCAGACATATCTTGCCCAGCACTGCCGGCCGGTCGGCTCCCGTGGCTCCAGGCAGACTGCCCGGCCTTCCCCTGACAGTCAGGTCAGCCAGCATCGCAAACGCGACGGCCTCTTTGGCATCCGACGAGAGTCCATGTTTATCGGATACCGTCACCTCGACAGGCGACAGGACCTGGGCAAGGCGTTCGAGTATGAACCCGTTTTTCGCACCACCGCCACTCACGATGAAATCATCTAGCGGCGTGGCCGGTTCAACGAACCGATGGTAGGCTTCCTTGATGGAAAGAACGGTTATTTCCGTGGCCGTCGCCAGCAGGTCATCGGGGCTCAATCCGAGCTTCTTTCCTTCGCTGACCAAGGCTACCGAGCAGGGATCGCCGAACAGTTCCCGTCCCGTGGACTTGGGCGGCGTTCGTCCGAAATAGGGCATGGACAGCACGTTTTTCACGACTTTTTTGGATGGCGTTCCATTTCGCGCTCCCGCGCCGTCCCTATCCATCGCCTGGTCCAATTCAATTTTTGCGGCGGCGTCGATCAGCATGTTGGCCGGACCCGTATCAAAAGCCATGACGTCCGCCGGGCCAGAACCCGCGGGCAGAACCGTGAGATTCGCGATCCCCCCCAGGTTCAACAGCCCCCGCGACCGGGTCGGATGCTTGAAAAGCAGGTAATCCACGTAGGGTACGAGCGGCGCGCCCTGGCCGCCCCGGGCCACGTCCGCCGTGCGGAAATCACCGACCGTGACCACGCCCGTGCGCTGCGCGATCACCGACGAGTCGCCAATCTGAAGCGTCGCCCCGGTCTCCACGCCGAATCGCTCTTTCCGCTCCGGGAGATGATAGACCGTTTGGCCATGGGACCCGATCAGATCGATATCCGTCATGGCAAGCCCCGCGGTCTCCGCGACCGTGTGCGCTGCCCGGGCGAAGAGTTCTCCCAGCTCGAAATGCAGTCGGCTTAACTCGTCGATCCTGCTGGTCTCCGGATTGGAAACGGCCATGACTTTTTCGCGTAATCCGGGTGGATAGGCAATCGTCTTGAAGCCCAGTACGTCCAGGGAAAACCCATCGTTCTTCTTTAAGAACTGAATGACCGCGGCGTCGATACCGTCGGCGGACGTTCCCGACATCAGTCCGATAATCCTGCGGCCCTGGTTTGTCTTGAAACCCGATAACACGAAAGCTGTACCTCGCCCGGCCGCTTCGGCCGCTTCCTATGTTAAGGTCGCCCGGCCGCTTCGGCCTTTTGGGGTCTTTTTTACATGACTTGCTGCTTGATTCGCTGCTGGAATATGCTCCGGTCCCCGTTGTATGTCAAGACGGTTGGGGAGACCGAGAACGCCCACGGGTTCAACGAAAAACCCGTTGCTAAATCGTGCCTGTATCTTATTTTATCCGGGAAACAACACATCCCAGGCATTGTATGGTTTCGCCCGGTGCGGACGAGGCCATGTTCTACCACCAAGAAAAGTGAGGATACTCATGAAAGATTCGATTTGGATCCGGTGGGTCGTCGTTGCGGCCGCCTTCGTATTGTTCGGCCAGTTAAACGGTCCAGTAATGGCCCAGAACAACGCGCCTAATCCATACACCACGGTCGAAGGCATCTGGGGCAAGCTCGGTGGAGACAGGACCTGGGGCGCTACGAGTGCGGTCTTTCCAGCCCAGGACGGCAGCGGAAACATCTGGGTCGCTGAAAGATGCGGTCAGAACTTGTGCGCCGGAAGGGAAGACGTACCGCCGATCATGCTCTTCGACAACGACGGCAACCTGCTGAAAAGCTTCGGCGCGGGCATATTCGTCTGGCCCCATGGCATTTTCGTGGACTCGGAAAACAACGTCTGGGTGACGGACGCCCGGGGCGGTGAAGGCATCGGGCACCAGGTCCACAAGTTCAGCGAGGATGGTGAACTGCTGATGAGCCTCGGCGTAGCCGGCGTCGGAGGTGATGGAGAGACCATCTTCAATGCGCCTTCCGATGTACTCGTGGCACCCGATGGCAGCATATTCGTGGCGGACGGACACGGCGCCGCGGGCAACAACCGGATCGTCAAGCTGGCGAGCGACGGTACGTTCATCAAGGCCTGGGGCAAAACGGGACAGGCCGCCGGTGAGTTCCGGGATCCTCACGCGCTGGCCATGGATTCCCAGGGCCGACTGTTTGTGGGAGACCGGGGCAACGCCCGGCTTCAGATCTTCGACCAGGAAGGCGAGTACATCGCCACCTGGACCCAGTTCGGCCGCCCGAGCGGACTGTTCATCGACGCCAACGACGTCCTCTACAGCGCAGATTCCGAGTCGAACGCGACCTGGGGCGCCAATCCGGGATGGAAACGGGGAATCCGCATCGGGAGCATCAAGGACGGCGGTTTCGTGTCGGCCTTTATCCCCGATCCCGTGGTGGATGCCGATAACGCCGGAACGACCGGCGCGGAAGGCGTTGCCGTGGACGCCATGGGCAACGTGTACGGCGCCGAGGTCGGACCGCGCATGTTGAGAAAATACGTCACAAGCGGGGAATAGACGAAAGTAGTACTGCCGGTTTTGAACAACTACGGGCGTGGCCTGGTAATGGTGTAAAGTTACCCGGGTCACGCCCGTTTTGTTTCTTGCTATTCTTCCTCGTACAGCGCTTCGCCGCGGCTCAGCCGCAGGGCAATCTGCGCGGTCTGGTTGAGGGTACGCTGCGTCGGTGCGTGGGCGGCAAGGTACCGGGCCGTGGCGATCAGCACGTGGTCGGCCGCGGTAGTCCCCTGCAGCTCCTCGTACTGGCGTATGCCTGCTTCCAGCATTTGGAAACTGTGAAACTCGGCGTCCTCCCTGAGCAGCGAAATCGCCAGCGTGCGGAACAACCGGTTCACCGGGTGCCCGTCGGCGAGGTAGCGATAAACCAGCCTGGCGGCCGGTTCCACCTGCTGCTGCGTATCCAGTTCCGTCAGAAATGCGTCGAGTATCTCGTCCGTCTCGCCGGCCAGGCCGATCGTGGCATTCTCACTCGGAAGCCGCGCGGGCGGCACGTTGAGAAAGCGGTCCAGGTACACCGCCAGGGCGCCATGGAATACCCCGCGAACCAGTTCAGGCGAACCCGTGCGTTTCAGGGCCTGGTGCAGGGCGTTCGCGTAGGTGAAGGTGTGCAGCACCGTGATCCAGTCGCCGAACTCGTTCTGCGTGTGGAAGCGGGCGATGCGCAGCGCGGCGGCGTAGGTCACCGATTGGCTGAGTTGCAGCGGTGTCATGCCCTCGCGAAGGCGGGCCAGCATGGCGTCCACCGTAGCCTGTGGATCTTCCCCCAGGATCACTTCGGCCAGCGCACCGGGCCCTTCCCAGGCGTATCCATTGGGCGGCGAAGCCATCGCACCGGGCAGCGCGTCGTTCACGCCACGCAGGATTGCCGCCAGGTCGACGGGATGACGCCAGGCGTTGGTCTCCTCGCTGCGTTGCGCCGCGGCTAACTGGCGCACCAGGCTGGGCAGCACTTCACCCGCGTGTTCCCAACCGATATGATCCAGCAGTTCCGAGGCCTTGTTGATGAAATCCACCACGTGACCGCCATCCAGGAATATGTGATCCGTGGCGGCGCACATCATCATGTCGACCAGTTGGGCCGGGTCACAGCCCATGGATACGGCGGTGAGCAGGCAACGCGTAGCACCCTCGCTATCCCGCACCTCCACGAAGCGGCGAAACCACCGTTTCAACTGTTCAATCGTCAGGTTTTCGGTATCCAGCGGCTGCAGGTCGAACCTCGGCGGCTGTCCGTTGCTGTCCCGGGCCACGTGCGTCAGCCCCTGGTAAAGCGGAAGGATCTGCTCGTCCCTCGGCAGATAGGCGCACAGGTTAGTCATGGCAGTCAGAATGGTCAGTCCCGATCCCCAACCAGACGAACGATACCGCACCCCGTACCGTCCGCCGGTCTCGGCGATATCCTTGGAGGACACGCCCGATTTCAGCAGGGCGATCACCGCCTTGGCATTGACCAGCGAGATGTTCTGTTCCAGGCCTTCCCTCAGGCGCTTGCGCCAGTACTCGGCGTCACCGGATTGATCCCGGGATCCCGAGACCCATACGTCGCCATTCCTCATCTCCACCGTGTATACCGGAACGTCGTCGGCAAAGAGATCGAAGGTGCAACCGCTCTCCAGGTCGAAGTCCGCATGGTGCCAGTGGCAGGTCAGTATGCCATCCTTGATCGTGCCGCGGTGCAGTGGAAACCCCATGTGGGGACAGCGGTTGTCCACGGCGTGCACCTGTCCGTCGTCGTGGTGGAACACGGCGATCGGTCCGTCGTTGCCGTTGACGACGATGCTCCCCTTCTCCTTCAGTTCGTCTACCGAAGCGACCCGGATCGGGTCTCGCAGTTCAGTACGTATCGTGTCGGTCATGATCGATTCTCCTCAACACGTATTTTCATTGATTACACCTTCTTTATCTGTACTATGTGTAAACATTCCATGGGTTTTGTCATTCATTATTCTCTGCTACGACAATCATAAACCGGCAACGAGTTCAATCGTAAACCCATTATGAGCAAACCACGAATCTGGTACCTGCCGACGCCGTCCCATACCGCCAACGTGTTTTCGGATGAAACTTACCAGCGATTTCTCAGGAACTTCGACGTGGTCGAAAACGAATCGGACCGCGCCTTGACGGCCGCAGAAGTGGAGGAGGGCATATCGTCCTTTGACGGACTCGTCACCGGCTGGGGCGTACAAGCCCTGAGCGGGGCGGCACTGGAGCGCGGCCAACGACTCAAGGTCATCGCCCATTCCGCGGGTTCGGTCAAGTATCTGCTGACCTCCGAAATGGTCCGTGCCCAGCTGGTTCCCAGGAGTATTCGCGTTACCAGCGCGAACGGCGCCATCGCCCTCAACGTGGCGGAACACACGATCGGAGCCTTGATCACAATAAGCCGGAGATGGGTCCACCACGCGATCAACATCCGGGAACGGGGCATGTGGCGGGATCCGGACCAGAACTGGTCAAACCAGTATTTGCGCGGCGGCGTGGTGGGAATCGTCAGCGCCAGTTCGGTCGGACGGGAAGTGATCCGGCTCCTCCAACCCTTCAACGTCCGGATACTCGTCTTCGATCCCTACCTCGGCGAATGGGACGCCGGTCGATTGAACGTGGAACGGGTGGATCTGAATACCCTGTTCGAGGAATCGGACATGGTGACCATACATGCGCCATCCATACCGGAAACGAACCTCATGATCGGTGCCGAGCAGTTGCGGCTCCTGCGGGACAACGCCGTCCTGGTCAACACCTCGAGGGGATCCGTACTGGATCACGACGCGCTCTATGAAGAAGCGAAGACCGGCCGGATCCAGGTCCAACTGGACGTAACCACGCCCGAACCCCTTCCGCCCGATCACCGTTTGCGCCACCTGACCAACGTGGTCTTCACGCCCCATACCTCGGGCACCGGCGCTTACGGTCATCTCGAGATCGGCGAGTTTACGCTGGCCGCGCTGGAGCAATGTTTCTCGGGACAGGAAACGGTACCAGGTGAGGTGGATCTTTCCAACTGGGCGCTGCTGGCGTAGGGTCCTAAACCCATCGCCGCGCCGCACGCACCGTCAGACGCGTCGCCGCGCCGCACGCACCGTATTCTCCATCAACATCGCCACGGTCATGGGACCGACCCCTCCGATGCGGGGAGTAATCCAGCCGGCGACCTCCGCCACGTCGTCATCCACGTCGCTGACTAGTTTCTTTCCCTTGCGGGTGATGCCCGCCGCGACGACGGCCGCACCAGGTTTTACCATTTTTTTCTTTACCAATCCGGGTGATCCCGCGGCGGCTACGATGATATCGGCTTCGTGCAGGTGATCGGCCATATCGGGCACGGCCGAATGCACCACCGTAACGGCCGCGTTGCAGTCGGGCCGTTTCAAGGATAGCAGCAGCGCCAGCGGTCGGCCTATAGTCAGTCCACGTCCAACGATTACCACCCGCTTCCCTTCGATGGGCACGCCATAGTGGACCAGCAGGGCGAGGATGCCGTTTGGGGTGCACGGCAGGGGACCCGGTTGTCCAATCACCAGCCGGCCCAGATTGATGGGATTGAGGCCGTCCGCGTCCTTGTCGGGGGACACGGTCAGCAGCGCCGCTTCCTCGTCGAGACCCTCCGGCAACGGGATCTGCACGAGGATGGCGTCGACTTTCGAGTCTTCGTTCATCCGGCCGATCGTCGCGACCAGTTCGTCCTGGGTCGTGGTCGCGGGCAGGTGGATATGAATACTCTCGATGCCGATCTCCGCGCACGCCCGGTGCTTCATGGCGATGTAGGTAGCACTGGGGCCGTCGTCGCCGACCAGGATCGTCGCAAGGGCCGGCGTCACCCCCTTTTCGCGCATCCCGGCGGTTTCTTCCGCGAGCCTTGCCTGCATCTCGTCGGCCAGCTTGCGGCCGCTCATGATCACCGGACCTTGACCGGAATCCATCAGTCTACCCTCAATTCGAATACTCACTATCTGATGCCCGCACACTACGCCGCGACATCATCGCCTTCTACTCGATCCCCGCGGCCTTCTTCGCGATATCCATGCACCGCATCAGGTCGTAGCCCCGGAATATCGTGATCTTCTGCGCCTCGAGCGAACCCTCGGCATGGATGGCCAGGAGTTCGTGGTACCCGCCAAAGTCGGAAGCCGTGAGATCGCGTATGAGATTGATGGCCTTCATCCGGTCCATGGTCGGTACCCCTTTGCGCCCGCCCAGATATCGCTCCAAGTCGCCCCGCGTCTCTTCGTTGTGCCAGTCCGCTTCCGCGGGACCGGTGACCAGCAGGGCCCCGGCGATGTCTTGCACGTCCCGTACCGCCTCGTGGTAGTTGTTGGCGAAATGGTACTTGGCGATGTTGGTCGTAAGCGTGTCCGGCACCGCGATTCCATCCACCACCTTGCAGTCCATGGCGGCCGCCCGGGTAAGGGCGCGGACCGTCTCCGTGTACGTGATGAGCCGGGTGGCCTTGTCGCGGATATGGCTGGCCTTCTCCACCCCGTTGTACACGGCGATCAGCGAGGCCGCGCCAATGAAGAGGTCCAGAAGGGGCGGCTTGTAGGACACGGCAGTGAACCGGTGGAACTCCACGAAGGCGTTGGCCAGCACCCCGGCAAAATCCCATTCGCCGGCCAAGAAGACCCGCTCGTTCGGGACGAACACATCGTCGAACACGGTCAGGGTTTCGACCAGGTGGTGCTTTGCACTGACCGGGTGGTGATAGGTGCTGTCACCCGAGAAACCGAAGGGACTGGCGATGAGCCGGACGCCCGGCGTGTTGGCGGGCACGGCGAAGGCCACGGCGTAATCCTGGTCTTCCTCGGAGATCGCCCGTGTGGGCAGCACGACCACTTCGTCCACGAAGGCCGTTCCCGTAGTATGGGCCTTGGCACCACGGACCACGATGCCATCGGGCCGGCGTTCCACGATGCGCACGTAATAATCGGGATGGGTCTGCTGGGAGGGCAGTCTGCTTCGGTCTCCCTTGGCGTCGGTCTGCGCCACGGCCATGCTCAGGTCGCGGTCGCGGCATTCGGCATGGTAGTTTTTCACGCGTTCCAGGTAACCGGTGCCGTACTTTACATCGATTTGCCGCGCGACGAGACGCAGGGAAAACAGGGCGTCCGTGCCGATCTCCTTGATGAGCAGCACCACCCCGCTGCCCTCGCGGGTGCTGGTCTCGATCATCTCCCGGCGCTTCAGCAGGTCTTCCGTGCCGGTTGGCGGGATGAAGTAGCGGCTGACGCGCTCACCGGTCTCGGGCGAGACCGCGGTGAACAGGTCCCGGTGGGCCTCGTCTTCGGCAAGGTGGTAGTCCAGCGCTGTATGCTCCGCTCCCACACGCAGTTCCGGATGCTCCATGAGATCCGGCACCCGCTCGCCGCGAAAGTAGATCGTCCTGCCGTCCCGCAATCCTTCCAGGTATGCTGCAGCCGTTCTCAAACTCATGTCTTCTCTCCAAATGCTAGTTTGCAACTATGACTTCATTCCACGGTGTTACGACCACCGTCCATCTTCCGACGCATTCTATCGTCGAACCCGCAGCTAGGTCGCCGTCCACCCTCCGTCAACCGTCAGCACAGCGCCCGTCGTCCAGGCCGCCTCGTCCGAGGCCAGGTGCAGGATAGCGCGGGCTATCTCGTCAGGCGTTCCGAATCGACCCATCGGATGGCGCTTCTTCAACCGTTCGTACATGGTGGGCTGGGTCCGTACAGATTCGTTCATGGGCGTGTGTACCCAGCCCGGGGCAACGGCATTAACCCGTATACCACGGTCGGCGTACTCGACGGCCAGAACGCGCGTCATCTGGTCGAGGCCTGCCTTGGAGGCGCCATATGCCGCCGTCCTCTTCATAGCCGATTGCCCGAGGACCGAACTGACGTTTACAATACTCCCTGAGCCCTGGGAAATCATCCCAGGCAGGACCGCCCGGATGAGGCGGAACGCACCCGTCAGATTGGTCCCGATCGTCTCGTCCCAGAGTTCGTCGCTGGTCGCGTCGGAGTCCATCGACGTCGCAACGCCGGCGTTGTTCACCAGCACGTCGATTCGGCCGAACGCCGCGATCGTTTCTTCGACCATTCGCTGGCAGTCCGCCGTGACGGCCACATCCCCGGAAACAGCCAACGCGCGACCGCCGGATGCCTGTATATTTTCCACTACCTCTTTAAGAGGCGTCTCCCTTCGACCCGTAACGCAGACCGCGGCGCCTTCTTCGGCAAAGAGCCTCGCCGTGGCAGACCCGATGCCCGATCCGCCTCCCGTGATAAGCGCGATGCTTTCGTTCATCTTCACGAGGCACTCTCCTGAAGCACGCCCCCAGTCAACGCGTCTTCCCCGAAGATGACAGGAAACCCCTCGCCTGTTTTCACGGCCCGCGTGGAAGCGTCCATGTAAGCAATACTGAAGGCCCGGCGTGGTTTGCCGGTCGGATTCCGGGCCGATCGGTGCAGAAGCAGGTTGTTCAGGAGTATGGCCTCGCCCTCCTCGGCTTCAAGGTAGATACAATCTTCCTCGCGCGCGTATCTGGCCTGGTCGGCCTCGGAAGGATAGTGCATTTCGTTGAGAACACCCAGTTTGTGGCTGCCAGGCACCACCTGCATGCAGCCGTTTTCAATCGTCGCCGGATCGAGGGCGGTCCAGATGGTCACCTCCGGATTCGAATCCAGTCCCCATCCGATACCGACGTCCTGGTGCCAGGGGAGATGGGTGCCATGCTGGGCCGGTTTGTTCATGAACATGGCCCTGAATATGGAGACATTGGGACCGATGAGGGCCTCCGTGATCTCTCGAAAAACAGGATGCTGCATATACCCGAGATATAGAGGATCCAGCTGCAGATCGTCGATACGGCGGTAAGCGAGCGTCTCCTCGCTTTCCTCGTGCGTCCTGGTCGGCAATCCGTCGTACTCGCCGGTAGTCGTATCGCGCTGCATCGGCATGCCTTCGTACCGGACATTGCCCAGCATGATGTCGTCGATGCGGTCGCACATCGCCCGCACTTGCTTAACGGAAGCCACCCGGCCGAGACGCAGATAGCCCTCCTCGGCAAACCGCCCCAGTTCGCTCATACCGAAATCAGGAATGGACATAGGCACCTCTTTTTGTATCGTTTCGACCGACTGATTTCTTGTTCTGATTTCTCGTCCTTGGCAGACCGCAACATCAACCGGGTGTACCACTACAGCACCCGGGCAAACCGAAAGAAGTTCTCCAGGATCTTCCGGCCGTGGGGATAGACGTCGATATAGTATTCCGGGTGGAATTGCGTGCCATACAGGGGCCGCGAACGGTGCTTGATCGCCTGAATCCGGCAGTTTTCGTTCGAAGCGATGAGGTCGAAGTCCGGTGGCACCGTCTTCATCTCCGCGTAGTGGGATTGCCGCACGACCACGGGGTCGGGCAACGCATCGAATAACGGATCCGGCTGCATCACGGTTACCGGGTGGAATCCTTCTTCGCAGAAATAACCCAGGGCATCGGGATTTGGATCGAGCACGTCCGGTTCGCCCGGCAGCAGCGGCCGCATCATCTCGTCTTCTAGCTGCGGCAGGTTACGAAAGCCGTCGTTGAACATGAACCCCATAAGCTGGTGGCTGGCGCACAATCCCATCGTTGGAATGTCCGCCATCTCGTTGAGCGTATCTTCGAATGCGTAAAATGTATCGGGCTTGAAGTGCTGGAAGAAGGTACCGCAGCCGCTGAGTAACAGCGCCTGGGGTTTCAAAGGCTTGATGATCTCAGGCGTCATCTGCTCCTGGTGCAGCATGAGACAGGGCTGCCCGGAGATCTCTTCCATCCGCCGCTTCAAACGGAAATCACGGCCATCCGTGTTGTAGGTTTCCGGCGTTCCGATCCGAATCCAGATGATCAAATGGTTCTCGCCCTCCGAAGCCGTGCGGCCTCGACGTAACGTGGTCAAAAGCCTTACCGGATTGGTAATTCAGGATAAATAAACGCGGGGAAATTGCAAGGCATTTCACCGTTCCGGTCCATCGCTGTCGCTACCCGCTTTAACCCATCACCCTGGCCCTTAGAATATACCCTTGCTTTTCGTACCCTCCTATTTACTATGCATGGGATATCAACCTACAATCCACCATAGGAAGGATTAGACGATGATTGTCATGGCTACGAATAATGGCGACGTGGGCATCCGGCAGGCTGTGGGCGCGCTGAAGGAAGGCAAGACCGCTGTGGACGCCATCGAAATCGGGATCCGGGAGGTGGAGGTGCATCGCCCCGACCGCAGCGTCGGACTCCACGGTTATCCCAACATTCTCGGTTATCCCCAGCTGGACGCGCTCATCATGGACGGCCGCACCCGTGACGTGGGCGCGGTGGGCGCGGTGACGGGCTACGATCATCCCATCTCGATCGCACGATGCGTCATGGAAAAGCTCATCCATGTATTTCTCGTCGCCGATGGCGCGGAACGGTTCGCCAGCGAAATGGGTTTCGAGAAGAGCACATACGTGGATCCCGAGATGCCGGAGATATACGCAAAGCACGTGCGCGAACAACTGGGAATCGACGACCCGGAAGAACTTCAGAATACCAGTGAACTGTGGAAGTTGAGCCACCTCGCCGTCGATCCGCAGAAGGCCGGCGGCACGACCAACTTCATCGCGCAGGACGGCAACGGCGACATCTGCGTCGGCGTCAGCACGAGCGGTTGGGGATGGAAGTACCCGGGACGCCTGGGAGACTCCCCGGTCATCAGCGCGGGTGGTTTCGCCGACAACCGTTACGGCGCTGCGGCATGCACTGGCACGGGTGAACTCGCCATCCGGACCGGCGCGGCAAGAAACGTGGTGACCTACATGAAGATGGGCATGTCCCTGGAGGAGGCGACGGCCGAGGGCTTAAGGGACATGAACGAGCTGGATACCCAGCGCGTGGGCGGCGTGCAGATCATCTCCCTGGATGCCAACGGCGCGCACACAGCAGGAACCACCAACGAAGGGCCGGGCAGCCACGTCTACATGACGGCCGACATGGACGAGCCGGAATTCGTCAAGGGCACCGCGGTACCGTACGAGAGCAATAAACAGTAATCGGACACGGTTGAGCGGAGGATCGCAGATGAAACTAGAGAATGCCATCGCCCATCTCGACGAATACGGGTACGTCGTGCTCAAAGAGGCGTTGTCCCCGGAACAGGCCAATGCCCTGCGTGATCGCTCGACCGAGTTGGCTGCGGAAGAAAAGGCCGGCAGCGGGGAACACGTCTACTTCGACGGACAGGCCCAAAGGGTGTGGAACCTGGTTAACAGGGCCGGATTTACGAGGAGATGATCCAGCTGCCGCAAGTGCTCGCGCTCCATGAACACCTGCTGGGTGACGACTGCATATTGAGCAGCTTTACCGTCAATCTCATCGGTCCGGGCGCACCCGCCGGCGGGCTGCATGTCGACTTTCCACTGGGACGTTTCCCACAGCCGCCTCCACCTTTCGCCTTCTGCTCCAACACGATCTACGTGCTCGACGACTTCACGCCCGAAAATGGGGCCACGCGGCTCGTACCGGGCAGCTACAAGCGCGAGTTCCCACCTGATCCGGAAAAAGAGTACGACGACGTCATCCAGCTGGACGCCCGTAAAGGCGATATTGTCATAATCCACGGCGCGACCTGGCACAGCAGCGGGGCCAATTGCACCCTGCAGCAGCGGATGATCCTGTTGGGGTTCTTCTGTCGCTCGTTCATGAAGCCGCAGCAGGACCAATTCAGGCTGGCAGACCCCGAGGTCGTCGAAAGGGCGACGCCGACCTTGAAGCGACTGCTGGGATTCGAATCTCAGTCGGGGCTGCGGTCCTGAGCCAAGGGACTGTTCAGCATTCGACCACCGCACACTCCTCGATTTATCAATCTGTTCAGTTTCGTTCATAACGTTTATCGGGTATGTAATTCCCATCTATATCGTTCCCGAAAGAAAGGTCCCACATGTCTGATACGCCTTCCCCGGATATCGTCCCCAAGACCTACACCTGTCACCGTGCCTGCGGTCCCATCATAATCGACGGAAAGCTGAGCGATCCCTCCTGGATCCGTGCGCCGCGCACCGACCTCTTCGTAGATATCGAGGGAGACCTCAAGCCCATTCCGCGGTTCGGCACGCGCGCCATGATGCTGTGGGACGACGAGTACTTCTACGTTGCGGCGGACATGGAAGAGCCGGATGTCTGGGGCACGTTGACCAAGCGGGATTCTATCATCTGCAATGACAACGACTTCGAGGTGTTCTTCGATCCGGACGGCGATACCAACCACTATATGGAATTCGAGATCAACCCCCTGAACGCGGCGTGGGACCTGTACCTGCCCAAGCCGTACAACAAGGGTGGACAAGCGGACCACGACTGGGACTTCGTGGGCGTGAAGCACGCCGTGCGCATCGACGGCACGGTCAACTGCCCCCATGACGTGGACCGGGGCTGGTCTACCGAAATCGCCTTCCCCTGGACCAGCATGGCCGAATACGCCGGTGTCGACTGTCCGCCGAAGGCCGGGGACAGCTGGCGGGTCAATTTTTCGAGGGTAGAGTGGGAATTCGACGAGTGGAAGGACGGCTACCTGCGGAAAGAAGGCGTCCCCTGCGACAACTGGGTGTGGTCCCCGCAAGGCGTGATCAACATGCACGTCCCCGAGATGTGGGGGCATGTCGTGTTTTCGGATACGGTGGTGGGTACGGCGGAGATGTGAGGTCGTGCCTTCAGTCTACTCTAGTACTGCTGTCCGCCCATGCTGGTTTTGCTGTCTGTGTTTGGTACACTACCCCACACAGGTATCTGACGCGGACCAAATCAGGTTATTTTCAGGATTGCCAGTAATACCCCGGATCCCATAATAAAAACCCCGATAGTCCATCGAAATGTGGCATTGGAATTGGAGATCAGTTCCGCCTTCAACTCCATCATATTCTCTTCCAGATCTTCCTTTGTGACAACGTTCTCCAGTTTCTCTTCAATCCTGCTCAGGAGGTCGTTGATACTACCAGACCCGAAATAAAGATCATTTTCGATCCGCCTAATAGATTTTTCGATTTCTCGTGGATTCATTCCTGTGTCGTCGGATGGGAGTTTGTTTTTGGGATCGTTCATCTGCGTCTATCCAGGACCGTAGTGCAGCAGTCCTAAAACTGAACAGGAGGGAATACAGCACAGCTAACGATTTTGCGGGGTGATGGTGAATTATGGTAATAGCCACTTAAACGTCGTAACAACAATCCCTGCAAGAGTCAGGGTACTCCCGATAAACCACCTTATCACACTGATCTTCATGTTTGCAATGTCTTCCCTGGTGGCCGTGTTTCTGAGTCTTTCATCCATCCGTCCCAATGCCACTCTGATATTATCCGTTCCAAAGTAAAGATCATCCTGAACTCGTCGGACGAAACCGCGGATTTCAGCCTGGGTCATTTCTGGTTCTCTAGGTTCCGTTCTGCTTTCAGATTCACTCATTTTATGATAACAAACCTCAAAACCGGCAGTACGTATCCCGTCGATTGCTGTATCTTATTACGTATTCAGTAGTCAGGAAGCATATAATCTCGAAGTTTTTTCTTCAAGATTACATCTTCTCCTCACCCCACTCCCACCTCAATCCCGATCGGACAGTGATCCGACCCTAAGACGTCCGGCAGGATCCACGCGTTCTTCAGCACGGGTATCAGGTCTTCGGTTACGTAGAAATAGTCGATCCGCCACCCCACGTTCCGCTTTCTCGCACCGGACATCAGGTGCCACCAGGTGTAGTTGTCTGGTCCCTCGTCGTATTGCCGGAAGGTATCCACGTACCCCTGGCCGATGATCTTGTCGATCCACGCCCGTTCCTTGGGCAGAAAACCGGATATCTTCACGTTGTCCTTCGGACGGGCCAGATCGATTTCGTGGTGAGCTGTATTCACGTCGCCGCAGATGACGAGCTTTTTGCCGTCTGCACGGAGGGATTCCCAGTGGGAGAGGATTGCGTCGTAGAAGTCCATCTTGTACTGCAGCCGTTGCGCGTTCTGCTTGCCGTTCGGGAAATACACGTTGAACAGGGTGAAATCTGGATATTCCAGGACCAGCGTACGCCCTTCCGAATCGAACCGGTCCTCACCGAAACCCTTGTGCACACTGATCGGCTCATGTCGCGAATAGACGCCTACGCCGCTGTAGCCTTTCTTCTCAGCCTCCGACCAGTAGCTCTGGTAACCGGCCGCGTCCGTGATATTAGCGTCCAGCTGCGACTCCTGGGACTTGGTTTCCTGCACGCACATAATGTCCGGCGCCTCTTCCTGCAACCAATCTAGGAATCCCTTCTTAGCGACCGCCCTGATTCCGTTCACGTTCCAGCTCAACAGCTTCCATGAAGACATGAAGATCACCTTTCCTGGTTATTTCGACTTGTAAACTCGACTTCCGAGATGCCCGTCTGTTCAATCCGTTCGCCCCTGGCACGGTGACTACCGATGGAAAACTCGTCTGCCTTACGGTTTTCCCGGGTCTCCCTACCGGTCTCCGCATCCCTGGTGATCAGGGTGATTTCCGGATCAGGTTCCGGTGTGAAAGCGATGAGCGAGGAGTCCCCCGGCACCAGTTCATAAAGCTGGTTGATCCGGCACCTGTCCATACGGCAACGCTTGATACAGACGAAGTGCTCGAGATCTCGATAGGCGACGGTGAATACCCGCCCGGGTTCTTCCATGGCGCAGTACAGGATATCGAGGTCGACGTACATTTTGTCAAGGGTATTGTGGACGCCTGCGACGCCCCCGGACCGCACGATCACGACCCGGTCGTACAGGGAGACGTTGAAGAGCGATTGGCCGCTTTCGATGGTATAGCCCATGTACCCAGTTTCCGTATCGTAGCGAAGGACCAGATCCCGGGCCGCGGCGTCGCGTTCCTGCACGGGCGTGAAGGGTTTGACCTCCGAACGGCGGGGGTAATCGTCACGGTAGGTCCGGACGAGCTGCTCCAGAAAATCGATGGCGTAGTCCGTCAGGTGGTGCAGGTGGTGCAAGACCGTCCGAAGCTGTCCTTCGATCTCCGCCATCTCCTCCTCTGCGCGATCGATACCGAACCGGGTGATCCGCCCGATCGGGATGTCCAGGAGCCGGTCCATATCCTCCCGCGTCAGGTTGTCGGCCGTGACGATATCCTCCACGCTGGCCATGCGTCCTGTCGCGGTCAGCTCATGCTGGATCGCCGACAACAGCGACCTGACCACCTTTTGATGTTGCACCGGTGCGTGTCCAATCGTGTCCAGGTTCCGGGCTATCATATCCCGACTGGGACCGTAATGCTCAAAGGTGAGGCTGCGATATATGGTCGTCAGCAGGCTGCGGGCCGCGTCGCGTATTTCGGGCGCGGCACGGTTCAGTTCGTTCATTTCCCGGTCCTGGGCACGGGCCGTGGTAGAAACCGGGCTGAACTTCGCGATGGCCTCCCGTACGGCTGCGTACACCCCTTCGATATCTTCGATGTTCTCGATATTCTTGTAGATTCTGTTTTCGATGAAGACCTGCTCGAGCCGCCTGGCCCGGAGCCGGCTGCGCAGGACCCCTTCTTCTATCTTGAGTTCGGCTTCGAAGATCTCCAGCAATCTGTTGGAGTTGTGCCGGATCATGTCCGTGACGGTCACCACGCGGGGATGTCCGTCGCTGATGACCAGCAGGTTGGCGTCTATGGCGACCTCGCAGGAGGTGAAAGCGTACAGGCCCCGCAGGATATCCTCGGTGTCCGCACTTCTGCCTGTCCGAATTTCGATCTCCACGCCGTCGGTAGTGTAGTCGTTCAGACTGGTTACCCCGATGCGCTTCGACCGGGCCGCCTCCTCGATCGACTTCATCAGGCTTTCCGTCGTTTCGCCGAAGGGCAGCGCACGGACCAGCACCACGCCGTCTTCCCTGGGTTCCAGCAGGGCCCGGGTATACACGCGACCGTTTCCATCGTCGTAGGCGCTGACGTCCATGAGCCCACCGGTCGGGAAGTCGGGGTAGAGATGGAACGGCTCTCCCTTGAGACAGGACACCTGGGCTTCCATGACCTCGATGGGATTGTGGGGCAGGATGCGAGTGGACATGCCGACGGCGATGCCTTCGGCTCCGAGGATGAGCGCCACCGGGATCTTGGCCGGAAACACCACCGGTTCACGCGCGCGCCCGTCGTAAGAATCCACGTAACTCGTGATGTCCGGGCTGAGCAGCACTTCCCGGGCGAGCGGGGTGAGGCGGCATTCGATGTACCGCGCCGCCGAGGCCTGTCCACCGGTGAGCACCGACCCGAAATTCCCCTGCTTGTCGATGAACAAATCCTTGTTGGCCAGCGTCACCAGGGCGCCGAATATGGACTGGTCGCCGTGGGGATGGAACTGCATCGTCTGGCCGACGACGTTGGCTACCTTGTGGTACTTGCCGTCGTCGATCTCGAAGAGGGTGTGGAGAATGCGGCGCTGAACGGGCTTCAGGCCGTCGTCGATTTCCGGAATGGCCCGGTTTTTGACGACATAGGTGGCGTATTCGAGGAAATAGCGGTCGTATAGGGTTTCTACATCAGCCAAGATCAGGCCCCTGTAGAGATACTGACGCGAAACGGTAGCGATACGGACACGAATCGATTTATGGAGCAATAAAGCAATTGCAATATTGAACTTATACGTTTGGAAGCCAAATTACAATACATTTGTAGTGTTGTTTTAAAGCTTGATCTAGTGTTGCCGGTCAGCTTGTTCTACTGTTGCCAGCAGGCTCATCCAGATGCATAATTGACCAGGCTATGGATGACCGGTTGCACGCGATCTCCTGTAAATTGATTCGCTGACTGTTGCAATCACAAACCAATCCGAACCACGGAGCTTCATCGCATGCCTTCCCCCTGGGAACGAATTGAAGAAGGTATCTACCTATTTCAGGATAGCTGTATCGTGTACGCCGTCGAGGGACCGAAGGGCGTCGTGCTCGTCAACGCCGGGACTGGCCTTGCCGCGGACCATCTCGACGAAATCGCCCAAGGCAAACCGGTTTCGGTCCTGCTCACCCACCACTTCCGCGACCACACGGACGGCGCCATTCGTATGCACGAGAAGGGGGCGCAGATTCTAGGGCCCTACTGGGACCAGGAGTATCTCGTCGATCCGGAGCAGCACTTCCGTGAACGGCAGCAGTGGAATTCCTACGACAACCGATGGGACCGCTTTTCACCCGTCCGGCCCATGCCAATCGACGGCTGGATGATGGACTACGAAACGCGCGATATCGCGGGGCTGTCCTGGGAAGTGGTACCTACGCCCGGCATGACCAACGGCGCCAGCAGCTACATCGCGAACATCGGCGACCGGCGCATCGGGTTCGTCGGGGAGGTAATCTGCGGGACGGGGAAGACGACCCGGCTGGCGCCTCTTCAGTACAACTACAACGACTACACGGGTGCATGGAACCTGTACCACGCCGCCCACCGGCTCCTCGCGGCCAGCACGGACCGGCTGCTGCCCAGCCTGGGAGACCCGGTGGATAACCCGGCCGAAGCCATCCCGACGTTCAAGGCGAATCTCCGGCGTCTGGAGGAAATCCAGCCCGGCGCGGCAGGGCCGTTGGAGGATCCGGACGAGGATGACATCGAAGAGGTGCTGCCCCACCTGTACCGCTCGAAATACGCCGGTGCGGAGACCCACTTCATCCTCAGTGAATCCGGCAAGGTCATGTCCATCGATTACGGTTACAACCTGAAGACCGGCTACCAGCCGGCCAAGTCCCACGTGTCCAACCGCCGGCCGACCCTCCACGGTATCAGCGGCCTCAGGAAGCGCTTCGGAATCGATCGCATCGACGCCACGCTCGTTTCCCACTTTCACGACGATCACGTCAACGGCATCCCCATGTTGCAGCGCTTGTTCGGAACGGAGGTTCTGGCGGGCGGGCATTTCAGCGACCTGCTCGAAAACCCGGTCAAGTACGACCGGCCCTGTCTATGGCACGAGCCGATCCCGGTAGCCAGGCACATCCCCAACGAGAAAACGGTCCACTGGGAGAACATCCCCATCACGCTGTACCCCATGTCGGGCCACACGCGGTTCGCCACGATGATCTGCATGGAGATCGACGGGACCCGCGTGGTCCACACCGGCGACCAGGCCTTCTTCGACGCCGAAGGCGGCGTGGGCTACCAGTCCGGCGCGCGCATGTTCACCAACCACGTTTACAAGAATGGGCTCGATCTTGGTTGCTATAAGCGCTTCCTTGAAGATCTGAAACGCTTCAAGCCCGAACTGGTGATCACCGGTCATACCCGGCCCTACCGCACGTCGCTTGAATGGTACGACGAGATTGAAAGGGCCGCCGGGGCTTTTGACGACGTCCACCGGACCCTCATGCTGCTCGATGACGACGGGGCCCATTTCGGCGCCGAGTCACAGGGCGGCAAGCTGGTGCCCTATCGTGCCCACGCGCCGGTAGGGGCACCCGTCGAATTCAGCGGTTGGGTACTCAACCCCTTCCCCTCGGAGCAACCGGCACGGATACGACTCGTGGGTCCCGAAGGCTGGCAGAGCGAGACGCTGACCCTGGCCCTGGGACCGCGGGAACAGAAGGAGTTTCACCTGGTGCTCCACGTTCCTGAAGGCACCCGGTGCCGACGGCAACCCGTCGCGCTGAACCTGACCGTGGGCGGACGACCATTCGGGCAGGTGACGGAAGCACTGGTGACGGTGGGTATGCCGAAGTGGTAGCATAACTTGTAGCATAACTGGCTCATTTTCAATTGGTTACATCTGTTATATGAAGCAACTCGAAAGGAAGAAACCATGATCGGACAGACCAGCCTGGCGTCGCTGCCCACGTTGCGTTCCTATGACAGCAGGCGGATATCCAGTTGGGACGCAACAGGTGCCAACACCGATGCGTGGCGGATCGAGGCAGGAGAAAAACGGGTAATCGGCGAGATCAACGGACCGGGGTGCATCAAGCATATCTGGATGACGCTGGGGATGCCCACGGAAGACTACTGCCGGCGGATCGTGCTGCGCATGTACTGGGACGGCTGCACTGAACCGAACGTGGAATGTCCCATCGGCGATTTCTTCGGACTCGGTCACGGCATGCGCAAAGATTTCATAACCGCCCCGCTCCAGATGAGCCCGCAGGATGGCAAGGGATTCAATTCGTGGTGGCCCATGCCATTCAAGGAAAAGGCCGTACTGGAAGTGGAAAACCAGGGCGCTGAAGGGTATTTTCAATACTTTTACATAGACTACGAGACCTATCCCACCGTTGACGCGGTGGCGGATCAGGCGTATTTTCATGTTCAGTGGCGTCGGGAAGCCGATACGAAGGGCTGGGCCTTCGAGGAAGGACTCAAACCGGAAGCCTATCGGAACGACCCCCGCTGGCTGAACAAGAGCGATCAGGACAACTACGTCATCTGCGATGTGGAGGGCAACGGCATCTACTGCGGAGCCCACCTGGACATCGACTGCTTTCAGCGTAACCCGAACGACTGGTACGGCGAAGGCGACGACATGATGTTCATCGACGGCGAGGCGTGGCCGCCCTCACTGCACGGCACGGGTACCGAAGACTGGTATCATGGCGCGTATGGTCCGACGCAGGAATTCCAGGCGCCCTATCACGGGATCATACTATACAGCGGCACGCCCGAGTGGAAGTTCAAAGGCAAGAACACCGTCTACCGGTATCATATCGAGGATCCGATCCGGTTTCGAAGTAGTTTTCGCATGTCCATCGAACACGGCCATGCGAACAAGCTGAGCAACGATTACGCAAGCACGGCCTACTACTACCTGTCCGAACCGCGGCGTGGTGGTCCGGCCCTTCTACCGGTCGAACACAGACTGCCGCGGCCGAACGAAGCACGATACGACTGAACCGAATAGCCCACAATACGGAGGACCCCATGTTACCCCAGGACCAGGTTGATTTCTACCACGAGAACGGGTACTTGACTGTCGATAAAGTGTTTTCGGATGCGGAGGTCGCGGATTTGCAGCGCGTGACCGACGAATTGGTCGACAAGTCCCGTATCGTTGCCGAGCACACGGACCTCTACGATCTCGAGCCCGGCCACTCTCCGGAAGATCCGAAGGTGCGCCGCCTCAAAACCCCGATCGACCACCACGAGGTGTATGCCAATACCATCCGGCATGACGGCCTGCTCGACATCGTCGGCCAGTTGATCGGTCAGCGCATCCGGACCAACGGCAACAAGCTCAACATGAAATCCGCCGACTACGGCAGCCCGGTGGAATGGCACCAGGACTGGGCCTTTTATCCGCACACGAACGACGACGTGCTCGCCGTCGGCGTCTGTATCGACGAGATGACCGAAGCCAACGGCGCCCTGCTGGTCATTCCGGGCTCACACAAGGGCCAGACCTACGATCATCACCAGAGCGGCCGGTTCTGCGGGGCTGTGACCGATCCTGACTTTATGCCGGAAAACGTCGTGCCCCTGGAGGTTCCGGCCGGCGGCATATCGATCCACCATGTACGGACCCTGCACGGTTCGGCACCCAACTATTCAGGTGGTTCGCGGCGCCTGCTCCTGTTCCAGTTCTGCGCGGCCGACGCCTGGCCGCTGACCGGTGCCGGGAAGTGGGACGATTTCAACGGCAACCTGCTTCGCGGCGAACCGACCAACGTCCCGCGCATGGCCGACCTGCCCGTTCGCATGCCCTATCCCGGGGCGGAACGCGGGGGTTCGATCTACGAAAACCAGTCGGTCCTGGAATCCAAGACCTGGGCCCGGTGAAGCGGTTCATTTAAAAATGGCGGGATACGCCCGGCCATTGGTCTCTATCCGGGTGGCCGCAAAGGTTTATCCGGGAAGCCGCAAAGGGGTAAGGGGATGAAGGCTGCCAACCAACCTGGCCCCGCGCAAGACGCAGAGCAACAGGCCCATCCCATCTTATTTTTCGATGGCGTGTGCGGCCTGTGCAACCGCTTCGTCGATCTCCTATTAAAAACGGACAATCAGGATCTCTACCGGTTCGCGCCGCTCCAAGGCGAAACGGCTTCGAATAAACTGGGACGTCAAGACGGCGATCTTCAGTCCTTCCTGTTGCTGGATCAAGAGAAAATACTCGAACAGTCGGATGCGGTGCTGCTCGTCCTGCGTAGATTGGGTGGGGCATGGCCGCTGATCGGCCTGCTTTACGTTTTTCCCAGGCCGGTCCGCGATCTCGTGTACCGTTTCGTCGCACGGAACCGGTACCGGTGGTTCGGCAAACGTGACGTCTGTCGGCTTCCCACACCCGAAGAACAGGATCGATTTCTGCCCTGAACACCCGACTCCTGGCCGACATCCCTGTTACCATGCCCACTGTATAATCGAGGCCACTGTTCCCGATTCAGTTCCAACCATGACTTCCAAATTCACTTCCGACAATCATCCCTTCGTAACACCCGATGTGGTCAACGCGCTGCCGAGCAAGCCGGCGGATGTACGTTCCGCATACGGATCGGCGCCAGCGCAGTTCGGTGAATTGCGTCTGCCGCAGGAAGCGGGGCCCCATCCCGTGGCCGTGGTCCTGCATGGGGGATGCTGGCTGTCGCTCTACGCCAATCTGCGCAACGCGGACGCGCTGGCGGATGCCTTGCGGGACGAGGGTATCGCGACCTGGAACGTCGAATACCGGTGCGTGGATCAAGAAGGCGGTGGTTGGCCGGGGACGTTTCTCGATGCCGGGCGGGCGACAGACCACCTGCGCACGCTGGCCGTGGAACACGATCTCGATCTGGACCGTGTAATCACCATCGGTCACTCGGCAGGCGGCCACCTGGCGCTGTGGACAGCCGCGCGCCACAGGTTGCCACGAAAGAGCCCGCTCTTGACCGCGGATCCGCTACCATTGCGTGGCACGGTGGTGCTTGGTGGTCCTGGAGATTTAAAGAGGTTTACGCCTCAAGCCGATGCAGAATGCCGGCAGGGAGTCGTGGAAGAACTGCTTGGAGGACCTGGAGTATCACCCGATAAGATGGAGAAACGGTACGGGTGCAGCTCGCCGGTCGAATTGCTGCCCCTCGGCGTGCGCCAGGTCATGATCAGCTCGGAACACGATTGGGTCGTTCCGCCCGAACTCGGGCAAGCCTACGCGGAAAGGGCCCGTGCTGCCGGGGATGATATCGAACACCTGGTCATCCCGAACGCCGGTCACCACGAACTCATGGTTCCCGGTTCGGTGGCCTGGCCCGTGGTTCTTCGGACGGTGCAGTCATTACTTAAGACCTGAGCCTTTCTATGTATTTCAGTGATCACAGGTCAGTAAAATCAGAAAAGACTGCTATTTCTGAACGTAGTAGGATTACTCATCAAGACTCAAAGTCCAGTTTTTCCACTTGCTGTCCGGAAAAGCGCCCAGGGATCGGTAGAAGTCCTCGGCGGCAATGTTCCCGGTCATGACCGTCCAGATCAGTTCAGTCGCACCAAGGGATCTGCAATGTTCAATCACCGACGCCATCAAGGCCTTTCCCACGCCCATATTCCGTGCGGCTTCGACAACAAACATTTCTTTGAGCACGAGCTTTGGCCGTAGGGTGTAAGTCCAGCGAATCGGGTAGGTAACTGCCATGCCAACAAGATCATCGTCGTGTTCCGCCACGAACGCGGTGAATAGACGCGTATCTCCAAAACCGTGCTGGAGAATACTCTCCCGCGTCACGGCGAATTCGTCAATGTAGTCCTCGAATCTCGCCAGTTCCATCATGAGTTCGAGCAGGCGGTCGGTGTCCTGAGGGGTAGCCGGTCTCACGTGCATTTATTGTAACCCATCCTCAAGCGCATTCAGGAAGGCGTCGTTCTCTTCAGGCAGGCCGATGGTAACCCGCATGGCCCGTTCGAGCATGGGGTAGCGGCTGACGTCGCGGATGAGCACGCCCCGGTCGATCAGTCCGCGAAAGATCTCCGACACCGGGCGTTCCGCTTCGAATAGAACGAAGTTGGCGTGCGAGGGATAGGGACTGATGCCGTTCATTTCCTGGAGGCCTTCGAAGACGCGCTGCCTTTCAGATCGGATCAGCGCCGCGCGTTCCTCGATGAGCGCCTCCTGGGCAATCAGTATGCGCGCCGCGATCAGGGAGATGGCGTTCACGCTATAGGGGAGCTTGACTTTTTCGATCTCACGGACCAGGGCGGGATCGGCGATGAGGTAACCCAGCCGCAGACCTGCCACGCCCAGCGCTTTCGAAAAGGTACGGGTAACTACCAGGTTGGGATGCCGGTCCATCAGTGCAAGGCACGAGACGCCACAAAACTCGAAGTAAGCCTCGTCCACCACGACCACACCTTCTGTGGCAGCCGCAACCCTGGCTATATCATCCGGTGCAATAATCGAACCGGTCGGGTTGTTCGGTGAACAGAGCACCACCAGCCTGACGTCGGGATGGGTGCTTTCTTCCACCAACCGGTCGACGTCGAAGGTCAGGTTCGGCTTCAGGTAGACGGTTCGGATATCGGCGCCTGCGACCCGTCCCAACAAGGCGTACACGGTGAAGGTCGGCGCGGGCAACACCACCCGGTCTCCCTGGGCGACGGTAGTCTGGAAGATCGACTGGATCAGTTCGTTCGAACCGTTGCCAATCAGGATGTGTTCGGGACCGAGCCCGTGTCGCTGACTGATGGCTGTTTTAACTTCGCCAGGCACGAAACCGGGATAACGGCCCCAGTTGGTGGCCAGGGCCTCGTCCATGATCTCCCGCTTGAGGTCTTCGGGCACGTCGAAGGGCATTCGTTCTGATTGAGCTTGACCGGACAGTCCGGCTGGACCAGGCTGTACCCGGACATGGCGCGAACCGCCGCCTTTACGGACGGGATGGTGGGATCACCGGGCGTGGGACCACCAGCATTTTTGCGCCTTGAGGATGCCATGCTTCAGTAGATCACCTTGTTCAGCGGGTACTCCACCAGGCCCTGGGCGCCGGCCCGTTTGAGCGCCGGGATGAGCACCCGGATGGTGGACTCCTCGATCATCACCTCGATGGCGACCCACTTCTCGTCGGCCAGGGGTGAGACCGTTGGGTTTTGCAGTGCGGGCAGCAGGGCTGCCACGGCATCCAGGTCCGCACGCTTGACGTTCATTTTCAAACCGACCATCTCTTCGGCCAGCATGGCGCCCTTGAGCAACATGGCGATGTTCTCGATCTTGCGCCTCTTGTCCGCATCCTCCCAGATCTTCTTGTTCGCAATGAGCCGGGTGGTGGATTGCATCAGCGTATCGAGGACCCGCAGCTTGTTCGCCCGCAGCGACCCACCGGTCTCCGTGATGTCCACGATCGCATCCACCAGGTCCGGCGCCTTGGCTTCCGTGGCGCCCCAGGAAAACTCCACTTTCGCGTTCACGCCGTGCTTCTCCAGGTAGGTCTCTGTGATGTGGACTACTTCGGAGGCGATACGTTTTCCTTCGAGATCCTGTATAGTCCGAATCTCCGATGCCTCCGGTACGGCCAGTACCCAGCGAAGGGGTTTCCGGGTGTTTTTGGCGTAAACCAGTTCCGCTACCTCTACCACGTCCGCGCCGGTCTCCACGATCCAGTCTTTCCCGGTGAGCCCTACGTCGAAAACGTCGTCTTCCACGTACCGGGCTATCTCCTGGGCCCGTATCAGCATGATTTCCAGTTCATCGTCATCTACCCACGGAAAATACGACCGGCTACTGACAGTGCAGTGAAAACCCGCCTTCCGTAACAGTTCCAGGGTGGATTCCTGCAGGCTGCCCTTGGGTAGCGCCAGTTTGATCAGCATCTCTGAATGGCTCCTCGCGACTCTTGCGCGACTCTTGTAGGGATCGACTTCCTGTATTACCTTGTTTCCTATTCTTGAAGCGCTCTATCACAAGCCGCCTGAAAATAACACGACATTCTGGAATTGTCCATTCTTAAAGGATCTTGTCCATTCTTCCCCAGCCTTCTCTTGGACTAAACAGGGGCGAATTGCGCCTCTCACCCTACCGCGACGAATGGCCGGTGCTGTTCGAAGCCGAGAAAAAGATCATCGAAGCTGAAATAAGAGATCATATAACAGATATTCAGCACGTAGGGAGTACGGCGATCGTTGGAATGCAGGCCAAACCGATTCTGGATATCGCGATTGCAGTGGAGGATTTTCGAGAAAGCCAGGGTATGTATCGATCTGCTCACCGATCTTGGGTATACGTTCAAGGGAGAAAACGGCATACCCCGCAGGCACTATTTTCAAAAGGGCGAGCCCTGCACCCACCACATCCACATGGTTGAAGAAACCAGCGAGGAGTGGGGGAAGATGATCGTGTTCAGGGGACTACTTGAGATCGAATGGAAACACTGCTGCTAGCATATGGGAGATTGAAGGCCGATCTGTTGGAGCGCATTGGCCGGAGAACGGAAATCCTACCAGGCGGCTAAGGGAGCCTTTATCGATGAGGTCGTTCTGAGGGCTTATGATGATATAAATTGAGCACTCCAGCTTGGTTCAATTTTACTGGGCATCATTCAAAGCAAACCCGGCATTACCAAGCCGTTTCCTCAATCCTGCTATGCCATCCTCCACCAGATCCGACTCTTCCTTCTTCCAGCCCGTAAGATAATCTGGTGACAGGAAGCCATCCAGGTGTAGAAGTAAAGCCTCTTCTCGAAACCGTCGTCCAAATTGCGGCCGTAGTAGTCTCTGACCCTTTCGGTGGTATCCCTTCCAAAAGAAACGTAGATGCCTACGAAATCGATCGTCGGATCACCTATGGTCGCGTCTTCGAAATCAATCAGCCCGCTTAGTCCGCTTAGTCCACTCAGCCCAGCCACGGTCGACCGCTCTTCATCCATCAGAATGTGTTCACAACCCAGGTCGCAGTGCACCAGGGAGACATTCTTCAGTATCGCGAGAGCCTCTTCCAGGAACCGTTCGAAACCGTGTTCTACCGCGTCCTTTACGTTCGATTCCAATAAAGTAGTTACATTGGTTCTGACATCTTCCCTCAGCGCGAAGTAACGCGTCCGCCATGCATCGACCGTGGGTTCCACGGCACAGGCATTGGCAACCAGCGATTTCGGTATATCGTGTAATGAAGAGAGCACCGCTGCGACGGATCTTGCCGTGTCGTCGTTCAGTTCGCCATGCGACAGAGGATGGCCAGGAATCCGTCGATACCCCGCATAGGGATGGCCACCCCAGAGTCCCACGTGTTCGAAACGCGGTACGGCGAAATCAACCCGAGAGGCAATGGTGGGCAGTATCGCTGCTTCTTTTCGCTGGTTGTCGGCAACGTCACTGTTTCTGGGAAATCGAAAAATCCAGGAGGAATTGCGGGACTCGACGTGCTCACCGCAGTCCTCATGCTCGACTTCGAATGTCCAGGATGACCAGCCTTCGGTGAGTTGACGGATCTCTCCATGCTCCAGTCCCAGGCTGGATAACAGGCTGGCAACATCCTTAGGCGTTACCGTCGAGTATTGCAATGCTGGATCCATCCTCTGTCAAGGCTGCGAAGCGCTGGATTCTTAGTGCTGTGGATGTGAAATCACCCTTGGCTAATCTAAGCGGTGCAAGTTACAGTTCTAGATTATCCAACTGCTATCGACCGTATTCATAAAGGTGATTTGCGATAGTCGGAAATGGTAGCGATTGAGTTTTTAATTTGATAACTGGACAGAAAGCGATTGGTTTTCTAACATGGATTTGCAGGTGCCGCCGGGCAATCGATTAGAAGCACTTAGAGGAGACCTGCAACGGTATTTCAGTATACGTGTCAATGATCAATGGCGGATTACCTTTCGGTGGTCGGGCGACTCTGCACACGAGGTTTCGCTAGCGGACTACCATCAGTGAGCATTGATGGCTGGAGGTGAAAATGTTACCAGATAGCCGTATCCCCACCCATCCTGGTGAGATACTTCTGGAGGAATTTCTGAGACCTCTGGGAATCACGCAGGTGGCGTTTGCCAGCCATATCGGAGTGCCTCTTCAAAGAATAAATGAGATCATTCGTGGAAAAAGAGGAGTAACTCCTGAGACTGCATGGCTACTGTCTCAAGCATTGGGAACAACACCGGAACTATGGCTGAATCTACAAAGAAATCATGATTTAGCCAGGAAACGACCGGAGAAAGAGATCCCAAGACTCCGCCTGGTAGTATGAAACCTAAGCGTAGTCGGGAACCCGACTCTGATTCACCCCTCACTCCCCATGTAACTCATCCGCAGGATTGACCGTTGCACCCTGGACCTTGCGGACTCCTATCTCCCTGCTTCGCTGTTCTGCCATGAAGGATGCAAGACCAAGTAACCCCAGACAGGCGATTAGAATGGAGAATACCAGGTAGTCTCAAGTTATACATATGACGATTGAAGGTGAAGATTCGTTTGTAATTGATTTGTTCCACGTTAGCACTAGACAACTTTAAATTCCGATAGTGTATCTTGCGGTGCTTGAAATGAAGTGATTGGGCAAAGGCAACCGTTTCCCCATTGCATGCACATCGCTATCGCATTAAAGAGGACCTACATCTATGGACAACATCGCACCTCCCAAGGATACAATCACCTTCGATGACTTGGTAAAGATCGATATCAGGGTCGGAACCATCCTGGAGGTATCTGACGTGCCGGAATCAAACAAACTGGTTAGTTTGAAAGTCGATCTGGGGTTTGAAACCCGGACTGTCGTCGTCGGTATGAAACAGGAACGGGAAGACCCGCGGGAAATTGAAGGTGCCCAGGCACTCTTTGTCGTCAATCTCCCACCGCGAAAAATGGCCGGCGTAGTTTCGGAAGCGATGCTTTTTGATCTGGGGTATTCGGACAAGATTCTGCCGGCCCTGGCCGTACCGGAACGGCACGTTCCCAATGGAACACAGGCCGGTTGATTTGAGCACGAGCAACCGTCATCGAATAGGTCATGAGCACACTTCGAACTATAACGCTTGTCGTTTAACGTTTATCGTTATACCTTAACATGATACGGTCCTTCGGAGATCGGGAAACCGAGTTGGTATTCCTACGAATCCGTTCCCGAAAACTACTAGGTAACGCTTTTGACGTTGAAATCGTGGACTATCACTAGGAGTATGGGTCATGAGTAACCGGAAACTGGATACCGTTCATCCTGGCGAGATTCTGCTGGAAGAGTTCCTCAAACCGATGAACCTGAGTCAGAACCGCATCGCACTTGCTATTGGCGTGCCACCTCGTCGCATCAATGAAATAGTCCTTGGAAAACGAGGTATTACTGCCGATACCGCTCTCCGGCTGGCCCGTTATTTCAGTATGTCGCCTCAGTTTTGGATGGGCATTCAAATGGACTATGCGCTTGATGTTGCAGAAGACGAACTTTCCGGCCGGCTGGAACAAGAAGTACGGCCACATCCCGATGTGAGACTATCGGCGCATTCCTGAAGAGCAAATGACTTGAACATTTCAGCCGTATCATTTGACGTCGACATGACCCTGATCGATACTGATCTTGTCATCATGCGCTCATTGAATTTCGTTCAGGATGAGGTGCGGAAATGCGTCCCTGCAGAACCGGCACAGATCCCTTCCGTGGACGAGATGTTTTCTATTCGCAACCAGGTCGAGGAAGAGTTCGAGGGAAGGGTCAGGGATTTCGATGAGATCAGGCGGATCGCGTTCAAAAGGATTCTCAAGCGGGCCGGATCGGAGGACTTAGGGCTCGTCAGCCACCTGAACGAGGCATATCTACAACATCGCTTCCAGGCAATGGTGGCGTATGGGGATGTCGTGCCGACTCTTGATTGCCTGGCCCCTCACTTCAAGCTCGGCCTGCTGTCAAACGGGAACAACTACCCAAGCTACTACGGACTCGAGGATCGTTTCGACTTCGAAGTTTTTGCGCAGGATGTCCGCATAGAGAAACCTGATCCGAGGATCTTTCAGATTACGGCGCGAAAGGCGGGATGTGAACTGGACCAGCTCTTACACGTGGGAGATTCCCTGGAAACCGATGTTGCGGGCGCCCAGTCGGTTGGAGCGCATGGTGTCTGGCTGAACCGCGAAGGCCTGACGAACGATACAGGAATCAAACCGGACCATGAAATCGCAACATTAGCGGATCTACCTGGGCTACTAGGCATCGGTTGAACTCAGCTGACGCCTCTTTATTTTGACCTATTCCACTTTCTGCGAAATCGCCAGCCGCTCTCCGGCAAATCCCTCACGCCAGACACTGGTACATGCTTCCACCATCTCCTCGAGATTCTCCGTGACCTCGGCAAAGCGATTTCCGGGTACCAGTCCCATGTTGGGTGACAAGATCAAGTTGTCCCGTCCGTAGAAGATTGCAAGATCGACCAGGCCCGTGCTGTAGGCAACTTCGCGCAACGATGGAACGTTGACGGCGCCGGGTGGAAAGAAGAAGTAGAGCAGATCGCCGGTGATCGGCGTAATCGTTGGATTCTCCAGACCTATCTCGTTCGACGCAAAGGGTGGGACAAGAGCGAAAACTTCATTGCTGGCGTATTTGGCATGAAAGGCGTCACCCTCCTGCGGCAGGGCGTTCCACACCGCCTCGCACGTTCTCGGCGCAAGGTCGTCAAGCATGCGGGCGACACAGCTCACGCCGCGTTTCCTGAGGGTCACTTCGATAAACCGATCCATGCCAGTCTCCCCGGTTCGTGTTTAGAAATCGAGTCTCTTGTAAATACCGGCAACATCAAACAATATCGATCGCATCAAACGAGCCCACTTGTACATACCGATTCAGGCGAAATCGGTGGCGATTTGCATCAGGCAACAACTGTCATCAAACGTCCCAGACCGGACTGCGGCGTTAGACGGTCCGCAAGGCGCAGGGCTTCCCACATCGTCACCTGGTTCGCCGTCAGCACCGTTTTCCCGACCTCTTCCTCAAGATCGGACAGAAAACTTGCGGTGTGCAACGCGGTGTCAGGGATCAGCATCGCTTCCGCGTCGGTATGATCGTTGGCACACGCAAAGCGCAGCACCTCGTCGCGATCAATGAGAGCGACCTCATCCCCCGTCCAGACACCGAGACACCCCATATGAACCACTTCAATGCCACCAGTCTCAAGAAAATCACGAAGGGCGTTTGACAGTGCTTCGGGGTAGGTCGAGGCAACGGCAACACGCTTCAGTCCGAGGGCTTTGCCCGCACTGAGGAACGCCAGCGACGTGCTCGAAGCCGGCACACCGAGCGCATCGGCCAGATCCTGCACCTGTCGTCGCGCACCCTCCACGCCAAACGCGAAACTCCCACTCGTGCAGGCCCATAGACAGACGGCGACGTTGTGAGGCCGCAGTTCCTCCGCACCCGCCATCAGGTATTCCCGGCTGCCGGTGACCTGAGTCTCGTCGATCCGATGCAGGTTTGGGCTATCGGTATGAACCACCTGGACCTCGACCGCAGGCTTCAGCGCGGCGGCAAGACGCGGGTAGTCGTCCTCCGCGGAGTAAAGGGGGTAGAGAATACCGATCTTCAGCTTGTTTTCCATCTGTTACGGTTCCTCGTCTACATCACTGTTCCCCAGCCACGTTACTGTCCCGCACCCAAATAGTCGTAAACAACCTGAGCATATCCCTCGGAGTAGCTGCTCTCCATTTGGAAGGCCACTCCATATTTCAGCGGTGACAGCGGGGTGAGGTCACACCGCTGGGAAGCGCCAAGGGCAATCCTTCCCTGTCCCTTCTCGGTGGAGTGCACTTCCATATCCTGGGTTGTCTCGCTGCAATCGATCAACTGTTTGAGGGCGGGTCCCGGACCGTCGGCCCTGGGGACAATCTTCAAACGCCAGGCCGGGGTAAGGGAGGGCATCTCATCGTGGGTGGTGGCGGTTTCCATACGGGTATTGATATTCAACACCGGTACGCCGCCGTATGAGGTTTCCGTCACCATGCACCGGTCCGCTTGCGTCACCTTCAACTCCGCGTACATCTTCGGCGTCCCGTAAATCTCCCTGCCCGCGGCGATGCCGGCGGGACCACTATGAAACACGTGGGAGCAGTAAAATCCGGTCTGATTCCTGAAATGGCACTTCATCACAAGAAAGGACTCCTGGAAGGGTCCATAGTTTTCACAAAAAGGCACGTCCAACCATGAAGCGACGCACAGTCCGTCTTCCGCCGCTTCCAATGGCTCCGGGAGAAAGCCCTCAACGGCGGCAGGGGCAGCGTGAAAGAAGACAAACTGAAACCGCACATTTCGATAGATAGCCGGCAGCGGCGGATAGAAGGGGCTGTCCGCCGGTATATTCCAGCCATCATCGTGTTTAAGAACTCAATGTTCGGATCCCTCCTCTTTGCTTCTGACGTCATCGCAGCGCACATCATATATCTTGCCTCGGCGCCCTGGCTGTCCACCAAAAAGCCAGTACGGTCCCCAGCGATCGCGATCCGACAATACAGTGAAAACGGGGTCATGGGCAGGAAATCCGTAATCCTGGATTCCGGCCGCAATAGGAGCAAGCCGCGCCGCGATGCTAATCCGCACCAGGATATCTTGTAATTGACTGAGCTACTTACAATATTAGGTATTGGTAATCCGACTATAAGATCAACCGACTCGAATACGACCGGCAACGCCGGGTGCATCCACCAGAGAATCCATTAGAACCTGAAGTGTAAACCGAACTGATACAGGGACGTAACCATGTCCAAAACAAGACCCAACATCATCTACATCCTCGCGGACGACATGGGGTACGGCGACATGGGGTGCAACAATCCGGATTCCAAGATCCCAACGCCGAACCTGGACCGCCTCGCGGCGCAGGGCATGCGCTTTACCGACGCCCATGCGCCTTCGAGCGTATGCACGCCGAGCCGGTACGCCCTGCTGACCGGCCGATACTGCTGGCGTTCGCCGCTCCAGACCAGCGTGCTCTGGCCCTTTGATCCACCCCTCATCGAACCGAATCGCCTGACCGTAGCCGAGCTGCTTCGCCGGCAAGGATACCGTACGGCTTGTATCGGCAAATGGCACCTGGGATGGGATTGGACCACACGGGACGGCGCACCTGCGAACGAGGGCGTGGAAATTGGAAAGTTTGACAGTGAAGCTCGCCTGGCGCTGGAGCGGAATATCGATTACGGGAAACCGATGCGAGGCGGCCCCATCGACTGCGGGTTCGACGAGTATTTTGGCGTGGACGTACCGAATTTCCCGCCCTACACCTGGTTCGAGCAGGACCGGCTGACCGACGAGCCGACCGTGCCAAAACCGGATGACATGTTCGGGCATCCAGGGCAGATGAAATCCGGCTGGAAACTCGAGGAGATGATCCCCGAGTTCGTACGTCGCGTAACCCGGTACATCGAGTCGTCCGGCACCGAACCCTTCTTCCTGTACTTTCCACTCACGTCGCCCCACACGCCTATCGTGCCCAACGAGCCCTTCATAGGCAAAAGCGGCGCAGGACTTTACGGCGACTTCGTGTGCGAGGTGGACTGGGTGGTGGGCGAGGTCATGACAGCCCTGGACCGGCGCGGCATCGCGGACGATACGCTGTTGATCTTCACGAGTGACAACGGTCCGGAGTGCAGTCCAGCCGCAGACGGCGGATGCTACGAACACGCGCGCATACACAGCCACTACAGCATGGCCCACCTTCGAGGCGTCAAGCGCGATACATGGGAAGGCGGCCATCGCGTCCCCTTCATCGCACGGTGGCCGGGCGTGACACCCGCCGGCACGGTTTGCGATCAACTCACCATCCTGGGCGATCTAATGGCAACCTGCGCCGAGTTGACCGGAGCCGAAATGCAAGAAGACGAAGGCGAGGACAGCGTAAGTATGCTTCCACTGCTTCAAGGAATGACAGGAAACCCTGTGCGGGACTTCGCCATACACCACAGCGTGAAAGGGAACTTTGCCATTCGTAAGGGCAACTGGGTCTTTATCGATGCCCCGAGTGGAGACGACAATCGCGAACCCGAATGGTTCAAGGCGGAACGGGGCTATACTTCGCACGACTGTCCGGGTGAACTGTTCGATCTCTATGACGATATCTCGGAGCGGGTTAACCGGTACGAAGACCACCCGGAGATCGTAGGTACGATGTCGCAGATCCTGGAACGGGTGAAGTCCAAAACCATTGCGGAAAGACCCTCGCCCGCATTGGGATAGGTGGATGTAAGCGAAAATGACTCGTTGTGTACTCTTTGACCTGGACGGTACGCTGATCGATTCGTGGAACCTTTATGTCCAGGCGGCGGACCGCACGCTTCAGTCGATTGGACGCAATGGATTTTCTGTAGAAGAAGTGTCATCGCTTCGACTCAATACCGAACCCCGGCTACTGGGTTATTTCTACCCGCCAGAAGAGGTAGAGCACGCCCATCGGAGATTCCTGCAGAACTACCGCGATCTACACGCCAGGTACTTCGAAGGGGTCTATCCGGGTGTTACGGAACTGTTGACCTCACTGCGCAGGCACGGTATCAAGACGGGTATCGTATCGGGCAAAAGCAGGGGCGCCTGGGAGATCACGCGCCAACATGTCTGTCTGGGCGATTTCGACACCCTGGTCTTCGATGACGACGTGTCCACACCCAAACCGGATTGCGAAGGACTCGTTGAAGGCGATGTCCAATCTGGGAGCTTCGCCGTCAGAGACCATCTACGTCGGTGATTCGGTGGACGACCTGGTAGCCGCAAAAGCCGCGGGCATGGGGTTTCTCGCCGCCCATTGGTCGAAATCCGAAGAAGAAATAAGATCGTTCGAAAAGTCCACGGCCGAGATCGGCCCTTACACCGGTGTCGGCTATCCCAGATGAGGTCGAGCGGTTTCTATAGAGTTCTCCAGCGGAACTCCAGGCCGGAGGAGCTCCATGCCGGAGGAAACCATGCCGGACTACAACTACCATTTCCATCGCGATGATATCGAGGCGGCCTTGGCATGTATGGATGAATACGGATTCTGCGTCATCCAGCAAATGATCGACCAGGAAATGGTGACGGCCCTCAGGGATTCCATCGATCGACACCTGGACCCGGACGGCGACCTGGGGCCGGCGTCAAACCGGTATCACATGGCTTTCGCCGAAGACAGCGAACCCGTGTGGGACCTGGCCGACAACCCGGCCTACATGCGTTTCATCCGTACCGTGCACGGCTCATACCGACCTCTGTCTGCACCGTTCGGCGGCCATTCTGCGTACGCCGGGCGAGGGCATGGGCCGCTGGCACCAGGATCACCGGGGGCACATCGAAAACCCCCAGCACGCCAACGACGTCCTTAACCGGTTCCCCGTCCCGAGCGGCGCCTGGTTCTATCTCAATGGGAGTCATCCGGATCGAAGCGGTATCGCGGTCATCGAAAAATCCCACTCCCCGGACTGGGAAGGACCGGAGGGATACATCATGGGGCCGCATCGAAGTGGTTTGTACCCCGAGGACGGTACACCGGATACACCCTACGACGCCATGGCGGTGCCCGGCTGCATCCCGGTCATGGCCGAGTCCGGTGACCTGATCTGTTTCGCCGCGCTCACCTGGCACGCCAACATGGCCACTCAATGAACGCCGCTACTCCTGCGGAATCGGCTTCCGACCCAGGGCCTGGCGCATCGACGCGCCGTGGCCCCTGCCCGACACGGCCGCGGCATTGGGCGAGCGACTGCCCGACCGGCTCAAGCATTTCACCGACGGTTACACGGGTTATGATGGGGAGTGGACAAATAACGAATGACGATACCAGGATAGTACCCGTGATATCAACGCGGTAGCCTATGGTATATACGAGGTTAGATTATAAATCGAGACCTATAGAGATAAGGAAATGTATTGGTGTTTGGTATCAGGCAGTAAAATAGTTACAATAGATGAGGAAACTCTCGACAGATGGAATTTGAGTGGGATCCAGCAAAAGCGGAAGCGAACGAGCGTAAACACAGCGTCACTTTCCATGAAGGGGCTGCCATCTTTGGAGATCAGATGGCGATTACGTTCGCCGACCCTGATCACTCGGAGAGAGAGGAACGTTTTCTTACATTCGGACAGTCAAACTTCAGCAGGTTCTTGGTTGTTTCGCATACCGAACGCGATGGAAAGACAAGGATAATACACGTTCGTATGATGACGCGAAGAGAAAGGATTGTCTATGAAGAAGGCTAATTCGGATAGATTCCGCCCAGAGTACTGCCGAGAAGATCTCGGTCCAGGCATCCGAGGTAAACATTTGGAGTCCTTCCGATCGGGGACAAACCTGGTACTGCTACATCCCGACGTTGCAAAGGCATTTCCCACCGACGAGTCTGTAAATGAAGCTCTTCGTAAATTGATGGAACAAGCAAAGACATAGCCAGAATCTATAATGCGTGCTGAAACAGCGTGTTGGTTATACTTTCTACCCGCAACAACCAACTCGACACTTCCTGAATCCAGTCATTCTTCCTCCCGGACCAAACCAACAGTTAAAGATATATAATCGGCATGCGTATACAGGTCGCCGTATAACTATATGACTGAATATCCCTGTTCATTCTTGAAGCAGGAAATCAAAGCAGGATAGCGATGCTTGCAGTTCCTCCAAAGTTTTCCATCGCGGCGGGGGATCCTTCGAAGAGAATAAAGACAAGGTACTCCTGGTTCAAACCCCTAGGCGTGGATGTGAGTTTCCAGGCGGTCAGATCGAGGAAGGTGAGACGATTGTCGATGGAATAATCCGTGAACTCGACGAAGAAACATGTATCGCGGCTTCGATCGACTCGTCGGTGTGTATACCAACCTCAGCGCTGGCCGTGTGATCTTTGACTTCCTCGGCACCTGCTTGTCCGGTGAAGCCCAGGCAGGACACGAAACGACCGATGTTGCCTGGTTTGCGAAGAAGGATACCGGGCATAAGATCTGCCAACCAGGTTACCTTAGAAGGCTTCAGCAAATGTTGTCGTTTGATGGGCGTATCTAGTTTCTTTCATATACGACCCCTCCATTCACGGTGTGTCACGAGATGTACATGTAATTCATGAGTTCCCCAACCTCAAAAACCCGACTGCCTCCCAGATCCCATCCAGTCTCGCCTTGCAGGCTATGCCACCGATGGCCGGAACCTCAGGACCGCGTCCTGTGCGGACGTGTACCTCTACACGCACCGGAAGAAACCCGGCCTGATCCTGAAATCGAGAAACGTTCGGTTGAGACCGCAGGAATCGGACCTGCAGATGGAGACCGCGGCCCTGTCGTGGTTGCAGGGCAAGCTCGCTGTTCCTGAATACCGGTATTTTCACGAAGACGGGGAAACGCAGTACCTGCTCATGACACAGGTGGAAGGCGTCACGGGGATTCATCCGGAAGTAACGAGCGATCCAGCGAATCTCGTCCGGGAATTCGCAAGGGGTTTGCGCGAAGTGCATGCCCTGAGCACCAAGTCCTGCACGCTGGATTGGCGCATGTCGCGATACTACTCCTGGGTGCAAGGGTTGATCGAATGCGGTGCGCTGGACGAGTATATACCTGAAGGCGAGACCCGAACCATTTTGAGCGAACAGCTATCTACTATAAAAGAGGGAATGCCCGACGAGGAAGACCTGGTCTTCACGCACGGAGACTACTGCCTGCCCAACGTCATGTTCCGGGACGGCAAGCTGATCGGTTTCATCGATCTGGGCTACGCCGGGGTCGGAGACCGGTACCTGGATTTCGTGGCAGCCCGAGGAACGATCCGCCGGAACCTGGGCGAAGCATGGATTGCACCGTTCTTCCACGCGTATGGTCTCGAGGAACCGGACCGGGAGAAAATGAACGCGTATCAAAGAGTGCACGATTTTGGATTTCAGTAGACCTCCGCCAAAGTTAGGATGCGCAAGCGATGGCTGGCATTATGGCTGGCTGGAAGTTTGGCGCGGCTCCGCTTCGGCCACGGAGCCACGCCCGCCGTTATCGGCCGGTTAACAATACGGGGCATCCATTCACCCTGTAGTTTGGACCGTCCGGACAGTTCCAATGAAATGGGAAGAAGGATTAAGCTGCCTCATCCTGGATTCAGTCGGTGCCGTATTTTGGGCGGATTCGTCATACACCAGGGTAAGATTAAAGAACACTGGTTCGCTTTCCGCCTTTCCGTCACTGGCGTAGATGGCTGCCAGCAGTACGGGAACGGTAGCTACGTTTCCGTAGACAGACGCAAACTCGGCCGGCGATGTGAATTCCGTACGGCCGGATTAGAAATCCATTCCCCTCCCGCGTGATTTGAAGCAGGGCTTTTTCGGGAGGTTGAATACCGAGCTTACCGGGGATCGCAAAGCCGAACCGGTAAGTGAGGATATCATTCTCATGGTCCGTCGCCGGCTCTCCCTTGAACTCCAAGGTAGCCCCAGGACCCCCTGGGAAAAGGACGACGCGAATATGGGTTTCTGTAGGACTGTTTACAACCGGAGGGTGGTTGGGTCCGTGGTGCATAGCATTCAGCACGAATTTCGGGTTGAAGGTAGTGGACGTCGACTCACTGCTTAGGACTCGTGCAGAACCTGGGTAACCGAGATCAGTAAACCTGAAACCAGTACCTGTATAGCCTGTGGAGATACGAGGCAGGTGTTCTGAAGTCGCTCCGACCGCACTGTCAGCAGGAGGCGGTTGCGTAAGCTGCGTGGGATCGGAAGAATTTCCCCAAACGACCGCGGCCGCGAGCAGCGGGATAAATGCGAAGGCATATTTGGTAGGCCGGTACATAGGTAGCTCCCTTGTTGCTAAGTAAGAGGAATGGGAAGGGACTACGACTATGAAGGCACGGAGGAGACCTGGACTGCCAACTGCAGCTGATGACATCCAGCAGTCCCCTCTTATCATCGGAATCGTCAGCGACGTAAATGACTCGCGGTGGGGAGGAAGGTAATAAGGCCGTGCGAGATAGTGAGTTGACATGAAGTCCGCAAATTTCCACCAGCATATCCAGCGACAGCTTTTCTTGCATAAACGAGAAGCATTTGCACACCCGGATACCAACCATGGTATTTCCCTCTAGGAAGCACCGCCACTGTCGACTTCTCTACCCTGTTAAACTTCGAAGGTAAGTCACAGGTTCCCAAGAGGAGTGAACAATCGCAAACCAGGGCGGCGCCACTGTTTGCAAATCATCCATTGGAAACGCATGGGATTGCGACCCAACGACTTCGCGGCGGGCAGGCCGCCGTTTTCCATCATGGTTTGCCTCGTTTCAGGTATATCCCGTTAGTCCTGATCATCCTCCAACGCTTCCATTCACACGGTGATCCGGATCGTCGGGCAATCCGGTGTGGCGAAGACGCGCCTTTGCGCCATCGGAAACGGCGTGGATGGAACCCCCGTTCAGGTATACCTGGCCGGCGTAGACACAGATTCCACTTCGATCCCAATCCTTTTTGTTTACGCGGTAACGGAAGTAGAGCCGCTTCGATCCCGAACCGCGTTGATAGAAGGCCCTTTGGGAACCGGAACTGTGCAATTCGAGCACCAGGTATGGTAGGCCGGTGATCTCTACCGCTTCGTCGAAGACAGACACGATTTCTACAATCTCGCCGTAATCGTAGATGGACTCGAAACGGGGTTCAGATGATATGCTGAGTCTCTCAATGGCTGGAATCGTTCTCATCGATCTCTGGAGTACCATCACGGAACCATAACTGGACGGCGAGACAGACGCCGGTAGATTGCCGGTCATCCGCCAGATGCCTTCTCCGGCACCCCTCAACAGGTCGGTGGCCGACATGGACTTCATGGAAAACGTCCGCATGCCTTCCCGCGGTTCTATAATAGTCCTAGGCTGTATGTCGATGATCTCATTCCGGACTGCCAGTTCATGCGCGTTCCTACCTGACTTGTCCGGGCAGTACTCCAGCTGAGTTTTAGAGGTGAAAGATCGGTGCAACGGTAGGACCGACCGCAACCTCAGAGCCGGTTGGATCTGTTGTTCACGCTGGGATCGTTGTTCCGGTTGGATCGAATCGGAGAATTGGCCACAGTTTATCAAGAACAAAGCAGAGAAAAGACTGAGGAACGGGGCTGACCGAGTCATTGGTAGCTCCCTTCTAAATTGGTGGGATGTGGAGAGGACCTACGTTTCAGTAGAGGTGGAGGAGGGATGGTCCGTGGAACACGCCCGTCCATGGCAGGGAACCGATTCTGATCGGCGCGGCCCCGCATCGATCACGGGACCACGCCGGATCTCGGTTAGGGACTTCCATCTACTCTGTTACAGGCATCCATTCACCTTGTGATTCGAATCGTCGGACAAACCTTCAAAAAACAGGTTTGCCGTAACGCCGTTGTTCACCGCGTTGATTGTGCCACGGTTCAGGCTGATATTGCCGCCCGCGACAGCGATCCCGCTTCTGTCCAAGTCGCTCCATGCAACACGGTATTGAAAGTAAAGCCTATTTGTTCCGGACCCATGGGAGTAACGGGCCTTTCGCCATCCAGGACAGTTTATCTCAAGCCATATATGCGGTCTGCCCGTAACTTCTACCGGCTCGTCGTAAGTCAGTTCTACCTCTATGATTGCCCTATATCCATAGTATTGGCCATGACCGGGTGTGGAGGTTATCTGGATATCCACTATGGACGGGGCCGGCGGATCCTCAAGTGCCAACTCCGCAGAGGCAGGTTCCACGGTTGTCACGTTAGAAGGCAGGTCAACGAACATTAACCGAATGTACTCCAAGGCCGCTTCCTCTTCGTCGCCATCCTCTATCGCCTTCACACGAAATGACTGCACGGTTTGCTGTGATGCGAAAGTGATGCTGGATGGCACTCCGTTATATTCATATGTCATTCACCCCATCTTCCTCTATAACCGCCAGCGGTACGGTGACTGGCGTCGGCTCCGGCAGATGGGCTCAGGTGGACAGCGATCTCTACACCATTGGGATCACCCTCAGTTGCAGCGTACTCATGAGCGTCGAAACAGACTGTATACACAACGTTTCCAACCCGCACCGCCCGCGACCAGGGTCCTGTTCCTTCGCTGTTCTTACCCCGTACCTGTATCTCGTAGACTTCTTCCGTCATACTTTCCAGCATCACGGTCGTCTCAGTAAGAAAGGAATCCGTCACTTCGATCCAACCTTCCGTCCCCAACTCCCGGTACCGGTAATCGTATCCGGAAACCTCGAAACCAGCGGGGAATGGAACCAAGCGACCCGTTATCTATGAAGCCCCCTGGATCGGTCCAGCTCAATTCAATCGTGCTATCGTCCACTATCCAGGAATCTGGCATCGACAATTCTTGGTGGCGACGGGACACCCACGCCCCTTACCCGTATGACAAAGTCGAGTACCGATCCGGTGCACCCGGTTGGCGATCCTTCACCGCCCAGACGGTGGATGTTGTTCGTATTCACGACACGTACCTTGTACTCGTTGTCTCCATTGATGTCGTTCGGCATTTCGTAATCCGGTACCGAGTTGAAAGCGAGCGGCACCGTTCCAGACGACGATTGGGTTTCAGGTTCCAGTAGAAACTGGTCATTGTCATCGCCACCATTCGGAAAGGTATACGGGTAGAAATCGGTTGCGACTTCGCAGCGGATACGCGGTGACGACCAGTTCATTCCCCAATCACGACGATCACTCGTGACCGCCGTCCAGGCGGGCAACTGTCCGCTGTCGAATAAGGAAATCCCTTCATATACATCGATGGAATTCGGGATCTCCCAGCGTTGATCTCCCACGTATTCTGCCGGCGCCGAAAACTGGGCGGAGCCATCATAAACCACGGAAAAATTGTAGACCTTCGGACTGCTTTCGGCTACTCCATCGCTGGCGTAGATTGCGGACAGGACTACGGGGAGGGTGGCGCGTTCCCCGTAAACCGCGGAGAATTCTCGTGGAGAGATATCTCCGTTTGGTTGAATTGCGAATCGATTACCCTCGCGTGTGATGCGCACCAGGATATCTTCAGGAGTCACGACACCTGATCCGGTTGGTGACGCATACGCGAAACGATAGGTCAGGTCGTCGCCGTCTGGATCTGTACCCGGTTCACCCGAGAATGCAACCGTCGCCGCCGGACCACGGGGAAACAGAAGGACCCGGCCTCCATCATTTATCGGGTTATTCATGACGGGAGGATGGTTTGACCCGTGGTGCTTGGTTTCCGGTGTAAATTCGGAACTTACGGCCGCGAATCTCTCATCAGCATCCGTTCCCTTGAAGGACATTACGAATAAGGAGTCGGACTGAGAGTTCGTGGGTGTCGGATCGGTCGCGGTCTGCTGATCGGTCGCGGGTCGCTGATCAGTCGCGGGCCGCTGATCGCTCGCAGATCGAGGATCAGTATTGGTCGAGCCTGACCGGTCATCCGCAGCCACCGCCAGCGCTTTCCCAGCAGGCAGTCGTTCTGCTGGTTGCGCAGGTTGCCTCGACCCTAATGGATTGGAGGAATTGCTACAGGCGGTTACAAGAATGGCTATCGTAAGAAAAAAAACGAAGGAATAGGTGGCAGGCCGATTCATAGGGTAGCTCCCAAGTTAAGGAAATAGGGGATTGGAAGGAACTACATCTATGTGGGACCGGAGGGGATCTGGACTGCCACCTGCGGGGGATTAAATCGGGCGGGGCGTTTTTGTTATTTGAATCGATTGTGATGAATGTGGCGATTTGCGGCCCCGAAAGTATCAAGGCGCTGGCGGGCATCGAGTTAACATGTAGCCCGCACAACTGTACCATCATGTCCAGTGTCAGTTTATGCTGCATAAACGAGAAATATCTACACATCAATAAACCAACCATGGGAACCTCCATTGTGACACTTCGCCACGTCTACTACTCTCCTTTGTTAAACGTTTGCAAAATGTAAGAAGTTCCCCGAATGGATGGCGTAAATGGAAGACGTAAATGGGAATGGGGGATCAAATGACGTTTCAAAAGGATCCCCACTCCCATCGTCATTACAGACATCCATTCACCTTGTGGCGTGGATCATCCGGAATCCCTTCCAGATACAGATCTGCGGGCACACCGCTGGAAACAGCAGTGATTGACCCATCGATCAACTGGATGTCACCGCTTTCAACTCCGACACCGCTTGTATCGAAGTCGTGAAACCTTACACTGTACTGAAAGTAGATCTTGTTCGTTCCCGTTCCGTGCGAGTACTGAGCTCTCCTCGACCTCGGGAAGTCCAGCCTGAGCCATACGTACGGTTTGATCGTTGTCACTACATCGACCGGTTCACTGAAGACCACTTCAACCTCTATGATCTCTCGGAAATCATAGTAGTACTCGTGTTCCGGCGTGGAAGAAATCCTCAGGCTTACGATCGTCGGGTTCGGCGGCGCGTCCTCCAGAACCACATCCGCGGATGCCGGCAGTACCGTCGAGACGTTTTCGGGCAAATCAGCGAACGTCATCCGGATGAACTCTTCCGTTCCCTCATCCTGAATATCGTCCGTAAGGGCTACCACTGAGAAAGTCTTCATATTTTCGCCGGATTCGAAAGTCACACTGAAAGGCACGCCGAAGTAATCGTCGGGCCCGGCTCCGTTTTCTTCCTCTATGACTATGGGTACCGTGACCGGCAGGCTTCCGGCGGCGGGATCCAGATGTACTTCGATCTCTACACCATCCGGATTCCCCTCATGGGTTGTGTACCGGGAAGCGTTAAAGCAAACCGTATGGGTCAACTTTGTGACCACAACGGCAGGAGACCATGCTCCGAGACCTTCACGGTTACTGGCCCGTACCTGTACTTCGTAGGTCAACTCCGTCAGGCCGCCGATGGAGACCGACGTGTCCGTCAGAAGATCATCCACTTCCTCGTTCCAGGCCAGCTCCCCTAGAGGACGGTACCGGTAGTCGAAATCGTTCACCTCGAATCCTTCGGGGAACGGCGCCAGTACACCGTCTTCGAGAAAACCGCCCGGATCGGACCAGTACAGCTCGAGCACGGTGTCGTCCGATTCGTTGAATTGTGCGACCACGCCAGCGGGTGGTGCGGGGACGCCCACGTCCCTGACCCGAATGGCAAAGTCAAGTAACGATCCGTTGCATCCCGTCGGCGATCCTTCACCTTCGATCCCATGGATGTCATGCATGTTGACCGCGCGAAGACGGTAGATGTTGTTCCCATCCTCGTCTTCGGGTGTTTCGAAGTCCGGGGGGGGAACGGAAGGACAACCGCACCGTTCCTGAATTCGACGTGGCCTCGGATGCCACGGTAAACAGGCTGTTATCGTCTCCTCCTTCCTCGAAGGAGTAAAAGCCGGAAAACGTTGTGATCTCGCATCGGATCGTTTGAGGCGACTGATCCAACGTCCAATTCCTGTGAAAGGCGGTAACTGCGGTCCACGATGGGATACACCCCGCCGACCGGCGCGGACGTCCCTTCGTACCATTCGATGGGTTCAGGATATTCCCATCGCTGGTCGCTCACGTACTCGGCCGGTGCAGAATACTGGGCGGATGCGTCGTATACCACGTCCAGATTGAATAACTCGAAACCGCTTTCGGCGATTCCGTCGCTGGCGCGGATCGCTCCCGGTAAACCAGAAATGTTGGCGTGGTCTCCGTACACTGCAATGAACTCGGACGGAGATATTAATCCATCCGGCTCGATTTCAAAGTCGTTCCCAGCCCTTGTGATCTGCAATAACGCCTCTTCCGGCGTCTGAATACCGGTCATATCGAATAGCGCGAAAGCAAATCGGTAAGCAAGTTCGTCTCCATCCGGATCTCTCGCCGGTTCTCCCGCAAACTCCACCAACGCCGCGGGCCCCCTGGGAAGAAGAAGGACCCGGTTTCCATCTACAAAGGGTGGATTCATCACGGGTGGGTGGTTGGGGCCGTGGTGTTTCGGATCCAGGATATTTGAGGTACCGCTGAAGGCGGCCAGTCGTTCTTCGAAGGTTCCAGCGCCGATGACCTCAACCTTCGTCTGGTCGACGGTTTCAGTGCCGCTGACGGCTTGTTGGGATTCCGATGCCACGCCGATAGCTTTACCTGCTTGAAGCCCTTGCACCCCTTCTGACGACTGCCTGGATTGGGTTGGGCTGGACATCTTGCCGCAGGCGAACGTGAGCATTGCGATGATAATGCAGAAATAAATGGCAGGCCGATTCATAATGTAGCTCCCCTGTTGAGCGTGGTAGGGACGGGAAGAAACTACAGTTATGTTGGCCGGGGGGAGACCGAGGCTGCCAGCTGCGGGTTATAACCGAGGGGATTTGGGGCTTTTCATTTAATTCGTCTAAGGAGTAGTGGGTCGGCGAAGGTTCCGGAGTCAGACATTCCGCGATGGATCTCGAATTGACGTGAAAACCCGCCAACTTCACCAGCATGCGCAGGGTCAGATTCAGTTGTACAAACTCACCGAAAACGTACACCAGAAAACGAACCATTTCACATCCTCCCGAACGCGCCCGCGCTTGCGACTTATCTAATGGTTTAACGATTTCAGAAAGGCATGGGTTCCCAAAAGGATTGGAAGGTGCAGGGAATGAGTGCGGAGAGTCCCTGGCTGGGGAGAAAGGCTTACCTGGAAATGCTCGGCGGCTGCAGTCCGACGTATTTTGCCCTGGGACGAATCAACTGGTCCCTTTCATACTGCTCGATCGCGTGTCCGATCCAACCAGCCGTGCGGCCGAGGGCGAACAGGGCCATGCCGCTTCCTTCGGGCATGTTCAGCACGCGTACCAGAGCTGTCAGCGCCACGTCGATATTGTACCGATCCGATACGAGCCGGTGCGTTGTTTCGATGATTTCACGGGCTAGATGCAGATCCTTCGAGCCCGGAAATCGATCTTCCAGCATATCCAACAGCAGTTTCGCTCTCGGATCTACATCGCGGTAGACAGCGTGTCCAAAACCGGGGATCTTCTCGCCCAGCCGCAACCTGGCTACGATCGTCCGTTCCACGTCACCGGAGGATTCCGCCTCCTTGAACAGCGCTTCGACGCGCTCATTCGCCGCGCCATGCTTGTAACCACGGAGGGCTGCGAGACCCGCGCATGCCGCGCTGTAGGGGGTCGCTCCGGCCGATGCGGCGCATCGTACCGTGAATGTTGATACGTTCAACTCGTGGTCCGCGAACAATACCAGGGTCGAATTGATCAATTCCGCGGCGCCTTCTTTGTCCGCAACCCACGCCCGCCGCACAGCCTGGGCAATACCGCCAACCGGGTCCTCTCCCGTGGCCACACCCGTCAGGAACCAGAGGATGCGCATCCCCGTCGCGGCTACCGCATCCCGTCGCAAGTCCAGCGCGGCTAAATCATCTGCCTCCGCTAATGGAAGCATCGCTTGAAACCGTTCAACGGGCTTGAGATTTCGCCAATATATCCGAGTCTCCCCATAGTCGATTGGCCGGTGTGTCGGAATGGGGAAGCGAAACTTTGGATCGCCAGTCCATATCAGGGCCGCGACACGCTCGAAAGATTCGGTCGAAGCCAGGGTTAGCGCGTCGCGTCCTCTGTAGAACAGTCGGTCATCGGTAATCAAAGTAATCCCCGATTCCATCACCGGGTCCCCGGTGTGTAAGGCACGTTTAGCAGCCCATCCCGGATTCCGTCGTGCTTTCTTACGGTTCTTCAGCCGCTCTATGTCCTCGCTTCGGTACATTCGCGTCCGTTTGCCGTCACCACTTGCCTCGGATCGAATCATCCCACGGCTTACGTAGGCATAGAGCGTGGACGGGCTGACGTTCAGAGCGTTGGCCGCCTCGGTGGATGTCATGTATCTTCGGCTATTCATTTTGCAACCCCTTGATTTTGTAATGCTGGAAGTACTGCGGATTCGAGCGGCGCTCGGCGACGTGCAATCCCGGTATATATCTCAAATCTAAAATATATGTTGATTGATAATTTAATCAATATTGACAAGGTTATTTTTTCGTTTTTTGATATATACAGACAAACTTCAAGGTGCTTTCCACAGAACAACAAGGAGTGCAATATGTTCTTTTCACCAGGCCTCAAGGATGTGGTAGCCGCTGAAACTCGGCTCAGCAGCGTGGATGGCGAAGCGGGCGAACTGGTCATCGCCGGATATCCACTCGAAGAGATAGCGGAACGGGCAAAATACGAAGAGATCGTCCACCTGCTTTGGCGCGGGACACTGCCCAATGCTTCCGATCTGGATCGATTCACGGATGAACTGGCGGCGTGCCGCGCACTTCCAGGTGCAATACAAGACTTAATGCGAACTGCCGCAGCCGAGCGCCGTCCCGTCATCGATGCCGTGCGCATGGCCGTAACATCCTTACCCTCCACGGACGACTCTTCGGATGCCCGGACCCTGGTTGCCGGGCTGCCCTCCATCGTGGCAGTCTACTGGCGCCTCCTTCACGGAATGGAACCCGTTGAACCGGATTACCGACCTCGGACACGTGGCCAACCTGCTGTACATGCTGCGTGGCGAGGTCCCCGATGAAGACCATGAACGTGCGCTCACGACCTATCTCAATACGGTGGTAGACCACGGCATGAATGCCTCTACGTTCACGGCGCGTGTCATCGTTTCCACGCGATCCGATTTCATCTCGGCCGTCACGGGCGCTATCGGAGCCCTCAAGGGGCCATTGCACGGTGGCGCTCCCGGACCTGTACTGGCCATGCTCGAAGAAATAGGCGAACCCGGCAATGCCGAATCCTACCTTCGCCGGAAACTGGAATCCGGCGAACGGCTCATGGGATTCGGACACGCGGTCTATCGCGTACGGGATCCCAGGGCCGATGTTCTCTCCCGCGCCGCCCGGTCCTTTTTCGATGATGGAGACGATCTCTACGCACTGGCGCTGCATACCGAGAAAACCGCCATCAAACTGCTCGAGGAGTACAAGCCCGGCCGGCGCCTGCAGACCAACGTCGAGTTCTACACCGCGCTGCTCCTGCGCGGCCTGGGGATCCATTCCGAACTTTTCACACCGATGTTTGCCATCGGACGCGTCGCAGGCTGGGTGAGCCATTGCTTCGAACAGCGTGCAGTCGATCGCATCTTCCGGCCCGAATCCAGATACACTGGAAACAAGGGCGGTCGCTGGTCGTCGATCGAGATAGTCGATAGATCGTGTACAGCCCTATCCCGGATTACATCTGGACCTGCATGGTTCGAATGTGATCTGTGGCTGACCTCGCCTGACCGAGCATGGCCGAAATATCCTGGCATTTCAGTCCTCTTCATTCTCATTTTAGATAGCACCCGCACACAGAAGATTTCGCTTGGTACACAGTTGAATCTCCTCTTAGCGATCGCAGGATAGCGATTTCATGAAAGGAATCCCCGTATGGCGATGGTTGACATGAAGCAGATCCACTCACCGGAGGACGCGACGGATTCGCTGGCGAGCCCGGCAGAACTCCGGCAACGGGCGAAAGAAGACGGGTGCCTGTTCTTTCGCGGTCTGCTCGATCCAGCACGCGTCCTGGAGGTTAGAAAGCAGATCCTCGACGTATGTGGAAAGCACGGTTGGCTCACCGCGGGATCTGATCCTATTGACGGCATCGCCAGTCCTGCTATTCGCGTGGGCGAGAGCGGTGACCCACGCTGGCAGACCTTCTACGAGGACGTCCAACGGGTCCGCGATTTTCACGCGCTGGCGCTTGATCCCCAGATGATCCAGATGTTAGAGATCCTTTTTGGAGAACCGGTACTGGCCCACAGCCGGAACATATGCAGGCTCGTTTTCCCGGACATGAACACCCATTCGACCCCTCCTCACCAGGACAACTACTTCATTGGAGGTTCGGACGAGACCTGGACGGCGTGGATTCCCCTGGGCGACTGTCCCGAGCAACTCGGCGGTCTAGCCGTCAATCGGGGATCGCACAGGCGTGGCATGCTGGAGACGTCCGAAGGCGTGGGGCCAGGCGGACGGCAGGTAGCCATCGAAGACGATACCTCCTGGATCGGCGGCGACTATGCGTTCGGCGACGTGATCATCCTGCACAGCCTGACCATACACCAGGGCCGGGACAACCTGACCCCGAACCGCCTCAGGCTTTCCTCCGATTATCGATACCAGCCGAGAAGCCACCCCGTTCGGGAGGATTCACTCCAGCCCCACATGCACTGGTTGACGTGGGAAGATATTTACGAAGCAGTGGGATAAGGACGATCCGGTGAAGTACTACTGGAGGGACTGGGACCTGGACGTGGTCGAGCGGGAGTCGGGGTAGACGTCGCGGTTGTCGTTGCAAAAGGTGCCGCGGTTTTTTAGCGAAGCACCATACCTGTGCCGCGTTATTGACCGAAGCGCCATGCCTGTGTCGTGATGGCCACATATGAGGTTCTCCATGCGAAAACTCGCTGTGGGTCTGCTCAACCTGTTTCGACGGGTTTCTCTATTTGTCTGGAAGCTGCGTGGCAAGACGGAGGAGGATGTAGTCGCGGAAAGGGTGGCCAGCGGTGAGTCATGGGATGCGTTCTGCGACGCGTTGAAGGCCGCGGGTGCCGCATTGCAGTTTCCCGGGACCCCTCGAGACCCGTTGCTTCAGGCGGAAGGATATCGATAACTGAGCCGTCTCACCCGGGCCGGTTTGATGGCGTTCATCGAACACGCCGATCCAAAAGCGCCTGTCCTGCACCGTGTCGTCAACGAGTTCACCAAGCTGGGCGCCGACAACCCCGATAATTTCTATCAGACCGCCGCGCTGAACGGCTCTTACGAGTACCGCATCACCGGGCAACGAAATACCATTGCCTACCTGAGTTTTGGTACCCAGGCAGGCAATTATGGCCAGGGAGGCGGACTGCCCCCCACCGGCCACATCGAATCCGACCAGATTGAAATGGACGAGCAGGGCCGCTTCGAGCTGACCCTGAGTCGCCACCCGCAGGACGGAAACTGGCTACCCATGACCCCCGAAACCGGTGGGGATATCATGCGGCGGTCAAGCTCCGAGACAGTGGAAATGATGGAGGTGGACCTGGCGGACATGGCGTCCGTGCATCGCTTCTGCGACTGCCTGGCTCAACGAGGGATCCGCATTGACATCGCCGTGCTGAACGCCGGCCTGATGCCGCGAAAGGCGAAGAAGACCCCGCAGGGCTATGAAACGATGTTTGCCGTGCATTTTCTTTCGAATCGAGTGATGATCGACCGCTGGCTGCGGGATGGTGTGATTCGTCCATCCGGACTGAGCGATGATGGCGAAACTCCTCCGTCCGGTTCCGGTAACGAGGTCAAACCATCCAGCCCCGGTCACGAGGTTCCGCGCATCGTCTTCATTTCATCCGAATCACACCGGTCCGCCCACGCCATCGATTTCGAGCGTTTCGGCGCGTTCACAGAATACGGGATGAAAGATGGACTGAAACACTACGGGCTCAGCAAGCTGGTCCAGTGCACGTTCGCCACCGAACTGTCCCGCAGACTCAATCCGGGCGAAGAGGTCGAGGTGGCCGTGCATGCCATGTGCCCCAGAGGCATGGCCACGAACATCGCCAGGGAAGCGCCGGCACTGCTGAAACCGATACTGAACCTGGCGTTCCGGTGTTTCTTCCAATCGCCGGAAAAGGCGGCCGGGCCGGTCACCTATCTGTGTTGCAGGGAAGAACCGGGTTCCGCCACGGGGATGTACTTGCATATGATGCAACGCAAGGCGGTCTCGCCTGCCGCGGCAGACCTGGAAAACGGCAACAGATTGTGGGAAGCCAGCGAAGCGCTGTTGGCAAAATCGCGGGAAGTGCGCTGACCCACAACGGGAACAGATCGCGAGAATCACGCCGACCCGCAACGAATATAGATCGCAAATATCACGCTGTCCCGAGAAGTGAACATGCCAAAAAATCTGTCCAAATCCGTAAAGCACCTGGTGCGATTGTTCCTTCGCAAACCGATGGCGAAACCGGTCGATATGACGGGCCGGCACGTGATCGTGACCGGGGCATCCCCCAATTCACTTGGGTATGATACCGCCAGGACCCTGGCGAGCTGGGGAGCGACGGTCGTGGCGACCTGCGTGCGCAATGTGCCCCTGATGGAAGCGTCGCTGAAAGACGACCTGCGAAAGCACGGCGCCGGAGAGCACAACATCACAGCACATGCGCTGGATCTCCGCGATCCGGATAGCGTCAATGGCTTCGCAACATGGTATCGCGACCATCACCAGGGCAAACTCCATGTGCTGGTCAACAACGCGGGCATTCACAAGCGAACCTTCAAACCACGTAAGAAACCGCCCTTAGCCGAAGATGGGCGCGAAATCCACTGGCGGACCAATTACCTCGGCGCCTTTCACCTGACCTGGGTGCTACTGCCGCTCCTGCAGCAGAGTGGCCTCGAAAGCGGCGATGCGCGGGTCGTCAACGTGTCCTCTGGCCTGCACGACCGGGTCGGGAACAAATTCCTGTTCAACGATATGCCGTACTACCACTCCTGGGACGCGTACGGGCTGTCCAAACTGGCGATGATTCACATGGCTTGTGAAATCGACAGACGTTCTGCTGAAACATACAACCTGCATGCGGTGGCCGTACACCCGGGATCGGTATTTACCAACCTGACCCTGCCGGAAACGCTTAAAGGCCGGATGGGCAAGGCAGTGAATCGAATCAGTTCCGCGCTGACCTCGCTGGTCTTGCTGACTCCGAATGCCGGGGCGCAAACGATCGTGATGTGCGCGAGTAAGAAGCCATTGCAAGGCGGAAAATACTACGAGCGGTGTGCCATCGCGGAGTCGACCGAAGACAGCCAGGACGAAGACGTCGCGAAACGCCTGTGGACCGAGTCAGCACAGTGGGCCGAATCACTCGCAAAACCTGGCGGGATGCCATGAGCGTATGTGAAGGCGGGGGTCCGCATGAGCATGTGAAGTCCGTCCCGACCCCATCCGGATCGACGTACCGATCGAAGTGGCCTGGGATGTACTTACCGATGTTGAGAACTACGGCTTATGGAATCCGTTTACGCCGCAGGCCCGCACCGATTTTAAAATGGGTTCCCCGGTCCGGTTGCGGGTCAGGATGGGACCCATGAAGATGAAAATCACCGAAACCGTCTGTGCCTTCGAAAAACCGCGGCTGATCGCATGGAGCAAAACATTCGGCGCGCGCTGGCTGCTGCTCGCCGTACGAGAGCAACACCTGGAACCATTGGATGAGTCCAGCTGCAACTACCATAACTCGGACCGACTGACCGGTGTGCTGGCGCTAGTCGTTTTCCTGTGTTTCGGCGGGTATATGCGACGCGGTTTCAACGATGTCGGAGCGGGATTGAAACGACATGCGGAAGCCATGTTTGCCAAAACGAATACGACCTAGTACCTACTTGATTAAGTTAGAGTATTTATCTTCAAGTGTTCTCTGCCTGATTCGGGTCGCTTGCCATTGGAAGGGATGCGCATTCTCGTTGTAGGTTTCTATGAAGCGGTCCATAGCGTCTCTCAAGGCCCGTACCGATTTGAAGGTCCCGCCTCTCAGGGCCCCTTTCCAAAGGATGCTGAACCAGATTTCGATCTGGTTCATCCAGGAGGCGTGCGTAGGGGTATAATGCAAATGGACGTTGGGGTGTCGAGGCAGCCATCGGTCGACCTTGGGCTTGTGGGTGTTGAGGTTGTCCAGGATGACGTGTATCTCCTGATCGGGATACTCTGCTATGAGCCCGTTCATGAAGTTCAGGAATTGCCGTCTCCTGCGTCGTTTGTAGTGTCCGGTCCTGACCAGGCCCGTGGCGACGTCCAGCGCGGCGAACAACGTGGTGGTTCCGTTGCGCTTGTATTCATGGTTGAAGCCGGTAAGCGCCTTGCCGTTGGGCAGCTTGATCCAGCCCTGGGCCCTTTCCAGGGCCTGTATCGCGGGCTTCTCGTCCACGCACAGCACCAGGGCGTTTCTGGGAGGCTCCAGATACAAGCCCACGATGTCGGCGGCTTTGACGGCAAAGGCCGGGTCCGTGCTCACGCACCAGCTGTGACGTCTGCTCAGGCTGATGCCCTGCTTGCGCAGAACCTGCCAGACGTAGTCGACGCCGATGTTCAGCTTCTGCGCGATAAGCGGGCCGGACCAGGTCGCATAGCCCGCGGGAGGGGCTTCGTCGAGGCAGGAGAGTATGCCTCGAACGGTCGCCCCGCTGTAGCGGGCCGGCTTGCCGGAACGGGGCCGGTCCGCAAGACCGGAAAGACCCGCCTGGTGAAAGCGCCGGCGCCATTTGCTCACCGTGGCTTCGCGGGTGTTCAGCGTGCGGGCGATGTCCCGGCTGACCTGCCCGCGCCAGGCGGCCAATATGATACGGGCGCGGAACGCCATGCGGTGTTCCGTCGTGCCGGAACGGGTCCAGCCAAGCAGCGTCTGGTAATCTTCGTCGCTCAACTCGACCAGGGGCGCCATGCGGCTCATGGGAGTCTCCTTGGCCTGGGATGAGTAAGGATGGGATCCGATGAGCACCAATATAATATATTACCCTTTATTTGTCAAGTAGGTACTAGTCTATACATATCGTCTTAGTTCAAAATCCTAATCACTACAATATCGTCCACTATTGTGAGCGACTTAATCTCTTGGCAAATTAACGAAATTCGGATAAAAGCAGGTATTATACAATCTTCCGTCACCCACTCCCGTCGTGCATACGTTTAACTCAGGAGTTTCGAGCATGCAACAGCGTAGCCAAAACCCATCACCAACTGTAATCGACAACCTGATTCATAGTGCTAATCAACCAGACGGTAGGTCGTTCCGCGAGAGGGCTCGAAGGGTAGGTGCCGTTTACACAATCTCCTACAGTAGTGCCGTAGTCGCCGTTTACGATTACGACAGGGAGCAGGCAGGTGGACTACCCAAGAATGCTTTTCTATTGGCAGCAAAGTCAGATGGCGATGAGTCGTTCATTCTGCTTCGTATTCAGATGGAAGCACGGCTTCCCGCGGCTGCAGTCAACGACCACACACGGCAAGAAAGTATTGAGGATTCGGGCAACCAGGGCCCGTGGTCGGATCGCCTACCCGACTGGGTGAAAGACAAAGTATCCTTACATGGACTGGAATGTTCAGTGTTGGGAACATTCATAGACGAAGGAAACGGTAAATACCGCTATGCAGAGGACATCGACAACTACTACTCCGTTAATCAGCTCATGGCATGGAAACCAGATGCCACAACATTGGATTTGATTGTCAACCATCAACATCGCACTAACGACATCCCTATTGCCAGGAAGGCCACTAGAATTGGGCATACTCGCTTCGCAGCTGCCGAGCCTGAGCAGGGGAACAACGTTGATTTCAAAATCAATCCCACGGACATCATGAAGCGACGTACCGCTTATTTCGGTATGTCTCGCTCTGGCAAATCCAACGGTCTAAAGATCGTAGCTGAAAGTATCTATAGGTTGCGCAAGGATAATCCAAGACATCGCATTGGTCAGATTATCTTTGATCTGAGTGGTGAATATGCCCAAGACAACTACCAAGACGGCAAAGGATTGCACCGTGTCCACGAGACGATTGACCTGCCACGGCAAACTGAAGTGGCAACCTATGGACTGATGTCCGTTCCTTGGGACCTGGACCGCAAAATAATGAAGTTGAACTTCTTCGGCGACCCGATCCCTAGACCCTGGCAGACCGATCAAGACACCCAGAGTGTGGAGCAGGCTCTTGATCAGTTACTGGCTGGCAAAGAGATAATCAAAAGCATCATGGCGACTGCAACTTCCCAATACATGCGTGCATTCCGGGACGTGGACCTTGCGGTCGAGCCCAGTTGTGTTGGAGACATGGCAGCACAGACCCGGTATTATCGGGCGATTCTAGCCTACCGCACCGCACTGGTGGCAGCTGGGCTGCAGGTACCAAACTGGCAGCCATCCATACAAGGACCCAGTCAGAACTCCCTATTCTCGCGAGATTTTATTGATGCTATGAAGGCGGATAACAACGCCAACAACGATAATCAAACGGATTACCACCAAGCAGCTGTCATCCTAGAATCTGCGAGACAGAACGCATTCACGATTACATGGGACCAACTTATAACCGTCTTTACTGCAATCTCCCGTTTTATTGACGACGGGAAAAGCTTCTTCGCCACCTTCGAACAGAACTACATTACCAACAGCTCAAGTCATGAGTCTTGGGCCGATCCCAGGTTCCGAGCTGTCCTGCGCATCTTTGAGTCACGCAACGGTCCAAGGTTCTTTCAGGTTGCCCAAGAACAACACAGTCCTAACACTGATAACGACTTCGCGGAAGCTGTTGTGAACGATTTACAGGAAGGCAAATTAGTCATTATTGATCAATCAGCCGGCGACCCAGAGCAGAATCAATCAGCCGCAGAGAGGGTCATGTGGCGGATATTCCGATCGCAGCAGGAACGCTTCAGGTCCATCCTAGCACAATATGACCCCACCGCTCCACCCGACGAATCCCAAGCAACGAAAGGGCATATAATTGTATATATAGAGGAGGCCCACAATCTTCTGCCAAGGGTCAATGCCCGTGACAACCTGACATCCGTGTGGGCTAGGGCCGCTAAAGAAGGAAGCAAACTGAATATTGGCATGGTATTGGCCACACAGGCACCGAGTTCCGTGATGCCGGAAATCCTCAGTGAAACGGACAACTGGGTGCTGTCCTACCTAAACTCTGACGCTGAGCGCCGTATAGTCGCGGGATATATGGATTTCTCAGACTTCATTGAGCAAATAGGGAAAGTCAGCGAGCGCGGATTCGTACGAATCCGCACGCTCTCCCAAGCTTATACCGTACCGATCCAACTCGACAAGTTCCAGATTCCAGATGCCGATACATCATCAGCGCAGTCCAATAACGGACTACCCTAAGTTCAAACCTACCGACAGGATGCAATATGCCCTACGCCGATGAGAGAGCGGGATTGGCCGCAATTCAGGCTATCGCTGATAGTGCGGAGTTCGCCGAATTCCGCGCTCGGCTACTGCCGCCGAGCCAGGATTCGGTGCTGCATCTACCACCTTTTCGGCCGAGTCCATCTGGGAATTCCAGGACCCATCTGGTCGCCATCGACGGGTCGCAAGTCTATGACCACTTCCCAGGAAGACTCCCAGATACACATGTTGGGGTCGTCTCTCTCGGAGTAGTGGTGCTCAGGCTAGGTGAGTTGTCTTCCTTGGACAAACTGCCCGACAGCAGTGCAGTCAATCCCAGGGATCTGAGGAAAACCGAAGACGGCCGTAGCCTAGGCGCTTTGCTGCCAGGAACCAATGCTAGAACGACCGATGGGCTAGGTCCCCGAGATTGGTTTCGTCTCTCCTTCAACGATACTTTGAACAAGGTCTCATTGGGGGGCGAGACTTTCGCTCAAAGTCTGTATCACTTACTAGGAGCCGACCACAAAATCCGAAGATGTCCTAACCCCGAATGTGCTAGCTCTCAACTGCCGATGCCTATACCTGGAACTCAAGAAACTTGCTCTACCTGTGGAACGATCATCGTTACTACGGATGCGCTTAGAGTTCACGAACAGTTCGTCGAGAACCAATCGGCTGTTGAGTGCCATATCCGGGTCATGCAGACTCTGGAAATGCTCGCTTTGGTCAACAGCCTCCGCCACCTGATCCAATCCGATCAGGGTTTGACTGCATTGGCCAACACTGCATTCGTAATGGATGGTCAACTCGCTGCATTCGGAACTATTGCCGTACTAGCTCAGGCAATTCGGAGAGAACTGAAGAGAGTCCAAGCCAAACTGCAAGGGTTTCGTCCAGACGCTCAACTGTTGGTCATATCCGGAGTCAAAAGCGGGCCATTCGTCCAACATGCGGAAGAACTCGACCGAGCACCCGCACCAAATAATCGTATCCCTCTCAACCATGTTTGGCTACCCAGCAACCGGTACATCAGAGAAAACATAATTGCCGGACATTCCGATGATCCAAATCCGTGGGGTGAACTTACCCACTACGGCCGACCCGCGGTACTCAAGACTGCTGGAGGACAACGATTGGTTCTCAACATCGCGCAGCCAGAAGCAGAACCACCGCTTACGGATCGGCCTGAGCCGCATGCGCTAGCAGACGCTATCAGTACTGCTGGACCATTGGGTGTCGGTAGCGACCAATTCCTTGCCTTGCGCCGTGCTCATCGCTGGGCTTCCATACCGCTAGAGGTAGGCACAGACCTCATCCACAGCTTGGTAACATGAAAAAAGCCACATATAGTAATTTACCAACCAAGGCCATTTGGCATAGTAGCACAGCAGCAGGACGATGGTATGGTTTCGGACGTTACTATGCGATGTTCCCTCAATCCTTTATCCACGATGCGGTAATCAATCTCACGAAGCCAAAGGAAACTGTGCTCGACCCATTCTGTGGTCGAGGCAACGGACCTTTCGTCGCAACCGTCCTTGGCAGAGACGCCCTCGGGATCGATACCAACCCCATAGCATGGTTATTTGCAACTGCGAAACTCCAGCCCGCTCCGACTGCCGAACTAGTCACAGCTCGACTGTCCGAAATCGCCAAAGCTCGCCGTCCTAACGAATGGCGGAGCCATAGTAGATTTGAAACTATGGCTTGGGCTCCAGCAGTGCGAGCACTCTTGAAAGCGGCACGTCGGGAACTCGATTGGCAAGGCTCGACCGTAGACCGCACTCTGATGGCATTCATAACGTTGCATATGCAGGACAAATTAGGCTGTGGTTTGTCAAATACCATGTCCCCCACCATTGCATACTCGCCTACTTACGCCGTAAAATGGTGGTCGGAGAATGGGTTCCTTCAACCACCTGAAATTGAACCTGTTTCTATGCTGGAAGACAAAATTTTCCGTCGCTATCAGCACGGTATACCAGCGCAAGCTTCAGGGACAGTTCTATTAGGTGACTCCCGGGAAGAACTTCCGCATCAGAACCATGCTGATGCCGCTTTGATGGTTACATCTCCACCATATTGTGGAGTAACTGACTATTGGAATGACCATTGGATCAGGCTGTGGATGCTTGGATACCCATTCAGAAAAAACTGGGCCAAGTCAGCACGATTTGAAAACCAAAAGGAATATCAAGTCTTGATCACTCGAGTTTTTAAGGAATCTAAGAAGCACCTCAAGAAGGGTGCCGCAATTCTTGTTCGAAGCGATCAACGCAGAAACACTGCGGAAATGTGCGTGGCCGCTATGAAGGAAATTTGGCCTCGTAGGAAACTCGTAGTAAGAAACACCACTGCCCCTCACCCAGGGATCTCAAATAACCACGGACGTGGTGGGCGAAAGGCAAAGGAGATCGATCTCTTGATGCCTGGCAGCCGTGCATCCACATGGTGGCAACATCAGCCATTCACTCCGTACGGTGAAATGGGCTAAGGCGAGTTTTCGAATATCCTCCCTCCATCTTCTTACAACATCAGTAATTTTGGACATCGTTTGGGACTCGATACACCATCGAAGCAGGTCCGCACATGGACTTGGCTAAACGACTTCGGGGAGTGACTAAAATACTTGATGGCCGGGACCGACCTGTCTCGCCCGAGCACCTGAACGAAAGCTTGGCGTGCTGGATCGAACAGCGCTTAAGTTATTGAAGGGAGGATGCCGTCGCGGGACAACTGGTTACACGAAAGTGCGAGTTGTACGGCCTGCGCCTCGGATCGTACCATGACTTTGCCGAATTTGGAAAGCAATGTATAGGAAAACATGGTGCCGAAATCGTTACTATGACGTTTGCTTTTTACAAACGCAAGAGTTCCAATCAGGGTTTCAGATGAATCGCCTGTCCCTGCACAGAATCGTCCGGAAATGCATTGATCACAGTTGTAGAAAAGTTACGGCGCGTTTCAAGGGTATTTGGCACTTCCGCCCCGTCCTCAGTGGCTTTCGACACTTAATATCTGGACGCTAAACTACACCATTTCACCACCAGATTCTCCTTGCCCGAAACCGGAAGAAACCCATATTTTTGCCTAGATGGCTACATTACGCCAGGCTCAAAAAGTGTTTAAAAACTTCGGCGTTCTCAGATGAACTCACAGGAGGAACGAAATGACTACGAATCAGACCTGGTGGCCGGACCAGTTGAACCTGAAGGTTCTCCGCCAGAATGCTCCCCAGTCCGATCCCATGGAAAAGGACTTCGATTACGCCGAGGCGGTCAAGGACCTCGACGTCGATGCGCTGAGGAAGGACATCGAAGAGGTGATGACGACCTCGCAGGACTGGTGGCCCGCCGACTATGGCCATTATGGACCACTCTTCATCCGCATGACCTGGCACGCCGCGGGTACGTACCGCATCAGCGACGGCCGGGGTGGCGGCGGTTCCGGGCAACAACGTTTTGCGCCACTCAACAGCTGGCCCGACAACGGGAACCTGGACAAGGCGCGGCGCTTACTGTGGCCGGTCAAGCAGAAGTACGGCCGGAATCTCTCGTGGGCCGACCTGCTCATCTTCACCGGTAACTGCGCACTGGAATCGATGGGATTCAAGACCTTTGGTTTCGCCTTCGGCCGTCCGGACGTATGGGAGGCCGACGAGACGGACTGGGGCTCCGAGACTACCTGGCTCGACGACGATCGTCACGACGCCGACGGCGAGTTGCAGGGATCACTCGGTGCCGATCACATGGGCCTGATTTACGTGAACCCCGAGGGGCCGAACGGCAACCCGGATCCTGCCCTGGCGGCAAAGTACATTCGCCAGACCTTCAAGCGCATGGCGATGAATGACGAAGAGACGGTTGCGCTCATTGCCGGCGGGCACACCTTCGGCAAGGCCCATGGCGCTGGTGCCGAGGAAAATGTTGGACCCGATCCGGAAGGCGCCTGCATACATGCGCAGGGCCTTGGCTGGCAAAACAGCCACGGCAGCGGCAAAGCCGGAGATGCGATCACCAGCGGCCTGGAAGGTGCCTGGACCAGCAACCCGGTGAAGTGGGACAACGAATTCGTCGAGAATCTGTACGCGCACGACTGGGAACTGACGAAGAGTCCCGCCGGGAAATGCCAGTATGCTCCCAGGAATGCTACCGAGACAGCCAACGTCCCGGACGCGCACGATCCGTCGAAGAAGCACGCCCCGATGATGCTCACCACGGACCTCTCCCTGAAGGTGGACCCGGACTACGCGGCGATCACAAAGCGTTTCCTCGAGAGTCCCGCGGACCTCGAAGACGCCTTCGCAAGGGCATGGTTCAAGCTGCTCCACCGCGACATGGGACCCCGTAGCCGTTACATCGGGCCCCTGGTTCCCGCAGAACCGCTGTTGTGGCAGGACCCTGTCCCCGAAGCCGATCACGAGCTCGTCGGCGAGCAGGATATCGCCGGCCTCAAGGCGAAGGTACTCGCCTCCGGACTGTCCGTGTCCCTGCTGGTCTCGGCCGCCTGGGCTTCGGCGTCATCGTACCGCGGCACCGACAAACGCGGTGGTGCGAACGGAGCGCGTATTCGCCTTGCCCCACAGAAAGAATGGGAAGTGAACGACCCGGCCGCGCTCAACGAGGTATTGCAGACGCTGGAGCAGATTCAGACGGATTTCAACAGCGCTCAGACAGGTGGGAAGAGGGTCTCTCTCGCGGACCTGATCGTTCTGGCCGGGTGCGCAGGCGTCGAGGAGGCTGCCAGGAATGCTGGTTATGATGTGCAGGTCCCCTTCGCACCGGGGCGTACAGACGCTTCGTCGGAGTGGACCGACGAGGAGTCGTTCGCCGTGCTCGAACCTACTGCGGACGGTTTCCGCAACTACCTGCAGGATGGACAGGAAGGTACACCGGAGGAACTGCTGGTGGAGCGGGCATGCATGCTGACGATTACACCTCCCGAGATGTCGGTGCTTGTTGCCGGCCTGCGCGCCTTGAACGCGAACACCGGGCAGTCCAGGCACGGCGTGTTCACCGATCGACCGGGAACATTGACCAATGACTTCTTCGTGAATCTGCTTGACATGGACATTGAGTGGAGCGTCTCCGCCTCATCGCAGGATGTGTTCGAGGGCCGCGATCGTCAGACCGGCGAACTCAAGTGGACCGGCACCAGGGTGGATCTCGTCTTCGGTTCAAGCTCCGAGCTCCGAGCCATCGCGGAAGTCTACGGATGTGACGATGCGCGGAAGGTGTTCGTAAGCGATTTCGTCGACGCATGGGACAAGGTGATGAATCTCGATCGGTTCGATCTGGCGTAATCTCCTCGGATGCTCGCGACCGTGGCACAACAGCGGGGAACCTATCGGTCAGCAGTGTGTGCGTCCTCGGGATACCATTCCACTCGGATCGGTTATCTCGAGGGCGTTCTGCAATTGCCACCTCCGGTTGTGGGTAACCGGGTATCGCAATGGCCAGTGGTACCAGCAGTTCTACGCAAAATGAACCGACGAGGACGTTAGTCATGCCGGATCGTATCCACAACCCGGTTTCGAAAGCTGTTAAGCGAAAAGAAACCGCACATGTGGCAGCAAATTACCGCGGCTTTCATGACGAGAAAAAGGGTGGAAGCGCTGTCGTTCGCAAGGAACGCTACATGGAAATGGTCAACCAGTATTATGACCTGGTCACCGATTTCTATGAATATGGCTGGGGCCAGTCCTTCCACTTTGCGCCACGCAAAAAGCGTGAGTCATTTGAAGATTCCCTGATCCGCCACGAACTGTTCCTCGGCAAAGCTATCGGCCTTCAGTCCGGTATGAGGGTGCTGGATGTCGGTTGCGGTGTGGGCGGCCCGATGCGGCTGATCGCCAAGGAGTTCGGTGCCCATGTGGTTGGTCTCAACAACAATTCGTATCAATTGGACAAGTGTGAATCTTACAACAAGAAGGCCGATCTGCGGCAGCAGACCGAGATCCTGCAGGGCGACTATATGTAGATCCCGGCTACAGAGATGAGCTATGATACCGCCTACCAGATCGAGGCCACGCCCCATGCTCCCGATAAAGAGGGGGCCTTTGCCGAGATATGGCGCGTGCTGCGACCCGGCGGGATGTTTGGTGGCTACGAGTGGTGCATGACGTCTGGGTACAACGCCGAGGACCCGGAACATCAGGAAATAAAGAAGGGTATCGAGACAGGCAACAGTCTCCCCGATATTGCTTTATTCGATGACGTGATCGGAGCCTTGCAAAACGTGGGATTTGAAGTAATCGAGTCGTTCGACGCTGCCGACGGCTCCGACCCGGAGACGCCTTGGTACCGCGCGCTGGAGGGACGAGACCTCTCATTGAAAAGCCTGCCGAGGACGGCTATTGGCAGGTTTGCCACCACATGGGCGTTGCGGGTCCTGGAGCCTCTGCGCGTCGTACCAAAGGGAACGACCGCCGTACAGGATTTTCTAAACCTCGCCGCCGACAACCTCGTTGCCGGAGGCCGCCTTGGCATTTTTACACCGATGTTCTTCTTCACAGCACGCAAGCCAGAAACTCGCGCTTCCTAGTTCGCGAAGGCAAATCGATGACAAACCGCAATGACTAAGGAGAATCTTCTTGTTGATCGTTGATTCCCACCTGGATATCGCCTTCAACGCCCTCGAATGGGACCGGGACCTGACCCAGCCCATCGCCAAAATACGCGAGGCCGAAGCCGGTATGGGGCAGAAGGGCCGCGGCCTGAACGTGGTGAGTTTCGACGAACTGCGGCGCGGAGGCATCGGTCTCTTTTTCGTTACGGTGCACTCCCGGCTTGCTTCGATGGGAAAGCGTTTTTCCGGGGTGCGCACCCAGGACATTGCCTACGCCAAGTGCAAGGGCGAATTAGCCTACTACCGTCTGATGCAGGCCAGGGGAATCTTAAGACAGATACGCGATCAGACCGAACTCGACGCCCACCTGGCCGAGTGGGAGGCTGATCCCCAGACAACCCCACTGGGATTTGTGCTCTCCATGGAAGGGGCGGACGGCATCGTGGACCCTGAACAGGTTGCCGAGTGGTGGGATGAAGGCCTGCGGGTCGTTAGCCTGTGTCACTACGGGGTCAGCTCCCACGCCCACGGAACCCAGGCCCCCGGTGGACTGACGGCCAGAGGCCGCCCCATGCTCAAAGCCCTGGAGGCATCCGGGGTAATCCTCGATGTGAGCCACCTGGCCGAGCAGGCATTCTGGGAAGCGCTGGAGGTTTTCAACGGCCCCGTGCTGGCCACGCACAACTGCTGCCGGGCCCTGTGTGATCACGACCGCCAGCTCGACGATCAACAGATCAAAGCCCTGGCTCAGCGCGGCGGGGTTATCGGCACGGCCATGGACATCTGGATGATTTCCCCACTGTGGGACCCGGCCGCCATGGACAACACGGGCATCACGCTGGAGACTGCCGTGGACCACATCGACCATGTCTGCCAACTGACCGGGAGCTCCCGCCACGCCGCCATAGGCACCGACGTGGACGGCGGCTATGGCAAGGAACAGTGCCCCTCCGATTTTGAAACAATCGCCGACCTGCGAAAGATCCCCGACATCCTGGAACTCCGCGGCTATTCGCAGAGCGACGTTGCCAATATCATGAACGGCAACTGGGTTCGGTTGCTGCGAAAGGTATGGATTTGATGACAAAAATACCCGTATTTCGTCGCCACACCATCTACGAAGGAACTCCCGCGGAACGCATGACCTGCATCGTAGGCGACCTGGACAATAACGGCGTGTCCGAGTTCATCATCTCCACCCGAAGTCCGGATGAACTTCACTGGTTCGGCAGAACGAGCAGCGGAGCCTGGGAACCGCACCTGATGGACGACACATTCCCGAGCATCAGCGTCGGCGCCGAGCTGGTCGACCTTACCGGTAACGGAAAGCTCGATCTGATTTCCGGCACCAGTGACCGTGGAAATAGCATCTACTGGTGGGAGTGCCCGGATGATCCCACCCAGCGTTGGACGCGTCGCGAAGTATTCGAGCTTCCCGCGAAGCGGATCCACGACCTGGTGCTGGCGGATATCGACGGGGACGGTAGACAGGAGTTGTATATCTGGAATCCGGACGCGGAAGTGGTGCTCTCGGTCCCGGTGCCCGACGATCCGTACGTGACCCCGTGGCCCGGTGTAGGCAAAGTAGTCTCCGGTGTGAACGAACAGGCGATCGCGGCTGCCGACGTCGACGGTGACGGCAAGCTCGAACTCATCGCCGGTACTTCCTGGTACCGCCTCCTGCCGAACGGCGAATGGGAACGGCATGTCTACGCCGAAGGCTATGGAGGCGTGCGAATTGGTGCGGCTGATTTTGACGGGGACGGCCAGATCGAAATCGCCGTGAGCGAGGTAGCCCTCGATATCGGCCAGACGTACGGCCGCCTCGCGCTGTTCAGACCCGGCTCGGACGTCGAGAAACCCTGGGAAGCCGAAGTCCTGCACGACCGGCTGCTCGACGCGCATACGCTGCAGGTGGCGGACTTCGACGGCGACGGTTCGCCTGATATCTACGTTGGAGAGATGGGTCGCGGGGACTGGACCTTGCCCCATCCGCCGCAGCAACTGCTCTTTTTGAGCCGCGGAAACCGGATGGAGCAACACGTCATCGACACAGGGATCGGTACGCATGAGGCCCAGGCCATCGAACTGGACGGGAAGGTCGGCATCATCAGCAAACCCTACCGGTGGCTCCAAGACACTGCGCCGAGACCCCAACTGGTAGACAACCTCTATCTGTATCTACCGGAGTGATTTTCCGCCGGTCCGGGTGCACATAACTCCGGTCCCGTTGCACCTTTCGCCGGCCTCACTTCACCATTAAAAGACCAATGACCGAAGTAAGAAAAGACAGACCAACCTGGGCGGGCAGAATCCCACGCCGGAAGATCGCCGAACTGTACAAGAAGGACGCGCTCGGAATCCATGATGAAGAGCTGATCGACGATGTGGGTATCGGCCTGTTGGTGAGGATTGAGCACATCTTCCGAGCGAGGGATGCGAACAGCGGTCTGGCGGGATGTCCGCTTTGCCGGTGTGAGATCCCACACGACTTCGACCCGGCGTTTCTGCTTCGCTGTGAAACATGCAACTGGGAACTTACGTGGGCCGAATACCAGAAGTCGTATCGGGGCAAACACCTGATTGCATCCGGCATGACTGCCTTCTTGAAGGAATACGTAGAGAAGTACATTATTGCGAGATCACCCCAGCAAAAGATGATTCTGATCGATACGCTGATCCACAGATACCACTGGGAATTGGAAGGCGGACTGACCGGGCCCGGTGCACGCGACCTTATCGCTGGAAAGACCAACGAAATCATCGATTTTCTGAACCATCTGAGTTATGGGACCAGCAGCAGCCCTGAGATCCTTTCCACCAGGCAGGAATGGCTGGTCAAGATGCGGACGAATCGGGAGCAGACAGCGGCAGCAGCCATGGAGCGTAGACGAAAGGCAGACGACAAAGCTAGAAAAGAGCGAAATAAGAGCTTGAAAAAGAAAGCGCGCCAGGAAAGGCTCGGTGGCAGGTGAATAAGAGGAATAGGCGAGATGCAAGTTCGCCACGTAGCATATTGAGGACCATCCGATGAAGATCACCGAGATCGAAGTACACGAAATCACCCTCGAGTACGAGGACTGGATCGCGTACCAGTTGAATCACTTCTATGGTCCGGCGAAACGTACGATTTACGTCGTGCACACCGACGATGGGCTCACCGGGTTGGGCGAAGGGGAACCCACGGAATCCGAAGAGGTGATCGACCAGTACATCGGAACGAACCCTTTCGACTGGTTGGGGGATGAGACCTCGCTCGCACTCGGCACCGCGATGTACGACCTGATGGGCAAGGCCGTGGGCGTGCCTGCCTACAAGCTGCTTGGACAGAAACACCGCTCGTGGGTACCCGTGGGAAGTTGGACGGTTTCGACCCATCCCAGCCGCATGGCCGAAGCCGTAGAGAACTACTCGGCCCAGGGTTACACCTGGATGAAATATCACCTCTCGCCCTTCGAGAACGTCATCGACCAGACCGAGGCCATGCAGGAAGTGGCGCCCAGGGGATTCAGGATACACTACGATTTCACCATGCACGGCACGGACGATCACATGCCCGAACTCCTCGACAGGCTGGAGCAGTTCCAGGTGGCCGGCTGCTTCGAGGATCCGCTGCCGCCGGGGGACGTCCAGGGCTATATCGAGCTGCGAAAGCGTTCAAGGCTGCCCATCGTGCTGCACCATTTTCCTACGGATGCGACGTACGAAGTGTTCATGAAGCCCGCGGACGTGTACATGCTCGGGCACCAGAAGATCGGGATCGCGATAAGCCGCGCCGGCCTGTTCGCCGCGGACAACAGCCCGTTCATGCTCCAGAACGTGGGCGGAAACATCACCCGGGCGATGACCACGCACATGATGGCGGCCTTCCCCTCTGCGAACTTTCACTTCATCAGCGACACCGAAACCTGGAAGAGTGACGTGGTCGCTGAACGGCTGGAACCTATCAACGGTTTCGTACGGGTGCCGAAGTCGCCCGGACTTGGCGTCACGCTGGACCGCGATGAACTGGAGCGTCTGAAACACCTGCGATTGCCTCCACAGGAGAAGTGGATCATCCGGTCGCAGTTCGAGAACGGCACCCGGATGTACAACATTGCCGATCCGGAGGACTCGATCTTCATGGTACGGCCCGACAGGCGGCGCGGCCTGGTCCCCATGAGTTACGACGCGCCCATATCCACCGAATACTGGGACGACGACGGCACTAATGCGTACAGGGAGATGTTCGCGAGAATAGAACGGGAAGGGATCGTGCTCGAGAAGTAGCTCTTGCTGTTGAAGGCGCTCGTACTGTTGCGGATTGTCCGCGAGCCACTAACGTCCTACGCAATCCGGCCCCGACCACACATTCGATCCTCACCGCCCCACCGAGAGACGCCATGCGAAAACCGAAACTGATCTACTACAATGACATGCGTCACTACAGCATGTACCGCTACGATCCACCGATGAGCCTCCATCAGTTGCACCAGCCCGTGGACGAGATCCTGGGAACGGGAGTGGATACTCTCGTCATCGGCCTCGGGTCGGGTCAGACATTCCTCCATGATTCCCAGGCTGGTTTGAAATGGGGGGAAGGGGTCGAAGTCCACAACTGGAGCATGATGTGGTGGGTCGCGTCGGAGAACCTTCGTCAGGCCATCGAGGCCGGGCTCGATCCGCTTAAGGTGGTGGTGGACCGGGCGCACGAGAAGGGGATCCAGGTCCTCGGCAGTCTGAGAATGAACGATCCCACCGCTCCAGAGCAGGAAAACCCGTACATGCTGGGCCGGGTCAAGGCGGAGCACCCTGACATTATGATCGGTGAGGAAGATCCGAATAACCCGAACGTGGCAACCAGCGCCGATTTCTCCCGGGAAGAGGTGCGCAAGGAACGGCTGGAAGTCATCGAGGAGACGTGCAGTCGATACGAGTTGGATGGGCTGGAGATGGATCCTTACGTAGGGGCGTTTTTCAAACCCTCGGAGGTGCAAAAATACACGCCGCTGATGACGGAGTTCGTGCGGCAGGCGAGGCAACTCCTCGACCGCATTGGCGAGAAACGCGGAGAAACGCCGTGCCTGACCGCGAAGGTGTTTCCTTCAGAGGAGTCGAACCTGGCCATGGGAATGGACGTGCGGGCCTGGCTTGCGGAGGGTCTGGTGGACCTGGTCATACCCTATTCCAATAGCTTTCTGTTCGACCAGGAGATGCCGATCGAGTGGCTGGTCGATGCGGTCAGGCAGGCGGAGGCATCGGGAATTTCGGCACCGTGGATTCATCCCATGTTGGGACGGGTGCCGTACGACGATCGCCACCATCTGCCCACGATCGAGATGTACCGGGCCGCCGCGGCCAACTATCACGCGATGGGAACGGACGGGCTCTATCTGTCTGATCTTCCATGGCCGCACGCCGAAAATGAATACCGGGTCCTCCGCGAGATGGGCGATTTGGACATACATGGACGAAAGCGCAAACACTATTTCGTCGTGCAGAAGGAGACCGGTCCAGGTTCCTATGCACCGAGTCGGCATCTGCCGGTCGAACTGGAAGAGGATGTGCCCGTTCGAGTTCCGTTTCTGGTCGGTGACGATCTGGAAGCCGCTCGAAACGACGATGAACTCAAGGCGGTGAGGCTGGGGGTGCGCATCCTGCGTTGCTGCCCGGAGGACCTGTTCATGTTCCGGTTCAACGGCGCAGTCGTAAGTCCCGCCGAGATCAACCATATCTATGGCGGCGTGGTGGCCTACACCGCCCACAGAAGCGGTCTCCCGGAGCGCATCGACACGCACTACTGGTTCGACTTCGTTCTTCCCTGTGAACTGGTTCGGGAGGGCGAAAACGAGTTGGAGGTCGTCCTCGAACAACGCCATGCGCCTCTGGGCAAGGACCGCGAACTGCAACAGGTCGAACTGATCGTGGAATACAGGGAGCCTGTACAGCCGATCGGTGGGCAGATGTAATTGCAGGGCGGGCAAGATCGACGAAAGACAACTTCGAAATCGTAAGATAATGTCAAACAGATCAACTGGTGATCAGCAAGGACCAACGCCTTGAAGCTTTGCGCGGTACAACCCCACATGTCAGATTCGATTGACGAAAACGTGAGCGAGATCACCAAGTGGATCCACAAAGCTGATGTAGTTGGTGCGGAGGTGGTTGTGTTTCCGGAAATGATGCTAACGGGGTATGACCAGCATCTACATAAACTGTTTAAGATTCCCGAGTGGTAATGCACAGGTTGAAGAAGCGTTATTGGAGTTGAGCAGTAGTGCACTCGACGCCAAGGTCAGCGTATTTGTCGGCTCACCGTTCCGGATTAGCGATGGTTACCTGAACGCGCTCGTGCTGCTTCAGTCAGGAGAAACACCAATTCTGGCAGGAGGCAGGACGCAAATAGAGGAAGGCTATAAGAAACATTGGGGATTCGCGGAGGCGGAGGACCGCAATCCAATTAAAATCCAAGACATCGCTTTCGGTTCAGTATTCTGTAACGAGGCTTTTTCCCTCGATGACACCAGGGGGAAGGGGCTGGAAAAGAGTGATGTGATTCTGTGGCCAGGTGGTACGATCAACAGTGAAAAGAACAAACGAAATGAAATCACCACGGATAACTCAAGAGTAGGAGCACGGAAGATTGCCCGGTGCTATGGAGTTCCCGTGATACAGACCAACTACATCTCGCATGCCAGCCAGGAAACTTCCAGACAAGTGGAATCCTGGGGCTACATAATCGGCGGTTCCGTGGTCTGCGACGCGGGGGGAAGGATCCTGGACCAAGCATCCAGGACGACAGAAGACATGCTGTCGTTCGAAATCAGTCGAGTCGACGGCGCAGTTTTAGTGGCTCCATTGGAAGAGGGAAGTGGGGTCGAACCTTCTGCTGAGACTCATCCAAATGAGTAACCTCCCCGACTTCGACAAATTGTGGGACTATAACAACCCGGAAAAAACAGAGAAAGCGTTCAGGGAACTACTTCCCGTTGCGCGGGATTCCGGGGATGTCGACTATCATGCGCAGTTGCTTTCCCAGATCGCGCGGATCCACGGTCTTCGAAGGCGATTCGACGAAGCCCATCGAATACTCGATGATGTTGAAGTCCTGCTTCGCAATACTGACACCGCGCCTGAACATCCAGACTCCGCCCGCAACTACAAGACCCCCGTTGCACGTATCCGCTGTCTCCTTGAACGCGGACGTACTTTCAACTCGTCTGGGGACATTGAATCCGCCCGACCGCTCTTCGAGGAGGCCTGGGAACAGGCACGCAGTATCGGTGAAGACTACCATGCCGTGGACGCGGCACACATGCTGGGGATCTGCGAAACAGGCGAAATGGCGCTGAGGTGGAACGAAACAGCGATGGAGACGGCGGAAGCTTCGCATGATTCCCGCGCAAAGGAATGGCTTGGAGCGTTATACAACAACACGGGTTGGACGTACCACGACTCGGGCGAGTATGAACGTGCGCTGGATCTCTTCGAAAAAGGACTCACCTGGCGCATGGAACGGAACAACCCGGTAACCACAAGGATCGCCAAATGGACCGTCGCAAGGGCGTTGCGCTCACTGGGACGAACAGCCGAGGCCCTGGATATGCAGCGGTTCCTTTTCGCGGAGCACGAATCAGCGGGCACGAAAGACGGTTACGTATTCGAAGAACTCGCCGAGTGCTTACTGATCCTGGGGAAAGCAGACGAAGCTCGGCCCTATTTCTCTCTCGTGTTCCATGAACTTTCAAAGGACGCCTGGCTGAAGGACAACGAACCTGATCGTATCGAACGACTCCGGCGGTTGGGCGAAGTGTAGTCAGTTCCGTTCATATCACTGCGATTCAACAGCAAAAACGACCTTATTGTGCATCCCATAGTGAATTAAAGCACAACGCCAAGCCACCCCTTAACCATCGGAACAGTCAAGACGCATATGATCCAGAATTACCTCACGGTAGCCATTCGGAACCTTCTCAGGCAACCCGTCTATTCCCTCATCAATATTGTCGGACTCGCCATCGGCATGGCGGCATGCATGCTGATCGTGCTGTACATCCAGGACGAGCTCGGTTACGACAGGTATCATCCGAAGGCGGATCGGGTTTACCGGATCGTCGATGATATCGAAAGCGGCGGGCAGACTATCCAGACGGCGGGATCGCCCTTGAGCTGGGCACCGGCGCTTGAGCGGGACTATCCCGAGGTGGAGCAGTTCGCGCGGATGCGGGGCACGGGTTCCACTTGGCTTTTCAAAGTGGGCGAGTCTCAATTCTATGAGAAGAAGGTCATCTGGGCGGAAGCCACCCTGTTCGACCTGTTTGACATCCCGCTTGTCACCGGTGACCCCAAAACCGCGCTGGCCGAGCCCTTTACGATCGTGATCTCGGAGGAGATGGCGGCCAAGTACTTCGGCAGGGAAGAGGCCATGGGGCAAATCATGGGGGTGGATAACACCTATGATTTCAAGGTCACCGGGATCATGAGCGATATTCCGGCCAATACCCATTTACGGCCGGACATGTTCACATCCTATTCCTCCCTGGGTACTATGGGCAGTTTCTACCAGGATAACTGGGAGGTTCATGACAACTTCTATACCTACATCCTGTTACACGAAAACGCGATTCCGGCTGATCTCGAAACGCGGATGCCGGACTTTCTCGAACGTTACGCCGGGGACAAGTACCGCGCGTCGGGTGTCGTGCTGAGGCCGTCGCTGCAACCGCTCGTCGACATCCACCTGTATTCGCACCGCGAAGGCGAACTCGAGCCCAACGGCGACATCCGCTTCGTGGTCCTCTACATGCTCATCGCGTTCCTGATTCCGCTGATCGCTTGCATCAATTTCGTCAACCTGGCCACGGCCCGTTCGGCCATGCGTGCCCGGGAAGTGGGCGTCCGGAAAGTAATGGGCGCCAACCGGACCCAGCTGCTGGAGCAGTTCCTGGGAGAAGCCGTCGTCATGGCGGCGCTCGCCATGGTTATTTCGGTGATCATGGTTCAGCTTGCCCTGCCCGCGGTGAATGCGATCGCCGGGAAGCAGCTGATCTTCCCGCTCTCGAACGGACTGGTAGTGGCTGTACTCACATTCGGTGCGATCGCGATCGGATTGGCTGCCGGAAGCTATCCGGCGGTCTATCTTTCCGGGTTTGTGCCCACCGAAGTACTGAAAGGTAACCTGGAAACTGGTACACGGGGACTGAGTCTGCGGAAGGTGCTGGTCGTTGTGCAGTTCGCCATGTCCATTTTCCTGCTGGTCAGCACGGCGGTGATTTATGACCAGCTCGAGTATATCAGCACCAAACGTCTGGGTTTCAACAAGGAACAGGTGATGGTTGTTCCTATCACGGGATACCTGCAGCGGCAGAATACGCCCGTACTGAAAGAACGATTGTCCCAGTTGCCCGGCGTTTCGGGCGTAGCCACGACAAACGGGGTGCCGGGTATGCGGGTAATTCCCATCATGGCGGTCCGGCCCGACGGCATGCCGCCCGAAGACCACCTGATGATGGCCACGCTCGAGGTGGATGAGCATTTTCTGGACGTGTTGGAAATCGAACTCGTCGCCGGCCGGAACTTTTCTCCGGACTGGGGGACGGATTCGACCACGGGGGTTCCTGCTCAACGAGACGGCCGTCCGCTACCTGGGTTGGGGTACGCCGCTCGCCGCCATAGACCGGCCTTTCGAGTGGCTTTATTTCGGCGGCGCAAAAGGCCGCGTGATCGGTGTAGTGAAAGACTTCCACCTGCGCACGATACATGATGAGATCGAACCGGTCGTAGTGCTGTCTCACCTTTATCACCAGTACGTGCTCATCCGGCTCGAACCCGACGGTATTCCTGAGACCATCTTGCGCATCGGGGAAACGTGGCGGAACGTCGATGCCAGTTTTCCCCTGGAATACACCTTCCTGGACGAGGATTTCGACCGGCTGTACCAGGATGACCGACGGCTTGGCGAGGTCTTCTCGATCTTCGCGCTGCTTGGCGTCCTCGTTGCCTGTCTGGGACTCCTGGGTCTGGCTTCTTTTTCGATCCAGCAGCGCACCCGGGAGATTGGGATCCGCAAGGTGCTCGGCTCATCGATCTCCACCATCGTCGTTCTGCTGTCGAAGGACTTCATGAAGTATGTCCTGCTGGGCAACTTGATCGCCTGGCCGTTGGCCTACTTCCTCATGACGCGTTGGCTGCAGAACTACGCCTATGCGACGGACCTCGATTTAACGTGGTTTCTGGCCGGCGGCATCGTGGCCCTGGTCATCGCTTGGCTTACGATCGCGGCCCACGCGGTATCCGCTTCGAGGCGGAATCCGGTAAATGCACTAAGGCAAGGGTGATCCCACAGTCTCGGTTCCTCCTCACCGGCAATTAAATGGAAGAAGACCGCACAGCAGCGCTACGATCGGCGTATGATTGCCTTAAACCAGGTGGAGTTGTCTTTTCAGCATGGCTTTCTCGGTTCGGCAACTTCGGAAAATTCATCAAGAAGAACCCGACATGGATCGAGCGACGTGCCGAGGTTCGCTGGTTGATCGTTAGAGGCCGCCAACCAGACCATGCGACCAGGGGTGGCTTCCGGGGACATTTCGCCCGGCTGGATGAGAAGGTCCAATACAACTACCATGGCAGAAGTAGGTCATTCGAGATTCCACACCTTGTAAAGCCTGTAGAAACCACTTAAATCCGCTACTGCCTAACTTCATGTAAATCGACTATCAAGATTGTCCCTTCCCCACCCAGGCGTACATTCAATCAGAGGTATTTGTGGTATATCATCATCTGAAAACTACACTGCGTAATATGATTCGGCAGCCAGGCTACAGTGGCATCAATGTCTTCGGTCTGGCTATCGGCATCACCTGCTGCATGCTGATTTTATTGTATATCCAGAACGAACTCAGCTACGACCGTTTCCATGAGCGTGCCGATCGGATCTACCGGGTGGTAAACGGCAACTATGCCCGCACGCCGGCCGCGGTGGGATCGGCACTCAAAGAACAATTCCCGGAGGTAGAGGAATATGCTCGAATGCGAGGCACAACCAATATCTGGATGATGGCCTATGGGGATAACACGTTTTTGGAAAGCGATGTCTATACGGTAGGTAAAGACTTTTTTCGTATCTTTTCTTTTCCGCTTGTGCAGGGCAACCCGGAAGCCGCACTGGACGACTATGCGTATCCGGAACGAACTGTTGTCATTAGCGAAACCATGGCGGTCAAACTCTTCGGCAATGAGAATCCCATGGACAAGCTTATCCGCGCGGATGATGAGTTCGACTTTCGTGTGACTGGTATTATGGAAGCTGTACCGTCCAATTCCCACTTCGCCGCCGATTATCTTGTCAGTGAGAATCTCAATATTGAAAACCGTCGTGAGCGATATGCAGCGGACTGGTATGGTGCGCAGCATTACAACTATATACTGCTGGCGGAGGGAACAGATCCTGTCGTATTGGAGGACAAAATCGCCAGGTGGGCAGATGCCTATGAACCCCTTCAGTTGCTCAAAGCGCGAGGCTCGCCTTTCAATCCCCGGCTACAGCCGATGACCGACATCCATCTGCGATCGCATCTGGAACGGGATATGGCCGGAAACAGCGATATCAGTTATATCTATATTTTCTCGGCTGTGGCGTTTTTTATCGCGCTGATCGCCTGTATAAACTTCATGAATCTGGCCACGGCACGGTCCATCATCCGCGCTAGAGAAGTGGCCATCCGGAAGACAGTCGGCGCCCTGCGGGGCGAGTTGATGATACAATATATGGGCGAGTCCATGGTGTCGGCCGGGTTGGCCTTTGTGGTGGCCATGGGGCTCTTTATGGCCGTCCTGCCCTGGTTCAACACGCTGGCGGGAACAGCGTTTCAGATCAGTTACCTCGACAATCCGGAGGTACTGCTATGGCTGATGGGCATCACGTTGTTTGTGGGACTGCTGTCCGGCAGTTATCCTGCACTGTTCATCTCCGGATTTCACCCGATCAAAATCTTCAAGGATGAAATGACGAGCGGCATGACAGGTTCCATGCTGCGCAAAAGCCTTGTCGTGACGCAGTTCACGTTATCGATTCTGCTGATCATCAGTACAGCTATTGTGTATCAACAGCTGGATTACATGCAAAGTAAACAACTGGGATTCGATAAGGATCAGGTCGTCGTTATTCCGCTTGTCGCAGGGGTGGAGCACAATTTCGACACCTTCAAGGCGCGACTTTCTCAGAGTCCGCATATTCAGGGTATTACTCGATCTGTACTCATGCCGGGACGCATGGCCAGTTCCGCGGTAATACCTTCCTTTCCGACACGTCTGGCGGATCAGTCGGAAGAAAACACGGTCAGTATTCCCGCCTTGTTTGTATCTACCGATTTCGAAGAAACCCTTGGCCTCAAATTGCTTGCCGGGCGTCCATTTTCCAGTGTGCTGAACGATAACTTGATCATCGCTGTGATCATGAATCGATCCGCGGTTGAACGATTTGGCCTGGCCACACTAGCAGAAATCGTAGGACGTCATATACACCCGGGACGTTTTAAGGGCCCTCCTGTCAAGATTATAGGAGTGGTAGAGGATTTCCATATGCAGAGCCTTCATACTGCGGTGGGACCTATGCAGTTGAGGCTCTTGAGCCGCGGCGGCGGACAGGCGGCGATACGACTACAGGCGCAGAATATACCGGATGGGATTAAAGCGGTTGAAGAAACCTGGGCTTCGGTATTTCCCCATTACCCCCTGGCCTATTCGTTTCTGGATGAAGGATTTGAGCAATTGTACCTATCGGAGCAACGCACCGGCAATCTGCTCGGCGCCTTCAGCTTTCTGGCCATCTTTATCGCGTGTCTGGGCCTGTTCGGCCTGGCTGCATTCACCACCCGGCAGCGGACCAAAGAGGTCGGTATCCACAAGGTAATGGGGGCTTCGGTGCCTCGCATTGTATACATTCTATCGAAAGACTTTCTCAAGCTGGTGGCGATTGCCGTGCCAGTCGCCTGGGGCCTGGCCTACTGGACCATGAGCAACTGGTTGCAGAACTTCGCCTATCGGGTCGATATCGGACTTGGGTGGTTTCTGATCGCCGCTTTCCTGGCACTGACCATCGCCCTGGTTACAGTTAGTATAAAATCCATTACGACTGCGCTGGTAAATCCGGTGGAGACCCTGCGGTCTGAATGAGGTTGGTACAGGACGGTAGCCTCAGTTGCTTCTCTGTTTTTCTGAGCATGGCTGGAGCGGTGGGATGAAGAAACGGTCCACAGCGAGTACGCGCGATGGAACGAGTACTATACCACCGTGCGGGTTAGACTTCATAAGTACTTATAATATCAGCAGTGTGGAACAGTCATTTGACCCCCTCGCAAAAGTCCGAATTTGACGAGCTTGGATATCTGCGCCTTCCAGGCGCGATTCCGGATGAGGAAGTCCAGCTCGTGCGCGATCGCATATGGGATGACCTGGAACATTGGGGCGGGGCTCACCGCGATGACACGTCGACGTGGCCGGAAACAAGGCCAAAGGGATTAAACAAGTTAGCCCGATCCGGAGCATTCGGATCTACTTGCAGTCAGACCGTTCGGGACGCTACGGACGATCTCCTTGGTCCTGCCCGCTGGGAAAGGCCGAATCCCTGGGGGGCTCTCCTCCTTACCTTCCCTGCGAACGGACCGTGGTCTCTGCCCAACCATTCGTGGCATCTTGACCTCCCCTACGAAGTGAATTCCGAGGCCGACGAGACCCCAGGCTTACAGGTTTTTGCCATGTTGGAACCACTGGCTGCCAAAGGGGGCGCTACGATTGCGCTATCTGGTTCTCACCGGGTCGTTCGTCACCTCGCCCAGGACGCACAGCTAATCGGCAGGGGACGGTCCGCGGACGTCCGAAAAGCAGTAAGGAGAGCCGCGCCTGGCCTGAGAGACCTGTGGTCTCGCGGCCCCGATAGTGATCGTGAACAACGCTACATGCGGAATCCTGTCGGTATTTTCGGAGTGCCTGTCCAGGCAGTCGAATTTACGGGCGAACCCGGTGATGTAATACTCATGCATCCCTGGATTATCCACGCGGCGTCTCCCAACTGCGGTACCAGGCCTCGAATGGTGATTACGGAACGAGTGCGCAAAACCTGAAAAGAGTAAGTCCCATCATGTTCAGACATTACTGCACCATAGCGATCCGGAATCTCGTCAAGTACAAGAGCTATTCGCTAAACAACATCCTGGGGCTAACCATTGGGTTCGCGTGTTGTATGTCGATCCTGCTGTATGTCCAGAACGAGTTTAGCTACGACCGATTTCACGAGAACGCGGATCAGATCTATCGTGTGGTTGAAGGAAACGACGTCAAGACGCCACCCCTTCTCGGACCGACGTTGAAAAACGAATACCCTGAAATTGAGGAGTTTTTGCGCATTCAGGGAACTGCCGGTATATGGCTGATGGCGTATCAGGACAAGGTGTTTTATGAAACACTGGTCGCCTGGGCCGATGGTACCCTTTTCGACATATTTTCGTTTCCACTTTTGCAGGGTAATCCCGACACGGCCTTGAAAGATCCGTACTCCGTGGTCATTTCCCAATCGATTGCCCGGAAAATGTTCGAAGACGAAGACCCAATTGGAAAGGTGATCGTAGCGGATAATGGTTTAGCAGATCTACGTGTCACCGGTGTTATGGAGGACATCCCGGACAATTCCCATTTCCAGATGGATTACTTCGTATCGCTGTCTACGGCTCCGCTCGTAGGTTATCCGGGGACACTGAATCGCTGGAATGTGCGGTATTTCTATACGTATCTCCTGCTCACCGAAGATTACCCGGCGGAAATGCTGGAGCAAAAACTACCCTCGTTCGTAGACAAACATATGGGCAGTCTACTGGAGGAGACAGGGGGCCGCTTCGAACCCTATCTGCAACGGCTTACCGACATTCACCTTGATTCTCATTTGGAAAACGAATTCGGCGTCAATGGTGACCCCACATACATCACCATCCTGTTGGTCGTCGCGGTTTTTGTTATCGTGTTGACCTGTGTCAATTTCACTAATCTGTCGACGGCGCGCGCCATGGTACGCATCATAGAAGTGGGATTTCGCAAGGTAGTCGGCGCGCATAGATGGGAATTGATCCAGCAGTCTTTCGGAGAAACGATGTTGCAGGCCGTATGCGCCTCGTCTATCGCGGTGATCCTCGTATGGCTGATCCTTCCGACGTTCAACGACCTGTCCGGTAAACAGCTTTCCCTGAACATTCTCAGTAACCCCGGTTATCTCTTTTCATGGATCGGGTTGACCGTATTGGTGGGCGTTCTTGCCGGCATTTATCCCGCGTTGCTGGTGTCGGCCATAAAACCGACCGCCATGCTGATTAAGAACCAGCTTGTTCATCGCAAACAGGACTACTTGCGTAAAGGGCTGGTCTTGATTCAGTGTACGATTTCGGTCGCCCTGATCGTTGGAACACTGGTGTTGTACCAGCAACTGGGATATCTCAGCAATGCCAGATTGGGATTTGAGAAAGACCAGGTACTGGTCATACCCAGCGGCATAGGCCAGGTTGAAGATTCCCTTCCTGTATTGAAACAGGCGTGGGTGCAGCATCCAGGCGTTTTGTACGTGTCGGATGCCAGTTCGGTGCCCGGAGTCACGGGAGGAAGAGGCTTTATCCGTTCCATGCCAGCAGAGGTCTTTGAAGATGCAGGTACCCATCGGATTGATCTGGGATATATCGAAACAGGGACGGATTTTGTCGAGACAATGGGTCTCGAATTGATGGCAGGCCGAAGCTTCTATACAAACGATCAGTCCGAATCAGATATTGGGAATCTGATTCTAAATGAAACGGCGGCAAGCGCGCTGGGATGGACTACACCGGAGGAGGCGGTCGGCAGACAGGTAGTACTCAATAATCAGCACAGAGGGAACGTGATTGGCGTAATGAAGGATTTCCACATTAAATCATTACATCAAATGATCCGGCCACTGGCACTGCTCCATTATCCCTATGGAGGAACGTTTTTTGTTATCAAGCTAAGCCCGAGTAATCTGGAGAGTACCCTGGATTTCATACGGGAAACCTGGACATCCATTCTGCCCGCCTTCCCGCTGAGTTATTCTTTTCTGTCAGACGATTTTGCCCGGTTATATCAGGCCGACCACCACTTTGGGCAGGTGTGTGGCCTTTTCACCGGCATCGCCGCCTTTATTGCCATTCAGGGACTGGTTGGCCTGGCTTCATTCAGCGTAGGGCAGCGGACAAAGGAAATTGGTGTGCGGAAGGTTCTGGGGGCCTCGGTTTCCCAGCTACTCGTCCTGCTGTCCAGGGAGTTCGTTGTGCTGATCATCATCGCCAATGTGGTCGGGTGGATTCTGGCATACTACGGACTCAGTTACTGGCTCCAGCAGTTCGCATACAGGATCGATATCGGCGGCGAGACGTTTGTGATGGTCGGTGTGCTGAGTCTGGTTGTGGTCATGGCCGTGCTCAGTTATCATGTCATCAGAACCGCAACAGCCAATATGTCCGACATTCTGCGGGATGGATAATAGCGCAAAGATATAAGCGACATTCCTGGCCGGAAAGCCCGGGAAGGCGGACAGACGGATGCAAGTAACTTTTCTTGGAACAACGGCGGTGACTTCAAACAAAATCGCACGACGACCATCTGTTCTCCACTGGATGGAGGGATATCATTGATTCACCATTCGACGAGGCGATTGAGGCCATTATCACGGGGGATGCGGCTACCCTGAAGAGGTTATTGGTGGAACACCCCGACCTCGTCAAGGCCCGATCCGAGTCCGATCACCGGGCGACCCTACTCCACTATGTGGCCGCCAATGGCATCGAGAACGAACTGCAGAAGTCACCGAAGAATGCCGCGGAGATCGCCCGGATACTGATCGAAGCCGGAGCGGAGGTTGACGCACTTGCAGAGACCTATGGCGGGGGCACGAATCAGACTACGCTCTGTTTACTGGTTTCAAGTATCCATCCGGCGGCGGCGGGTGTGCAGCCGGCACTGGTGCAGGTACTTTGCGATGCGGGTGCGGCCGTAAACGGCGTCTCGGATGACGGCGCGCCACTGGCAACGGCTATGTTGTTCAGCTATAGGAAGTCAGTCGACATGCTGGCTCGGTGTGGCGCGCGCATCGATAACCTGTTATTTGCCGCTGGCACGGGCGACCTCGCAAAGGTGAGATCCTTTCTCCACTCCGATGGCCGGATCAGGCCCGAAGGGACATACGATGGCGTCCATTTACCATCCGGGGCTGATGGCGAGTCACAGGTTGACCTGGCATTCGGCCTCGCCTGCTATCACCTTAGGATTGAGGTGATCCGGTTCCTCCTTGAAACAGGCGTGGATGTCAATTCGCGGTCCCATATTTTCGGCCGAACGGAAACCGGTCTTTTCTGGGCAACGAACGGTTTTCACACGCAAGAAGAAGAGCGCCCCATCGCAGCGTTTCTGCAGTCACAGGGCGCTACGCTGTAGCAAGGCGGTGCGCTTTATTGTAGTAAGGTGGAGCAGGTCGTTGTGAAAACCAACGATGTTTTATAACATCTGAACTGGTTCTGCACTCGGGAAACTCCGGTGGCTGACCAGCGCGGACCCGAATCCAGCCCCTTGACCAGTCCTGTCGCAGACGGTACATAGTTAAAACCAACAAATACGAGTAAAGCCAACAGGCTGCGTGATCCCATCGACCTGGCAAGAGACCTTCTCGCTGGTTGACAAGAAAACAGCATAGATGGAGGGTGCATGACATCCGATACTGTTACCAGTAAACGACGGGAGCACGCGCGCTACGGAGCGGCATCCCAGCAGGATTTTGAGGGACCGCTGCCGCAGCCCTTTCCCCGTGAGATCGGCCCTCGCGCCATGGAGTACCTGGCGGAGGTCGTCGATTCCGGACTTACCTGCGACATGGTGGGCCGATTCGAGCGAGCCTTCGCCGAGGCCTATGGCGTCGCCCACTGCATCGCCACGCCCGGATGCACGCCGGCCCTGGCCGTGCTGGCCGCGGCCTTAGACTTCGAACCCGGCGACGAGATCATCGTCAGTTCAATCAGCGATTTCGGTACCGTGCAGGGCCTGATCAGCGCCGGTTACATCCCCGTGTTTGCCGACACCGCACCCGGCACGATCAACGTGAGCGCCGAGACCATAGAGTCGTGCATCTCCGAACGCACACGGGCGATCCTCGTCGTACATCTGAGCGGCCTGATCTCTGACATGGACGCCATCAACGAAGTCGCCTCGCGCCACGGGGTTGTGGTCTACGAGGACGCCTGCCAGGCGGTTTTTGGCCGCTACAAGGGCCGCTATGCCGGTTCCCTGGCGACCGCAGGGGGTTTTTCCTTCGACTCGGAGAAGACCATGGGTTCCGACGTGGGCGGATGTATCCTCACCAATGACAATGAGTTGGCCGAGTGGGCACGCTTCGTCGGCCATAGCCGCGCCGGAGAGATGGTCGAGCACTTCGGGCGTGTTCATGTGGTCAACGGCTTCGCCCATCGCATGACCCAGTCCACCGCGGCAATCAGCCTGGCCCAGCTCGAGATCATCCAGCCGCAGGTGGCGAAGCGCGATCGCATGATCCGTCTGTTGAGCACACTTCTCGATGAGATTCCGGGGGTGACGGCGTTGCCGATCCCTCCGGAGACCGAGGTATACTCCTGCTGGATGGCGGGATTCACAATCGATCTAGATCAGTTCCGATGCGATGTCGAGGAGTTCGGCGCACAGGTGGCGGCAGCCGGCATCCCCGGGGCCGGACAGGCACGCTACTATCTGCTTCCGGTGGCCCTCCCCTTCCTCAACGAGGCGGCTTCGCAGCAGCGCTACCCCTACTCGCACCCGCCGGCGTCGCGCACCTACCGCTACGACGCGACCTGCTGTCCGAACGCGCACGCGGTGCTGGAGCGATTCATCCGCTGGAGTTCTTTCTGCGACAGGTACGAGCCCCACCACTGCGAGCAGGCGGCCGCGATCGTGCGCCGCGTCGCCGACGAGAACCGGAAATGACCGAGGACACACTGCAACTCGCAGCCCGTTACTATCGGGCCCTGCCGACAGACCGCCCGGGATACGAGCAGGTCACCCTGTCGCTCCCGGTGAAAAAGATGGCCCTGGTGGGCATGCACTGCTGGAACATTGGCTGCCCCGACGGACCGCCCGTGGACTTCGACTACTGCGTCGGCATGGGTTGGCCCCAGTCGGCACAGGAGGCCGGACGCATCATGGCCGAGGTCATCCGCCCTGCCATGGACGCCGCCCGCGCAATAGGAATGCCGGTCTGCCATGTCGAGACGGACTGGATGGATCAGCAGTATCCCCACATTGAATCAAGACGCTCGGGAAAGTCGGCGCCTTTACACCCACGCCAGCGTGAGATGCTCGAACGGGCCCACGGCGTCGATTACATGGAGCGCTCGCCGCTGAAGCAGATGCGGCGCGCCGAGCTCGTCTCACCGGGTGGAGATGAACCGCTCGTGTTCTACTCCGACGCGCTGGACGAATACCTGCAGGAACTTGGAGTGGATACGCTTATCTACATGGGTTTCGCGGCCGACATGTGCCTGCTCGGCGCCGAGGGAGGAGCACGGCCCATGCTGGCGCGCGGTTATCGTTGCGTCGTGATGCGCGACGCGACCGTCGGAGTGGAGACACCGGAGTCCTTCCCACAGCGACTTTCGACCAACTACGGCCTCCATATCTTCGAGTGGGGTCTGGGCTTCGGCTGTACTTTTGCGCAATTCCAACACGCCATCGGTCAGATGAGAGGCGGGAAGCCATGAGCCTGAGCATCTCTCCGTGGAAGTACGGCAAGCGCTGGGTTTACTCGATCACCTACGACGAGGCCCTGGCCGATCTGCACCGCTTCGCCATCCCCATGCACGAGGAGTACGGCATTCCAGGTCACGTGGAACTGGTCGTCGGCCAGATGGGCGAGATCCGCAACATCGGCAACTCCAGTTTCAACGGCTATCGCCACATGAACGCGGGCGAGTTGCGTGATCTACTCGCTCGCGGCTGGGGCGTGGGCAACCACTCGTGGACCCACGAGATCATCACGCCGGAGATGGTGGACGAGGAGATCGGCCACGCCAAGCTGGTGCTGGAGGAAGCCCTCGGCGAGCCGGTGATTCTCTACTGCTCGCCCGGCGATAACACGAACATGGCCGACCACGTTCTCGAAGCCTGCCGCCGCTACGGCTACCTGGGCGCCATGAGCCTGACGGATGCGCTCAATCTCCCCGGGGACGAGCTGTTCTGGATCAATCGCACGGCGCTGCACGACCACTATTATCCACCGTTCTACAGCGCCTACGACCCCTATCGGAACATTCGTCAGGCCGAGGCCGTACAGGGCTGGCTCATCGACTATTGCCACTGTCCCCTGGAAACGGCCGTGCATCCCAACAAGGATTGCTCCGAAGCCCAACTGCGGCAGCGCCTTGAGACGGTGCTGTCCGAGGGCGGCGATGCGGTCTGGTGCGCGGTGCCGGAGGAGGCACTCAGCTACCATTTGGTGCGGCGCCACGCCCGGATCGAGAAGGTGAGCGGTGATGACACAGTGGGAGACGGGAGTGATGGTGATGGGGCCATGGCCGACGAGAGTGAAGAGGCCGACGAGGCCGAAGTGCAGTGCTTTCGCATCGACTTGCCGGGACTACCGGAACAGGTACCGTACCGAAGCCTGACACTGGAGGCCAGCGTTCCGGCAGCCTGGTGCCGAGACCCTCGCGTGGAAGTGGACGGTCAGGAACTGACGGCTGAAGTGGTTCGACCCGGCGTGTTGCGGGCGACTACACAGGTGCGGGATGGGACCCGGGTCGAGGTGCATGAGGCACCGCGTCCTTGACAGGTTACTTCACCCTTCCGTGTGTGCCTGAACGGACAAGCGCTATACAGGTAACGAATCGGCAATGGAAAAATGGAAGGATTTAAGGAATGACAATGCGTAGTCTTTGCTTGTCGTCTGTTTTTTGCTGCTTGTTGTGGAGTGTCCAACCCTGCGTTGCCCAGCCCGCTGAAAGACAGGTTCCAGATCGTCTGACGCATACCATTAATGGAGAGACTATAGAGATGCAATATCTGCTATACTTACCGCCTGCTTATGAAAGTGGCGACGAGGACTGGCCTTTGCTCCTTTTCCTGCACGGAGCGGGTGAGCGTGGTAACGACCTTGAGCAGGTGAAAGTCCACGGTCCACCGAAGATGATCAAGGAAGGTAGGGATTTTCCTTTCGTGGTCATCTCGCCGCAGTGTCCGGAGGAGGTATGGTGGTCAATAGACGTGCTGCGCGCGCTCCTGGACGAGGTCATTGAGACCCATCGCATCGATATGTCCCGCATCTACGTAACCGGCCTGAGTATGGGGGGATACGGATCGTGGGGACTGGCATACACCTATCCCGATTTATTCGCGGCGGTCGTTCCCATCTGTGGGGGTGGGGAACCTGACAAAGCGGCCTTAATGAAGGAGATGCCGACCTGGGTCTTCCACGGCGCAAAAGACGAAATCGTGCCGTTGCAACGATCGCAGGAGATGGTCGATGCGCTCAAGGCTGCCGGAGGCATCGTCCGTTTTACCGTGTACCCAGAAGCTGGCCACGTGGGGGCATGGGAAAACGCGTACGGCGATCCTGAACTGTGGGAGTGGTTGGCAAAGCAGCGGCGGGCCGAGTAACAACGCAAGTGTGCGATGGGACTCAGGTGTGCGAGCCACGCATAGCCTGTGAACGGGTAGAGATTACTGTAAGAATCTTTCTTCGGCGTTACCTTCCTCTTTCCTGAAGTGTCTTAGTGATAGAGCAATGAAAAGCATATCCACAGATGCCCAGCTAGTCGCTGCCGCACTTGCTGGCAGCCTTTCTGCATTCGAAGCCCTGGTGGTACGTCATCAGCACCGCCTCTATCTGCAGGCGCTGCGTTATGTGCACACCAGGGAAGAAGCACAGGATGCTCTTCAGGACGCATTCTTGAAGTCTTTCAGTCAACTTGAGGCGCTGAAGGACCGCGCTCGATTTTCGTCCTGGGTAGGGCAAATGCTTCGCAACATCTGCCTCAACAGACTGAGGGACTATCGACGCCACCAGGACGTGGCGAAGGGGGTTTTCGAGGAGACAGATCTCGGAGAACATCCAGAGCAGCCCGTTATCCGGAATGCAGTGTTAAAGGAACTGTTTTCAAGTCTTCCCGGCAAAAGTGCCGAGGTGCTTACACTGCATTATTTGGAAGGGTATTCCATCCAGGATGTGGCTCTACTGGTACGAACGACCCCGGCAAGTGTGAAACAGCGGCTATACCGGGGGCGCAGAAAGCTTCAGGAGGAGGTTGCACGGATGGCAAGAGATGACAGGACCAGGCATGATCTGCCCGAAGGATTCGCGGCAGGGACCATTGCCCGACTCCTGGAACAGGGCAGGAGGGATCGACTGTATATGCGAATCGATGAGGCGCGCGCACGCTTCCGGGAAGCACTCGAGGTGGCTCCGGAGCATCCCGGGGCGTTGATGGAGCTCGGACGAACCTATGACCCGATTGAGGGGCCTTCCGAGGAAGAGGTGGCTACCCTTCAACGGGCCGCAAAAGCGGCGCCGAAGTCCATCGATATTGCGTTTGAGCTTACCGCTGTATCGTCGGGCGACCGGCAGAAGCAGGATGCGGCGGTTGAGAAGTGCATGGAGCTGTGCAACCTGCAGCTCGCTAAGGATCCCGACGACACTGTTGCACTCACGGCCAGGGCGCAGATGTTTTTGTGGAAAAGCGACTTTGAGAAGATGGAGGAGGTCGCCCGCCATGCCGTCAACGTGGCCCCTGAAAATCAGCAGTGCCAGAACTACCTGGCTTTGTCACTGGCTCGACAGAACCGGTGGGATGAGGCGTATTCAGTGTACCAGACCATGTACGAACTAGACAAAAGGACCGTCTGGGCCTACGTCGCACTTCGGCAAATCGGGTGCTACTGGGCATTCTACAGGGGTGAGTGGGACAGGGCCGTGGACCTGCAGGAAAAGGTTTGGAACCTCTCCAGCAAACCAAACGAAGCTGGCAACCTGATCTATTTCTATGGACGGGCGGGGATGCTGGAAAAGGCCGAGGCGCTATTCGAAAAGGTCAAAGATCACCGTCATCCGGCGAGGGTATACGAAGTAGTTGGGAAAGAGGCAGTTTAAACGCTCCTGGGGAACTCAGCGAGGCCGCAGAATAGCACCACCCCGCCGCGACACGTCGAATGAATGCTCCCGGCCGCCCTCGCTTAGCCTGAACCTGTCTCCCTCCCGTGTGACTCGTGCCTTCGCGGAACGGCTGCAGAAGGCGAGGACAAGGACGTCGTCATCGGTACCCGCCACCACCCGTGTTGACGCCTCGGTAGCATCCGGCAGTAAGCTGACGAGGCTGCCCGCGGCCAATCCCGATGGCGCGAAGGGTACCTCCTCCGTTTGCAATTGAAGCTCCTTACCGAACACCGGAATTACCTCCACCACGTGCGGTCCAGCGCCAAAACGGGCTCGATTTCCGTCCAGTCCGCGCAGGTCCACCGGGTTCAGCTTGTAGGACAGTTCGCCGCTACCCGTCTCAGGACCCAGGCCAATGGCCGGGTCCACGGTGAACCTGCGTCGGCCCGGACAGCGAAGGTCGATCAGGGCCAGGTCGCAGTCCGCGGTAACTCCGGGCGTCTGCACCGAGCCGCCAAAGGCCAGGGCGGTATTGGGCTTAACGTAGAACGTGCGCGGTTCCTTCCTCGAAGCGAGTCCCTGCGTGTCCCGCCCCATCTCGCCGAAGACCGCCGGGTCGTCCAGACGACACGACTTGCCGTCAATGGCAATCTCCATCCACGGCTTGCCGTCACGCCGGTTGAAGCCGCCCCAGGCGATATGAGCGTCGTGCCAGGCCCCTGCATCTACAGTACCCGGCGCCTGTACAGTAACCAGATTGGCGTTCTGGCTTTGCACGCTGAATTGCAAACATCCGTCCGTATCGACGAAGAGGGCAAAGGTGTTGACCCCTGTTCCACGATGCCCGCCGACACCGTTCCCGGTATTGAACAGCACCCGGGGTTCGCTCGCGTGTCCCCGCAACCGGAAGCGAAGACAAAAGCGTCCTCCGTTGGCGCGGAACCAGGATTTTGCTTCGTATTGCAGGGCGTCGCCGCCACTCAACCGGATCAGCGAACTGTCTTCTTTAACAACCCGAACGCCGCGCGGGCGACGCCTCAGCGCCGCGAGCAGGACCGGATGCTCTCCGAGAGATATCCAGTATTCGTGCTCGGTTCGCCGGGAGGAGACGCGCAACCGCTGCCAGTACTTCGTGCGTTTCAGACCGCCCGGTATGGCGACGGTCTCATTCTGACCGCCCACACAGGGCAGACTGCCGCAACGCACGGGCTGGGCCTCGAAGGCACTGATGGTGCGCAGCAGGGGACTGCCCGCCCACTGAACGTGCAGGTCCATGAAGCAGGCGGCCAGACCGCCGTCGTACCCGCTGACGCATAGCACGGCCGCTTCGGATTCGTGGCTGCTGCGCATCACGGCGAATCGGCCCGTGTACATATCGAAACGACCAGCCAGCGAAGTCACACGTCGCGGCCGGGTCGAGCGGAAAGCGGGATCGTAGTAGCAATAGGCGTACGGCCCGTAGGCGATCATACACTCCGCTGTCGATCCTTTGACGCCGGCTCCAAAGCGAAACAGCCGGCCCTGGCGGGGATCGGCCAGGGCGACATCACGCAGCCTCCCGTCTCCAGCCTCCTGGGCCAGCCTGAGGAGCACCGGCGAACAAGCGTTGAGCTGGCAGCCGAGCACTACGTTGGCATTGGCGGGATAGTAGAGCCGATCGGGAATCTTGCGAGGCACCGTCCAGTGGGCGCGGAACCAGGTCAGCGGACGACGGAGCCTGGCGGGTACCTCGCCTGTCAGGTCGATTCCGGTGACATTGCGTAGCGCATCGGCGAAATGCAGGAGCCAGAGGTTTTCAAAGCCCCAGAAGGTGGGGCCATCCACGGGCTCTCCACCGGGACCGCAGCCGTGGGGCAGGATGCCGCTCCGGAAGCGATCGATAACCGCCTGCACCCATGCTTCCGCCCGGGGATGCTCACCCAGCAGGTGAACCGCGGCTACCCCGAAGTGCCCATAGTCGACGACCGTGTGGTGCCCGCCTGCCTTGGAGTGCCGTTGCCTGTCCACGTACGGCCACCAGCGATCCATCAACGCTACGAGACTGTCGCGAGCCTGACGCTTTTCAATTTCCGGCAACGCCTCGTCCAGCAGATCGAGGGCAAGAGCGAAAGCGTGCATGTAGCGGTTGGCCGTGTAGAAGTGCTCCTCCACGTGGTCACCGTGATCCCAGCCCGCCGCAGCCCGCAGCCATGCGCGAGCTCGTCCATACCAGCGCAGGTCGCTCGTAAGTCGCCAGGCAAATGCGTAATTCTCGATCAGGGCCGTGGCCTGCATGGCGGTGTAGAAGGTCAGGTAGAGTTGATGGTTGGGGTGTGGGCTGTGTGCCCGACGTGGGACCCGTAGCCACGGCCGCTGACCTGCATACAACGCACAATCGGCCAGAAGATTGTCGAGTATGCGCCGACGAACCGGATCGGCTGGTGGCTTGTACTCGAAACCGGGATCGTCGATGGGACTGAACAACCGGGGCCTCTCCCGGCGGATTACAGGGATCGAAGTCTGTTGCGGGGAATTGGTTGCAATATCGGACATCGGCAGTGATCAGTTTCCCAGGCGAAGATCTTTGCGCCTACATTGGTGTGAGTTCAATTTTTACTTCCTATGAACTTAAAATACAGGAATCCTCGATGGTTTCGTACGAGTTATTAACAGGATTTGTGCAACCGGTGAAAGCATGTATCTTGACCAATATATCCGATGCTTTACAGGACTGATCGCAACATCCTGCCAGGCGAGAATCGAGTGACCCAGAACTACCTCGCCGTAGCCATACGAAACCTTTTCAGGTATCCCGCCTACACGCTCATTAACATCGTGGGGCTTGCGATCGGCCTCGCGGCCTGCATGCTGATCCTGCTCTATGTCTGGGACGAGTTGAGCTACGATCGATATCATCCACATGCCGACCGGGTTTACCGGGTCGTCGATGACATAGAAAGCGCCGGACAGACTGTCCAGACAGCGGGATCGCCCTTGGGATGGGGACCCGCCCTGAAGCGAGATTTTCCTGAAATCGAGCTGTTCGCCCGGGTGAGAGGCACGACATCCGCCTGGTTTATCATGCATGAAGAACAGCGTTTCTATGAGAAAAAGGTCATCTGGGCCGATGCAACCCTGCTTGACATGTTTTCCATCCCGTTTGTCGCCGGCGATCCCCGGTCCGCGCTGACCGAACCGTATTCGATCGTGATCTCGGAGGAAATAGCCTTCAAGTATTTTGGCAACGACGAACCCATGGGGAAAGTCCTCAGGGGGGACAATCTGTGGGACTTCACGGTGACCGGCGTTATGCGGAACATCCCCGCCAATTCGCATTTGCGCCCGGATATGATCATATCCCTTTTGACACGGAATGCTATTTATCCTGACGACCTCAATGAGTGGGAAATGCACGAGAAACGTTATACCTACATCCGACTGCATGAAAACGCCTCTCCGGATGACCTGGAAGCGCAACTGCCCGCCTTTGTGGAACGAAATAAAACAGGCAGGTTCCGCGAATCGACCAAAGTATTGAGACCGTCTCTGCAGCCTCTGGTAGACATTCACCTGCATTCGCACAGGGACAGCGAACTCGAGCCCAACGGAGATTTCCGCTACGTGGTACTCTTCCTGATCATCGCGTTCCTGATTCCGATCATCGCGTGCATCAACTTCGTGAACCTGGCCACGGCGCGGTCGGCAATGCGCGCCAGGGAGGTGGGCGTGCGTAAGGTGATGGGGGCTAACCGGACCCAGTTGCTGGGACAGTTCCTGGGAGAAGCCGTCGTCATGGCAGGGCTTGCCATGATCGTGGCGGTTTCTCTTGCATACCTCGCCCTGCCTGGTGTTAACGCGATGGCCGGAAAGCAATTGGACTTCGCGCTGTCGAACGGTTGGGTGCTGGGAGCACTCGCCGCGGGTACCATCGTGATCGCAGTGGCAGCCGGCAGCTATCCCGCGGTCTACCTGTCGGGTTTCCTGCCTATCGAAGTATTGAAAGGAAGTTTGAAGTCGGGAACGCACGGGCTGGGATTAAGGCAGGTCCTTGTGGTAATCCAATTCGTCATGTCCGTCTTTCTGCTGGTCAGCACCGCCGTTATTTACGATCAACTCAACTACATACAGGACATGAGACTTGGTTTCAACAAAGATCACGTGATGGTCGTAGCCGTTACGGGAAGTGAGCAACGGGAAAGCACCCCTGTACTGAAACAGCGCTTAGCTCAGTTGCCCGGCGTGGTCGGAATGGCGACAACCGATGGGGTACCGGGTGTGATCGCACCACGGATTATGGCCGTCCGTTCCGATGAGATGAGTCTCGATGACAACCTGATTGTGTCCGTGCTCACGTCGGACGATCGATTTTTGGACGTCATGGAAATAGACCTCGTGACAGGACGAAACTTTCCGGTCGAATGGAGCAGGGATTCGCCCATGGTAATCCTGCTGAACGAAACTGCGGCACGTAAAATGGGCTGGGAAGCCCCTCCCGACGCGATAGGCATGCCTGTCGAATGGATCGAGTACGGTGGATTGAGGGGACGCGTTCTGGGGGTCATGGAGGATTTCCACCTGCAATCGATTCGCGAGGCAATCGAACCGATCGTTTTCATACACAATCCCAACTACTTCACCGACATAGTCATCCGAATCAAGCCTGAGGACGTATCAGATACCATCGTCCGGATCCAGGAGGTGTGGCGGGATGTCGATCCTCTCTATCCCCTGGCATATACGTTTCTTGACGAGGATTTCGACCGCCTCTACCATGCGGAACACCAGCTGGGGACGATCTTCGCGGTATTCGCGTTTCTCGCGATCTTCGTGGCCTGCCTGGGTCTCCTTGGAATGGCTTCGTTCTCGATCCAGCAGAGAACCAGGGAGATCGGAATACGCAAGGTACTCGGGGCCGCCGTTTCAGATATCGTACTGCTGCTCTCGAAGGATTTCATGAAGTATATACTTCTGGCCAATATTATCGCCTGGCCGCTTGCATACTACGTCATGACGCGCTGGCTGCAGAATTATGCCTATGCGGCGGAAATCAATTTCATGTGGTTTATGGCGGGTGGCGTCATCGCGCTGATCATCGCCTGGTTGACGATCGGGACCCATGCGTTATCCGCCGCAAGAAGAAACCCGGTTAACGCCCTGAGGCAGGGCTGATGCCGCAGGCTTCATCCGTCAGGCAGTCGTAATTGTGCACGTACTTCACGCCGTCGACCACGAGCCGGTCGGTATGCGGTAGATCCTCTTCCCAGGTCATTTCAGTCCCCTGGGAATGGGGCGGCTCCAGCCGCTTGCCCCAGCGGTTGCCGTTGTAGCGTCGGAACAAGAGAGTGCGTCCCTCGCGGGTGATGAACGCCAGGACCATCACCTCCTCCTCGGATACGTTTTCGATGTCGAAAACGCGCATGCATTCGAATGCCCGTTCGCCGATACGAACGGTGAATAAGCCGTGCGCAAATTTCGCCGGAGCATCTGCTTTTCTCTCGAACAGTCCGCCAGGGTACTCGGTCAGGTAGCCCTTGTCCGCGACAAGGCGGGGAGACATCCCGAAATCCCACCCAAAGTCTTCGTCGAGACAGGTAAGCAGTTCCCTGGTACCGTCGGACTTCATGCTTTCAACGGCCAGCCACTGTACCTCCGTCTCTGTCAGGCGGCCCCAGATCCTGGTATGGCGATCCCTCTTCTCAGGATCATAGTTGAGGGGAAGGAGTCCGTCCCGGTCCCTGTAGCGTTGCTCCTCCATCTCGATCTCTACGCACTTCCGTCCGTGAATGATGGCATGCCGGCGGGCGGCCATGGTCTTGGCCTCTGTCAATTTCCACGCCGATCCGTCGCGGGTTGGCTCGTAGTCGGCCCACCGCACCTGTTCACCGAGTTCGGGAACGATGAACCACCACGATAACTCCCGAAGATCAATGGAGAAAGGTTTTCCTGTACTCTCCGTGATTGAGATCTCGGGCCGGTAGTCAGGAAAGGACTCCTCCCTGATTTTTGTTCTGTCGGCACTCATGGCAGTTCTCCTCTTAGTCGTTGCAACGCCCAATTCGATCCGGACCATGTCTCGGCCGTGGGACAGCCGCCGCTTGATCGTTCCTGGTGGACAGCGATGCCGGGCCGCTATTTCCGCTATACTCAAACCGTCCAGGTAGAAGGACCTCAATGCTGATCGTTCCTTCTCAGGCACTTGCTCGAAGGCCTCGATCACGTCTTCCGTTACCCGGTTCTGACGGGCCGCTGGCACTCCGTAACGATTTACCATCATCGCGAGCGCATCGGCCTCGACAAAGCGCTCCCGACGCTGCGCGGAGCGCAGATAGTCACCGCAGCGGTTGCGCGCCACCTGGTAGAGCCATGCACGCACATTCCGTGGCTGCTGTACACGCAGCCCCAACCAGGCGTGCATGAGGGTCTCCTGCAGAACGTCTTCCACAGCGTCATCCGACCCGAACCGATCCCGGATCAAAGTAGCCAGCGATCGTTCGTAACGTCGGATCAGGACTACGAAGGCCTGCTCGTCGCCGGCCCGGATCCGTTGTACCAGCATTTGATCACTGAGGAACCCCATTAGATCACTCCCGTTTCATCTAACAGGGCGAAGTTCGAGGGGAAAAGGTTCACGGACCGCTACAAAGTGCGGCATCGAGGAGTGCGGAAAAGGAACAAGGCGGTACGTTCACCGCGCCTCGTTCCTATTGAGACAACTGGCACGAAATATCCGCACCAACCTGGATGAGAATCTAACGTACTCATTCAGATCCTGACTCTGGCCAGTCCGCACCGGCGCCCCGCCCGATAACGTGCCAGTGCATGTGAGGAGTAACTCCTGGAGCCGCCACATTTGCCCGCACATAAAAGCCCGATCCATCCAGCAGGCCGAGGGTAGTCGCAGTCCTCCGGATAGCCCGCATCATCGAGGAGAGAAGTTCTCCGTCCAGAGCAGCCTCATCCATGAGTCCCGCTACGTGGGCTTTCGGCACCACGACGACGTGGACTTCGGCTACGGGCCGCGGATGGCGAAACGCCAGGACCAGATCGTCTTCATAGACGCGTTCCACGTCAAGCTTCCCAGAAAGAACATCTTCGCAGTACCAATCACGCCGCGCCACTGGTAACCTCCGTCCCGATCCTTACAGTGCCGATACAGTACCAATACCCGGTCGCATAATTTAATAGATTAGACGTACCACAGGGCAGTCTGTAATTTACATTAAAATGCATCACCCAAATCAGGAATATGTTTAAAGTCACTTGTCAGACAATTCAGCCGGGCTGCAACAACATGCGAAGCGAGCCGAATTTGACCCGAATCGAGTCACTTGAAAAGAAACACTATGACGGGATTCTCAAAATCGTAGAAAATCTCCCCGAATGGTTTGACGAGACAGCCCGTAGAACCGCCCATATCAAAAAGGCTTAACTTGCCGATTTCAGCGATTTCATTCGATGGTGACATGACCCTGTGGGACTTTCAAAAGGTCATGCGGCATTCGTTGGAGCACGCCCTGCTGGAACTGCGCAGAATGGTTCCGTCTCAGCGTGCATTGGACCTCTCGGTGGATGAAATGATAACGATTCGCAATCGGGTTGAGGAAGAAGCAAAAGGCAAGATCTGGAATCATGAAGAAATCAGGCTACTCGCATTTGAGCGGACGCTCGAAAGCGTGGGCTGCCATGACCGTGGTATGGCTGTCCATCTGAATGAGATATACCTGAAACATCGCTTCGAGGACATTGAGTTGTATCCCGACGTCGTACCCGCTCTTGATCGATTGGCGCCTCGTTTCAAACTGGGCCTTCTTTCCAACGGGAACAGTTACCCGGAGCGCTGTGGGCTTGAAGGTCGGTTTGTCTTTGTGGTCTTTTCCCAGGATGTGCGTATTCAAAAGCCTGACCGGAGGATTTTTGAGATTACCGCGGAGAAAGCGGGTTGTACGTTGGACGAGCTGTTACACGTAGGGGATTCTCTGGAAAACGATGTCTGGGGTGCGAATGAGGCAGGCGCGCAATCGGTCTGGCTGAATCGTGCAGGTTTGACAAGCGATGCCGAGATTACGGCTGACCATGAAATCAGTACGTTGGCCAAGTTAGCCGAGATACTGGGAGTAGAGCGTAACTGAGGATGTCCCGGAGCCTTTTACGTCGACCAATTGCACATCGTCAAGACAAAGCAGTATGTGGAACAGTCGGATAAGAAATCCATGATTCTGGTCTGTTACTCACTATTTTTGCTTGGTGGTCAATGATCTGCGAACCTCCTGTTCCGTCGTTACAAGCAACTCCAGTGCCTCCACCACAGCTTCAAGCTGCTTAGGTTGCAATCGTTCCGTTGCCTTTAGAGCATCCTTCTTCACCACTTGCCAGAACCGTTTTGTCGGATCACTACCCAATTCGGTCAACTCGCAGATCACAACCCGCCTATCATTCGGATCCATAGCACGCTGAACCAGCTTCTTCTTTACCAGGCGTTCCACAATAGACGTGGCGGCGGAAAGAGTACCACCCAATTGGCTGGCTATCTCACCCATCCGCATAGGTCCCCTATGCGATAAAGCGACCATTACATTGATCTGAGATAGGGTCATATCCACCCCCTGCCACTCTGCAAGACGACCTCCGTACAACATACGATTCAGGTGGCCAACCACTTCCATGAACCTGTCCATCAGTTCCATTTTGTATGCTCCTGCAATGATCGCTGACGCGAATTTCTACTATCGACTTTGAACGTGTTTAGACCGTTTCCCTTATGCGTTGTAATCCTGCTGTGCGATTGTTCAGTCACATGTATCGAAACAGTCCAGGATGATTCTCGATATACCTCATATTACAGTGACTATTTACTTCATCAAGTTTATTATTCTCCCAATGAACAAATACTTACGACAACCTTGTTGGACTGCCACTCTTGAAGGCGACATGCAATCAAGCTTTTCTCAGATAGAGGCGTGCAGCCTGCAACTGGGAAAATCACCCCGTTTAAAAGTCTGCACCCCGTTTAAAAGTCTGCGTCTGAGCCGAGGATTGTCCTTGACTCGGTTGTGAAAAACAGGAATCCTATTTCAAATTCTGGTTAGAGAGATCGTTTTTTTGATTTTCCGAAGAACACGTGTTCTTATAATTGTTCACGTGTTCATCGGGTCGTTTCAGTAAGAAACACTGGAAGAGGTTCCGTCAAATGGAGTTAACCGACAGGTATGTGTTCGTTCTGGTACAACTGAATCGACTGATGTACGGTGGTCGAATGGGCGAGTTAAAAAAACTGAACTTGAATGTACTTCAGATACACACACTGATCATGCTTAGATACCACGGTCCCCAGCGCATGGGTGCCATCTCCAACTATCTGGGCTGCACACTTTCACGCGTAACGAACCTGGCGGACGCCTTGCAACGTAAGAACTATATGAAACGGAATTTGGATCCTAATGACCGGAGAGTGGTAATCTGTGAATTGACAGACCAGGGAAGGAAGGCTGCGGAACAGTTTTTGAATCTCGTGAGGGAGCGTACTCGTAAGGTTGTAAATCGGTGGGAACAGGAACAGTTTGAATCCGTGGTAAAAACCCTGGAACTGCTGTGGCGTACGGAAGAGGATGTGTATGGATCAGTCAGTAAAGATCAGTCTCTTGTCTGAGTCGATGATATTGAAAGCGGCGGAGAGACCACTTGAGTTATCTGACATCCAAATCGCCGCTTTTAAAAGCGTTATTCATGCCAACAGCCGGCCTATACAGCCGCTGAATGGACGTGAACATCTTCTGGACGTTGCAGAAGGCGGCTCGAACAGGTAGAAATGGCAAACATCAGCGGAGTCAGGAAGGCGAAGCGCGATGTTCGAGTTAGAAGAGACCTCCGGACTTCGATGTAGCCGCGGAAGCACACAGGCAGGAATGGCGGAAGGATTCAGTACTGACTTGTCGTCTCAACCCCGCTCCGGCACTGGAATACCGTACCGGGCCAGCGTACTCTGGAGCGTCGGACGTCCCAGGCGGATGCGCCCGTCATTGAGCAGGTAGGTAAAGAGGTATCCCGCGCCGAGCATCAGTATACCGATCAGGAAGCAGTACAGTACCGCCCGGTCGGGATACATGTCCTTCAAATAACCAACGTACAGCGGACCAAAAATACCCGCGGCAGCCCACGCCGTCAGGACGGCGCCGTAAATGGTGGACATCTTCTTGGTGCCGAACACATCCAGGACGAAGGACGGCATCGTGGCAAAGCCGCCTCCGAAACACAGTAAAACGTAGCAGACCAGGGCGGAAAAAATCCAGGGATTGGTCTCCGTCATGAGCACGCCGAATACCACCATCTGGCTGGAGAGCAGTAACCTGAAAACCGTTACCCGTCCGAAACGATCGGAAAGCAGTCCCCAGAAAAGACGTCCCAATCCGTTGCAGATCGAACTGACCGCGATAAGTGTCGCACCGTACTCGGCTAGCGTGGTCGGTTCGATGGTTTCGTCCGCCAGGCCCCAGATCTCCTGGAGGAGCTCAGACTGGAAACTGATGACCGAGATCCCCGCCGCGATATTGAAGAAGAAGACGATCCACATGAAAACGAACTGGGTGGTACCAAGGTAGGGGCGGGCTGAATCCGGTTCGTCGGCCTCTTCCTTCGAGGTCGAACCACCGGCCGCAATCAGGGACGGCGGAGGATCAGCGAGGGCCAGGCTGCACGGGATCAGAATCAAGGCGAAAATGACGCCCATCCATACGAAGACGAGGGGCAGGGCACCCGCCGTCTGCACGATCAATAAGGGCGCCAGCCCCTTGCTCAGCAGGAAGGCCCCGACTCCAAAACCCATTACGACGATGCCGGTAGCCAATCCCTTTCGATCGGGGAACCACTTCGCAACGGTCGCAACCGGGGTAACGTAACCCAGCCCGATACCCGCTCCGCCTATCACGCCATAACCCAGATAAAATAGCGGTATGTTGTTGAGGTGCAGCGCCAGTCCGGAGATCATGTACCCGCATGAAAACAGGACGCTGCCGATCAGCGCGAGCTTCCTCGGCCCCATTCGCGGCAGCATGTTCCCGGCCCAGGCCGCCGATACACCCAGCGAGAATATGGCGATACTGAAAGCCCATGCCGTCTCCGTGTGGGTCCAGCCACCCTGGTGTACCAGTATGGTCTGAAAGAAACTCCAGGCGTACACCGTGCCGAAGCACAATTGCAGCACCGTACAGAAGAGCGCGATGATGCTACGAGGTATTCGCACCGTTATGCACTCCCTACCGATCGGTTCCCGGCGGCGCCCCGGACCTACCCGCTTCGGACGATTGATCGGATACGTAGCGGAAGAGGCGGGCCAGGTCTCCCACCTCATCGTCGCGGTCCATGAGTTTGTCGTCCGCTGTTTGAGTTTCCTGGTTGCCCGCGACGCTTACGGCGTAGGCAAGCAGTTCCGCCAGGGGTTTCGCGGCCAGGTTGACCAGCCAGATCGATGCGAGGACGCCTACTAAGAGGAAAATGCAGATGAGGATGACCTGCTGGCCGATGGCGCGCTGTATCTTGAGGGCGACTACGTCCAGATCCATGCCTACGTGCACCGTACCCGCGACACCGGTCAGGATCGGACTGCCGACCTCCATGAAATCGCCCATGCCCGGGATGTTCCGTTCCAGGCGCTCGGTATTGGTATGATCGCTTTCCAGGATTTCCGCGGGGATGCCCGGTACGAAAGTATGGGCAAGGTACTCGCCTTTCTCGCTGGTGATATAGATATAGCGAATCCCCTGGATCTCGACAAACTGATCGATCATCGATTGAAGCGTAGCCAGGTTTCGGTTGAGGATAATATCCACGCTGGAATCGGCAATGCTCTTCGCGATGTTCCTGCTGTTGGACTCGTACTCCTTCGTCAACTGGCTGTCGACGGTGTAGATACACAGAATGGATGTGGACAGGACGATGATTCCGAAGAGAAGGAAAATGCCGAAGCGCGTCCGTTGGAATAGCTTCTGTATTTTCATATTAAGAAACCCAACTCTGCCAGTCATCCAGTGTCACGAAGCGACCGTTCCGAACGACGGTGTAGTAAACCGATTGAAGTCCCTGGCGGCGATCGGGTGCGAATGAGACTTTTTCGCTGATTCCCAGGTCGAAGTCCCGGACCGAGAATACCGCATCATTCAACCCGTCCCGGTCCCGTTCTCCTCCCAGGCGCCTCAGGATTTCGGTCATCAGTTTGGCGTCCAGAAATCCCTCCAGGCTGACGAAGCTCTGCGGAAACGGGCTGTAGGGCTCGTTAACGAGTTCCTCGGGTACAGCGGGGTCGTACCGGGCCATCAGATCGCGATACTCCTGAACGGCTGGTATGGAGGTGTCTTCGTAGCTGGGAACTACCTGGGAGTTGACAAGAAACCGGGTGTATGCCTCGGCGTTATCCCGACCCTCGCTGAGCAGCTGGAGGAGGTTTTCGCTTCCCACGAAAGAAAGGTTCGCGATGGGAACCTGTAGACCCTGGTCGATGGCGTCACGGGCGAAGGCCGCGCAGGCGGCGTAGGACCCGGTGCAGATCACGGCGTCGGGTGTGGCGTTCTTGAGAATATCCACCTGCCGCCTCATGCTTCCGGTGAACCTTTGTCCCCGTCGGTACGTCGCCTCGCCCGCAAGTTGTTCCCCGCGCGCCTCGAGGGCCGCCTTGACACCCGCCCAGCCGCTCCGGCCGTAGGCGTCTGCCTGGTAGAACACGGCGATACGTTTCTTGCCCACTTTGAGGAAGTTGTCGACGAGACCATCCGTTTCCTGGCGGTACGACGCACGGAGATTGAAGGCAAAATCTCCGTAGGGTGGTTCTCGCTGGGGCTGAGCGCCCGTGAAGGGGAAGAACAGGTAGACCTGTTCTTCCTGGAACTTCTTGAGTAGGGGAAGTACGCGGGTTACGGTCGGCGTGCCTACGTAACCGAAGAGCAGGAACACGTTGTCTTCGAGCATGAGTTTCATGGTATTCCGAACGCATGGGTCCGGCTGGTATCCGTCGTCGTACAGTTTGAGCACAATCTTGCGTCCGTCGATGCCGCCGTTGTCGTTGACGTAACTGAAGTAGGTCTTGGCCCCGCGGTAAAGCTCGCTGCCCAATCCCCTGGACGGACCGGAAAAGGCGGCTGACATGCCGAGGACGAAGTCATCGTCGGTCGAATCATCTGACCCCGTTTGGCTTCCCGGTTCCTGTGCTGAGACCATGTTCAATCCCCCCAATACAGTATCGGCGCCCTTCCAGCCTGCGCAGGAGACCGCCAGCAGTCCCGTAAGGCCACGGCGCAACAAGGTCCTCCGTGTCAATAACGTCTCGGGTGACTCGGGCTGGTCCCCAGTTTGACCCTTACCTTCACGTCCATTCATACATTCCCTCGTCATCTAAAGAGCCGTAGAGGATCAAGTACGACCATAGTACATGAATTCTACGGTCGTCCGGCAGCCGCAACCGGCTGAACCCTGACTTGCCAGGAAATCGCTGTATAAATGTCTGATATTCGTAATGTATTGATTGTTATAAGGAAGTGAAGCCGTCGCAATGAATCAAAATGATAAGAAGGCCCATGGCATGTCGCAAGGTATTTTTGTGAACGTATTCAGACGGGTAAAGGTGGCCGCAACCGTGCATAAATAGGTTGAAGCACGTATACACATTCTGCTTTCAAAGTGTTTAAAAACTGCATCCTCCTACGTATCTTCTTGGAGTTGATGTTTGCAGTGAATACAATCAAAATACGGTTTATAGGTGTACAGGCAATCCTGGCTTCTGCTTCAACAAATGACAGGTATTTCAACAGGACGGAAAACCATGAGCGAAGCAGACGTCATAAAAAAAACCACCTTCCCGGCCACGATCCACACGCTGCGACGCGACCTGGAATCTCTGGGCGTCAGGTCGGGTAGTGTCCTGCTCGCGCATTCGTCCCTGAGCGCGATGGGATGGGTGTGCGGTGGTCCTGTCGCCGTCATCCTTGCCCTGCGAGACGTTCTGGGACCGGATGGCACTCTTGTAATGCCCGCGCACACCGCCGATCTTACCGAACCGAGCAAGTGGAAGGAACCGCCCGTTCCGGAATCCTGGTGGCCGGTCATTCGAAAGGATACGCCGTCCTACGATCCAGATCTGTCACCTACGCGCTCGATGGGCATCATCGCGGAGACCTTCCGCAAACAGAAGGGGGTACTGCGCAGCGCACATCCACAACACTCGTTCTGTGCGATGGGTCCGCAGGCTTCCTTCATTACGAGCGGGCATTTACCGCCCTTCGGTATGGGCGAGCGTACGCCCCTTGCCAGGATCTACGAACTGGATGGGCAGGTTCTGCTTCTCGGGGTGGACCATTCGCGCAACACGTCCATGCACCTGGCGGAGTACCGGGCGTCTTATCCAACGAAACGTGTCGTAGTTGAAGGCGCTCCCTTCTCCAGACCAGGTTCATCGGAAAATTGGATTACCTTCGAAGACATCAATCTGGACAGTTCCGATTTCGACCGTATTGGCGAAGATTTCCTACAGTCTGACGCGGGAAGGAAGGTTAGCAAAGGCCGGATTGGTCTCGCGCCTTGCCAGTTGCTGCGCCAGCGAGATGTTGTAGATTACGCAGTCGGATGGTTGGAAGCGCACCGGACCGAGTGACATCACCGCTTCGGCGGTTTTTCGTCAAAACGCTGAAGAAGCTCGGAGGGCCTTCCATTCACGCGATGCTTCTTTACGTGTTTCCTACCTGCGAAATCAGTCCGTATCGGGTTCGTAGCTGCTGTACGGTTCTGGAAGGCCGTTATTCGCCAAATCTTGCATCACCTCGCAGAAGTAATCCAGCTCGGGCAGCGTGGTGTATAGATTCGATGAGATACGGACCCACTGCCGGTTGGGGTCCTCCCTGTCGTATCGGCCCCGGGATGTCTGAATCTGATGTTCCTCCCACAGAAAGTCTCGCATCGCAGTCGGATCGACCCCTTCAATCCCGACCCCGGCAATACAGCAACTCATTTCAGGGGCCGTCGACGTGTATACCCGAATCCTTGGATGTGTTCGAAGCCGTTCCGCCCAGTGATTCTTTAGAAACCGAAGCCGTTCTTCCTTGCGCTTCGGCCCGATGGCGTTGTGGAAGGCGAGTGCTTCGCCTATGGCGAGGAACGGCGCATGGGATTGGGTGCCGACGGACTCGTATTTCCGCATGCTTGTTCTGGCGTTGAACCGGCGGCTCCTGGCCGGACCGTACAGCGGCTCTATCTTTTCGACGTGATCGCGCTTCATGTACAGCAATCCGGTCCCTTTCGGCGCGCTGAGCCACTTGTGCAGACTCGTGCCGTAGTAGTCGCAACCCAGCTCCGAGACCTTGAAATCCAGTTGGCCGACCGCATGGGCGCCGTCTACGACGACTTCGATACCGTGCCGATGGGCTAGGTCGCTGATGCGCCGGACCGGAAACACCTGGCCTGTGGTGTACGTGACGTGGGACACCAGGATCACACGGGTCTTCGACGTAATGCCATCTTCCAGGACCTTTACCAGGTCATCCATAGACTCGGCTGGAAACGGCACTGGCACCTCGACCAGTTTGATCCCCTCCTTCATCTCCCTGTTCCGCAGAACATGCACCATGGAAGGGTAATCATGCATCGTGGTGAGGACTTCATCGCCCGGGTTCAGGGGAATGCCGTACAGGACTGTCTTGAGCGCTTCGGTGGTGTTGCGTACGAGGGCGATTTCATCGGGGCTGCTCCCGAGGAGGCGTGCCAGGGACCTCTTCACGGTACCCACCTGGTCTCTGGCCTCTTGAACGTACAACCCGTACGGGCCCTGTTCCTGTTCCCATATGTACCGCACGACCGCTTCCGTGACGACGCGAGGCGAAGGGCAGGTATAGCCGTTATCCAGGTTGATCAGACCGCGATTCATGGTAAACGCCTGCTTGACTTCACGCCAGAGCCCTTCATCACGGGCGGCCTGCTGCGGAGTGAGATCCGAGATTTCATTTACCGCCGCCTCGACGCCCCGGAAGGAAGCGGGGCCGAGGAAGGTTGCCAACCCGGCAGTCAGACCGGCGGTTTTCAGAAAATGACGCCGTTCCATTGTATTCAGACGTTCATCACGGTTTTTGGGGGTTTCATCTTCAGTTCTCATGATACTTCTCCTCTGGTGACCCTTGCTGCCACCGAATCGACGACCGGAAACAAAACGACCAATCCATCAGCGGTCGTATCTTGTATTCTATAGAAATAACACGTCATCCTTACTCTGGAAGCGACGTTTGGGTGGTTTAATTTTCCTAATGACTCAGCGGACCATGCTTTATTATAAACCTGGGAAACAATTAATGCTTCAAGTATCTCGCTCAATCGGTGTATCATGTTCAGGAAACGGAATTCAATATGACGCGCTGCGGACCTGAAGTGGCTGGGCAGTGCTTTCAAAGCGCCTGGCCAACACCAGGATGAAGGACTACCCAATGGACTCACGCTTGCGTAAAAGCATGAACGACTACTACGACGAGCGGGCGGCCGAATTCGACGACATCTATACCCTCGGAAAGCCACCGGGAAAGGTCTCGGACCCGAAGCTATACCAGGAAGAGGCCCGGTCCTTGTCGAACCTCGTGCAAGAACACTGCCGCGGTCGCCTTCTGGACATTCCCTGCGGAACCGGCTACTGGCTGCAGTTCTACGCCGCCAACTGTTCGGAGATAACCCTCGTGGATCAATCGGAGAACATGCTCCAGGAATGCCGCGACAAGGTGACTGAGCTCGGCGTAGCGGCGATCTCCGAGTTGGTCAGAGGTGATGCCCTTGAAGTGTCATTGGAAAACCGGTCCTACGATTCCGTGCTCGTAGGGTTCTTCCTGAGTCATGTCACGGATGCACAGATGGACCTGTTTTTTGATAAGTTGAAGATGGTCTTGAAACCTGGTGGACGCGTACTCATCATGGATTCCACCTGGTCGCAGTTTCGCAAGTCGCGTCCCAAGGAAGGTACCACGGTACGTAGGCTCAACGATGGAAGGGATTACGAGATCTACAAGAGATACTTCGAACGGAGCGATATTGATCAGATGTCGAAATCATACGGAATGGATTTCGAGATTCTGCACGAGGGCGAGATCTATATTGGCTTTTCAGGGACGGAGCGTGGCTGAGAAAAATGTAGCGGACCAAGCATCAACAAAAAAGGAGCGTAGTGCATATGGCGAAGATTACTGAATTTAAAGGATATACCAGCGAAGACCTGGATAAAATTCCCGATATTCCCAAACCGGCGACACCGCCGGACCCCATGATCGTCAATGCCCAGGACGGCGTGCCTGTTGTCTATCCCGGATGCAACGGTCTGGGCGTCAGAGTGGTACATCCTGTCAATTCCAAAGCGCCGGCAGAGAACATGGGTCTGGTGTTGTTTTACCTGCCGCCTCACGTCATTCTTGAACCTGGTTCACATCCGACCGAAGAAACGTATGTCATCCTTGAGGGTTCAGGGGAAATGACATTCGCGAATTTCAAACGCGATATAAAAAAGGGCGATTTTGTCTATTTGCCACCCTGGTGCCTGCATGGTATCGAGAATACCGGCACGGAGACACTTGTCGTACTCATATGCACCTCGCCTCCAAATCCGTAAGCTCAAGGAGTAACTGGTTATGGGTTATCGATTAACCGAGCAGCAACTCGCCTATTTTGACACTTTCGGATATCTGGGAATTCCGGGTTTGCTGAATGACCGCATTGACGGGATCATCAACGACTTCGAGGAGGTGTGGGCAAGTCACGGAGGCGGTCACCATGGACGGCCTCACGACGGTACCGAGCGTTCCTGCATAGCCCAGTTCATCGACCTGCACGATCGGCTTTCCACCCTGCTGGACGACGAACGGATCAGAGGGATAGCAACCAGTCTGTTAGGCGATGATTTCAACTATATGGGCAGCGATGGCAACTACTACGCCGGGGATACCCGATGGCATTCGGATGGATGGCATGCCGACATCCTGCATATCAAGATAGCCTTTTACCTGGATGCATTAACAAGAGACACCGGCTGTCTGCGGGTCATCCCGGGCAGCCACAAGTTGGATGATGTCTATGCGAGTGCACTGCAGCAGCGTATCGGTGAGAGTTCTTCTCTATGGGATACAAACGGACCGGACATACCTGCCGTGGCGCTGGAGACCAGACCGGGCGACATCCTCTGTTTTAACCACAACACCAAGCATGCTGCATTTGGCGGCGGTACGCACCGGCGTATGTTTACCATGAACCTGTGTCAACGCTATCCTGAGCGTCGCATCCAGGAATTGCGCGATTACATCAGTGGCGGAGCCCGTTTCTGGGTAGAGGAAGGATACGGCGAGGCGATGATCCGCACCGCTTCTCCCGATCGTATGCGTCACCTGGAGCAGGTTATGGCCAATGACGATCATTTACCGGAATTGAGCCGGCAGGCCCGAGAACGCATGAGCGAGCCGTCAAGAGGCTGATCCCTGGATTCATAATGTATGCACGACGGGATTTCCGGTGGGACATATGATTTTCGTTTCCAACCCGCTCAGGTCATCTTCCACTTCGTTTCAGGTCTTTCACCATGCTGGTCGCGACGCTCGCGAATGGGCGTCTGTCTCAGTTCCCGGATTAATTCGATCAGTCCGTTGATACCGGCTTCCAGAAACTGCTCCCCTTTCTCCTTTGTTGCCTTGGTGGCGTCCCCTATCACGCCGCTGGCCGTCAGCATACTCCAGAAGGGGACCAGGCGGGCGTCGGAACCGTCGGGATGTCCACCTTCGATCAGGTCCGTTTTGAAACTGTTCGGCATCGGGCTTCTTTCATCGACGGCCTTGTCCATGTCGACCAGGTCGGGCTTCAAGGCAAGATAGAGGGAAGTCTCGTATTCCCCGCCATGGGACGTGCCGCCATAGTCGGAATCGCGGAGTTCCCTGCCCTTGTTTCTTGCCTGCCGCAAACCCCAGTGATTTGCGCTGGCGCAGAGAATCCGTCCTTCGAAATCCAGGACGGACAGACGCGCGGCCATGTCGAGGGGCGAGGTATTGCTCCCGTGGCCGTTTATGATCAGAATTCGCTTGAAACCGTGGTATGCCACGCTGCAGCACACATCCCGGACATAGTTGATGAAGGTGTCCCAGCGGATGGTGATCGTCCCGTGGAAATCCATGTGATGGGGACTGTATCCGTGGATGATCGGTGGGATGAGCACCACCTCGTCCGGAATGCGGGCGGCGGCACGGCGACATATCTCGGTAGCCAGGACCACGTCCACGTCGACGGGCAGATGGGGACCGTGGTCCTCATAGGTAGCCGCTGGCAGCAAGGCGACGCGTTCCTGGGCGGCCGCGTCCCTGATCTCGTTCCAAATCATCTCCGCGTAGTCATACTTGACCGAAGCCATCGCACTCTCCTTTACTCCATTAACAACAGGTTTAACTGCAGTCTATCGTTGCGTACCAAGGCGAATCCATACGAGTCATGCCAGGATTGATTGGAAGCAGGTCATACCAATCCGAGTCTCCGTAACGATTTCAGGTACATCTCCAATGACTCGTCGAATTGCGCATGACGGCCCTCTGTGATGATCTGTTTGCCCCCGACGACAACAGTCTTAACCGCCCGTGGCGTGGCGCCGAAGAGTATCGCGTCGAGAGCGAGATCAGGATCGATGGCCGCGATGGACGGATCATTGGAATCCAGGCAGACGCGATCTTCCTGCCAGTACGGGCCGAGGCCGCACGCCGCGTATCCTGCCCTCGTGGCGGCATCCAGCAATAGTGGCGCTTCCGCCGCGGCATGCCGCGCCTCCAATCGGGACCGTTCGTCAAGCTCTACGGCCCTTATCTCCTCGAAGGCGTTTTCGCAGGCGTGGCTGTCCACGCCTGCGCACAGACGGGCGCCTGCTTGCAGGAGTTCGTTCACAGGCGGAAGGCCATCGCCGAGATCCCTTTCCGTCGTACGGCAGATGCACACGAAGGATCGGCTATCACCCAGTGCCGACACTTCCGATTCATCCAGGTGCGTGGCGTGTACGGCCACGAACCTCGAAGACAGGATCCCTTCTTCCGAGAGCAGCGCGACCGGTGTTGTACCGTGTTCAGCCCGGCATTCGTCCAGTTCACTTCTTTGTTCGCAGACATGCATGTGGAAGGGTAGTTCATGTGCTTCCGCATAGGCAGACAGCGCGAGGATATCAGGCAGGGGCACAGCGCGTATGCTATGCGCGGCAGCGGCCACGGCTACGTCGGGGTCGTCTGCGTAGCGCGACCGAAGGAAATCAAGGTCTCCCACCACATCATCGATCGATGGGTCGATGAACCGTTCCTGCGCTGAAGCTGCGTCATGCTGGTAACCTGCTCTCAGGTAGGCGGTGCGGATCAGGCATATGCGCAGGCCGACGTCCCTGGCCGCGCGAATTACGGCGTCAGCCAGTTCCGTACGTTCAGCGTGGGGACGCCCTCCGGGGCCATGGTGGACGTAGTGGAACTCTCCGACGGCCGTAACCCCTGACATGGCGAGCTCGGTGTACGCAAAGCGCGCAATCGCGTAGAGGTCATCCGGGTCAAGTTTCTCGACCAGCCGGTACATCTCGTCCCGCCAGCCCCAGAAGGTGCCCGCTCGGGTTGAGCGGCGCTGGGTCCGTCCGCGAAGCGCACGCTGGAAGGCGTGGGAATGGGCCGTTGCCAGTCCGGGCATGACCCAGTGGCCATCCACGTAGCGAACGCGGGGTGCTTCGTTCACAGGTTCACCACCTGCCCCCGCTTGATCACGGTCTGCACCGGGTTTCCACCGAAGAAATAGGGAATATGCCGGTAGTCACCCGCTTTCAAAACGAGCAGATCGGCCCACTTGCCGACTTCAATAGAACCCGTCTCATCACCCTTGTCGATTGCACAGGCCCCGTTGATGGTGGAAGCGATCAGCGCTTCCGCAGGGGTGAAGCGCTGGTTCCGGCAAGCTATGGCCATGACCGCGGGCATGGAAGGACAGGGCGCCGAACCAGGATTGAGGTCGGTGGCGAGGACTACGACGGCGCCTGCTTCCATCATCGCCCGAGCGTCGGCGTAGTCCGACAAACCCAGGTTGAAGTTGACGGCCGGCAGCAATACCGCGATCGTGTCGGCACCTCCCAGCATCTCTATTTCCGCGCGCTCCGTCACATCGAGATGGTCCACCGACGCGGCACCGAGTTTCACGGCCATGGTGACGCCGCCAAAGTCATTGAACTGGTCCACGTGCATCTTGGCCCGGAAGCCGGTTTCGATTCCGGCCTCCAACACTCGGCGGGACTGGGCGAGATCGAAGGCGTGGTCCTCGCAGAACACGTCGATGAACATGGGAACGCCCCTCGCCGCGAACCGGGAGGATCTATACCAGTCCGACGCTTCAGGCAGGATCTCATCAATTACACATCGCGTGTACGCTTCGGAATCCCCATCAAATTCGGGTGGGACCGCGTGAGCGCCCAGGAACGTGGGGACTATGTCGCAGGTATGGTCCCGGTCGAGTTGTTCAATGACCTGCAACATCTTCAATTCATCCACCACGCTCAGGCCGTAACCGGTCTTGATCTCCACGGTCGTGGTACCCAGCGCCAGCATGTCGTCTAAACGCGTGGTCGCGGACGAGGCGAGTTCGTCCATGGAGGCCGCTCGCGTGTGCTTTACGGTGTTGACGATGCCCCCGCCGGCCGCCATGATTTCCAGGTAGGAGGCGCCCTTAATCCGCATCTCGAACTCCGCGGCACGGTCCCCACCGAAAACGGTGTGGGTGTGTGCATCCACAAATCCGGGACAGAGGGATCGGCCCCGGCAGTTTATGGTGCGTTCGGCCGCGAATCTGTCTTCCAGATCATCGGCTGGTCCGAACGCCACGATTCGCCCGTCGCATACCGCCACCGAGCCATGCTCGATCACGCCGACGTCGGCCATGTCCGGCCCGCGCCTGGGCATCCCGGACGTTCGGGACGCGCAGGTCACCACCTGATCCGCGTTATGCAGGTACAGATCTACGGTTTCCATAATCCTCTTCGATGAATGGCAGGCGATCCCTATAATCGGGAGGGTTTCGCACCTGGAGCGGCTGGGTTCAAATCGTTCGACCGACGGTATGAATCAGTCCAGTGTGGGACCGGGCACTTGCACTCTATTCCTTACTGCGTCTACAACAGCACCCTGCAGGACCAGCCTGCGAACGGATTCGATCAGCGGGGCTAGGGGGGTGTCACGGTCCAGGAAGGGGATATCCCGACGAATCAACTGGTACGCCAGGCCGGTGCCCTCTCCCAGGTCGCCAGGAGTGACTCCCGGTTCCCGACACCGGAAATCGATGGCCTGCGCCGCGGTGATCAACTCGATGGCGGCGATGGTTTCCACGTTTTCCAGTACCTGAAGTGTATGATGTACGGCGGTCGCGCCCATGCTCACGTGATCTTCCATGTTGGCGCTGCTTGGAATGGAATCCGCGCTGGCTGGATGGGCCAGCACCTTATTCTCCGACGCCAGGGCCGCCGCCGTGTACTGGGCAAGCATCAAACCACTTTCCAACCCGCCGTGGTCCGTGAGGAACATGGGCAGCACGCCTCCGTTGGAGTCGGCGTCCACCAGCCGGGCTGTACGCCGCTCGCTCATGTTGCCCATGTCCGTGAGCGACAGTTTCATGCTGTCCATCGCCACGGCGATGGGCTCGCCATGAAAGTTTCCCGCGCTGATGATTTCCGCGTTGCCGGGGTCGTCGTCCACGAACACCAGGGGATTGTCATTCGCGGCGTTCAGCTCGATATTGATCACCCAGCGGGCGTAGTCGATGGTATCCCTGACCGTACCGTGGACCTGCGGGACGCAGCGGAGCGTATAGGGGTCCTGGACATTGCCGGGATCGTCGGAACGCACTAACCGGCTGTCGCGAAGTATGTCCCGAAGGAAACCAGCGCAGGCAATCTGCCTGGGATGTGGACGGATGGCGTGCACCCGGGCGTCGTATGCGCGGTCGGTGCCGCGCAGTCCCTCCAGGGTCATGGCGGCCGCAATATCCGCCGTCAGCGCCAGGTTGGTCGCCCGGTCGACCAGCAGGGCGCCGAGACCGGCCATGAGGGTTGTGCCATTGGTAAGGGCCAGCCCCTCCTTGGCTCCCAGGCTTACCGGTTTGAGCCCCACTTCCCGCAGGGCCGACGCGCCGTCGAGCCGTCGTTTCCGGTACATGGCCTCGCCTTCACCGATTAGAACCAGGGACATGTGCGCCAGGGCCGCAAGATCCCCGCTCGCACCGAGTGAACCCCGTCCGGGTATGCAGGGATGCACGCCCTTGTTGAGCAGGTCTACCAGCAGCTGGACGACTTCCGGCCGTATGCCCGAATAGCCCATGGCAAGCGTGTTGGCGCGGACGACCAGCATGGCCCGCACGGTCTGATCGTCCAGTTCCGGACCCGTACCGGCCGCGTGACTCCTGATAAGGTTCAACTGCAGTTCGGCGACCTGGTCGGAGGAAATCAATGTGTCCTTGAATCGACCGAATCCGGTGGTGATCCCGTAGGCGATCCTGCCCTCCGAGACGAACCGGTCCACCGCTTCCCGTGAACGCTTCATACCCGGGATGGCATCGGGGTGTATCGCGACGGGTTGGCCGCGAGAAACGGCGACCACCTCATCGATGGTGAGATCGTGACCCGTGAGGGCCAGGGTATCCTGGGAACGATCCATATCCAACCGATGCCTTTTGGTTTCAGTCCATCATGGGGATATTTACGCCACGGGTTTTTGCCACGGCTGTGGCCTCATCGTACCCGGCGTCGACGTGCCTGGCTACACCCATCCCCGGATCGTTGGTGAGCACGCGTTTCAGGCGAACGGCCGCTTCGGGCGTGCCGTCGGCGACGATGACCTGGCCGGCGTGCAGACTGTAACCGATGCCCACGCCGCCGCCATGATGGTAACTGACCCAGGTGGCCCCGCTGGCGGTGTTGATCAGCGCGTTCAGCACGGGCCAGTCCCCGATGGCGTCCGAACCGTCTTTCATGGCCTCGGTCTCACGGTTCGGACTGGCGACGGACCCGCTGTCCAGGTGATCGCGGCCGATGACGATGGGCGCACTGATTTCGCCCGACGCGACCAGTTCGTTGAATCTCAGTCCCGCCCTGGCCCGTTCCCCGTAACCCAGCCAGCAGATGCGCGCCGGCAACCCCTGGAATTCCACTTGTCGCCGGGCCATCGTGATCCAGCGAAACAGGTGATCGTCTTCAGGGAACAGTTCGAGGATGGCCTGGTCGGTCCGGTAAATGTCTTCGGGATCTCCCGACAGGGCGACCCAGCGGAAGGGGCCCTTGCCCTCGCAGAACAGGGGCCGGATGTAGGCCGGAACGAAACCCGGGTAATCGAAGGCTTCTTTCAATCCATGGTCATAGGCGCGCTGCCGCAGGTTGTTGCCGTAATCGAAGACCACCGCACCCTTCTTCTGCCAGTCGAGCATGGTCTGAACGTGCACGGCCATAGATTCCATGGAGCGTTCCTGGTAACGTTTCGAATCGCGCTCGCGCAGCGTCCCGGCTTCTTCGGGAGACAGCCCTGTGGGTATGTAACCGTAGAGTGGATCGTGGGCAGCGGTCTGGTCCGTGACCACGTCGGGCACAATACCCCGGTCCAGCAGTTCGGGGAGCACCTCCGCGGCGTTACCGATCAGGGCGATCGACCTGGCTTCCCCGGCCGCCAGCGCTTCCTCCACCCAGGTCAACGCGAGTTCGAGGTTCTCCGCCACGGTATCCACCTGGCGCATTTCGAGGCGCCGGCGTGCCCGCCACGGATCCACCTCAACCAGCAGCCCCACGCCACCGTTCATGGTGATGGCCAGCGCCTGGGCGCCGCCCATTTCTCCCAGTCCGGCCGTGACCACGAGTTTTCCCGCCAGACTGCCCCATCCGTGCTTACGGGCGAGGGCGCCGAAGGTCTCGTAGGTGCCCTGCAGGATTCCCTGTGTACCGATGTATATCCAACTGCCGGCCGTCATCTGGCCGTACATGGTCAGGCCTTCCCGCTCCCAGGTGTCGAAATTCTCCTGCGTAGCCCAGGCCGGCACCATGTTGGAGTTGGCGATCAGCACGCGGGGCGCGTCTTCGTGGGTTCGAAATACCGCCACGGGTTTGCCCGATTGAACCATCAGGGTTTCGTCGGGTTCCAGGTTGCGCAGGGATTCCAGGATGGCGTCGAAGGCTTCCCAGTTCCGTGCGGCTTTTCCCCTGCCGCCATACACGACGAGGTTATCCGGATCGAAGGCGACCAGGGGATCCAGGTTGTTCTGGATCATGCGGTAGGCCGCTTCGATGAGCCAGTTTTTACAGCTCAGCTTCGTTCCCGTGGGGGCTTTCACGTTACGTTCCAAATCAGCGCTTACCTGCTCGATTCCCGATTTTTCCACTGATCGTAGGAAAAACCGGGAGCGGTTATCTTGTCGAAATGGGATTGCTCCCAGGTCCTGATCTCGCCTGCCATTTTCAGCGTGTCTCCCGCGATGTCGAGGGGGATCTTCACGACGCCGTCCACATCGGCGAACAGCAGGTCGCCGGTCTGTACAAGCATCTGGCCCACGACGAGGGGTCTGCCAATGGCCCGCACATTGAAGGGACCGTGACCGGAGACCGTGCCGATGCCCCATATGGGCAGTCCCGCTCCCCGAATACCTTCTAGATCGCGGACACATCCCTCGACCACGGCGCCCACTACCCCGAGGGCCCTGTGGATGTGCGCCATGCCGTCGCCGAAGAGAGCGGCTCGCTTCGGGCGGACGTCGACGTCCTTCATCACCGCGATCATGGGACCCGGCGTCTCGTTCACCACGTCGTAGTAGTCGGACCAACGCAGGTTGGGCTCCGTGGGATCGAGCGGCGTGACTTCCGAGGTTACTGCGTACCCGATCACCGCACCGAATTCAGGTGTCAGGTACTGGATTTCCGGACCGGTATAGTCCTCGTTGGAAACGCCCTGTACTTTTTCCACGGCATTGTACACCGTTGCCGAGTCGAATCCGGCCAAACCGGTCAATATGGCATCATCCACACGGGTCATTCCTGTAACTCCTTTAATTTGAAGAAAATGAAGATCGTTTACGTATAATGAGTTGTTGCAAGAGGGAAGGTGGATCGACTGTCTCGCCTCGAAGGCTAAAATCAATACGGGCTGGCTAAAAATCAAGGTAAATACACCGCATACACCCGGCATCGACAGGCTGTCGGAGACTGCCCGGAAGACTTGTTCTAATTCCTCACCCTCTTATGTCGATTGGTCGGCGTAAATACGTTGACACCAATGCGTGTTTGCGCCATTTTCTGTTCGTATTGCCAATTCACGGCATGAATGAACAAGAACCGTTTTAAGGAGGTTTTATGCTTCGCATCACCCGTTTACTCAGTGTTCTGGCTCTTTCCGTGGCTTTCGTGGCCATGGGCAGCGCAATCGCCGGGACCCAGACGACCATGCCCATGGACGACCAGGGTGGAAGTGAGATGGACCCCGGCCGCGGTATGGTGGAAGTCATGTTGATGGACAGCAAGGTCTCCATCGACTACGGTCGTCCGGAAATGAAGGGAAGAGACATGCTGGGCATGGCGCCCGCAGGATTCGTCTGGCGTTTCGGCAGCAACAAATCCACCACCTTCACGACCGATGCCGATCTCATGTTCGGCGACATGGCGCTGGCCGCGGGTACCTACAGTGCCTGGGTCAAGCACGTGGAAGGCGATCAGTGGTCGCTCATCTTCAACAGCGAAGTGGGGATCTGGGGCGCGCCGGGCTCCAAGCGGGAAAACGATGTGCTAGAGGTTCCGCTGCAGTACAGCGTGGAAGACGAGATGATTGAACGTTTTACCGTCGCACTCATGAACATGGATGGGATGGGCAAACTGTCCGCCTCGTGGGGATCCCACCGTCTGCAGGCCAGCTTCTCGGCCAAGTAGAAACGCGATTTCAGTTGCAAACTCGTAAGGTAATATTAAAAGGGACAGGGGTGCGTTACTCCTGTCCCTTTACCATTTATCCGGATTCAAACCGACCCTGACCCCGGCTTCCCTGATCTGCTGCCAGGTCGTGTCGTCGATGCTGATTCCCTCCTGGCGCCGATTCTCCGCCAGGCGGAATTCGGGTTCGCCCGGTATGAGAATCTCGTCGAATCCGGGAGCCGTCCTGCTGGCCTTTACGTGCTTGATCAGCCCTTCGACTTCCTCGTAGTACCAATCCAGATCCGTAAAGAACGAAATATCGTAAACGGTGAAAAGCACCCCGTTGCTTTCCACGATCTGTTCGCCCTGCGCGCATCCCTGTCCACTCAGCGTTCCACCCAAGATCTCCACGAGCAGTCCCAGGCTGTAGCCCTTGTGGGCGACGATGCCGCCCATGGGCAGAATGGCGCCGTTGGGCGGCGGGCCCTTTATTACGGTCGGATCCGTGGTAGGGTGTCCTTCGTGGTCGATTAGCCAGCCCTCGGGGACCTGCACCCCCTTGTTCGCTGCGACCCGCACCTTGCCTTCCGCGACGACGGACGTTGTCAGGTCCACCAGGACGGGATCGGCATTGCGGCGGGGAGCCGAAAAGGCGATGGGGTTGGTGCTGATGCGTCCGTCGATGCCACCGAAAGGAGGGATCTGGCGTCCGAAACGCCCCGCGTTGACGAAGGCCAGTCCGATCAGCCCATCCCGGGCGGCCATGAGCGGGTAGGCGCCCACGCGCCCTACGTGACTGGTGCGCCGAAGCGATACCGTGGCCGTGCCGTGCTTCCGCGCTTTCTCCATGGCAAGTTGCATGGCGAAGGTGCCGCCTACCTGGCCGAGTGCGCCCCCGTTGTCGACCACGGCCGTGCAGGGGCTCTCCCGGACGATGCGCAGGTCGGCCCGGGCCTTGAATCGACCCTCGTCCTTGATGGCCTTTACATATTCGGGGATGCGGATAGCGCCGTGGGAATCATGGCCGAACAGGTTGGAATCCACGAGGTGATCCACGACGCTGCGGGCGTCGTCCGCCGTGCAGCCGGCCGCCTCCAGCACTTCGCAGCCAATTCGATTCAGTTTCTCAGGGGATATTACGGGCATTGTTTTCCTTTCTGTGTCTTACGAAATTCACGCCGGGTCAGGTTCGGAACTTTTCCAGCTTCCTTCTCAGTCCCGGTCGCTCGAGTACCGCCTTGTTGACCACGTAAGGGGGCACTTCTCCCCTGGCGACGGCCAGCGTTGCCTTGGCGCAGTCATGTCCTATATCGCGAAAGAGTTCGTGGGTCCAGGCCGACGCGTGCGGCGCCAGGATCACGTTTGGAAGGGACAGCAGGGGATCATCAGGGGCCGGCGGCTCCCGTTCGAATACGTCGATAGCCGCACCCCTTATCCAGCCTTCCCGCAGGGCCTGCGCCAGCGCATCCTGGTCGACGATGGCTCCCCGTGCCGTGTTGACCAGGAAGGCGTCGGTCCGCATCGAGCGCAGCTCCCGCGCACCGATCAGGTGCCGGGTGTGTTCGTTCAACGGGCAGTGTATGGTAACGAAGGTACTGCGCCTCAACAGGGTCTCCCGGTCCACCATCGTGACGCCGAGTAGAGCGGCCTCTTCCGTAGAAACCGCCGGGTCGGTGACGAAAATCTCGGACGGTTCGAAGGGCGCGAGCATGCGCACTACTTCGCGGCCTATCATGCCCATGCCGATCAGGCCGACCGCGCGGCCCCTGATTTCGCAACCCATGTGATCGAAACGAATGTCCCAGTCATGATTCCGGACGATGGCGTCCTTGATCGTCACCCGGTGGCAGAGACCGAGCAACAGGGCCATCGTCGCGCTGGCCACGGGCTTGCGCGTCGCTTCGGGCGTAATACTGACCATGACGTCCGCCTCTGTCGCGGCGTCGATATCGATCATGTCGTAGCCCACCCCCGTCCGGGCGATGAGCGCGAGGCGTTCCACACCTGCGAAGGTGTCCCGCGTATATGCCTGACCCATGGAAATGACCACGTCGAAATCGGCGAGTTGATCCGGGGTGACAGGACTCCGATCTTCGGCCAGGAATGCGTGGGAGACCCCGGCTCTATCCAGTTGATCGACACCGAAATCGTTAAACACGACCTCGCCATCGGGACCCAGCAGGTCGGCCACCAGGGCTACGCGAAATTTATCGTTCATTGGTAGAAAGTTTCCGTCCTGTTCAGAACAAGATCTGGGACGTGGACTTGGCGATCAACACCAGGGACACGGCCGCCATACCGATCAGGCCCAATCCGCATCCGTATCCCGCCAGGATGACGGGAGCGTAGGCCCGCCACCGTTTTTCGCCGTACCTGCGTCCGAAATAGAACCGGCCCAGCATCGCGCCGATGAAGGTGGGCAGCGTGTAGTGTATCCACGCGCCCGTGCCCAGACCGGCGACCAGGCCGTAGAACAGCAGCGGCGGCGCCTTGAGCAGGCTCAGGACCCCGTACAACGCGACCGTAAATCCCATGCCCGCGCCAATATACTCCCACCGTATCAGTTGACCGATCACATCCGAACCGCCCGGCAGGGTCGACTTGATCCAGATCGTTTCCATCGTCGCCTGCAGCGGCCACATTTTCTCCACGAAGGGATAGGCCGCGGAAGGTATCGGCGCCAGCTTCCAGATCAGCGCGTAGAACAGGAAGCTGAACACGATGAGCAGGATCAGGCTCAATATATACAGTTTGACCAGGCTTGGGAATCGCGTTCGGGTGAGTTCCAGTTGCCGAAAGGTGGCCACGACGCCGCTGTGATCAAAGAGGGGAACCGGGGCGAACCAGATCGCCACTCCCTTGTATCCCGACAGGTAGAAGGATCCCTCCCTGGCGTAGGGAAAGGAAGAGCCGTAGGGCGATCCGGTCAGGCCGATCATGCGGGCGCCGATATAGGAAAAGAAGGGCGTCCAGATAAAGCCGAAGACCAGGGAGATCCAGATCGGAAACGACGGTTCAAGATAGTATACCAGGAGTATGAAGCAAAGGGTCGATGCCGCCCAGAGCGCGATGGGAATGGGCAGCCTGAAATCCCCCCGCTCCGGCGGCGGCCTTCGGGGACCCAGCCCTCCAGGCGAGTCGTCCGGATCTCTTCGCAATGCGCGGACGAAGGCGACCATGCCGATCAGTCCAATGACCATCGAGGTGCCGATGGAAGAAAAGCTCAGCCAGAAATCAATGGTGTTGTTGATGGTGGTGGGGATGGTGCTCATGCCCGGCGACCAGCTGTGCAGCAACCCGAAGTGGTAAAGGGTTGGATTGGCGAGGAAAGTGACCACGAAGGAGCTGATGAAGGTGCCGATGACGATCCAGAACGGCAGGACGAAACCGACCAGTAGCGTGGCCAAATCCGTGCCGATGCCAATGGGCGTCGAAGGCAGGACATCCCGGAACCGTGGGGTGAAATCCGCGAAGGGAATGGGGAAGACCTCCACCCCCTTGGTCAGCACCACGCCCGAAACGGTCGGCACGACCACATAGAGTATGCCCCAACCCAGGCCGATCATGGCGCCGACGGTAAACACGCGCCACCGCCAGGTTTCCTCCCCCGACGACGATTCCGCCAGCGCGGTCGCGCCGGCCGCCTGTACAGGCGCCAGGGGAAAGGGCAGGCGTTCGGTGTCCGCCGTAATGCGGAAGAGCACGTATCCCAGGGAGAGGGCGTTGACCAGGCCGAGGATAGACACGAGCACGGCCAGGAGAATGGGTTCCAGCCACTCCATGGAAAAGAGGGTCCGCGTGATCAGCGAATCGGAGCCCCGGGGGGGCGCTACCCACTGGGGAAGAAGTTGCGCCAGGCCGTCCGCCTGGGGAGACTGGATCAGGTACTGAAACCAGATCATCTTGGCGAAAGGCGCGCCGTGCACCGACGATCCAGCCGCCATTCCGCTGGCGCCCAGTCCCGTCGCCGCCAGCCCGGCGGCCAGCCAGTAGAGGATGATGGCTTCCTGCGGCTTCAGCTTGATGAACAGGCGCTTGCCGATCTCGATGAACATGATGATGGTGACCCACTCCGCGGCGCCCGCGAAGCTCTTTCCGGTCACCAGTTCCAGGTAGATCGCCCCGGGGAGCATGACCAGCCCGACGAAGAAAGCGGCCCAGATGATCCGGCCGCTGAATCCGTCCTCGTAGGGCAGGTCATCCGGCACGATTTTCCACTGGTCTTCGCGCGCGTCGGACGCTGCGTCCAGGTCCTGCTGTTCCTGTTGATCACGCCTGTCGTTATCGCTCATCCGCTTACCCGGTCCTCATAAAAAGCGTTCATCCGATTACTCGGCCCTTACGTAGTCACCCGCCTTGTCCCAGTCCGGCCGCGTCAGGCCGTTCAGGTCCCAAACCACCTGTCCACCTCGAACGGTCAACAGGCACCTTAACCGGCGGTCGCCGCGCATGCGGGCGTGACCCGAATCGACGAAACCGAATTCTCCGTACTCCAGTTCCAGCACAGCGATATCCGCCTCGGCGCCGATACTGAGCGTGCCCAGTTCGGGACGCCGTATGACGCGGGCGGGATTTCGTGTGGAGCGCATCACCACGTCCTCCAGCGTCATCCCCATATTCAGGCATTTCGACATGGTCGTATTCATGCTCGCGTTCGGGAGCAGGGCGCTGTCCTTGTGCAAATCCGTGCTGACCGTGTCCGGCAGGAAACCCTGGGCGATGGCCGGGACGGCGATGCGGAACCAGAAACTGCCGCCGCCATGGCCCAGGTCGAACAGGATGCCCCGGTCCCGGGCCTCCCGGACATAGTCGTTCACCTTACCCTTTCCGTCCAGCAAGGGGATGTGCTGTGCGTACATGTGGGTGTGTATGTCTCCAGGACTGAGTTTTTTCAGAAGAAGGTCCTTGTAGCTTCGGGTCGGTTTCGGCGCGAAATCGATCATGGCGATGGTGCCGCTCCGGCGGGCCGCCTCGACGGCGCCGTCGACCGCCTCCCAGCCCGGACCGCCGAAATGGGCGGTCTTCGACCCAATGACGTGTTCGGGATACTTGCTGATCATGGCCGCGCAGGGCGCGGGATCCATCTCCGATACATCCTGCTCCACGGCGCCTTCCATGCCGGCGCCCACGATGTTGATCAGGGCCAGCACCCGCGTCTTAGATTCGTCGATGATGGTGTCCTTGAAGTTCTCGAACTTCCTCCAGCCGGCGCCCCCCGTATCGAGCACCGTAGTCACGCCATTGGGAAGCACGTGGGCGTCGGGGAAGACCCACCCCCGGTAGCCGCCGTAGGCGTGCATGTGAATGTCGATCAAACCGGGCGTGACGTAATGGCCGTGGACGCGGGCGACCTTCCGTCCGTGCTCCGCGGGGATGTCGTGTTCCACCGCCGCGATCAGACCGCCGTTGACGGCGACGTCCCGGCTTTCGTTGATGCCGTTCTCCGGATCGATGACCTGGCCGCCCTTGATAATGAGATCGAACATCGTTGCTCCTCCCAGCCTATTGCGGTACCGCGTCAGGCTCCGGTTCCTCGACCTTCCGGTACCGGTCCTTGATGGACTCGGAAAGGGTCCGCCACACGAGAAAACGTTTTCGCAGCACTTTGAAGAACCGGCGGTTGATCGTCTGCCACTGCGCAAGGTCCCCGCTGCGCCGGCGGATCACGATCATGATCCGGTACAGGCTTTCTCCGGTGACGGGCTCCAGTTCCAGTGCCACGTCCTGGCTGATACCAAGGTCATAGGGCGCCAGCCAAACCGTCGCCGAAACGCGGTAGCCTTCGAAAGGCTGGCCCGGTATCACGTCGTGCAAGGATCCTTCCGCAACGAAATCCTCCGCGGAGCTGTCCTCGTGGGTCTGGAAGATATGGGTCAAGTATCCCGACAGCGGGTACGCCTCGACAAGGTTGACGGTGAAGGGAAACTCGAAGCGCCAGTCGTCGCCATCGGGAGTCGGCGGCGCCCAGCGTCGTGTCACGTCCTCCACGGTCATGTCCGCGGCCTTCTTCGCCGGGTAGAGGGTGGACAGGAAGACGACGGCCATGACGACTACCGTGGCGTACACGGTCGACAGCGAGGAATAGTTGAGCGACAATCCGCCCAGCAGGTCCCACTGCGCCAGTCCCATGGTGATAATCTGGCCCGTAAGGTACCCGAATACGGCGCCGAGGGTCGCGAATACGGCCGCTTCGGCGATGAACAGCGCGGCGACGTGGTTCGGCGCCAGGCCGACGGCGCTGTACACGCCGATCTCCCGGAACCGTTCGAACACGGCGCCCATCATGGTGTTCAACACCAGGAAAGCCGCGATCAGCACCGGAATAATCAGGTTGGCCAGGCCGGATACCGAAGTCACGCCCAGGGAACTGTAGACCTTCACCTCGCCATTCATCCCCACGAAAACGGCCAGAAGGACGCGCGACATGAAGGCCTCCACGGAATCGCGGAGCTGATCGCCATCGGCGAACCCGGCGATGGCCACCGACCGCGTAGACCCGCTCAGATCGAGGGTTTGTCGATAGGGCAGGACCAGCACGTTGCGGGAGGGTACGTGTTCAGCGGCGCGGACCGTCGACATGAACACTTCTTCGTCCATTTCGGTCAGGCTGCGGGTCATGGAGAAAGTGGCCGGCATGATGCTTTCGTCATCCATGTCCCGATACGCGTCGATTCCTTCGGAGTCGAGCAGTCCGACCACGGTATAGCGGCCGCCGAGGATCTCGACCTCTGCCGTACCCACATCCTCCGGTCCCACGTTCAACCGCTCGGCCAGTTCCGTGGGCAGCAGGCAGACCGCCCTTTCGTCCGGGGCGAACCACCGCCCGCCGGGCAGCAGGTAACGGTCCAGGCCTGAAATTGCCGGTTCATCGGCATGAAGACCCAGCAGAACCTGCACCGTGGTGGCAGTCTCTTTCCCCGGGGCCCTCAGATCGATGTAGGGACTGGTCATGTCCTCTGCCTCGTACCAGGAACGGGGCACCACGTCCGCCTTGTCGCCGAAGGCGTTTTCCACGTAAGGCAGGAAGGAGGTGGGGAGCGAGTACCACGACAGGCTTCGCATGAGAACGCCCTCGTACGGCGGCGTGTTCCCGCGGTCCAGTGTATAGAACTGTATGCCGGTCTTGAAAGAGGTGAAGGAAAGCACGGTGAAGGTCAGCAGGGTCAGCGTGACTGCCGTCAGCGCCGTGCGCATCTTCCGCTTGCTCAAGTTGGATATGCCAAGGGATATGGCCACGGCCGTGGCGCTCAGCCGGCCGATGTCTGCTTCATGCAGGCCGGCCGCCGAGCGGGTCAGGTTCTTCATTTCGGTATCGAACCGGGTGATGATCATGGTGATGATGATCAGCGCCATGGCAAGGATGATGAAGGCCAGGAAGACCATGTACGGTGTCAGGCTGAGTTGGAAGGCCGGATGCACGTTTTGCAGCAGCATGAAGACCGCCGCGAAGATGAGGCCGACGGTCAGTAATCGTTTGCGGATGTCGGTGAATCCAAAGAAAAGCCGCTCCAGGAAGAGGCAGAAGGGGACCAGCAGCATGAAGTAGAACACGATCCCGTCTACCGTGTCGTCCGCGGCATAACGCACGTCGGGATAGGCCCGCGCCTCGTAGCCCCACGCTTCCCTAGACCGGGCGGCGAAGGTGTCGTATCGGCGGTTATCAAGGGCTTCCCGAGCGGCCCGAAGCGCCTGCGTGCTTTCCTCGTGGAGTTCGGCGGCCCGGGCGTTGGTCACGCCGTGGTCCTCCAGTTTCATCAGGCGGGCCCTGTTGAGCGACCATAGATCCAGCGCGCTCTGGTAGAAAGGGTGAAGGATCAGCCCCTGGTCCGGCGAAAAACCGCGACCCTGGGCCAGTGTCATGACGTCGTCGGAGATACTTTCCGGCGGATCTTCGAGCCACGATTCCGGCGTATTGGTCAGCAGGTACTTGACGCCAATCGGTCCCGCGCTCATGAACATTTTGACCCGGTCCTCGGGCTTGACGAAGACCACCGCGGCATTGGTCATCCAGTTGCCGAAGAAACTCTGGTTTTCCACGAAAGCCGCCCCGTACTTGCGCAATGGACTGTTGTCCGGGCCGAGTACGGTCAGGTTGTCGAGGGCGACGAAGACGCCGGGATCAACGATGTCGAAGAGGTTGATCTCTTCACAGGGAAACAGGACCTGTATGGTATTGTTCACCTTGGACGAGTTCGGCACCGCGAGGGGGAAGGTGGCGTTACCCTCTTCACCCAGGTCGGGAGCATACACGATCCTGCCTTCTGCGTCGAGACCGTAGCTGCGCAGTTCCGTCGGCCCCCTGGGAAACCGGACCATGGAGAACCGAAAATACCCCATCGAATCGGCCTGGGTAACCATGAATCCCCGCACGCCGCTGTGGCTCTGGTAACCTGGCTCGTAGACAACCAGGGCATCGGATACCGGGGTATTGGGCTTGAAGAAATCCACGGCGCGGTCGAACTCGAGGACCCGCCCCTCGATATCGCGGCCGTCGTCCTTGAGTCTGATCGACTCGTCCACCTCGAAGGCCTCGGGGTCCGACAGCATGGCCGGAAGCAGCGTTCCGATGGTCCTGATCTGCCGGACCAGGTTGGGGAAGTCAACGTGCTCGACCCGGTCAATGGGGGTATCTATGAGCAGCCTGTTGTCGTTCACCGTGGCGAAGGTCATGCCATGCAGCCCGGCGAGCGTGACCATCTCGTGGTCGAAGGCCGGGCCCGCGGGCATGTAGCTTTCCTGCGACCGAAGGGAAGGGGTCAACGTGTTCAGGTAGGACGTACGGCTTTCTTCTTCATCGTAGACCCCGGCCTTGCGCGCGTAGTTCAGGTATCGGTCCGCGTAGGGTTTATACAAAATCTTCAAACTTGAGTCGAAGAAGATGAAATCGCCATAACTGAACAGGCCGACCTGGTCCATCCTGCTGGTCAGGTCCAGGCCCAGGAACAGGGTGAAGGGGATCCGGTCCTCCCCGGGTATCCGATCCAGGAAGAAATCGTCCTTCCGTTGGTGGCGGTCCAGGAAGTCGTTAATGCCCTGTAAACCGTGGAAATGGGCGGACGTGGCCAGGAACAGCACGGTGTATCCCGGCGGATGGGTCCGGAGCACTTCCATCAGTTCCAGCATGGCGGCGATGCCCCCGGCGCTTTCGGCGCCAGGCGCCAGGCCGGGCACGACCGACATGGCGTCATAGAAAGCCGACAGTACGACGATTCGGTCTTTCCATTTATCCGTGCCATCGCCGCCGGGAAGCGGTTCGTCCCTGCCCGGGATCCACCCCATAATATTCCAGGTCTCGGCCCGTTCCCAGGTCATGCGGCCCTTGATCGTCACCTCGACGCCACCGGACTGGGCGGCCAGCAGTACCTCCGCCGCATGGGGATCGGGTATCCAGAATCGCGGGACGTCGGCGGGCACGTCCAGGATCTTGCGCTGGGCCTGGTTGTTGGTCACCTCGCCTGGGCCACTGTCGTAGAACAGGACCGCCTGGGCGCCCAGCATCCGCGCGTTGAGATACTGGTCGCGTCCGTCGAAATCGACGAGGACGATACTTCCCTCGATCTCATTCCCGTTGAAGGCCTGGAACCCGCCCCGGCGTCCGTAGTGCAGGGGACCCCTGATCCCTTCGGGAAAGGAATTCAACCGCACGAGGTTGGGCCAGAACTGGTACACCGGAATTTCGGTCTCCACGGAGTCGTGTACGGTCAGCGTGAAACCGTGGTCGACGGGGGAGGATATCTTAAAGGTGTCTATGGCGACCTCGGACAGGCCGCCGGTATGGAAGGCGTCGACCACGTACTCCATGGCCGCCCGGTTTCCCGGATAGCCGACGACGCGCGACGGATGTTCGCTCATTGAACGAACATGGGCCTCGACGCCGTCCTGTGTCACGATTTCGGCGACCTCTTCCCAGGATACCGGCGCTTCTTCGAGCGGCCTGGGCACCACGTCATCGGGAAGAGATACGATTTTCAGGATCACGTGCTCGGTCACCCAGGCCGGACCGGTAGCGGCCACGGCGATAAACAACAGGACGCCCAAGACAAGAAAAAAGTAACCGAATATACGCGAATACACGTTAGTCTATCCCATAGATGTGATGGCCCGCGTGGGGAAACCACAGGTAGTCGACGAACATGGAGATGGCCACACCGGTCGCCACACCGAAGATCAGCCCCAGGAAGAAGGGCTGCCCCTTTCGGTACAGCTCGATGCCGCCGACCCACATCATGATGCTCTTGATGACCCAGCAAACGAACATGGACGAGACGATCGCCCGGGCGGGCCAGGAATACGACAGGAAGAAACCGAGGGGATGCAACGGCCAGCCGGGCAGACGTGCCCTCAGCGTCATGAGCAGAAACATAAGCGATCCACCCACCATGAAGAACATCAACCGTGCCGTGTCCGGTCCGAAAGGGTCCCGCATCTTGGTGAGCGTTTCGTTGTAGGGGATGGTTGATCCGATCCGCCCGAACCACCATCCGTTGGTGAACTGGCGGGTTCCCTGGTCGAAGCCCAGGTAGATCGTCCAGACGAGGGAAATCACCACGCCGATGACCGCGGCGGAAAGGATGCTCCATCCCAGGCCACGGTGCCAGCGCGCGCCGATTTCAGACAGCTTGGCCACCTGCATGAAGGCGGGCATGAACGTCGACTTGATCTCGCTGACCGGTCCGTAGGTCTGGGCCATCGCCGTCATGGTGGACATGGACAGGTTGACCGACCCGACCGAATAGAACACGAGTACCTGGGCGATCATGGGCGACCGGACGAAGGGAAGGCCGGCCTCGGCGATAATGCGGGAAACCCCGATGTAGATGACGAATACGCCGGCGAGGAGAAAAACCGCGATGGGTACGCTCATGCCCAGCTGGTTCAGCCAGACCACCCCGTAGACGAATCCACCAATGAATCCGAAGACCGCGACCCGGTAGGGCAGCATCTCGTCGCTGTCGTCCAGACCGGACCGCCGTCCGAAGGCCTGGGCGAAGACGTCGCGAATGTGGAACCTGGCCCGCCAGAGTCCCCAGGCTACGAATACGATGAAAGCGCCCATGTTCTGCCAGTCCAGCATGGGATGGATCGAGGTGTAGTTGTCCCTCCCGGGGATGTCGTACCCGATCCGGTGGGCGATCCCCACCTGGATGATGCCGAGCATGTAGAACACCCAGAACCCAGCCAGTACGTCCAGGTTGACGAAATAGGAAATGCCAAGGATGGCCGGACGGAAGTTGATTTCCAGCGGTGGAAATCCCTCTCCGAATATGATCGGCGGCGCCGAACCGAAATAGGGGAACTGGGGCACGACCGGGGTGAAGAACCCGACGATGTTGTACATCATCACGCAGAACGGAATGGAAAATCCGATCCAGAATCGCTTCTCCTTCAGAAAGTCGGGGACGCGGTCCGTCGATTCCATGCCGCGGGTGAAAGCGAGAGGGATCTGCATCATGGGAAAGACCAGCTTCTCGTGTTCCACCCACTGCCTCCGCAGGATGACCACGAGGCAGAGTCCCATGAAGATAAGCGGGACGATGAAAGTCAGCCACCAGAACAGTGGAATGCCCCATACGCTCCAGGGTATGGCCGCGCCCGGCGGTATCCCGTCGACGAACCAGGTCAGCGCGTTGCCCTGGTTCGTGACGTTCGCCCAGGGTTGCAGATAAGGATAGAAGTACTCGGCCCACTGGTTTTCGGGCGTTGCAAGCAGGTTGGGGGCCATCAGCGTGGAGATGAACGGAGCGCCCATCCCGTTGGTCGTCAACCCGGAAGCCGCCATGCCCATGGCCAGGGGAATGATAAACTCCTGGGGTGTCAAGGCCCAGTCCTTCTTCCATCTTGCCAGAACCACGTTGAAAATGATCAGGTACGCAAAGGCAAGAAAAAGTGCGCCAATGTGCAGATGATCCGCACCCAACTGGGACGAAGCCATGGTGTACTGGAAATAGGGTACGATCAGGGAAATCAGGACGACGCTCGCAAGACCCAGGAGAATGGAACGCGGCGTAATGATCCGGGTCGCGGTCGCCGGGACAGCGGAATCGGAGACACTTTTCTGAGCTGAAGCCATGTAAAAGGCGGGGAACGGTACGCGCGATGTTTGAGCAATGGTACAAATGAAAAAATGGGTCCAGATTATGTAAAGGTACACGCGAGATAAGTCAAAGAAAAACGCCGGTCGCTCAGGTGCTTCAGTCCCACCGCGCCAACGGTTTTAGTGGTTGACACCACAGTGGTTTACGGGGATATTTCCATCTCGTGATGTGCCCGTTTCAAACGAGGACTTTCCAGTGAAGGTCGAAACCAGAGCAACCATAGACCGCTGTCTGAACAGGTACATCGCCTTCATCTGCCGCCATCCGGGAAAGATCCTCCTTGGCGCGCTGCTGACCGCCTTACTCTCCGTGCATTTCACCTCCAGGCTACAGATCAAAACCGACTTCGTCGAGCTCCTTCCCGAGGGCTACCGCAGCGTCGACGACATACACCGGCTCACGGAGCGCGTGGGCGGCATCGGAAACCTGACCATCGTCATCGAAACGGAAGACCTGGACCCGGCCCAGCGGTTCGCCGACGACCTGGCCGACAGGATCCGGTCCGATCTGCCGGAAGGGTACGTCCGTTACATCGAATATCGGGTGGACGCGGAAAAACGATTCTACGAAGACCACAAGTACCTCTACGCGGAACTGGAAGACCTGGAAGAGATACAAAGCCGCCTGAGCCGCCAGATCCTGAAGACGAAAATGGAACAGAATCCGCTCTTCATTTCGGAGGAAGACCTCGGACTGGAAACGGAGGACGAACCGTTCACGATGAGCGATCTGGAGGAAAAATACGAGAAAAAGGCGGGAGAAAAACTGGACAAATGGGTCGACGGGTATTTCACGGGACACGACGACCAGGGGCAGTTTCTCGTCATGGTCTTGAAACCCTACGGCTCCTCCACCGGCGTTGCCTTTTCCCGGGACCTGTGCGATCGAATCCTGGACATCGTGGAACGGCTCGACCCCGCATCCTACCATCCTTCCCTGAAAGTCGGTCTTACCGGTAAGTACCGCCTGATCCTCGACCAGTATACATCCGTTCAACGGGAGATCTTCTCGTCCGCGGCTTTCACATTGACCCTGGTGGCCCTGGCCATCTTCCTCTATTTCCGGACCATCGTGCCGGTCATCAACATCACGCTGGTCGTGGTCGTCGGCATTCTGTGGACGTTCTGCATCACCTACTTTCATATCGGCTACCTGAACATGCAGACCGCCTTCCTGGGTGCGATCATCGTGGGGAACGGCATCAACTACGGCCTCATCCTGATGGCCCGATACAAGGAAGAACGGCTTCGGGGAGAAAACGCCCGCGACGGCATTCAGATCGCCTTCCGAAACACCCTGACGGCGACCGTCACCTCGGCGCTGTCCACCGGCATAGCCTACGGAACGCTCATGATCACCGATTTCCGTGGATTCAATCACTTCGGTTTCATCGGCGGACTGGGCATGCTGCTGTGCTGGTTTTCGACCTACTCCATCCTGCCGGCACTGCTGATGCTTTGGGATCGAACCGAGTTCGGCCGGAATACCTGGACCCGGAAAGTCTCGCGGGGCAAGGCGCTGACCCGGCTTGCCAACCTGGTCCGTAGCGCGCCGCAGGCCGTGGTGGGCACGAGTATCTCCATGGTCATCCTGGGCGCCGTCCTGCTTGCGTGGTGGCTTCCGAATTCCTTCGAGTACGATTTCTCCAAGCTACGGAACGAACCCCGGGGCGACACGTACGAGCGTGTTCTCAACCATCGCGTCAACGCCCTGTTCGGCATTTCGCAGTCGCCGGCCGTCATCCTGGCGGACCGCCTGAACCAGGTACCGGCCATCCAGCGGGCCGTGCTCGACAAGAAAGAAGCGGAAAAAGAAGTCCCGAATCCGACCATCGACCGTGTGCGGACCATTTTCGATTTGCTGCCCGAGGACCAGGAAGACAAGATCGACGTCCTCTGGGACATCGAGTACATGCTCGACACCAATCCACCGGATGAACTCGGTATCCCACCCGACCAACTGGAAAGAATCAACGCATTCCGCGACAACCTGAGCCTGGAGGAAATCACCGTGGATGACCTCCCCCAGGCGCTCACCCGCCCCTTCGAGGAAAGAGACGGTACCGCGGGCAGACTGGTCTACGTCTACCCGAGGTCGGACGCCGGACTGTGGAACGGCAGGAACCTGATTCGATTCGCGGAAGCCGTTCGATCCAACCGGCTATCCGAAGACGAGGTGATCTACTCTTCCGGCGAGGCAGTGGTCTTCGCCGACATGCTGAAGGCCGTGGACCGCGACGGTCCCATCGCCACGGTCGCCTGTTTTCTGGGCGTGATCACGCTGCTCGTATTGGCGTTCCGGAGCCTGCACGCGCTAGTGGTTATCCTGGCGTCCCTGCTGGGCGGCATGCTGGTCATGGGAGGCGCCATCGCCGTTTTCGACATCAAGGTGAACTTCTTCAACTTTATCGTCATACCCACCACGCTGGGCATCGGCGTGGACTACAGCGTGAACCTGTATCAACGCTACCGCCTTGACGGGCGCGGATCCATCCATAATATGGTACAACATACCGGGGCGGCCCTGGTCATGTGCTCATCCACGACACTGATCGGATATACCTCGCTCATGCTGACTTCCAACAGGGGCCTGCATTCCTTCGGGATCATGGCCAACGTGGGAGAGATCGCCACGTTGGCGACGGCCCTGGTCGCACTGCCCGCCTATCTGCTCATCATGGAAAAGCGGATGGGGAAGAGGTCGCCGGGACCCGGTGAACCTGTTCAGGCCGCGTGAAACCGCCCGCAAATTCTTTACCGATCTGGAACAAGGCCGGCCAAATGAAACCCTATGCGATTGACTACCGTCAGGTGTTGCCGGAACACCTGCTGCATACCTTCCTCGAAGATTTCGAGTCTCTGCGGTCCTTCTATGTCCACGATCCCCGCGATCCGGATATCTGGCCGCGCATGATCGAGGCCGTACGCGCCCGTTCCTGCCCGCCGCCGCGCGAAGCTGTTGCCCGCATACTCCAGGCGCAGAACACCCGCTTCGGGGCGGATGCGACCGTCCTGGACAACGCTCGGTCGCTCGACGGAGACGATACCTTCGTGATCTCCACGGGACAGCAGACGGGACTGTTCACCGGTCCGCTGTACACGATTTACAAGGCCGTCACGGCGGTTAAGCTGGCCAGGAGCGTGTCCGAGGATACCGGTGTGCGGGCCGTGCCGGTCTTCTGGATGGCCTCTGATGACCACGACTACGCGGAGATCAACCATGTCCATGTCTGCAGACCGGACGTGGATACCCTCCGGTTCGAACTGGGTTCCGACGATCCCAACGACCGCAGGTCCGCCGGCGACAGGAATCTCGGCCCCGAGGTAATCCCCCTGCTCGAGCAGTTCAAAGAAGCCCTGCCGGATTCCGAATTCAGCAGTTCCGCCATCGAGGCGCTCACGCGTAACTGTACCGCCGAAACCTCTCTTTCCGATGCCTTTGCCCGGCTCATGACGCTGCTTTTCAAGGGACAGGGCCTAGTTCTCGTCGATCCCACCGACCCGGCGCTTAAGTCTCACATGAAGCCGGTTTTCGAACGAGAAATCCGCGAACCGCTGGGATCTACCCGCGCTGTCCTGGCAGCATCAGGCAAGCTGGCGGAGGCCGGGTTCGATCCCCAGGTATCCCGTTCCCCCGACGCGGTAAACATGTTTCTTTACCAGGATGGACAGCGTAACGCCCTGAGGTATGAAAACGGACTTTTCACCAACCGGGACCGGAGCCTTTCCTTCACCGGACAGGACCTGCTTGGACTGCTCGAGGACGCGCCAGAGAGATTCACCCATAACGTCATTACCCGGCCCCTGGTTCAGGACACGCTGTTTCCGTCACTGACCTATATCGGCGGCCCTGCGGAAATCGCCTACTATGGCCAGCTCGGCGGCGTATACCGCCAGTTCGGGCTGCCATTCCCCGTGGTCTACCCCCGCGCCTCCCACACGCTGGTGGGCGCAAGGACCGCCCGGATACTCGAGAAACACGGCCTGGACATTTCTCATTTCGTCCAGGGCATCGAATCCTTGTTCGACCGGAAGCTGAGGGACGACATGCCTGTGCCTGTCGTCGAGGGTTTGCGGGCTGCCCGGGGGGACGTGGAAGCCCACTACAGGAACCTGAAGGGGCACGTGACGATCATCGACCCCGGGTTGAGCCGGATCGTGGAGGCCTCGGAGCGAAAGACCAACTTCGCCCTGGGCAGGCTGGAGGAGAAGACGCTCCGTGCCATGAAGAGAGCGGACGGGGTCATGCGCAACCAGATCGTCAGGGCGGACCGACAGGTGTACCCCAATGGGCAACTTCAGGAACGAGTGGCCAACATCTGGCAGTACGTCGCTCTTTACGGGTTCGACGTCATGAAAACGCTTTTCGAGGCCACGGACGAATCGGACTTCAAACACAGGATCACCCCGCTATGAAACTGGATGTCCTGGCCGTATCTCCCCATCCCGACGACGTTGAACTGCACTGTGGCGGACTGATGATCCGTTTCGCGAACCAGGGATACGCTACGGGTATTGTCGATATGAGCCGCGGGGAGAAGGGTACCCGGGGGACGGTCGACGACCGCAAACGGGAAGCGGCAGATGCAGCGGAAATCCTTGGTCTGTCCGGGCGAATGAATCTCGGACTGCCGGATGCCCGCATCGGCGCCTGCGAGACGCACCGCGACGCACTCGTAGATGCGATTCGTCAGTTCCAGCCGGAAATGCTGCTCGTTCCCCACGAGGTCGCCCGTCATCCGGATCACGGGGCGACAGCCCGGCTGGCGAAGGACGCCGCATTTCTCGCCGGCCTGGAGAAGATCGAAACGGAACACCCGGCCTTCCGGCCGCGGCAGCTGGTCTACTACCTTACACACCACGTTTATCAAGACCCCCGGCCGTCTTTCATCGTCGATATCACCTCGACGTTCAGCCGCAAGGTCGAGGCGATCAGGGCCCACCGGTCACAGTTCCACGACCCGAAATCCACCGAACCTGAAACCTATATCAGCCGTCCCGAGTTCCTGGACGAAGTCGAGGCCCAGAGCCGCTATTACGGCTCGCTGATCGGCGCGCGGTACGGGGAACCCTTCGTCGTCCGTGAATACCTTTCGATCGACGATCCCATGGCCCATTTCGCCGGCAGAACCGGATAGCACACACCAAGGCAAAGGCCCAAAAAGATGAACATCGGAATCACCTGCTATCCCACCTATGGCGGCAGCGGCGCCATCGCCGCCGAACTGGGACAGGCGCTGGCCCGCAAGGGTCACATGGTCCACTTCGTGAGCTATTCCATTCCCTTCAGGCTGCAGGAATACAACCAGAACATCTCCTTTCACAACGTGGAGGTCATGCCCTACCCGCTTTTCAAGTATCCTCCATACACGCTCGCGCTCGCGGCGAAAATGGCCGACGTGGCATCCGAAGCGAATCTGGACATACTGCACGTGCACTACGCTGTCCCTCACGCTACCTGCGCCTTCCTGGCGCGGCACATGCTTCGGGACCGGGACATCAAGGTCATCACGACCCTGCACGGGACCGATATCACCCTCGTGGGCAGCGACAAGTCCTTCTTCCGGATCACCAAGTTCAGCATCGAGGAAAGCCAGGGAGTCACGGCGGTCTCCGAGTCCCTGAAGCACGATACGCAGTCGCTCTTCGACATCGACCAGGACATCCGCGTGATTCCGAATTTCGTCGACGTCAACCGGTTTCGCCGCGGGGACGGCCACTGCGACATCAGCAAATTCGTCGATGATGACGAGAAGGTCATCACCCACGTCTCGAATTTCCGGCCGGTGAAGCGCATCGGGGATATCATCCGCATGTTCGCGGAGGTGCGGCGCACGGTCAAATGCAAGCTATTGCTGGTGGGAGAAGGTCCGGAACGGATACCCATGCAGGAACTGGCCGCCGAACTGGGACTACAGGACGCAGTGGTTTTTATGGGAGAGCAGGAGGGGGTCGACCGGATCCTGTCCTGTTCCGACCTGTACCTGCTTCCCAGCGAGCAGGAGAGCTTCGGCCTGTCTGCCCTGGAGGCGATGAGCTGCGGGGTTCCGGTGATCGGCGCCAACGCCGGCGGCCTGCCGGAACTGGTGCGCCACGGGGAGACGGGATACATCACCGAAGTGGGCGACATTCGGCAGATGGCCCGGCATGCCACGGACCTGCTGACCGACGACGACTTTCGTCAGACCGTCGGGAGGCAGGCGCGGCAGCGGGTGCTGGACAACTTCGCGGAAGAGGCCGTCGTCCCGCAGTATGAATCCTATTACGAAGAGGTATTGCGGGGATAGCCAACGCCGTTCAGGACCCTTCCGACTTCGCCTCGAGCGATTCGTAACTCACGCCTTCGTCGCTGTCGTTGCTCACCGGCAGGCCGACTTCCTCCCAGCCCGGATTGACCACCTGGCCGAAGGGTGTCATCTCACCGCTGAACCCGCAGCGCATGTTGACCACCGTCTGGTACCCCAGTGACTGCAGCAGCTGGGCGGCATGGTCCGATCGCTGACCGGTCCGGCAGCCCAGCACGAGCCTTGAATCCTCCGGATAGTTCGCCTTCACGACCCGGACGAAATCGGGATTGGGTGTCATCTGCCCCGTCTGCTCGTCCGCGTGCAGAAGCGGAATGTTCACGGCCGGCGCGGGATGGCCCTGGTCGAATTCCGGTACGGACCGGACATCGACATAGACATACCCCTCGGATTCGACCAGCCTGGCCGCCTCGTCGGGCATAACCTGTTCAACACTCATAATACAGCTCCTTTCGATGCTTGATCTATAAGGTTGAATCCGACCTGTCATTTCCGATCCGTCGATTGCGAACGATGGTTACCATGTCTCCACGATGTGACCGGAATTCGGGAACCAGATCACATCCACGCCGTAAGAGAGCGCGACACCAAGCACGTAACCCACCAGCATGCCGATGAAGAACGGTTGCGCCTGGCGGTAGAGTCTCGTGCCGCCCAGTCTCAGTATCAGGGCCTTGACGAGCCACACGAGGAAGATCGAAGTGGCGATCATCCCGATACCCCAGGTTTTGGCGACGGCCCAGCCGATGGGGTGCAGCGGCCACCAGTGTAAACTGTGGTGGGCCATGATCAGCAGCCAGGAGATGAACGCGCCGATCCCGAGTCCCATGTACTCCCCGCCCGTCAATTGCGTCTTGTTGTTGATCCACGTCGCCAGGGTGCGGTATCCCGTCTTCGCATTGCCGAAGGCGTCCCTGAATCCATCCGCTCCGTTGGTATCGTAACCCAGGAAGATGGTGTATACCACCGATATGACCGCCGCCATGAGAAGCGCCGAGATGATGACGGGAAAGATGCCGCGCCGGGCGCCTCCGACCTCGTCGCCGATCTTGTTGACGTGGGCCATGGCGCACATGCCCAGCGTACGCCAGTTCCGTGAGAAAGTCTGTGACAGGGTCAGAATGGTGAGATCGGCCCGGTGCAGGTTCGCCGATCCGAAGGAGAAAACGGTGAAATCATGGGCATTGTACGGCAGATCCAGGTTGATCAGCCCCGCTTCCGCCACCACGCGGGTGACTCCGAGAAAGAGCAGCATGGACGTGCCCAGAAGCAAAGCCGCGGCGGCGAAAGACATCCCCATGCTGATCAGGAAGAAATACATATAGAGGCCGCCGATCACTACGCCTCCCATGGCGGTCCTGTACGAGAAGAACTCCCCTGAATCATCGATGTCGTCGCCCCGGCCGATGGCCTTTCTCACTACGTCATAGAGGTGGCGCCGGGCCATCCAGAGCCCGAACAGGGTGAACATGAAAAACCCGCCCAGGTGCTGGGCCGTGACGATCTCAGTCGTCTTCGGTATGCCGAATCGACTCATGATACCGATCTGGATCGTGGCCAGCAGGAAGAAAACCCATATGCTGAACAAGATGTTCAGCTCCGTGAAAAATCCGATGCTGATGAAGGCGAAATTGACCTTGAACTGGATCGGCGGAAAGGATTCGGCCAGCGTGATCGGTATGCGGTAATCCCCGCCCAGTCTGATCGGAGGCACGACGTCCCAGTAAGAGACGATGTTCCAAAGGATGATGAAAAGGGGGATGGAGAAACCGTACCAGAAAATCCTGGACCGGGCGATACGGGGCAGTACGGAGCCGCTGTCGTCATCTTCGATGAGCAGAAGGGGAACGCGGGCCAGCGGGAAGGTCAACCGCTCCCGCTCGATCCACTGCTTGCGCAGGATCACCATGAGCGAAGCGCTGGCGAAGAAAAGGGCCAGAAAGAAGGTGCCCCACCAGCTCATAGGGATGATCCAGTCCCGCCAGGGTATGATGCCGGTGGATGGCAGACCTTCGTAGAACCAGTGCACCGCCCGCCGCTCATCGGGTACGATAAGCCAGGTCGGCAGGTATTCGAAGAACATTTCCACCCACCGGTTCTCGGAGTTGGCGTAGTAGTGGGGAATGGAGGGGATAGCAACCCAGTAAGTCGTAAAAGCCCACCCGGGGATAGCCGAGGCCGTGAACACGATGAAGAAGACAATGATCAGTTCCTGCGGGGTGAAGATGCGTGTGGGCGCGAATCGCTTCAGCAGGCCGTTTATGACGAACACGACCAGCATGAAGGGAAAGAGCGCCGCCATGGGCATGTGGGTAATGGAAAGGTAGGAGGAATGGGCTTCGAAGGCGGAATGCACGACCCACCACGCCATCGACGCGGAAAGGACGAGTCCGAGCCCCACTGCCCGAAGGGTCATACCCGAAGCCAGGCCACCGGTTTTTGCCGACGATCCTGGACCGGAGGGATTCGATTCCGGCGTTCCGGCAGACGACGGGGACCGCTGTCTAACACTCATGGGATAATGCGCTCGAAGGGATGTAAACCACTGGAATTTCGGGTCTTTTCCCGGAGGTCTCGGGATGCTGTCAATGTACTTCCAGGTCGGGGTCCGATCAAGGACTAAAACGGCGGCCGAGCGGCGGCCAGCCGGGGTCTGTTTCCCTTGACACCGGCCCTTGTGCGCCATACAATGAACGAGGTTTTAACCCGTAAAATCCCCCAATCAATGGACAGGCGCCATGCAATATCTACTCACCGGTGGATATGGTTGTATCGGATCGTGGATCGTGAAGAACCTGGTAGACGAAGGACACGATGTCGCGATCTACGACCTGGTGGAACATACCGCCCGCATGGCGTTGATCATGGACGAGGCACAGATCGCCCGGGTCCGGTTCATCGAGGGCGATATCGCCGACGGACCACACTTCACCCGTGTGGTCGGTGAAACAGGCGCCTCCCATATCATCCACCTCGCGGGCCTGCAGGTGCCCGTATGCCGGACCGACCCCATCAAGGGTGCCACGGTCAACGTGATCGGCACGCTGAACGTTTTCGAAGCCGCGAAAACCCACGAAGATATCGTGCGGCGCATCGTCTACGCGAGTTCCGCGGCCGTATATGGCATGGAAGACGATTACGATTCGGGTCCCGTCGACAACGACGCGGTGCTGCGGCCGGTCACTCATTACGGGGTTTTCAAGCAGTGCAACGAGGCCAACGCGCGGGTGTACTACCTCGATCACGGCATTTCCAGCATAGGCCTGCGTCCATGGACGGTCTACGGTCCGGGCAGGGACTTCGGATTGACCTCCGATCCCACGAAGGCGGTCAAGGCCGCCCTGCTGAATCAACCGTACGTGATCGGGTACGGCGGCCGGAACAACATGCAGTACGTGAACGACACCGCCCGTACGTTCATCCGCTGTGCCGAGACTGAAACCGCCGGCGCCGGTGCATACAGCATCCGGGGTGACGTCGTGACCATCGACGAGGTTATCGCGTCCATTGAGCGCGTCGTGCCCGGTGCGGAGGGGCTCATCTCCCACCTGGACATGAACCTGCCCATCGCACCGGACCTCGATGACCGCGCCATCCAGGAAGATGTCGGCAAGATTCCCTACACACCGCTGGACGAGGGGATCAGGGAGACCTGGGAGGTTTTCAGCCGCCATCAAGAGGCCGGTACGCTTAGTACCGATGACCTGCGAGGATAAGCGAACGACGTTCCACAAAAACCCGGCCGGCGAGTCGCCGGCTAGCTCTGACGAGGCCGACGAGGCCGACCAGGCCGACCGCGGCAATCGGTAGAACCACGCCGCCCGGTCGGACCGCACCGGTTCATTGAGGGAATAAGTCAACATGACGCTGGAACAACAGTTGTTACGCACGCAGACTGAAGGCTGGTGCGTGCTGGACAACATCATCCCCGCAGACAGGCTGGACGAAATTCGCGACCAGGTCATCGCCGCTACGAACCGCCATCGGAATCCAGACGCGCCGGCGAACATCGGCCACGTGAGCGGCTTTCTCAAATACGACCAGTCGCTGGCGCCCTATCTCACGGACCGGCGGCTCCTCGGCCTGGTCGGGGCGCTGCTGGGCCACCATTTCCGTATCTCTTTTACCACGGCAACCATCAACGAGCCGGGAAACGACCGCGGGGGATGGCACGCCGACTGGCCTTTCAACCAGCGCAACGCGGGATATGTACCGGCGCCGTATCCTGATGCGGTCATGCACCTCACGACGATCTGGATGCTTTCGTCATTCACCGGCGAAAACGGGGGCACCCTCATCGTCCCAGGCAGCCACCGCGCTTCCAACAACCCGACCGGCGGCAACGGCGTTCCTCCCGAAGAACCCTGTTCAACCGAATTGAACGTGACCGGCGAGGCGGGGAGCGTCCTTGTCATGGACAGCCGACTCTGGCACTCGACAGCCGCGAACACTTCGCGGGATTCCCGCGTCGCTGTCGTCGTTCGCTACGCACCCTGGTGGCTGAACCTGAACGTGTTGATGCCCGGTACGGAAGACCGCAGGATCCTGGTGGATGAGACCGGCAGAACGGAAAACCTGGTTCCGGCCCTGCCCCGGGACGTGTATGACAACCTTCCCAGTGAGCTGAAACCTCTCGTTTCTCACTGGGTGGAATAGAATTCCTTATCCTTTAAATCCTCTGATCTATTTCTTTGGCATGCTCAAGGTCGCATTGCATCTTCGGAATGGTGTTGACCTGAACCAGATCCGCTTAGTTCGAGTACGCCAGCCTGGAATAACCCAACATTCTGGAATCACACTACCTGGTACCACGAAACCTTTTTCTCGTCGCAATAGTCCAATGTGATAGTATTGCTGTAACTTTTCCGATAATAAATGTCGCGATTGGAGGACGTTATGAGCCGGACTGGGTTTGTCGCGATTCTATGTGCAGGTATCTGGATTTCAAGCGCGTGCAGCACCCAAGAGATCGGACTTGAGCGCGACGGGCAGGACTTTGTCGAAAGCACTAGGCGAAATTACGAGGTGAACCCCGATGATACACTGACGGTCGATGCCGAATTGGGGACAATTCACATCGGAAGCTCAAATAAAAATGAAGTAGATGTCCTGGTGAGAAAACGATTAAAAGCAACCGATACCGACCGGGTTCGTAAAGCCTTCAGTAATGTCGAAGTCGAAATCAAACAAATGGATAACGAGATACGTATCGAGGTCGAACAGATCAGGAACGTCACGAGTAGGCGATGGTTATGGCAGGACTGGCAAGATCGGGTTTCTGTAGATATCGAGGTTCTGGTGCCCGTGAAATTTAACCTGGACCTCAGTACAGTCGGCGATGATATCCAGACTGGAAATACCGTAGGAAACGTGACCGCCAAGACCCTTTCTGGGAACGTTACGACCGGTCCCATCGAAGGAAATCTGTACATAGAAACGACCTCCGGAAATATCGAGACCAGTCGCGTAGTAGGCAAGGTACATACTTATACACTGAGTGGGAACATCGAAATCGGACCCGTGAATGGTGACGCGACGGTCCGTTCGACCTCCGGCAGAATCGAAACAGGTACCGTAGAGGAGGATCTGAACGCTGAATCCTTAAGTGGGAATATCAGGATCGGACCCGTGAATGGTGGCGCGACGGTCTCTTCGACCTCCGGCAGAATCGAAACAGGTACCGTAGAGGGGGATCTGAACGCTGAATCCTTAAGTGGGAATATCAGGATCGGACCCGTGGATGGTGATGCGACGGTCCATTCAAACTCTGGAAATATCCAAACCAGTTATGTGCAAGGAGAATTGAAAACCACGACACTCAGCGGCATCATCAGAAGTAAGTATCATACACGGTAACGACGTTGCCAGCGCGGCAGAAGGAAACCTCGAACGCGATGTAACCTTTTCCTCATCGCCGGAGTCTTAATCGCAGAACAGACAGATCGATGAACGTTAACCACACCAGGAATCGGGTCCATGAATGCGTTTTGGAAACTGGCGGTCGCTTGCCTGTGTATAGCGGTAAAGTTGAATTCAGTCGCGCAGGATACGCAGGATGCCGAGATGATGCGAACTGCGCAGGGATTCGTGGAAAGCATAACGGCGACATACACGATCGATTCCGATGGCGAACTGACCATCGATGCCGACTTCGGATCCGATTTCGGATTGAGACCTCGACCACCAACAAAGTGGAAATCCTGATAGAAAAGCGACGGAAGGAAGGCACAGAAAAACAATCTCTTCGAGCCTTCGACGAAGTGGAGGTAACAACAGAACAGCAGGGCAACGACGTACACATCCGCGTTGACAATTGGGCGCGATGGTTCAAGCGTAACAGGGTGTCCATAGCGATGACGGTCCGGGTGCCTTATACATACAACCTGGACATCAATACGGCAGGAGGCAGCATCGAAATCGCGGACCTGGACGGCGAGATCATGGCGAAGACGACAGGCGAAAGCATCCGGATAGGCGCTACGAAAGGGGACGTGACCGCCAGGACGCTGGGCGGAAGCATCCGCATCGGCCCGACTGAAGGGGGCGTGTATGCGAAAACGCTGGGCGGAAGTATTGATATAGGGGACACGAAGGGAGACATAGACGCCAAGACCCTGGGCGGAAGCATCAGAGTCGGACGTACAGAAGGTGACGTGACCGCCTACACCATGTGCGGAAACATCATCGTTGAAGCCGCTTCGGGCAAAGTGTCGGCCAAGACCCTGGGATGTACAGTAACCGGTTACAACTGTGGTAAAGTCAGAGTTGGTTCTACGTGGCAAGTCGCTTGCGATGTCTACACCGCCTGTTTTGATTAATAGGGAGGAATGATGCGTTTGTTATTGATCCTGGTCAGTGTCGGTCTGCTCGTTGCCTCAGCATATGCATGCAGCGCACAGGAGGTCACGTTTATGCGAGACGGTTTGAGTCACGTAGAAAGAACCCACCAGAAATATACCGTGGATGGGGCTGGCACGTTGAACGTAGATGCCGACTTTGGTTCGGTCCGGGTCGATAGCTGGCCCAACAGTGAAGTAGACGTCGAGATTGAAAAACGCCGGACGGGAACCAGCGAAGACAGCGCTCGCGACGCCGTCCGGGACGTTGCCGTGGATATCTTCCAACAGGAAAACGACGTAAACATCCGGATAGACCGCGATCGAAATTACGGGTTCGACAACGTATCGGTGGATATACAGGCCAGGGTGCCGGAATCGTACAGCCTGGACCTCAAGACCTCGGGCGGCGATATCGATATCGGTGACCTGCGGGGCGACGTGCTTGCCCGCACTTCAGGCGGCGATGTCAACGTCGGTAATGTAACTGAAGCGCTGATCCGGGTTCACACGTCAGGAGGCGATGTGAACGTCAAGGGGGGCGGAACGGAAACGAAGGTGTCCACCTCCGGCGGGGATATCGAGATTCGGGACGCCCGGGGCGCAGTGGATGCAACCACCTCGGGCGGTGATATCACGATCGGCGGCACGACCGGCGAAGTGACGGCGAAGACGTCGGGCGGTGATATCGAGATCGATCGAGCCAACGGAAGCACAGAGGCGATTACCTCGGGTGGCGACATAAGGATAGGCCATGCCACGGGAGAGGTGACGGCGAAGACGTCGGGCGGCGATATCACGATCGAGCGCGCCAATGGCGAGGTGGATGTTCATACCTCGGGTGGCGATGTCACCATCGACAACGCTGAAGGAAGCCTGAAGGCAGGTACCTCGGGCGGTGATATCACGATCAGCAATGCGACGGGCGGCGGCGTAACGGCGATTACCTCGGGCGGCGATATCGAAGCCCGTTTGACAGCGACTGGAAGCGCACTGGAAGAAGACTGGTCACTGAAATCCTCCGGCGGGGAACTGACCATCCGCATTCCCGAGGATCTGCCGGCCACAGTCGAAGCGGTAATCCATCTTGAACGGTCCTGGTTCGGTCGAGACCGGGAATATCGAATTGACTCGGATTTCAATCTGGACGAACAGGAGGATGACAGTCGGAACGGCAGGACGATAAGAGCCACCGGCGATATCAACGGCGGCGGTAGTCGCATCAGGCTCGAAACCAGTGGCGGCGATATTCGGATTCGTGAGGTGTCGTCCTGAGTCTGTACCAAATGCAGCGTTACAGATCAGGACGCGCCCAGGTACCCGGCGAGTTTCGTGGGCATGATGTTACCGCCACTGAGCAGCGCCACGACCTTTTTACCCTTGAGCGATACCAAACCGTTCAATAGCGCGGCAACGCCTACCGCGCCGCCCGGCTCGACCACGAGCTTGGTCGTTCCGATCAGGTACTTCACCGCGTCGATCGCCTGTTCGTCGGAAACCAGGACCATCTCGTCCACGTAGGCCATAACGTGTTCGAAGGTGAGTTCGCCCGGTCGGGGCGCCACGAGTGAATCGCAAACCGTGTTCGGTTCCGATACCTCGCAGATCTCCTTCTTCGTAAACGACTGGTAAACGGCCTGAGAGCCTTCGGGCTGCACCCCGATCACCTTCACAGCGGGATTCAGCGTTTTCACAGCCGCGGCGATACCGCCGATCAGTCCTCCGCTGCTCACGGGAACGATCACCGCCTCCAGGTCCGGCGCCTGTTCCATGATTTCGGCGCCAATGCAGCCGTGGCCCTGTATGACGTTCTCGTCTTCCCACGTGTTGATCGCGGTGATCCCACGCTCCCTGCCCAGACGTTCCAATGTGTCCCAGCGCGCCTGGTTGTGGTTCTCGCACAGCACCGCTTCGGCACCGTAGTCCCGGGTACGCTGCACCTTGTAGGGTGAGGTCTTTTCCATCATTACGATGGCGGTCGGGATCCCGAGAAGCGTACCCATGAAGGCAAAGGCCGACGCGAAGTTTCCGGAGGAAGATATGGCGGCACCCTTCTTCTTCTGATCATCGGAAAGGCGGTTCAGCATGGTGTAGGCCGCGCGCGTCTTGTAAGATCCCGTCACCTGGAGGTTTTCCGCCTTCATCCACACATCCGCTCCGGTCTGATCGGAAATTGCCGGTGACCGCAGGAGGGGCGTATAAACAACCTCCGGTGGAAGCTCCCGTCTCGCCTGTTCAATTTCTTCCAGTGTAATCAGCATCGCTTTCCCGTTTTGATTTGAATCCCCTTGATTGAGTTCATAGACCGGTACCAGGCTGGGAGCCGGCGACCGGCTTAGACTGATGAGTCGTCACATTGGGCGCTACTCCTCAATCTGTTCCCTGATGACGCTACGTCAAGCGATTTAGCCCATCAAAACACGCGGGATACCCGCCCTGGGTTCGTCAAAGTGAAATACGGGATCATCTGTGTGGACAACCAGGCGCTAACCCATTATATTTCGCCGGCTGGAATAACCTCTGCGTATCGCTTGAAGGATTCCGGTCGCTGGATTGTAAGTAATTAGATGGAAGTTACCACGATTTAAATTTGGATTTTTATCCGATTTCGGAGGAATGAATGAAATTAAGCCCGCCCGTCCGGATTCTAGGCGGCCTGTTGACCGGCCTTATCATACTATCGCTGTCGCGGATCGCGGTGGCCCAGTCCCAGCAAGATCAAGCCGCGGTTGAAATGGAAATACCGGATGATGTAGCGGCGATGTCCGAAGAATCCGAATTAAACTCGGACCGGGTTCCATTCAACGTACCCCTGCCTGTATCGAAAACTCCCTTCGACTACATGAATCTCGATCCCGCCGATTTCATGCTATCGGCGCAACGAGTGGCTTCTGCCATCGAGGTAGACGGCCATCTCGATGAGGCGGAATGGCAGCAGGCGGATGTCGCCGGCGATTTCTTCCAGCTTGAACCGGTCGAGGGCGCACCGGCGACTCATCCCACGGAAGTGCGGATCCTGTACGATGACAAGAACCTGTACGTGGGTTTCATCTGCTTCGATCCGAATCCGGAACTCCTCATGGCGCCGGACATGCAGCGAGATACGCGGATGAGTTTCTCCAATGACATGGTCACGGTGGTGATAGCTTCTCTCGATCACTATCGCGAAGCCTATGAGTTTCAGACCAACCCAAACGGCGCTCGTTCCGACTCTTTTGTCAGCAGAGAGGGTAACACTTCGGACAGAGACTGGAACGGATTCTGGAACTCGGCGAGCCAGGTTTACGACTACGGATGGTCCGCTGAATATGTTATACCGTTCCATACCCTGCGGTTTCCCAAGCGTCAGGATCAGACCTGGGGCATCAATTTCGGCCGGCGCATACAGCGTATTCGCGAAGAATCGTACTGGGTCCCCTTGAGCCTGAAGGACGGTAACGAGGCGCTGTATCGTTTCGGCAAGGGCGGACGCCTGACGGCCCTGTCCGGTATTTCGCCCGGTGGACGGGCACAGGTTACCCCCTTTACCGTGCTCGGTGCCCAGTCCTCGCGGTTCACAGAATCCGCACCGACACCCGCTACGCCCATCGCCGCGACGGATCTGGACAACGGCATGCAGCGTCAACTGGGTGGAGATCTCAAGCTCAGCATCACCTCGGGTTTGACGCTGAACGCAACGGTCAATCCGGATTTCGCCCAGGTGGAAGCGGATGACGAGGTCGTGAACCTGTCTCGCTTCGAATTTCAGTTTAACGAAAAGCGTCCCTTCTTCCTGGAACGAAGCGATATCTTCACCCTCAACCAGCGCCGGCAGCGCCGCGGACCGCAGCGTGGAGGCGGCGATCTGACGCCGCAGCTTTTCTTCAGCCGACGCGTCGGAAGGCAGTTGCCCGACGGACAGTCCGTACCCATCGACCTGGGCATGCGTCTGACCGGCAAGATTGGACATACGACCATTGGATTCCTGAACGTCCAGACCCGGGAGACCCAGTACGAAGACGACGGCGAGCAAAAGAGGGAACCACTGACCAACTGGCAGGCGCTACGGGTCGCACGCGACCTGGGCAGCCGGTCGAGCGTGGGCATGCTGGCTACGTTCAAGGAGCCGAATCCCCGTTTCAACGACAAGATCGGCATGGCCATACCCCGGTACGCGGAGTCGGACTTCAACCGGGTGGTGGGTTTTGACCTGAACCTGGCCTCGCGTGCGACCAATCACCGGGGGCAGATCACCTTTGCGAAAAGCTGGACCGATTCGCTGAGTACCAATGCCCAGGACTGGACATTGCGCGTCATCGAGCAATGGCAGAATCGCTGGTTCTCTTACGGGGTATCCTACCTCGATATCGGAGATGATTTCATTTCCCATACGGGGTTGGTCAGGGACACCGGGGTGCAACGGGTCGGGACCGGCATTACGGCGAACGCCTTCATCCGGCGGTTCGGCATCCGGCGAATCAACGGGGGAGTCCGTGCCAATTACGTGACAAGAAAGGAAACGGATTTCTCCGACGCCGACAACTGGACCTTCCAGCCCAATACTTTTATCGAACTGGAACGTGGGATGTGGATTACAGCGTCGTACAACATGAATTTCGATACGCTGGGTGGGACGACGCGGATTGCCGGCGTGCATTTCCCCGAAGGATCATATTCCTTTAACCAGGGAAGCCTCTTCCTTTTCACCGACAGCGGTCGCAAGATATCCTATCGGGGCAGCGTGCGGTTTGGAAAGTTCTACAGCGCCGACCTGCTCAGCCTTTCGAGCGAACTGTCCATTAAGCCGAATCCCCGTTTCGCCCTGGAGCCGGGTATCACCCGAAGCCGCGTCGACCGGGGCAATCGCCTGGGCCTGGACGAGGGCGAGTACGATCATCGCACGCAACTCATTCCCAGCGTCAGGATCAGTTACGCCTTTACACCGAACCTGTCGTTCTCCTCGTTCGTACAGTTAAACGCGGACAGGCAACGGAAGGCCGACGCATTCCACCTCAACACGGTCACCATGAACCTTCTGGTCGCCTACCGGTCGCCTTTCGGTCACTCGTTCTTCCTGGCCTTCAACCAGTTCCGCGATGACGACCTCGACACCGACGGCTCATTCGGTATCTTCGAGCGAACACCCCTCCGGCTGAGGGACCAGCAAATCGTCGCCAAGGTATCTTACCTGCTGAATCTCTAGAACAACGTCCAAACCCACACGTCGGAGTGATGTTGTATGAACCTGGTATCTGCCAGATATTATCCCCTTTACGTCATATTTGCGGTCGTGACAATCCTGGTCACCGAATCGGACGCCGCAGCCCAGGATCCGAACAGGTCCGGGTGGTACGTCTCCGCCGGACTGGCCGGCAACCTGGTTTCGGGGTTAGACCAGTCGGGTTCGAACACGGAATCCACCTGCTACCCCACCAGCGCCTGTTTCGATTTGATTCTACGGGACATTTCCGGCTACCGGTGGCGTTACGACCCTTCCACCGACCGCGGTATCGGATTTGACGCTGCCGTGGGACGGGTGTTCGACCGCACCCGCCTCGAGGTCTCATTCGCGCATCGGAGAAACAAGGTCGACCAGGGCCCGCCGATCGAGATAACTTACCTGGATGGAACGAATACGGGAGTGAGTACTTTCCTGGGGCTGGGGCTGGCCGAGGCTGTCAGCACGCATTTTATAGAGGATCTGGTTACGCGAACGGTTTCATTGAACGCTTACTACGATCTACCCATCGGCCCACAAAGAATAACGCCCTACGTGGGCGTGGGAACCGGCATCGCGTTCGTGGAACTGAACAGGATCTTCTTTTCCATCGAATACAGTGATCCATCGGGAGCGAATACCCTCTACGATCCACCACTATCCGTCTACAACAGCAAACAGGATACCGATCTGTCAAATACGGTTTTCGCGGGGCATCTATACGCGGGAGCCGACTACAGCCTTGGAGACCGGACAGCGATCGGCTTGAAGGCGGCCTACTCCAGGGTCGACGACATCGAACACACCGGTACTTATGAGTACCATCCCCATTTCGAGACGGACCCTTCCCTTACAAATAAAAACACGTTCAGCGCCATGAACCACTGGTCCCTGACGCTGAACGTGCGTTTTATGTTTGGCCGTTAATGGCGGTATACGTCACGCGGACCCGGTGCTTGTCCAATGTCCAATGGCCAGCCCGGTCCGCCGGTCCGCCAATCCTACCCTGCCTATCGCATTATCCCGCTGATTCCACGAAAACGCTGTGCGCTCCGCGGTCCTTACCGGAATCCTGCGTATGCTGGTAAGAACGGTGCGCGGATGGTTGACCGAGCGAAGTTTGGGCCAGCATCTTTTCCGCGGTCCGGGTGGCTACGTAGGGCCGGCGGATGTCCGTTGGATTGGTCTGGATATGCTGCTTCCACGCGCCCAGGTCCGTCTTCGCCTGGATCAATCCCTTGATCATGCCCATGTCGTTCAACATGGCCACGTCGTCCGCGGGACCGAGAAAGACGGCACCGGTAATCGTGGATCCTTCCCAGATCATTTTGCGGTAAACGGGCCGATTGGCATTGATCACCTCGGTGACGTCGCCGTCGCCGGACCAGTCGCCAAAGCTGGCGCATTGCAGGCCGCACACGTCCAGGATATTCATCAACAGGCTGCCGGGATATTTCACATCCTGCCCGGCCATGTTGGCGCCCGCGATACGCCCGTGGTCGACCGCGGTGGGCTGAATGGCGTGAACCGCCTGTCCACCGGTGGACAGGTCCGGCCCCTCGGCTACGTCACCCGCGGCATACACGTTGGCCACGTTGGTCTGGCACCGGTTGTTGACCAGGACACCCTCGTTGGTTTCGATGCCCGATCCTTCGAGAAAACCGATATTAGCCTTGATACCCGTGGCCATGATGACCACGTCCGCCCGGGTGGATGACCCGTCGGAAAGTTGCAGGGTCTTGACGCCGTCGTGGCCGTGATCGATGGCCTGCACGCTCACCTCGGTGTGGACTTCGACGCCCTGGGAGTCGAGCCAGGAGTTCACCAGGGTAGCTCCCTGGGCGTCCAGCATGCGGGGCAGCACCTGACCTTCCAGTTCGATCACCTTCAGACGGGCGCCGCGCTTGTGCATCGCGTTGAGGATGATGAAACCGATAAAACCGGCCCCGATAAAGGCCACCTCGGCATCGCTCCCCATGGCGCTCACGGTTTTTTCCGCATCCTCCACGGTCCAGAGATTGTGGACTCCGTCACCGTCCGCGCCGGGAATGTTCAGCTTCTGGGCGGACGAACCCGTGGCGATCAACAGGTTGTCGAAGGGCACCATCGAACCGTCGCTGAGCGAGACCATGTTCGCATAGGGGTTCACCTCGGTGACGCGGGCCCCAAAGCGGGTTTTCACCCCCAGCCTGCCGAAATAGTCGTCGTCGCCGGTGTTTACCTGGCCGACCGGGATATTCCCCGAGATGTAGTAAGGCAGGGCCATGCGGGAATAGGCCGGCTCATCGGAGATCAGGGTGATGGACGCGTCCGCATCGTAACTGCGGATCGTTTCGATGGCGTTCATTCCGCCCGGTCCGCCGCCAATAATCACGTGTTCTGTAGCCATAAGCCGTTCCTCCAGAGAAAGTACCCAAATGAATTCAGGTCATCCGTGGTGATCGATCTGTTATGCGAGTCCCAGTTCCATCAGCTTTTCCGTGGTGGGGCGCCCGTCCGCCGTCCATCCCCGAGCCGCGTAGTAATCGGGCAGCATGGCGTCGAGATCGACGGTCACACCCGCGGACGGTCCTTCCGTGTGAGCTTCTTCCATCAATCTTTTGGGCAGCGTGTCGTCGGCCGTGGTGAGACCTGCCTTTAGATTCCACAGCCGCTCGATGTTCCAGATCCGCTCGCCGATATGCACGAAATGGTCCATGGTGTAGTCTATGCCGGTTGCCGCGGACAGCACGGGAATAAGGTCGTCCAGGGGGGCGCCCGCCGTGGTAAACATGCAGATGCCCGTAGCGTCGTGGGCCGTGGTCCGGTTCTGTTCCTCGGCCACCCAGACCGATTTCCCCTCCGTGCCGTGAGGATCATACTCTCCGGTCGTCTCGATGCCGGGCGTCCAGGCCCTCAGGTGGCAGGCGCCGCGGTTGCAAGTGGCGTAAGCCACGCCCATTCCCTGGAATCCCCTGGGATCGTAGGCGGGAAATTCCTGTCCCTTGACGCCCATGAAGTATTCGGGATGCTCGAACTTCTCCGTCATCCTTTTGGAGCCTTCGGCGAGTTCGTCGCCGAAACCTTCCCGGAATCCCGTGGCTTCCGTCATGGCGACCAGGGCCTTGCCGTCTCCGAACCTGAGCGGCGTGCCGGTCTGATCATCGCTCAGCAGGCCCCGCTCGTACATTTCCATGGACGCGGCCAGCGTGGCCCCCATCGAGATCGGATCCATGCCCAGGTCGTTGCACAGGTAGTTGGCCATGACGATGGCATCCATGTCGTCCACGCCGCAGTCGGCGCCCAACGACCATAGGTTCTCGTACTCCGGTCCCTCGCCGGCGACCTTCCAGTTGCGGGGATGCATGTTCACCATGTACTGATCGGCGTTGGGGGACACCTGCGTTACGCGTCCGCAGGCGATATTGCAGGCGAAACACGCCTTGTTGGCGACCAGCCAGTTTTCCTTGATGCTCTCTCCGTTGATCGCCTCGGTGCCTTCGAACTGGCCGGCCGTGAAATTTCGCGTCGGCAGAGCTCCGAAAGCGTTGACCAGGTCGACCGTGGGCGCCGTGCCCAGTTCCGTCAGACCCTGCCGTCCGGGACTCTCCGCCAGGTGTTCGTGGTAGGACCAGATCGCGGACATGTAATCCCGGGGCCGAGCGACCCGAACCCCCTGGTTGCCGCGCACAGCGATCGCCTTGAGGTTCTTGGAACCCATGACCGCCCCGACACCCGAGCGTCCCGCGGCCCGGTGCTTGTCGTTTACGATGCACGCGAAACGCACCAGGTTCTCACCGGCCGGTCCTATTCCGGCCACCCGAAGCTTGGGCATGCCGGTCTCGTCGCGGATGGCGTCCTCGGTTTTCGAGACTACTTTGCCCCAAACACCCGCGGCGTCGCGTATCTCGACGCGGTCATCGTCGACAAGGAGGTAACAGGGACTGTCCGCCCGGCCTTCCACGATTACCATGTCGTAGCCGGCGAATTTCAGTTCCGGACCCCAGTGGCCACCGGAATTGGACGTCGTGATGGCGCCCGTGAGCGGCCCCTTGGTCACCACCATGTACCGGGATCCGCAGGAGGCGTTGGTGCCTGTCAGCGGTCCGGTGGCCATGATGAGCTTGTTGTCCGGACCGAGGGCGTCTACCGAGGGGTCCATCTCCTCGTAGAGATATCTGGCACCCAACCCCCGACCGCCGATGTATTCTTCGGCCCAGTCCAGCCTCAGGGGCTCTTTGGTCACCTTCCCCCGCGTCAAATCAACACGCAGAATATGACCGGCCCACCCGTGTGTCATGAAGAAGGCTCCGTTCCTCGGCACGTGCCGGTTCACACCTTCGACCTATGCCGGATCGCGCGCTAAGCCAATCCCAGCGACGCCAGTTTCTCCTGGGTGGGTTCGCCTTCCGTGTTCCAGCCGCGGAGTTCGTAGTACTCGGGAAGCATCTCGCCGAGCCGGTTCACTTCGCCCTTGGTCGGTCCATCGGGGATCGGCTCTTCGAGCAACCGCTTCGGCAGCGTATCGTCCTTGCCCGAGAATCCGGCCCGCTGATTCCACATGCGCTCGATATTCCAGACGCGTTCTCCGACTTCCATCAATTCGGGCACCGAGTAGGAAATGCCGGTCACCGCTTCGATCTGCGGCTGCATTTCATCGAGCCCCACGCCGAAGGTAAGGAACAGGCAAAGGCCCGAAGCGTCCACGGTGCATGTGGCGTCCTGGAAGATCTTCGTGATCTCCGCTTTGCCTTCCGTTACGGCCGGATCCATCTTTTCCGGGATACCCAGAATTTCGGGAGCGACCGTGTAACTCTTCAGGTGGCAGGCGCCACGGTTCGATGTCGCGTAGCCCAGACCCATGCCCTGGATCGCCCTTGCGTCGTACGCCGGGAACTCCTGCCCACGCACGCCCATGAAGAACTCGGGATGTTTGAACTTGGCGGTCATGCGCTTCGAACCCTCGGCGAGTTCATCGCCGAAGCCTTCACGGTAAGCCGCCTGTTCCGTCATGGCGATCAACGCATCGCTGTTTCCGAAGTTGAGCTGCATGCCGGCCTGCTCTTCGCTTAGCGCGCCGGTCTCGTAAAGTTCCATGGCCGCGGCCAGGGTGGCACCGAAGGAGATCGGATCCATGCCGAGTTCATTGCAGAGGGCATTGGCCTTGATGAGCGCGTCCAGGTCGTCGATGCCGCAATCCGCGCCCATGGCCCAGGCATTCTCGTACTCCGGTCCCTCGACCGCGATCTTCCAGTTGTGCGGCCGTGTGGTCACGGTGAACTTGTCCTGCGCTTCGCCCGGCAACTGGGATACCCGTCCGCAGGCGATCGTACATCCAAAGCATGCCTTGTTGGCCACCAGACGCGTATCGGCGAGGGTCTCCCCGCTGATATTGTCCGCGCCTTCGAGCTGGGACTCCTGGTGGTTGTTGGTCGGCAGCGCGCCGCTTTCGTTGATGATATTGACGAGTACCGCGGTGCCGTATGCCGCCAGCCCCTCGCCCGTCACCGGATGCTCGACCAGCTTGCTCTTCATACTCCACATGGCCGCCATGAACTTCTGCGGGTCCGCGATGGATACGCCGCCGGTGCCGCGCACTGCGATCGCCTTGAGGTTCTTCGAACCCATAACCGCGCCGACGCCGGATCGTCCGGCGGCCCGGTGCCGGTCATTGACGATGGCGGCGAAACGCACCAGGTTCTCGCCGGCCGGACCAATACAGGTAACGACCGTATCGTGCTGCCCCGATTCCTCCCGGACGAGGTCGTCCGTCTCCCAGACGGTCTTGCCCCACAGGTGCTCGGCGGAACAGATACGGACATCGTCATCACAGATGGAGATGTAAGACGGTACCGGCGCCCTGCCTTCCACGATCAGCATGTCGTAGCCGGCGAACTTCAACTCCGGACCCCAGTGGCCGCCCGAATTGGACGTGGTTATTGCGTTCGTCAACGCCCCCTTGGTGACCACCATGTAGCGGGAACTCGTCGAAGCGTTGGTGCCGGTCATGGGACCGGTCGCGAATATCATCTTGTTGTCCGGGCCCAGCGGGTCAGCCGCCGGATCCATTTCATCATACAGGTACTTGGCCGCGAGGCCGCGCCCGCCAACAAACGCCTTGGCCCAGTCCATGTTGAGGGGCTCTTTGGAAATCCGACCGGTGGTCAGATCAACGCGCAGGATCGTGCCTTTCCATCCGCCATTACTCATGCCGCGTTCCCTCCCTCTATGGACTGCAGATAGGAAGCATTGACCTTTTCGGCCCAGCCGCCCAGCCAGTCGGCCGAGTCGCTTTCCGTAAACTCGATCGCGCCGGTGGGGCAGGCGACCGCGCAGGCCGGGTTGCCGTCGCACAGATCACATTTGAAGGCCTTCTGTGTATCGGGATTGTAGAATACCGTGCCGAAGGGACAGGCGATGGTGCACAACCCGCATCCCACGCAGTTGGAATCGGCCACAACCTTGGCGCCGGTATCCGCGTTGACACTGATGGCGTTAACGGGGCAGGCCGTCATGCACCAGGCTTCGTCGCACTGGAAACAGGTGTACGGCGCGTAACTGGCCTGCTCATCGAATATGTTGACGCGGATCAGCGACCGGGATGGTTGAAACATGCCGGTCTGCACCCAGGAACATGCCAGTTCGCATTGCATGCACCCGGTGCATTTTTCAGGAATTATGCGTAGAGATTTAGCCATACCGACTCCCTTCTGTAACGATGAGCTGGGTTTGAAGGCGTTCTTTCTATAGTCTAAGACGACTGTAACATTAGCGCATATGACAGACCGGCGATGTTCGGTTCAAGGCCCGTCACCGCGAAGGAAAGCGATGTGATTCGAAAGGTTATTACCGTAAACTTCTGGGGTTAATTACCAGTATAATGTCTTGAAATTTGATTGGCAACAGATAATAAACAGAGAATGTCCGCTTTGCACGTGTAAACCACAAAAACCCGGGGTTGAACCGGGGTACTTCCATCAAGCCCCGGGCAACCGGTACGGTACGCTCTTGTTTACCGCTTCGTCAATGGTCTCCGGTGAGATCAGGACGGTGGTGGAAACCTTCAGCGCCCCGGCGGCCGCGATGTTCAGCGCAATGGCTGTCGCGGTGGCTTCATCGGCTATCTCCGCAATCAGGATGAGGTCGTCATCCCCGATGGCGTAGTAGAAACCCTCGAGCGTTCCGCCCATTCCTTCAATCGTCTGCGACAGGGCCGCACGCCGTCCGGTGCCGCCTTCTCTGAGCAGACCCTGCAGGCCCGACTGGGTGTACTTTGTACGGTACATGTACTTTGCCATGGTGTTCCTCCTGTCCAGGTGAATCGTAGGCCGTCCGCTTACCGCTGCCTGTCGCGGTAACGCATATGCGCACTGAATTTCGAATGACCGTCATGGCAGTGTTTGGAAATGTGAAACCTGTGCACAGAACAAGTTTGAATATACACGGCGACTGTCAAGCGGATTTTGCGGATGTTATATGGGATTCTGCCCGCGAAACCGGTGGCGCGGTAGCGGATAGCGTGGCTTCACGTTCATGGGCTGCTGATCTGAAACAACGCATATGCGATCCTTACCCTCTTGCGCCGTGATCCGCGCTGGTCTATTTTGTTTTAGACAATACCCACCGCGGTTCAGCCATCCATGCCGGGACTCGACCATGCCCCAGCCATCCATTCCACTGCCGTATGCCTAATCAGATACATGAATCCAACCGTCAGCACTGGAATGCATCGGCAGGATGGTGGGCTGAAAAGCGCGAGCGGGACGGATTGTGGCGCCGCTGCCCGGCGGAACCTGAACTCGGATTCGCCGGTGGCGTGCTGGAGTTGATACGTGACTACTGTGGTAAGATGGCAGGGAAGGACGTATGCGTCATCGGCAGCGGAGACAACTACGCGACCTTCGCCCTCGCGGGCATGGAAGCCAACGTCACCTCTGTCGACATCTCGGAACGACAGTTGGATATAGCCGCCGAACGGGCAGCGCTACTGGGGCTGTCCATTTCCTTCGTGCGGGCCGATGCCTCGGACCTGAAGCCTTTGGCGGAATGTAAGTTCGACCTGGTCTGTTCCACCAACGGTTTCTTCGTCTGGATCGAGGATCTGAAGACGGTCTTTCGTGAGGTATTCCGCGTACTGAAACCGGGTAGCCATTACATCTTTTACGACGTGCATCCGTACCAGAGACCCTGGAAGGATCAGATTCTGCCGATCGAGGTTCAAAAGCCGTACTGGCAGACGGGACCGATCAAAGACGAAGAGAAGGACACTTTCGAGTTCAACTGGACCATCGCCGATATCCTGAACCCGTTGGCGGACGAGGGTTTTGTCCTGCGCCGCGTCCTGGAGCGTCCCGCCGGGGATCCCAATTTCTGGGGAGGTTCCTCATACCTGCCAGGTGATGACGAGAAGTTGCTGAACTGGACTGAGAATCCGCGTGCAGCGCTGCCGGCCTGGCTCTCGGCGGCCGTGCAACGACCAGGATAAGAGATGAGGATTACACAGGACAGCATGGCAAGGCATGGCTCGAAAACCCTGGATCGACGACAGTGGTCGTAAGCACGGAAGCGCGTTATCGCGGCAAACCACTTGGTCACAGGATCCATGTCACTGGAAACAGTTGTTCCGGAAAATCTACCCTGGCGAACCAGCTGGCGGCTGCCCTAAAGATTCCCCGGGTAGAGATGGACGCCCTCAACTGGCTGCCAGGCTGGATCAGTCTGGCCGATACGAACCCGGTGGAATTGGAACATCTCCTGGCAGAGGCTACAAATGGTGATGCCTGGGTAGTCTCAGGTTCCTACATGGGGTTTTCACTGAAGGTCTTCTGGCAGCGCGTGGAGACGGTCGTCTGGCTTGACCTGCCCGCGCGCCTGCTCGTCTGGCGCGTGGTGACTCGAACCTGGAGACGAAGGCGATCGAAGGATCTGCTCTGGGGTACGAACCATGAACAGTTCTGGCCCCTATTCAAGGCATGGAACAGGGGAGATTCGCTGATCTGGTGGATCGTTACCCAGCAGCGCAGGAAGCGTCAGCGTATGAATGCCCTGATGAGCGATCCGTCCTGGCAGCATATCACGTTCATCCGGCTCGGGTCCACGGCGGAGATCGATGCGTTTGGGAGGGCACTGGGACTGGACCCGTCACTGAACCATGGAATCGATTATGAATAAAACCGACCCGCCCAGATACAGGTGGATGCTGTACCTGGCGTTTTGTGCAATATACGTTATGTCCGTAATCCCTGGAGCCGTTGCGCAGGAAGATACCGAGGACAATACCATGTTCTGGTCGACGACGTTGAAGATGATCCGTGCCAAGTTTCCCGAGGTCGTTCAGGTTTCCACCGACAGCCTGCAGTCCTGGCTCGACGAACCTGGTGAAAAGGAGCGACCCTTGCTCCTCGACGTACGGGAACCGGAGGAATTCGAAGTCAGCCACCTGGATGGCGCCGTGCTCACCACGTCAAATAAAGAAGCGATGAACGTGCTGGAAGGCGCTCCCCCGGACCGGCCCGTCGTGCTGTACTGTTCCGTAGGTTACCGCTCGTCGGAAATGGCCGGTTTCCTGGAGAAGAAAGGATTCAAGAAGGTCTACAACCTGGAGGGGTCGATTTTCGCCTGGGCAAACGAGGGTCGGCCCGTCTACCGCGGCGACGAGCGCGTACATTTCGTCCATCCCTACGACCGGGTGTGGGGCAAGCTGTTGAAAAAGGTTCTTCGGGCCAAGTGAGACGCGGACTTGCGCTGCCGGTCAGCGCTCACTCAGGGTGCGGCCGGTTTCTACCGCCCCACCAGAATCAGGTTCGCCGGCATTTCCTCTAACGGCCCCTGCGATTCGCCTCGTGCATGGGATGCTGGCTCATGCTTTTATCCTCTTATTTCCTTCTGGCTACCCACACCTGCTCGTTGCCATGTTGGAATGTGCCGCGCTGGAAGTCCCCGTAAAGCGCTTCGACTTCGAAACCGCAGAGTTCGAAGAGGTGCTTCATCTCATAACGATAGACATAGCGGAGTAAGACCGGAGTGACCGTCTTCGAAACCACCCTGCCCTCGTCATCCAGTTCTTCGAAGAACCGGTACTCCTCGAGAGTCTGTTCGGCGGGATCGTAGCTGCGCGTATCACTTATCATGACCTGGCGTCCCGTTTGCGGATGCCTGAATGAACCGATGTGACTGAGCGTTCCCCGTGGCCGATCCATGTGAGCGGCGATCAACTCGATACTTGGATCGAACACGTTGAAAACCAGCCGACCCTGATCCGTCAGATGTTCGCGAATGCGTGTCAACGAACGACGCTGATCTTCAGTGGTCATCATGTGCAGAAACGCACGGTACGGCATGATGGCCAAAGGGAAGCGTTGTTCCATACTGAACGTTCGCATGTCGCCCTGGACAATCTGTACGCGCTGTCTGGTCTCCTCCGGCAGTCCGGCGACCTTTTGCCGGGCAATCTCCAGCATAGCCGGCGCCTGGTCGAGTCCGACGACTGTCACCCCGGCTTCGGCGATCGGAACCATGATCCGGCCGGTTCCACAACCGATCTCCAGCACGGGGCTGCCCGCCTTGACCGCTTCCTCCACGTAGAACGCCTCGTCGCCGTCGAGTCCTGTCGAAAAGCTGTCGTAAAACCCGGCGTCGGTACTGTCGTATTCCGGCATGTTGTATCCTCCAGGTGAAAACAGGCCTTACCTTCAATTACGCATATTCAAACACGACTGACCACACCGATACAAGCACGACATCAGCGCAACTCCACCCCGGAATGGATGCAGGATTACGGCGGTCCACGTTTGGTGGTGCTATCCTTACATACAATATTATATCGGTTGATTTAACGTATGTCCCAACTATACTTCTATCCGTGCCCGGAAACCGCGTTGGAATATCGCGTTGGAATATTGCGCCGGGATATGGCGGCGGGAGACGACGGCAACCTCGGCGGCTCCGCCATAAATGCTTAAATCGACGCAATAATCAAGTACTCATCGGGGTTGTTCTATGTCAAACCGTTTACGCATCGTCATTCCCGGGGACGATCCACCCCAGATGCAGGGATCTCCCCACCTGAAACGACTCGAAGCCCACGGAGAAGTCGTCCTCTACACCGATCGTCCCGAAACGGCGGAAGAGAAAATCAAAAGGACCCGGGGCGCAGGGGTCATGATCAATTCCCGGGGGCTCGTCAAATGGCCGGGGGACGTCCTCCGTGCATTGCCCGATCTTCGCATGATTGCGACCTGTTCGATCGGCGTCGACAATTTCGACCTCGCGGCGGCGCGGGAATGCGGGATCGTCATCTCGAATCAGCCAGGTCGTACGGCGCCTGTTGTCGCAGAACATGCTTTCGGCCTGATGTTTGCCCTCGCAAAAAGGGCGGCGTACTTCACGGCGGCCATGAAAGCAGGGCAATGGCCCCGACTGGACGCGTATTTCCTCAGGGGCAAGACGCTCGGGGTTGTCGGTACCGGTCCCATCGGATCGGAAATGGCAAGGATGGCGGGGAACGCGGGGATGGACGTGATTGCCTGGACGTACAACCCCTCGGATGAAAGGGCCAGGCAGATCGGGGTAACCTACGTGGGGCTGAACGAGTTGCTGCAGAACTCGGACGTCATATCGCTGCACGTCATGCTGACGGACGACAGCCGGCATATGATCAATTCAACATCGCTGGCGAGCATGAAACCTGGGGCACTGCTCATCAACTGCGGCCGGGGTGGCCTGGTGGATACGGACGCCTTGGTCGAGGCGCTTCGATCGGGCCGGCTGGGCGGCGCGGCCCTGGACGTCTTTGAAACGGAACCGATTCCCGCGGATCATCCACTGCTCGACATGGAGCAGGTCGTGCTGACGCCCCACTGCGCGGACATGACGCCCGAAGGGGTCGACCTGCTCAACGAGGGCGCGGTGAACAACGTGATCGCCTTTCTCGAAGGCCGTCCGCGGAACGTAGTGTGCTGATCCGCCGAATCCGTCTGTTGCTCCTTACTGTTCCGCCCTGTGCCGCGCCTCCCGTCCCTTATCGGGCGTGGGGTCCGTGACCAGTCCGTACATCTGCCGTCCCTCGTGGTCTTCAGGCAGGTATTCGGTGATCGGCAGGCCTTCGGGTGTCACGAACAGCAGGCAGTGGCAATACTTGTATATCTTCATTTCGTCGCAGGCACAAACCCATTCGCGGCTTCGTTCCAGTTCGGCTTTCTTGTCGGGATAGAAATTGCACGGACAAAGGGGCCGGCCCAGTTCGTCCACGTGGGCGGCGAGACCCTTGACCACGGAATCCTTCACTTCCACGTTCGGATGGGGCGATGTGCCTGTCTTCTCCCAGTACTTATCGCAGTACCGCTCCATGCGCTGCATGCTTTTTTCCGATGGCTGTTTTTCGTTCATGGATGCACTCCTTGTCTGGTTGTCGTCTTCCGGCCATTCCTCGCAATTTACCGTCCTGATCGACCTGATCGACCTGATACCAATCTACCCGGTACGGACCTTCGTGTCAATCAGTCAGCGTTCATATCCGGGGACGGCCAACAATAAAAAACCGCGACTGATATACCGGACCGCGGGCCGAATCGATGCCCCGGTCTGACGGTGTCCATACCGGAGTCTGGCCGTTCCAATCGCCTGCCAATAAAATCAGTTATTTGCACGGATTTATATTGACTTTATATGTGACGCAATATATCGTGCATGACTGTTGTTTAAAACCCGGTTATTCGTTGAGAAACGCATCAGAGAGAGACAGAACGAGATCATATGCCGCAGATTTTTTCCCCCGCCGCCAATACGTGGCTCAAGGCGAGCATTGTAGGCGGGGCACTCCTTCTGGTAACGGTTTTTGGCGTTATTTTCTACCTCGGTTCTACTTCTTACGTTACCCGGCAGCATCAGGTAAGACCCCAACCCGTACCTTTCAGTCATCGACACCACGTCAATCAGCTCGGTATCGACTGCCGTTACTGCCATACTTCGGTCGAAACGAGCGCTTTTGCCGGCCTGCCGCCGACCAAGACATGTATGGGTTGCCACTCACAGGTCTGGACCGACGCGCCGATGCTCGAACCGGTGCGTACGAGTTACGCGACCGGGGTTTCCCTGGAATGGACCAGGGTGCATGACCTGCCGGACTACGTTTACTTCAATCATAGTATCCATATAAACAAAGGCATCGGCTGCGAATCCTGTCACGGCGCCGTCAACGAGATGGCCTTGATGTGGCAGGAAGAATCGCTGCAGATGATGTGGTGCCTGGAATGCCACCGCGGTCCGGAAGCTTTCATTCGGGAGCGGGCGGACGTGTACAAGTTCGAATCACAGCCCGACTACTCGGCGCCGGCCGACCAGATGGCTCTCGGCACGCAGCTGATTCGGGGCTACAGGGTAAACAAGGATCAACTGGAAGACTGTTCCATCTGTCATCGATAGCTGGGACAGCCACGGTATCGGACCATGAATCAGACTTCAGAGCGACATACTACGGAAGCGGCAAAAATGAACGGGAACGGGAACGGCGCACCTGAGTACTGGCGAAGCATGGATCATCTGGCCGAGACAGAAGAGTTTCAGTCGTTCATGGAAAAGGAATTCCCGCAACATGTGGAAGAGGTCAAGGCCAATCCCGTCAGCCGCAGGAAGTTTCTGAAACTGATGGGGGCTTCTATCGCCCTTGCCGGCGCCGCCGCGTGTACCCGCCAGCCTTCCGAGAAGATCATACCCTACGTGCTGCCCCCGGAAGAAGTCGTTCCCGGCAAGCCCTTGTATTACGCTTCGGCCCATTTGCATGACGGGGTGGCGAATGGAATTCTGGTGGAAAGCCACATGGGCAGACCCACCAAGGTCGAGGGCAACCCGGAACACCCGGCCAGCCTGGGATCGACGGACGTTTTCACCCAGGCTTCCATCCTGACGATGTATGACCCGGACCGGTCCCAGTCTGTGATCAGGCGGGGACGGATCACGACCTACGACGCTTACCTGAACGAATTGAACGAAGCGCTGTCCAACCAGGTGGAGAAACAGGGCGGTGGCGTGCGGATATTGACCGGAACGGTCACCTCGCCGACGCTGCACGGGCAGTTGGAGGCCCTGCTCGCCCAGTATCCCGGCGCCCGGTGGCAACAGTACGACCCGGTCACCCTGGACAACGCCAGAGAAGGCGCGCGGATGGCCTTCGGCGAGATCATGTCCTGCCGTTACGACGTGAAAAAGGCGGACGTCATCCTGTCTCTAGATGGCGACTTCCTGACAACCGGCCACGGTGCCGTGCGGAATGCCCGTGATTTCGCCTCCCGCCGGGACGGCGAAGACCTGGACAACATGAACAGACTTTACGTCATCGAGAGCACGCCTTCGCTGACCGGTGCACAGGCCGATCATCTGCTCGGCCGGCGCGCAGGAGAGATCGAAGGGCTTGCCCGGATGATCGCCGCGGAACTGGGCATACCCGTATCAGTCGGAACGGAAGAAGACGAGGACACGAAACGGTGGGTGTCCGCCGTGGTGGACGATCTCCGCAGCCACGCGGGCGCATGCCTCGTGGTCACGGGCGATCACCAGCCTCCGGCCGTGCACGCCCTCGTCCACGCGATGAACGTAACGCTGGGCAATACAGACAACACGGTGACCTATACCGATTCCATCGAAGCGTCGCCCGTCAACCAGACCGAATCGATCACTACGCTGGTAAACGACATGCAGAACGGCGAGGTCGACCTGCTGGTCGTGATCGGAAACAACCCCGTTTATGACACCCCGGCGGACCTCGATTTCACTGCCGCCATGGAAAACGTGGCCATGCGCGTGCATGCCGGCCTGTATCACGACGAAACGGCCGAAATCAGCCACTGGCACATTCCGCTGACCCATACCCTGGAATCCTGGAGCGAGGCGCGGTCCTGCGATGGCACGATAACGGTCGTCCAGCCGCTCATCGCCCCCCTGTACCGCGGCAAGAGCGCGCACGAAGTCGTGGCGGCGCTGTCGGGCAATGCCATGAAAAAAGGCTATGATATTGTCCGTGAACACTGGCAGGCCCACGCGTATAACGGTTCGCAGGACTTCGAGGTCTTCTGGCAGACCACGATACACGATGGGTATATCGCCGGTTCCGCCCTGGCGCCGAAACCCGTATCGGTTGGCGACATCGCCGCCGCAGTGGGCGATGGTTCGGAACCGGGACCAGGCATGGAAATCATATTCGCGGCGGACCCGACCGTATGGGACGGAAGGCACGCCAACAATGGCTGGCTGCAGGAACTGCCCAAGCCCCTCACCAAGCTGACCTGGGACAACGCCGCGGTGATGAGCCCTTCCACCGCGAAGCAACTCGGTGTCGAAAATACCGACGTGGTCGAACTGGCTTACCAGGACCGCAAGGTGAACGCCCCGGTATGGATTCTGCCCGGCCACCCGGGCAACGCCGTAACGGTGCATCTCGGATACGGCCGGCGGCGCGCGGGCCAGTTGGGTACGGACGCGGGATTTGACGCTTATTCCATACGTCCGTCCACCAGCCCGGATTTCGGCGGGGGACTGCAGGTGACCCCAACCGGGGACACCTTCGACATCTACAGTACGCAGGATCACCACGCCATGGATCTCGAGGGCCTGGGAAGCATGTCCCGCGACCGGAACCTGATCCGCGTCAGCGACGTGGAGACCTTCAAGGAAGACGCCCACGTGATCCAGGAGATGTGGGAAGAACCGGATCCGGAACGAAACCTCTATCCCGACGATCACGCCTATGACGGACCCAACGCCTGGGGCATGGTCATCGATCTGAACAAGTGCAACGGTTGCAATACGTGCACCATCGCCTGCCAGTCGGAGAACAACATCTCGGTCGTCGGCAAAGAAGAAGTGGGCAACGGCCGCGAGATGCACTGGATCCGGATCGACCGCTACTACCGTGGTGACCTCGACGCGCCGGAGACTTTTCACCAGCCCGTGCCTTGCATGCAGTGCGAGAACGCGCCTTGCGAACTGGTCTGCCCCGTCGGTGCGACCGTGCACAGCAAGGAAGGCCTGAACGACATGGTCTACAACCGCTGCGTCGGCACGCGCTACTGTTCCAACAACTGTCCCTACAAGGTCCGGCGGTTCAATTTCTATCTGTACGCCGACTTCGAAACACCGAGCCTGCAGCTGGGGCGCAACCCGGACGTTACGGTGCGCAGCCGCGGAGTCATGGAGAAATGCACCTATTGCGTCCAGCGGATCAACGTCGCCCGGATCGACGCGAAGAAGGAAGACCGCGACATTGCCGACGGTGAAATCCTGACGGCCTGTCAGCAGGCTTGCCCGTCCCAGGCGATCACCTTCGGCAACACGAAGGACGAGAGCAGCAAGGTGTCCAGACTGAAATCCAGTCCGCTTAACTACGGGATGCTGACGGACCTGCTCACAAAACCACGCACGACGTACCTGGGGCGGATTCGCAATCCGAACCCGGTTCTCGAGGCGTAAGGCGGAACCAGGAATTACAGAAGGCACGGCAATCGCGCCCCGCCGTGAAAGAGGAGTGGCTCCTTGTCGGAACAAGGTGTTGACATAGAACGGACCGGTGTTTACAAGGGTGATGGTTTTGTAGCTCCCGAGTACAACAATACCACCATCACCCAGAAGATCTCCAACATCGTCCTGAGATCGGAAACGCCATGGGGCCTGTTCCTGGCCGTGGCGATCCTGCTTCCGGTCGTCGGGATGCTGGGCATCTCCATCACCTACCTGGTGCTGGTCGGGACCGGCGTCTGGGGCCTGAACGTACCGGTCGGCTGGGGATTCGCCATCATCAACTTCGTCTGGTGGATCGGTATCGGACACGCCGGTACGCTCATCTCCGCCATCCTGCACCTGATGCGGCAGGACTGGCGTAATTCGATCAACCGTTTCGCGGAAGCCATGACGATATTCGCCGTGATGTGCGCCGGCATGTTTCCGCTGCTCCACGTGGGCCGCCCCTGGCTGGCGTACTGGCTGCTGCCGCTGCCCAACACCATGTCGCTGTGGCCGCAATGGCGTTCGCCACTGGTCTGGGACGTATTCGCCGTCTCCACCTATTTTATCGTATCCCTGATCTTCTGGTACATGGGCATGATTCCGGATCTCGGCACCCTGCGAGACCGGGCAAAGCATCCCATTGTCGCGCGGATCTTCGGCATCCTGTCCATGGGCTGGCGCGGCGCGTCGTCCCACTGGTCCCGGTACGAAAAAGCCTACCTGATCCTGGCCGGCCTTTCCACGCCCCTGGTCCTGTCCGTGCATTCCATCGTTTCGCTGGACTTCGCCGTTTCACTGATCCCGGGCTGGCATACCACCGTGTTCCCGCCCTACTTCGTGGCCGGCGCCATCTACGCGGGATTCGCCATGGTGCTGACGCTGACCATCCCCGTGCGGCACTGGTTCGGACTGCAGGGACTGATTACGACGCGTCACCTGGAAAACATGGGCAAGGTCACCCTGGCGACGGGCTTCATCGTCGTGTACGGATACGCCATGGAGATGTTCATCTCCTGGTATAGCGCGAGTCCCTATGAAGGATTCATGATGTGGAACCGGATGTCGGGGCAGTACGCGCCGGTCTACTGGGCGCTGATCTTCTGCAACGCCGTCAGCATACAGATACTCTGGTGGAAACCGGCCCGCCGCAGCCCCGTCGTGCTGTTCATCGTCTCGCTGATCGTCGGTGTCGGCATGTGGCTGGAACGGTTCGTCATCGTGGTTACCAGCCTGGCAAACGACTACATGCCTTCGTCGTGGGACTACTACGCGGGCACCATCTGGGACTGGAGCCTCTACATCGGCACCATCGGTTTCTTCCTTTTGATGATGTGCCTGTTTATCCGGTTCCTGCCGATGATACCCATGTCCGAGATGAAGATGATCATCCCGAAGCACCGGAAAAAGAAGGACGCTTGATATGAACCACGGACACGCGACGGTCGAACTGCGCGGCCTCGTAGCCGAGTTTGAAAACGAGGAAGCCATCGTGGAAGCCACGAAGAAGACCGTGGACGCCGGATATCACCATATCGAGACCTACACGCCCTACCCGCTCGACGAGTTGCTGGACATTCAGCATCTCCACAAGAACAAAGTAGCGCTGGTGATTCTCCTTGGCGGGCTGGCCGGATGCGCCGTGGGTTTCTTCATGCAGTACTTCGCCTCCGTGATCCACTACCCGATCAACGTGGGCGGCCGTCCCTTCAACAGCTGGCCGGCCTTCATACCGGTCATGTTCGAATGTACGGTCCTTTTCGCTGCCTTTGCCGCCCTGGTCGGGATGATGGTCATGAACAAGCTTCCGCGTCCGAACCATCCGCTCTTCGATATCGAACGGTTCAGGTACGCCACACAGGATCGGTTCTTCCTGTGCATCGAGGCGGAAGACCCGTACTTCGAGCCGGACGCGACACGAGCGTTTCTGGAGGAACTGAATCCACACGAGGTGAACGAAGTTGAAGCGTAACCCCATGGCCCTCATTCGCGCCGGTTTCCTGTGCGTCCTGTGCCTGGCCGCCACGGTATCCTGCCGCCAGGACATGCACGATCAGCCGCGCGCCGAGCCCTTCGAGGAAAGCGATTTCTTCGGCGACCGGCGCTCTGTGCGACCCGCGGTGGAAGGGACCATACCCCGGGGCCACCTGCGGCTGGATGAGCATTTCTACACGGGCAAGATCAACGGCGCACTGGCCACGACATTTCCGTCTACGGTGACTATCGGGATGCTCAAGCGAGGGCAGGAGAGATACGATATCTTTTGCGCGCCGTGCCACAGCAAGGTCGGGGACGGGCTCGGCATGATCGTGCAGCGCGGCATGAAACAACCGGAGTCCTTCCACAGCCAGCGTCTCCTCGATGTCGAGGTGGGGCATTTCGTCGACGTGGTTGTCAACGGTTTCGGCAACATGTACAGTTACGAGGAACGCGTCGATGCGGATGACCGGTGGGCCATCGCCGCCTATGTTCGGGCGTTGCAGTTGAGCCAGGGTGCAAACTTGGCCGAACTGCCGGAATCGGATCAACAACGAATTCAACAAATCGTAGAAGTGGAAGAATGACAGCGATCTCCAATCCTCTTTTCAAGCAACTCAGCGAAATTCAGGCCCGGGCGTTGACCGTCGGCGCCATCCTGGTGCTGGGCGGACTGCTCTATGCCTTCGCCATGGACGAGATGTCCGGTTTCTACCAGGCCTACCTGGTCGGCTACATGATCTGTACGGGCATCACCCTGGTATGCATGGCCTTCACCATGCTGCACCATCTCATCGGCGGCCGCTGGGGATTCGTCATCCAGCGACTGCTCGAAGCCGCCATGAGTACTTTGCCGGTGTTGCTCGTCCTCTTCATACCCATCGTGCTGGGCATGCACGACCTGTACCACTGGACGCACGCGGAAGTGGTGGCCGTCGATCCGATCCTGCAGCACAAGGAATCCTATCTCAACGTGCCTTTCTTCCTCATACGGACCGCGATCTATTTCGCCATCTGGATCACCGCGTCGTTCCTGCTGATCAAGTGGTCCACGGCCCAGGATACGTCGGGAGACCCCAGGCTGACGGACAAGATGCGAAACATCTGCGGACCCGGAGTCGTGGTGTTCGCCCTGTCGATGACCTTCGCGTCCTTCGATTGGATCATGTCCACCGATCCGCACTGGTTCTCTACGCTATACGGGGTCATGATGATCGTGAGCAGCGGGGGCGCCGCCCTTTCGTTCATCATCATCATGATGGCCTGGCTCAGGAAACACGCGCCGATCTCGGAACTTGCCGACGAGGACCGTTTCCACGACTGGGGCAAGTTGCTCCTGGCCTTCACGCTGCTTTGGTTTTACATGATGCTGTCCCAGTTCCTGGTCATCTGGGCGGCGAACCTGCCGGAAGAAAACCCCTGGTACGTTCACCGCGTCAACGGCGGATGGGAAGTCGTGTCGATCGTCCTGGTACTCTGCCGGTTCGTTATCGCCTTCTTCCTGCTCCTTTCCATACCGCGGAAAAGGGACCCGCGGCGACTGGTGCGCGTCGCCTGGTTCATCCTGGCCATGCACCTGGTCGATATCTTCTGGCACGTGGCACCCAACTTCCGTCTTGACGGTTTCGGTATCAGCATTTTGGATCTGATCGTACCGATCGGGCTGGGGGGCATCTGGTTCTACTTCGTGATCAACCGGCTGAAGAGGAATCCGCTGATTCCACAGAAGGATCCGCGATTCGCGGAACTCGTGGAATCGGTCTCGAAGGCACAGGTGCGAGGCTAATATGAATCTGGGGAAAAACCATAAAATCGTCGACAAGGCCGCGATTGAACGGGGACACGAAGTCTTCGAAACCAACGTGCCCCTGGTCATCAAGTTCGGCATCGGCTTAACGGCGCTGGCCGTCATATCCATGGTGCTGATGTGGTTGATGTTCGTGGTGATCGAAGATTACAACGCGTTGTCGTTCGACACGCCGTCACCCATGCTGGAAGAAAACACACTGCCGCCCGAACCCCGGCTGCAGGTCATCCCCGAAGAGGACCTGATCGTCCTCCGGGAGGCGGAAGAGAAAAAGCTGAATACTTACGGGTGGGTGATCCGGACGGCGGAAATCGCCCAGATACCGATCGACCGGGCCATGCACCTGATCGCGACCGACAACCGGTTCGAACTGCCCTCGGCGGCGGGAACCGGGGAAGGACAGTAGAGCTATGATCAGCAAACATTTCAAATACGCCGCGGTCCTGGTTTTGATTCTGCTTGTACTGCCCGGGCTGTCCGGTCAGCACGGCGGGGTCTACGGACAGGAAGGCAGCAACAGCCCGACGGTCATGAAGGATATCGGCACCGGTCCGGGCCTCGACGCGAGTGCTACGCCCGAAATTCTCAAACACGTCGGCATCGAACAGAATATTGGCGCCTCGCTGCCTCTGGACCTTGAATTCTACGACGAAACGGGTACGCCGGTGAAACTGGGCAGCTACTTCGGAGACAAACCGGTCATCCTTTCGCTGGTCTACTACGATTGTCCGATGTTGTGCACGGAGGTCCTCAACGGGCTCAACCGAAGCCTGGCACCGCTGAGTTACACCATCGGCGATGAGTTCACGGTCCTGTCCGTCAGTTTCGACCCCAGGGAAACCCACCAGCTGGCGACACAGAAAAAAGCGGTCTATACCCAGCGGTACAACCGGCCCGGAGCCCGGGAAGGATGGCACTTCCTTACGGGCGATGCGCCGGCCATCGACGCGTTGACGGGTACCGTCGGTTTCAACTACGTCTATGATGAAGCGGAAGGGCAGTTCGTGCACGGCAGCGCCATCATGATCGTCAGTCCGAAGGGCACGGTTTCACATTACTTCTTTGGTATCGAGTTTCCATCGGAAGACGTCCGGCTCGCTCTCGTCGAATCTTCGGAAGACAAGCTGGGCACCGTGTTCGACCAGGTGATGCTGTACTGTTTCAACTACGATCCCGAACAGGGAAGATACGGGATCGTCATCATGAACACGATGCGCGTCGCCGGACTGATCACGCTGCTGGCCATGGGTTCCTTCATGGTCGTCATGTTCAGGCGGGACCGTCGCAAACGGCGGGCGAGGAATAGACACGGAGACGAAGCGTAATCGGCGGACCAGGCGGACCAGGCGGACCAGGCGGTCCAGCGCAACCCGGCATGGCCAGAAAGATCCGACTCAACCGTAAAGTGAGCGTATGAACAACCAATTCCAACTGCATCCCGAGATTGCATCAACCTTTGCCTTCGATGTCGATCTGCTTTATTTTTTCGTAGTGGCCATCAGCGTATTCTTCATGGCCTTGATCTGCGTCCTGATCTTCGTCTTCGCCATGAAGTACCGGCGCCGGACAGAGGACCAGCAGGCGGTAAACCAGTCGCACGGCCACCTCGGGCTTGAAATCACCTGGTCGGCGATACCGCTTGTCCTCATGCTGATCATGTTCGCATGGGGTGTCTACCTCTTCTTCAAGGTGTACCAGATCCCGGATGGTGCCATGGAGTACTACGTGGTGGGCAAGCAGTGGATGTGGCACGTACAGCATCCGACGGGACAGCGGGAAATCAACGAAATGCACGTCCCAATCAACACGCCGGTGAAGCTTACCATGGCGTCCGAGGATGTCATACACAGTTTCTACGTCCCGGCGTTCCGGGTCAAGAACGACGTAATTCCCGGGCGGTACACCTCGCTGACATTCGAGGCGACGAAGGTCGGAAAATACCACCTGTTTTGCGCGGAGTACTGCGGTACCGAACACTCCCGTATGGTCGGAAGCGTATTTGCCATGGAGCCGGAGGACTACCAGAACTGGCTCGGCGGCGGCGTGTCCGACGAAACGCCTGAAGAGGCCGGCGCACGGCTTTTCTCGCAGCTTAACTGCGATACCTGCCACAGCGACCAGGCCGCGTCCAGGGGTCCGTCGCTGAACGGAAAGTTCGGCACGGAGGAAACCCTCGCCAGCGGCGAACGCATCCTGATCGACGAGGCCTATATCCGGGAATCCATCGTCAATCCCCGGATCCGGCTCGTATCCGGCTACCCGTCGATCATGCCGACCTACCAGGGTCAGATCACGGAGACCAACATCTTCAATCTGATTTCCTACATTAAGTCATTACCGAGTACGGAGGGCGCCCAATGAGCACGATAGCGCAACAGGGGGCTGCCGAACACCGGATGCCCCGGGACCATTTTCTGAACGCGGCCTACTCCATCAAGTCCTGGCTATTGACGATGGATCACAAGCGCGTGGGGCTTCTGTACCTGTTTTCGATCTCCTTCTTCTTCCTGATCGGGGGCACCTTCGCCAGCCTTATCCGCCTGGAACTGGCTACGCCCGAGGCGGATCTCATGGAAGCGGACCAGTACAACGTGGCCTTTTCCATGCACGGCATCGTCATGATCTTCTTCTTCCTGATCCCGTCCATACCCGCCGTGTTCGGGAACTTCATCATGCCCCTCATGATCGGGGCCAAGGACGTGGCCTTCCCGAAGCTGAACCTGATGAGCTGGTACCTGTTTATCATTGGCGGCACATTCGGTGTTTTGACGACCCTGCTCGGCGGCGTGGATACGGGCTGGACTTTCTATACCCCCTTCAGCAGCACCTATTCCAACAGCAACGTGATCCTGGCGGGGATGGCGGCCTTCATCGCCGGATTCTCTTCCATCCTGACCGGGCTGAACTTCATGGTGACCATCCACAAGATGCGGGCGCCGGGCATCAGCTGGTTCAAGATGCCCCTCTTCGTCTGGGGCATGTACGCCACCAGCCTGATCATGGTCCTCGGCACGCCGGTCATCGCGATCACGCTGGCCCTCATGATGGTCGAGCGGGGATTGCACATCGGCATATTCGATCCAGCCCTCGGCGGCGATCCGGTCCTTTTTCAGCACCTTTTCTGGTTCTACTCCCATCCCGCCGTTTACATCATGATTCTGCCCGGCATGGGCGTCATCTCCGAGGTTATCGCCGCTTTCAGCCGCAAGCGGATTTTCGGGTACGAATTCATCGCCATGTCCAGCGTTTCGATCGCGGTCCTGGGATTCTTCGTCTGGGGCCACCATCTCTTCGTGAGCGGCCAGTCGATTTACGCGGGCATGGTCTTTTCCTTCATCACCATGCTCGTGGCGGTACCTTCGGCGATCAAAGTTTTCAACTGGATGGCGACCATCTACAAGGGATCGGTGTCCTACGACGCGCCCATGCTCTATGCCCTGGGCTTCATCGGACTCTTCTCCGTGGGCGGCCTGACCGGTGTGTTCCTGGCCATCATGGGCCTGGACATCCACATGCACGATACGTACTTCGTGGTGGCCCACTTTCACTACGTCATGGTGGGTGGCGCGGTAACGGCCTTCATGGCGGCGCTGCATTTCTGGTGGCCCAAGATATCCGGCCGGATGTACCCGGAGGGATGGTCACGTCTGGCCGCCTTCCTGATCTTCGCCGGGTTCAACCTGACGTTCTTCCCGCAGTTCTTCGTGGGTTATCTCGGGATGCCGCGGCGTTATCACGTCTATCCGGAAGAGTGGCAGTTGCTGAACATCATGTCATCCGCCAGGCGCCACCATCCTGGCGGCAGCCTTCATCGTGCCGGCGGTTTACATGCTCTGGTCGCTGAAAAACGGCAAGATCGCCGGGCCCAATCCCTGGCGGGCTACCGGTCTTGAGTGGATCCTTTCCTCGCCGCCGCCGGAACATAATTTCCCGACCACGCCAATCGTGGAAGAGGAGCCGTACAACTACGGCGAGGTGATTGAGAATCCGGTACATGTTGAAGAGGAAGAGGTCGAACACGCCTAGTCAGCACGCATTGTTAATCTGTGAAGGAGTAAGACAGTGTCAGTCGGTACGGAAGTAACCGCCCACGGCCACGATGATCACGCCGGGCATCCCCATTACATGCGTCATCAGTTCGACGACATGGATCAGCAGAACGATGCCGCGAGCCCTGGGGATGTGGCTGTTCCTGCTGACGGAAGTCATGTTCTTCGGCGGGTTCTTCCTAGGGTATTCGATCTATCGAAGCGAGTACTACGATTCCTTCGTCATCGGCAGCCAGAATCTCGACGTCTTCCTGGGCGGCTTGAACACGGTCGCCCTGATCACCAGCAGCGTCACCATGGCTTTCGCCGTCCGGGCGGCCCAGCTCGGAAAGAAGAACCACATCATCGTCTTCCTGGTGTTGACCCTCGCACTGGGATGTGTGTTCATGGTGAACAAGTACATCGAATACTCGCACAAGCTGCACGACGGTCTGATTCCCGGGTACAATTTCCTCTGGACCGGCGCGGGCGACGGGCAGACCATACAACTGTTCTACGGATTCTACTTCTGCATGACCGGAACCCACGGTTTGCACGTCCTCATCGGACTCGTCCTCATCATCTGGTTGCTGGTCCGCACCGCGCAGAACAAGTTCACGCCCCAGTACTATGCGCCCATAGAGAACTTCGGCCTGTACTGGCACTTTGTCGACCTGGTCTGGATCTTCCTGTTCCCGCTGTTGTACCTGATTGGCGGACTAATCGTTTAGGGAAACTACAATGACGGAACACGCCGAACACGAACTGCATGCCGAACGCGGACACGGGGAGCACCAAGGGCCCCACATCGCGACTGCGGGCAACTACCTGACCATCTTCGCGATGTTGCTGGTCCTCACGGCACTGACCGTGTGGGTGGCCACCGTGGACCTGGGCATATTCAACACCATCGTGGCCATGGCCATCGCCTCCGTAAAGGCCATGGCGGTCATCCTGTACTTCATGCACCTGAAGTTCAATCCCGGCCAGACCAAACTGGCCGCCGCCGCCGCCATCTTCTGGCTGATGATCCTCCTCGTCATCACCTTCTTCGACTACGTGGGCCGCACCTGGCAGGATAATCCCCCCGGGTGGTAGGGTAAGCTAGATATACCCTTACCCAGCTTCGGGGTCGTGCGGCTTTGAAACGGCGAAACCACAGGCACAGCGGATAGAGCAGAATCAGCACCCCAAGGGCAGCCAGGTAAGCTGCGCCTAAGCCGAGTTGCATGAAATTCCCCGTGGCAAATGCAGCGATCAACAGAATGTGCATGTGGATCAGGTAGAAGAAAAAGGCGGTCTGGCCGAACACGAGCAGCGGATTCCAGGCTCTTACCGGGCCCTTCATCGTGCGCTGATACCTGAAGAAACCCCACAGCATCAGGGCCATCAGGCCCAACTCCAGCAATGCGAAGGTCAGGCTTGGCGGGTATTTGTTGACGTACAGCCATTGCACCAGTGAAAAGTCCCTCTCGCAGCAGCAGCATGTTCCCATAACCGTTCCAGGCGCGAAACAGCACAAACAGTCCCAACGCCAGCAATCCCGAGATGACCAGCAGGCGTTCGACCGACATCGACGACCGGGCAGCGTCGATGGGCGTTGCGACGGCTAGACGCTGCACCAGGTAACGACCCAACAGCCAGCCCAGTATCATCATCCCCAGCCAGGGCACAAAGGGATACTGTACCCACAAGGGTATGGGGCCGATCTTGACCAGCAGTCCCCGGATGAAAAAACGGGGTGAAAACAGTCATCCAGCCCAGGTTGCGGACCTGGGCGCCCACCTCGTTCATCGCTTCCTGATCAAATTCCCCGTCCGGAACCGGCATATTCGTTACCTCGCGAATCAAGTCGGGGGTAATGCCCCCCAGATGCATGATTCCCCAGAACAGGGCTTCGTACAAAAACAGGATGGAAAGCGCGGTGATCAGCAGCGTGCGTGTGGACAAGCGCCGCAAGGGGATCATGCAGATCAGCCCCATGGCGATGGCGAACAGGACCTGGAGGTTGAACGGAGACCACCACAGCAGTTCAAAAGCCAAGATGACAAGCGCCCGCTTGAACAGGTGCCGGTCCAGGTCGCGATCCAGGGCGCCCACAAGACGGCGCCGCTCGAAGCTCAGGGCAATCGCGGTTCCGGCCAGAAGACGAAGGTCGGCGCGCACAGGTGGGTAATCCAGCGGGTAAAGAACTGGGCGGCGGGCAATTCGGATCCTGCCTGGTGCGCGAACCACGAATCGTCGCCAAGCCGACCGCCGTTAAAAGCAAGGCTTGCGTGGTCGATGGCCATCAGGACCATGACGAGGCCGCGCATCCAGTCGATGGCTGCTAGGCGGCTCGCATCGGGGTTCAACGGAGTTCCGGAATCTGCGGTTTGGTTGACACCAGTAGCCATTCGGATTGCTCTCAGATCGTTGAATTGGATAGTTTCTTCGCCTACAACTGGGACAGGTAGGTATTCAGTTCGTAGTCGGTGACCTGCGATCGGTAGCGTTCCCACTCTTCCTGCTTGTTTCGATCAGTTTGTCGAAGATCTCTTCACCGAGACACTGCACCAGCAACTCGCTTCCTTCAGATAGTTTGATCGCCTCGTTAAGATCCTTGGGCAGGGACTGTATGCCCAGTTTACGACGTTCTTCGTGGGACATGCTGTACAGGTCGTATTCGGCGGGGGGACCGAGTTCGTACCCGTTCTCGATGCCTGCCAGACCCGCCGAGAGGATGACGGCGAAGGCGAGGTAGGGATTGCAGGAAGGATCGGGGGCGCGGTACTCCACGCGCATGGCTTCGTGTTTCGAGGGGTTGTAGGCGGGGAGCCGGATCATGTCCGCCCGGTTGCGCAACGCCCAGGAAACGAAGAGGGGCGCCTCGTATCCCGCGATCAACCGCTTGTACGAATTCACCCACTGGTTCGTGACCAGCATGGTCTCGGGCGCGTGGCGCATCAGGCCGGCGATGAAGGCGCGGCCCGTATCCGACAGATGGTATTTCCCTGTCTTCGTCAAAAACGCGTTCGTTCGCCGCGGAAGAGGGAAAGGTGCAAATGCATCCCACTCCCGTTATGGTTGGCATGGGGCTTGGGCATGAAGGTGGCGTACACGTTGTGCCGGAGCGCCACTTCCTTCACCACGAGACGATAGGCCATGGTGTAGTCAGCCATGGTCATGGCGTCGGTGTATCTCAGGGAGATCTCGCTCTGGCCTGGACCACCCTCGTGGTG
>CBDEKM010000011.1:0-322972 GCA_965240335.1 bacterium
CCTCGCAGTTCAGCCCGTTCCCGCCCAGGTACATGAGCCGTCCGCCGGATTCGAACACCCAGTCCTTGAGCCGGTAGTACATGTCCCGCGACCAGTACTCCGGATGGGTGGTGGTGATCAGCACTTTGTATCGGTCCAGGGGTAGGGTGCCGTCGTGGAACTGGGTCTCGGCGTACAGGTCGTAGTCGAATCCCTCACGCTCCATCCACGCCAGGAACCGCCATTCCGCGGGTGCGACGTGGCAAGCCGCGCGGCCACTGATCATGTCCGTGGCCTCAACGTCCTTCGGAACGTGGTTGATCGGTTCGGGCCGGTCGAAGGACAGGGGCGCGTAGTCGTCGGCGCTGTACATCCGGTGCGAGGAGTCGGTGTACCGTTTCAGATCGTACCGGGCATTGACCGTGGGCGTGGGAGGAAACTCGTCGGGATGGATGTAGTTGCTGCGTCCCCCGAAGTTGTTGTACGCGTTCCAGTTGATGTTGGCGGCCAGCACGGCGACGTCGGCCGACGGCGCGGCCGGGGCGACGATCCAGGGGAAGGAGAAGAACACGCCGCTTTCCGTAGAAGCGTGCAGGTAGTACAGGCCGGACCGTTCCGGCGCCTCGATGTACTGTTTGTGGGCGGGATTGGTATAACCCTGGGTGTTCCATCGAACCCCGTTCCGCGTATAATCACCGTCAGGTGTAATCTGCATGGTGGCCCGGGGACCGTGTTCGTCGTACCAGCCGATGTTCCGGATGAATTCCTTCTTCGAGCCGTAACGGTACAGTTCCAGTTTGTAGGCCTCCACGGCGTGGACACGGAACTCCGACTTTTCCCCGGATCGGACCCACTTTGGCCACATGTATCCCATCAGGCTGTCCCGAAGCAATCTGAAATGGTAGGGCCGTTCGCCGCCCGGCGTCATGTATACACTCTTGAATCCGAAATCCCTGCATGCCAGCGTAACCTTGTACTCCCTGCCGGGTGTCACGTTTGCGTAGACCGCTCCCGTGGCCCGCGAGCGTGCCTCGATGGACTCTCCGCCGGCTTCGAATTCGAGCAGGACTTCAGGAATGGCGACGTATCGTTCATCGCTGACGTACCCTACGAACATCTTGGACCTCCGGTTGGCAGATGGCATGAATTCGCGTATCGGCAGTGTGATGATCAGATAAACCAATGGTTTGAAGCGTCCGGTCCGGGACCGGTCCCGGAACACAATGTACACCGTACAATTCCGCCGTCAATGCCGGGGCAAAGACGGTTGATATCCTTTGACATTGACGCCGGTCAGATGTTACCTTGCCAGTCCATACGGCAAGGCCTATTTCTTCATTTGTATTGTAAGGCGAGAGGATTCCCGGCATCGTGCCTGACTGCCAGTTGAAGGATATTTCCCGTTTGCCCGCACCGGGCGACAACGTGGCCATCGTCTCGCGACGGCTGGAGGCCGGTACGAGGGTGGTCGACGACGCCGGTGCCGGCTTTTCGCTGGGCCATACCCTCCTGGAAGGGCATCGATTTGCCGTCCAGCCCATTCCCGCCGGTGAAGCGGTCCTGTCCTGGGGACTGCCCTTCGGCCGGGCAACGAGGGATATCGCGCCCGGCGACTACATCTGCAACGCCGACATACTCGACGCGCTCCGCGTTCGAAAAGTAGATTTCGCTCTCCCGGACGAGCCGAACTTCGAAGACCGGGTGGTGCCGTACGTGTTGGACGAATCCACCTTCGTACCCGGGGAACAGGTCCCGTTATGCGACGATCCGCCGAACTTCACGGGATACGACCGGGGCATTGCCAGGGGTGTCGGAACCCGCAACTACATCGTCCTCCTGGGCATTACGTCCCAGACGGCCGGCTTCGTCCGGCAGCTGGAAACGATGCTGAAGGACCGGGCGGGCAGGTACCCGAACATTGACGGCGTGGTGGCCGTCGCCCATACCGAAGGCGGTGCGGGGGTAGACCCCAACAACCGGGAACTGGTACTGCGGACACTGGCGGGTTTCATGGTCCATTCCAACGTCGGTGCGGTGCTCGCGGTGGATCGCGGCACCGAGACCGTGACCGGGCGGATGCTGGAAGCCTACATGCGGGAGCACGGCTATCCGCTCGACGAGGTGCTGCACCGGTTCGAAACGCTCGGGGGCGGTTTCAGTGAAGACCTGGAGCGTAATGCGGCGACCGTTGCCGGATGGTTCGAATCGGTCAACCGCGTTTCACGGAAAGCGGCCTCGGCAGGTCATCTCAACATCGTGCTTCAATGCGGCGGATCGGATTCGTATTCGGGCATATCGGGCAACCCACTGGCCGCCCGGGTAGCCCGGGAAATCATCCGCTATGGAGGCAAGGCCAATCTCGCGGAAACGGACGAACTCATCGGCGGCGAACCCTATGTGCTGCAGAACGTCCGTGACCTCGACACGGTCCGCACCTTCCTGCACATGATCGAGCGTTTCCAGGAACGCACGGCGTGGCATGGACAGTCGGTCGACGCCAACCCGTCCGGAGGCAACAAGCTCCGGGGCATCTACAACATCGTGCTCAAGTCCATCGGCGCGGCCCGCAAGCGCCACCCGGATGTACGCCTCGACTACGCCATCGACTACGCCGTCCGGATGATGGAACCCGGCTATTATTTCATGGACAGCCCGGGCAACGACCTGGAGAGTATCGCGGGACAGGTGGCGTCCGGCGGCAATCTCATCTTTTTCGTAACCGGTAACGGGTCCATCACCAACTTCCCCTTCGTTCCGACCGTCAAAATCGTCTCGACTACAAAGAGGTACGAATTGCTTTCGGGGGAAATGGACGTCAATGCGGGGGCGTACCTGGACGGCGTGTCCATGGACGATCTTGCTAGGAAGACGCTCGATTTGACGCTGCGGGCGGCATCGGGCGAACTTACCCGCGGCGAACGGGCGGGTCACAGTCAGACGCAGATCTGGCGCGACTGGAAACAGACCGACGACAGCCGGCTGCGTGTCCTCCAGGACCGTCCGGAACCCGGAGGCAAACCGCTGGCCGTCCTTCCTGGTGAGGTTACGCCGTCCGACCGGATCAAACTGCCCCTGTACGAAGTGAACGGTTCCAAAACCACCGACCGTGTCGGTCTCATTCTGCCCACCAGCCTGTGTTCGGGACAGATCGCCCGCATGGCCGCGGAGCGGCTGAACCAGGCCGGGATCGGACGTGCCGCCGGCATTTCCCGGTTCGTCACCCTGGTGCATACCGAGGGGTGCGGCGTCTCGGGCGGCGTGTCGGAAGAGATGTACATCCGCACCATGACCGGCTACCTGACACACCCGATGACGGCCGTCGCCCTGCTCCTGGAGCATGGTTGCGAACGCACGCACAACGATTTCTACCGTCAGCAATTGAACGAGCGGGGGATCGACCCGGATGATTTCGGTTGGGCCAGTGTACAGCTGGACGGCGGGATCGACCAGGTCCTGGGACGCATCGAATCGTGGTTTGCCCGGGCACTGGAAGGACTTGGTCGCCCCGGCGTGAGTGAAAACGGGCTGTCCGGCCTCCGGCTGGGGGTGTCCGCGACCGGACCCGTATCCGACCGGGTCGCGGGTGCGCTCGTGCGCCTGATTCTCGTATTGGCCCGGCAGGGAAGCACGGTAGTCATACCCGACAACGCCGCCTTGCTGGGACATCCCGACTTACAGCGCAACCTGCCGGATCGCCCGGTTCGACCGACGTTGAACTACGGAGAGCCCGCCCGCGTGCCGGGACTCCACATCATGGAAACGCAGACCACGCACTGGGTGGAGACCCTGGCCGGGCTGGGCGCCACGGGCGTGGAATTGATCCTGACCGGAGTCGGCGCCCATCCGCTGCCTGGACACCCCATGGTCCCGGTGCTGCAGGTAAGCGGTGACGACCTGCCCGGGCCGTATCTCGAAGATGTCGATCTTGTGCTCTCCGGCTCCGAGACGGCCTGGCGCGACAACCTGCTCGATCTGATCCGGAAGACGGCGTCCCACACCCATACGCCCCGTGCGGCGGTACTCGGCAATACGGACTTCCAGGTTACCCGTGGTCTCCTCGGCGTCTCGGTGTGATAGCGTACCGCTAAACTTCTCGGTATGACCGTACACTGCCAAACCTCTCGGTGTGACCGTGCGCCGCCAAACGTACCGGTGTGTTTTCCGCCGGCTACGATTTATTGCGATCGGAGTCTCCCGCACCAGCCCGGTGCGCGCCGGGCTCCAAGGTAAGATTTCTACATTGAGTGGAGGCGTGGATGTCCCGTGAAATCGTCCGGCCCGAAGAACTCGATCTCGATTCGCCGGGGCGCCGGGACTACTGGGTCGCCCTCGAACACGATTCCCTCTGGGCGGACCATCTCATCCCCCTGACGGTCATGGTCGGTCCCGGTGTCCTTGACGGCGAAGGACTGTTGGCCAGCGGGTCCAATCACGGCAACGAATACGAGGGCCCGGTGGCCATCAAGAACCTGATCGGGGAGATCTCCGTGACGGAGGTCAACGGCCGCCTGATCTTCATACCCGTGCTCAATCCCGCGGCCTTCCACGCAGGCCGCCGGGCAAGCGACGCCGATGACGGGGTCAACCTGAACCGCGCTTTCGTGGATGGTGCAGGTACATCGCCGGCTCTCGCGGGAATCACCCACCGGATCGCCCAATTCGTACGGGAGCATCTCTGGCCACGCGTGCACGTCTTGACGGACATTCATTCCGGCGGCGGCGAGCTCGATTTCGTGCAGTGTTCCAGTTTCCACAAGGTGGACGATCAGGCACAGGCGGCCGTCATCGAAGATACGGCGCGCTGGTTCGGCACACCCTTCGTAATGATGTACCAGAACGAAACACCCGGTTTGATGGTCAGCGAGGCGGAACGGCTGGGTAAGATCACCATCGGGACCGAACTGGGCTGGGGAGAATCGGTGAATCCGGATGGCGTGCGTTACGCGCGGCACGGCATCCGCGCCGCGGCCATCCACCATGGCCAACTTGCCGGAGACATCCAGCCAATCGCCCATCACGCAGCCGGCACCCAGAAACTGGTGGTGATCATCGACCGGGAATGCTATGTGCCGGCGCCCTTTCCGGGACACTACGAACCACTGATGGCCTGCGGCGAGTACGTGGAGGCGGGACAGGTCGTGGGCAACCTGCACGATTTCTACCGCGTGGATGATCCGCCCTGGCCGGTACGCGCCGGCGTGGACGGATACGTGCTCTCGCAGTCGTTCCGCCAGCCGGTGAAACAGGGATATCACATTCTCGTCGTGGCACAGGAAGTTTCCTCGTAGATCAATAACCACGGTAATCTCGAATTGAAGAACATTGAGCCGCCGCTGCGCATACGCGAAGACCATCCCGACCGGTTGAAATGGAATGCGCGGTACCTGGAGCCGAAACGGCTTCAGTCGCGGGACAGGTGCCCGTTGTATGAACGGACGGTGTCCGAGGGTATACCGGATGGACCCGTGCTCGAACTGGCCTGCGGCATCTCGGGCCAGGCCCTGACGCTGGCCAAGGCGGGCCGGGACGTGCTGGCCATCGACATTTCCGACGAGGCCCTGAAACGCCTGGCGGCTACAGCGAAGGCACGCGGTCTGGATAAGCGTTTGAAGTGCGTGCAGGCGGACCTCAACGTGTGGCGACCGCCCGCCGGACGGCATTACGCACTGGTTTTTTGCGTGATGTACTGGGAGGCGGCGGTCTTCGACTACGCCTGGCCCGCGGTGGCCGACAACGGCCTCATCGCGTGGCAGGGTTTTACGCTGGAACATCTCCGCTACAGGCCCTCGCAGAACCCGGACTGGTGTTTCAAGGACGGTGAACCCGCGAGTCGCCTGCCGGACGGCCAATTCACCGTGCTTCATGAGGAAGATGTAGACGAAGGCCACCGAGTGATCCGTCGCATGGTAGCAAGAAGAAACAAGGCCTGATAACCAGCAGGGAGCCCAACATGAAGGTGAACCGAATCGCCATATTGAGCCCCGGAGAAATGGGCCATTCCGTAGGACGGTGCCTGATTGCTGGAGGATTCGACGTGGCCACCTGCCTTACGGGCCGCAGTGAAAGGACCCGGTCGCTGACTATGGCCGCGGGCATCCGGGACGTGCCCGACCTGGACGAACTGGTACGCGATTCGGAGCTGATCCTGGCCATTCTGGTACCCGATCAGACTCGCTCGCTCGCCGAACAGGTGGCGGAAGCGATTCGACGGACGGGATCCTCGCCGGCCTACGCGGAGTGCAACGCCATTTCACCGGATTCGGCCAGGGAGATCGACAAGGTCATCACCGATGCCGGTGGACGATTCATCGACGCCGGCATCATTGGCGGTCCGCCAGGCAGTCGCGAAATGACCCGTTTCTACGCTTCGGGTCCCCACGAAGACCTACTTGCGCAACTCGACGGTCATGGTATCCTTGTCCGGCTCCTGGGCGGCGAAACAGGCCGGGCATCGGGTATCAAGATGTGCTATGCCTCGGTGACCAAGGGGACATCCGCCCTGCACGCCGCCGCGTTGATCACGGCCGAGGTCATGGGACTGGGCGAGGAACTGCTGGCCGAGTTCGAGGAAAGCCAGTCGCAGCGTCTCAAGGCGATGGGCGGTCTGAATAGCCTGTCCGCCAAGGCCTTTCGCTGGATCGGGGAAATGCAGGAAATCGCGGCGACCTACGAACAGGCCGGGGTATCGCCCGGGTTTCACGAAGGCGCGGAAGCCATTTTCCGACTGATCGCCGAGAGCCCCATCGGCCACGAACGTCCGGAGACCGTGGACCGCAACCGCACCCTCGAGGAAACGGTCGCGATCTTTGCGGAACAGGCACGGCGTGACCAGATAGAAAAACGGAAAGGCTAAGCTTCGTGCCGTCGATCAAGACCCTGGGCATTCCTGTTCGCAGTGTTAACTGGGTCCGTGTTTTTCCAACCCTGGACCGGGAAGGCCGGGACTGCCTGGTGGCCGTGATGGGGCAGCAGGCGGCCGGGTTTACCATTGTTAAAATCGACCCGTCCACGGGCGGAATATCCCAGGTAACGGCCTCCGATCCAACCGCCAACTTCCCAACCGGCGCTCTGCGCAGCAGCGACGGCCGTATCTACGTCGGCGCGGCCTACGCCGGTCACCTCTACCGCTACGATCCCGTGTCTGAGCACCTGGATGACCTTGGCGCCATCAACCTCCCCGATGAAACCTTCCCATGCAATATTGATGAGGATTCGGACGGTGTGATCTGGATAGGATGCTACGGTTCGGCGGGCCTGACGAGCTACGATCCGTGGACCAGCGACTTTACCCGCCACGGGCGGATGGATGAGACGGACATGTATTGCTATCCCCACGTCGGTGCCGGGGGAACCATCGCCTGCTTAATTAGAGTGACCCGTCCGCACGTGGTCGTATTCGATCCGGAATCTGGCGTGCGCAAGACCGTCGGCCCCGTGGTGGTCACAGAGGAAGGGGGCTCGTTGTCGCTGTACAGGGCGGTCGATGGACAACTCTATATGCAGTCGACCGAAGGCGATTTTCGAATCAACGGTTTCGATGCCGAACCCGTAGGTAACCTCCCGGATCCTGCGCGGCAACTTACGATGTCCGACGGTTCCACCGCGGACTTCGCGGACCGCGCCACGCAGATGTACCACGAATTGGCCATAACCTCTCCGGGATCCGGTGCAACGAGAACACTGCCCGTAGCCTACGAATCCGCGGGCAGCGAACTCTTCATGATTCATCGCGGTCCCGATGACAACATTTACGGTTCGAGCATCTTGCCCTTGCACTTCTTTCGTTTTGATCCTTCATCGCAGTCCATGGACGACCTGGGTATCTGTACCACCGCTACCGGGGAAGCCTACTCCATGGCCAACATGGACGGTAAGCTCTACATCTGCTCCTATCCCGGAGCCAACCTGTCCGTTTACGACCCGTCCAGACCCTATGTCTTTGGGATGGATCCGGACAGTAACCCCCGCGACCTCGATCGAATGGACCAGGTTTCCTATCGTCCGAGATCCATGGTCGCCGGCCCCCTGGGCCGCGTGTGGACGGCGTCAATTCCGGACTACGGCATGTGGGGAGGTCCCCTGTCCTGGTACGATCCGAAAACGGAGGAGTTCGGGACTTACCGCGATATCGCGGGTGAGGCGAGTTGCTGGACGCTGGCCTGGTTGGAAGCCCATAAACTCCTGGCCGTGGGGACTACGATCGACGGCGGCACGGGTACCGCGCCGCGGGTGGACCGGGCGTCGCTGTTCCTTTGGGACTACGAGGCGGAGGAAAAGGTCTGGGAAGGTTGGCTGCCGGTAACCGTCACGGCGATCAATGCCCTGGCTGTCATTGAAGACGGCCTTGTCTGTGGGACGGCGCACAATGAGGCCGAATCCTATATCTTCGTGTTCGATCTCTCCACTCATCAGTTTACCCGAACTATATACCTGCCAGACGGGCAGGTCCTGGACGGAGGAATCCAGGTCGGTCCGGACGGTAGCGTGTACGGATTCACGACCAATTGCTTCTATCGTTTTGATTCGAATGCCGGAATCGTGACCACGGTTCATGAAGAACGTGGCGCTTTTCAACAACCCGGTCCGATGGATGAGGAGGGGGTTTACTTCACCCGAAAACACGAGCTCAAGAGACTGGTTTTCTGAAGTGAATAACCCTCGACTGGTCGATGTATCGTCTAATGTAGCTTAAATCACTGAAATTACGAGAGATACGAGAAAGCCATGCAACCCGAATACATTGCGCTTGACAGACGCTGTCCGATCCCGGTTAATAAGCAGGAAGCTATCGGTATTGAGTCGTCTATTAACCACAGGAAAAACATGCCAGATTTCAAATTCAAGCCACTATTGCACACCGGACTATGCGCTCTCCTGGCCGCGGCGCTTCATATCCCGTCGGATCTGACTTCTACGCATGCGAACGCTCAGTCTTGGGAGCTGCGTAAATTGACGATCGTCGACCTTCCGCGTAACCATCCTGCGGCGACCTTCCTGCCTGACCTGGTCAAGCGGCTCGCGTCCAGCGAGGGAGGGGGATCACCTGTTTCGGAAGGGGAGTTTCTGGCGCTGTTCGACCGGCCCGAGAGCCGACAGGTATACTCGTCTCAACTGATCAAGGTGGCTACACCCCGCAGTGTCACGATCCAGAACAAGGCACACGAAGACTTCTCCCGCGTGTTCCTGACCGATAAGCGGGTACAACGGGGCGTCGCGTTCCTCGAAGAAAAGAAAGATCTGCTGGACTCGGCCGGACGGGAGTACGGGGTGGCCCCGGAAGATATCGTGTCCATCCTGATGTGGGAATCCGGACTGGGCGAGTTTACTGGGAATTACAGGGTGTTCAATGTACTGGTCGCCCAGTTGCTGTACCTGGAAGAGGCCCAGCAAGAAGCGGTACGGCGGATTACGGCGAAGGGCGAGGCCGATCCCCTGTCCACTGCGGGAGTGGCTGGTACGCAGGAAGAACGCTTTGCGAAAATACGCCGGCGGTGCGTCGGTAACCTGGCGGCCCTCCTCCGCCAGAGCAAGGCCACGGGGGTCGACCCGCTGTCACTCCACGGTTCATGGGCAGGGGCCATCGGGTACCCGCAGTTCATGCCCGCAAGCATGCCCCACGCCGCTGACGGAGATGGAGACGGCAAGATCGACTTGCACTCCTGGCCCGACGCCGTGATGAGCGTAGCCCGTTACCTCAAAGAACGGGGGAAGTACGGTCCGACCGACGCCGAAAGACGGAGGGCCATCTTCAGCTACAATCCCATCACCTCGTACGTCAATGGCGTGATCAAGTACGCCGATGCCATCTTGGCGAAGCGCTGAGACTGAACCGCTGTATCCGCTGTAGCTCAGACCGTGTAAAGAGATCTCGTCCTATCGGGATCAAGTCCTGTTGAGGATTATGTCCTACAGGGTGATGATTTGGCGGATGCGTTGGGCTGTTTCGCGCATATTTGCATCGTCGCCACCTACCTCGCTCACCAGCGCCCCGTCGAATCCGATGCCGCGCAGTTCGGCCATGACTGCCGGCCAGTCCGTATCGCCATCCATCAACTGGACCCAGGCACCTTCACCGCGGCGGAAATCCTTTACGTGCACCTTGAAGATTCGTCTTCCGAGTTCGCGTATCCACATGTCCGGGTAGCCGTAGAGGATCATGTTGGCGGTATCCAGGTAAATACCGACGGCGGATGATCCGACTTCGTCTACGAATTGCCGCGCTTCCCCTGGGCTCAGCATGAACTGGTTCCACACATTCTCGATGCCGATCCGGGTACCCCGGTGTTCAGCATCGGGGGCGAGGTCGCGCAGGTCGTCGCGGAAGTTGTTCCAGGTTGTTCCATAGGAGCTCTTGGGATCGAGTGCGCCGGGATGCAGGAGGAGGGTGTCTACACCCAGCACCTCGGCTATTTCGAAACCGCGTCGGAGAATGGCCACCCGCTTCGCCCGTTCCTCCGCCGAGGGCGACAGCAGGGAACCGGCGTCCCGGCGGATCGCGATCATGGAACACAGTTCGAGTCCGTGGTCCCTGCAGGCGTCCCCGACCGCGGAGATTTCCGACGTCGAAGCGTCGATATTTGGAGATCCATCATCGGAGAACACCAGTTCGATCGCCTCATAGCCGAGGCTTCGGGCTTTCGAAAGGTCCTGTTCAAGATCCTGGCGGCTGAGACAGAGTTGTGTTATACCCGGTTTCATGTAGAGTCGGCTCCTCGAGATCGTTTTGTGAAACATAAAAATTGAAGTTCACAGACGTAACGGGGTAGGTTATATTAAACGGAACAAAACGCAAGCGAATTGAATTGAGCCAAGGAGGGATCGCATGGTAGGAACTTTAGCGCGTTGGTGTTTCGCCCTGGCGTTGATCGGCCTGGTGGCGGAAACCGTCTTCGCACAACCCAGGAACCTGGCCCCCAGGGTAGGCCAGCCCGCACCGGACTTCAGCCTGCAGGACGTGAACGGCGAGACGGTCAATCTTGCCGATTTCAAGGGCAGGCAAAACGTCCTGGTGGTCGTGGACCGTGGCTGGATAGGTTACTGGTGACCCCTTTGCTTACGGCAACTGGGGCAGTTGCAATCCGACTATGAACGCATCGCGGGGCACGACACGGCACTTCTCTTCATCAATCCTGAAGATCTTGAACAAACCAGGGATTTTGTAGCCAAATCGAAAGTCAAACGGGAGGATCTCTCGTTTTCCGTATTGGCCGACCCGGAACGAACCATACCCACCGCCTTCAAGATCAAGAAACCTACCGATAAGGGCGAAGAGGTCTCACCCACCGCCTTCGTCATCGATAAGGAAGGCATCCTTCGGTTCAAGTACGTGGGTTCCGATCCCTTCGACCGGCCGTCGACGGACCACCTGGAAGAGATTCTGGGCATGATTTCGGGATAGTCAGTCAGGTATTGACGTTGAAATCAGGATCATGGGCTTCCGATCAAGGTGGAAACGTATTTGATCAGGACCTGGGTTCTATCCAAATTAGAAAAGCGGACCGCTGAGCAGTGGTCCGCTTTTCTAATTCAGCGGGTGCTGACGCTACCCTTCTATCAAATTCACTCCGAGATTCGCTCTTCGATCTCAGCCAATTGTTTGAATAGTTCTTCCGTGCGTTTCCAATTTTTCTGCGTGGCGTAGTATTGAGCCAGACCATAGGTTTCGGCTTTCTTCACCATCCACTCAGCAGATTCCATTTGGCCTACAGACTTCAAGAAGTCGGCCGCGTCCAGGCAACGACTTCCCCCGAGCGGAAGGGAGAACTGGGTCAGCAAAAACCGGAAAAACCTCGACGGTCGGTTTTGAATCACCTCCGCCGCAAGAAGATAAGCCTCCGATCCTCCAAAAAGGACCGGCCCTTCGGCTTTCGAATGAATCAGTTCCTGCGCGTTTTTCAATGTCTCCACAAGCATATCATCGGTCGACACGGGTCGCTCTTTTCTAAAACAGCCTCGCAGGGTGTATGCACAGGTCACATATCCCATGTTGGTGTATTTCCATGCTCGCATGAGCTCATCGACCGGGAGTACCGCCAGAGGATAGAATTGAGGGTCATGCACCTGCACACGGCCGCCTTCGATTTTGAGGACTACAATGTAATGATCGCCCCCGCGCTTCAGCGTACGATTGGGATCATAGGACAGATAACCCAGATCCAGGGGACCAAGCAATACGGGTCCGGTCCGCAGTGATTCTTTCAATGCATCGAGAGCCGATTCAGCATCGTCACCCTGCCATATGTTACAGGTCCATCCGAGCGTGGTTAAAGCTCTTGTCAGGCCGCTGTGCGGATCGACCTCAGCGTGACTCGGGAAGAAATAGGGTTTCTTCTCAAACCGAAGAAAAAGGGCACCGAATGGCATGCCCGTCATGCACTCCAACAGCCCAGGTGTGGGAACGTTCTCCATGCCCGCGTGTTGCAGACACATGTGGAGGCTGTTGCTGTAGCAATAGTGGCCGTTCCCTGTATACGCGGTGAACACCGGTGGCTCCTCTATTTGTAGGCCGATTAAAAACCGGTTATGCCGGCACCGGGTACGACAGACGCATGTCCCAGTTCCCGAAGCATGGAGCGGATTCTCTCCACCGATTCATCAATGCGTTCCAGATATTTCATTGCGGCCTTGTAGGTGGGCATCAGCACACGCTCCTCGTCTTTCTCTCCGTCCATGTACTGGTTTAGCCATCCACAAATAAATGGACAGTTCGTAGATACTTCGATTCGGTTCTTGAGGAAAAGAGCCATATCCTTCATAGAAAGCGTCCGGCGTTGGGCCGATCGGCTTCAAACGGAACAGGTCCATCCTGACGAGGTCCCAATCAGGGTCTCCCGACCACGCGTATTCCCAGTCGAGCCATGCCGAACAGGTCCATGGACCGTTTTCATTGTGAACAAGCACATTCCATGGGTGGGGGTCGTTGTGTAAAAGGACCGTGGACGATGCGGCCAGTGCAGGTGCCGCCTGTGTTAGCGCGTTCTCCAGTTTCGATAGTTCAATTTGGACTCCACTTTCCCGTTTGTGCAGGTTTTCAGCATGACGCAGAACCTGGTGTATCTGAAAATCAGCCCAGGAACCCTCGTCAAAGGGTTCCACGCGTTCCCCGACGATCACTCCTGAACGTTCTTCAGGCAAGCGGATCGAGTGAACACCACGCAACGCGGCACCGGTTGCCCTCCAGGCCTGGACGCGTTCGTCTTCGTCTAGCGTACTTACGACGTCTCCCAGAAGAGTCCCCGGTTTGAATTCCATTAACAGGGCACTCGAGTTCTTATCATCGTACTCAGCGAGGACCGCCGGAACGGGAACACCGTTTTTCAGGAGTAGATCGTGCAGGTACTTCTCTTTACTGAGCCTCTGTAGATCATCGGGCGACGAGTAAGGCCACCGGTATTCGCGAAGGATGTACTGAGGACCATTCTGAAGTGTGACTAATGATGTACGGTTGGTTACGCCTACGTTGATGGGAACGACAAGCCGTACGGTTTGCGTGATTCCGGCGCTTGCCAGAAGAGATGCGATGACCGGCATGGATCCCCCATGCTTCAATCAACACGCTCCAGAACACGCACCTCAGACTCCAATCGGTTCCCCAGTCGATCCCTTTGCAACTCCAAGTCATAGTGAGTCTGCAGATTCAGCCAGAAACGATCCGTGGTCCCGAAATAACGCGCCAGCCGCAATGCCGTGTCAGCCGAAATGGCACGCTTGCCGTGAACAATTTCGTTTATGCGACGCGGAGGAACAGATATATCTTTTGCAAGTCGATATTGACTCAGTCCTAATGGTTCGAGAAACTCCTCCATAAGGATTTCTCCAGGATGAATCGGGGGCATAACCGTGGTTGGCATTATTGACTCCTAATCATCAACTCCTAGTGATAATCAACAAGCTCGACGTTGGTGGCACGACCGTTCTTCCACATAAAGCACAGGCGCCACTGGTCGTTTACACGAATACTGTACTGACCTCTGCGGTCCCCTTTAAGTTGTTCAATCCTGTTACCAGGTAGAGCAGTCAGATCTTGCATGGCTTCCGCGGTGTGTAGCATAATTAGTTTCTTCAAGGCGGCGCGAGACAGGTTACCGGAAAACCTCCTGGTCATTTCGCGCCGGAACACTCTTTCGGTCTCACGGTCACTGAACGATTCTATCATGCCGTCTCTATAATAACATAACGCGTTATTAACGTCAAGCGTTAATAGGCGACATATCAGATTTTACCAATTGGTAGGAGGGATGTTTTGATTCTTGGACGCTACGATGTACGGATCTACGATGCACGGATGATATGGGTTGACCTACTTTGATTCCCTCTTACCTTTATCCTGTCAATAAACTGGGATATTTCTAGACCAGATTTTCCCTATGGTTATGCAAGGCCCAGATTCAAACACCACAATTACATTGTGTATTGTCTGAGGACTATCGCCCCATGCCCAACGACCATGAACTGCGGTTCGCTGCCGATGATTACCAGTCTCCTGAGAACCGGGATTTCACGACCGACGCCATTCATGGGGGGTACCACGGCACGTCGTCGGCGGTGCCGATCTACCAGGGAAATACTAATTACCGCGAGGGATACGAAGGGACAAACTCATACGGACGGGGTCTTGACAAGGCGGGCGGTCCCACGAATGGTGCGCTCGAAGAACAGGTAAAGATACTCGAAGGTGCGGAGTGGTCTCAATCGACCTCGTGCGGCATGGCAGCAATCGGCCAGACGCTATTCGGTCTTCTCAAAAGCGGCGACAGGGTGGTAGGTCACGAGACGGTGTACGCCGGGGCTCAAATGTTTTTCAAGGAAGTACTGCCCGTGAAGTGGGGTGTGGACGTCGAACAGGTCAACATGTGCGATCTGGCTGCCCTTGAGACCGCATTGGAGAAACCCACCCGGATGGTCTATTTCGAACCTTACGCCCATTCCATGGAGTTCATCGACCTGGCGCGCGCCATCGAGATAGCCCACGAAGCGGGTGCCCTGGCCGTCGTCGACAATACCTTCCTTTCTCCCTACCTGCTGCGGCCCCTTCAATTTGGTGCCGACGTGGTCCTGCACGCCATGACGAAGTACATGGCCGGCCATGGAGACGCGCTGGCCGGAATTGTGTCCGGTCGCGACGAAGAAATCCGAGCGCAGATCCATTACATGCGGATTCTCATGGGCGGCGTGCTGGCCCCCATGAACGCCTTCCTCGTGCACCGGGGACTCAAGACGCTGGCTTTTCGCATGGAGCGGCACTGTTCAGGCGCCCAGAAAGTGGCAGAATACCTGGAACGGCACGAGAAGGTTGGGCAGGTCAATTTCCTGGGCCTGGCTTCCCACCCCAATCACGAGATCGCGACCGGGTATCTGCGCGGTTTCGGCGGAATGATGCGGTTTATCTCCAGGCCGGGCGTATCCCTCGACGCATTCATAGGCGGGCTGAAGATGTGCAAACCGTGGTACAGTCTGGGAGATGTCGAGACGCTGGTACTGCCCTCGGGCGGGGACGCGGAGAACGGCTTTGGGGCCCGTGTTTCGGTGGGTCTCGAAGACGCGGACGACATCATCGCCGACCTGGAACAGGCGCTGGAGAAGGCGTAGGGGTGCATGAATGAGGCATATCTGGATGTTCATTCAAGTGAAAAGAGCGAGGCCTCTATCTCCGGGAAGTTGTTTTGACCTGATCACCTCTGAATACCTGTTCTTCAGTCGCGGCCCAGCGACCTCTCAACTTCAACTGGCACGGTGATAAGAACAAATCGATCCGCTGGGTAAAGGTAGTCTTCACCACTCTCATCAACGACCCGGAGATCTCCGTCATCCTGTGTTGCTTCATCGCGGATCACTCTATAGATCTTGTGCTTTTCCAGTGATGCCGAGTAGTCCGCATTGTCAATACATACGACGTACGAATCTGTTTGCTTGCTGTTTTTACATTTCATAGTTTCAGTCCAGGTTGCGTTTACGTTTAAACTCCAATTTACCTTTCCCATGCCCTCGTATACCTTGACCTCTTGCTATTATCTCTACCTCGGAAATCTCTCCAACGATGTCAAAATCAACCATGGAATATTGGGGATTCCCATATCGTTAGTTCAGGAGTCCGCGAATCTCACACAACCTCTTCAACCTCTTGCTTGACGGACGTGAATTTCGTTTCAGCAGGAGGCAGGCTGTATCGAAGGATCCCGTATCCCAGCACGCCCGACAGCAGCGATCCCACGATGATCCCCAGCCTTTCGTCGAACATGACGGGTAACGCAGTCTCACTGAAGGCGAGTGAGCCGATGAACAGGCTCATGGTGAATCCAATCCCGCACAGCGCACTTGCCCCGTAGAGGCCGGCCCAGCTCATCCCGGCGGGCAGGGTTGCCACCTTGAGCTTGATGAACAGCCAGCACAGCGAGAAGATGCCAATCTGCTTTCCCAGGAACAGACCGAGGGCGACCCCCACGGGTACGCCATGAAACGCCTGTTCGGCCGTAATGCCGCTCAACATGATGCCGGAGTTGGCGAAGGCGAAGACGGGAAGGATGAAGAAGGCCACGACGGTATGCAGATCGTGCTCGAGTACCTTAAGGGGAGATACGTTCGGATCCTTCCTGGACCGCATGGGAATGAACGCGGCCAGGATCACCCCGGCCAGCGTCGCGTGGATGCCCGATTTCAACAACGCGATCCACAGTACGATGCCGACGAGCATATACGAACTGTGGGAAACGTGGTTGAGCTTGTTCAGGAGGACCAGGACGAGTATGCAGAGTCCTGCGACCATGAGGGCAGTGGTGGAGATGTCCGAGGTGTAGAACATGGCGATGATCAGGATCGCGCCGATGTCGTCAAGGATGGCCAGCGAGGTCAGAAAGACCTTGATCGAAATGGGTACGCGGGTGCCGAGCAGGGTCAGTACGCCCAGGGTAAACGCGATGTCCGTGGCGACCGGGATGGCCCAGCCTCTCAAGGCGGAGGGATCGTCGCTGTTGAAGAGCAGATAGATCAGCGCGGGAACCAACATGCCACCCACGGCGCCCACGCCCGGCAGGATGATGTTACGCCTGTTCGACAGCTCTCCTTCGAGGAATTCGCGTTTCAGTTCCAGTCCGACGAGGAAGAAGAAGATCGTCATCAGCCCATCGTTGATCCAGAGCAGCAGCGGTTTATCGATATCCAGCGCGCCGATGTGGATCCGGATCGGTATATTCAGCAGGAAGTGGTAGAGCGGTTCCAGAAACGAGTTCGCGAATACCATGGCCAGGGCGGTCGCAAGCATCAGCAGGATGCCGCTGGCGGATTCCAGTCTTAAAAAGGAGTCGATGAATGTAGTTCTTTGATTCTGCATAAACTGTGCTTTCCGTTTCCTTCCTCAGGCGGCGCTAACCACCGGCTCAACCATTTTTTCCACGTCGACAGCGGTTCCTGTCTGTGAAGCCTCAATGGCGGCGAAAACCATGGCGACGCTCTTTATATTGTGTTCCAGGCAGGTATCGGGAGCAGGTCCTCCATCGAGCCAATCTAGAAACTCGTTGATCTGCCACTGGTGTCCGTCGTATTCCGGTACGACGGTCTGTACGTCCTCGATCCTCATTCCGGTTCCCACCGTATGCCGGTGAATGCGCGTTACACCATCGCTTCCTATGGCGACGGCTCCCTCTTCACATTCCGCCCGGTAGTACTCCTGGTGCCAGCTGTTCTGTTCGGCGGCGCCCAGGCAAGATCCCTCGTAGGCGGCCTTCACGCCATTGGTCATATCCATCACGTACATGGCGCAACAATCCCCCTGGAAACTGCTCCAAGGCCGGTTCCATTCCCATCCGGCGATCGTCCCGCAGTCTCCACCCGACAGATTCCGCATCATGTCAAAGTGATGCACCGCGCCTTCCACGAGCAGGGTGTGGGGTATATCATAGCGGAAGGCGCCCCAGGCGCCGTATTCCCGGTAATCCGCGGCAAAGCGGCCCTGGATGTAGTTGATCCGCCCGAGTTCTCCGTCCCGCAAGACCTTCCGCATGGTCAGCATGCGGCTGGAATAGCGGTAGTTCTATATCACGTGCATCTTCAGGCCGGCCCCGGTCACCGCCCTGTATATATCTACGCATGCGGGCCACGTGTCGGCAATCGGTTTTTCGCTCAATATGTCCATCTTTCTGTCCACCGCCAGCATCACGGCGTCCCGGTGAACCGCGGGTGGGATGACGATCGTGCAGTAATCCGCGTCCACCTCCGCGAAGGCGGTTGCCATGTCCGTATACCTGCGGTTTCCGGGCAGCCCGAGAAAATCCCCCGTGTCGTGGAGAATCTCCGCGTTGATGTCCGCCAGGGCGACGATCTCGTGACGGTCGTTGAACCGGGGATAGAAGCTGCGGATCCATGCGCCTGCCATGCCGCCGGCACCGATCATCAGACATCTCTTTTTATTGGACATTTCACACTCCGTTTTCTTGCTGAAAATCCTACTGCTAGATTACCATCCGCTTCCAGGCACCCTGCCGGAAACGGTAAACGCAGGCCACTCCGAGCATACAAATATAGATCGACGCGCTCAGCCAGGCACCCCAGAAATCCAGGCCCAGGACGAAGGCCAGCAGGTAGGTCATGGGCAGAAAGATGAGCCAGGCTCCTATGAAAGCGGCCACGGCGGTCCAGCGGGTGTCGCCGGCGCCGCGTAGCGCGCCGATGAAAATGACTGCGAGGGCGTCGAAGGCCTGGAAAAGCGCCGCGTAAAGCAATCCTGTCCTGCCGTACCGGATTACGTCGGGATCGTCGTTGAAGAACCTGACGAGCGGATCGGGAAACAGGAGAAAAACCAGTCCGATGAAAACCATGATGCCCATCGCGAGCTTCAAAGCGCTGTATGCGCTGCGTTCGGCCAGTTCCAGCCGTTTTGCACCAATGTACTGGCCCACGAGGGTGGCCACGGCCATGCCGATGCCCAGCCCGATCATGTAGGAGATGGACATCAGCTGTATGGCGATCTGGTTGGCGGCGAGTTGGGCATTGCCCAGCCGGCCTATGATGGCGGCAAAAATGACAAAGCTGCCAATGTCGAGGAACCGTTGGATTCCGATCGGCGCGCCGACCCTGAAGAGCCGGACGAAGTCGTACCACCTGGGTTTTACGACCTGCCGGGTGGCGTAGGGACTCAGCCGTCTCGAAAGGAACAGGACGAGATAGATGCCGCCGCCCAGTATGCCGGCCAGCGCCGATCCGATGGCGGAGCCCTGCACCTCGAGGCGGGGCAGGCCGAAGTTACCGTATATCAGACCATAATTAAGGACGACGTTGATGATATTGATGGCGATACCGATCTTCATCGGCGTCTTGGTATCGCCTATCCCGCGGAAGAAGCTGGCGGCGGTCATGGCGATCATGAAGGCGGGGCCGTCGATCAGGCGCCACTGGAGATAGGTGACGCCAAGGCCTCGTACTTCGGCGGAAGGACCGGCAATGTCGAAAAGCAATGGCACCGCGGGAATAACGAGCAGGATCAGGGAACCGCTGATCAGGGCCATGTACAGGCCCTGCCAGGTCATGTACCCGCAGTCCTTCCTTTTCCCGGCGCCGTAACTCTGGGCAACGAAGGTATTCAACCCCATCGCCAGGCCCAGTATGGGAAGGTAGAAGAGCCAGGCCAGCATGGACCCCAGGCCGACGGCGCCGATCTCCGCCACACCGAGCTGTCCGACCATGTACGTGTCCACCACGCCAAGCAGGGTCTCGGACATGTTGGCCAGGATGATCGGGTAGGCCAGCAGCCAGACGCGGTTAACACTGCCCGAGGACGGATGGATGGCGGGTGCCGGATCCTGGACCGGTTGTTTCGATGTTTCAGAAACGCTCATATTTTTAAAGGGGGCTATGGGCGGGTCAGGCGGTGCCGATTCGCTCTAAGACCGGAACCGCTACGCGTCCCCGACGATGGTCAGACCGCCGTCGACCACCAGACTGGCACCGGTGATGAAGGAGGCCTCGTCGGACGCGAGAAACACCACCGCGGACGCGATGTCTTCCGGAAGCCCCAGACGTTTCATGGGAGGCCGGTCGATATAGGGCTGCTGTGTGGCTTTGTCGAGGCCATCCCAGGCCTTCGTCAGAATAGCTCCGGGCAGCACCGCGTTGCTTCGGATTTCAGGTCCGTAATCCACGGCCACGGAGCGGGTTATCCCGATGACCCCGCCCTTGGCCGCGTCGTAGGTGGCATAATCCCTGAAACCGGCGAGGCTGTGCACGGACGCCGTATTGACGATCGCGCCGCCACCCGATGCCTTCATTACCGGTATGGCGTGCCTGCAGCCCAGGTAAATCGCTTTCAGGCAAACGTCCAGCGTATGGTCCCAGTCGGCTTCAGCCAGGTCGCACACCGGTCCCGGCGCGTGCCAGTAGGCGTTGTTGTGCAGGACCTGGAGTCCGCCATAGGTGTCGACCGCGCACTGGACCATGCGTTGCACGTCTTCGTCGCGTCCCACGTCGGCGATGCACGCCGTGGCATCCCCGCCGTCCCCGCGAATCGATTCAACCGTCTGATCGAGTCCTTCTCCGTTGATGTCCACGGCCACCACCCAGGCGCCTTCCCGCGCCATCATTATCGCGGTACCTTGCCCGATTCCGGAGGCCGCGCCGGTTACGATCGCCGTCTTTTCTGCCAGTTTCATGTTCTGCTCCAGTCTGTTACCGGTCGTTCCTGTGAGCGGCTCCACAGGTCCTCGAATCCCTCGGTCCCGTCCTCCCGCCAGTATTCCGTGCGGATCCCGGGCGAATAGGCTTCCAGCTGGAAACCGTGACGAATGTTCGAGAAATGGACGCGGCGACCATCTGGATAGACCGCCGTGCGGATGAATCGGGGCCGCGGAAAGTCGAACGGTTCGTCTCTGTCGCGAAAGGGTTTCAATACGTCATCGGGAACGAGGAAGCCGTTCATGGCCTCTTCATCGACTTCAACGCCCAGACCCGGTCCGCCGGGGACGCGGTGAAAGCCGCCGACGACCTCGATAGGGCTCTTGAGCAGGTGGTGTCTGAACAGGTTGATACAGGTGATCGCGGGCCAGGTGGCGTGGGTCAACACGGCGCCGAGATGGGCGGCCCACGTGGTGGTGAGGCCGTTGCCGACCATCTGGAGCCAGAAAGGCATGTTGGCCTCCGCACTCAGGATGCCCTGGTACAAAACCCGCGTAGCGCCTCCGCTCACGACGAAACCGTCGCAGACCGCTTCTCGGACTGCAGTGGTGTAAGGAGGAGAACCGAAATGCATCGCGATGGGCCGGCTGATGACCTGGCGCAACTGGCGGTTCCCCAGGATGTCGGTCTGCGGTATGGGCGTCTCGAACATGGCCACGATGTCGAACGCTTCCAGGCCGCGCATGACGGGCATGGCCGCCGCAGCGTTGTGCATGGTGCCGTTTGCGTCCAGGTCCACCCGGAAGTGGGGCGGAACGTTCGCGTCGATCGCCGTCATCTGTTCGTTGATGTCATGCCAGGGCCGTTGCTTCAGTTTGATGGTGGTGTACCCGGCGTCCACGGCGTCCCGTACCTGGCGGACCCAGTCATCGGGCGGTTCTTCGTTGGACCACCAGGATATCGGTACCCAGTCCCGCACCTTGTTGCCCAGGAGCTTGTGGCAGGGGACCTCGAGGGCCTTGCCGACTACATCGTAGAGGGCCATCTGCAATCCGGCGCCAATCGTATCGTCCTGCATCATCTCCGCCGGACTTCTTCCCATCACGCGTTCCACGCTCTGGTCGGTCACGCGGGAATGAATGTAGTGGACGATGGTCTCGCCCCAACCCACGAGACCGGCGTCGGTGGTGACCTTGCAGAGTTCGAATACCGACCAGTTGTATACCGTTCGCTCCGCGACGGGACGTTGTCCCTGCGTAAAGGGCACGCTGACCGTGAAGCGTTCCACGTTGGTGACTTTCAAGGGCATGAAGTTCCTCCGAACCTCTCGGTCATTCCGGTTTTTCAAGGTAGGCCGCGAGCAGCTCGACACAGCGGTGCAGACCGTTGCGCGGGATGATCTCGTAGCCGTGGGTGTTTTCGGTGGGAATGCACAGCAGACCGGCTCTTGGACTCTGACCCAGGGCCTTGGCCATGGAGGCGTCCGAGGCGTAGCTTTGCCAGTACGCGCACTGGGGTTTCATCTCCAGCGCCCTGCCGCAAGCCAGCAGGCGGTCCGCGATGGACTTGTCATAAAGTCCCTGAACGTCACCGTAGACGACAACGGGTTCGTCTGAAAGGGCTACCCCGTACTCCTCGCAAGCCGGCCCGGAATCCACGGCAAGGGATATCTCACCGGGAAGGGTCCGCGCGGCATACGCGGCGCCGTGGCCGCCAATCTCCTCGCTGGTCGTCATCACCAGGTAGGTGTCGCCCGCCGGGCGGGTTCCTCTGTCCTTCATGCGGGAGGCCGCACCGATGGCGATGGCGATGGCCGCCCGGTTGTCCATGAAATATCCGGCGATGCAGTCTTCGACCTCCAGGAAGGCGCGCCGCGATTGGGCGATGACCACGCGGGTGCCGGCGTGTACCCCGGCCTCTTCCAGTTGCGCCGCCGTCCTGCGGGTGAACACGTAGACGTGGCGCCAGTCCATGGCCACGTTGCCGCCCTTGAGCTTGGTCTCCCAGATCCGGGCGGAATCGGCCGTCGTGTGCTGCGGTCCGACGGAAAGGACTCCGGGAATGATGCCATCATCCGCGAGGATCTCGACCGGCCCCTGCCCGTAATTCGCCGGATAGATGCCCCCGAGAGGATTGACCCGTAGCGTGCCGTCCTCGTTGACGCGCTTGACGACCAGGGCCAATTCGTCGAGATGGGCCATCACGCGGATCACCGGGGCGTCTGCCGACGCGCCGCGCACCAGGCCGATGACGTTGCCGGCGGCGTCCACCCGGGTCTCGTCGCAAAGGGATTGCAGTTCCCGTTTACAGACCTCCCGCACCTCGTCTTCCTGGCCCGAAGGTCCGCGGGCGTAAACGAGTTCCTGCAGCAGCGAAACGAGACGATCGTCAGGGGACATGGATCGCTCCTTGGAGGTTGAATCCGACTGGTCGCGGTTATCGTACGATTATCGTGGATACATGAGTGGAATAGTACCTTTTGAACGGCACTGAATCAAGGGTAAAGACTTGACAGTCGGCATGTTATGATTAAACTCATTAGATCATCGATATCAATTCGAATTATCTAGAAGAAAGTGGTTAAGTAGGTCCTTAAGAGTTGGACCGAAATCGGCACTTCGGCGAGTGCTTGTAATAGTCAAAGAGAAGGATGGAATCTATGGATGAACTTGGAACGCAGAAGTTATCCGACTGTATTGATGAAATTAGGAAGTATCCGAAGATATCTGAATTTGATGAAGCTGAAACCAAGATGAAAATTGTTACACGCATCCTCGATGCTTTGGGATGGAATGTTTTTAGTGAGGAAGTAAAATTGGAGCACGCTGTTGGAAAACAGAAGGTAGATTTGGCATTAAGGATTAAAAGTGAAAATCATGTGTTTATAGAAGTCAAGAAACCAAAGGAGAACCTGGCAAATCCCAAACATCAGGAACAACTACTGGTTTATGCAAACAAACAAGGTGTTGATTCATCGATACTTACTAATGGGATAAAGTGGTGGTTCTATCTTTCATTAAAACCAGTTAACTGGGAGAAACGACGGTTCTGTATAGTTGATATTTTGGAAAATGAAGTCGCGGAAACTGTAAAGTTGTTGTTGGAGTTACTTGCTAAAGATTCCGTAATATCAGGTAAAGCAATGGAAACAGCAGAATTGATTTGGGCTGGACGGCAAAGGAACCAGGCACTCAAGGACAGCCTTCCCAAAGCATGGAACGGGATTTTGATGGATCCGGATTCGCTATTGGTGGATCTCTTGGAGGAAATGGTAGAAAAGATATGTGGGATTAAGCCTAACAAAGATGAATCAAGAGCATTCATTCGTAATCAACATAAAGCCGGGAGTTTTCCTAGTAGTACAAAGCAACTGGCTGCAAGCAAGGAAGAACCGCAGAAAGCACTAAAACCTAAACAGGTAGATTCTAATTCATGGGTTAACCCTGAAACGAAAATAGAGACACCATACCTGATAGTAGACGGAAACCAATTTAAATACAGATTCTCCAAGGATATTCTGGTTATCGTGGCAAACTGGTTAATAGATCGAGGATATTTGGTTCCGACAGAATGCCCGTTCAATGTAGCAAAAAGTAATAAGAGGTTCTTAGTTAATCTTTCGCCAAAGCATCCAGGTGAAAATGAGTTCTATAGCGCGGTTGAGCTGAAAAACGGTCTATTTATAGAAACTCATGCGTCGTCCGAAATTTTAATTGAACAAGCCAAGAGGTTACTCCAACGTTACGGGTACCCCAAAGGATGTTTGAAGGTATTTGCTAAGTAGATTCAATTTTGTGATATCGCCAATGTTGAACGGGAGTGCGTACACAACATTTATTGAAATTGAAGACAACCAATAGGAGTAAAAATGTACAGAAATCTAACGATCCGCCTGTTCTGTTTACTGTCTGTAACATCACTGTTGGCCTGTAGCACGCCTCAACAGGACACAATGAGCGAATCATCTGAACCGGTAACGTTGGACGAGGTTGACGAACTCATCACGACGCTGACACCCGAATCGGACCAGGCCGCCATCGTAGCCCACCTGCTGGAGGCCGAACGGACGAAGATCAACACCGAGGCCATGGTGGTCATCTTCCCCGACCTGGACCGCCAGACCGCCTACAACATCCAGTCGGACATCCTGGCAGAGAAACTGAAGACCGAAGACCGCATCGGATGGAAGATCGGGTTCTCCCGCATGCCAGAGGATCCGGCAACATTAGATCCCATATTCGGCCACATCATGGCGTCGAACCTGATCGAGCCCGGGACACCCGTGGAAGCTGCTTCCTTCGTGGCCGACACGGCGGTCGTCGAGGGCGAGTTCGTCTTCTGGATCGGTAAGGATCTACCGGGTCCCGAATTGACCCGCGAGGAGGTCGGTGACGCGGTCACCGCGGTTGGCGGCGTGATCGAACTGCTGTCCTCGTGGACCAGCGGGCCGGAGGGAACTCCATCCACGCGCAATCACGACATCACGGGCAACGTCTTTCACGTAGGCATCATACTCGGTGAGAAAAGGGTACCTCTCGACGAGATGGATTTCACGAATGAGACCGCGATGGTGGAGATCAACGGCGAGGAAATGGCCTCTGCGCTGGCTACCATGAACATGGGCGTCGATCCGCTGGAAGCGCTGACCTGGCTTGCCAACGAGATGACGAAGTACAGCGACGAATACCTGCGCGCGGGCGACCTGGTGATCACCGGTACAGTCTTCCCGCCGCCCCGCATGGGCGCCGACGGCAAGGCCCGCATGAACTTCACGACGCTCGGCACGATCGATTTGGAGTTAAAATAACAGACCGCTACGTCATCGTCGGCCTGGGGGAATTGCTGTGGGACCTGCTGCCATCGGGCCCTCAACTCGGCGGCGCCACGGCGAACTTCGCCTACTTCGCCTCACTCCTGGATGAAAACGGGATCGTCGCGAGCCGGGTCGGACAGGACGACCCGGGTACAGAAGCCGTGGATCGCATCGCCGGTCTCGGCCTGTACACCGGCGCGATTCAGCGGGACGATGCCTACCCCACCGGAACGGTCGACGTAACCATTGGACCGGACGGGCAGCCTGATTTCACGATAAACAGCGACGTCGCATGGGAACACATGCAGTGGACACCGGCCTGGTCGGTGCTGGCCGCCCGGGCTGATGCCGTGTGCTTCGGGACGGTGTCCCGTCACGAATCAGGTTCGACCGGCGCCGTCACGGCGTTCCTCGAAGCCCTGCGGCCCTCCGCCCTTCGCCTCTTCGACGTGAACCTCCGGCAGGACCGGTACTCCCCGGACCTGCTTCACGATTCCTTCCACCGCGCACAACTGGTCAAGTTGAACGACGAGGAACTTCGCCGGGTCAGCGGCCTCCTCAAACTGGCGGGTGTTGGTCTGAAGGATGAGGAACGAGCGGGCGAGGACCTGGAGCCCATGGCCCGGCTGCTGTTGCAGGCGTATGAACTGGAACTGGTCTGCGTCACCCGCGGCGCGGAAGGAAGTTTGCTGGTTACCGCGACTGAAACGGTAGAACATCCGGGCGTGGTTGTCGAAGTCGCGGATACGGTCGGATCCGGAGACGCATTCACCGCGGTTCTGGCCAGCGGCTACCTGCGCCGCGTACCGTTAGAACGGATCAGTGAAGCCGCCAACCGGTTCGGCGCCTGGGTGGCGTCGCAGACCGGCGCCATGCCGGAGGCCGACGAGGAGGTGTGCTCGGTTGTCCGGAAACTGCTTCGGTAAGATAGCCCGCTTCAACCCCCGAGCTTATTCAGATTCGGGCAGGTAGAACGTCTCTTCGGCCGGACGCAGGGGACGGTTGAACCAGAGGGGCCGCCGCAGTCCGTCCGGACCGGGCGCTGGGCGCGTCTGGTCCAGCCAGGCCCGGTACACCTCGAAGGATTTCTCGGTGTCGACCATCACGTCCCCGTAGGCATCCTCTTCACGCGCCTTTTCGATCTTGACCTTCTGGTGCCAGCAATGCATGCCGCTCACGGGATCGGGGTGCACGGGGAAAGTGATGTTCTGGTGCACGCCGCCGTCCCGCCAGAATATGCGGGAAGAGTCGCGGTCCGCGCTTTCGTAGGGCCGGATGCCGTCCATTACCTTCATGCGCCACTTTCCGCCGGTTTCTTCCGCGATATCCACCAGGTTCACCGACCAGCGGTTGCCGTCCGCGTCCTGTTTCCGCCGCCAGCGCCCCAGGTGATGGGAGCAGGCGACCACGCCGGGCTTCATGGCCTCGGTCACCCAGACACGGTCCACGAAATGGCCGATCTCGGTGGTCACCCTGACCAGGTCGCCCGTGCGAATGCCCATCCCGTCGGCGTCCTGCCGGTGCATCCATACCGGATTGCGGTTGGAGATCTCGTTGAGCCACTTGGCGTTGCCGGACCTGGAATGTATCAGCGTGGGCAGCCGGAAGGTGGGCAGCAGCGGGAACTCGCCGTTCGCGCGGTCGAGTTCGTCGGGATGCACGTGGCTCTTGATGTAGGTGGGTATGGCGTACTCCGGCCAGCCCCAGTCCACCATGGTCTGGGAGTAGAATTCCTGCTTTAACGACGGTGTGGGGAAGCCTGCCCGCGGAGCCCCGTCTACCATCACGCCCACGGTCTTCCCATCGGCGACCAGCGTATTCGTCTCCGGATCGGACTCGGCGCCCGCCACCGCCTCGTCGTCCAGCTTCTTGAGGTGTTTCGCGTAGGCCGTCTGCTCCACCTCGAAGGCGCCGTACTTGCGCATGTAGTCCAGGGTGGATAGGCCCTCCGCCCCGGCCACCTCGGGCAGCCCTTCCACGTGGTCGAAGATGTACCGATAGTATTCGTCGATGGTGATCTTCTCGCCCGGCCTGTAGGGCGAAATGAAGTGTTCCCTGATCCCCAGGCTGCCATCGGGATCGATGCGCCAGGACAGCTCGATCCAGAATTCATCCTCTTCCCAGACCTCGCCAGGGTTGGCCTCGTAGGTGAAGTCCACCGGCTCGCCCATACGCCGCCGCGCCTCGCGCAGGACGGGCTGGCGGAATCCGATCCAGGTGCCGGAATGGGTCTCGTAACTGATGATGTCGTGCCGTTCGCTGGCGTGGCCCATGGGCAGCACGTAGTCGGCGAAATAGGCGGTCTCGTTCCACGTGGGTGTCAGGGCCGCGTGCAGCCCGATCTTCTCCTCGTCGCGGAGGGCTTCGACCCACGTGAACCCGTCCGGGTACGTCCACACGGGGTTGAAGACACGGGTGAAGTAGACGGCCAGCTTTCCGCGCCCCTCCTTGAGGAAATGGGGCAGGAGGAAACTCATCTCGTAGTGGGAAAGGGGGTATTCCTTCGGGAAATGCAGTTCGTTCCAGAACTTCTGGTCCGGCGGGTGGTCGAAGACGTTGGGTTTGAACTTGTTCCATGCGCTCGGCGAGGTCCCGCCCTCCGTGCCTACGCTGCCGGTCAATACGTTCAGGAAATGGAGGCATCTCGCCACGGCCCAGCCGCCGGCGTTGCCGCTTCCCGCGCTACGCCAGTTGTGGGTGGCGAACTGGGATCCCGCCCGGCCGATTGCGCGGGCTATCTCCACGATCTGCGCGGCCGGTACGCCGCTTTCCTGTTCGGCGAATTCGGGCGTGTATTCCCGGTAAACGACTTTAAGCGCGTCGATGAACTGTTCGAAGGTTCGCGGCGCGTCCGGGTGTTCCTTCTCCAGATAGGTTTGCCAGTTCACCCACGTCTCCATGAAATCGGCGTCGTAGAGGCCTTCCTGCAGGATGATGTTGGCCATGGCCAGCAGCACCGCGGCCTCGCTGCCCGGATATGTGGGCATCCAGTGGTCGGCCATGCTGGCCGTGTTGGACAGTCTCGGGTCCATGACGGCAAGCTTGGCGCCCTTCATCATGCCCTCGATGATGCGCTGCGCATGGGGATTGAAGTAATGCCCCGATTCCAGGTGGGCGCTGATCAGTAAGATGAACCGCGCGTTGGCGTGGTCCGGCGACGGCCGGTCGAAGAAATGCCAGAGGGCGTAGCCGAAACGGGCGCCCGACGAACAGATATTGGTGTGGCTGTTGTGCCCGTCGACACCCCAGGCCTTGAGCACCCGGTCGATGTACCCCTCGGCGCCGGGCCGGCCCACGTGGTATGCGATCTCGTTGTTGGCGCCCTGCTGCAGGCGTTCCCGTATCCTGCCGGCGATGTCGTCCAGCACCGTATCCCAGGACACTCTTTCCCATTCCCCGCTTCCGCGGGCGCCGGACCGGCGCAAGGGATAGAGGATACGGTCCGTGTCGCGGATCTGGTTGATGGTTGCCGGTCCCTTGGCGCAGTTGCGTCCCCGGCTGGCCGGGTGGTAGGGATTCCCCTCGAACTTGCGGACTTCCATCGTTTCCTTGTCCACGTAGCTGAGGAGTCCGCATCCGGCTTCGCAGTTGAAACAGGCGGTCGGCACCACCATGTAGTGTTTTTCCTGTTGCCGCGGCCAGTCCTGCGCCTCGTACTCCACCCAGTCGTCCCACTGGTCCGGTGGCGGGTAGTCCGTGAGCGCGCCTCCTTCGGTCAGACTCGGGAGATCCGGTCCCTCCTCTTCATGCAGGTTGGGAATCAGGCCGATTTTCTCGGCGAGCGATTCAATCAGTCCCGGTTTATGATGTGTGGCCATGTCCGTTGTTCCCGTCTGTGTTCATTGTTCATGGAGGGTTCGAGTTACGACGCCTGCAATCGCGTCCTGTTCCATATCACCTGGTGCGCCTGTTCTATATAATCCCGATATTCCTGGCGGATGAAACCTCGTCAGCTCAGGGGTATGTCCTGCGGCGCCCTGACCCAGACGTACTCTGTCGCATAGAGGCCGATCAGTACGCCTGCGCCCGCCGCGGCGAGCATCGCTTCGCCGCCGATCCAGGCCAGGACGACGGGCACCAGGTTTCCGACCGCGAGGCCGAGAATCCAGAAATAACCCCGGTACTTGCCCCGGACGATGGCCTGTACCGCTTTCCTAGTGTCGGCCGTCGGATGGGGCGTCAGCATCTCGGCCGCGATGACCAGCAGGTTCAGGATGACGGCGACGATCAGGGTGTTTCGGACGAAGGCAATCCAGGCTTCGCCGGGCATCCAGAACAGGAATACCAGGGCGAAGACCGCCGCGCCGGCCAGCACCGCGTGGAGCAGCATGTGCAGGACCAGCGTCGGACTCTGCCAGAAATCTCGTCCCTTGGCCTGGGCGAAGAGAAAAGCCGTGTACACCGCCGTGAGAACCGCCAGAACCGCCGTGACCCAGCCGATGATTCCCGCCGTTTCGGTTCGGCCGGTCCACATGGCCACCGCCCACAGCGTGAGCGCCAATCCGTAAAGGGTCAACGCGTAGCCCCCCAGCACGAGCCAGGATTTCCACTGGGGCCGAAACAGTACGTAGAGAAAACGTTTGGGTTGGGTCAGGTCGCTGACCAGCAGGATCGTCGTCGCAAGAAGAAAGGTCAATGCGATGGTACAACTTGCCCACGCGAGCACGGGATCGACGGACAATCCGAAGACCGAGGCCGCGAAGGGAAGCAGGAAGGCGCCCGCCGAGATGGCCTTGGTCCACACGTAGGCCGCCACGTCGTTTCCCCACAGGACGCCCTTGTCCGGCGCGTCATAGACCCGGCGCGCCGCGGCTTGTTTACCCGCCGCTCCGTCGTTCCCGGAATCCTGTCCGTTCCGGACGCTTGCTTCATCCTGTCCGCCTCGCCCTTCCCCGGCGAGCTGGCGTACCATGTCCTCCGGGTTCGAACGGGCAGTCCGTTCCTCCACGTAACGGGCGAAGTGACCGACGCCATCGGACTGCGAACTCCACATATAGTTGTCGGATGTTTCGGTTTCCCCGGGTGTCAGGGAGGCCTCGTCGCCGTCTATGTAGAACAGGCGGGGTTTCGTGTCCTTTTCCACCTTGCGGACCGTCACCTGCTCCTTCGCGAGCAACTGGGCGATCTCCGTCGAACCATCGTCCATGTCGCCGGAAATGATGGCGTGTTCAGGACAGACGTTCACGCAGGCGGGTTCCAGCCCGATATCCACGCGGTGGGCGCAGTAGTTGCACTTGGCCGCGGTATGGGTGTCCGGATCGATGTAAAGGGCGTCGTAGGGACAGGCCTGCATGCATCCCTTGCATCCGATGCAGCGCCGGGGGTCGAAATCGACGATGCCGTCTTTCCGGGTGTAAAGCGCAGTCACCGGGCAGATCTCCACGCAGGGAGCGTCCTCGCAGTGGTTGCACCGCATGACGGAGAAATGCCTCGCCGTGTTGGGAAAGGTCCCTTTTTCGATGTATTTTACCCAGGTCCGGTTGACCCCGATGGGCACCTCGTGCTCGGCCTTGCACGCGACGGTGCAGGCGTGGCATCCGATACATTTCCTGTTGTCTATGATGAAACCGTATTGCATGGATGCTCCGGATTTGTCGTGATGCGTTTGTTGGTTGGCGTCAATTCAGACGGAAAGGCTTCCGTACTGACCTCCGTAAAACAACAGCGGACTTCCTTCCCGGTTGCCTCCCGCTACGATCTCGCCGATGAAGATGTCGTGGTCGCCGCCAGGAAGTATGTTGGTGACCCGGCAGTCGACGTAGGCCAGCGCCAGGTCGAAAACGGGGGCGCCCGTGGCCTCGGACCGGTACTCGAAACCGGAGAAGTCCTTCGGACCGTGCCTGGCGAACCGAACGGAAAGTTCTTCCTGCTCAACCGTCAGAATGTTGACCGCGAAGCAGTCACTTGCCCTGAGGCAGATGTTCATATGGGCCTGGGTGTCCACCGAAACGAGGATGAGTGGAGGATCCAGGGAGAGCGAAGCAACCGCGTTGGCAGTCATGCCTTGCGGTTTATCCTCGAAACAGGTGGTTACGACGGTCACGCCGGTCGCGAAATGCCCCAAGATCCGCCGTTGTTCCATGTGATCGAAAGCCATTTTACCACGCTTGTCAGGGTGTTCTCCGCGAACGGACAACTGTTTCCAACTGTGATAAATCGTCCCGTCAAAGTCAACATATTTCCGGTAGCAGGTTTCCACGAGATCGATTGTCTGTATGGAGGCAGCGTGTCCCCGCCGAAATAAAACGGATTTTTGAATTTTGTGGGAATAAAAACGGTTCTGGCGTGGTCTAATCTGTAAGTAGCGAAATTCTGCCCCGAAAGATTACCGGTTCTGCGGGGGAAGCGGGATGAGAGAAGACGCCTTGACGGACGAAGCACTGGTCGACGCCGCCCGCACCGGCAGGGAGGATGCCTTCCGGGAACTGGTGGAACGATACGAAGGCCGTGTTGCGTCCGTCGTCATCCGCATGCTCGGGAACACCCCGGAAGCGGAGGACGTGGGACAGGAGACTTTCATCCGGTTCTACAGGAGCATTCGAAGATTCAGAGGGCAGGCATCGGTAGGCACTTACCTGACCCGCATCGCCATCAACCTGTCGCTGAACGAACTCAAAAAACGCCAGCGCCGTTCGATCTTCGTTCCCTTTGCCCCGGTTGGAAAGGAGCAACACGCACCGGAGATGGAGTACGCGGATCCGCGGGCCAGCGCCGACTACGATGACACGGCCGATCGGATCCAACGAGCGCTGAGCCAATTGAAACCCGAATTCCGTTCAGTCATCGTACTCCGGCTGATGGAAGGCTATTCCACGAGAGACACCGCCGAGATCCTGGGTCTGCCCGTCGGGACGGTCCTGTCCCGTCTGAGGAGGTCCCAGGAGAAACTGAAGCGCATACTCATATCCCATGGGGAGCTTGTCCATGAAACGATCTGACCTGGATCTGCTGTACCGGTCGCTGGATTCATCCCTGGCGCCCGGTGAACAAAGCCGCCTGGACGCGGCGCTCCAGCGCGATCAAGGCCTGCGGGACGAATATGAAAGGCTGACTAGTTTGCGCGGCCTGGTCGAAGGACAGGAAAAAACATCTTTCCGGGTGGGCTTCTCCCGCCGGGTCATGGATCGGCTGGCGTCGGAAAAAGCGGCTGGAACGGCGTCAGAGACCGCGGACGGAGTGTCGCCGGACTTCCAGAACGCGCTATCTCTCATGTTCCGCAGGGTGGCGGTGGCCGCTTCCGTCGCCGCGATCCTTATGTTGACCTACAATCTGACCTCATCCGGAAGCGTCTCCCTCACGGCGTCGTTCGGTATGACCGAGGAACTGTATCCTGAAGACCTCTACGACGCGCGGATCGCACTGGAAACGGAGGGCGCATTATGAACATTCACTTGAAGACCGCGGCCATCCTGCTGGCCACGTTGATCATCGGCATGGTCTGCGGCGCGCTGATCCTGGGCGCCTTCGCACGTGACCGCCTGCAACCGCCGCCCCAGATGACGCGGGAACGTTTCGTGGAACGGTGGGTCAGGATGGTTCGGCCGGACCAGGAACAGATACGCAGGATCAGGGACGTGGTGGGTGAGCACGAACCCGGGTTCCGGGAAAACTATATGCGTCACCGTCAGGAAATGCAGGCGCTGGTTGACTCGCTGCACAAGGATTTGGATCCCATACTCACCGAGGGTCAGCGCGAACAGATGAACCGAATCCGCCAGCGCCGTGAAAACAGGCGTGAATTCCGCCGGGAGGGTGATCACGAATCCCGCGGGGAACGCAATAACCTGGACCGCAACAGGTCGGGTGAGCGTAACACGCCAGGCGAGCGCAACCGCGGATTCCGCCAGGAAAACGATCGCACGGAAGACCGCCAGCGAAGTGACGGCCATTAGCACGATTCTCCGACGGGCCCGGTGACGGCGTTGCCTTGGATGCAATCGCGGATACAAAGAAAGTTGGAATAAAACCCGGCCGACCGAAGTCTAATCGTGTAGAAACGCGAGCATGCGATCTCCGGAGATCGCGTTCATTTCAACCTCAGGCTGTTCAACGAAGGGAGCAACAAAATGAAAAAGGTTATCTCAGGAATCTTCGCTGGCGCGTTGTGTGTGGTCGTACTGACCTGGGCGTTCGATGCGATGGGTCGGGTCGGACATGGGCCTTCGGGATCTCATGATGCCGTCCCGGTGGATGTCGAGCTTGGGATGGACGGTTCGGCGAGCGACCGCAGTGATATCGATCGTGCTGATTTCGCCGATGCGAACGCGGCACGGAAGAACCCGTCCAGGAGTGCGATGGATCGGCTCGAACTAACGGACGATCAGAAGGAAACGATCAAGACGCTGCGTACAGCCTATGCCCGGGACATGGTCGAGCTTCGCGCCGCTACGAAACTCGCGAGGATCGATCTGAACGAACTGATGAGCGAGACCAGTCCGGACGTATCCCAGGTGAAGACACTGGCTGCTGCCGTATCCAAAGCCCAGGGTAGTGTGTTCGAGCGGGGTGTGGTCTTCCGCGCCGAGTTCAAGAACGCGCTGACCCCGGAACAGCAGGAAACCATGCGTGGGTCATCCCGAGATAGGCGCGACGGACGCCGTGATTCCGAGATGCGTTCGCGTCGCGGTGGCCGCGAATCCCGCAACCGGCGTTGAGTCGGTGGCGAAGGTGAACAGGTAGCTGAGCAATTTGACCATTGAACCATGCCGCGGTAGGATACAGACCCTGCCGCGGCATCTTCTTGAAAGGAGTCAAGTAATGAGATCCCGCTTTTATATGGTCGTACTAGCCTTGATCATGACCGTTTTTGTCGCTAACGAAGCGGCTGCGCAACGTGGTGGATTCGGACGGCCTGGCGGACCGGGCGGACCGGGCGGCCGTGGTCAGAATAACGAAATGATGGAACGCATGCGGGCGGTGAGTACCTTCCCCGTCGATCGAATCTGGCACGTGCTGAGCATTCGCATGGATACCACCGACGAACAGGTATTGCAGCTGCGCGCCGTCGTAAAGGAAGCCTCTTCCCAGAAGGACGCGCTGTTGGTCCAGGCCGGGAAGAGCGAAGACTGGGAATGGTTGCGCGAGCAACTGGAAGAGACCGAGAAACGATTCGATGAAAACCTGAAAGGTATGCTTTCTCCCGACGCGATGAAGACGTTCGACAAGCTGGTGGAGGAAACTTCGCAAATGGCGCCGGGTGGATTCGGCAAGTTCAAGCGCTGATCCCTTGATTCACGAGCGAAGCCGCGTGATCGCTTTATCCTGGCCAGACGGGCAGATTGTTTCTAACCCGCCCACCGCGCCGACCTCCGCCATGTCCCGCAACCTGGTTACAGCCTCGGCTTCCCCCCAGAAACCACTGGCAGCCACTTTGATGCAAGCCGCGGGTCCCGAAATCCCTCTCGATCCGTTATGGCATGATCGAACCGTCCTCCGGTCAATGCCGTCTTCAATCGGCGGGGCTGGCTGCAGCTCGGATATGCATGGCTCACGAATCGCCTTGTTCGCCGGGCTTGTATCAGGTTTGCAACTTGCCTGTAAGGCAGTTAGTATATATCTTTAAGAATTCAGAATTCGAACATTCATTTCAATATCACAGGGGAAGTACCTCATGTCTCGACATATAAAACTGTTCTTGTTAACTGGCCTGGTCGCACTGACGGGCGGTTTTTTACATATCGGCACGGGCGGAAACAGCCTCGGTACGGCCGACCGCGTACGCTCAGCGGACCATGCCGTGCCACCCACGGAAAGCGCGGAAAGAACGATTCGGCAGGTTACCGGACTGTTCGGTCCGGAGGAAGCCTACGCCCGCCGCGGATTCGGCGGATTCCGGAGTTCGCGGTCCCTATGGAATCGACGCAGTTCCTTCGGTGGCCGCAGCCTCTTCTCCCGGAGAAGTTCAACCACCGCGACACGCCAGACTACCGGCCGTTCAACCGGGCAAACCACTGCCGGGTCAGCGCGTAGTACGACCGCCCAGCGGCCCTCGGCCACGGCGGCAAGATCCACCCGGGCCGGCAGCGCGGTCTCAGGCGCCTCAACCGGCCGGGCCGCGGCCAGGTCATCGGTCATGGGCAGGCGGGTCCAGAGCGAAACAGCCAGGAAGTCCCTCACTACCCACCAGTCGCGTCAGTCCGGTTTCTCCAGGTCATCCAACTCGGCCGCCAATACGAGCAGCTACCGGGACAACGGGATCTATAACCGCGGCACCCAGAACCGTACATCCTACGACAACTACTATGCCGGCCGGGACAGTTACTACGGGGGCATGGGTTGGAGAACGCCGGGATACGCCTTCAGGTCCTATCCGAGCTTCGGGATGTGGGACGCCCTGTTCATGTGGTCCATGCTGGACATGATGAGTGGTCGGAGGCATTATGCCATGGCCCATCACCACGCCAACGACGCGGGATACAAGGAGTGGCGCGGGGAGGCCGATCGCCTGGCCGAGGACAACGCGGAACTGCGTACGAAACTGGATGAACTGGACAAGCAGGTCGCCACGCTGGAAGGCACGCCGCGGAATCCGGAGTACCTGCCGCCGGGCGTTACCCCGGCGATCGCACTCGCCGCCGAAGTCGTGGCCACCGCCGATCCGAATCAGCCGCGCATCACCGTGAGTACGGGGGTGGAGAACGGCAACTACCATCGTTTCGGCCAGATCCTCCAATCCCACCTGCCCGATTTCGACGTGATGCTCGAATCTACGGCCGGTTCGGAGGAAAACCTGAACAACCTGGTACAGAACCAGGTCGACGCCATTCTCGTGCAGAGCGACATCCTGAACGCCTACCTGCGCAAGAACCCGAGCTCGGAAAACCAGTTGGTCGGTTTGCAGTCCACCCTGTACACGGAGTACGTGCAGCTGATCGTCAATGAAGACAGCGGCATCGCGAGTATATCCGACCTCCAGACCGACGCCCATATCGTGTATGTCGGGCCGCGCGGTTCCGGCACGCACAGGGCCTGGGAAGGCTTCGTCCTGCAGGATCCCAGGTATGGTGAGTTCACGACTCGGTTCGCCAGTTACGAGGAGGCCTTGAGCCAGGTGTCTGAGACCCCAACTTCGGTCATGCTGTTCGTCGCCGGCCTCAACTCGGAACTGCTGAAGGGAGCCGACAGTCAATATGGAAGCCAGTTGAGCATGGTCGCCGTGGATGAGCACTATTTCAGCACGGCCGTGGATCAGTTCGGCAATACGATCTACGAGGTGGCTTCGATCCCTCATGAGACCTACCCGGATCTGCAGGAAGGCTGGCTCTTCGGCTTTCTCGACAGCAGTGTGGAAACGCTGACGGTGGACGCCATCCTGATCCTGTCCAAGCAATGGGTGGATACCTACGGCAGTAAGCCGATGACGCTGTTCGAAGACGCCCTGTGGCGGTCCATCGACGACATCAAGCCCATCGTGGGCGAGGAGTAGCGCAGGACCCGATGAGCTTCCACATCATTCGTTCCGTAGCGAAGAAGAAGGCGAAAGAGACTGCCGGTTTCTTTCGGAAAAAGCCAACGAGGGTGGACCAGGATCTACCCCTGGGCATCGCCATCGATAAACTGATCGATCTCGACGGCGCCGCGCTGTCTACCTTCATCGGACTCGTCCATTTCGATTTCCCGTCCTTTCCATTGGCTGTCGAAGCCATCGGCAAGATCGATCTCGGAGAGGGCGCGATGGCCTATCGATGTTACCTTCAGGGTACCTCGGCGTTCCTCCAGATCGTGTCCGAGAACGGGGAAGCCGTGGAATGCCGCCTGTACGTGCTCGACCGGGATGTGTATCCCCATTCGGAGGAGGTCTGGGAGATCTGGTTGAACGGCGAAGACGGTATCATCGGTTCCCCGACAGTGCTCCACGGCGACGGGGAGGAACGCTCCTACCAGCGGGAATGGATGGACGGCGACGGGCAGTCCGCGCCGGTGCAGGTCAGCGAACGAATCGTCCGGGACCCCTTCGGCGAGCAGATCTTCGAGGAAACTCAGCAGGCGATGTCCTACTTCCACGTGGCAAGTGGGGACCTTTACAATACGGAAGACCCCGAGCGCGTGGACGAATACCTGTTGATCAGCGCGGGCGAGGGTGTTATAGAACTTTACCTGGGCGTGGACCTGATGCTCGAGGAAGTCACGGTTATTTAAACGAGAAAGGATAAAGACATGATCTGGCGATTTCTCTCCCGCGTCGGCAAGAAACAGGCCGGTAACGCCCTGGAGTCCTTCACCCAGGCGGTGGTGGCCTTTGACCCTGAAACGGCATCTCAGGCGCAGATATCTCTCATGGAAGAGGAGCTCGACAAGCTTGGGAAACGGGTAGGCAAGGCCGAGATGGATGTCAAGAAGGATCACGAGGAGACCCAGGCCCTGTTGACGCAGTACGACCGGTACATGGCGGCGGCCGAGCGGCTCGAAGGCCAGCTCGAAAGTGCGGAGGAAGGTCAGCGCTCCACGCTGGAAGAAAGCCTGGACAAGCTGGTTTCTGAACTGGAACGCCTGAACCCCGAGATCGAGCGCGAACGTCAGGAGGACCAGGAAGCGGAGGCTTTTGCGAAGGAACTTCGCCAGGCCTACGACGTGGCGGCGGAGAAGCTGAAGCAGGCGCAGACCCAGCTCAAGCAGGCCCAGCGCCGCATGGAGCAGGCAAAGATGAAGAAGGAGCGGTCCCTCGAACGTGCCGAAGGCGTACGGCAGGCCGCTGGATTGAGCAGTTCCCTGGGCGGGCTGGACACGGCCCTCAATGCGATGGACAAGGAGACGGAGAAGGCGGAAACGACCTCCCGGTCCGCAGAGTTGAAGATCGGCGCTTTTGGGAAGCAGGAGATCAGCGAAGATCCCAACATCGCCGCTGCCCTGGAAGCAGCGGAGAATCCAGCGCTGGCCGCGTCCTCTTCCCGCGACCGGTTGTCTGCCCTTCGCGCCCGCAAATCCTGAACCATACACCGTTCTTTTCATTCAAGGCTCACCCGACGCGCTGGCGGAAGGTGGGCCTTTGTCATATCAAACAGTTATAAGTCCACCCGCATTCGCTAAGGAGGCACACCATGCCTGGAATCCTGTCCTCCCTCCTTGCGGCCGTACACCGCTTCGGTCCCTACGTACTGGCCGTCAACATGATCCTCTATTTCATCGAGCTGCAATACACCCAGACGCGAAGCAGTCTGGACGCCGACGCGTGGGCGGGGTTTATCTGGATCGAGCGGGTCATCGCGGGAGTCTTCACCCTGGAATACCTGCTGCGTATCCGGCTGGCGCCGCGAAAGGTCAAGTACCTGTTCAGCTCACTCGGCCTGATCGACCTGGTCAGTATCCTGCCTTTCTGGATCGGATTCTATCCCGGCCTGAGCCAGGAACAGTTAGGGCTGGTCCGGGGCGCGCGGACGCTCAGACTGCTCAAGATCTTCCGATACAACCCCAAGCTATCGGAATTCGTCCGGGCCCTGTACAGAAGCCGGGTTCGAATCATGCCGATTTTCCTCATCATCGTGATCTACCTGATGATCAGCTCCACGGTGATCTTCGAGGTGGAACGACGCGCCCAGCCGGACGTGTTCAGGGTGTATGGGGACAGCATCTGGTGGGCAGTGGTGACGTCCACGACCGTGGGTTACGGGGACAAGTACCCGGTGACGCCACTGGGCCAGGGAATCAGCGTATTAATGATGGTGCTGGGCATCGGCATCGTGGGCATGGTCTTCGGTTTCTTCGCCGAAAGCTACCACGACGCGCGGGAACCGCTGGATGCGGTGTTAATGGAGACCTATTGCCGTGGGGTTCATGACGAGGGTGCGGAGAGCACCACGGTGCTGGCGCTGCGGGAGACCCACCAGAACAACCCGCAGTTCCTTATCTTCGCCAATACCGTGGACAAGTACATTGAATCGGCGAAGGAAGCCGACAGTAAGGGATGAGGGAGGAGCGGGATGTCTTCGCGTTATTCCTGGGCAGGAGTCTCCGCGGGTTCCAGCGTCCCGATGGATTCCTTGAGGGAGACCAGCCTCCTCAACCGCCTTGAGTCCTTGCGCGTGAAACGGTCCGTGAAGGCATCGTGGATGGGTTGTTCGGGCGCACCGTCGATTCTCGTGACGATCACATTCAGATAGAGGTTGTCCACGTCTTCCGGGGCCTTCCTCCAGACCGGCGAAAGCAGGGCGAAATTCCATTCGGCCCGCTCGTCCGGCCACAAGTCCTTGCCTTCCGTGTGCCGGATATTGTAGTTGAAGTCGTCATCCAGGATCCACTTCCGGGGCTCCCGCCTTCGGAGCGTCCCGCGAAAATAAACCTTGGATATCCGGTGTTCGGACCGGTTGTGTATGTTCAGCTTCACAACCGACTGTCCCCGTTGCACGTAGTACTCGGCCCGCCTTACCACCACTTCCTTCAGTTCTTCCGTGGCGGTTTCCGTGATCTCTTTCTTCTCCTCGAGGGCCGTGATCGCTTTTTCCAGCCGTTCATTCCATTCCGCAAAGATGTCACGCACGTCCATCCCGTCCAACCGGCCTCGAATCCGGTTCCGGATGGCTTCGGTCGCATTCAGCGCGCTGATCACGTTGTCGCTGTAGAGATACTCGAAACCCTTCAATAATTCGTCCAGGTTTTTCTGGTCCTCTTCCGATAACGGCGCCTTGATCGCGGCGATGGAAGCGTCGAAGGTCTCGGTATCGGTTCCGTCTACGGTAGGTCCGGTTTTGCAGGCCGTTGAAACCAGTGCGAAACATGCGATAAACAGACTTAGGCGGACCAGAATCCCTCTCATGCCGTGCATCCTCCTGAATTTGGTTTACTGCGTGTCGATGCTACCTGTATAGATCTTACTTGTTTTTTACCAGATGTACACGATTTAACGTCTCCACCAGCCTGTAGTTCCTCGGCCTAGCCAGCGGTCTTCACCGGTCCGTCCCGCCTTCGCGTCCGGCGAGTACGGTCGCGGGTTGCGCTTCCCCTTCAATCTTTCGGGAGACGAAATCGTGCAGTTCCCGGCGGGAAAGGACGGACGTGGCCGGTTTCTGCACGATGACGGTCGCCGCGTCGTTGGCGAGTTCCCCCGCCTCCTTGAGGGGAAGCCCGAGGGCCGCGCCGATGGCGAGTCCCGCCCGCACGGTGTCCCCGCAACCGACCTTGTCCACGGGTTCGACGCGATGGCCCGGCACATGGAAGAAGCCGCCCGTGCCAACGCCGCAAAGACCGTGTTCCCCTAACGTCACGACCGTGTTTCGGCAACCCAGCGCGTCATGCAGACACTGGCAGTCGGATTCGAGACGTTCCAGCGAAAATCCACCGATGAGCTCGGCCGCCTCAGCGGCGTTCGGGGCGATGATGTCCGCGCCGGCGAAGGCCTCCCGGTTGCCTGGCTTGAAATCAACCACGACGGGGATCTCGTGGAGGCGGCATTCGCGTATGATCTGTCCGGCGCTCTCCGCGGAAAAGACCCCCTTGTCATAGTCGCTCAGAATCACCACGTCGGTTTCAGGCAACGCCCGCAGCACTTCCTTCACCAGCGCGGCCGAGGTCCTGTCGTCCACCCGGTCGGTGCACTCGGTATCGCGGCGCAGCAGATAGTTGTCGTCCAGGTACAGCCGGGCCTTGGTCGTGGTGGGCCGGTGCTCGTCCCGGATCAGGCCGTGGCGAATGGATAACCCGTCGGCGAGATCACGGACCTTGAAGTAATGTTCGTCGTTGCCCGCCACGCCTACGAGGGCAGTCTGCACGTCCAGGGAGGCCAGGTTGGCGGCCACGTTGCCCGCGCCGCCGAGTACCTTGATCGTTTCCTGTGCCCTGTAGGCCCGCTTTCCCGCCTTCTCCGAATCGATGGGCTTGCTGTCCCCGGTTCGGCAGAATTCGTAGACATCGAGCATGATATCACCGACGACCAGGGCGCGCAATTCCGGGAAACGGTCGATGACCTCGAGTTCCCCGCTGCGGTTATTCTTCGGTTTCCGGTTCATGAGCTACCCAGTCCAACACCCTTCGTCGACCCGATTCGGGCGATGAGATCGTCCTGCTCGAGAATGGCGTAACCGGCGCGACGCGCCAGCGAATGGTCTTCCGGTCCGATGTATCCCCAGGAAGCCAGCATCAGTTCGAGTAAGGGTTCTTCAGCGTTGAAGTGGGCGTCGAGTTCCTCCAGGTTTCCGATGGAATCGTCGACGAATCCATATCGATCCTGGCCGAACCGCGCCTGAATAGCCAGCAGATTCTTGATCTTGGTCGTTCCGTGATCGCCGGCGTACACGTTCTCGTCCAGGACGGGCAGGCCGAAGTGGTGGGACAGGGTGACGGTGGCCTCCCTGTTCTTGTTCGTCAGGATCACGATCCCGTCGGCGTCCTGCCTCTTCAGTACGTCCCAGACCGGTTGGTAGACGGTGTTGAGCAACGGCCACTGGACGGGGTCATGGGCGATGAACCGCGTCCGGGCCGCGAAGAATTGGCCCGTGCGTTCCTTAAGGGGTACGTCGGACGATTCGCGGATCGCCTGGTAGGCCGACGGTTCCAGCCGGTGGTCGCCGGGCAGGTAAGCGTTTTCCACGCACCACGCCATCAGGTTGATCGCGTCACCCGCCGGCTGGACGTGGTACCGGTTGGTCAGGAACAGTTTCGCCGCGTTGCCGGGCAGATCGGCCGGTGAAGTCGCGAGGGCGCCGGTGACGGCATTGTAGGCCGTAATCGACATCTCCACGACGGAGTTCAGCAGCACCCCGTCGAAGTCGAAAATAAGCATGGATCCGTTATCGGATGAACGTAAACCGGTCACGGCCACTGGACCCCCTGGGCTTCGACGTAGAGTGCGTACAGGGACTGGCTTGCGGCCATGAACAGGCGGTTCTTCTTCACGCCGCCGAAGCAAAGGTTCGCGCACGGTTCGGGTAGATGGACCATGCCCAGCCTGTCGCCTTCCGGTGAGAAGCAGATCACGCCGTTCGTGTCCGGTCCACCCCAACCCGAAGCGGCCCACAGGTTTCCGTCCACGTCCGTCCGGACGCCGTCGGAGGAGGCCGGTTTCATGTCGGCGAACACCCGCGAACTCGTGACCCTGCCGTCCTCCAGTTCCAGCACCCGGATATGGGCAGGGCCATCGGGATCGTGGGAAGCGCCGGTATCTACAACGTATAGTCGAGATTCGTCGGGTGAAAAGCAGAGCCCGTTTGGTTTCAGGAAGTCATCGGCGATGGTGGCCGCGCTGCCCGTGACCGGGTCCAGTCGATATACCCGGGTGGGTTGTTCGAATTCCGCCCTGTGCCCTTCGTAATTCATCAGGATGCCGTAACCGGGGTCGGTGAACCAGACCGAGCCGTCGGAATGCACCACCACGTCGTTAGGCGCGTTGAGCCGCTTGCCATCGTACCGGTCGATCAGCACGGTGATCGTCCCGTCGTGTTCGGTGCGGGTGACGCGGCGGGTGTCGTGTTCGCATGAGACCAACCGTCCCTCCCGGTCCCGCGTGTTTCCGTTGGTGTTGCTGGAAGGCTGCCTGAAGACGCTGACCGCGCCGGTTTCCTCCGTCCAGCGCAGCATGCGGTTGTTGGGGATGTCGCTCCAGACCAGGCAGCGGGCATCGCCGATCCACACGGGTCCTTCCGCCCACCGCGCGCCGGTGTGCAGCCGCTCGATCGCCGCCGTGTGCAGCACGTAGTGTTTGAACCGGGGATCGATGATCTCGATATTGGGATCGGGATAGCTCACGAGACCCCGGTCCCAGTCCCTGCCATGGTCGTCCATGTCTGCTCCAGAAAGGTACGGGCCGTGCGGTCCATGCGGTGTGTTTCATTGCAGCCGTATCATCGCGGACCACTTAAGCGCGCATCGCAACGACGACGCACAAGACTTGTTTCTTTGCCGTCCCGGCCGTTCCGGCCGGCTTCGACGCAACCGAAAAAGATATGGCGGAAGGGGCCCGCGGACAAGCAAGAAATGGTTCGGCGTCAGGTCCCGCGCGTGTCCCCGTAGAGATCGATGTGTACCCGGGGGCAGTATCGAAAGCCTCGGGACTTGCAGGCTTCTGCAACCCACACGCCTCTACTGCTCAATTCCTCGGCGGTCCGTCCCTGGGGCATGAGGAGCACCCGGGTAGGATCGACATCTTCCAGTTCCGCGATCAGCGATTCGACTTCTTCCAGGTCTTCCTGGCGGTCGATCACGAACTTCAACTGGTAGGGGTAGGCCGTCATGAATCCAACGAGGACGGGGAGGTTGACCCTGAGCCGTTCGTGGTTCCGGGCATACTTCCCGTTTTCCTCGGTCCAGGGTGTGGAATTGGACAGCTTGGGGCTGATGGAAGCCAGGTCGCAGTGCAGATCGGTGTACACGGTACCGGCGGTCTCGATGGTAACGTGGTATCCCGCTGCGCCGAGTTTTTCCGTCAGTTCGGGCAGGTCTTTCATGAGCAGCGGTTCACCGCCGGTTATCACGGCGTGGCGGGAGGAAAAACCTCCGACAACCGACATGATTTCATCCACGGACCGCTCTTCGCCTTCGGGCGACCAGGATGTGTAGGGCGTATCGCACCAGCGGCAACGCAGGTTGCATCCGGAACTGCGGATGAAGACCGAGGGGACGCCGGTCAGCAGACCCTCGCCTTGTATGGAATGAAAGATCTCGGAAATGTACATAGCGTGGTTACTGGTCTGGCCGATCTTGACACTCCTTCCAAACGGGAATATATAGAGCGTGGACTGTTTGTCAAAGGGCCCGGGGCGGACCGCGTCTCGCCCAGGGTGTGACGGAGGAGCCAGCCAGAGGAGTCAGTTTAGTGGAAGGTCCGCGGGGATTGAAGGCGCAGGAATTCGAGTCGCTCTGCACCCTGGTCAACACCGTTTTTCGCAGCGACGGCGGCGGACGCATGGAGGAACAGTATCCCCTCCTGTTCGCGCCGGAGAACTTCGATCACACCCTCGTCATGGTCGACGAGGGTGTCGTGGTCTCCCACGTTGGTGCGTTGACGCGGGACATCTCGGTGCTCGGCTGCCGGATGTCCACCATGAGCATCGGCGCGGTGGCGACCTACGAATCGCACCGGGGGCAGGGCCTGGCGACCCGGCTGATGGAGATTGCGATTCGCAAGGCCATCGACCAGGACGCCGTGCTCATGCCGATCTCAGGTGGAAGAGGGCTTTACACCCGCCTGGGCGCGAAGCGGATCGGTCAATACGCCCTGTACACGATTCAACGGGATGTCCTGACCGCGAGTGAAACGGATATCCGTCGGGCGGAATCGGCGGATCTACCTGAAATGACCCGGCTGTACGCGGAAGAACCCAGCCGCTACGTGCGCTCGACAGCCGATCTCGGGACCGCGGTCGACGCCGAGTGGATTTGCGATCAAGATGGAGAAACCGTGGTGATACGCGAGGGAGGCCGACTGTCGGCATACGCGGGCATTCAGAAGCACCGGCCCGACCGGGAAAACGGCCCCCGGGTCAGACTGGCGGAAATCGCGGGTTCCCGCTCGGCGCTCGTGCAGGCGCTGCCGAACCTCTACGATCGCTATGACGTGGAATATATCGAAATCGTGACCACTTCATCCGACCGCGAACTGGCCTCTCTGCTCCGGCCACACGGGGTGTACGCTACGCCACAGGGATTCACGGGTACCGTCCTCGTCCTGCAACCGGAAAGGCTGCTGAGCGCGTTAGAGGAATGCATCGGCGATGTGCTGGGATCTGGCGCGCTGACCTGCGAGGTTGCCGGGAAGTCGGTGGCGTTCCGGTTCGGTGGCGAGGAACATACGATTGCTGCGTGCGATCTGGGTCCGCTCGTCTTCGGCGTGGTTGCACCCGACGAGGGTCCCATCGAGACGATTCCTTCCGGGCCGCTTCGGGCCGCGTTGGAAAGCGTCTTTCCCCTTCAATTGCCCTGGTACGGTTTCAACTTCGTCTGATCATCCGCGCCGTTTCAGCAGCGGTTCTAAACCAGACTGCGGCCGCTGCTCCAGTAGCTGCAGACCAGCCCCCACCGGTTATTCCAGCAGCTTCATCTTCAGGTGAGACGGCGCGTTCCTGGAAAAATACACCCGGTGCGTCGCCGCCTGGAAGTCCTCTTTCTTCGCCTCGTAGATACTCGGCACCCAGGACTGGGGATTGCGGTCGACCATGGGGAACCAGGTGCTCTGAACCTGGACCATCATGCGGTGTCCCGCCTCGAACGTGTGGGCCACGTCCTGCATGTCGAAGACGACCTCAGTGACTTTGCCCGGCGTCATAGGCTCGGGATCGGAAAAACTGTTCCTGTACCGCGCCCGCATGACCTCGCCCCGCACCATGAGCTGGAACCCCCCCATCTTCACGTTCATGGGATTCTCTCCCGCGTAACTCGCCGAATCGGGATACACGTCGATCAACTTGACGATGAAATCCGCGTCCTCCCCCGTCGTGGACACGTACAGGTTGGCGAACAGATCGCCCGCTACGGTCACGTCTTCCTGCAACTCACCGGACTCGAAAACCAGCACGTCCGTGCGGGATGAAGCGAACCGCTGGTCCTGGATGAGGTACCGGTCGTCCCGGTTGATGACGACCTGGGACGTGTGGGGGACGGGCTTGTCGGGATCGCTGACGTATTCGGCGTAATCGTCCGTCCCGCCGGGCGCGTCGAAGGACAGACCGCCGTCCGGCGCCAGGTAGAGGGACGCGGCGCTCGCCTCCCCGGGCGGCCAGCGATCGAAAGCGTGCCATTGGTTCGAGCCGGTGACGAATATGCTGGCCTCAGGCAACTCAGGATCGGGTCCGTCCTTCAGGTAGTGGTTGAAGTAGGGAAGTTCGATGGCCTCCCGGTAGTGCTCCGCCGTGGGTTGGTCAAAATAGATGTCCTGGTACCGCAGGCCACTGCTGCGGGACCACCCGCCGTGCCACCACGGGCCCATGACGAGGTGATTCACGGTGCCGGGGTTGTTGTCTTCGACGGCGGCGTAGGTCTTCAGCGGTCCGTACAGGTCCTGGGCGTCGAAGAAACCGCCGACCACCAGCACCGCGGGCTTGACGTCTCTCAGATGGGGCAGCGGCGTGCGGGCCTGCCAGAAGGAATCGTAATCGGGATGGTTTGTCATGTCGTTCCAGACCTTGTTCTCCCCGTGCAGGTATTTCGCATTGATGTTCGACAGGGGACCGAGATCGAGGTACCAGCGGTAGCCGTCCGGCGTGCCGTAGTCACGGAATCCCGCGGCCCGTTGGGACGTTGGCGCGGGACGCGGATGGCCGTAAAAGGACAGGAAACTGAAACTGGCCTGCAATTGAAACGCACCGTTGTGGTGTCGGTCGTCTCCGATCCACCAGTCGGTCACGGGCGCCTGGGGCGACACGATCCGTACGGCGGGATGGGCGTTGATGAGGGCGTGGGTGGCGTAGAATCCCGGCGCCGATATCCCCCATAAGCCCACGCGGCCGTTGTGGCCTAACAGGTTTTCCAGCAGCCAGGAAACCGTATCGTAGGTATCGGTGCTTTCGTCGATGTCGGCATCCGATGCCTTGTCCGGATCGTGGGGCCGCACCGCTTCGAACTCCCCTTCCGACATCATGCGGCCGCGCACGTCCTGGTAGACGATGATGTACCCTTCGCGGGCGAACAGCATGGAAGGACCGATCCGCGATTTGTAGGCCGCCCCGTAGGGCGCCACGCTGTACGGCGTGCGCTGCAGCAGGATGGGATAGGTCCGCGAATCGTCCTTCGGCACGTAAATGGAGGTGAACATCCTGGCCCCGTCGCGCATGGGGACGTAACGCTCCATCTTTTCATAGTGCTCGACGATGTACCGCGCGTCGGCGGTGGCCTGGCCGAAGACGGGTCCGGGTAGTAAGAAAAGGATCAGCAGGCCGACGAAGAAGACGGGACAGGGCGCGGGTTTCATGGGTGTACTCCTGCGGGATTACGCAACGGGTTTTAACGGAGATCTGCAGTGATTGAATGGGATACGAGGAATATGGATGGTTTCAACGGGATGGTCAAGGACGGCCATTGTCCGTCAGCCGCTCGTAAGCGCTCACGACCGCGATGAAGGCGTCGTGATCTCCGCCGTGATCCGGGTGGTAAACCTGGGCCAGTTCCCGATACCGCCGCTTTATGTCCTGGAGCGTCACATGAGGCGGCAGGCCCAGGAGGGACAGCAGTCCCGGGTCGTACGCGTCGGCCATGGAGAGGCCGTGTTCCTTGAAATACTGGAAGTAGACACGATAGAAAAAGGCTTCGTAGACGCCCTTGATCTCATCGTGGTCCATCTTCACCAGTTTGTTCAGGGAATATGCGACCCGGGAGTCGTCCGCGGACCGGGTGGAGAAGAACGCGTCCCATACCAGCGTCTGGTGCGCTTCCTGTGGGCAGGTCCGGAACCGGATGCGGCACTCGGTCTGCTTGAGTTGGCGCAGTTTACGCTTCAGCTGGGGAATGGTCATGACACGGTCCGGTGATGGACACGTTTCAGGTAAGGTCGTGGCAAGCTAGATCAACATAGTCGGAAGGTCTGCCATCGAATCTGCCCGGGGCAAGGGATGGTCCCAGGGCCATTCCACTTCCTGCTGCTGGTACCAGGCTGCCTGTATGGCCTTCATGCCGGCGGATGCCGCCCCGCGGAGTTCGTCAAACTTGCCGTCCCCGACGAAATACGCGTCGGACGGCTGAATACCCATACGGGCGCAGGCTAGGTCATAGATCTTTCCATTCGGTTTCATCACTCCGACGTTGAACGAAAATACAACGTCGTCCACGTGTTCCCTGAGCGGGCAGGAGTCCCACGCCTGGACTTCCGCAGCATTGGCGTTACTGATAATCCCGATGCCGAGCCCGAGGGTCCTGACCTTGTCCAGCATCTCAACCACCTGGTGATCAACGGTAGAAAGTACGCCCTTCCTCCATGATTCGTATTCCTGGGCTATCTCGGTGATTTCGTCGTCGGAGATCGGCGAACCGACTTCATCGCGAATATTTGAAAACCTGGCAATGCTATCCGAAAACCTGCCGGTCATCACGCCTTCCGTGTTCTCCAGCCACCAGCGAGACATTCGGTCCTGCGTCGTACGCAGTTTCTCCTGGGTGCTTGTCCAGTAAGCTCTTGTTGTTTTATCGGTGACAAGCGTTTCGAATAAATCGAAGAAGACGGTCTTCATAACCCTGCAATCAAGTTATCCCGAATTCCTGTATGGACTGGACGGCGGACATGTCGTGTACGCCGCTGTCTTCCAGGGACACGGTGGACTGCAGTTCCAGTATGGCGTCTCGGTGCAGCGCCTCGATCGTGGCACAGCCCGCGGTGGCCATGCCCGACTTGAGCATCTGGATGACGACCGGCAGCTTGTCGTAGACCGACCCCGCGTGGGGTACCTGTCCGACGATCCCTTCCTCGAAGAAGGTGCTGGCGATCTGGGCGTAACGCCGGTTATTGAAGGCTTTCCGACTGCCTTCCATCCAGTATTCCTTGACCAGGTCTCCGCTGGCGTTCCGAACCAGTTCGCCGTGGCTTTCTGTAAACCGCGCCAGGAGATTGCCCATCATCAGCCCATCGGCGCCCAGTGAAAGGGCGATGAGCATGTCCGCCGGGCCCTGAATGCTTCCGTCGCCCACGAGCGGCAGGTAGTCGCCCGTTTTTCGAGCCCGTTCATCGCGGGCCGCGGCGACTTCGGCGATGGAGGTAGCCTGTCCGCGGCCGGTGGCCTTCACCATCTGCGTGGTGCAGCCCGATGCGATGCCCATGCCGATCTTCACGGCGTCCGCGCCGCTGGCGGCCAGGTAGTCGAATCCGTCCCGCGTCACCACGTTCCCCGCGATCACCGGGATGTCGTAGTGGGTCTTAATCCATTTCAGGGTTTCGCCCTGGTATTCCGTGTGCCCGTCGGAGGCGTCGATGACGATCACGTCGGCCTGGTGTTCGATCAGTGCCTCCACCCGTTCACGGTCCTCCGGATGGGTCGATACCGCGGCGCCGACTACCAGGCGCTTTTGCGCGTCTTCCGTGGAATGGGGATGGCGGATGTGCTTGTCGAGGTCTCGCTTGAACACGACCGACACCAGCGTTCCCTCTGAGGACACGATGGGTAGAAAACCGCGGCCGTACTCGATCATCCGCGTGTTGGCAGTCTTCAGGTCGTCCTCCTCGACGCCGGTCTGCACGTCCGTCTTCATGCGGTCGCCGACCCGCTGATCATGATCGTACCGCTCGTCGAAATCCTTGTCCGTGATCACACCCACCAGCTTGCCGTGGAAGACGCCGGTATCCGTCACGGGAAAGGTGGAGTAACCGGTGTCGTTGATGATGCCGATCACCTCGCCGATCGACTGTTCCGGCGAAAGCGTGACGATATCCGTCTGAAACCCGGCCTTGAACCGTTTCACCGCGTCGATCTTGGCGCACTGCTCCTCGATGGTCTGGCTCACGGCGAATACGCCCATGCCGCCTAGCTGGGCCATGGCGATGGCCAGTTCCACGCTGGTGACCGCCTGCATGGCCGCGCTGAGAAAGGGCGTGCGCAGCACAAGGTAGCCGTCGTCCTGCCGGCAAAGACGCGTCTCCAGCGACACGAGCTGGGCGTTCGCGTCGGCCTGCGTAAGCCGGGGCAGGAGGCGGTATTCCTTCAGACTGTGAGATACGGTAGAGGCTATGTGAGCCATGTATGTCCTCCGTGGGAAACCGGTTGAGGATCCATTTCCTCGTTCGGATTCCCAGTACGGTTATCCGAGGCTGTGCTGATCCAGGTTCGCGTTAATCGGCGAGTCCAACATTCGAGTTCATCAATATATATAAACCCATGTAAAAGATCACCGGTTTTGCCTTGACATTATATGGTGTTTGATATATTAGTCAAATTAATAATATCAATATGACCTATTAAGATGATAAATAAATGAACCTATCCTACGACCAGGCTGTCACATTTCACGCCGTCGCTCGCCACGGCAGTTTTTCTCTCGCGGCGAAAGCCCTCTTTCGATCCCAGTCTGCGGTAAGCATCCAGGTGGCCAAACTCGAGGGTGAAATCGGCCAGCCGCTGTTCCACCGGACGACCCGCCATCTCGCGCTCACCGAGGCAGGAAAGGTACTCCTCAAGTACGTGAGCGAGATGGAAGGACTGATGAAAGAGGCCGTCCAGGAACTGGAAGACCTGGACCGACTCGAAGCCGGCCGTCTCGTGCTCTGTACATCAGATACCACCGGCTGCTACCGCCTGCCGGCCATACTCAAATCCTTCCAGGAACGCTACCCGGGCATCGACATCGTCGTGAAGAACGCCACGTCGCTCCGAACCATTCAGGCCGTCGTCGACGGTGAGGTCGATCTCGGCGTGGTCACGCTGGCTTACCTGCCCCGGGAGGTCGAAACGATTCCCCTTTTCTCCCGCCACGACGTGCTGATCACGCCGCCCGGCCATCCACTCGCGGGCCGGAGGACGGTGCACCTCAAGGACATGGAGCAGTATCCGCTCATCCTGCTGGACCGGTACTGCGCTTCGCGGCGGCTGATCGACGACCTTTGCGAGAAGTCGCGGGTGCAGCTCGATGTCGCCATGGAGTTGAGTTCGATCGAGGTGATCAAGCACTTCGTCCGAATCGACGCAGGACTCTCCATCGTCCCCTCCGTCGCTATCCAGGAGGAACTGGAAAACGGCACGCTCGCGCAGGTCACGATCGGAGACTTTCGAAACCGACCCCGTCAGAAAATGGGTGCGATCTACTTGAAAGGACGATATCTTTCAAAGGCATCCCGGAGTTTCCTGGATGTACTGCAGGAGTACTTCAGGCCAGGGCGTAAAATCGTCGAAGGACGGGGCAAGCCCGCAGCCTGATCAGATAGCGAAGGACGGGCAAGCCCGCGGTCTGATATGACGTCGAAGAGGATCAGACTGACCTGACTTTGAAGGGGAACTTCCGATCCCGGAAAACGTATAAACCAATATCACCGGTACAATTCAAACTTCGCTTGTTCATTTCAAACAGTCCCGGTTCATTTTCAGTTTCTTTACGCGTCGATACACTCGCCCGGAGGTGCAATATGTCTCTCCTCAGCACCCATCGTATCGCGGCACTCGCCGCCCTGCTGTCCTTCGTCGTACTATCAGCTGTCGGCTGCGCCACGCACAGGCACACACTCGCGGAGTCCAAGGACCTCGTTAACGTGACCGTCATGCCGGCCGGTCCAAACAACTGGCTGTACACGGTTCAGACCAAGCAAGCCGAAAACCTGACGAGCGTGGAGTTCATCTCTCCGGACCTTGAGGGATGTACGGTGCTGGCCCTTCCCGAGGAAGTTGAGATTTCCCAGGAAAAGACCCCGGAGGGGATCCTCGTTTCCCTGGTCGGTACCATTTACGGAACGCGCCAGGACCAGTTCAGGAGCCTTCGGTTGATCCTGGCCAGCGATACGCCCATGAAAAATGGCGTAATCAAGGTACGCGTCACCGATTTTCGCGGAAACACGACCCTGATCGAACCCATAGCGGGTCCGGTTGCCCAAAGGATTGGTACTCCACGTCGCGTCGTGGATCGTGCGTGGCGTACGTACGAATTCCATCCCCAGTTTGTCGCTCGCTGGCCAGACAATACATCCTCTTTCACACTTCTTCTGGGATTCTGAGACCTGGTGGAAGACCAGCTTACGGGTCAGTTATCCTTGAGTGCCTGAACCCCCGGCAAGGTCCGGCCTTCAAGCAACTCCAGCGAAGCTCCGCCGCCGGTTGAGACGTGACTCACGCGGTGCTCGACCCCGAGGGCATTGACGGCCGCCCCCGTGTCGCCGCCACCGATGATGGATATAGCACCTCTGTCGGTAACGTCCGCGATGGCATTGACCACCGTCGAAGTACCTCTGGCGAAAGCCTTTATTTCGAAGACCCCCATGGTGCCATTCCAAAGTATGGTCCCCGCACCGGCAATTACTTCGGTAAACTGGCGGCGAGTCTCAGGACCGATATCCAGCCCCATCATACCTTCGGGTATCTGACCTACCTGATGCGTTTTAGCCTCCGGACCGGGCGATTCCGCAACGACATGATCTGTCGGCAGCAGTATCGGTTTTCCAAGGTCGCCGGCCCGGTCCAGAATCTCTCTCGCAAACCCCATGCGATCTTCCTCCAGCAGGCTGTTTCCAATGGCCTCCCCACGGCTTGCCAGAAAGGTATAGGCCATGCCGCCGCCTATGATCAGCGTGTCGGCGATCTCGATGAACCGGCGCGTCGCTCCGATCTTGTCCGACACCTTGGCTCCGCCGAGTACGATGACAAGTTTCCCCTGGGGTTTTTCAATCGCCCCCGAGAGGAAATCCAATTCCTTTTGCATGAGAAACCCTGCCGCGCGTACGGGCAGAAGCCGCGCCACGCCCTCGGTGGACGCGTGGGCGCGGTGGGCCGTGCCAAAGGCGTCGTTGACGTAGACATCGCCCATAGTGGCCAGCCTCTCCACGAATTCGGGATCGTTCCGGGTCTCCCCTTCCTGAAACCGGACGTTTTCGAGCAACAGGCACTGGCCGTCCGCCATGTCCGCGACGGCTTTATCCGCCACGGGTCCGACGGTCTCCCGCACATAGCCGACAGGGCGGCCCAGGAGGGCGGACAGTCGATCGGCAACAGGCTTCAAGCGGAGGTTTTCCGTGATCCCATTCGGCCGGCCGAGGTGGGTCATCAGAATGGCCCTGCCGCCGTGTTCCAGGATATACCGCAACGTGGGCAGCGACGCACGGATGCGTGTATCGTCGGTGATTCTGCCCTCGTCGTCCAAGGGTACGTTGTAATCGACCCGGACGAGCACGCGCCGGCCGCGCAGTTTCAGATCGGTTATGGAACGGATGGTCATGGATAACTGTTTGCGACTGAGTATGAATTCAAGCTCTATGGTTAATAGATTGTATAAATAACTCCATAAACCACGAAAGAAACAGGGAGACTAATGCAGTATACGCTAATAGGCCGTACCCGTCTTCAAGTGAGTCGATTCTGTCTAGGACTCGAGAACCTCTATGTGCACAGGACAATAGGTGAAAAGGAAGCGATTTCCATTCTGGACGAAGCACTCGATCTGGGAATCAATTTCTTCAACGTTGGTGGAGCGAGTCTGCAAGAACTGATAGGGAACTGGTTGTCACAGGACAAACGACGACGCGAACAGGTGGTGCTGGCCACCTTTGCACGCAACGAGAAACTGGAACCGGATTTAAGTCCATATTCCGACTCGAAGATACGTTCATCTTGTGATAACAGTTTGATGCGTCTTAAGACCGACTATATCGATTTGATCCAGTTTGACCACCGGTATGACACACCGTGGGATGAAATCTGGCAGGCCTCCGAACAACTTGTGCAAGACGGCAAAGTCATTAATGTGGGCAGTGCAAATTTTGCGGCGTGGCAAATCGTTCAGGGTAACGAAGCGGCCAAACAGCGTCAATTCATGGGGTTCGTATCCGAACAAAGTGTATACAATCTACTGCAACGGACCATAGAGTTGGAAGTAATACCCGCATGTGACTCGTATGGGATGGGCATACTGCCATGGAGCCCCCTTTGCAGCGGACTGTTGGCTGGAAATGTACCCTCTGAAACAAAGGGGCGACGTTCAGATCAGATTAACCTTGAATGGTACAACAGGTATCGTGTAAAACTGGAAGCCTACGGACATCTATGTCATGAATACGGACATTCACAGGCGGAGGTGTCGTTGGCATGGCTGTTACATAATCCGGTTGTGACCGCACCAATTGTCGGTCCACGCACTATTGAACAATTACAACAACTTACGAAAGCCACCGGACTATCCTTCCCCCGGGAGTTTCTTGACGAACTGGATGCGGTTTTCCCGGGAGTGGGTACTGGTGGTCCGGCACCGCAAGCCTACGCCTGGTGATTCTCATACTGTCTTTCCTAAACCAGATCCAATTCCGTCTTACTCTTCTATTCGGGAATCCGCTCATCGTTCAGGGTCATATAACGGATATCACCAAAGCCGGTGTAAAATCAGTATAAATACACCACTTTAGAGGGAATTTCTACTTTACTTTATTGACCGATCGGGTTATATACAGGGTTTCAACCGGATTTGGTACAGAGTGCGAATAACGGACTATCCTCTCTTTTCCTCCTTCAAGAAACCGTGTCTGTTATTGCAAATCAACGGTATTCCAGTACTCCGGTTTGAAATGAGATTCTGGAAAACACGTTCCTGAATTCGATTTTCGCAACCGAAAGGGTGCGATTAAAGGGCCATTTTTATATGAAAAAGCCCCAGGGCCTGTACGATCCGGCATACGAGCACGACGCGTGCGGCGTGGGCGTTGTCGCGAATCTAAACGGCCACAAGTCGTACGACATCATACGCAACGCCATCCGGGTACTGGTCAATCTCGAGCATCGCGGCGCCTGCGGATGCGACCCCCACACGGGCGACGGGGCGGGTTTACTGTTCCAGCTTCCCCATGCCTTCTTCAAACGGCAGTGCAGGCTCGCCGGCATATCCCTGCCCGACGCGGGTTCCTACGCGGTCGGTATGGTGTTCCTTCCGAGGGGTGCCGAACACCGCCGCTGGTGCGAGCGGGCGATCGAGAAGACCGTCTGGGAAGAAGACCAGGTGTTCCTGGGCTGGCGCGACGTGCCGGTGGACTTTACCCAGGCGGGAGAGCTGGCGACGCAGGTTTCCCCGTTGATACGACAGTTCTTCATCGGCAGCGGTGAACCGGAGGCGGACCAGGACCTGTTCGAGCGCAAGCTCTACGTCATCCGCAAGGTCATTGAAAACGCCGTGGACGCGAAGCTCCCCGAGGACAACCGCGACGACTTCTACATCGCCAGCCTGTCGAGCAAGACCATCGTCTACAAGGGCCTGCTTCGGGCGGACCAGCTGGACTCCTTCTACCGGGACCTGTCCGACGAGTCGATCGTCACGTCCCTGGCGCTGGTCCATTCCCGCTACAGCACGAACACGCTGGGTTCATGGCGGCTGGCCCATCCCTACAGACTGCTCTGCCACAACGGCGAAATCAATACGATCCGGGGCAACCAGAACTGGATGCGGGCCCGCGAAGCGCTCTTTGCATCTCCCCTTTACGGCGATGACATGGACAAGCTGAGTCCGATCATCCGTGAGGGCGCCAGCGATACCGCCGGGTTCGACAACGCGCTGGAACTGCTGGTCTCCACGGGGCGGTCGCTGCCCCACGCGCTGATGATGATGATCCCCGAGGCCTGGGAAAACCACGAGTCCATGTCGGAAGAAAAAAAGGCCTTCTACGCCTACCACGCCTGTCTCATGGAACCGTGGGACGGTCCCGCCCTCATCGCCGCGTGCGACGGGGACCGCATATGCACCACGCTGGACCGCAACGGCTTGCGTCCTTTCCGTTACGTGGTAACCAATGATGGTTTTGTCGTTGGCGCTTCCGAAGCCGGCGTACTGGAAATTCCGCCGGAACGCATACTTACCCGGGGACGTCTGCAGCCCGGCCGCCTGTTCCTGATCGACACGCTGAAGGGCCGCATCATTACGGACGAAGAGATCAAGCACGAGATCAGTTCACGCAGGCCCTACGGCGCGTGGTTGTCGGAAAACATGGAAAACCTGGACGACCTGCCGGAACCGGATGACGTGCCCCGCCTCGATCTGGAGACGCTGGAGGAACGCCAGCGGGCCTTCGGGTACACGAGCGAGGAACTGAAGATTCTCGTCGGCCCCATGGCGGCCAAAGGGTTCGAACCGGTTGGATCCATGGGCAACGACGCCCCACTGGCCGTCCTGTCCAACAAACCGCAACTGCTCTTCCATTATTTCAAGCAGCTGTTTGCCCAGGTGACCAACCCGCCACTGGACGCCATCCGCGAGGAACTGGTAACGTCCCTGGATACCTCGATCGGTTCGGAGAAGGACCTCTTCGCCGAAACACCGGAACACTGCAGTCAACTCCGGATCGCGCACCCCGTACTGTGCAACGGGGAACTGGCACGCATCCGGGAACTCGAGCGACCCGGACTGAAATCGGAAACGCTTCCGGCCGTGTTCCGGAAGTCCGCGCCGACCGGCGCGCTCGAGGCCGCCGTGGACGAACTCTGTCGCGAGGCGGGAAGGGCCATCCGGGAACGGGGGGCGACGCTCCTCATCCTGTCGGACCGGAATGTCGGACCGGACCGGGTCCAGATACCGAGCCTGATCGCCACCGCCGCCGTCCACCATTACCTCATTCGGGAAGGACTGCGTACCAGCGCGGCGATCATCGTGGAATCGGGCGAACCGAGGGAGGTCATGCACTTCTGCCTGCTCATCGGCTACGGGGCCAACGCGATCAATCCCTACCTGACCCTCGAAACGGTAGAATGGATGAGCATCGACGGCCTGATCGAAGCGCCGATCGGCGGCGACAAGGCGCAGGAAAACCTGCTCAAGGCCCTGTGCAAGGGCGTCCTGAAGACCATGTCCAAGATGGGCATCTCCACGATCAAGTCCTACCACGGCGCGCAGATCTTCGAGGCCATCGGACTGAAACAGTCGGTCATCGACAAGTACTTCACCTGGACCGCTTCCCGTATCGAGGGCATCGGCCTGCCGGAGATCGAAGCGGAGTACCGTGAGCACCACCACCACGGCTATCCCGACCGTCCCGTGGCGGACGACCATACGCTCGACGTGGGGGGCTACTACCAGTGGCGCAAGGATGGGGAACACCATCTCTTCAATCCCCATACTATCGCGCTGTTGCAGTCGTCCTCGCGGACGGGCGACTACGAAATGTTTCGGGAATACGCCAAGCAGATAGACGAACAGACGCGATTGCTGGGCACCCTGCGAGGACTCTTCGATTACAAGCAGGTGCAGCCTCCGGTACCCATCGAGGAAGTAGAACCGGCTTCAGAGATCGTCAAGCGGTTCTCCACCGGTGCCATGTCCTACGGATCCATCAGCAAGGAAGCCCACGAGACCCTGGCCATCGCCATGAACCGCATCGGCGGCCGGAGCAATTCGGGCGAGGGCGGCGAAGACCCGGACCGTTATTTCCCGGATGAAAACGGCGACTGGCGGAACAGCGCCATCAAGCAGGTGGCCTCAGGACGATTCGGGGTGACGAGCAACTACCTGGTCAACGCCACCGACCTGCAGATCAAGATGGCCCAGGGCGCAAAACCCGGCGAAGGAGGACAGCTGCCGGGCGACAAGGTCTTTGAAGAAATCGCCCGGGTGCGTAAATCGACCCCCGGCGTGGGGCTCATCTCGCCTCCGCCCCATCACGACATCTACTCCATCGAGGACCTGGCCCAGCTGATCCATGATCTGAAGAGCGCGAACGACCGGGCCCGCATCCACGTCAAGCTCGTCGCCGAAGTGGGCGTGGGAACCGTCGCGGCCGGCGTGTCCAAGGGTAAGGCGGACGTAGTACTCATCAGCGGATACGACGGCGGCACCGGCGCCTCGCCGGAATCGTCCATGAAACATGCGGGTGTCCCCTGGGAACTCGGACTCGCCGAGACGCAGCAGGTCCTGGTGCAAAACGACCTGCGCGGCCGCATCGTGGTTCAGACCGACGGCCAGCTCAAGACGGGCCGCGACGTGGCCATCGCCTGCATGCTGGGCGCCGAGGAGTTCGGATTCGCCACGGCTGCCCTGGTGGTCAGCGGATGCATCATGCTCCGCAAGTGCCACCTGAACACCTGCTCTGTCGGCGTGGCGACGCAGGACGAGGAACTGCGCAAGCGCTTCACCGGCAAGCCGGAGCACGTCATCAACTTCATGATGTTCATCGCGGAACAGATGCGGGAGCAGATGGCCCAGCTGGGATTCCGGACTGTGAACGAAATGGTGGGACGCACCGACTGTCTCGACACGCGCAAGGCCATCGAACACTGGAAGGCAAAGGGCCTGGATTTCACCCGGATGCTCATGCCTGCCGAAGCGCCCGACCGCGTCGCCCGGTACTGCTGCCAGTCCCAGGACCATCGCCTTGAAAAGAAACTCGACCAGCGTCTGATCGAAAACTCTAAAGAGGCACTCGAAGACCGTCAGCCCGTGGTAACGCGGCACCAGATTCACAACATCGACCGCACGGCGGGCGCCATGCTCAGCGCCGAAGTGTCCCGGAGGCACGGTGAAGAGGGTCTGCCGGACCACACCATCCGCGTCAACCTGCACGGATCGGCCGGACAGAGTTTCGGGGCCTTCCTGGCGCCGGGTATCTCTTTCTTCCTGGAAGGTGAATCCAACGACTATACCGGCAAGGGACTGTCCGGCGGACTCATGGCGATTTTTCCGCCGGAGAACGCGGGGTTCGTACCCACGGAGAACGTGATCATCGGCAACGTGGCTCTCTACGGCGCAACAGGTGGCCAGGCTTTCTTTCGCGGCCGGGCCGGTGAACGGTTCGCCGTGCGGAACAGCGGCGCCGAGACCGTCGTCGAAGGTATCGGCGACCATGGATGCGAATACATGACCGGCGGCCGCGTGGTTGTCATCGGACCAGTGGGTCGCAACTTCGCCGCCGGTATGAGCGGTGGCGTAGCTTACGTGCTCGATGAGAAGGGCGTCTTCCCTTCCCTGTGCAACCAGGAGATGGTGGACCTCGAACCGTTGATGGAAGAAGAGGACATCGCCGAGGTCCGGTGCCTGATCGAAGCCCACGTGCAACACACAGGGAGCGACCGGGGTCAGGACGTGCTGGACCGCTGGACTGAACTTCAGGACAGCTTTATCAAAGTCATGCCTGTCGAATACCGCCGGGCGCTGCAGGAAATGGCCGCCCGTGCGGAAGAGGAAAGCAAGACCAACGGCCATCCCGCGGAGCCGGTACCCGAAGCGGTCCCGGTGGGCGTGAACGGTGGCAAGGGATAACGCGCGGGAGATTGAATAGGGAAGATCCCTGGCGACGAATTCTGGGCAACAGATTCAGGTAATATACGGAATTGCAGATTTATGGGAAAAACCACGGGTTTCATGGAGTACGAACGAGGGACGGCACCCTACAGGGACCCCCTCGAACGTGTCGGAGATTGGGAAGAATTCGTACTCCCCATGGCGGAGGACTCGCTCCAGAAGCAGGGCGCGCGCTGTATGGACTGCGGCATCCCCTTCTGCCACACGGGCGTTCCGATGGGCAAGGGTCCCGGCGCTTCGGGCTGCCCCCTGAACAACCTCATCCCCGACTGGAACGACCTGGTCTACCGGAACCACTGGAAAGAAGCCCTCCAGCAACTGCACAAGACCAACAATTTCCCGGAATTCACGGGACGCGTCTGCCCCGCGCCCTGCGAGGGTTCCTGCGTCCTGGGCATCAATAGCAACCCGGTGACCATCAAGAATATCGAGTGCGCCATCGTCGACCGCGGCTTCGAGGAAGGCTGGATCCAGCCCGAACCGCCACCGAAGCGGACCGGCAAAAAGGTGGCCGTCATCGGGTCCGGCCCCGCCGGCCTGGCCTGCGCCGCGCAGCTCAACCGCGCCGGCCACAACGTGACGGTCTACGAACGCGCCGACCGGCCTGGCGGCCTGCTGATGTACGGCATCCCTAACATGAAGCTCGACAAGGTGAAAGTCGTCCAGCGCCGCCTCGACCAGATGACGGCCGAAGGCGTTGAGTTCGTGACCGGTGTCGAAATCGGCAAGGACCTTCCCGCTGCGGACTTGCGGAACGAAAACGACGCCGTGGTGATCTGCACCGGCGCCACCAATCCCAACGATTTCTTGCGGAAAGCGCCGGGCCGAGGGCTGGACGGTGTCCATTTCGCCATGGAATTCCTGCACGCCAACACGAAGAGCCTGCTGGACTCGGGCCACGAAGACGGAAATTACATTTCGGCGAAGGACAAGCATGCGATCGTACTGGGCGGCGGCGATACGGGTACCGACTGCGTGGGCACAGCCCTCCGCCACGGCTGCAAGACGATCAACCAGTTCGACGTGATCCCGAAACCGCCTCCCGAACGCACGCCGAGCAACCCCTGGCCCCAGTGGCCGGTAGTCTACAAGCTGGACTACGGCCAGGAAGAAGGAAAGGCCCTCTTCGGCGACGACCCCAGGCGTTATGATACCAGTACCGTGGAGTTCATCGACGATGGCCAGGGCCGGATCAAGGCCCTCCGCACCATCGATCTCGACTGGTCCGTCCCCAGCAACGGGGCGCCCTTCAGCCCCAAGAAGGGCACGGAGCAGGATTGGCCCGCCGACCTCGTCCTACTGGCCATGGGTTTTTCCGGTCCCGAGGATTCGGTGATCGAGCAGCTCGACGTTGAGCGGGACGCCCGGTCAAACGCCCAGGCTGAATACGAGAAATACGCCACGAACGTGGAAAACGTCTTCGCCGCAGGCGACGCCCGACGCGGCCAAAGCCTGGTCGTCTGGGCCATCCACGAAGGCCGGGGCGCCGCAAGGGAAGTAGACCGCTACCTCATGGGGAGTACGGATCTGCCTTGAGACAAACCGTGTGGTCAATGCAGTCCACTTTCTTCTCTAATCGGCACAGACCGGGTAAAGAAGCGGTCATGGTGACAGGTCGGGGCGATCCACTCGACCCGGCCTCCCTTCCAGCCGGGAGTTGGCGGCTCGCCACCGGCGTTCGGCTCGCCGCGGCGGTTGTGCTCGTCGCGCTGAGTTGTTTCGCGGCCCCCTTAGCGGCCGGCGCCCAGGGACTAAACGGCTTCTATCTGCGGGGCGATTTCGGGGACTCCGACGCACTGACCGTACGGGGGAGAATCGAGGGCGTCGATCAGCCCACGCGTTGTGACCGGCTGCTGCATGCCAATCCGGCCGCTGTCCCGCGCGATCCGGCATGCGTCGGGCTCGCATCCGCCGTGTTCGCGACGATGGTGTTTGATCGGGGCGCGGAAACCATGACCCACGCGACCGCTCTCGCGTTGGGATACTCTCGTGGTTGGTTCCGTATAGAAGCCGAATTGAACAACACGGTGCTGGGCGGAACCTCTGCGCCGCTGCTGGACGTGAGTCGGCTGGCGGCGGAGCGGGTGCATGAGTGGAGCGCCGTCGAACAACCACAAGCCAGGATTTCAGGGTTTAGCGTCACGGACTTTTTCGTGAACGTGCATCTCGACTTCAAGAACTCGTCACGCTACACGCCGTTCTTCGGTTTCGGGGGTGGCGTGTCCAATGTTATTCTTTCCTTCGAGGGTTTGCGGGTGCGACGTACGCTCGCCGACGGATTCGCGCCCGTTGGCGGCGTAGACCCTGCTGCGGACCCTGTTATTCCAGCATGGCAGACGCGCGCGGCAGGCACGGCTGATTCCATGTCGCTCCTTGTGGCCGATTCGACGTTCGGAACGAATCTGATCGGGGGGGTGACGTTCGAGACGAACGAACGATTCAGCATTGCGCTGCGGGGGCGTTATGCGCGTTACGGTGATGTTCGAAAACCTGGAGCGTGGGATTTGGTCCGAAGCCACGCGCCGGTGCTCGCAGACGGGAGGACGCCAGCTACTTTCGACCTGGTGCTCAGTGACATCGAATACTATTCAGTCACCATCTCGTTCTTGTACGACCTCTAACAGGCTGCCCTTCCCCGGAAGTAACCGCTTACGACGAATTTGAGTCGTATTCGAAGATCCTATACGTCTCTTTCGCACAGAGTCTCGACAGGATCATCGCCTACAGCTATACAGTCCATATGATCCTCACCATCACAAATCACAGCTTGTCAAAATCGCTTTATCTGCACCACCCAAAGACCATTTAAACACCCCATTACGCGATCCTTCCACGGAATAGAAATCGTTATGGAAATGTTCGACGATAACGATTTCAAAAAGTCAATGGCATTTGTTCGATCGGTAAAATCAAACGATAGGCTTTTATTTTCAGATTCATTCTGTCTCAAAACCATTCTTTTCGATGACTCTTCATCAAACCGAACTAATATGTTATAAAGGACATATCGTCTATTTTCAGCATCACCCCAACTTATTTTCGGTAACTCAGAAAACCTCAACCATACACGATCACAATTCACGAAAACCCTCGTCCTGACTTCATCCGACGAAGATTCTATCGGTACAGTAGATTTAACACTTTCACTAGTCGCACCAACTTCTATCTCATCAAATTCATTAATAAAATCTACTGTCTTCCATTGACTCCATACGTTCAACGGGAAAAGAAATACGATCATCGATATTATAAATGATATGAGTTTCATTGTAATTCTCCTTCACTAAGTAATTCCCTCAAGTATTCTTCCGACCCCTCGGTAATTTCTCTGTCTATATATTGCCTGATCATCCACATCATATCTTGTAGATCGTTAAACTCCATTTGAAATGAAGACGACTATCGTTCGTGCGTCTCACTGTCGATCGTATGAAACGTCAATACCGTGTAACAGTAGGTTTTGCTATTGAAGTAGTAGAATAGTTAAACCTGCCACGCCGACTTCCGTGACCTCTCCTGGAGATCGTAAAGCGAAGCGATCTCGTCTTCGTACTGCGGAACCGGAAAATCCGTCATGGTGAACCGGGCCGTAGTCGCCCGTTCGCCGCGCACCAACCGGGTGTAGGTTTCCACCTTGTTCGACATAACGCCGCAGTGTATCGGGTAGGCATCGGCCGCCCTGTAACTCAGGATCAGCGTCTTCCGCGATCGGTCCGATGAGTTGATGGCCGAAGAATGGGGCGTCATGCAGCTCATGAAGATCGCCGAACCCCCGCTACCTTCAAGCAGCACGGCCTCCGAATCGTCCACCTCCTCGGTGACCTTGCCCCGGAAGAACCCGTTTGTGCTGTGGCTCATCAGAGGTTCCGTGTGCCGGCGGGGAATAACCTTCAGGCAGCCATTTTCCTCGGTCGTGTCGTCGAGGTAGAAAAGAATGGACACCGAATCCCGATTGGTCAGCGGATAGTAGGACAGGTCCTGGTGCCATTCCACAACCGAACCGATGTTCTGCGGCTTCATATTGATCTTGCTGTAATGGAATACCAGGTTCGGACCGAACAGCTGTTCGACGCAGTCCAACAGGGCAGTCGAATCGGAAAAGTCCTTGAAGACGTCGTAGTAGGTGCAGGGCTCGTAGATCCGGCGCACCAGCGTGCCGTCCGGTTCCTGGCTCGGCTCCATCTCCATCCGGGTGTTGTCGTGATTTGCCTTCGTATTTCCTTCCGATATCCGGTCTATTTCCGCCTTCAGGTTCTTCAGGCCTTCCTCGGAAACGAAGTCCGGGTAGACGACGTATCCCTCGCGGTTGTAATGGTCAATCTGTTCCGGGGTAAACATGGGGTTCTCCGGGTTTAGCAACCGATTTTGTTCTATTCAATGTAGCGAGAAGGTAGGAGCGGTAAGCGGACGCGTCAAGGTCCAATGATCTCGTTCAACCCTTCGATCTCGCGTTCCATTTCTTCAGGGGTTGTACGACCCAGTACATGCCCAATTCGGTCTACCGAAAGGGTTCGAACCTGGCTAATCTTTACCCAGGATCGTTTTGGAAGATTTGCCGAATCAAGAGGAAGGTTCAGTGGGAACCCCGCTCTTTGAGGTTGACCTGTAATCGCCATGGCGATTACCGTACCGGAACGCTGATTGAAGACCTCATGACTCAAAATAAGTACAGGACGTCGTCCAGCCTGTTCCTGGCCACGGGTGGGACTCAGGTCAGCCCAACGGATTTCTCCCCTTAATATTCTGGCCAAATATCCACATCCTCCACGAGTCCCTCCTCAGCCATCTCTTTTTCCACAGCAGGGTCCAATTTCGCACATTCTCGTGCCAGGCGACCCCTGTTGAGTCGATCCAGCTTTTCCGCGACGGCTTCCTCAATCGCCTGGCTTCTGTTCTTATATGACTGTTGCACGACTAAATAGTCGAGTTGCCTGACGATTTCCTCGTCCAATGTAATAGCGATCTTGGATTTCATGATTTCAATCCTCCTTGGTATGACGATATATCATACTCACTGTAAAGTCAAGTTCTCGAATTCGGTCGCTGAAGCTCCGAAGTTTGAAGTTCGGAGACTGTCGTTTCCTTTCTCTGCTCGCTCTTGACAAGTGACAATAGACACTTTACATACTGAATGATACGGAATTCCGACATCGTGGGCTAAGGCGTTTCTTCGAGCAAGGAGGATCACTATGCCGATGAAGAACCCTCCGCACCCAGGCAAGGTGGTACGCGTGTCCTGCCTGGAACCACTTGGCATCAGCGTGACCGAGGGTGCCAGGGCACTGGGTGTCAGCCGTCAGGCGCTTTCCAATCTGGTGAATTGTCGTTCGCGGATATCCGGTGATATGGCGGTCCGGTTGGCAAAGGCCTTCGGTTCGACCACGGAGACCTGGATACGTCTGCAGGCGGCTTACGATGTCGCGCAGGCTCAGGCGAGAGAAGACCAGATCGAGGTAGAGCGTTACGTACCGCAGTCGGTCTGATGTGGGGACAGGATGACTGTGCGGCCGGTCCTCAGGGACAGCAACAACGTGTATTTGCCGGAATTGAAGTTCCACTAACCTAAAGGCCACAGCCGATGGCATACGTCTCCAACGCCCGGATGTACGCCGTTAGCCCCGTAGCCGAGGCGGCATGGAAGAATCTCATCGCGTACGTCGCCGAGGACGCCGGCACGTCGTTCGACTACGTCACGTACCCGGCCCCGCAGCCGCTCGAGAACCTCTGGCGCCGCAGCGATATCGGTTGCGTGCAAATGTGCGGATACCCGATCGCGCTCAATCTAGCCCGCGTAGTGCCCCTGGCATCGCCTATCCCCGCCGCGTCCTGGGCCGGAGGCAAAGCGCTCTCCCGGACCGACCTGATCGTGCGCGACGATGCATCTTATCGCGTGCTATCCGACACCTTCGGCGGTACCGTGGGCTGGACGGTCGCACATTCGCAATCGGGCTTCAATGCATTGCGCCATCATCTTCTGCCCTACCGTAGCGAGGACCGCCCGCGTGTCTACCGCCGCTCCGTCGGCAATCTAGTCACCGCGCGCCGCATCCTCGATAGCGTGGCGGACGGCAGTATCGACATCGGGCCGCTGGACGCGTACTGGCACATGCTTGTCAGGGAGTATCAGCCAAGGCTGACAGCGAAAGTCCGCGTACTTGAATCGACTGAGACTGTACCGATGCCGGCATTCGTCGCCGTGCCCGCGATGCCCCGACACACGGTCGATCGTCTGCGTGAGGCTTTCTCGGCAGCCCATACGCGGCCCTGGTTCGCCCCTTTCAAGGAATCGCTCCTGATCGAGGGATTTGCGAAGGTATCGAGCGGGACGTTTCATCGTACACTGGAATGGGCGCAGGCCGCCGAGGCTGCAGGTTACCTTGAGCCCGCGTAGTCCCCACAACCGATTAACCACGAGCAAGCCACCATGAGCAACAAATTCGATCTTGGAAGCTGGTCCCGGAAGATCTCGATGGATTCGGATGCCGCCCAGATTTGGTTCGACGCGGGCTGAACTGGACGTTCGGCTTTAATCACGAAGAAGCGGTTGCCAGCTTCAGACGTGCAGCAGAAGCGGACCCTGCCTGCGCGATGGCCTGGTGGGGGATCGCCTATGCGAACGGACCCCACTACAACCGGTCGTGGATCAGATATACTGAAACCGAAATCGCCCAAACCCTGCCGATCTGCCACGACGCGGTAACGACGGCGGTGTCGCTCGCCGTCTCGCGAAACACGGCTTCGGTTTCATCGAACATACCCTGCCCGGCGATAGCGGCGCCCGATCAATGTCCATACCGCCACGCTTCCAGGCGCCAGCGCCTCGGACCCGGGCCGGTTCGCGCTCACCTTGTGACGGTTCAGGGCAGCAACCATCCCGGCACATTCGGGGTGCCCGCAAAACGGTGCATCATCTGCCGCCGCGAGATTGCCACGGTCGCGCGGGAGCGCTCCCCGGTCACAGTCGCATCGATCTCCGAGGCAGCCCGCAGGCCCGACTCGAGGGCTCCCTGCATCCACCCCCGATTCCCCGAGGCGTGCTCGCCAGCGAAGTGAATGGGGCCCTCGTGTGATGCCAGTTCAGGGTGCTCCGAGAACGGAGGATCGTAATTGGTGTAGGCCGCCCCAATCCAGGGCTGATGCTCCCACGCGAAGTGAGTTCCGTGTTCCGCAACCTCGCGCGAGCCGGGGAATAGGCCATCAAAGCGATCAATGAAGCCGGGCACGATGGCGCCGGGACCCATCGCCGCGACCGCGCGTGCCATGTTTCCGAACATGTAGGACATCAGAATACCCCGAGGCCCCTCCTGGTTCCAGGTGGGATGCCAGAACTCCGAGTACTGATCCACATACGACAACCCCCATCCGTTCAAGCCGTCGTCCTCCCATCTTCGTTGCGCATACTGGACGTAAACCCGGGTGACGTCCTGGTAGGATGTGGCTTCGAAGGCCGCTCGCTTCGCTTCCGAGAGGACGGGGTCGAACTCGATCTTGTCGATGACGGGGAGGGGGACCGTGCAGATGAGGCGGTTGCCCCTCAGTTCCTCCGCGGCGTCGCCGGTTCCGAAGGTGGCCACCACCCCGGTCTCATCCCGGACCACTCTCGTCACCGGCGAGTTGGTCCGCACACGGTCTCCGAGCGCTTCGGCGAAGGCCATCGGCAAGGCATCGGTCCCAGCCGGAATCTTGAGCCACGCGTCCCGCCCCCCACGGAGGAACACGCTCGGTGTCTGCCGTTGGCGGACCTCCTGACTGGAAACGACGAGGTACTCACCCTCCTGCGTATAGAAGGGAGATGTCTCGATGCCGAAGTGGTCGATGTAACCGAGCGTTAGATCATGACCGGGCGGGATACGGGCCGGGCCGGTTTCGGCGATGAGCCCGTCGTCGAAGGGCTCGCGAAGCGTCTGTGCCCGGCCCCCGGCCTCGTTTCTTGCTTCCACAACCCGGACATCGTGCCCCGCCCGGTCTAACTCGTATGCGGCGACCAACCCGGACAGACCGGCGCCCACCACGATCACGTCGACCCGATCTTCAGGTGGTGGTGGCGGTGGTGGCGGTGGTGGCGGCTCGGGCGGGTCAGTGACGACCGGACCCACGACGTTGTCCGAGCAGCCGGTGCCCAGGAATAGAGAGGCCAGGGCGCCGCCACCCCGGGTGAGAAAGTTCCGGCGGCTGAGCGTTGTCTTTTTCTTGTTGGCAGTCATCGGTATTCGGTCTCCAGTTGGCGTAAGTTCATGATTGGTGATGGACCGGGGCGTTCCCGCTCCGTTTAAATTGCGCGTTGGCGGGACTGCTCATTGGAGACCGTATCGTCCGCTCGAAGATGAGCGAGACATCCCCAGGCGCTCCCGGACTGCTGGCGAATTATCGTAATGCGACCATTGGCAACGAAACTCCGGCATTCGTCACCCGGCTTGATACCGACCACGCGGCACTGATTGGCCGGATCGTGAGTTGGCGCTTAGCGCTGATTTTGGGCATCATCAACTCCAATGCGCTTTGCTTGCTGACCATGGTATTTTGAGATTGCATAATTATTGTCAATATTAAAGTAATATTTTATTGTCAATATGCAAAGTAATATCTCGTCAGGGATGACTCATGCCGCCAACTCGTCATTAAGTTTCCAAATAGGGCAAGGGGGTCTCGACAATACCGATGCCGATGGCATACGTCTCCAACGCCCGGATGTACGCCGTGAGCCCCGAAGCCGAGGCGGCCTGGAAGGATCTCATCGCCCACGTCGCCGAGGACGCCGGCACGTCTTTCGACTACGTCACGTACCCGGCCCCGCAGCCGCTCGAGAACCTCTGGCGACGCAGCGACATCGGTTGCGTGCAAATGTGCGGATACCCGATCGCGCTCAATCTAGCCCGCGTCGTGCCACTGGCATCATCCATTCCCAACGCGTCCTGGGCCGGAGGCAAGGCGCTCTCCCGGACCGACCTGATCGTGCGCGACGATGCGTCTTATCGCGTGCTATCAGACACCTTCGGCGGTACCGTGGGCTGGACGGTCGCGCACTCGCATTCGGGCTTTAATGCATTGCGCCATCATCTTCTGCCCTATCGTAGCGAGGACCGCCCGCGCCTCTATCGCCGCTCCGTCGGCAATCTCGTCACGGCACGGCGCATCCTCGATAGCGTGGCGGACGGGAGTATCGACATCGGGCCGCTGGACGCTTACTGGCACATGCTTGTCGGGAAGTACTTGCCCCAACTGACGGAGAAAGTCCGCATACTTGAATCGACCAAGACCGTACCGATGCCGGCATTCGTCACCGCCCCGGCGATGCCTCGACACACGGTCGATCGTCTTCGCGAGGCTTTTTCGGCAGCCCATACGCGACCCTGGTTCGCCCCGTTCAGAGAATCGCTTCTGATCGAGGGATTTTCGAAGGCGACACGCGAGACGTTTCATCGTACTTTAGAATGGGGACAGGCCTCCGAGGCCGCGGGTTACTTGGAACCCGGGTAACGCCGTCGACCGCCGGCAACCGCATAAGCCCGGCCACCAACAGCCAGAGTGAATCCTGCCGGTGATCTGCCGCGTGAACCCGGCCGCCGATCAACCACGAGCAAGCCACCATGAGCTACAAATTCGATCTTGGAAGCAGGTCCCGGAAGATCTCGACGGATTCGGATGCCGCCCAGCTTTGGTTCGATCGCGGGCTGAACTGGACGTTCGGCTTTAATCACGAAGAAGCGGTTGCCTGCTTCAGACGGGCGGCCGAAGCGGACCCCGCCTGCGCGATGGCCTGGTGGGGGATCGCCTATGCGAACGGACCCCACTACAACCGGTCGTGGATCAGATATACAGAAACCGAAATCGCCCAAACCCTGCCGATCTGCCACGACGCGGTAACGACCGCAGTATCGCTCTTCGGCGAAGGGACGCCGGCCGATCAGGCCCTCATCAAGGCGCTGGCAAAGCGATACCGGAATGGCGACGAGCGCGACACCGAGGTGCTGGACGCCTGGCACCGGGACTATGCCGAGGCGATGCGCGCCACGTACCAGGCGTTTGATGATGACGCCGACATCGCCGCCCTCTTTTTCGATGCGGCGCTGAACTGCACGCCGCGTCAGCTCTGGGATCTTCAGACCGGGCAGCCCAACCCGCGCGCCTACACGAGGGAGGTGATGCCGGTGATGGACTCCTGGATGGAGCGGATCGAGCGAACAGGACCCATCCATCCGGGTATCTGCCACCTGTACATCCATGCGCTGGAAATGTCACCGATGCCGGAGCGCGGGCTCAACGCGGCCGACCTGTTGCGCGGGCGTCTGCCCGACGCCGGTCACCTGGAGCACATGTCGGCGCACATCTATGTCCTTTGCGGCGACTATGCGCAGTCGGTGGTCCAAAGCGAACGCGCGGTCTCCGCCGACGACAAGTACCTCGACTATGCCGGAGACCAGAACTTTTACACCACCATGCGGTGTCACGATCTCCATCTCTACATGTACACGGCCATGTTTCTCGGCCAGTTCGGAAAAGCCACCCATGCCGCCGACCGGATCCGCGCGATGGCCACGTCCGAGCTGATCGCCAGGAGCGCGCCTTTCATGGCCTCCATCCTTGACGGCTACTCCGCCATGAGCACGCACGTCCTGGTTCGCTTTGGCCGCTGGAACGATCTGCTTGCATCGTTCGAACCGGAGGAGCGGTCCCTTCGCCCGATCGAAACTGCTATGCACGCCTACGGGCAAGGTGTGGCGCACGCAGCCCTTGGCCATATCGAAGAGTCGGAAGCCGCTCGCGACGCGTTCGACAGAGCCGCGGCCGCCATTCCCGAGGACGCAATCTTTCTCAGCAACACGGTGCGCGACATGCTCCGCATCGGCGAGGCCATGCTCGACGGCGAGCTCGAATACCGTAAGGGAAACTACGATCGCGCATTCGCCAGTCTGCGCCTTGCCGTCTCGCGTGACGACGCGCTCAACTACACCGAACCCTGGGCGTGGATGCATCCCCCACGCCACGCGCTCGGCGCCCTTCTCGCCGGGCAGGGCATGTTCGATGAAGCCGAAGCCGTGTTTCGCGCCGACCTCGGCTACGACGGAAGCCTGCCGCGCTGCTGCCAGCATCCCGACAACGTGTGGGCGCTCCAGGGGTTGGTTGAATGCGTCGAACATGCAGGGGATGCTAACGAGCTTCGACTCCTGCGACAGAGGCTGGAGTTCGCGAAAGCCCGCGCCGACATTCCCATCGATACCTCCTGCTTCTGCCGCTAGGCGACCGCAAACGCAAGAGGGCGGAGTGTCATGGTCTATATCTTTGATCAGGTGTTCGGAAATCAATCATATCCATCATGAGAATCTGGGACCTTCCCCCCGAAATACTCTGCCGACAGCACCTCCTGGGTGAACACCGGGAGTTGCACGGGCTATGGAACATTCTCACACTGGGCAAAACAGGTTACCGGGAACATCCCGAGACGAAACGTTGGGTTGGCCGTCTCGCGGCGTTATACAGCCGGCACGAAGCTTTAGTCGCGGAGATGCAGGGGCGTGGCTATCGGCACAACTCTCCGCTGAATGTATCACTTGCTGATGGTCTTAAGGAGCAGGATGTACTGATCGATAGTCTGGATGAACAGGTTAGGATGTTGACTGAAAAGCCATGTTCGTGTCCGATGGCTCCGTGGCCTTAGGATCCTCCGTCGCCTTGTTCTGATACCTCGTCCGACCGTCGTGTCTCTACGAACTCCCGATACTCGCAAACCAACGCTCGTCGAATCGCATCCGACAATCCCAGGGGACGAACCGAAAACGCTCCCAATGCGGAATTGTCAGTCACGACCGTTTCATTCCGGAGACTTTCGACGAGTTTACGGCCGATCCGGGCGTATATGGGCGTAAATAACCCAAGCCACAGGCTGGAGAGTCTGGGTGATAGGACCGGAACCGAGATCATAAGGCGCCTCAAGCCACGCTGACGGGCGAATTCCGCCATGAGATCACCGTAGGAAGCGCGATCTGGTCCACCGACTTCGAAAACCTAGCTGTGGGTAAACGTATCGTTGAGCACGGCAATTAGGTAGTCGAGCACGTCGTCTACTGCGATCGGTTGGCAATAGGTGTGCACCCACATTGGAGTCAGCATAACCGGCAGCTTCTCCACCAGGCTCCGGATCATTTCGAAAGACAGGCTACCGGAACCGATGATGATGGATGCCCTGAATTCGATCGTCGGTACGCCGGAGTTTCGAAGTATTTCCCCGACTTCTCGTCTGCTTTCAAGGTGACCAGACATGTGACTTCCTTCACCCAGGCCACCCAGGTAAATAATGCGACGTACGCCGGCCTCGAGTGCCGCTCGCGCAAAGTTCTCGGCAGCCATTCGATCTTCCCGGGCAAAGTCTCCGTCAGACGCCATCGAATGGATGAGGTAGTAAGCCGTCGAAACATCTCGCATGGCATCTGGAAGTGTTTCAGGCCGGAGCAGATCTCCTCGTACCACCTCGGTGCCGGGCGCTATAACGGTTGATAGTGCTTCGGGTCGTCGTGCGAGACAACGAACCCGGTACGGACCGTCTTCCAGGCGACGCAGCAAGCGTCCACCGATGTACCCGGTGGCGCCGGTCAGGAGTATGGTTTCCACTGATACGGCATGGGTCGAATTAAATCCAGCCATGAATCCTCTGTCTGAATATATCGTCAGCGGTCCGCCCCAGTTGGGACGTCCATAGTCGGTTATACGCTTGAAGACTTAGAAAGGACTTGTACGGCGAACGGTATCACCGTACACTAGGGTATGGTTATTCGCTCGGTTCAACCCCGGGGACTGCGTCGGTTGTTGGAGGAAGACGACTCCCGGTTTTTGAGATCAAACTTGGTCGCCCGTGTGCGGCGAATCTTGACCATGCTCATCCTGGCCGAAGACATCAACCGCTTGACCCTGGAGGATTACCACTAATGGCTGAAAACGGCATCAATGTAAACATGACGCCCTCCCATCCGGGTGAGTTCATTCGCTCGGAGATCATCGAGGAAATAGATCTCAGTGTCACGAAAGCTGCCGAGATTCTCGGCGTGCGACGGGCAACACTATCCGCCATGCTGAACGGAAACGCGGCACTTTCGGCAGAGATGGCTCTTCGTATCGAGATGGCCTTCGACGTGAACATGGACATGCTGTTGAAGATGCAGGCGTGGTACGACGCTTCTCAGATGCGTGCTCGCGCAGGCGAGATTGCGGTCCAGCGCTACAAGCACCACACGGCGTGACCTCATCCATCTGATTACCCGACGAAGCTCGTCGCCAGAGAGGGATCCGCTATGATCTTCCAAGGCAGCGCGACAGCCAATCCAGCCATGAACCCCCAATTTTAAAACATTTGATATTACATCCAACATGGACTAATTTCCGTCGATCTGTATCACGTGTGTATTGATCAGGTGGGTATAGCGATGCCAATCCACGTCCATTTGAAACGGAGTCCAGTGCACTCCCCGAGAGGCTGAGTGGGTTCGAGTAACCAGTCAAGATAGTTAGGGGTATACGTTTATGCATTCCCAGTATCCATCCCGCCGCGAATCGAATTCGTCTTCATCTATCTGTAATATACGATCTATACAAAAGCCTGCCCGAAGGAATCCAGTCCACATACTCTTCCTGCTCGCACTGTTTGCACTGGTTTCGTGCGGCAAGGACGGTCCCACCTGGTCAACCAGTCCGGCTAACATGGTCGTGACGCCCAAAACGGTTACGCTGACCGCGATCGGTCAGTCCGTGCAGCTCGACGCACAGGTGCAGGATGAGGCCGGAACAACATTGTCGGGACAGGCGGTGGTCTGGTCGAGCCGGAATCCTCTGGTGGCATCCGTGAGTAGCGGTGGACTTGTCACCGCCAAGAGTAAAGGCATAGCTGATGTCACGGCCACCGCGGGACAGAAACAGGCAAAGTCTACGATCACCGTAACCCAGTCGGCACGAACGATCACCGTCGAGCCTTAGTCGGTAACGATAACAAAGGCCGGCGAGACCGCCAGGTTGGAGGCTTCGGTTCTGGACGAAAACGGCCGTATCATCGAAGACGCGGCCATGAAATGGGTGATCAGCGACGAATCAGTTGCCACCGTAAGCGACGACGGCACGGTAACGGCCTTGAGGAGCGGTAGCGCGGTCGTTACCGTCACCTCCGGCGAGGTTTCGGACAACGTAACCGTAACGGTGGCCATCGTGGTTTCCGATCGCACCTCCCTGATCGATTTCTACCACGCGTTGAATGGTTCGAACTGGAATGACAGCGAGCACTGGTTAAGTGAAGAACCCCTGAGCGAATGGCTCGGTGTAACAATCGACGCCAACGGAAGGGTGATCCGACTGGAACTGCGATCGAACAATCTGTCGGGCAGATTGCCCGAAAACATCGTTAATCTTGCCCTGCTGAGGGAACTGGATTTAGCGGATAATCAGGTATCGGGTGCCATCACGGCCGGACTTTCCCAGCTCGAGGAACTGCGGATCCTTGATCTGGGCACCAACGGGATGTCCGGATCCCTACCCAATGAGCTTGCTTCGCTTACCAACCTGGAAGTACTGAACCTCGGAAACTACAACCTGTCGGAATCCATCCCAACGGTTCTGGGTCAATTGTCCAACCTTGAACGAATGGATCTAGGTGGCAATGACCTGGCCGGTTCGATCCCTGTGGAACTGGGTGAACTTTCAAATCTTGAACACCTGGACCTGGACAACAACGAGTTAACCGGATCGATCCCCGCAGAACTGGGAAACCTGTCTCAGTTGGAAGTACTGGATGTGGACACGAACAAACTGACTGGTCCGATCCCGCCGGAACTGGGCAATCTGGTTAACCTGGAAACGATGATCCTTTGGCGGAACCAGCTGTCAGGAGAGATTCCGGTTGAATTGAGTCAACTGTCCAACCTGGAACGCATGGATCTCGATGAGAATCAGTTATCGGGACCGGTGCCCGCCGAACTGGGACAGCTCCAGAACCTCGAGGTACTTTATCTCAACTCCAACAGTCTCTCGGGTGAGATCCCGCCGGTGCTTGGTGATCTTCCCAAGTTGCGTCTATTGAGTCTATATGGAAACCAGCTTTCGGGACCACTGCCGGTAGAACTGAGTCAACTCGCCAATCTCGAATTTCTTTACCTCCAAAGAAACGAACTGTCCGGTCCCATTCCATCCGAGTTGGGACGACTCGAAGATCTCGAAGCGCTGCATCTCTTCAACAACGAACTGTCCGGTCCCATTCCATCCGAGTTGGGACATCTCGATGACCTCGAAGTATTGTACCTCCATGGCAATCGGTTCACCGGCATGATACCCGGTACATTTGCCAGCCTTTCGGACGTTACGACGTTTTACTTTCATGAAAATGACGGTCTGTGTTTGCCAAGCACTCCGGCTCTGCTGACCTGGATCGAAGAACTCGATGACTGGATGGGGTCACGCTGTGATGAAGCCGGTTTCGCCGAGGGACTCTTCATGGTTGGCGAGGGCACGGATCGGCTATACAGAATGAATCCAAATACTGGGGAAGCAAAGCCTGTAGGAGACGCCGTGCGATTCGGCGCAGGCGAGTACCATCCCTACGGACTGGCTGCGCATAATGGCGTGTTGTACATGGCGGGAGGATGGAACGCGGCACTGTATACGCTGGATCCGGAAACGGGAGTGGCCACACGTGTCGGCGACGCCGTGGAATTCGGGCTCGGCGAATCCCAGCCCATGGGACTGGCGTCTCACAACGGAACGCTGTACATGTCCGGTGGGACGAATATCAAGCTTTACGCACTGGATACGGTGACGGGAGAAGCTACACCGGTCGGCGACACCGTGGAATTCGGGGTCGGTGAAAACCATCTCTTCGGTCTTGCGTCCCACGAGGGTGGCCTGTTCATGGTCGGCTACAACTCGGCCAGACTATACGTGTTGGATCCTGCCACGGGGACCGCTTCACCCGTTGGCGACGTGCTTGATTTCGGCGTCGGAGAGGACCTGCCCACCGGGCTGACTTCACACAGAGGTGAGTTGTACATGGCCGGTGGGTGGACCGCTAGCCTATATACACTGGACGCGGAGACAGGGATGGCATCGCCGGTCGGCGATGTCGATGAGGATATCAATCAGTTCGGCGTCGATGAAGACGCTCCAACAGGTCTGGCCTCGCTGGAGCGCGTATCGCCGCGGAGAACTGTGCCAGTCCTGAATTTGTTTAAAGAATGAGAAATCATGAAATTAAGTATCCCGTCGAAAAGGCTTTGTCTCTCTTTAAAATTGTATCATCCAGGTTTCCTCGTACTAGGAACGTTCGGATCTGGGATGCGAAGAGTGTAATCGCAGGTAGGCCAATTCGAACAACCCCAAAACGGCCCATATTTCCCGTTTCTTAATTTCAGCCATCCATCACAGGTCGGGCAGATTTCGGTTTTTTGTCCACAGTCTTGGCAGCGAAAACAGTCCTTCGATTTAATCGGTAGTCCAATTCCACAGTGGGGGCACGCAGACTGCTTGTACTTGCAATATGGCCAATGTGAGCATCTGTAGTATGTGTTTCGATCCTGTGAGCAAATCCTACTCCTCAGATGACCAGTCGTACATTTTGGACACGCGGCACTCCCTTCCAACGACCGGCCAAAAACCGCAACATCATATCCATCGCGCAGCAATTCTGTGACGAACGACGAATGCGACTCGCCATCTGCCAGTAGAAAGACACCGTACCTGGCACGAGTCATGGCGACATAGAAAAGACGACGCTCCTCGGCATTCGGATGTTGTTCTGAATCCGCGAGCACGAGTTCAAACAGTGGATCATCTTCAATCTCGCATGGAAAGCCATACTTCCCCGTACTCAAATTGAGCACTACAACGTAGTCGGCCTCCATTCCTTTCGAGGCATGCACAGTCTTGTAGGATATTTCAACGCTGGGATATCGTTGTGGAAATTCGTCCAAATTACAAGGCTGATTGTGCCGGTATCGTCCAAGCAGCAATACGGTAGACTGTTTTTCACGTCTAGCCGCATCGACCGATATTTGTTCCAAGACCTCTCCCAGAAGATCATTACTATCCGTACCGGAAATACCGACTTGCACACATGGTTTGTCTGTTTGCAGTACCGAGGAAACACGCTTGTGTATCTGAGCCGGGTTTTTCATTACAAATTCAGTTGCAACGTCAGCGATGCTTTCGGCACATCGAAATGTGGTGCCTAGATCAATACGTTCTGTCTCGCCGAAGCGCTGTCGAAACTCACGCATGATGGCGATGTCCGAACCAGCAAATCGATAGATAGCCTGCCAGTCGTCACCAACCGCGAAAAGTTGTGCGACATTAGATTGTTCAACCAGAGCTTTCAAGAGCCGCGCCCTTCCAGGTGAAATGTCTTGGAATTCGTCAATAAGAATGTAGCCGTAGGGAGACTGATATCGTCCACTCTCTGAATGAGCCGTCGCTTTGTTAATCATGTCGTGAAAGTCGATTTGACCCACTTCGTCCAAGAACGCCTGGTACCGTTCGTAGATTGGTAGAAACACAGAAACGAACGCCTTAGCCCTCTGACAATCATCAGCTCTTGCAACCCGACTGGATAATTCATCGACAGAAAGATCAGCTCCCTTGTAGTGTTCGAGAAATGTGCCGACTACGCGCGTGAACGGATCGATACGACCCTGCTCATGCAGAAGGGAAAACACATCGTCCTGAGATATCGGAGAAAGTGAAACACCGTGGGAGGCAAGCTTATCTTCCAAGAACTCGGTCAGTTTACCTGCGGTTTTTTCGTGACTATATGTCTCAATGAGTACGGTTCTATGTACTGCATGAAGTCGCTGCTTCCAGTCTATCGCCTTAATGTATTCCTCATGGTCAATAAACGGCGGAGTGTCTCCCGAAGCAGATATTGCGAAATGCTCTATGTATACTTCTGAATCTGTAAGATAGAAATCCGGTTGGTATTGCCGTTTTTCAGGTGTCACGGTGCTGTGTTCGTACAGAGGTTCGTATTCGTAGGGAATGCCGTTGAGATAGAGGAAATTGGCAATCTCGCATTCCTCGAAGCTCTTTACCAAGTCGCCTTTCAATGACCGGATTTCTTGTGATTGGATGTAATCCCAATAGTCTCCCTCGGTTTCAAAGTCGTGCTCGCTACGATATGGAGCGAAGTGTTCCCTAAACCACCTAAGCATTGTTTTCGAAAACCTAGGGTCGGCAACCAGATCGACAATAATGGTTTTCAATAAGTCATACAGTGCTTTACGGTCCTCAGCCACCTTTGACAGCGTCGGTCGTTTGCCCTCGACTTCCCCTATGATGGCTGTACCTAAACCATGGAACGTCCGAACGGTTACCGTACTCTCGTCGCCAAGGTCGAGACTGGCATGGATTCTTTCCTCCATTTCCTGTTGAGCATCCTTCGCGTAAGCGAGTAGGAGTATTTCGGATGGAAGCCGATAGCTTCTATGGATTAGCCAAGCGGTCTTGGCGACGATTACAGAGGTCTTTCCACTTCCAGCGGCGGCGACGACCAGGTTGCGATCTTCATCGACTACGACTGCTTTTCGTTGCTCATTGGTGAGAGGTTTTGTCCCAATCTTGTCGAAGAACACCTTAGACCGGGCTAGTTCGTTGGCTACATAGATCTTGTTTGCTTCCGTCCGTCGTTCTTCGGGATTAGATAGGAATGTTTTAATGTCCTTGAACTTGCGGATCACATTAGATCCAGACATCTTGTCGGGCCAGTTCAAGGGGAATCCGGTGACCACATCAATGGCTCCGTGTTCTATTACTGAGAAGATACTGCGCGACACGTACTTGGGAGGGTCGACGAGTTCCATTAGACGTTGGTGGATAGAACTGAGTTGGTCTTCGTGTGAAGCGAGCATCATACGCCACCATTCAATCCACGCACTCTCAAAAGCATTAGCAAACATGGATGCTGGGCGACGAGACAACCCTGAAATCGTTATGGTTCGCGAGGAAAAGTGGATTCGTATCTTGGTCCAGAACCACCCCACAATCACCTCAATATTCTCGATTTTTTGAAAGGTAACCGTCGCCGATCTGAACCTGTGCCTTAGGGTCAATCCGTCCAAAGATACTGTGGCACCTTTTGCGTCTCTGGGACAAATGACTGCGAACACGAAAGTAGCAAGTCCATTACGACCAACCTGTTGAGAAACCCCATGGGTCAAACTTGACGCGCTCAACTTAGGTATCACCACCTTCGTTTGATTCTTTGTCAGATTCCTTACTAATTGACCAGAGGTACCGGACGCGCTGAGTTTTTCTAAGATCGGGCAGTTGTGAGGGAGTGAATGGAAATCCACCCAATAAGACAAAACCCCAACAGTAGGTTTGTCGGGGTCCGGCGTCAATCGCTAAAGCGAGTATGTCTCACTCAATTTAAACTCCTCGGGTTGGATTCGAACCAACAACCTAGTGGTTAACAGCCACCCGCTCTGCCATTGAGCTACCGAGGAATGTTGCCGTTCACAACAGCAACAAAATATAGAATTCTGGCGCTTTAGTGTCAAGTAAATTGTGGCTGGTTATCGAGTTCGGATAGCGCCAGTACCAATGCCGGATTCAGCGTACCGCGTTCGACCTCATCCACCGGTCCGGTCAGCATCAGGTTGAACGAATCGTCCACGTCTACCTGGAGTTTGCCGCCCGGTGATTCGACGGTCACGGGAGCGGTGACGAGGCCCAGGCGAACCGCGGCGCTGGCCACTGCGCAAGCCGACGAGCCGGAGGCGGTGGTTTCACCGGCTCCACGTTCCCAGATCAGGATGGAGATGGTGTGCGGGCCGCGGGGCATGGCAAGCTGTAGGTTGATACCGTTGGGAAAGGCCGGATGTGTCGCGAGTGCGGGACCGAGACGCAGGAGATCCTCACGCCGCCACGGATGGTAGCGGGTTCTGAAGATCACGCAGTGGGGATTGCCGACGCTCACCCCGGTGAAGGTCAGCGATTCTCCCGCCGCAGATATCGGTTGTTCGATCAGCTCATCGACGTCGATGGTGCAGGGAAGGGCCTTCGATTCGAAGGTCGCTTTGCCCATCTGTACCGTCACTTCGCTGACATCGCCATCATCGTCGACGTGTAGATCTACGTTAACGCACCTTCCCGGCGTTTCAATGGAAAACGACTTCTTTCGCGTTCTGCCCGTGGCCTGCAGGTAGCGGGCAAAAATCCTGATTCCATTTCCGGATATTTCCGCCTCGCTGCCGTCGGGGTTCCAGATCCTTATACCGAAATCGGCCGTTCCGGAGGATTCGATGGTCAGGACGCCGTCACTTCCAATGCCTCGCTCACGATCACATAACCTCGCTATACGGGCAGGCGTCAGTGGGAAAGTCAGTTCCGCCGGGTCCAGTACGATGTAGTCGTTACCTAGTCCGTGACCCTTGAAGTAACTGTTCTTCATATAACGTCCGAATCAGAAGCTGTACTTCATGTTCAGGCTGAACCCGATCATCATGAGGGCGTCGGTCGAAATGCCGTATATGACGTCGGAACCCCTGCCGACCGATGACTCGTGACTGCGAAGCTGCGTCCACAGTTCTTCGGCGTGGAACTTGCCGAACTTCGTCCACCGGAATCTGAGACCGAAGGAGACAGGGTCGCTGAGTGCGTAGTCCACGCCGGCCATCGCCTGGTACGCAGTCAGCAGATCGTTCAGTTTGTGCCTTCCGATCGTGGTGGTGCCGGCCAGTCGTGCTTTTAGGAGGGGATCCTCGAAGGTCGAAATCGCGTCCGGATCGTGATTTCGTGTGAATCGGCCGTAGTAATCCAGCGACGTGCTGGCAACCCCCACGCCGATTCCGAAATAGGGCGTGAAGCGTGTGCCCGACTGGAAGTCGTAGTAACCGTTGATAAAGACGCTGTGTGCCAGCAGGTCCTCGAGTCCGCCATCGATAACGGAGATTTCCTGCTGTTGCTTCTGTTGCGTCACCAGGTCTATTATCTGAGATTCGCCCTCGCCTTTTTCGTAAGTCGTTGTCCGGTAGAGGTATTCGCCCTCAAACCGCAATCCGCCCAGGCTGTAACCAAGGGCAAGGACGCTCTGCACCCCGTTGCCGCGACCGACCTCGTGCGTCCACTGCGCCGGGGGAGGTGCAACCGCGCAGTCATCGGCATCCGTTTCGGCTAGCCCGGGGTTGGAGATCTTGTCACACTTGGTGCCCCAGTCGCTGTCCGTGGCGTTGAGGGTCAGGCCAGGGGCCACCGCGAGGCCAAGATTGGTCCGCAGGTACCAACCTTCCTGGGCCGATGTGATGCCTGTGATGGTAGCCACCGCTAGACAAAGGGTCAACATCACCAGTTTACGTATCATAGTCGGACTCCTTCTGTTTAAGGGAGGGGATCCCCGTAAAAAGGCGCACCTAGGTTCCAGGACATTTAAGCAGGTTACGCTACAGTCGGGTTACGCTGCGGTCGGGGTATCCAGTCCGCGCCCGGTTTCCTCGACCACGAGATCTACCACCGCACGCAGGGCTTCCGGTTCCGAGTCGCCTTCCAGGCGGCGCAGACGGTAGTGGTCTATCTGACGGTCCGATCCGGTGCCGTAACGGATGATATGCAGGACGTGTTGAAGTTCTGCCTCGCATCCCAGGGCTCGCGCGTCCTCAGCCAGTTCTTCGATGAGCCTGGTCGCGAACTCGTCGATATCCACGCGACCTTCTCCCGCGGTATCGCCCAGGAAGGCAACCACTCCGTAACGCTGGGCGAGCCAGCAGTTCTCCTTGATCAACTCGGTAGGCGGGTCCGGCGGAAGCCGATCTTCCAGTGTCCGGCGAAGCAGGTTCCGCACGAGGCATGCGTACAGCGCCACGACGGACATCGCGTCGTCTATGGTCTGGCAGATGTCGCAGATCCGCAGTTCCAGGGTGGGGAAGGTTTTGGACGGCCGGATGTCCCACCATAGTTCGCTGCTGTCCTGGATGAACTCCAGGCGGCGAAAGTCTTCCACCAGGTTTTCGAATTCCACCCACGAATGCAACGGCCTCGGCAGTCCGGTCCGCGGCATGCTGCCGAAGAGGGTCAGCCGGTACGACTTGAAACCGGTTTCCCTTCCGCTGCTGAAGGGCGAAGAGGCGGAGAGCGCGTGAATAAGGGGAAGGTACTGCCGCATCGCTGTCATGACCTGGACACGGCAGTCCCCGTTACCGAAACCGGCGTGGATGTGCATGCCGCCGACGAGCAGTTCCCGGACGGCCTGCTGGTAGGTCATGGCGAACTGCTCGTAGCGCCGCCCGGCCGTGACGACCTGGTGGTGCCAGGCCGCAAAGGGATGGGTGGAAGCGGCCAGGACCGCGGCGCCGTGCTGAGATGCCGCGTCAATGACCATGCGGCGAGTCTCCATCAGAGCCAAGCGGACGTCTTCCACGGATATACAGACCCGGGAGGTGGTTTCGATCTGGGATCGGAGAAACTCCGCAACCACCTTGTGGTCCCCGCGGTTCTTTTCGCAAGACTCGAATATGCGCGGGTCGGGGACGGGCAGAAGATCGCGCGTTTTCGGATCGACCAGGAAGAACTCTTCCTCGACGCCCAGCGTGATGGCGAGGGGATCTGCGCTCTTTTCAGACATAATACCTCCATCGGGTTCGAATCCGGGAGATTCTATAACGGAGCACAGCCTGAGTCAAAGGATATATTTACGATGGTATCTGGCCGATGCTTTGGTTGTAATCGGGATGTTATCGGCGCCGGTATACTTCCCCTCGATTGGCAACGCGCACAAAATGTATGATCAGGTGCTCCGAGCCTACTTCGTATAGTACTCGGTAGTTGCCTGCACGAATCCGTCTGATACCACGAAGCTCGCCCTTCAACGGACTGCCGGCAAGAGGATGGTATTTCAAATCATCGATCGCACGTATTACATGAGATCTATCTTTTTCAGGTATACGCGCAAGTTCCTTAGCCGCGCTTTCCTTAATGCGAATCGAGTAGCTCATCCCTGACCTTGTCCCAGTCCAGTACAGGATCGGAAGGATCGCGCAGACGGTCGATAGCTACGCTTAGATCGTCATAGTCCTCGAGATAACGCTCCAATGCCTGGCGAACCAGGGCTGCCCGACTTCTCTTGAGTTCCGAGGCAGCCGCATCGAGTGCTTCGACAAGGCTGTCTGGAACCCTTGCGGTAATTTGGCTCATTGCAGTATCCCATTAATACCATGTGAGTTAGTTTAATGTTAATTAATCCCATTGGAGTTATGTTACATCTTAATCCCTCGAATGTCAACAACACCGCGGGACTCAATAACTAGAAGTCCTAAAGGATCCTGTTGCTTCCAGTCGTAAGTCGAAAGCCTTGACACGTTGACAGGAGTACGCCCGATTCGTAACTGGGCGTGCCTCCATTAGAATAAACCATCTACAAGAACCAACCGGTACTCCGGTAAGTGCAAGGGAGATCGTTATGCGATATTTACTCTTCCTGCTGTTGATTCCCTGTCTAATGGCAGGTGAACTTAAAGCCCAGGTTTCCTGGGAAATCGAAGGACATTCATCCTTTGCATTGGAAGATCTGAGTATACTGGCGGACGGAGCTGGATTCGGTGGTCTTGTTGCAGTGACCTATCCATTCATGGAATCGGATATGATCAGCCTGGTGGGCAAGGCCGGTTTTAATCACTATGGCACGCGCAAAGAAGAACTTCTCTTTGAAGGCGATATCCAACTTGACATCGACTCGGTGTATCAGGGGATCCCAATCGCCGGAGGCGCTCGACTTTACTATGGCCAGTCCAGGAAGTTCTATGTCGAGGGACTTCTCGGTGTGGAAATCAAGCGAGGCGATTTCGATACCTACGACTTTGAGGACGAAACATTCAAATCAGACGTGATTGCAGCAGTTGCCGGCGGTATATCTGTTGGGCGGGGATTGAGCGTTGTCGCGTCATTTAACATGAGTAACGATCTGTGGAGGTATGCGAATCTAGGTGTTTCGTACCGATTTGGGGAATGATTGGTTCTCAGACCTTAACTGGGCAAATTAAAAAACGCGGGACTCACATTGAGCCCCGCGTTTCTGTTTTGAGGTACTATAAACGGCTCTGGCATAGGCGGCTCGGGCTTATTCGTCTCTAACCGCCTGCCGCTCTCTTGCCCTCAGTTCACCACCTCGTAATCCGCGTCGATGGCGCCGTCTTCCTTCTTCTTCTTGGCCTGCGGATCGCCATCACCACCCGGTGGCGGGCCCTGCGGTCCAGCCTGCGGACCATCGGGTCCTGGCTGGTCTCCGCCTGCCTGTGCCGCCTGGGCGGCCTGCTCGGCTTGGGCCTTCTGGTAGAGGACTTCCGCGAGCTTCTGCGAAGCCTGGGTCAGCTTCTCTGTGGCCGCCTTGATGGCCGCCGGGTCACTGCCCTCAAGGGCCTGCTTCAGTTCGGCCAGGGCCGCGTCGATGGCGCCTTTGTCCTCTTCGGATAGCTTGTCACCGTGCTCGGACACCGATTTCTCCGTCGCGTATACCAGTTGATCGGCCTGGTTTCGGGCTTCCACTTCTTCCTTCTTCTTGGAATCCTCGTCGGAGTGAGCCTCGGCGTCCTTGACCATCTTGTCGATCTCGGATTCCGACAGGCCACTTGATGCCTCGATGCGGATCTGCTGCTCCTTGCCCGTGCCCATGTCCTTGGCCGAGACGTGGAGAATGCCGTTCGCGTCGATGTCGAAGGTCACCTCGACCTGCGGCATGCCGCGGGGCGCCGGGGGTATGCCGTCCAGGTGGAACTTGCCCAGCGTTCGGTTGTAAAGGGCCATGTCGCGTTCACCCTGGAGCACGTGCACCTCGACCGACGGCTGGTTGTCCGCCGCGGTGGAGAATACCTGGCTCTTCTTCGTGGGAATTGTCGTGTTCCGGTCGATGAGCCGCGTGAAGACGCCGCCGAGGGTCTCGATGCCCAGGGACAGCGGCGTGACGTCGAGCAGGAGCACGTCCTTCACGTCGCCGGACAGCACCGCACCCTGGATCGCCGCGCCGATGGCCACGACTTCGTCCGGGTTCACGCCCCGGTTGGGCTCTTTGCCGAACAGTTCCTTGACGATTTCCTGTACCTTGGGCATGCGCGTCGAGCCGCCCACGAGCACCACCTCGTCGATGTCCGAGGTCGAAAGACCCGCGTCGGAAACTACCTGCCTGCACGGCGCTACCACCCGCTGGATGAGCGGATCCACAAGTTGCTCGAGCTGGGCCCGGGTCATGGTGCGGTTCAGGTGCTTGGGACCGGATGCGTCCGCCGTGATAAAGGGCAGAGCCACCTCCGTCTGTCCCGCGGTCGAAAGCTCGCACTTGGCTTTTTCGGATGCTTCCTTCAACCGCTGGAGGGCCATGGCGTCGGACCGTAGGTCGATGCCCGCTTCCTTCTTGAATTCGTCCGCCAGGAAGTCCACGACCGCATCGTCCAGGTCGTCTCCGCCGAGATGGGTGTCGCCGTTGGTCGCCATGACCTCGAAGACACCGTCGCCAATTTCGAGGATAGATATGTCGAAGGTGCCGCCGCCGAGATCGAAAACCGCGATTTTCTCGTTGCTCTTCTTGTCGAGTCCGTAGGCCAGTGAAGCCGCCGTCGGTTCGTTGATTATGCGCTTGACGTCCAGACCCGCGATGCGCCCGGCGTCCTTGGTGGCCTGGCGCTGGCTGTCGTTGAAATACGCCGGTACCGTGATCACGGCTTCGTCGACAGTCTCTCCCAGGTAGTCTTCGGCCGTCTGCTTCATCTTCTGCAGGACCGCCGCGGAGATTTCCGGCGGTGAGTGCGACTTGTCGCCAATGCGAATGCTGACCTGGCCGTTGGTTCCTTCCACCACGCTGTAGGGCATGCGCGTGCGTTCGTCCGGCACCTCGTCGAAGCGGCGACCCATGAAGCGTTTGACGGAGTAGACCGTCGCTTCGGGATTCGTTACCGACTGCCGCTTGGCTGTGGCGCCGACAAGCCGCTCGCCGTCCTTCGAGAAGCCCACGACGGAAGACGTGGTCCGGCTGCCTTCCACGTTCGGCACCACGGTCGGCTCACCGCCCTCGACTACCGCCACGCACGAGTTGGTCGTGCCCAGGTCAATTCCAATGATCTTACCCATGTGTTTGTTACTCCTGGAGGATGTTGCTCCTCGAAAATGAAGAGGCGGGTTCATCCCGCCCCGAGATTATACCATGTTGATTGGAATCTGCCTGGGTTTCGACGCTTTCGACTTCCGCAGCGTGATCGTCATGACGCCGTTCTTGTACGTCGCCTCGATCGATTCGGTATCCACCGCGTCCGGTACGGGGAAAGCATGTTCGAACTTGCCGTCGGGCTGCTGCTTCGCGTCGCCGTTGAGACCGAAAGGACTCTTTCGCTCACCGCTCACGGTCAGCACGCCCTTGTCCAGGTTGATCGTCACGTCATCCGAAGCCACGCCAGGCAGGTCCACCGAGACCAGAAATGCGTCCTCGGTTTCATGGGTGTCCACGCGGGGCGACCAGCGGGCTGTCAACCCTGACCGGAACGGGAAATGCTGGAACATGCTGTCCAGTTCGGTCTGAAGGTTCTGCAGGTTCCGCAGCGGGTAAATGGTTGTTGCTCTCATGATGCTCCTCCTTTTAAAGGTACATTAAAAACTCTTCGCTATCTTTCGGAACCGAATAGCCTTCGCCAGCGTACATTAGTTTAGAAACACAGGCGATGCAACTGAACCGGCATCCACAACATAGTAATTGCAAAGACCGTGCCAGTTTGAAATAATGCATCCAAAGATGAGTTGAATGAAGATCGTAAAGTGTTGATTACAAACCGATTTAGAGCATAGGAAAGAAAATTCGAGAAAACCTTGAAAAAATGGACTACATGAGTGAGGCCATACGCGATATGTCAACTTGACACCAACTGCCAATATGGCATATGGCGACTGCCAATGAAACTGCAACAGGCTGGCAGGGAGGTAACACGATATGAAGCTGACCAAGAAGATGCACGTTCGAGACGACCAGGCGCTGGATATCTATCTGAAGGAAATCGGCGATACGGAACTGCTTACCGCAGCGGATGAGAAGGAACTGGCCTGTCGCATCAGGGATGGTGATGATGAGGCCCTGGAGACCATGGTCAACGCGAACCTGCGTTTTGTCGTGACGGTGGCGAAGCAATATCAGAACCAGGGCCTTGCGCTTTCCGATCTGATCAGCGAAGGGAACATCGGCCTGATGAAGGCCGCCCGTCGTTTCGATGAGAAGAAGGGATTCAAGTTCATCTCCTACGCCGTCTGGTGGATCCGACAGGCCATCCTCCATGCCCTGGCTGAACAGGCCCGGTTGATCAGGCTCCCCGTCAATAAGATCGAGGAGTTGCGGCGGATCGAGCGATCCAGAAAGAAACGGGAGATCGATCGTGCGAACGCCCAGATCGCTTCCGATGAAGGATCTGATGGGGACAAGGACCGAAGCGTGGACGTCGGGCGCCATCCCGCCATGCCGGAATGGGCGAGCACGCCGCTCTCGCTGGACGCGCCTGTCGGTGACCAGGATGCCTATACCCTGATGGACCGGCTCAGGGACCAGGACAGCAAGATGCCGGACGAGGAATTGCAGGAAGAGCTGTTGCGGAATGAGGTAAGGCGAGCGGTTTCGACCCTGACCGACCGCGAGAGCGAGGTGTTGAATCTCTACTTTGGTCTGAATTCGGACCGGTCCTACACCCTGGAGGAGATCGGGGTGAAATTCGGACTGACGCGGGAACGGATCCGCCAGATCAAGCAGAAGGCCATCAACAAGTTGCGCCATACCCGCAAAGGCAGTCGTCTGGCCGCCTACGCGGATTAAAGGAATTTTGCAGGATACGTCCGGCTGGCGGGGGATAGGGCCGACCGGCGACAGAAATAGCGGCCGTCTCAACGTAAATGGCGGCGTCGCGTGAACTCTTGAACGGACCAGACCCAATCCGTCCGCCATTGCCCCGGCGGGAGTTTACCGGCGTCGCCTTTGTGTTTTAACGATTTTTCTCCCGCTCCATGTACATGTCGAAGTCCATTTTTTCGTACCATCCTCCTTCGACGAATCGTAGCACGGGAGCGAAGAGTTCGGGTCCGTAGTAGCCTTTCAGGGGCATGAGGGGGCGGCCCTCAGATGAAAGGAACCACGTCGTGGGATAGCTGTTCACCTGGAACATCAAGGCCAACCGCGCTTCGCTGATGGCCTGGCCTTCGATGATCAGCGGACGGGAGGATTCAGCGTTCAGTTTCACCGGGATGAAGGATTCATTCAGTTGTTTCAGGACTCCGTCGTCGCGGTATGTCCGTTCGTTCATCCTTCTGCAGTTGGGACACCAGTCTGTGTAGAAATTGACAATGATGAGCTTGCCGGAATCTTTGGCCAGCGCAAGCGCCTTGTCGAGCCGCTGCCAGTTGGGCTCCACCGCCTTTTTTCATTACCATCTTCGGCCGCCGCGTCCAGGGACCCGATTGCCAGGCAGAAGGCCACGAAAAGGCCGGCCATGATGGTGGTACTCAGCGATCGACCAGTCGGACGACTCGTCGCCGAGGGTTTCCAACATCTTATTACTATGGATTGCATGGACAGGATTCCGGGTGGGTCAAGCATCGTATGAAAGTGGTGCGCTTCCGTCCAGATTAATTTACCTGATCGAGCCCGAAAGTCAAGCCCATTCCCTCTGCCCAACCCCGGCGAGATAGGCCTTGTTATCCCCCTGTACTCCCAATATTTTAGGGTATTCCATAGCTACAGCACAGTTGTCGGAAAGCGGATTTGGTTACCCGGTAAGACCAGTACGGTCGATCCATACCGGTGGAGGAACAGATTATGACCACGGCGGAATCCAGGGTTTCGCTCGAATCAACTTACAGGCAGACCTTCGACCGGTCGGCTGAACTGTACGAACGAGCGCTTGAGCGGTTTCCCAACGGGGTGACCCACGACGGAAGGTTCATGCGGCCATTCCCGGTTTACATCGACCGGGCACAGGGATCGCGCAAGTGGTCGGTGGAGGGCAGGGAACTCATCGATTACTGGATGGGGCACGGATCCTTGATCCTGGGCCATAGCCATCCCGTGATCGTGAAAGCGATCGCGGAGCAGGCGGCCCGGGGCACCCACTACGGGGCCTGTCACGAACTCGAAATCGTATGGGCGGACATGATCAGGCAGCTGATGCCCTCTGCGGAGACGGTCCGCTTCGTTTCCTCCGGCACCGAGGCCACGCTCATGGCCATCCGCCTGGCGCGGACCTTCACGGGCCGGCGCAAGGTGATCAAGTTCCGAGGGCATTACCACGGCTGGCACGACCAGGTTCTGGACGGCGTGGGGCCACGGCGCGATCGGCCCATGCCGGGCGTGTTGCGGGAGGTGTTCGATACGGTGATCAGCCTGCCCGAGGTCAATCTGGACCGGGTGGCGGAAACGCTGAAGCGCGACAACGACGTCGCTTGCCTCATCCTGGAACCGACGGGCGCGATGTTCGGCGGTGTGGAACTGTCCGATGACATCGTCCCGGGCCTGCGGGAACTGACCGAGAAGTACGGCGTGATTTTCGTCATGGATGAGGTCGTGACGGGATTCCGGTGTGCACCGGGCGGCGCGCAGGAGCACTATGGGGTCAAGCCGGACCTGAGTACGCTGGCCAAGATCGTGGCCGCCGGGCTGAATGGTGGCGCACTGGTCGGTCGCGCGGACATCCTTGAACTCCTGGAACTGCGGGACGACTCGGAATGGCAGACGGACAAGAAGATGTTGCACTACGGGACCTTCAACGCCAATCCCCTTTCCGCTGCTGCCGGTATCGCCATGCTGAGGCACATCGCCGATGGCCGCGACATCGCCGTCGCCAACGAACTGGCGGATCAGCTGCGCAGGAAGATGTCGGAAGTCCTGGGTTTGAACGGGATGGACGGCTGGCGTGTCTACGGTTCCTTTTCCGGATTCAAGATCGTGTCCGCGAACACGGCCGCCGCGGACCGGCGCGGCAACGCGTCGCTGCTGCACGCCCTGCGTCAGGCGATGCTTCTGAATGGTGTGGATTTCATGGGGGTCGACGGCCTCACATCAGCAGTCCATACCATCGAGGACGTGGATCGCACGGCGGAGGCCTTCGACGGTGCGATTTCGCTGCTGAAGCGGGACGGGATAATACCTTGACACCGAATCTGCCCGCGTATATGTTGCGCCGGAATTAACAACCCCGGAACCATCGAGTATGCCGCGATGGAAGTATAGCGCGGCGCATACGGACAACCTGTTTTTAGCACTGTTCCAGATTCCGTTTCATATAACCGTATTACATAGAGGAGAGTAGACATTATGGCGACTGAACGAGCCGGCGCGGCGACTTTTCAAGGCAACGGATTGACCCTGGTTGGTGACGAAGTGAAGGTTGGCGATGCGGCGCCGGACTTTTCCGTACTCGGTGGTGACCTTTCCGCCGTTACCCTGGCGGACTACGAAGGTAAGGTGAAGGTCATCTGCCTCGTACCGTCCCTCGATACGCCCGTCTGTGATACCGAAATCCGGCGGTTCAACGAATCGGCCGCGGGACTGGGCGACAACGTCGAAGTGCTCGCGGTCAGCGTGGACCTGCCCTTCGCCCAGGGTCGCTGGTGCGGCGATGCGGGCGCCGACAACGTGACGGCGCTGTCCGACCACCGGGACACTTCCCTCGGCGAGGCCTACGGTGCCGTGATCAAGGAACTTCGCCTGTTGAGCCGCGCAGTATTTGTTGTCGACGGTTCCAATACCGTACGTTACGCGGAGTACGTGAAAGAAATTACACAGGAACCGGACTACGACGCTGCTCTCGAAGCTGCCCGGGCCGCCGTCTGAGCAAGGATAGAAAACATGGCCGAACTTACCTTTCACGGACACGCGTGTTTTTCTCTTTCCGACGGCAACCATGACCTGTTGTTCGATCCGTTCATATCGGGAAACCCCCGGGCGACGGTGTCGGTTGACGATGTGCACGCAGATTACGTCCTGCTGACCCACGGGCACGTCGACCATATCCTCGACGCCCTGCCCATCGCAGAGCGGTGCGGCGCGACGATCATCGCCTCCTTCGAACTCGCCAAGTACTTTGAACGCCAGGGCGCCACGGTGCACGACATGGGTATCGGCGGCGCGTACGCCTTTCCCTTTGGGCGGGTGAAGCTGACTCAGGCGACCCACGGGTCGGCCTTCATCTCAGAAGACGGCGCCATCGAGTACCTGGGCAACCCCGCTGGCATTGTTGTCGATATCGACGGTAAAAGGTATTACAACACCGGCGATACCGGTTTATTCGGCGACATGGCCTTGATTGGACGGAGGGAGAATCCGGATGTCGTGATCATGCCCATCGGGGACAACTACACCATGGGCATCGACGACGCCGTGGAAGCGGTGAGGATGATCGGCGCAAAAACCGTGATCCCAGTCCACTACAATACCTTTCCGGTGATTGAGCAGGACCCGGCAGAGTTCGTGGAGAAGGTGGGGGACCTGGCTCGTTGCTTCGTGCTGCAGCCGGGCGAATCTGCCAGTTTGTAGGTTTATATCTGTACATCCACGCGCACGGTTGACGCACGCGTACGGTTGACGGTCAGGACGGCCGTCTCAACCGCATGGCCATCATGGGCGGGGTCTCCTTGAAGTTCGCCCATGAAAACGCGTGGTTGGCCTCAACGCTTTCATCGAAGGCGCTTTCCTCGAGTCCGTCCAGGACAAACCCCGCCTCGAAGCTCATGGACAGCAACACGTGCAGGGGGCGGTGGAAGTAGTATTGTGGCACAGGCTGCCCAACGATTCCCAGCCCCTCGAAGGGCTGCGGCGTCAGGTAGCGATCGATCTTGATCCCGAACTTCTTTATCATCTCCCCATCCCGGTCTTCCTGTTCCACGTAGCGCACCGCGTACGGCGCCTGGAAACACGGGTGCGTTAGGCTGCAGACGAAGACGCTGCCCGGTTTGAGCAGGCGGTGGACGGCCTCGAACAGCGGGGCGACCACGGCCATGTCCATGACGGCCATATTCGAAACGGCCGCGTCGAAGGCGCCCGAACCCAGTTTGTCCATTCGGGAAGTATCGGACACGTCGATCACCCGGTAGGCTATGCTGCCCGCGGTTCCGTCATCCGGAAATCCCTCCGACCGTGCTTGAGCCCGTTTGATCATCTCTTCGCTGGCATCGATGGCCACGACCCGGGCGCCAAGCTCGGCCAGTCTACGGGAATAGTTGCCGTTACCGCAACCGATGTCGAGCACCCTTGCCCCGTGTCGTATCTCCAGCAACTGGTCCATCGCGGGTTTCACGAGAAGATTGTGGAAGGTGTTGTCCTTTTCACCCATGTAATCGTCCCAGAATCCCGCGTTCTCGTTCCAGCGTCGTTGCGCCTCGTCGGCCAGTTCCGGCCAGTCTGATCCGGGCATGTTTAATCCTTTACTCGAACTCGCGTAAGATTACTCGAAAACGCGCATGGGTGGATCTTCCACCGGGAGTCCTTGTTCCTCCGCCCATGCCCGAAGGGGGGTGTCGTCGCCTTCCCACGGCTTGCAGAACAACTGCGCCGTGATGGGATCCATGCCGTCGAGCACTTCGTCGGGTGGCGTCGGATGCTGCTGGGCCCACCAGCGGTAGGCGTAGCTGATGAGCAGGACCTTGGCGGTGTCGCCAGTGAAGTTGACGGCAGGGGTATGGTACAGGCTGGTGCTGAAGATATAGGCGTCCCCGGCTTGAAGCGCTGGTTCGACGGAGTCAGGTGGGTCGAGCGCGCCTTTCTCGAAACGCAGCGGTTCGTTCAGCTTGTGGCTGCCGGGTACGAACATGGTCACGCCCGCGTCGGGCGAAGGGAAATCCGTCAGGCAGTAACCGACACGAATCGCTACCGTACCGCGGATGGGGTGGTCCGGGGTGAAATTGTTCAGATCCCGGTGCCAGTTTCGAAAAGAGCGTCCGTCGCCGTCGGGATACAGCGGTTCATCGGAAGCCGGCTGGGGATACTTGTAGATGAGGTGTCCCTGCATGAGATGGATATCATGGGAAAGCAGTTGGACGACGAGCGGTACGGTGCGGCTGTTGGTGACGAGTTCGACCAATGGGTCTTCCAGGGTGAGGTCGATGTACCGGTTGGCGTAGTAGTTATGTATCGGTCCGGCCGTTTCCATGAACCGATCACCGACGTCCATTACCCGGTTGAGCAATTCGTCGTCGAGTGCGTCCTTGACGATCAGGTAACCGTGTTCCCGGAAGTGATCCCGCTGTTCCCGGGTGAGGGGTGTGAACTCCATGTTGTTTTCCTGGAAAGGCGTCAGAGGGTTTTAGGCGGCACGGGCATCAGGATGTCCCCGATCGGGGTCTGCGGAAATATAAAAGCCAGTACACAACCCGTCAACTCTCCGCTGCCCTCCGAACCACGCCATCACCCCTTCAGCAAGCCGTTGACACCCGTACCCGCCGGCTTTAGGTTGTTGCCGGTTCCTGTGTAACCCGGCAGACTTCACCATTCCTGTTAATCCAACTACAAAACGTGGAGCGTCCCATGTCGAAGAACGCCGTTGTTTCGATCACCACCCCCATGCCGCCGCCGCCGTGGGCCCTGCTCGAACGCGAACTGATTCGCGCCAACAATGAACACACGCGCGTGTTCTTCGACCGGTACTTCGACGATCGGGGCTACCTGCTCTGCGTCGCCCGCTGGGGTGCCCTGGACGGACCCGACGACGCCATCGAGAACCTCACCAACGTGCCCGCTCTCTATCTGATCGGGGGATCGGAAGACCTCGTAGCCATGTGCCAGAAGGCCCAGGACGGCCACTTTCGCCAGTACACCGAGGCCAGGACCGAGGAAGTGGACTTCGCCCGCGAGGGGATGTATTACCGGGAGTTTCCGGTGATGTTCGACTGGGCCCACCACCAGGAGGGCAACGCGGTGACGGGGACCATCGGGTTGTGCGATCCCGGCGACGACCGGCATATCCAGCGGCTCCGACGTTTTGCAGGATTCTACATGGAAGGCGACGACCTGCCCGGACAGATAGAAGTACCCAACTGGGACCCGAAGCACAAGCTCATCCGCAGTATGTTCAACGGCAGCCGCGGATCACTCCTGCGCAAGACCACGCCCCTGGACTGGGCCGGCGACGCCATCGAGGACGGGAGATTCATCCTCGCCCACGGGGAACGGAATTACCAGGACATGCTGGACCATTACATCGGTTACGAAGATGTGGCCGGTGATCATCCGCTGAACCTTGCGGCCACTTGCATGGCCTTCAACGCGTACATCCACACGAAAGATCCGAAGTACCGGGACTGGCTGCTCGAGTACGCCGACGCATGGGTGAAACGCACGCGCGCGAACGGCGGGATCATTCCGTCGAACATCGGTCTGGACGGCACGATCGGGGGCGCCGCGGGTGGACGCTGGTGGGGCGGCGCGTATGGCTGGGCCCACACGACGATCACGCCTCACACCGGCGAACCCAAGAGCCGCCTCGGAGTCGCGCGCTGCCTCGACGGTTTCGGCAACGCGCTCATTCTTTCGGGCGACAAACGCTATCTCGATCCCTGGAGAACGACCCTGGATGGCGTGAACGCGAACCGCAGGATGGTCGACGGCATCGAGATGTATCCCCGCATGCACAACGATGACGGCTGGTACGAATGGGAACGCGAACCATACGACAATGGAGCCCTCGAAATCTACTACTGGTCCATGGACCAGGCGGACCGCGGACGGGTGAACAGTCCGTGGCTGGATTACCTCGAAGGGAATAACCCGGGATACCCCGTCGATGCCCTGCAGCGAGACATCGGCCAGGTTCGGCAGAAGGTGGAAAGCATGAACGACGATCCCACCACGCCAGACACCCGGCTGTCGGACAACCCGAATGCTTTCCGGCCCGCCTCGGTCGACGCCCTTGTCGAACTGACCATGGGTGGAACGATTCCCCATGTGGGGCGGCCCCTTCACACCCGGTTGCGTTACTTCGACCCTCACCGGTCCAGGCCGGGTCTGCCACCTGACGTCGGGGCCCTGGTGGATGGACTGACGGCGGACGAAACGCGGGTGAGCCTTGTGAACATCAACCAGCTCGAACCGAGGAAAGTCGTTGTCCAGGGCGGTACGTACGGGGAGCACCAGTGGACGACGGTCCAGGTAGACGGCGGTGAAGAACATTCCGTACACGATCGGGTCCTGACCGTGGAGTTGGCGCCCGGCGCCGGCGCGAGCCTCACGATCGGCACGTCGCGATACGCCAATGACCCGACAGGCGACTTTCCCTTCTAGTGTGCGCCTTCGCTTCTCTATCGTGCAACTCCGCCTTAATTGGTCACTTTTTTTCGTATTCCATCGAAGTTTACACGGATTTAACCTCCGGGAAATATCCCTGTAACAGATGAGGGGTTATATTACCACTTCATTTTCGAGTGGCAATATCCTCTACATCAAGTGAACGTAACCTATACAACACGATAGGGAGGTTTTTCGCATGTCCCTTAGCGGCATTTTACGTATCACCGCGTGTCTGGCGCTGTGGATACCCGGCCTGGCTCTCGCGCAAGAAGAGGCGGCGGCCCCAGCGGCCGTGCTGAACACCGGGGATACTGCCTGGATGCTTGTCAGCTGCGCCCTGGTGCTGCTCATGCTGCCTGGCCTGGCCATGTTCTACGGCGGGCTCACGCGCACGCGGAACGTGCTGGGCACCATGATGCACAGTTTCGCGGCCATGGGTATAATCGGCGTACAGTGGGTGGTCATCGGATTCGCCCTCGCCTTTGGAACGAGCGCGATTATACCCGGCGTACTTGGCTGGGACTCCGACTTTTTTCTACTGAACGGCGTCCTTCCCAGTACGCTGTGGGACGGAACCAACGTACCTACTTATCTGTTCGCCATGTTCCAGGGCATGTTCGCCATCATCACGCCCGCCCTCATCGCCGGTGCCATCGCCGAGCGCGTGCGGTTCGGGGGCTATTGTATTCTGATCCTGCTTTGGGGGTTCCTGGTGTACGAGCCCCTGGCCTACATGGTCTGGAATGAAAACGGCATGCTCTTCAAGGACGGCGCTATTGATTTCGCCGGTGGTACAGTGGTACACATTTCATCGGGTGTTGCCGGACTGGTGGCCGCGATTGTGCTCGGACCCCGTCTGGGTTACCCCTCACGAAACATGAAACCCAACAACCTGACCATGACCCTTTTCGGTGCCGGTCTGCTCTGGATCGGGTGGTTCGGCTTCAATGCAGGTTCCGCCGTGTCGGCCGGAGAAGGCGCCGTCCTGGCGTTGACGGTGACCCAGATCTCAGCGGCGGCAGGTGCCGTGGGCTGGATGGTGACGGAGCTGGTGCATCATGGTAGGGCATCGAGCCTCGGCATCGTCTCCGGTATTCTGGCCGGGTTGGTCGCTATCACGCCGGCGGCGGGCAGCGTGACCCCCGCCTGGGCCCTGGTATTCGGTTTTGGCGCTTCCGTGGTCTGCTTCCTTATGGTACAGTTGAAAGGCAAGCTGGGCTATGACGACACCCTCGACGTCTTCGCGATTCACGGTGTCGGCGGGATATTTGGCGCGCTGTTGGTCGGATTTGTCGCCACGGACGTAGGCGGATGGTCCCAGTTCCTGATCCAGATCAAGGGTGTGGTCATCGCTATAGCGCTGTCGGCCGTTGGTACGGCCCTGCTTGTCTGGGTGATCGATCGAACGATCGGGCTCCGCGCTTCGGAAAATGAACAGCAGGTCGGTCTGGACCATTCTCAGCACGGCGAGGACGGATACGGCTTGACCCACCTTTAGCCGTTGCCTGAACGGACGAAGTTAGCGGGCAGGATGAGACTGCAGCCTGCCCGATTTAACCAACAGGATTAACACTTCAGGAGTTGTCCGACATATGAAACTGATCTTAGCCATCTTCAGACCGGAGAAACTCGACGACGTGAGGAACGCACTTGTTGAAAAGGGCGTTCCCGGCATGACCCTTTCCAGGGTTTCGGGACACGGCCAAACCGCCCACCGCAGGGGACTCTACCGGGGGCAGGAAGTCGATATTTCTCTTGCCGCAAAGATACGCATGGAAATCGCCGTCACCGACGATCAGAAAGACGAGATTCTCGAACTGATCATGAACGCTGCACGATCGGAAGACGAGGCAACGGGCGATGGGAAAATCTTCGTCATGCCCGTCGAAGAGTGTGTCCGCATCCGAACGGGCGAGAGAGACGACGAAGCGGTGTAGGCGATATAGAGATCCGGGCGCTGGCAGCGTGGTCCTAAAGCGCCTCTGCCCGCGTTCCTTCAGGTCGCCGATGCCGTCGGCCATAGCCCGCATCGCCAAACAGCGCGGACTTCCCGATGCGAGGACTTGCTCGTGGGGTCTGAAGGCGTCCGGACTAAACTGCATGATCGACGCAAGGTCATCGTCCCGAGGCCTTTTGGTTATGGACGCGCCGCGTATTTCAGGGCGATGTAGCGCCGGCGACCCGCCTTACCGTACACGGCGTGATATAGACTCTGGTTGAAGAGGACCACGTCGCCCGGGTCCGTCTCCACGGCGTGACAGGGTACTTCGCTGCCGGGGACGCCAAAGAAAGCCGGATCATCCAGCCCGTGCCGCTGCTGGAAGGGCATCAGTGCCTCATGAAACGGTGACCGGTGCGAACCGGGGATGACCCGGAAGGATCCGGCATCCTTCCGCATCGGGTCGAGATACATCATGATTTTGATACGCAGGTAGCCGAGTTCCTTCGTGCCGGGACGGTCGGCGTGCCAGTGATGGTATGGGCGCCGGGTCATGGTACCCTGCACCCCCTCCGAACCCATCCACATCAGATCCTCACCCAGAAGCTGCACCATCGGTTTGTAGATACGGTCGTCTTCAATGAGACGCATGGTCGCGGGATGCAGTTCGAGAAACGGCGCCATGGAGATTGGTTCTTCCGAGTCAGGCGCGTGGCCAAGTTCAGCCCCCCAGATTTCGTCTGCTCTTCGACCGAACTCCTCGATCTCCCCTGCATCGAAAGCTTGCCGAAGTACGGCAAAACCAAATACCTGGAATTGTTGAATCTGGTCTTCAGTCAGCATGGCGGGTCTCCCTGGTATCCACTTGATCCACACGGCCGGTTCTGGCACCGCATGAGCGCAAGAAGGTCTTGAACATGGTCCGTAGTCTTAATAATATGAGTGCACTGCGGACCGCAAGGCTAATTACAAATACGGTTGATTGACATAGATTCACTATCATAGGATGGATTGGCGATGGCTCTTTCCGAAGGCAAAACCGTAAACGGCAAAAAGGATGGTCACTGGGTCACCCTTTACGCCAACGGCAACAAGCGCAGCGAGGGTGCTTACCGGATGGGTGCCAAGAAAGGGCACTGGATACAGTATTACCAGAACGGTAACAAGACGAGCGAGGGAAGTTTCAAGAACGGCCTCTTCGAGGGCTGGTATGTTTGCTGGTACGAGAACGGCCACAAGAAGTGGGAAGGCGATTACGGTCCCCACGTGGGCAAGTCCTACGACGGGAAAAAAGAAGGCCCGTGGTTATGCTACTCCGCTAAGGACGGCGAGACCGTCTGGCGTACCATCACTTACAAGCACGGCTCACGCGCCCAACCTGATGAATTTCTCCTCGGCCCGTGCTCCATGTGTGGACAGCCCATTCACGACCCCGACACGGACCTGTGTCCGGAGTGCTCGAACTGAATCCGGGTGCCCTGTTGTCCAATAGCTCAGTTAGACGATCGTCTACCGAAGGGACCGACAGCCCGTGAAGACCCGGATAACCCGCCGCGCATTCCTGCAGTCGTCGACCGCCGCGGGCCTGGGTCTGGTGGCCGGTTGCAGTCCGCCCCCGTCGCCCGACGTCATCTTCAAGGGATGGGTGTACGAACCCGACCTGGTCCGGGAAAACCTGGACTACTTCGAGCAGCAGACCGGCATCAAGGTGGATTACAACGCGGTATCGGGAAACTACCACGACAAGATGGTGGCGCTGCATGTGGGTGGGGCGCCCATGGAATGCTGCTACGTCCGCGATGACGATTTCGCCGAATGGGTCGAAGCCGGTTGGTTGCGGCCCTGCGACGACCTGCTTGCCGACGATCCCGATACGTCGGCGACGACCTCGGATCTCTTCCCCTACAACCTGTCGTCCATGACCTATGGCGGCCGGCGGTACGGATTACCCTACTATACCGATTTCAACATCTGGATATATAACGAACCCATGCTGGCGGCGGCGGGGTTCGATACACCGGCCCGTACGCTGGAAGAGCTGACGGAACAGGCCATCAAGGTCCGGGAAGCCCGGATCCGCACCCCGGACGGGGATGTCATCGAGTATCCCATCATGCTGAACTTTCGGCAGAGCGTGCTCGGATTCAGCGACTGGTGGACGCTGAACTATGCCAGTGAAACTTCGCTGTTTGATGACGATCTCAACCCCATGTTCCCTGACGATGTGGACCGCCGGGCCGAAACGATTCTGCAGTGGCTCACGGACGGAATCCACCGGCATCGAATCATCTCACCCTCCTCGCTGACCGTTGGACAGATGCGAGATCATGTCGGCGCCGGCCGGCAGGTTTACGGCATCATCAACAAGTACGACTTGGAATGGGTGAACAACCGTCAGAATTCGGCGGTCGCCAATATGGAACTGAAACGAAGAGGTTCGACGGACCAGCACGCGAAGGTGTACCGGATGGCGCCGGTCCCCTCCATCTCACCGGAACAGACCGGGACCCTGGGCTGGACGCGGATGTACTGCCTGACCTCGCGGTGCCGGGAAGACCTGATGCAGGACGCCTGGACCCTCATGAAGTTCCTGGGCGCTAAAGATGCGGAAGGAGAGTACTACACGTCAAGGCGCTGGTTCCGGCTGCGGGGCCTGGGTTTTGCCTACCGCTCGTTGCTGGACGATCCGGAGATCGTCGCCCAGACGGAACAGTGGGGCGAGATCGATAAGATACGGGAACAGGCTCTGCACGTCAGGCCGCGGGAGAACATCAAGGCGCCGTGGTTCCCCGATTTCAAGATCTACTACCAGCCGGAGATCCAGAAGGTCCTCCTGGGACAGCAGTCACCCCGTGACGGCCTGGCACGGATCGCGCGTCGCTGCCGCCAGTTGATTGCGGAATGGAGCTGAAGTCGCGGCTATGACCGTACTGAAACCCTCCCATCTCATGTCGAGGACACAGGACGTCCTGCCGCTGCTGCTGAACCTGCCGGCGATGATACTGCTTCTTGCCTTCATCGCCTACCCCATCGGCATCTCCTTCTGGATGAGCCTGCACCGATATAACCTGCGCAGACCGGACCAGGTGTACTTCCACGGTCTGGAGAACTATACCACCATCCTCGCGAGCTCCGAGTTCTGGAACGCCCTGTGGATATCGCTATACTTCACGTTCATGGCCGTCCTGCTGGTCATCGTGATTGCCATGGCGATTTCACTACTGCTGCACGAGTCCTTCCGCGGCCGGGGTGTCGTAAGGGCCCTGTTGCTCATACCCTGGGCCATACCAGGCGTGGTCAACGGACTCATGTGGGTAGGGCTGCTCGGTGACTACGGCGCCTTCAACGCCATGCTGGAGGACTCGGTCGCGGTCATCAACTACCTGTTCGGTATAAACATTGTATATACAGGCATGGCCTCTCCCTTCGTCGCGCTGAACGCCGCCATCGGCGCCCACGTATGGCGAAGTGTGCCCTTCGCGTGCATCATATTTCTGGCGGCCATCCAGGCCATTCCGTCTGACCAGTACCGGGCCGCCCGCGTGGACGGCGCGTCGTCGTGGAATCGATTCCGTTTCATCACCCTGCCCTGGCTCTACCACGCCGTACTCGTCGTCGCCATCTTCGAGACGATGAACGGATTCAGGGCCTTCGACCTGATCTACGCGCTCACCGGCGGCGGACCCGGCGACGCCACCCACGTGATCGCCTGGCAGACCTACAAGGAGGCCTTCGCGCGGCTCGATTTCGGCGGCGCCAACGCCTATTCCTACCTGATCACGTTGATCACCATGACCCTGGCCATCATCTATATCCGGTTGCTGTACCGCCGCGGTCTCGTACAGGGATAGGGAGCATATCATGTGGCGTCGCGCATCGCTCTACCTTTATGCCCTGGTGGCGGTGGTCTACCTGACCCTGCCTTTCGCCTGGGTGACCGCCGTCAGTTTCATGCCAGAACGGGAGGTGACGCAGCAACGCTGGTGGCCGGAGGAACCCACCACCGGAAACTACAGCCTCTATTTCCAGGTGGACGGCGGGTCGGCGGACGTGGGCGCGGCCATCGCACGGCAGTTTCCCCGGGCCATCGCCAACAGCATGATCATCGGAACCGCGGTGATGCTCCTCAACCTGACCTGCGGTTCCCTCGCGGCCTACGCCCTGGCGCGCCTGCCGTTTCGAGGCAACCTGCTGCTCCTGCTGTTCTACCTCGGTTCCCGGAGCGTGCCCGGCGTGGCCATCATGATCCCCATGTACCTGTTGATGCGGAGCTACGGTCTCCTGGATACGCACCTGTCGGTGATCCTGTCCCACACGACCTTCACGCTACCATTTACCATATGGATCCTGAAGGGTTACTTCCAGACGGTTCCGTTGGACCTGGAACGGGCCGCGCGGGTCGACGGCTGCACGCCCATGGGCGCCCTTCTGCGGGTTTTCCTGCCCGTTACAACGCCGGGACTGGTCGCCGTGGGCATTTTCGCCTTCATCGCGTCCTGGGGAGAGTTTCTCTTCGCGCTGCTATTTACCACCACCATCGCCTCCAGGCCGGTGACGGTCCTGGCGTCGGATTTCGCCCAGGAACTACAGGTGCCCTTCACCGTCATCGCCGCCGGCGGCGTGCTGGTCATCCTGCTTCCACTGGTCCTGTCATTTCTCTTTCAGCGGCTCATCATTCAGGGCATCGGCGGTTCGGTGACCGGGTAACCGGGGAGGGTCTTCTTTGGCACGGGTTCGGTTGAACAACCTCACGAAACGATTCGGCGACGTGGTGGCGGTGGACGACGTCTCCCTCGACATTGCTGACCGCGAGTTCCTGACGCTCCTGGGACCGTCGGGCTGCGGCAAGACCACCCTGCTCAACATGATCGCCGGACTGGAATCGCCGACGGCGGGCGAGGTGTGGTTCGACGATCGGGACGTCACGGCCGTTCCGCCCGAGCGGCGGGACATCGCCATGGTGTTCCAGACCTATGCCCTGTATCCCCACATGCGCGTCTTCGACAACGTAGCCTTCGGACTCAAGATGCGCGGCGTGCCGGCGGATGAGCGGAAACGGCTCGTGCTGGATGCGGCGAAGACCATGGAGATCGAGCACCTGCTGGAACGCAAGCCCAGGGCGTTGAGCGGCGGGCCAGCGACAACGGGTCGCCCTGGCCCGCGCCATCGTCCGTGATCCGGGCGTATTCCTACTCGACGAACCGCTGTCCAACCTGGACGCGCAGCTGCGGGTCGTGATGCGCACGGAACTGAAGCGGCTCCACGGCGATCTCGAGATGACCTTCGTATACGTCACCCACGACCAGGCCGAGTCGCTGATCCTTTCCGACCGGATCGTGGTGATGAAGGACGGGAAGATCCAGCAAGTCGGCACGCCCGAGACCATCTACGACAGTCCCGCCAATACCTTCGTGGCCGGATTCGTGGGGATGTCCGCCCATCAACCTGTTGCGGGGCGTGCTGGAGCAAACTGAGACTTCAGCTATGGAGGGTGGTTGGCGATGGTTTTACTTGTGGTGTAAAGCCGTCCATGGCTCGAACGAATGGAACAACCAAACGGAAGGGATGTCTACCTGGGCGTCCGAGCGGAGGATATTGGGGTTGGAGGTGCATCGATACCGCGAAGCACCGAAGTCCGGGGCGCAGGATTCAGCGGGATCAGAATCGGCATTGCGATTGAAACCAAGGGCGGGAGACCGCTGCACCCGCGGCCCGGGCATCCGTCGTCGTGCGCGAGCCCATGGGCAGCGACCTTTTTCTAACGGTGGATATAGAAGGCGCCCTGGTCAAGATTCGCACCCGGCCCGACAACCCGATGGATAGAGGGGAAAACGTGGACGTTTTCATCGATCCCTGCAAAGATCCACCTGTTTGATGGGCAGACGGGGATCACGCTGGTGAACGACCGTTGATCGGTCTATCTACCCTGTGCTCTGTTGGACGCATATCACCGTCCGGTCCCCCGCTGATTACTTACTTCTGCTCGTTCGGCGCATTCGGCATGCCGGGATGCGATCCGCCGGCGTTCTTGGCCGTATTTCCGCCGTCCAGCGGCATCATCGCGCCGGTTACCCAGCTTGAAGCGTCTGACGCCAGGAAGATGGCGAGACCCCGGATGTCTTCCGATTTTCCCAGCCGACCGATAGGGATACCTCGAAGGTAAGTGTCGCCCAGCTTGTCGTCGGCGCCGATGCGCCGCTCCAGGTCCTTGTTCATGATCTGGGCGCACACGATGGCGTTGACGCGCACTCCCTTGCTGCTCCACTCGGTACTCATCTCCCGCGTCATCTGGGCCACGCCGCCCATGGCGATGCTATAAGCCATATGTCCGCGCCCCAGGGCCGAAAGTCCGGCGATGGACACGATGTTTATGATGCTGCCACGGCCGGCCTCTAGCATGCGGCGGGCGCCTTCCTGGCAGCAGACATACCTTCCGACGACCAGGTTGTTCAGGGTCTGTATGAGGCCTGCTTCGGTAATCTCCAGGGGCGACCTGTGGGCGCCGCCCTCCCCGGCGATGTTGGCCAGTACGTCGATGCGTCCGTAGGCCTCGTCCAGGCTGGAGAACATCGCCCTGATCTGCGCGCCGTTGGAGACGTCACAGACCACCGACTCGGCGCGGCGGCCCAGACGCTCGATCTCCCGGGCTGTTTCCTGCATGCCTTCTTCGTTGATATCGGCCAGCATGATATCCGCACCCGCCTCGGCGAATCCGATGGATGTCGCCCTGCCCATGCCGCTGGCCGCGCCGGAGACCAGCGCCACGCGTCCGCTCAAGTCGAATATTGGATGAGACATTTCCACTCCTTTTCACGCCGGTTTCCGGAAGGGGAACGCGGATCTTGTTCTAATCAAAAATCATGCTGCAAAAACAGGTTAAATGCATTGGGGCGACCGCGGATATCTATGTGTGGCCACGGCCATTCCCCTTTGCGTTTACGGCTTCTTCGGCATATATTATACGGGTCGCGGCCCCCTTTTAGCCAGTCGAAATTACGGCAAATTTCACGGCGGGTTTCCTGATGCCTCCTTTAAAAGTAGTATCCGACTACGAACCACGGGGGTGATCAGCCCAGGGCGATCGATGAACTCGTCCAGGGCATACACAGGGGGGGACAAGCACCAGTGCCTCCTCGGTATCACGGGCAGCGGCAAGACCTACACCATGGCTCAGGTCATCGCCCACCTGCAGAAACCGACCCTCGTCATTTCACCCAACAAGACCCTGGCCGCCCAGCTTTACGGGGAGTTCAAGGGGTTCTTTCCGAAGAACTCGGTCGAGTATTTCATCAGTTATTACGACTACTACCAGCCGGAAGCGTACATGCCCGTGACGGACACCTATATCGAGAAGGATTCGTCCGTAAACGAGGATCTTGACAAGCTCCGTCTGAGGGCGACGAGCACGCTGCTGGAACGGCGGGACGTGGTGATCGTCGCGTCCGTGTCCTCCATTTACAGCCTGGGATCGCCCGACGAATGGCGGGAATTCATTCTCCTGGTGGAACGGGGGAACGCTACGAGCGGGACCTGATCATGCGCAAGCTGATCGACATGCACTACAACCGGAACGATTACGATTTCGCACGGGGCACATTCCGCGTGCGGGGAGACACCCTCGACATCCTGCCCGCGGACCAGGAGAAGGGACTCCGCATCGAGATGTTCGGCGACGAGGTCGACCGCATCACTGAATTCGATCCCCTCACCGGCGAAGTCATTGCGGAACGGGACCGCATCGCCATCTACCCGGCCCGCCACTTCGTCACCACGGCGCCGCGGCTGGAACTGGCCATGAAGGCTATCGAGGAAGAGCTGGACGAGCGGCTTCGGGTGTTGTACGACGAGAACAAACTGCTCGAGGCGCAGCGGCTGGAACAGCGCACGCGCTTCGACCTGGAGATGATGCGGGAGATCGGGTTCTGCGCCGGCATAGAAAACTACTCCATGCACCTGTCGGGCCGAGCCCCCGGCGAACGCCCTTTCTGCCTCTTCGACTTCTTCCCCAACGATTTCCTCCTGGTCATCGACGAGTCCCACGTCGCCCTTCCGCAGATCCGGGCCATGTACAACGGCGACCGCTCGCGGAAAACCACCCTGGTCGAGCACGGATTTCGCCTTCCGTCGGCCCTGGACAACCGTCCCTTGACCTTCGAGGAATACGAATCCATGGTCAACCAGGTGGTCTACGTGTCGGCGACGCCGGCTGACTATGAGTTGAACCAGTGCCAGGGCGTCGTGGTCGAACAGGTCATTCGGCCTACGGGATTGATGGATCCGCAGATTATCGTGCAGCCCGTAGAGCACCAGATGGACGATCTTCTGGTCCGTATCCGGGAGCGCGCAGAGTGCCAGGAACGGGTACTGGTGACGACACTCACCAAGCGGATGGCCGAGGACCTGACCGACTATCTCAGGCAGCTCAACGTCCGGGTGCGCTATCTCCATTCCACCATCGATTCCATCGAGCGGGTCGAGATCCTGCGCGATCTGCGCCTCGGCAAGTTCGACGTGCTCGTCGGCATCAACCTCCTCCGCGAGGGGCTCGACCTGCCCGAGGTCTCCCTGGTCGCGATCCTGGACGCGGACAAGGAAGGGTTCCTGAGATCGGAACGATCGCTGATCCAGACGGCGGGACGGGCAGCGAGGAACGTGCGCGGCGAGGTGATCTTCTACGCCGACAACATCACCGACTCCATGCGGCGTGCCATGGATGAGACGAATCGGCGGCGGACGCTGCAGCAGGAATTCAACGAACTGCACGGATCGAACCCGAGACGGTGTACAAGTCCATCCAGGAGATCATCCAAACCACCGCCGTGGCCGATGTGAAAACGGTGGACGACGACATGCCGATCCTCAATACCATCGCCAAGATGGACCAGAGTACCGTCATGGAAGAACTCAAGCATGCCATGTACGAGGCCGCCGCCAACCTGGAGTTCGAAAAGGCGGCCAAGCTGCGCGACGAAATCAACCGGCTGTAGTCCCAACCCGTGAAATGAGGTGGGTCGTCCCCTGCCCGGTCGGATCACACCCGCCCAGGCCGGTCACGACCCTTCCACCTGCCCATGCTCCTACCTCTCCAGGCTGAAGCCCGTCCTTTTCCCGGCCCGTTATCACCTACGCGCTGCTCGCCGCCAACGTGGCCGTGTTTCTTTTCCAATGGGTACTGGGTCCGGTTGGGGAACAGATATTCATCTTCAAGACGGCGGCCGTACCCTTCGAGCTGACCCATTTCGTCGACCGGGACACCATACCCATACCGGGAACTTCCCTGCTCTATCCCGACGCCTTCGTGCCCTTCCCCCTGACCATGTTCACGGCCATGTTCGTTCACGGGGGATTTATGCACCTCGGCGGTAACATGCTGTACCTGTGGATCTTCGGCAAAAGCGTGGAAAGTGCCATGGGCTCTGGCCGCTACCTGCTCTTCTACATCCTGACAGGCCTTTGCGCCACCATGGTGCACGTGATATCCGAACCCGACTCCGTCATCCCGATGATCGGCGCCAGCGGCGCTATCGCTGGCATTCTAGGCGCCTATTTCATCCTCTATCCCCGGGCCCACGTCAAGACCTTCATCCTGCTGTTTATCTTCATCCAGATCATCCACGTGCCCGCGGTCGTCATTCTCGGGATCTGGTTCCTTCGGCAGATCCTGGGTATCGGCAGCGACGGCGTGGCCTGGTACGCCCACATCGGGGGGTTCCTCGTCGGTATGGTCCTTGTGCGGCGATTTCTGAAGAGCAGGCCCCGGACGATCCACATCGATCCACGGGGTGAATGGTGAGCGGACAGCCGCCGGTCACTCCATTTCTCGATACGCTCGGCCTGGGTCGGCGGGACGCCGTGGCCATCGTCGGCAGCGGCGGAAAGGCCACGCTGATGTACCGCCTGGCGGGTGAAGCCGTGGCGCGGGGGTATGCGGTGATCACGACGTCCACCACGCACCTGCACCCGCCCACTTCGAAGCAGACGCGCGGGTTTTATGTTACTGAAGAGATGCCGGACTGGCCCGCGTTCCTTCCTGGCGAACTGGAAACGCGACGACACGTAACCGTACTGGGCGCCCGTCCACGGCCCGACAAGCTCAAGGGGTTGCGCTCGGAGGAATTGGAAAAACTGCGAAGGATCTGTGCGCTCGACATGCTGCTGATGAAAGCCGACGGCGCCCGGGCCCGGCTGTTCAAGGCGCCTGGCGACCAGGAACCCGTGGTGCCGGCGGGGACGACCCGCGGTGTGGTCGTCGCCAGCCTGAAATCCGTCGGAATACTCCTGAACGACCGGCAGGTGCACCGTCCTGAGATCGTGGGCAGGTTGACCGGACTAGGCCAAGACGAACCGGTGACGCCCGAGGTCATCGCCGGGGTGGTCAGTCATCCCGAGGCATACCTGCGGGCGTTTCCGAAATCCGTATCGCTATCCCTGTACCTGTCCTGTGCCGGTGATGAAGACAGCCGTGTGTTGGCTGACCGCATCGTCGAGGCCGTGCCCGGTTCAGTATTTGAAGGTATCTATTGCGGGGAAATACAGCGGAAGAAAGCCGAGGTGACCCAACTGGCGTGAGGGAGTATTTTCACCCCCAGGCCAGGTCAAATGGCCGTACCTGAAAATGGGACACATGGCCGCATTGATTCCGCGAAGTGGACAGCAATCGCTGCAGACCCTTCATCGGACGAGCGCTCCGAACAGTACGCCGCTCACGATGGCACCGGCGATGCCGAAGACCACATAGGTGGCAAAGACCTGCCGTCGCACCAGCGACCAAACCGCGACCATGGCCGGGATGCAGCTCACGGAACCCGCGACCATGAACGCCATGGCCGCTCCCGTACTCATCCCCTGTTGCATGAGGCCCGCTACGAGGGCAGGCGCGGCGTAGCCATTCAGGTAGGCTGGCGCACCGACCAACGCACCCATCACGATGGGCGATAAACCATCTCCTCCAACAACCCCCGCGATGATCTCTGCCGGCACGTACGTGGTGAGCAACGCCTGAATAAGATAGGCAAAGGCGAGCCACTTGACGAGGAACAGCGTGTTCGTGAAAGCCTCGGAGCGGAACGTCGCCATCCGGGGCGCTTCCCGCCAGAACCGCCAGAGCGTATGGCCCGTCTCGGTCTCGCATCCGCAGTCGTTGCAACCGCTGTTCGTTTCCCGACGCAGTGGAGCGGCGAATGCCTTGTGCCAGACAAGCAGACGGACGCTGAAGCCTCCGACCAACCCCAGCGCGACGGCCACAACGGCTTTACCCACAGCGAATTCCCAGCCCAGTACGCCAGCGGTTATGAGCACGGTCGAGGGGTCGATGAGCGGGGAGGACAACCAGAACGCCATAATTGCTGAGATCGGCGCACCAACCGCAAGAAGGGCGGCGATGAAGGGAATGACTTCACACGAGCAGAAGGGAGCGAGACCGCCAAGGAGCGAAGCCATCACGATCATGCGTGTCTCGCGTCCTTCGAAGGCACGCGCAACAAGCGCTGTCGATCCGGTAGCCTTGAGAAAAGCGATGAGCAAGACTGCCGCCGCGACGTAAGGAAGCGTACCAGCGAGTGAGCCGAGGGCATTTTGCAGGATGTCGCCGAGTTTTGCAGCGTCGAGAGCCGTCACGGCAAGGGGGACGGCAAGGATAAGACCCCACGCAGAGATCATGCATCTCAGCCCGGTACGCAACCCGCTGAAACTTCGAAGGACCAATTCTGTCATGACGGTTCGCTCCTGGGTGCTGCGTGTGCGGCGTGTGCCGCGTTCGCTCGATCCGATGGCCGCGCATCGGCGCAACACTCTTCCAGAAGAAAAGCCGCAAGCGCTTCGATCTGTGGGTAGGCGGCGCGACTTATCACGGCGCGACCGTGACGCTCCTGGGCCACCAGCCCAGCCTCGGTGAGAAACGCAAGGTGATGGGCGAGTGTCGACGCAGGCAATCCGGAGCGCTGCTGGATCTGCCCGACGGTGAGTCCCTCGTCGCCCGCGCGGACGAGCAGGCGAAGCACCAGGAGTCTTGGTTCGGATCCGCACGCGGCGAACCCCTTTGCGGCCGCCTCCGAGGCGAGTGTGGTTTTCGATCTGGTATCGTATTTAATATCCATATAACTAGTAATATAGTTTTGTCGTGATTTAGTCAACATGTTTGTTCGAGAAAATCCGCGTTGACACCCATCCCCTGCGATGGTAACATCTACCCACACCGCGGGGCCTAACCGAATTGAGCGTCGCGGCGCGTTACGGATCGGATTTTGGAGAAAATGTTTCCCGAAGCGGTCGCGTCCCGAAGAGGTCGCGTCACGGAGAGATCTCGAAGCAATAACCCGGGTATGTTAATCCGGGTATACTAAGGATCGTTATCATGTCTCGGATTGGTTTATCAATGATTGTTCTGTGTGCGGCCACGCTGGCCTGGGGTTGCGGCGGCGATTCGGACAGGCGAATCGTGACGGTCTATTCGCCCCACGGCAAGCCTATCCTGCCCGAGTTCGAAAAGCTCTTCGAAGCCGCCCACCCCGATGTGGACGTCCGCTGGCTCGACATGGGTTCGCAGGACGTGCTCGACCGGGTCCGATCGGAGCGCGCCAATCCTCAAGGCGACGTCTGGTGGGGCGCGCCGGCAACCAATTTCATCCAGGCCGCCGACGAAGGCTTGCTGAATCCCTACCGCCCAACTTGGGCGGATGCCCTGCTACCGGAATTCCGGGATGATCAGGACCAATGGTACGGCACGGCGCAGTTGATTCCCGTCATCGCGTTCAACAATCTCGAGCTGACAAAGGAGTCGGCTCCTGCGGACTGGGACGAACTGCTGGACCCACGGTGGCGGGACCTCATCGTGATACGATATCCGCTGGCCTCCGGCACGATGCGGACGGTCTACTCGGGGATGATCTGGCGTACGTACCGGGACTCCCTGTCGCCCGACGCGGGTTACGAATGGCTCACCTTGCTCGATGCCAATACGAAGGACTACGCCGCCGATCCGAACATGATGTTCCAGAAGCTGGCACGGAAAGAGGGGTTGGTTTCCATCTGGCTGATGAGCGATATCATGCTGCAGGTGGACCGGTACGGTTACCCGTTTGGTTTCGTGGTGCCGAGTAGTGGCGCGCCCGTGCTGACCGACGGCATCGCGCTGATCGCCAACGGGAAGAACCCCGAGGACGCCCGGCTGTTCTACGAATTCGTCACCAATGTCGACAACACCGTCCTGCAGGCCACCGAGTACTACCGGATCCCGACCCGCGGCGATATCCCGAAAGACCGCCTGCCATCGTGGATGGCCAATCTTTCCGTCACGCCCTTCGACATCGACTGGAAGGTCTTCTCCGAACAGTCCAGGACCTGGATGAAGTACTGGGACGACAACATCAAGGACCGTGGATAGCCATTACATCTTCCACCCCGGTTCGATTCTGATATACGCCCATGGCCCAGGTCACCCTCAATCGCCTCACCAAGCATTTCGACGACACCCCGGTCGTGAAGGGCATCAGCCTGACGGTGGCCGACGGCGAGTTCTTCAGTCTCCTCGGCCCGAGCGGATGCGGCAAGACGACCATCCCTCCGCATGATCGCCGGATTCACCTTTCCCACTTCCGGCTCCGTGCTCTTTGACGGCCAGGACGTCTCTTACATACCCGCCCACCGGCGCAATATCGGGATGGTGTTCCAGAATTACGCCCTCTTCCCCCACATGACCGTATTCGAGAACGTGGCCTTCGGCCTGCGCACCCGGAAGGTGTCTGGTCCGGAAATGGCTGACCGCGTGGCGCGGGCGCTCGACCTGGTGGGACTGTCCGGCCTGGAACAGCGCCCCGTGCCCCAGCTCTCGGGTGGACAGCAGCAGCGGGTGGCACTCGCCCGGGCCGTGGTCATCGAACCCGACCTGTTGCTGCTCGACGAACCGTTGTCCAACCTGGACGCCAAGCTGCGGGAGGAGACCCGGGACCAGATCAGGGAGCTGCAGACGAAGCTGGGCATCACGGCCATCTACGTCACCCACGACCAGGAGGAAGCGCTGGCCGTATCCGACCGGATCGCGGTGATGGAGGAGGGAGAATGCCGGCAACTGGACCGTCCGGACGTGATCTACCGCAGGCCGGCCAACCGTTTTGTTGCAGCCTTCATGGGCAACATGAACCTCTGGGAAGGCGTGGTTGCTTCCGAAGGGGGAAGAACTGTCTTCCGGAACGAAAGCGGCCTGGCCGTCGCTCTGCCCGTTGATACCGAAGCGGTGGCTGGTACCGTTCACCTGGCCCTGCATCCCCAGTCCGTGGTACTGACCGGCGATGACGCGGAAAGCACGGTCGAAGGGGTCGTGACCACCCGGCGTTTCAAGGGCGCGACGATCGAGTTCACCCTCGATGCCGGGGGCGTGTCCATCCAGGTCGTCGAAAACGCGGACGCTCCCATGGCCGCGAAGCAGCCCGGTGAGACGGTATACGTCCACATCCCCGGCGACCAGGCGATCATCCTGAGGGATTGAACCGGACCATGAACCTGCACGCCGAAATCCGCAACCCCCGCAATCTAGTCTTCATCCTCCTGGGATTCATTCTCCTCGGTTACATCGTGTATCCCGCCGCCCTCGTCCTGTGGGAAAGCCTCTTTCGCGAAGGCCAGTTCGGTTTCGGCAACTACGGGGAATTCTTCGATCCGGAACACCCCTCTTACATGGAAGGCCTCTTCAACAGCGTCATGGTCTCCGTGGGAAGCGTGCTCCTATCGGCCCTGATCGGCGTTCCACTTGCCCTGATCTTCACCCACTACGAGTTTCCCGGCCGGTCCATTTTCTCGGCGCTGGCCACGCTGCCCATCGTCCTGCCGCCCCTGGTTGGCGTGCTCGCCTTTCTGTTTCTCTACAGCGAGAGCGGCATGGTCCCGCGTCTCATCCAGGCGGCCCTGGGACTGGAGCGCCCTCCCTTCTCGCTGAACGGGGTGTGGGCCGTGCTGCTCGTCCACGGTTACACGATGTACGTCTTCTTCTATCTCTTCACCTCGGCGGCGCTCAGAAGTATCGATCCGGCGGTAACAGAGGCGGCTCGCAACCTGGGCGCATCGACGTGGTACTGCTTCCGGGCCGTCACCCTGCCCCTCCTGACGCCGGCCCTGGTGGGGGCGACGCTTCTTGTGTTCATGACCTCCATGAATTCCTTCAGCGCGCCATTCATCTTCGCCGGAGGATTCCGCTTTCTAAGCCTGAACATCTACACGTCCAAGTTGAACGGCGACATGGCCATGGCCGTCACGCAGACCGTGGTTCTTTCTACCTTTTCCATCGCCTTTCTGTTCTGGATGCGCCGCTACGAGGGACGGCGGCAGTACGCCATGAGCACGAAGGGAACGGCGAACGTCCGCCGCGAAATAAAGGGACGCTGGGCGCGCATGCTCGCGGGCACCGCAGGGATATGCATGGTGGTCGTGCTTCTGCTGCCCCACCTGACCATCCTCCTGCTGTCCTTCGTGCAGGACGGTACGTGGACGCACCAGATCCTGCCCCAGGTATATACTTCGGCCAATTACGGCCAGCTATTCCAGGATCCCACCTTCTGGGAACCGATCCGGAACAGCCTGAACATGGCGGTGATTTCCACGGCGGCCGACGTGGCGATCGGCGTGACCGCCGCTTACCTGGTGGTCAAGGGCACGTTCCGGGGACGCCGCTTGCTCGACGCCCTCGTGATGGTGCCCTGGGCTCTGCCCGGCACGGTGGTGGCCATCAACCTGATCGTCGCCTTCAGTCAGGGCACGCCCTTCAGCTTCGGCCAGGTGCTGGTGGGTTCTTTCTGGCTGCTGCCCATCGCCTACTTCGTCCGGCACCTGCCCATCGTGTTCCGGGCGTCGTCGGCGGCCTTCAGACAGCTGGACGACTCCCTGGAGGAGGCGGCACGCAACCTGGGCGCGGGGTGGTTCTATGCCTTCCGCCGCGTCACCCTTCCGCTCATCAGTCCAGGCGTGCTCGCCGGTACGTTGCTGGCCTTCGTCACCGCCCTGGGTGAATTCGTGGCCTCCATCCTCCTGTACGTCTACGACAACAGGCCGATCGCCATGGAGATCCTGTCCCACCTTCGCCAGTTCAACATTGGCAGCGCCGCGGCCTACGCCGTTTTGCTCCTGCTGCTCGTGTCCGTCGTGCTGCTGAGTTCCAATTACTTCTCCCGCGGTACGGCGCAGCGGAGTCTATCGTAGCCCCGCACGGTCTCAGCCTCATGAAACCCATGTCCAATCGGAGTCTTCGTAACACGTGCTGAAGCGATCCGACTATTTTCTTTTCATTACCGCCTTTGTCATGGACTTCTGCACGGGCCTCGTATCTTTCGCCGTTCCGTTACGAGCCCTCGACATGGGCGCTTCGGTGGTGGATCTGGGACTGATCGGCACGGCCGGCTCGCTCTCCTTTACGTTGGCCTGCACCTTCACGGGAAAATTGGCGGACCGGTTCGACAGAAGACACCTCATGGCACTGTCAGCCGCGCTGACATCGCTCGTTTTCTGCATGCTCTTCTTCGCGGTGAACTACTGGATGCTCCTCGCTGGCGCGGCCATGGCATGGGGACTGCTGGCGCTCTTCTGGCCATCGCTTCAGGCTACCCTGGCCGAGAACCGCAACCGGTCGCAACTGGTAAAGACCCTTGGCACATTCAACATATTCTGGACCATGGGGTTCATGCTGGGGCCAGCGGCAGGGGGCTATCTCTACCTCGTTGGTCCCCTGGTGCCGTTCGCCACAGGTATGGCCGGCATGTTCGCGCTCACGCTGGCGATCCTCTTTCTGCGGTTCAAACCATCCGCCGTCCTTGACGAAAGTCCGGTGGATGAACCGCACGTGCCCGTAGATTCGACGCGCTTCCGCTGGATCGCCTGGACAGCCAGTTTCACCGCCTTCTTCATGATCGGTATGCTCAACAACCAGTTTCCTAAACTCGCCGCCGTACTCCTCATACAGCCGGATACGCTGGGCATTCTGCTGGCCATTCCTCGCCTCATTCAGATGCTGGTCTTCCTGGTCGCGCGGTATACCACGTGGTGGCAGTTCCGGCTCAGGCCCCTCGTCATCCCCCAGGTCGCCGCCGTCGTGGGGATGATCGTCGTCGCGACGCAGGATTCGCCCGTTGTGCTGGCTGTCGCCTTCGGTACCGTAGGATTGGTGGTAGGCGCCGCCTTCTCGGCGAGCCAGTTCTATTCGTTTTTTCAGGAGGAACGCAAAGGGGAAAAAGGCGCACGCAACGAGATGATCATCGGCCTGGGCATGGTATCGGGACCCCTGATCGGCGGACTGCTGGCCCATCTCATAGGCCTGCGCATACCCTACGTGCTGTGCTGCGTCGTGCTGATAACGGGGATGTTGGTAGAATACCGGTGGTACCGGAAGCGGAAGTAGAACGGTCCGTGTTCCAGTGCGCTTGCCCGCCTGTTCTAAAATAAGACTCGAGATAACGCTGGATCTTCAGACTGATACTACTGATGACACACTTAGATACGGTAGGCAGATGCGGAGGGTTGACTTGTCTCAATTCGTCTTAGACACACACGCCACGGTCCGTGAGTTCGAAGCCGCGGGTATGGAAACCAGGCAGGCGGAAGCTGTAGTCAGTGCCATGGCGAATACCCGTGGCACCCTGGCGACGAAGGATGATCTTGATGTATTGAAGAGTGGTATGGATTCGTTACGAGTGGATCTGGATTCGTTACGGGTAGATCTGGATTCGCTACGGACGGATTTTGATACGTTACGGACGGACCTTTAATCGGTTTGCGACAAAAGAGGATCTGAAGCAGTTCGCAACAAAAGCAGATCTGCAATTATTGAGAAAGGATATGGAAACGCTAAGAAAGGACATCGAAAGGCAGATCAGCGGGGCAGTCAATAAAATGCTAATTTACATGTTCGGCTTCGCCACTTTAATCATCGGTGTGCTAAAATACCTGTAATCCCAACCCTCGATCTCAATCTCTCAGACCCGGGGAGGGCCCGCGCTCACGAAGGGCTCACTCTGTCTCCGCAAGTTTCCTGATTACATCCAGCGCTTTCGGCCAGGTCTCGTTGAAATACTCCACGAATTCGTTAAATGTGTCCGTTCCAACGGTCAAACGCGTACCCCCTTCGCTGTCCACCAGCGTGTAGTTTTCATAAGCCGGCGTCCACGATTTCACCTCGTCGCTGTCGATGTCTTCCACGCCCTTCCTTATGTATCCGATGTGACGGATGGACATATACTCGAACGGTCGGTTTTTGTCGATCACGCTGACCATGCCGTCGTTGCCCTTAACCAGGAAGCGAATCTCGCTGTCTTCGCTCCAGTCACCCACGTAGTGAGATCCCTCGGCAAAAACACTCGACCATGTCCTGAACGATTCGTCGTCGAACAGGGCGTGCCACACCTGTTCCTTCGAAGCATCTATGGCAATCGAGTAGTTGAGTTTCTCTGTGGCATTTTGTTGTGACATGGAACTAAACCTTCTTCAGTTCTGTTACCGCCAACAGCTCCGCCATTCGCTTCTATCATCGATACTATCCTTCACCAATTGTCGCCTGTTCGACAACGTCCGGCAGGCGATCCAGGGCTTTCCCCAGGCGGTCGACACACGCCTCTTTCCCCAGGACGACGATCAGATGGAACAGGGACGGGCCGGCCATTTCTCCGGTAAGCGCCACGCGGCAGGGATGGATGAATTGGGCCGCTTTGAACCCGTGGCGTTCCGAAAGGTCCCGTATCACCCCTTCCACCGCATCGATGTCGAATGTTACGAGTGCTGTGAATTCGTCGCGAAGCCAGCCGATCCGCTCAGAAACGGCCTCCGGTTCCTTCGACCAATGCTTCCGAACGGCCTTGGGATTGTATTCGAAGGCGTCCGTGAAGAAAAACCTGCCCTGAATCGCGAAGTCGGCTAGTGTGCGGCACCGTTCCCGAAGTAACCCGACGACCTCCAGGGCATAGTCGTAGTCCACAGCGTACCCACCGGTCTGTCCATCGACGGCGAGACCCGCGTCTTTCATGAACGGCTGGGCCAGGGACCAAAGCTCCTCATTGGACCGGGACATGATGTGTTGCCCGTTCAGCCATTCGAATTTGCGCAGATCGAAAACAGTATCCCGCTTGTGGACCTGGTCCAGCGAGAATCGTTGCATGAGCTCGGCGCGGGTGAAGAACTCCTGGTCGTCGCCGGTCTGCCACCCGAGCAGCGAGAGAAAGTTGACCACGGTGTCGGACAGGTAGCCGGCGTCGCGGTATTCGGAGACGGACACGGCGCCGTGGCGTTTCGACAGCTTCTTCTTGTCTTCCCCCAGGATGCTGGGCAGATGGGCGAATTCAGGCAGCTCGGCGCCAAGGGCCTGGAACAGGTGGACGTGCTTGGTGGTATTGGTGAGGTGATCTATGCCGCGGATGACGTGGGACACGTCCATGTCCACGTCGTCGACTACCACGGCAAGGTGGTACAGGGGCGTCCCATTGGACCGGACGATGACGAAATCGTCGATGGTCTCGTTCTCCACCTCGATTTCCCCAAGTATCCGGTCCCGGAATACGGTTTTCCCTTCGGGGATCATGAGCCGGATGACCGGCTTTCGGCCCTCGGTTTCCAGGGCTTCCGCCTCGGATTGCGTGATGTCCGCGTAACGACGGTCGTTTCGCCAGGATCGACCCTCGGCCAGGGCCTCCTTTTTCTTCGCTTCCAATTCTTCGGGTAAATAATAGCATCGGTAGGCCTTGCCGGATTCGAGCAGGGACTCGGCGCGGGACCTGTGCTGTTCGAACCGATGGGACTGGTAGACGACATCTTCGTCCCAGTCCATGCCCATCCACTCCAGCACCTCGAATGTGGCATCGATCCACTCCGGACGGGAACGAGCGGTGTCGGTATCTTCGATGCGAAGGAGAAAGCGGCCCTTTTCCTTACGGGCGAAGAGCCAGTTGAACAGGCCCGTATGGGCGCTGCCAATGTGTAGCTGTCCGGTTGGACTGGGGGCAAAGCGTACGCGAACGGGGCGGTTCATGATTCGTTACGTCGCCTGGGGATCTGGTCCGGTGGAGTCTGCCGCCGCGGCGGAAGTGTCGTTGGCAAGGGATGTCGCGTCAGATACCGGGGGTACGGCTACCGCCTCAGCTTCCAGCGTCATGGTTACGCCGCCCATCGCCCCGGCTAACAGGTTGTACAGCCAGGTGGCCAAGGCGACCACCAGGGCACCGAGTACGGCGTATAGGATGGTTAGGACGATCCAGGCTACGACCGCGATGAAACCGGTGGCTCCCACGATATAGCCCATCTCATCGGGCATGCCTTCGGCCATCCCCACCATGCCCACGAAACTGGCCATGAGCGTGATCAGCACGGCGTACAGGGCACCGATCAAGAACCCCACCACGCCGGCAATGAGAAAGGCGATCTTGACCGCGGACCATGTGTCGATTCGCTTCAACTGATACTTCATGGCTGGCGCTCCTGACATGGGACGAGGTTACTCAATACACCACGACCCGGTCGGAAGAAGTAACACTAAACAGGATGAACGGAGAGGGAGGGATTCGAACCCTCGGTAGGTTTTTGACCCACAATCGATTAGCAGTCGATCCGATTCAGCCACTCTCGCACCTCTCCAGATTGATTTCCAGAGCCTTTGGACGGTGGGGGTGGGATTCGAACCCACGGTACCCGCAAAGGTACAACGGTTTTCAAGACCGTCTCTTTCGGCCACTCAGACACCCCACCTTGCAGGCAGGCAATATAGGCTGATGCCGAAGCGGGTGTCAACGTAATTCACCTGAGAATGGACAACATGTTTCAAAGGAGAATGCCGACTCGATGAGAGGCGTAATTCGAGTTCTTATAGCAGTCCCGATCTTTGAAATCCCCGGTGATTACAACGGTGTTTACAACATGGATCTTAACGGGTCCGAGTGACCTATTCGCCTCGATCGATCAACCTCATCAGGTTCGCCACGTGGACTTTCAGGCGCCGTCTGCCCTCATCCGTGAGTTGGTACCAGGTCACTGGTCTTCGCTCACGGAAAGTCTTCTCGATCGACAGATAACCGGCGTCCTCGAGCTTGCGAAGGTGCGTACCGATACTACCGTCCTTTTCCTCCAGCACCTGCTTCAGCCGGCTGAAGGACATCATCTCGTGCTTTGAAAGCAGGACGCAGATGGCGAGGCGTACCCGGTGTTCAAGGAGACCCGCCAGTACTTCCAGTTCCTCCAGGGTGGATACATCGGGATCAGTGGGTGGCATCTTGTTTCCTTATTCCCAGGAAAGCCTGGGCCGTGAGGCTCGCGGCTAAGATGACACCCAAAGCGGTCCACCCATAGTCCGGCAGATAAATGGTAATCGGAAAGCCGATGCCTATCAGGATTCCAATCGAAATCAGTCGGCGGTCCACGTGCAGTCCAATCTGAAAATAGGACAGGGCGAGCAACAGCACCCAGAGCGAACCAAAGCCCCGTCCACTCAAATGCCCCTCCACGACCAGCAGTGCTCCGAGCCAACCCGCGACCATGAACGCCAACCAATGATACATTATTCGCATACCCAACCGGCGATCGGCCTGGCCAAGTTGAAGGCTCTCCCGCTTACTGAACCAGTAGGAGAGTACAAAACCGGTCGGAGCGGCGACGAGCCAATAAACATTTATCCACCATGGATTTGGCGCAAAATCCATTAGTGTGAATCCGCACAGCCCAATCGCGGCCCAAAGCAGGTAAATGGAACGGCACGGAACATTGTCCGACCGGTCCGTCGCGGCCCGAACGTAGGCCACGTCTTCCCTTAGTTTTTCCATGTTGGTCATGATTCCCTCCTAATATAATAGAACTAAAAATAAGTGATTACTCGTAAATATAGAGTTAATGTAACGTGATGTCAATGAAAAAACGTTAGATGTTGTCCGCTGGCAGCAAGGAATGCTGGCACCGAACAAATCAGGACACAGCGTAACTGATTCAACGGAATACGTTTACACTGGCGGATGGTTGCCTTATTTTCGAGAAACAGTCCGTACGGAACCAACCCATCATACTGGCCCGGGAAATGAACTAAAGATACCTTCAGTACTCACTAAGATCATGAAATCACGAATTCACTATTGTCTCATACTCCTTCTGCTGATGACTGCGATCCAGGGTTGCGGGAAGCCCACGGCCAGTGTGATCAGTGATCTGCAGTTACGCCTGGCAGCCCAGACGCCGATTCGAGATCACGTTCGCTCGGTCGTTGTTGGATTTTACGGGTGTGACCGTTCGTTCCGCCGCGAACAGTGAATATGGAACGCCGGGCACTATTCATCATACCATCGATCTGGTCGAACTGGGCGGAAGCGATACGCGTGTCCTGGAGGTATTTTCGCTCGCCGAAGGCAGATACGACTCGGCACGACTCAACATCGAGGGGATCACCGTGACCCTGCTGAACGGCGCGCAGTTCAGCGAGGTGTTTTCGCCTCCATTGCGCATGGAGATGATTGTCCAGGGAGCTGCCCCCGTGGTCGTCGAGCGCGGTCGAAAGGCGGACGCAGTGATCGATTTCGACCAGATGCGTTCGATCTCTTTCGAGGGCGAAACGCAACGGGTCCACACCATCACGGGTTTCCGTTTTGAGCCCGTGGGGAGGCTGGTCGATCTGGCGAGTGCGGGACAGGTTTCCGGTAGCGTAAAACACGATAACGGAACGCCTGCGGTCGTCAGGGATGACGTACCGCTCCGCGGTTACCCCGTTACCCTCTTTCAACCCGGCAGCGTAGATTCGGTGACGGTCTTTTCCGACGACAGCGGCCGGTACACGGCCTACTTCATGCCCGCTGGACCCTACGCCATGTACGGTCCGCCGACAGAGAACACCGAGGCCTGGTCGACGGAGAACGTGGTGGTCACCACCGCCAGTGCCACGCGGCAGGATATCGTCGTAACCCGGCGTTGACCGGCTGTGTCAAGCGGCTGGGTTGAGAGGTGTTGAAGGAGCCGGATAGCACAGGCTGTACCAGGAAATGAAGGCTTGACGATACACTGGCCGAGCAGCACATTGTCTTCCTGTTTTTCTGACAAATCCGATAGCCTGAATACCAGCAATCGAAATGCCGCGCCGCCGAGGATTACGGCCGCACGGGAAGGGGAATTTGATGGCATTTTACATGTACATGTCCATCACTGGAGAGGGCAAAATCGCCATATATGAAATGGACCCGGATAGCGGCAGACTGACCTTCATGAACGATGTCGCCGCGGGCGCCGGCGTGATGCCCCAGGTCGTGGATGCCGGCCTTCAGCATCTTTACGCCGGACTGCGCGGCGAGCCATCCGTGCAGACCTACAGCCTGGATCGAAAAACGGGCGGAATATCGCTGCTGGGCACCACCCCCTTCGACTGGGACACGACGTACATGTCCCTGGACAACACCGGCCGTTTTCTCCTTTCCGCATCCTATGGGCACGCCGTGGCGGGCGTTCATGCCATCGGCGCAGACGGCATAGTGCAGGCGCCGCCCGTGGATCGACAGGAGACGGCCCGGGGCGCCCACTACATACAGGTCGACGCGACGAACCGGTTCGCCTTCGTGCCCCACGTAGCCGAGTCGAACATGATCTGCCAGTTCCGATTCGATGAGCATACCGGGAAGTTGACACCCAACGATCCACCCAGGGTGGCCCAGACTCCGGATACGGGGCCGCGGCATTACTGTCATCATCCCACGCTGGACGTGCTTTACGCGGACAATGAGCAGGGAAGCAGCATGACGGCTTACCGGTTCGATCCGGACCGGGGAACGCTGGAAGCGATTCAGACCATATCTACGCTGCCTTCGGATTTCTCCGGCGAGAACACCTGTGCCCAGATACACATCCATCCTTCGGGCCGGTTCGTTTACGCGAGCAACCGGGGTCACGACAGCATTGCCGGATTCGCAATCGAGCCGGTCACTGGACTGCTAAGCGCCATCGGCCAGGCGCCGACCGAGCGGATGCCACGCGCGTTCAACCTGGATCCGCAAGGCCGGTTTCTCTACGCCGCCGGGCAGGAAAGTGGAAAACTGGCGTCCTATCGAATAGACCAGGATACGGGCACACTTTCGCCACTCGACGTGTACGACGTGGGACCTTCTCCGGCCTGGGTGATGATCCTGGACATGGACGAATGAGGCCGGTCGGAACGGTCCTGCCGGTCCTGCCGGTCCGAACGGTCCTGCCGGTCCTGCCGGTCCGGACGCAACACTGATGCTGCGTGTCGGGTTTCTCGCTTCCCATCGCGGTTCCAACATGCAGACGGTCGTCGACGCGTGCCGTGACAGCAGGATCCGGGCGGAGCCGGCCGTATTAATCAGCAACAACCGGTCAGCCCGCGTGCTTCTGCGTGCGGCAGAGGCGGGGATTCCGGGGTACTGCCTGAACGACGATACCCATCCGGAACCCGAAAAGCTGGACCGGGCGATCCTGGAGGTACTCCGGCGGTACGAGATGGACCTGGTGGTCCTGACCGGGTATCTCAAGAGGGTCGGTCCGAAAACGCTGGCCGCATACAAGAGACGGATGATCAGTATCCATCCATCCCTGCTGCCCAGGCACGGCGGGCGCGGCATGTACGGATTGCGGGTGCACGAGTCCGTCCTGGCGGCCGGCGACAAAGTCACCGGGGTCACGATCCACTACGTCGAAGCCGATTACGACCAGGGAAGCGTGCTGGCGCAACGGACCGTGTCCGTGAATCCCGACGACACGCCGGAAACGCTGGCCGCGAGGGTTCTGACGGTGGAACACGAACTGCTTGTCGAAACGGTGGGTAACATCGCGCAGGAATACGAACAGTGAAGAGCAGGACACCAGGGAGTCGAACAATGTGGACTGGAATCGAATTCCGTGAAGCGGACCTGTACCTCGAAGGGACCATCTTACATGCCAAATCGGCGATTTAACGGGAGTAACTCATGGCTTCCACGTTTGACCTGATTGTTACCGATGGCCTGGTCGTCAACCAGGACAGCGTAATCGCTGCCACGATCGCCGTGAATGACGGACGCATCGCCGGCTTGCTCGAGCCGGATGCCCGGCCTGAAAGCGCTCGGCAGATTTCCGCGAAGGGCATGCACGTCATGCCGGGCCTGATCGACTCCCACGTACATCTCAGATCGCCCGGCCACGAGGAGCGCGAAGACCCCGTGTCCGGTACGAGCGCGGCGGCCGCGGGCGGCATCACGAGCCTCCTGGAGATGCCTATATCTCCGGTTTCAGCTAGTTCGGCGGAAGGGCTTCGCAAGAGAGGCGAGGCCATCGGGGCGGAAGCGCTCATCGATTTCGGTCTCTACGGTGCCGCCGGCCACGAGAACGTCGAACTGATCGCCGAGGTGGCCGAGGCGGGGGCCGTGGCCTTCAAGACCTTCCTGACGGCGCCGCCTCCTCACCGGGAGGGGGAGTTCTTCGGCCTCTGGTGCCTGGACTACTCGCTGTTGCGGGACGTCATGGCCGCTACGGCCGCCACGGGTCTGCGCCACAGTTTCCACTGTGAGAACTGGCCCATGATCGACACGCTCATCGCCCGTCTGTCCGCGGAGGGCCGCAACGACGGACTGGCCCACGCCGAAAGCCGGCCCGCTATAGTGGAAGACACGTCGGTCGCCATCATGATGAGCCTGGCCGCCGAGGCCGGCGGCCCCGTGGAGGTCGTGCATCTCTCGAGCCCGCGCGCCGCTCAACTGGTGAAGGAAGCCAAGGAACGTGGACTCGATGTCATTGCCGAGACCTGCCCACAATACCTCTTTCTGACCGACCAGGTGCTTTCCGTACACCGGGGTTTCGCCAAGTGCAACCCGGCCCTTCGGCCCGCAGAAGAGGTCGAAGCACTCTGGTCCTACCTGCACGACGGTACACTGGATTTCGTAGGAAGCGACCATTCTCCCTTCCGGCCCGAGGAGAAGGAGGGAGATGAAATCTTCGACATCCCACCCGGCCTGCCCGGACTGGAATCCATGGTGCCCCTGATGCTGACCGCGGTCAACGACGGCCGCATTGCGATCACAGATTTCATCCGGCTCATGTCGACCCGACAGTCCGATGTGTTCAGATTACCGGGCAAGGGACGCATCGCCATAGGATACGACGCCGACCTCACATTCGTGGACATGGACGCGCGTTGGACCTTCGATCGGAACCACTGTTTTACCAAGGCGCGGGAAGTTATGCGCATCGTTCATGGCATGCCCATGAAGGGCCGGGTCCAGCGCACCATGGTGCGCGGCGAGACGGTGTACGAGGATGGCAAGATAACCGGTCAACCTGGATATGGGCGCTGGCTGAAACCCTGAGTTCCAAAGCACGTTTCGAGAGATCAATAGCCGAAAGGAAAACGAATGGCCGACAACATGTTAAAAGGAGTATACACCATAGCGCCGACTCCCTTCGAGGAGGACGGCAGCCTGGACACCGGCAGCCTTGCGACGCTGACCCGGTTCCTGATCGACATGGGTATCGATGGAATCACGATCCTGGGCGTCCTGGGCGAAGCCAGCAAGCTGGTTGAAGCGGAACGGGACCAGGTGATCGCCGGTGTGATTGAAGCGGCCGAAGGGCGTATCCCCGTCTGCGTGGGAACCAGCCATACCGGAACGGACGGTTGCGTTGCGCTGAGCAGAAGGGCCGAGGAATTAGGCGCCTCCTCGCTCATGGTGGCGCCGTCGAAACTGGCCAAGGGAACGGACGAAGCGTTGCTGGCCCACTATCTCAAGGTGGCGGACGCCGTGTCGCTGCCCCTCGTGATTCAGGACCATCCTACCAGCAGCGGCGTATTGATGAGCGTCGACTTCATCGCGACGATCGCCGATCGGTCCCCGCAGTGCCGATTTCTCAAGCTGGAAGAAGAGCCGACTCCCAGGAAGGCCAGCCAGGTGCTCGCGGCGAATCCCGACGTGGAGATCTTCGGCGGCCTGGGCGGCGTCATGCTCCTCGAGGAACTGCGCCACGGGTGCATGGGTACCATGACCGGTTTCGCCTTTCCCGACATACTGAAAGACATACACACGAAATACATGTCCGGCGACATCGATGGGGCCACGGAGACCTTTTACCGGTACTGTCCGCTTATCCGCTTCGAAAGCCAGACCGGTATCGGGATTTCCATCCGGAAAAACGTCTATCGGCGCCACGGTGCCATCAAGACTGCCCGGGCCCGTCAGCCCTATACCCCGCTCGACGATGAAACCCTGGCAGACCTGAACGATCTGTTAACGAGATTAGGATTGGATTTACCACAGTAAGGAGTTATTCGCGCCAGTCGAGCAGGACCCCGAGGGTATCCCCCGGTCGCTGGTGCAGCAGCGCGAAGGCGTCTGCCGCGCGGTGCCAGGGGAAGCGGTGAGCGGTCATTCGTTCGGTATGGATCGCACCTGCGACGAGGAGATCCATGGCGCGGCGTGACTGGCGGGCACCGGCGCTCGTTCGGAAGTAGCCACCCAGCAGTCGCCTTCCCTGAATTTTACCCGATGGCAGGGAAAGCGGCTGGTCTTCGTACAGACCGATCAGGTGGATTAGTCCCCCTGCAGCCAGCATGTCGAGCCCCTGCTCGAAGGCCGCCGGACCGGCAGGCCCGCCCACGGCGTAGACCACGATATCGGCCCCGAGACCGTTGGTCATGCGTTTCACGGCCCGGACGGGATCTTCCTCGCGGGCGTTGATAACAGCGTCAGCTCCGAATTCGCTCGCCAGTGCACACCGGTTGTCCAGCACATCCACGGCCACCACCCTTCCGACCCCATTCGCTTTTATTACCTGCAGGATCAGGTTACCCACCAGGCCCTGGCCGAGCACGACCACCGTATCCTGGGGCCCGATATCCTCCACTTCCACCCAGGTGACCGCGCCCGCGGTCAGGGGGTAGTACGGAGCACTGTCGAAAGACAGTTCCTCGGGCATGGGCATGACGATGGTCTGTTCCCGCGGGTTGACTAACCTCGCTGGCCGGACCACGTACTGGGCGTGCGGGGCCAGGGCAACGACTCGGTCGCCGATTTCCAGGTGATCGATGCCTTCCCCCAGCGCATCCACCGTCCCGGCCATGGAATACCCCATGATGTCCGGGCTCACCGCGTGTTCCCGCGTGTAACGGGCGCCCAGTTCCGAACCCCGGCTGATGAGGCTGCAAGCCGCCTTCACCCGTACCTCTCCCGGACCCGGTTCGGGAACCGGTACTTCCTCGATCTCGATCCGGTGGCGGCCTTCGGGTTTGATGATGCGCTTCATGGTTGAAGAGGGCATGCGGACCTGTAGACTACGGCAGAACCATGCAAGAACGAGAAGTGGGATAATCCTTTTTAAAAGTAATGTCGATTTTGTCTTCGACCGTCAAGGATGGTCTTCTCTCTCCAGCAACGTAGCGGCCTTTCGCAAGACAATCTCCACCGTCTCCGCAGGAAGTACACAAATCAATTCCACCGCACCGGACCGCCAGTCCACACTTTCAAGCTGATCGGCCAGAATAATCCCGGAAACAGGCAGTGCTGGGGGGATCGCCACTTCGAAAGGGTACCCCTTCACCTCGTGAGAAACCGGGCAGAAAACAGCCAGGCCTACCAGGCGATTATAGGATTCGGGTGAGAGCACGGCGGCGGGACGCCCCGCGGGCAGGTATGATCCTTCCCCCTCGCGGGAATAGATCCACACCACGTCTCCACGTCTGGGTACGTAGTTCTCCGCATTCATCACACAATACCTACACCTGGGGTCCCGATACGGATCCTTGAATGCAGGTTTCGCTTCGAGACGCCCGGAAGCATATCCGCGAGCCTGGGCGTGGTACGTTCCACCGGTACAATGGTTAATTCCCTCCCCTGGACCACCAGAACCACCGGTGAATTGTCCGTGATGCCCATCTGGACTGTAATCGGTTTAGGGATGCGCAGCGCCAAGCTGTTGCCCCACATTTTCGCGCGGGATTTCATACGCGCCTCCTGTGTATACATTGTAGATACTCAGCGTATATACATCTCGAACCGGATGTGTACACCGCGGTTTCATTATTCCTTTAGTCGAGGTTCTGTGACGAAACTCGACTGACTATGAAACAGTTGACAATGGGATCGATTATGTGTATATATTTGTGCAAAAATGACCGGGAATTCCGTTAGGCGTCATTCGTACAATTGCCAAGAAAGCAAACTGGCAAATATAGACATTCAAGCAGGAGGGCTGAGACGTGCACGGATGTAACTCGATCCGTTATCCGGCTTTAATCGATGGGGCAAAGGGCGCCTATGGCGTATCGTTCCCTGATCTTCCCGGTATCGCCGCTATGGGAGATACCATTGACGAAGCCTTGATGAACGCTGAAGAAGCACTCAGGGATTACGTGATAGAAACTGAAACTGATGGAGAGGCAGTCGAGCAGTCTGGCGATCTGGAGCAGGTATGTGTCGGATCTGGACAAATACTGACGACTGTGCCACTAATCCGTCAGTCCGGGCGGAGCGTGCGCATTCACATGGCGATTGATGAAGGCGTCGCTGTTTTCATAGACAGCGAGGCAAACAGGCGAGGTATGACGCGCACTGCGTACGTGGAATGGATGGCGCGGCGCATTGCTATGATGGGTGGGTAGACACGCCTTGTTTTACCGTCTTTCGAAGCGTATACCGTCCAGGTTCAGGGACATACCCCATTTTCTAGTTGAGTGCCAACATGGGTTCGTTTGTCGAATCGTTGTTCGTACTTAGTGATCGCGCGGCGTGATCTCTGGTATAGCGTATCTCGGTGAGTTTCAGCGCCAGGGCGATATGGCGTCTTCGATAGTCCCGGACCACCCCCGTATGTACGTTGAAGGCCTGTTCCACCTCGGAGTAGAGGCGTACCGCGCAGATCCCCACCCAATGGTTCCCATCGGCGGCAAGCAGTTGGCCATCCGGCCGGCACCAACCCGCCTCGTATACCCATTCGTTGAATTCCTCGAAAGAAAGCCCGGGGCCGGTCGTTTTCGAATCCTCTCGTTTAGCAAATGCCTGAGAAACCGGACAGTTATCCAGTACTTCGCTGGTAATCGTCCCGGCCCTGTGATGATCCAGAAATCGTAGCATATCGGAGTACAATGCGGAACCGACATCTTGCCCCCGCCACGCGGGTGACACGCCCGCCCAAGCGTAAAACTGTCCCGGCGGATCCCATGTTTCGTGCACCGACACCGCGTATCCCACCACGGTATCCTCCTTAGTCACGGCTACCTGGCGATAGCTGATTCGATCCGGCACCGTATGGGTCAACCATTCGTGCACGGTATCTTCAGAAACGGGATTCAATTCGAAGGCATTGACGACGGAAGCGATACCCGCTTTATCAGTGGATAGACGGGCGGGGCGAAGGCGGATCATGGGGTGGGTCTAAGAAATTGAGAGAGGTAAGGAGTTTATCCTTCTCTTCGATTGAACTAAATTCAGGAGTTTTCCTAGGCTTCAAGGAAAGCCCGCCATCAATCCGCAAGCTCCGTGTCGGTTACGAAAGCGCTAATGACTTCAGATTCATCCTCGAATGCTTCTGATCCAAAGGTTTCGATATGAAACTCGATAGCGGATTTAACATCTGCTATTGCATTGTCATATGTATCGCCTTGACCGACTACTACCCCGGCAAGTCCTAAAGGGTATGCTACGAAAACATCAGAATGTTCTTCAACTATGATTTTAAGTCGGCGCATTGCTATCTCGCTTCTTCAGATTTTCAGATTAGTGACCTATCATAATTACTATACAATAAACTGACGATTATGACATAGAAAACTCGTCGGATAATTACAACACAAGCTAAATGTCACTTAAGATTTGAATCGAAGAAAAACGCAGCCAATATGTCATTCTACACCAACACTTCTGGCATGGGCTTGAACTGGCAGGCTTCGACGAAGATCTCGAAGAAGTCGGGCGTGGTCTCGAGTTCGATGTGCTCGATGTCCTTGACCAGTGATTCCATTTCCAAGCGGCGGGAGCGGGACAGGAGAATCTCCCGGGCACCCTGGACGGCGGCGTTGCCGACCTTGGCGATGCGATCATCGGGAACCGGGGCCAGGAACCCGATGTCGATGGCGTTGCGGACGTCCACGTAATTGGCGAAGCCCCCCGCCAGGTAGAGGCGGTCCACGTCGCACGGTGCGACGCCGAAAGCACGCATGACGATATACTGGCCGCAGTAGTTAGCGGCCTTGGCCTGGGCCAGGTTGCTGGCGTCCTGCCGGGAAAGGGTGATGCCGGACTCGGTTACGACGGGCACTTCGAACTGTTTCCGGTCGGCGAAGACCCCTTTGGGCGTCATCATGTCGTGACGGCGCAATTCGGCGAGAAGGTCGATCAGGCCGGAACCGCAAATGCCCTGGGGATCGGTGTCGCCGATGGTATGCCAGTCGAATTTTCCACCATTCCATTTCAGCGTTTCAATGGCGCCTTCGTAACCGGGCATGCCGTATTTGATACCTCCGCCCTCGAAGGCCGGTCCGGCGGGACAGGAAGCCGTAATCATGCGTCCGTTGCCGGCCACCACCACCTCGGTGTTTGTGCCAACGTCTACCAGCATGGATATGCCTGTCTGCGTCGCCAGTTCGACGGTGGCCAGGTCGGCCGTCACATCACCGCCCACGTGGCTGGCGATGATGGGCAAGCCATAGACCTTGGCCTTCGGATTGGCCCGGAGACCGAGGCGCCGGGTGCCGATGGTCAGCGCCGTGGTCTCTCGCTCTCCAGCCAGGTATTCGTTTTCAATGAGGGACTTGTAGGGTTTCTGGCCGATGCTCTGAACGTCGAGCCGGAAGAACAGGTCACGCATCGTCGCGTTGCCCGCAACGACGATCTCGTAGATCTCCTGCCGGGCGGTTCCGGTCCGTTCGCACCAGTCCACGATCTCGTGGTTTACGGCGTTGATGATGGCGTTCCACAGTTCCCCCTCGTACGCGCTATCATAGGAGATCCGGTGCATCACGTCGCTGCCGCCGAAGCGCTGGGGATTTTCGAAGGAACAAACGTGGACGCTTTGGCCGGTCTCCAGGTCTATGAAATCCATGACCACCGTGGTCGTGCCGAGATCGATCGCCAGCCCGTAGAGGTGACCCCGGTACTGGTCGATCTCCTCGCCATCGTAGTACACGGCATCGCCCTGCCGGGTGACCATGGGTTCCAGCGGTGTTTCTTTTTCTTCCGATACGGTGAGAATCTTGGGTGTGCGGCGCAGGGGAGAGAACGCGATCTCCACGTCCGGGTCGGCTACCCTGGCCTGGCAGGCGAGCCGGTAGTTCTCCCGGAGGAAGGACTCGGCTTCCGTCCGGGGTACGAGGCCATCCATGCCATCCGTTATTTCAACGATGCACTCGTGACAGATGCCGTTGCGGAAACACGAGGTCGGCACCTGCACGGCGAGGTCGTCGGCGTAATCGAAGATGGTCTTGCCGATGGTCGCTGGTTGCGTTGTGGCGCCGTCTGTTACCGATCCGCGGCTTGGTTGAACCGTATTCGCTGCGTTCAAGTTTAGCGCTTCCCGCTTTGAGCCGCTTGCATCGGACGCACCTGTTTTCTCGGCAATGTCTTTGTTTGCCGCAGGTTGGCCATCCGGTGCTTGTTTCATCGCTGTTGCCTGATCCATCGCCGCTGCCTGTTCCATTGCCGCTGCCAGTTCCGTCCGTTCCCGGGGCGCCTCTTCCGTTTCCCAAGCGCCGCGATAGTCGAGCTTGTCGTCCCCGCCGCATACGAGCAGACCGCCGGATTCCCTCGGTTTGCGCTGATTTCGGCACCCGAACTGGGCGGTGCATTCGTCGAAGCGGTTCTTGTAGGGACAGCGGTAGGTGGCCTGTTCGGTCGCATGGGACATCATGCCCTTGAAGATGGCCGTGATGCGGTCCAGGCGTTTCTGGTACGCCGCCTTGTCGATCTTTTTCATGGGAGAATGTCGGGAAGGGATCCTGCTACATCCTGCTACGCCATCTGAAAGAGTGCATCGAATTTGGATATGGACAGATCCGCCAGGACATGATCCGTTATGTGTTTCCTCAGGCTTCCTGTTCCTGCTTGAGCTCTACGAGGAGGCGCTGGGCCAGTTCCACGCATCCCACCGCGTCTTCGGCGGTGCCGTCGGCACCCATGTCGTCGGCGAACTCCTGTGTAACCGACGCGCCGCCCACCATGATCTTGACGTCCTCGCGCATATCATTGTCGATGAAGGCGTCGATGGTCTTGCCCATGTTTGGCATGGTCGTGGTAAGCAGGGCCGACATGCCCAGCAGGGGAGCTCCATGTTCCTCCACGGCATCCATGAACTCGTCCTCGGACGTGTCCACCCCGAGGTCATGGACCACGAAACCGGCGCCGTCGAGCATCATGATGCACAGGTTCTTGCCGATGTCATGGAGGTCGCCCTTCACCGTGCCCATGACGACCGTGCCGATCGGCTCGATGCCCGAAGCCGAGAGGATGGGTTCGATGTGGGCCATCCCGGCCTTCATGGCCCGGGCGCAGGCCAGGACTTCCGGGACGAAGATGAAGTTCTCCCGGAACTTGATGCCCACGACGCTCATGCCGTTGATCAGGCCGTCGTCCATCACCTCCAGCGCCTCGATGCCTCCGTCCAGCGCCGCCCGGGTCAGCGTGTCGACGGTCCCGTTGGCCCCGTCGATCAGGGCCGCGGAGATCTCCTGCATGCCGGGAGTCGCACGGGCGAAAGCGTCTATGATCCGCGTCCGCTCGTGGGGTCTTTCGATGAACTCTTCTATTTCGTCTTTCAGAAAATCATTGGCTATGTCGTTGAGTTCTGCCATGCGCTCCCGTCCGGTCCTCCTACGATCACGCCTCGCAGGCGCAGTGTGTACTGTCGGCTCCCAAGGCTATTCCGCCTGGGCGCTGTGCCAGTCCTTCACGGCCTGGGGTATGGCCTTCAGGTTCTCGATGGACGCCTGCAGGGGCACCGCGCATTCCGGTCCCACGAGATGAACGCCCTGCTCCAGGTTGCGATGGACTTCTTCACTCACCTCTTCGGGGCCCCGTGCGAACAGCGTCTCTGGATTGTTGATATTGCCCACGAGGGAGATCCGGCCGTCCACGGCTTCCATGGATTCCTGGGGCTTGTTCTTCGAATCGTAGTGAAAGGCCGCGAAACCGGTCTCCGCGATGAATCCCATGCGGTCCACGGTCCGTCCGCAGATATGCATAATCAGTGGGATGGGGATCCGTTCGACCAGTTCGATGTGCAGGTCCCGCAGGAACCGCCGGTAATACTCGCCGCTCACCAGGTCGCCCGTGGCGTGGTCGGGCAGGGTCAGGGCGTCCGCCCCGGCCTCGATCTGCGCGATGCCGAACTCCACCGTGGCCTCCTTCATGCGGTCGAGGGCGAGGTGGGTCTTGCCCGGGTCGTCGAGGGACATGAGCAGGAAGGGCTCCACGCCGAAAAGGTGATACCCCAGCGACCACGGTCCCATGGTCTTGCCAATGATGGCTACCTCGTCGCCGTATTCCTTCTTGAGCAGACGGATGGCGTCGAGCACGCATTTCGTATCCTGGTGCGTCAGAAAATCCGATGGGATGGTTATGTCGTCCACGTCCTCCCAGATAGGCTCGCGCATCTTTACCGTGGGCCAGTTGTCCTTCTGCTCCCACTGGATCTTGCAGCCCAGCGCCGAGGATTCCTGGATGATGGTGAAGACCGGCATGATGCTGTCGTACCCCAGTTCCGTGTAGCCGGTGGCCGCGAGACGGGCCATCAGTTCCGGGTCCCGGTTGGCGTCCGGAAAGGGCGCGTCGACTAGGTCCATCAGTTCCACCGTGGCGACGGAAGTCGGGTTGCATACGGGCGTTCGGTCTACGGGTTCCCGTTTAAGGGCGGCCAGCACCCGTTCCCGGCCCGTCATCGGTCTGGTTACGCTGGTATTCATGACTGTCTCCTTATCCGTCCTGCTGGCTGGGCGCTGCCAGGACGCCGCGGCTGGCGGTCATCTCCTGCTCGCGCAGGGCGGCTCGGACGTTGGGCGCGCGTACCAGCAGTTGCCCGGTCATCGCGTCGTGGACATGGGCACAGGGAAAGACCACCTGGTCCAGGGTCCCGCTCACCTCGTCCATCTCGGCGAGTTTCATCAGTCCGCCCGCGATGAACGAGATACGCCGTTCATGGTCCTTGCCCTCACCGTGGGCCGTGACCCGGTACACGCCGTCTCCCTCGCTGAGCACGACGATCTGCAGGCCCGATTTCTTGTCCAGGATTTCCAGGGGTCTTGATTCTGCTGTTTCGGACGGTTCCAGCTTGCAGGCTTCGAGGAAAACGCGCTTCACCGCCATGGTATGTTCGTACCCGCAGGGAAACCGCAGGCGTCCGTCGGCGTCCTGCTCCATCCCGCCCAGGATTACCATGGCCTTGACCACCGAGGCGATCCGGTCTTCGGCACCTAACCGGCCGCTGTAGGTGTATACCCTGTAGGCCGGTCCCGTGTCATCCTGCTGGCGGTACAGGGCAATCGAAATGTCCCCGAAATGGGGATCCAGTGGTACCAGTTCGATGCGCCTGCCTATGTCGACTGTCTGACCCATGCTACCTTCCCTGCTTATCCTCTGTCGTATTCGCCGTCAAGTTGCTTCAACACGGCTTCCGCGACTTCCTCAGCCGCTTCTCCTTCGCCGGTCCATTCCAGTTTTTCGGACCATTGCCACGCGTCCAGATAGGCGTCGGTTCCGGTCAGTCCGTCCCGCATGGCAACCCGGTCGATTTCCTGCTGGAACCAGTCGGGCATCTGGCGGGAAAGGGGACGACGGCCTCCGTAGACGCGCACCTGCGCCGGGATTTCACGCCAGTACAATACCTGGTACACCGCCATGCCAACCGTTCCTGTGCTCAAACTACCGTTCGGTCCATCGCCTCGTCAAGCTTCAGGCTGCCACACGGTCCATCGCCTCGCGGAAGGCCCGTATGTGGGTGACGCCCGTGCCGCAGCATCCGCCGATGAAGTAAGTGCCGGCCTCGAGGAGTTCAGGAACGAAAGCGGCCATTTCCTCGGGCGTGTTCGCGTAGTAGGTCCGGTGCTGCTTGTCCAATCGGGCTTTCCCTGCGTTCGGGTAGGCCATCATCCGTTTCGGCGTCCCCGGCCTGGCATCCAGGGCGCGCTTCAATTGCCCGATACCGTTGATGGCGTAGGGCATTCCCGTGTGTTCGTCGCGCCGGGATTCCGCTCCGCAATTCAGGCCGACAATCTGTACGTGTTCGAGCAGATCGCGTCCTTCGGACTGTGCACCACCCGCGAAGATCTCGAGGAGATCGGCGGCCGAATGGCCCCAGTCCGTCTTGTAGATAACCTCGCCCGTGGCCCGGTCCTTCGTGTACTTGTACGTCTGGTTCACGGCGATGGGCAGGCCGAACTGACTCAGCACGTCCACGGCCAGGGCCGCCTCGTTGGCGGAGAACATGGTCTCGACGCAGAAGAAATCCACGCCGCCCGCTGCCAGCGTCGTACCCACGCGTTCGTGGGCGTCCCGCGCGATGCTGTTCGCGATTCCGAACTCCGTGTCGCCGCTATCGGCCTCGATGGCGCCCGGCAACGGACCGATGGAACCGGCGAGGTACACGTCCCGGCTGCCGCGTTCGATGGCGGCGCGGGCGTGTTCCAGGGAAAGCCGGATCAGGCCATCGGATTCCGAGGCGTCCTTCCCCGCCATTTCGAGATGGGGATATGACGCCACGAACGTGTTGGTGCCGATCACTTCGGCGCCTGCTTCAATATAATCGAAATGGATGTCCCTGACAATGTCGGGGTACAACTCGTTGGCCAGCGCGCTGTTGGCCAGTTCGATGCCGCGGACGAAGAGTTCGGTGCCGAATCCGCCGTCGTACAGGAGTGGGCGATCTTCAGCGATGCGTTCAAGAAAGGGTTTCATGCGAGATGCTCCGCCCGCGCCTCAGGGCGCTTCGAATGATACCTGTTCGCGGGTACGGAGTTCCATCGGTCGCAGCGCGTGGTAAATAAAATGGTTGATTGGCGTGGGTATACCCGCTTCCTCGCCCATTCGGACCAGCGCGCCCGTCTGGGCTTCCAGTTCCGAGTACCGTCCTTCCATGACGTCCCGCTGCATGGAAGCGGTGCCGCCGTACTCGACGCTGTCCAGGATGGCCAGGGTCTGGGCCACGATGTCGTCCGGCAGGTTTACGCCCAGTGCGGTGGCCACCTGGTGGATTTCTTCCATGGCCGTCTCGAGCAGCCGACGCGTGCCGGTCTGGCTCCGGACGACGCCGATGGGCGCGCGGGTCACGCCGCCGATCCCGCTCCACGATGCGATGAGAATGTACTTGCGCCACATGGCGGCCTGGATGTCGGCCGGCGTTTCTACGATGAGTCCGCTGGAGCGTTCGAAGGCCGTGCGCAACCGGTCGACCCTTTCGCTTGGCGTGTTGTCCCATTCGCCGAAATTGACGAAGGGTTCGTAGGCCACGTGCCGGATGAGGCCCGGTTCGGCGATGAACGAGACGATTCCGCAGACACCGCCGAGCACATGGCGCCAGCCGAACTCCCTGGCAAGTTGGTCCGGTGTCTCCACGCCGTTTTCCATGGGAAGTATGCAGGTGTTCGGACCGAGCATCGGCCGGAGCGCCTCGATGGCATCGGGCACCTGCCAGCACTTGACACAGAGCATGACGACGTCCACGTCACCCGCGGCTTTGGGATCGCCCGTCACCTCGATGGACGGCAGCGAGAAATCGCCCTTCGTGCTTTCCACGCGAAGGCCGTTTTCGCGCAGGGCTTCCAGGTGCGCGCCGCGTGCGATGAATACGACTTCTTCTCCCGCCTCGGCGAGTCGTCCCCCGTAGTAGCCGCCCACACCGCCTGTACCGAATACCGCTATGCGCACATGTGCCTCCGAAGATCCGGAAATCCGGGAAAATGATACGACGTACGTACGGCTACGCGCCGGATCAGGGGCCGCCGCGACCCTATCGCGGCGCCGTCAAGCAAGCAGGCAAATATAATGGATTGAAGAACGGAAGAGCAACAGCTTTTCGAGGGGTGTTCGATCGGAAATCGAGACCGGTGCAACGCAGGTTGAGAACACGTCGGACGCAGCGGTGGAAAGTCACGCCTCTCCGCGTTCCAGGACGAAAGCTTCCATGGCGTAGTACTGGGGAAATCCCAGCTTGTCCATGTGCCGGGCCGTGTGGGTGTTCCGGTCCTGGACCCGCTCCCAGAACTCCCTGTCGTCGTATGCGCCGGGAAACATGGCGGTGTCTTTCTGGGACTCGTGGCGGAATATGGCCTGGATCTTGCGTTGAAGATCTTCGTAGGAAAGCGGGATGAACACGTCGGCCTCGTCCACTTCCCACTCCTGCCAGGCGCCCCGGTAGAGCCACACGTCCGGATCCGTCCTGTCGTAGACGGCGAGGGCCTGGTCGATGACTTCCTTGCAGATGCGGTGGGTGCCGTGGGGGTCGGACAGGTCTCCGGCGACGAAGACGACCTCCGGACGGATGTCGTTCAGGAGGTTGAGGACGATGTTGACGTCCTCTTCGCCGATCGGACGCTTCTTCACCTGGCCGGTTTTGTAGAAAGGCAGGTCCAGGAATCGGGTCTTTTCCGGCGGAATGTTCAGCGTCGAAGCTGCCGCAATGGCCTCGGACCGGCGGATGTTGGTCTTGATGACCTGGACCTCGGGGATGTCGACCTGTCCGGGCTGTTTCGTCTCGATAAAGGACCTGACCCTGTCCACGATGCCGTCGAATCTTTCGTGGGCACATCCCAGGTCGCGGAAGGTCAACCCGATAAAATCGATGAGCCGTTTCACGTCCTCGTCGAAGACGGCGATGTTGCCACTGGTCATGTAGGCGATGGTGATGTCGTTGCCGGCACCGGACAGGCGGAACAGCGTGCCGCCCATGGAGATGACGTCGTCGTCCGGATGGGGCGAAAAGCAGATGCACCGCTTGTTGGTGAATAGATCCTCGCGGCCGTAGATCCTGGCGCGTACCGCGTCGAAGGTCTTCCGGTTGAGTTCGTCGACCGAAGAGACCGTATCGACCAGGGAATAAAGGTCATTGGCGTTGTAATCCCGACGCTGCAGATGCAGCACCGGTTTCTCCGCCTGCTCGCACAGCCAGAGCACGGCACGTTGCGATAGCTGGTCGGTCCAATCCACCGCGTGGTTGTTGAGCCAGGGCCTTTTGACGCGGGTCAGTTCGATGGAAGCGGGTGGGTCGATGTAGACCGTGGCGTTCGGGTGGTTCTGAAGGTAACTGGCCGCCACGAGGGGACTCACCTCGCCCTCCACCGCCTTGCGGACGATGGGGGCCTTGTGTTCACCCGTGGCCATGAGGATGATGCGCTCCGCGTCGAGGATCGTGCCGACCCCCATGGTTACCGCCTCGATGGGGACGTTGTCCTCGCCGAAGAAATCGGAGGCCGCGTCCTTGCGCGTGCTCTCGTCCAACCGGATCAACCGGGTGCGGGTGTTGGGCAGCGAACCGGGCTCATTGAATCCGACATGACCGGTCCGCCCGATGCCGAGGAGCTGGATTCCGATGCCGCCCACGGCCCGGATGCGTTCCTCGAACCAGTCGCAGTGTTCCTCGATATCCTCGGGGGCCAGGTCACCCAGGGGTATGTAGACCTGGTCGTCGGGTATATCGACGTGATCGAAGAGATACTCCTGCATGTAGCGGTGATAGCTCTGGGTGGACTGGCGCGACATGGGGTAGTATTCGTCGAGGTTGAAGGTGATGACGTTTTCGAAACTGATCCCGCCGTTATGGAGGGCAATCATTTCCCCGTAGACGTCGATGGGCGTGGAGCCCGTACAGAGGCCCAGTACGGCCATCTCGCCTGCTTCGGCGCGAGACTGAGCGTAGTCGACGACCTCCCGGGCGACGGTCTTCGAAAGCGTCTTGTGGTCGCAACAGACCATGACGGGGATATGTTCGGTGGCAGGATGCAAAGGATCGTTCCGATTTACGACTTCAAAGAATTTCTGAACTGCTCATTTACACAGTATAGAACTATAAATTGCTCAATCTTACAGTGGGTTTATTTAAACACCGAGCGTTGTATGTCTTACAAAACCGCGTGTTTCTCACCCGAAGCCACGAATATACCGATACTGGCAAACTCGTCGCTGCAATTCGACTGCACTTCGCAACAGGTACTGATGCTGTCCACACAAACGTCTTTCAATCCCGCGGCCTGAAACCATGCCCTGATATCCGTTCTTTTGAAACCCATCCAGCGGTCGTGGTGTTCTACACGCAGGAAGTCGAATTCGTGTTCATCCACATCCGTGATCACCAGTCTACCTCCGGGCCTCAGGATTCTCGTCATTTCTACGATGGCGTCTGGTGGGGATTCAACATGATGAAGACACATGTTAGCAAAAGCATAGTCAACCGTTTCATCGGGAATGGGCAGGTCCTGAGCGTTTCCAACGCGATAGTCGATCGTTGTGATGTCCGCAAACTTACGCTTCATTTCATCCAGGATCGCTTCGGACTGATCGACCGCAATGATCCGCAGCCCTTCCTGAACCAGACCCTGTGAGATAAAGCCTGTACCGGCGCCGATGTCAGCAACGATTTTGCCATTGATGACCGCGGCGGCAGCCAGGGCGCCTACCCTGACTTCATCGGAATAGTACCCCTCGCGCATTTCGTCCCAGTCCTGGGCGACGCGATCGAAGAAGTCCTTACTGCTCACGGGCATGCTATCCTTTTATGTACACTGATGCAGGATCGACTTGTAATTGCACCCATTCAATATACATATATTATGGTATTTCGTACAATAGTGTCAATTTCTTCAAGCAGCAGCGCGCATTGCATCGCGTAACCAGTTCTAAATAAGCAAGTTAAAACAACACTGCATATCCCTCATGCGACTTTGCCTGGATAGTTTCGTTCCGCCGCTGGACCGTATCACTTCGGGTACGGGCAAGTGGGTCAGGGAGCTGGGTTTCGAGGCCATCGGCGTGGACCTGGAACCGGCCGTGTCCGTTAATATGGAGACAGCAGGCAGAATCCGGGAGATCCTGGACGGGGAAGGGGTGTCCATCGGCCAGGTCTGGAGCGTCGGCACACCGCTGGTGCGACCGGACGTCGCCGAGTCGGCTGCCAACCTGCGAACCCTGCGGGAACGCATTCCCCTGGCCGCGGCCCTCGGCTGCCGGGTGCTTCTTACGGAGGCTGGCGGCATGCACCCCTCGAACCCCTGGTATCCCCATCCGGAGAATCACGGCGATGAGGCGCTGGAGCGTCTCATCTCGGCGTTGAAGGAAGTCGCGCCGTTCGCGGCCGACCACGGGGTGACCATTGCGCCGGAGATGTCGCTGATGACGATCCTGGCCACGGTGGACCGGGCCGCGTTGATGGTGGAGGAGACCGGCCATCCGGGCGTGGGCATCAACTTCGATCCGGCCAACATCCTGGATCCCCTGTCCCTGTACGATTCAGGCGCCTTCATCGACGAAGCCTGCGATCGCCTGGGAAACCGTATCGTGAACGTCCACGCCAAGGACGCGGCGGCCCGCGACGTAGCGCTCATCGTTCATCTCGAGGAACAACCCGCCGGTCTGGGCGTCCTGGACTACGGACGTCTGCTGCGCCGTGCGGCGTCGCTGCCGGACTGGACATGCGTGGTCGTCGAACACCTGGCCGACTACGGGCAGGTGGCGGAGGTCAGGCGGTTTCTGCTGGAATCCGCTGCGAAGGTAGGTGTACGTTTTAAGTAGAGCCGCCGCGGATCGGACGGCGGACTTTTCCTGCCGCGCTATCCCTTACGCGCAGAGTTCGTGATCCTCGCTCCAGCGGTTGAAGGAAGGATTGGGCTGACCGGCGAGTTCTTCCCTGGTTTCCAACCACATCTGGTTCCACGCGGAAGGATCGGTCAGGACCTGCTCCGGGTTGGCCCGGCTTCGGGCCACGAATCCGGGGAAGGCGCCCCGTCCCGACGGCTGGCCGATCGGGTTGTACCGCAGGTCGTAGCTCCACCGGATTTCGTTACTCAGGTTGGGCAGGGACGAATGGCAGGTGTGTTTGTGCATGAACAGGACGTCGCCGGGTTTGGTCGGCATGGGAACGGCGGCGGAACGGTCATACACCTTCTCGGGGATTTCGAGGCCCCAGATATCGGGACAGTGATGGAGCAGGCCTTCGCTATGGCTCCGGGGAATGATGGCGAGACATCCCTGTTCGGCCGTCGCCTCCCTGAGCGAAAACCAGACCGTCAGCATGTCGGTGTCGTCGGCCTCCTCCGTGACAACGCCGTTGTCCTGGTGCCACGGGGAGATGCCGAGTTGAATGCGCCCCGTGCTGGGGTTGATCGGCGTCAGGTGCTCGGGCAGCTTGATGCGCACGTGCTGGACCGGGTTGGAATAGATCTCGGAGCCTATGAAGTCCTCCACGGCGTCGAGCAGCGTTGGATCGGTCAGGACGCGGAACACGGCGGGACCACACCAGAACGGCGTATCTTCCTTAATACCACCCTGGGGCAGGGTGAAATCGAAACACTGCGTGTGGACCGCGCCGCTTTCACCCCAGACTTTCGTTATCCGCTCACCGAACGGCAGGTCTTCGTAAGTGGACTTTGTTTTTCCAGCCAGGTATAGCTCGGTCGCCAGCCGGTCGAGGACGGTGCCGTACTCCTCGATCACGGGATTGATCACTTCATCCGCGTCCAGCAGGCCCCTTACCATCAGGTAGCCCTGGTCTTCGAAAAAAGCCATCTGTTCATCTGTAATTTGTGCCATGAAATCCTCCGTCATGCCCCCTGGAACGGGCTTCGTGCCTCGTTCGCGTACGTACGCGTCAACATATAGACAAGAAATCAGCGTTTAAACGGTATATTCTGGATGGAAACTGCGTTCTTTGGAAACCCGGGATGCAGTGGGGGTTCCGGCGAACGGTTCGCGCTCCAGCATGTGTAGCCATATTTAGTAGCTATGTTTATCTGAGTGCGAATAAAATGCGAATACTGCGAATACCACTGGTTATTGAATTCCGTATAATTATAGCACTCGGTCGCGCTCCACGCAAGGGTAAGATTGTCCGCGGTTTACATGGAAAATCCAGGCGTATCGTTGGCGGCGCCCGCGTCATGCCGGATCCGCCACGAATGATTGAAAGGTGCCGTAGACAATGCCCGATACCCGTCGTACAGGTGATCAACAGGAAGACGTTCCCGCAGACAGGCAGGAGGTCTTTCGAAGGCTGTTCGATGCCTGGCATACGCGCATCTACCAGACCTGCTACCGGCTGATGGGACACCCGCAGGAAGCGGAGGATATCACCCAGGACGTTTTCGTCCGGGCCTTCCAGGCCTACGACCGGTTTCGGGGGGACGCCGACCCGGGAACCTGGCTATATCGGATCGCCGTCAACCAGTGCCTCAACGTCCGGCGCCGGAAACGCCGTTTGCAGTGGATGGCCCTGGACTTCCTGAACGAGGGCGTAGACGAGACAACGGCGGGTCCGGATCGGAGCAGCGGTGTCGAGGAGGACCTTCAGCAGGGGGACCGGGAACGCATCGTGAGTAAGGCCATAGATACCTTGCCCGAGCGGCAGCGCACGGCACTGATCCTTTCCCACTTCGAACGGATGTCCCACAAGGCCATTGCCGAAACCATGGACTGTACGGTCTCCGCGGTGGAGTCCCTTCTGCACCGGGCGAAGTCGAACCTGGGCAAGCGTCTGCGGCCATACATGGACGATCTGTAAATCATTCGCAACAGGGACTTTACGCTGCCATGAGACCGCATGGCGACGGCTGTTGGCGATCGGCCGCAACACGTTGCATTAAAAATCGAATGGATCGCGCGGAAGGGTTGTCTAAGCCTATAGGAAAGGGATGAAGGCGGGTAGTAACCGCGCAGTCCAGGCGGTCCAGGCAGTACAATTGTCGCAAATACCCTATCAAGAGGGCGTCTACCATGAATCATCGTTTCCTCCAAGATCGAATCATCCTCTATATCGACGGTGATCTGCCATCGGAAGAGCAGGCAAGGTGTGAGGAACACCTGCGGACCTGTCCTCGATGCCGGGAGCGGTTAAACGCGTTGCGCGCGACGTGGGATTCAGATACGCTGTTGAGCGTAACAGGACCTACCCTGCGGCTGCGTACGCGCTTCGAAGCGGACCTTCGGGGCGAAGAGTCAATCGAACCCGTTCCGACGGTCGCGTCGCGGTTGGCCGGGCTCACCCGTCCGGCACTGATGGCCGCAACCCTGGCCGGGGGCATTCTGATCGGGGCCTATCTCGGCAGTGGCCCCAGCGGAGATGCGGCGCAAGTTGACCCGTTGCCGATGGAAACTGGCGTACTTGCATTCTCTTTTACCGAAGACCTGCAGGAAATCTCGGCTGAATCAGTCGGCCAGGATTACCTGCTGCTGGACTGGGACGAAGCCGAGGACGATTCGGACAGATGAAGAAGAAACTGATCATATGGGGCGTGGCCCTGCTGACGGTCATCAACCTGGCTTCGCTGGCGACCCGTGCGTATCATCGCTGGGGTGACGACGAACGGCGCGGACGCGAAACCCGTAGTGAGCGGCGCATGTCCATAACCGAGCGGCTCGGACTCACCGAAACGCAGGCGGAACAAGTGCGGGAACTGCGCGCCGAACTCGGTGAAAGCATGAGGCCCTACCGGGAGGCATACAGCGGCAAGCGAGACCAGCTGTGCGATCTCCTCATGGCGCCTGAGGCCGACCGCGGGGAGATCGACCGGATCAAGGCGGAGATGGATTCTCTGCAGGCGGAACGTGAAGCGATCGTATTCGATTATATCGTGGCGCATAGAGAGGTGTTGACCCCCGATCAGCAGACGAAGTTTTTCACCATGATCAAGGAGCGGTTCAGGAACGGATACCGGCGAAGATAGCAAGACTGGCCAAGCCGACCAAGCTGGCCGGCGAATCCATAAGTCCGGAGTACAACGGATCATATCATTGAAGGAGCAGTTCATGTTCAAGCGGTTTGGGATAAGAAAATTGGCGTACTGGTCGGTAGCGTTAGCGATGGCGGGTATCCTCGCCTGCGGCGGCGAAGAAAAAGCGGAGGACAACGCGGCCGAGAACCAGCGCGGCGGCCGACCCGGTATGGGCGCCATGGCCCGGACCGGCGCTTCCATCCCGGTCGAAGTGAAGACCGTGGGCCGGGGCAACATCGCGGCGACGCTGCTTACCTATACGTCGCTGGAAGCGGAACGGCACGTGGATGTCGTCTCACGTACGCAGGGCCTTGTGGAGGCCATCCTGGTCGAGGAAGGCGACCGCGTCGAGGAAGGACAACCGCTGGCACAGCTCGACACCGACGCGCTGGAATTGACGCTGCAGGAGCGGGAAGTGAACATGAACAGCCTGGAAGCGAACTACAATCGATCCCAGGAACTGCTGGAACAGGAACTGCTCAGCAGCCAGGAATTCGAACAGACCAAGTTTCAGTTTGAAGCGGCCCGGACGCAGTACGAGTCGGCGAAGCTTCAACTGGCCTACGCCACCGTCCGAAGCCCTTTCACCGGTATTGTCACGGAACGATTGATCGAGGTTGGGAACCTGGTGAACGCGAATGACGTGGTATTCCGGACGGCGGACCTCGACCCGCTGCTCGCCCGCATCTACGTGCCGGAAAAGGACATAGCACAGGTTCGTCCGGGACAGACGGTCCGCATTAAAGTCGAAGGATCGGACAGGACCCACGCGGGCAGTGTCGCCCGGATCAGTCCCATCGTGGATCCCCAGAGCGGCACGGTCAAGGTCACGGTGGAAATCCGGGATCGGCGAGGTTCGCTGAGACCGGGCATGTTCACCACGGTCAACCTGGTGATCGCGATCCATGACAACGTGTTGCAGGTAGAGAAGAAGGCCCTGGTGGCAGAAGCGGAGGGATCCTACGCGTTCCTGTTCCAGGACGGTTCGGCCGAGAAGCGGCTCCTTGAAATCGGGATCGCCGAGGGGGATTACGTGGAGGTGCTGTCCGGCCTGTCCGACGGCGATTCCATCATCACCGTGGGCCAGGAGGGACTCCGTAACGGCGCGCCCGTCCGGATCGCCGGACTACCGGCGCCATCCCCCGCCGACGGCATGGCCGGTGGCATGGGAGGAGGAACCGCGGGCATGGGTGGCCGTCCCGAAGGCATGGGTGGCGGAACCGGCGGCCGACCGGCAGGCACGGGTGATTCGAATGGTGAATCGGCTGAAGCACCGGCCGCTAGCCCGGCAGGCGCGGGTGAAGGCGCCGGCGGCCAACCCGGCGGCATGCGCGGAAACCGCATGATGGCCATGGACCTGGACCAGATGAAGGAACGCATGTTCCAGAACCCGCAGCTCAAGGCAGCTTACGACAAGCAGGTGGAAGAAGATCCCGGATTCGCCAGCGATGAGGAAAAGCAGCGCGCTTTCATGATGGAGCAGTTCCGTCAGATGAGGGCGCAGCGCGGAGGCGGCCAGCCACAGTAGTACGGCGGCCGTTCGCGGAAGTTGAATGTAGACATATGAACTATGCGGACGTAAGATGATTTCGGACTTAGCCGTAACAGCGCGAATCACCGTGCTCGCAGACGCGGGTGAGGAATCTGCAAGCACGACCACGGAGGTGGGTGATGCGTTGGTTAATGTTGCTGCTCATTGTGTCGATCACGTTCCCGGTCACGGCCCAGGAAGGGCCGGAGTTCGAAGAACTTATCCAGAGATCCCTGACCCTAGAAAGTCCCGATCCCGGCGAGCGTGAAGAGGTCGAGAAACGGTTCCGGGATGTCTGGCCGAAACTGCTCACCCTGTGCGTATGCGGACCTGTACCTCGCCGCGCGTCGAGATTCGCCGACCATGGAGGAAGCGAGCAAGGCACTGGTCGATATGATTCACAACATGATCGGCGATGAACACTGATTCAACAGGATAACTCGGTAACTTATACATGAAAATCATCGGTTTTTCCATCGGCAGGCCCGTCACCATCATCATGCTGATGACGGCGATGTTGCTTTTCGGCTCCATCGCCTTCTCACGGCTGCCCATCAATCTCCTGCCGGACATCACGTATCCTACGCTGACGGTGCGCACCGAGTACGTCGGGGCCGCGCCGAACGAGATCGAGAACCTCATCTCCGAGCCCATCGAAGAGGCCGTGGGCGTGGTTACCGGCGTGGTGCGCGTCAGTTCCATATCACGCCCGGAACGGTCCGACGTCATCCTGGAGTTCGAGTGGGGCACCAACATGGATTTCGCCAGCCTGAACGTTCGGGAGAAGATCGACCTGCTCAATCTGCCCCAGGCGGCCGAGAAACCCATCCTGCTCCGGTTTGACCCGAGTCTCGACCCCATCCTGCGCATCGCACTTTCCGGTAATGAAAGCCTCACCGCCCTCCGTATCATGGCGGAAGAGGAGATCAAGCGCGAACTGGAGAGTCTGGAGGGCGTCGCCGCCGTCAAGATCAGCGGAGGACTGGAGGAGGAGATCCACGTGGAGCTGGACGAGTCCAAGCTGGCCAGTCTGGGCATCCCCATAACCCAGGTGGCGAGCCGGCTCGAACAGGAGAACGTCAACCTGGCGGGCGGCACGATCAAGGATGGAGAGACCGAGTACCTGGTGCGTATTCTGAACGAGTTCCAGGACGTGGACGAGATCGGCGAGATCATCGTCGGACAGATCAACACCGTGCCCATACTGCTCTCCGATGTCGCCGGGGTCGCGAAGAGCCACAAGGAACGCAAGCTGTCGGCGCGGATCAACGGCCGGGAAAGCATCGAGATCGCCATCTACAAGGAAGCCGGCACCAATACCATCCAGGTCGGGCGCGTGGTCAAGGAACGGCTGGATTCCGTGAAGGAGACCGTGGCGGGACTCACCCCGGGCGTGAACCTGGAGGTGGTCTTCGACCAGTCGATCTTCATCCAGCAGTCGGTGGACGAGGTGCTGAAGACGGCCATGATCGGCGGCATACTCGCCATCCTGGTCCTGTACCTGTTCCTGCGGAGTTCGAGCAGCCTCATCATCGGCGTGTCGATCCCCATCTCGGTGGTCACCACTTTCTTCTTCCTGTACGCCTTCGACGTTTCGCTGAACATCATGTCCCTCGGCGGACTGGCGCTGGGCGTTGGCATGCTGGTGGACAACTCCATCGTCGTGCTGGAGGGCATAGACCGTCATCGAAGGCGTGGAGGAGACCGCCCCTTGACCGAACTCGTGCGCCTGGGCGCGTCCGAGGTGGGCCAGGCGGTCGTGGCTGCCACGCTGACCACGGTGTGCGTCTTCGTTCCCATCGTTTTCGTGGAGGGTATTGCCGGGCAGTTGTTCCGCGACCTTGCGCTGGCTGTCACCTTCTCGCTCATCGTGGCCACCCTGGTGGCCGTCACGCTGATCCCGGTCATCTCGTCCGTCCTGCACCGAACCCGCGAAGAATTCGCCGACGAAAAGGAAATCACCAGGCCGGCGCCGGACCTGTCCACGACGTATGGAAAGATCATGACCGCAGCCCGGACGATCTGGCGAGGCATCGGCATCGGACTCGGATTCATCGTAACCGGCGTGTTCTTCATCGTGCGCTGGGCGCTCTGGACGGTATGGACGGCGCTGCGCGTCGTGCTCTGGATCCCGGGCTGGCTGTTCGACCGGATCTTTCCGGTCATACAACGGACCTACCCTCCCTTCCTGCGCTGGGCGCTGGGCCATCGCGCCCTGACGCTGGTGACCGGGACCGTCGTGCTCGCCGGTTCCCTCTATGTCATACCCACGATCGGGGTCGAATTGATTCCACAGATGAGCCAGGGCGAGTTCTTCGTCAATGTGAGGTTGCCGGTGGGCACGCCGCTTCCCGTGACCGAGGACGTGCTGAACCGCATGTCGGACATCGCCCGGGACTACCCTGAAGTAAATACAGTGTACGTACTGGCCGGTACCATGGGACAATCCGGCGGCAATGCCGGCGAGGAGCGGGAAAACATCGGCCAGTTGCACATCCGATTGTTACCCGGACTCCGCGGCGAGGTAGAGGAAACCGTCATGAATCGCCTGCGGGTAAGCTTCGAGCCCATACCCGGCATCGAGGTGCCCGAGTTCGCCCGTCCGGCGCTCTTCAGCTTTAAGAACCCAGTGGAAGTGGAGGTCAGCGGATACAACCTGACCCGATTGACGGAGGTCTCCGAGGAACTCGCGATGGAGATGTCCACCGTACCCGGGTTGACCGACGTAAAGGCCAGCATGGAAGGCGGGAATCCCGAGGTCCAGGTCCTTTTCGACCGCCGGAAGCTCGCCAACCTGGGACTCAACCTGGGCACGGTCACGCAGATCGTGCAGAACAAGGTGCAGGGCAACGTGGCCACGGAACTCACCCGGCGGGACCGGAAGATCGATATCCGTGTGTGGGCCGAGGACGAAACCCGGCTCAGCCTGGACGCCATACGGCGGCTGGTGGTGAACCCCGAAGGCACCGTACCCGTACCGCTGGCGGCCGTGGCGGAAGTCCGCGTGGCCCAGGGGCCGAGCGAGATACGGAGAGTCAACCAGCAGCGGGTGGCCATCGTGTCCGCGGGGCTGACGGGCCGGTCGCTGGGTGACGTGGCCGAAGAAATCCAGGGGATCATTGACGGCTTTCTCCTTCCCATCGATTTCATCGTGGGCATCAAGGGGCAGAACGAGGAAATGCAGGTGGCCTTCGCCAGCCTGCAGTTCGCCATTCTGCTCTCGGTGTTTCTCGTATACCTGGTCATGGCGTCCCAGTTCGAATCGCTGATGCATCCGTTCGTGATCATGTTCACCTTTCCCTTTTCCATCATCGGCGTGGTCCTGACGCTCGTACTCACGGGCCAGACGATCAGTGTGGTCGTCCTGATCGGGGTGATCATGCTGACCGGCATCGTGGTGAACAACGCCATCGTGCTGGTCGACTACATCAACCAGTTGCGCCGTCAGGGCAAGGAACTGCAGGAGGCCATCGTCGAGGCGGCGCAGACACGTCTCTGGCCGATCATGATGACGACGGCGACCACGGTGCTCGGGCTATTGCCCATGGCTATCGGCGTGGGCGAAGGCGCCGAGTTGCGGGCGCCCATGGCCATAACCGTGATCGGCGGCCTGATCGCCGGCACGATGGTGACGCTGGTTCTCGTGCCGCTCATCTACATGACACTTGAGTTGGCCGTGGCAAAAATATACAATCTCTTCACCCGAACTGCCGGACAACCGGTATCCCAGGAGGTGGCAGAAGCATGAGCATAGCCGAATTTTCAGTAAACCGACCGGTTACGACGATCATGATCATCGTCAGCGTCGTGACCCTTGGTGTGATCTCCTACACCAAGCTGCCGCTGATGTTTCTGCCGGACATGTCTTTTCCGTCCCTGAACGTCAGCGTCCCGTACCCTTCCTCGTCGCCCGAGGAAGTGCAACGGTTGATCTCGCGGCCGCTGGAGGACGCCTTCGGCACGCTGAGCAACATGAAGAGCATGGAATCCACGTCCAACGATGACAACGCGCGGATCCGTATCGAGTTCGAGACCGGGACGGACATGAACCTGGCGGCCATGGAGGTCCGGGACCGGATCGACCAGGTCCGGGGTGATTTGCCCGACGACGTCGAGCGTATCCGCATTCGGCGCTGGAATCCGAACGACATGCCCATCTATAATTTCAGCGTGGCCTGGGGCGGGGATCCCGCGGAGTTCTACAACATTGTCACCAAGGTGATCCAGCCGCGGATCCAGCGGGTGGACGGCGTGGCGAACGTGGAAATCAGCGGCATGATCGAGAAGCAACTGCTGGTCCACGTGGACAACGAGAAGCTGCAGTCCCACAACCTGGACATGTTCAGCCTGAGCCAGACGCTGGTGCAGAACAACATCACCATGACGGCCGGGACGGTCACCGAGGGCGGGCGGAAGTACGCGGTGCGTTCCGTGAACGAGTACCGGGCCGCGGACGAGGTGGCGAACCTGCCGATACCGGGCACGACCCTCTCGCTTCGCGACGTGGCGCAGGTGAAGTTCGACTACCCGGAAGACGACAGTTTCCAGCGGTTGAACGGGGTCGACGCGGTCACGATCAGGGTGTACAAGACCTCCACGGCCAACATCGTGGACGTGGCGCAGCGTACCGCGTCCGTGCTGGATGAGCTCAAGGCGCAGCCTCAGTTCGTTGATCTGGAGACGCGGGTGTTCTTCGACCAGTCCCAGAGCATTACGGACCGCCTGTCCGATCTGCGGAACACGGGCTTGCTGGGCGGTCTCCTGGCGGTGATCGTGCTGTACCTCTTCCTGCGGAACATCAGAAGCACCGTGATCATCAGCCTGGCCATCCCCATTTCGATCATCTGTACCTTCACCTTCATGTACCTGTTGCGAGAGGGCGCGGGGTCCACCGTGTCCATCAACCTGATCTCGCTCATGGGACTGATGCTTGCGGTCGGCATGCTCGTGGACAGCGCTGTCGTTGTGCTGGAGAGTATCTACCGGCATCGGCAGGAATCCAACCTGCCTGCCCGGATCGCGGCCGTCGTGGGCACCCGGGAGGTGACCATGGCCATTATCGCGGCCACGGCCACGACCCTGTGCGTCTTCCTGCCCCTCGTTTTCCTGGGCGGAGGCAGCCGGGTCATGCTCTTCATGAAGGACTTCGTCGTCACCTTCTGCATCGTCATGGTCGCGGCGGTGTTCATCGCGCTGACGCTCATACCGCTGGTCTCGTCGCGTCTCTTCAACCGGCCGCTGGGCAAGCCCTCTTCATTCTTCGCGCGGCTGTCCAACCTGTACTCCGCAATACTGGCCTGGAACCTTCGCCACCGGTTCGTCACGGTCGCCGCCTTCGCCGCGATCCTGTACGGCAGTTACTGGCTGTACCAGAATATCGAGACGGAGTTCCAGCCCATGGCGCCGACGCGGGACATCACGATCGCCGCCGACCTGCCGGGCAGCTATAGTATCGAGAACGTCAAGGAGGTCTTCGGAGACGTGGAAACGCTGTTGTTGGACAACAAGGAGGATTTTCAAATCGAATCCATCTCGTCTTACGGCAGCCTGCGACGGGCCAATTTCCGTATCGTGCTGACCCCGCCCGAGGAACGGCAGGAGTCGGCCACGCAGCTACAGGGCCGGATCACCAAGGCGTTGCCCGAGATCGCCGGCGTGCGCTGGAGACCCGGTCGGATGCGGCGTCACGGCGGCGGGCAGACGGGCGTAAACGTCGAACTGCGCGGCGACAACATGGCGGTGCTTTCCAACATTGCCGAGGACATCCGGACCCGGATGGAGGTCATTCCAGGTCTCAAGGACGTGGATACCAGCCTGGAACGGGGCGACGAGGAGATCCAGGTGCAGGTCGACCGGGCCATGGCCCAGACCTACGGGATCTCGCCCAGGCAGGCGGCGCGGACCGTACAGGCGGCGCTCAGCAGCCGCGCCCGGGGCAAGTTCAAGACCGAGGACCGCGAAGTCGACATCCTGCTGCACCTCGAGGCCGAAGACAGGGCCAACATGCAGCAGTTGCAGAACATGACCTTCGAAAGAGCCGAGGGCGGCATGATCCCCGTGGGCAACCTGGCCGATTTCTCGCGCCAGAAGGGACCCGACGCCATCCGGCGCCAGGATAGGGAATCGCAGGTGGAAGTCGGTGGCAATACCACGGGACCGGCTTCGCGGAAGATAAACGCGCAGGTGACGGAGATGATGGGAAACTTGGAACTGCCGCCGGGCTACTCGTGGAGCATGGGCCGGAACTTCTCCATGATGCGGGAATCCCAGAGCGAATTCCTCTTCGCCATCCTCCTTTCCGTCGTTCTCATCTACCTGATCATGGCGGCGATCTCGGAATCCTTCATCCAGCCCTTCACCATCCTGCTGTCGGTGCTCTGCGGCCTGGTAGGCGCTTTCATCGTCTTCTATCTGTCCGGCACGACGCTCAACACGAATTCGTACCTGGGCATCATCGTCCTGTCGGGACTGGCGGTGAATAATGCCATCGTGCTCATCGACCACGTGAACCGATTGCGCAAGGAGGGGAAGACGCGTACCGAGGCCCTGCTCCTGGGCGGCCGGCACCGGCTGCGGCCAATACTGATGACGTCGCTGACGACCATCTTCGGCCTGATGCCCATGGTGGCCCCGATCCTCTTCCCGGAGATCTTCGGTCCCGTGGAAGACCGCGGCGCCAACCAGTGGGGTCCGGTCAGCCTGGCCCTCGTGGGCGGCCTGACCACCTCCGGCATCCTGACGCTCATCCTGCTGCCGACGGTCTACACCATCTTCGAGGACCTGAGCAACTGGGTCATGTCGAGCGTGAAGCGGGCGTGGGCGTAAACGTTTTTTACATCGCCGAGTGGAATACCCGGTCGTAGACCTGGTGGACGCGGCCTGTGTGTTTCGCATAGGCCGCCAGCATCCTGTCCGGGGCGGCCTCCCTTGCTTCCGGGGAGGTGCCGGAAAGTCCCATCATGCCGGCCAGGACGGCCTGGGCCCCGCGGTCCCGGGGGATCTCGTGGGTCTGGTGGCCCGAGGTCATCTGGATGCGGTTTTCCAGGTCCCGCAGGAAGAGATAGGCGTCGTCCAGGTCGGAAGCCTCGCTCTCTGACAGATACCCGCGTTCGGCCAGGAACTCCAGCATCCTTCGCGTGCCGCGTTCCCACGTCCACTTCTGGGATCCGCCGTATACGAGCTGGAATCCCTGGGCGATAAACTCGACCTCCCTGATCCCGCCCGTTCCCAGCTTGACATGGTAGTCCCCGCTGCCCCGTTCCATCAACGCCCGTTTGATGCGTTCCCGCATGTGGTTGATGTCTTCCAGGATCAGCGGCTGGTCGTGGGCGGGGTAGAACACGAAGGGCTGGATCGTGTCGAGGAACCGGTCCCCCACTTCTTTGCTCCCCGCCGAGCACCGGGCCTTCAGCAGCGCCTGGCGCTGCCAGGCCTGTCCCTGGATCTCGTAGTGCCATCGGTAGCCTTCGAGCGAGTTGGCGATGTCGCCTGCCCGTCCCTCCGGACGCAGACGCAGATCGACGCGGAACACCTGTCCGTCTGGCGTTAATCGGCTGATGAGGTCGGTGACGGACCGGGCGAGTTTCGGGTAGTACTCGTAGGTGGACAGGCCATCCTTTTCGGTGCGGCCGTCCGTGGCATCGTAGACGTAGAGCAGGTCGATGTCCGAACTAAAGTTCAGATCACGTCCCCCCAGCTTTCCCATGCCGATGACGGCGAAACCGCTCGGCCGCGTACCCTCCAGCATCGGCCGTCCGTGCCGCGCCTCCAGTTTTCTACCACAGACATCGTGGGCCGCCTGCAGGCAGATGTCGGCCACGTCCGAGAGCCGTTCAAGGATCGTCGGCGTATCGGACTGCTTCATCAGATCGCACACGGCGATGCGCAGATAGGTCCGCTTCTTGAAATCGCGGAGGGGTTTCATGGCCTCGTCTGGAGATGAAACGCCTTGAAACGCCTCCTCCAGTTCGGCTTCCATCTGCTCCGCGGTCTGCAGAATACGCCACGAATCACCGCCGAAGGTGTCGATCAGGAAACCCAGGTCCTGGACAAGCACGGTACTGAGGTACGGGCTGCACGACAGGATCGTGAGCAGGGCGTTCCTGGATTCCGACGGAACGGCCAGCAGGTTCAGCAGGGCCGGGATGTGATCATCACTGCTTCGTGTGATGACCGCGTGCAGGTTGATGAGCGCCCGATCGGGTTGCAGGGAGGCGCCCGCCGCGTCGACCAGCGCCGGAAAGAGATTGCCCGGTATCGCCAGTGGGGACAGTCGCCCGTCGATCTGTCCCAGCAGGTGCCAGGCGTCGGCCGGGTCGCCGAATCCGAAGGACCGAAGCCGATCGGACATCGCGGCCGGCAACGGCGACGAAAGCGCGAAACGGTCAAATGAGAGCGTCGTCATGGGCATGGCCTCTTGAGACTCATGGGCTTGACCTGCCGAAAAAAGACCGCGCCTCCCCGCTGGAACACGGTGGAGGCGCGCGATACATAATGACCTTGCGGTCAGGATTGATCAGATGTTGAACCTGACCAGACGTCGCTGCTGACTAGACGTCGTAGTAGAGACCGAACTCCCACGGGTGCGGACGCAGGCGGATCTGGTCCAGTTCGTTCTCCCGCTTCAGGGCGATGTAGGTCTCGATCAGGTCCGGCGTGAACACGTCGCCCTTGAGGAGATATTCGTGATCGTTTTCGAGGGCGTCCAGCGCCTCGGCCAGATCCTGCGGCGTGTGGGCTACTTCCGCGGCCTGTTCCGGTTCCAGGTCGTAGAGGTCGAGATCGATCGGTTCGGGCGGCTCGATCCTGTTCTCGATACCGTCCAGACCGGCCATCGCCATGGCGGTGAAGGCCAGGTACGGGTTGGCTGCCGGATCGGGCGTACGGAACTCGATCCGCTTGGCTTTCTCGCTCTTCGAATACATGGGAATGCGCACACAGGCGCTGCGGTTCCGTTGCGAGTAGATCAGGTTGATCGGGGCTTCGTAGCCCGGTACGAGCCGGCGGTAGGAGTTCGTCGTCGGCGCGGCAAAGGCCAGGACCGACGCGCAGTGCTTGAGCAACCCGCCGATGTAGTGCCGGGCCATATCGCTCAGGTCGGCATAGGAGCCGGCCTCGAAGAAGAGGTTGCGGCCGTCCTTCCAAAGGCTCTGGTGCACGTGCATGCCCGATCCGTTGTCCTCGAAGATGGGCTTCGGCATGAAGGTCACCGTCTTGCCGGCTTGCCTGGCGACGTTCTTGACGATGTACTTGTACATGAGCAGATCGTCGGACATCCGCAGCAGCGTGTTGAAGTGGATGTCGATCTCCGACTGTCCCGCCGTGCCTACCTCGTGGTGGTGGACTTCAGACTCGATGCCCGATTCGCGTAGCGTCAGCACCATGCGCGTGCGCAGGTCCTGGAAAGAATCCACCGGCGGCACGGGAAAATAACCCCGCTTGTAGGGGATCTTGTTGCCGAGGTTCGGTCCCTCGTTCCGTCCCGTATTCCACCATCCCTCGCTGGAGTCGACCCGGTGAAAACTGGCGTTGGGCTTCTGTGCGAACCGAACGTCGTCGAAGATGTAGAACTCGGCTTCCGGGCCGAAATAGGCCGTGTCGGCGAGACCGATGGACTGCATGTAGGCTTCGGCCTTCTGGGCGACGTACCGCGGGTCGCGGGTGTACATTTCGAGGGTCACCGGATCCTTGACGTTGCAGATCAGGATCAGCGTATTTTCCTCGGTGAAGGGATCCATCTTGGCCGACAGCGGATCGGGAATCAGGATCATGTCGCTCTGGTCGATGGTCTGGAATCCCCGAACGCTCGAGCCGTCGAACCCGAGGCCTTCCTCGAAGGTTTCTTCTTCCAGCGTTTCGATTGGCGCGGAGAAGTGCTGCCACGTTCCCGGCACGTCGATGAACCGGAAATCGACCATTTTCACATCGTTTTCCCTTGCGTAATCTATTACTTCACTTGGCGTCACGAGTCGTTCTCCTCCCTGTTGGGGTCTGTCTGAATCGATGATGGAAAATTCCGGGACGGCTTTGATCCACCCGGGGAGGTCGGCTGCGACCTACCCCATCACCGCAACAATGATGAATTTCGCCATCAAAACAAACACAGCAATCTAATGTACATTGTCATTGTTTCGCAAGTGTTTCCCCAAGGTTAAATCCTTGTTAAATCACCGATTTTTATTTCGATCCCTTCGACAGTTAAATCGACAGTTAAATCGTGTGGAACAACAGGACTGCGTTTCGTCCTTCCAGGTGGGGTTACGACGCGTGATCCAGGGGAAAAAGGTATTGACTTGAACGGCTCTCGCTCATATAATGTGGTATCTATTTCAAGGGCCGGTGAACCGGTTGAATCAGGTTTATCCGGGTCGTTCATGTGCAGGACTTTTTCCGGCATTTCCGACTGAAATCAATGTTGTTAAGATTCTGCGTGGTTGCGGTGCGGATGCCCGGTGCCGAATGATGCGGAACAGGGAAGAAAGCCACACGGGTTACAGGATATCAAGACGGGCCCCGATGGCGTTGTGGTACATCCTGGCAGCCTTCGTAGGTGCGCTCGTAGGCATAGTATTCCTGGTCGTTGCGTATCCCGAGGCGTTGGTCAGGATCAGCGGGGATACGTCGTCCGGAGACGTGACGCCGTCCCAGGCGTCTGCTTTGGAAAACGAGACGCGGTCCGGGTCGACCGCGCAGTCGGAAAATCCGGACTGGCGCGATCCGCTCGAACCAGATGATTCAACAATCGGGATGATCGCCGTCAACGAGGCCATCAACGCGTCCCGCCGGACGTCTATCGTTGCCGCGGTGGAGCGGGCAGGGCCCGCCGTCGTGAGTATCGTTGCGACCTTCCAGGTGCAGCGGCGAGGTTACTCACGGATGTTCGACGACACTTTCTTCGGTCATTTCGTGGTACCGCGGCTGTACACCCGCGAAGAGCCGAACACGGCCTCGGGCGTGATCATCGACGAGGCGGGATACATCGTCACGAACGCCCACGTGGTGCAGTTGGGAGAACATACGGCCCAGCGTATTCAGGCCGTGCTGACCGACGGACGCAGCCTGGACTGCACCCTGGTCGGCGTGGACATCATGTCGGACCTGGCCGTGCTCCACGTGGAAGGCGAAGATATTCCGCCAGCGGCCCTGGGTCATTCCGATGACATCTTGACCGGCGAGTGGGCCATATCCATCGGCAATCCGTTGGGACTGGCCATCGAGGACGCCCGACCGGCCGTAGCCGTCGGTGTAGTCAGCGCGGTGGGCCGCGACTTTCGCCGGGAACCTGGCTCCAGGACGGTCTATCGGGACATGATACAGACCGACGCGACCATCAATCCCGGCAACAGCGGCGGCCCGCTGGTTAACGCCCTCGGGGAGGTCATCGGGATCAACACCTTCATCATCTCCGAAAGCGGCGGCTCGGAGGGTGTGGGTTTCGCCATACCCATCGACCGGGTCCGGCGCGTGGCGGACGAGCTGATTCAGTTCGGTGGACCGAGACGGGGATGGACGGGGCTGTCGGTGATCGACATCACGGAATACGTGGCACAGGAATTAAACATAGAAAACCGGCTGGGCGTCCTGGTCAACGAGATCGATCCGGAAAGCCCGGCGGCACGGTCAGGTACGCGGGTCATGGACGTCATACGGAAGATCAACGGGGAGGCGATCGCCAGTTACCCCGAAGCGCGGGAGGCCCTTTACGGCAGCCTGGTGGGCGATTCCATCGAACTCGAAGTCGAGCGGGAAGGACGGTTGATGTCCCTGACCCTGCACATCGCCGAGTTGTGAGGTAACCGAATGGTACGCGACGGTTGGGTCCTGGTTATCCCCCTGGCGGCGCTGGCCGTTGGCTGCCTGGTGGGCGACTACCTGGCCCCCGGATTGATCTGGATCGTGTTGGCGGCGGGGTTTGGCGCGTTGGCCGTATTCATAGGATTCTTCTTTCGAGATCCGACCAGAATGGTGCCCCCGGGCGAAGGCCTGGTGATCTCCGGCGGTGACGGCAAGGTCGTGGCGGTCGAGGAAATTGAGAACGACCCCTTCATCGACGGACCGGCCACGCAGATCAGCGTGTTCCTGTCCATCGTGAACGTGCACGTCAACCGGATTCCGATCTCCGGCGTGGTGAAGTTGCGGCAGCGTATTGAAGGCCAGTTCAAGCTCGCCTTCAAGGAAGAGGCCTCGGGTGACAACGCGCAGATGGTCCTTGGCATCGAAGGGGAACAGGGCCGCGTCCTGATCAAGCAGATCGTCGGTTTCGTGGCCCGGCGCATCGTTTGTAACGTCCAGGAGGGCGACGAGGTGCGCATCGGCGACCGGTTCGGCCTGATACGCTTTGGATCGAGAATAGACGTAATCGTACCGGCCGGCACGGACATCCGGGTGAAGAACGGGGACCGGGTCCGGGGTGGAGAAACGATACTGGGAGAGTTGAAATGAAAACCTGGATGCGCGTCGCGTTACCGAACGTGTTCACGCTGGGAAGCATCTTCTGCGGAGTTTCCGCGATCTTCTACTGCATCGACGGGTTCAACGCCATGACGGGCGATCCCGGCCGCGCGCCGTGGCTCATCATTGCAGCCGCCCTGCTGGACAGCATCGACGGCAAGGTCGCGCGCTTCAGCCAGGGAGCGACCCGGTTCGGCATCGAACTCGATTCCCTGGCCGACGTGATTTCCTTCGGCGTGGCGCCCATAGTGCTGGTCTATACCCTCAAACCCTTCGGCGATATCACCTGGGCGCTCTGCCTGCTCTTCCTGATGTGCGGCGCTATTCGACTCGCCCGGTACAACGTGACGACCCTGCGCCGGGTGGAGCGGATCAACCAGGAAAAAGACAACTTCATGGGCCTGCCGATCCCCGTTGCGGCGATCGCCGTGGCCTCCTATGTCATCTTCTGCTGGGACCGTTGGGAAGAACTGCATCTTGAAGGACCATTCATGGGGTTCATGCTCCTCCTGTCCATACTCATGGTCAGCCCCCTGTCCTACCGGACCCTGCCGTCGCTCGCCTTCAAGAGCAAGTGGTCCATACTCAAGCTGGTCGGTATTGCCGTCGCCCTGGTGGCCCTGGTATGGGACCCTAAGCTGACGATCTTTCCCATAGTGCTGCTCTACATCCTCTCCGGCATCGCGGCCTGGTGCATTCACATGGTCCGACACGAGGAGGACGTGGCGCTATCCGCGGAAGAATGACAGGAAAGGACGGCATGGCCACCCGCGTTTCATCTCGAATACGAAATCCGAATACGGCGGGACGTCTGAAGTTCCGATCACAATACGGAGAGTCCGTCCATGGCGCAAGGTAGAGGGATCGCCAAACTTACGCTTTACATCCTGGTGGGTGCCATCTTGGGCGGCCTGGTCGGCGAGTTGGTCGGACTCCTCCTGGGATACTTCATGCCGGGCAGCATGGTGGAGAAGTTTTTCCTCGAAGTCTTCGTCTACACCTTTCCACCGGCCACGCTGCCCCTCGTTGTACTATCTATCACATTCGGCTTCACGCTGCAAGTGAATGTCATCAGCATCCTCGGTATCGGTTTCGCCACCTACTACTATCGCTGGTACTAGTACCGCAAACAAGATGACGAAACGATACCCATCCCGATCCCTGATTATCCCCGTTCGCGTTGAACCAACCCCGGCACACGACCCTTTGCGACGGTCTCTCCAGATTTTCGCCCCGGAGCTGGAACGTTTACAGCGGACTTACGCGATGCCCAGCGCGGTCCTGGCTTTTTCCCTGGTATTGGCCACGTTCTTCGCAGGTGTCCTGAGTCCCGCCGTGGCCCGGCCCGCGATGCAAACGATCCCGGAGTTCAATTTCGAAAAACAGGAGATTGTCATCGGACCGGCAGTACGGCAGACCGTGCTAACGGGATTTCTGCTGGGCGGCGATGTGGCGGACCTGGCCGTGGTGAACTTGGACGATCGTGGTGACCGCCGCCTGTGCATATACGCCGGTGAAGATGGGACCTGGGCACTGAACATTGACGCTACGCTGCGTCCCGACGTGTCGTTTGTCGATGTTGCCCGCATCGGCGGCCACGAACGGCTGCTCACGTACGAAGAGGGCCGGCTGAATACGTGGGATCCCGTATCGCTGGCGGAACGCGAACTCGTGACCACCACGTCCAGTTTCACGCCCCCTCACCCGGGCGAAGTGCCCCACGTGGACGTAACGCACGATGTGAATGGCGACGGAAGAATCGACCTCGTCATTCCCGGCGACGATGGATTCCGGGTATTCGTCCAGTTGAACGACGGCTCATTCGCCGACCCGGTGGAGATCGGTCCGCCTCCCGCCCTGGACCGTATCTACGGAGCCGACGGATATCGATACGACCCATGGAGCGTAAGCAGGGTCCACCAGATCGACCACAACGGTGACGGCCGCGTCGACCTGGTGTCATGGAACGTGGACCACTTCGAAGTGCATGTCCAGGACACCCGGGGACTGATTGGCCCGGTACCTGTGACCTTCACGACCGACGTGCTATTCGATTCCGATGATCTTTCCTCGCTTGCAACCGGGGCCATGTCCGGCAGGGTGCTTCATTCGTTCGCGGACCTGAACGGCGACGGCGTCGCCGACATGGTGGTATACTCCCTTGAAGGCGATGACATTTCCAGCAAGCGTTCCGCATACGAAGTGCACTTTGGCACACGCACATACGATAGCTGTATACAGTACGCATCCGATATCGACTTCTCGATCCGATCCGAAGGCAACATCCAGCTCGCCATGGAACGCCGCGATATCGATGGGGATGGCGAAACCGACCTGGTCGTCACCACGATCGAAACCAGGTATCTCGAAAGCAGTCTTTTAAAACGGATCAAGGGCTTCATGGGCGATGACATCTGGTTGAATCTCGAGTTCTACCGCGTAAGCGGGGGACGCATTCCGGACCCGGCCCACGGCCACGCATAGCATCCAGCTGGACGGCGCCCCCAGCCCCCGGGAACCGGGATGGGTGCCCTTGAACGTCGTGCTGCAGGGCGGGAAGCATGCACTTCGAAAAGACCGTGAACAATATCAGGCGGGCGTTCAACAAGAACCTGTTCATCGGGGACGTGACCGGAAATGGCCGCTCCGACCTGATGATCGAGTGGACCCACCGGGAAATGCATGTATACGCCGGTGTCCCGGGTCCCGATCTGTTCACCCGGCAGCCCCGGAAGGTCGCGGTCGAATTGCCCAATGACGAGGAGTTCACCTGGTTGGCCGACCTCAACAGGGACGGCAGGCAGGACATCGTCTTGCACCATCCGTTCACGCAGCGGGATGCGCACGGGGCACCAAAGCTGCAACCAGGCATCGAACCACATCGCGTGACGCTTCTGATCTCGCGGTGACACGCAGGCGAAGTTCAGCAACGGGGAGCAGGTTCAGGCAAGTGGAGTCGCAAAATGGAGCGCAGACGCGTCGATCCAGGTGGAGCAAGTCGAGCAATAAACGAATAGTTCTTGGTTCTGGATTAGGTAGAACGATTCTGGAGTAAATTGTGGAACAACTCAATCAAATAGCAGCCCATGAACTGGCGCCGAAGATCAGGTCGGGTGAAATAAAAGCCGAAGAGGTGGCCAGGGAAGTGCTGCACCAGATCGAAGAGAAAGATCCCTGCCATCAACGCCTACCTGACGGTCGACCCGGAAACGGTGATCGAGGACGCGCAGGAACGTGGACCGGCGCATCGCCGTAGGCGAGTCCACCGGACCGCTGGCCGGCGTTCCCATCGCCATCAAGGACGCCATCTGCACGAAGGGCCTGGAAACCACCTGCGCCTCCAGGATCCTCGACGGATTCGTCCCGCCCTACGACGCTACCGTCATCGCCCGGTTGCGCGAGGCGGATGCCGTGATCATCGGCAAGACCAACATGGACCAGTTCGGCATGGGGTCCTCCAACGAGAACACCGGTTTCGAGATCTGTAGAAACCCGCTGGATACTACCCGCGTACCTGGTGGCTCGAGCGGTGGTTCTGCCGCGGCCCTGTCGGCGGGCACGGCGGTCCTGGCCCTGGGTGAGGACACCGGCGGCTCGATCCGTCAGCCCGCGGCTTTCTGCGGTGTTGTGGGGCTGAAGCCCACCTACGGCCGCGTCTCCCGCTTCGGCATCATCGCCTACGGATCGTCCTTCGACCAGGTCGGCCCCATGGCCCGGAACGTGGAAGACTGTGCACGGCTCCTGGGCGTCATCGCCGGGCATGACCGGCTCGATACCACCTCGGCCACGGAGGCGGTGCCCGACTACACGTCGACTCTTGAAACACGGCATCGATGGCATGCGCATCGGCGTGCCGGAAGAATACATGGCCGAGGGCCTGGACTCCGCCGTGAAGGAAGGCGTCAATCGTGCGATCGAACGCATGGCAGCACTCGGCGCCCGCGTGGAGACCGTCCATCTTCCCCACACCGAGTACGCCGTGGCCGCCTACTACATTTTAGTCACCGCCGAAGCCTCCTCCAACCTGGCGAGGTACGATGGCGTCAAGTATGGCTACCGGGGCGAGGGTGGTGGGCCGGGGACAAATGAAGGTGCAGTTGGGAATGTCGGCGCGCCGGGAACCGGTGGAGCGCAGGGAACTGACGACGCCGCGGGAGTTGGCGCAGCGACTTCTATGCCGGACGAGGACAGACTGACCGCCATGTACGGAGCGACCCGAAGCGAGGGTTACGGTTTCGAGGTGAAGCGACGCATCATGCTTGGAACCTATGTGCTCAGCGCCGGTTACTATGACGCCTACTATGACAAGGCACAGCGGGTCCGGACGCTCATCAAGGGAGACTTCGAACAGGCCTTCAATAAGTTCGATCTCCTGGTGGCGCCCACCACGCCCACCACCGCATTTCGAATCGGCGAGAAGATCGACGACCCGCTGCAGATGTACCTGTCTGATGTATACACCGTGCCCATCAACCTCGCCGGCGTGCCGGCCATATCCATTCCCTGTGGCAAGGGTCCGGATGGTATGCCCATCGGCCTGCAGATCATCGGTCCCCACTTCGGCGAAGAGCGGATCCTTCGGGCGGCATATGCTCTCGAAGAATCGGCGCGGACGTGAGAAAACAACCGAGAAAGTGAACATGAAATACGAAGCGGTAATCGGGCTGGAAGTACACGCCCAGCTCCTGACGAACTCGAAGATCTTCTGCGGATGCGCCGTGGCTTTCGGCGGCGAACCGAACACCCGCGTGTGCCCCATCTGCCTGGGCATGCCCGGCGTGCTGCCCGTCCTGAACCGTCGAGCCGTAGAATACACCATCCGCATGGCCCTGGCCGTGGAAGGCCAGGTGGCCGAAACCAGCGCCTTCGCCCGCAAGAATTACTTTTATCCGGATCTGCCCAAGGGTTACCAGATCTCGCAGTACGACCGGGCGGGCGAACCCATCTCCCTGTACGGCGGCGTTGAAATCGAGGGCGAAGACGGTCCCCGTTTCATCCGGCTTCGGCGCATCCACCTGGAAGAAGAAGCGGGCAAGTCCATCCACAACGAACCCGGGTACGATCCCGATCTGAGTTACATCGACTTCAACCGCACGGGCGTGCCGCTCATGGAGATCGTCAGCGAGCCGGACCTTCGCAGCCCCCGCGAAGCCTCGGCCTACCTCGCCCGACTGCGGCAGATCCTGCAGTACATCGGAGTCTGCGACGGCAACATGGACGAGGGCAGTATGCGCTGCGACGCCAACGTGTCCATCCGCAAACCCGGAGATCCCCTCGGCGAACTAGTCGAGATCAAGAACATGAACTCCATGCGGTCCATGGAACGTGCGTTGGAATTCGAGATTGACCGGCAGACCGAACTGCTCGACGACGGGGGAACCGTCGTGCGCCAGACCCGCCTCTGGAACGAGGAAGAACGCGAAACCTTTCCCATGCGGTCGAAGGAGGAAGCCTCAGACTACCGGTACTTTCCCGATCCCGACCTTGTCACCGTCGAGATCGCCCGCTCCTGGGTGGACGGGATCGGCGAAGACCTGCCCGAACTCCCCGATGTGCGTATGCAGCGATTCGTCGACGATTACAATCTGCCGCAGGACATGGCGCGGCAACTGACCGAAAACCGGACCCGCGCAGACTACTTCGAGGCCTGTGCCGGCCAGTTTCCCGGCGAGGCGCGCACCGTCTGCAATTGGATGCTCAGCGAATTGTTACGCGTCCAGCACGAGGGTCACATGGACCAGCAGATCCTGGAGACCCGCATCCCGCCCGACCACCTCGCCCAACTTCTCGGAGAGATAAAGGAGGGCAAGATCAGCGGTAAGATCGGCAAGGACGTCCTCGACATCATGGCTGAATCCGGCAAGGCGTCGGCCGCGGTCATCGAGGAACAGGGCCTCGTGCAGATCTCGGACACCGGCGAACTCGATGGGATCGTAGACGGCATCATGGCCGAACATCCCGGCGACGTGGCCGACTACAGGGCCGGCAAGTCCAAGATCCTGGGTTTCTTCATGGGTCAGGTCATGAAAGCGACCCAGGGCAAGGCGAATCCGAAGATGGTGAACGAGTTGTTGCGGAAGAAGCTGGCGGAAGGTTGAGGAGGTTCTGAGGACTGAACAAGCGATGACAGGGATGCAGGATAACCAGGCAGCACCGCGCATAGATTGCGAGTCGCTGTAGTCAACCGGAATTTGTTGCCGTTAGCAAACCCTCAACACGGCCGAGGCGCCCGTTCATATCGTGCATTTCTTCCCGGATGGATGTAACTTCCTTACGAACAGACATTATCTCTTCCTTCAAATCCCTTATATCTGACGTTAACTCCAGCTTCAGTTCGTTCCTGCCGATTTTGGCCTGTTTCCAGAAGAAGATGAAGGCCGTCAGCAGAGTGCCTGGCGTAATGAGAAGCTGTGCGATCTCCATAGTTTTGCTCCTTCGACGAGATATTACGAGCATCCTCATGATACGCTATTTCAAATTGAGACTCAACGTTTTTTCGCGTCAACGGTTTTCCTGAGATGCAGATGGAATGGTAGATTCGCGTTACGGCCACAACTCATCGGTGTCCAGCAGGTTGGAGAAGTGTTGAAACGGCAGGATCTCGATATTGTCATGGCTGCGAAGTTCGGGACCTTCGGGATAGACCACTATCCGCCGGCAAAGGCCGTCCAGACCTGACACCGCTCTCAACCCTCGGCACCAGGATTCCGTAAATGTACCCCCGGACTTGACCTCGACAGCAACAAACTCTCCCGCTCGTTCGAGCAGGAAATCCACTTCGGTCCGATTCTGTGCGGCCGTAGCCCAGTAGTAGCATGTGTCGCATAGATCGCGATAGTCCATGTAGGATCGAATCATTTGCGCGACCAGCCCTTCGAACAAGGCGCCGCGTTCCTCCGGTGCAGGCATTCCTTTGAGTTTCTTCATCCCACGGACGATGCCCGGATCGCACCAGTACCACTTGGGCAGTTTGCGTTCCCGCACGCGCAATCTGGCCTCATAGGCCGGTAATCGAAAGCACAGCAGGGTCTCTTCCAGAATTTCCAGATAACCTGTTACAGTCGATCGTGACACCTGGGCGTCTCGGGCGATGTTGTTGGCATTTAATACCTGGCCATGGAAAAGTGCCGAGACGGGTAGAAATCGCGCGAAACCGGGGAGGTTGCGCACCAATGCTTCGGATTGTATTTCCTCCCTGAGATACATCTGCGTATAGGCGGTGAGTGTATCCGACCTGTCCTCCGAATCCCACACTATGGGCAGTAAGCCGTATTGCAGCGCGTCGTCGAGCACGAAACGGTCTCCAAGTTCCCCTGGAACAAAGGGGTGCATAGATCGATGCAACGCCCTTCCCGCAAGAAGGTTGACGCCCGCCCGTTTGAGTTTCCTCGCGCTTGATCCGCACAGGACGAACCGCATCTTTCGCTCTTCGATAAATCGATGCACTTCATTGAGCAGGGTTGGCAACCTTTGAATTTCATCCAACACTACCCAACGTTTTTCCGGAATAGCACGCAGTTCCGCGGCCAGGTGCCCTGGATTCGCGAGCAGGCGGTGGTATGTTTCCTCCGAGAGCAGATCGACAACGTGCGCATCAGGAAACGTCTCACGCAGAAAAGTGCTTTTACCCACTCCGCGAGGTCCCAGAAGGAAGAAACTGCTCTTTGGTGCTCCAAGTATCCTGGATATGGTCATTTGTATACCTTGTCGACATATTTCATATCTATTTGACGGTAATATAGACATAATTCACAGTTTGTCAAGTTGTCGAAGGAGTTTTTATGTCGCGTTGAAGTGTATTTATGGTGCGTAGGAGCGTATCGATAGGTATTGCGTGATTGAGGACGGAAGGGCTAAGGCCTGATATATGGCGACAGGATTCGATGCGTCGATTTCCGCTGGTCATGATAGACGGCAAGCGGACAACATATCTCTGGCGGACAACAGATCTCTAAGGTTGACCCTGCTTGGCGGACATGTATCTTCTTGGTCTTAAGGAAGCTGTCATGCCCAGAATTCAAACGCCATTTCTGCCAGCCTTCCGCCATCAATAGATCAACTTGTTCTTTGTGGTCGCAATGCCGAAACTCCGGCCGGATTGTTGCGCTCCAGATTTGGCCGAGGTCTGACCGTAGATCGCATCCCGTCCCGTCCTATCCGGTTTTCCGTCCTGGCTTCACCGAACTCTGTCGAGGATACCATGACTCCCAAACAAGCACTTGAAAAACGCCAACAGCTTATGCACGACGGCTTCTGCGTTGTCGACGATATCCTCGGCAATGACTTCCTTCAAGAGATGCGCCACGAAACCGAGCGCATGATGGAGAACTGGGTGCCACCGCCCGATGTCAAGTATCAGGGCCAGCACGTCACCGCACAGGGGGACGAAAACCGGACCATCCAGAAGCTGCTCGACTGGCCCGCCACGCGCCGCACCCTCGAACAGATGGGTCTGGGTGATTTTGCCAGCACCGGCGGTGTCATCCTACTTACCAAAGACCCCGGTGAACCAGCCCTGTACTGGCACCAGGACTGGATGCAGTGGAACGATCCCCTGAGTTGCTCTCCGTGGCCGCAGATCATTTTCGTATCCTACTACTTGAGCGATACATCGCGGGAGAACGGATGTCTTAAAATCATCCCCGGCACCCACCTTAAACGCATCCCTCTGCACGACGAGATGGTGCCGGCGCACGAACAGGGAGCCCGCTTCATTGCCGAAGACCATCCCACCATGTTCAGCGACCACCCCGATCAGGTTGAGGTCTGCGTCAAGGCCGGTGACCTCGTACTGGCCGACGCCCGCGTACTGCACTCGGCGCACCGTAACCTGACTGACGAGCGCCGCACCCTGGTGCTGGCCTGGCACAGACGCCCCGATACCGTGCCCGCCTATTGGACCGATCCAGTGCCGGCCATCATCTCTGAGCGCAACACGGATTCGGAATATCCCGGTTCTCGCATCCCGGGTGAACTCTTGCGGTAGCAGATGGAGGGATTTTTAGCCTGTGCGACATGTTAGTCGGTGCTAGCGGGTTGCTAATCACAGAAGTTTGGTTCCCAATATTAAACCAGTATCTAATGGTGATAGGACAGGATGAATACAAAATCAGATAACATCGATCTCAACTGGATCACTAACTACATCTGGGGAATTGCAGACGATGTCCTGCGTGACCTCTACGTCCGCGGAAAATACCGTGACGTTATACTCCCGATGACCGTCCTCCGCCGACTGGACGCGGTGTTGGAAGACACCAAGGATGAGGTATTAAATACCAAGTCTATTCTTGATGATGCCGGCGTGGTGGATCAGAGATTTGCGCTTCGTCAGGCAGCGGGACAGGCATTCTTCAATACCTCGAAGTTCACGTTGCGTGATCTAAAATCACGCGCCAATCGTCAGCAACTTACAGCCGACTTCAATGCCTACCTGGACGGGTTCTCTCCCAACGTCCAGGAAATTCTAGAAAACTTCGAGTTCCGCAACCAGATTCCACGGCTGTCACGTGCCGACGCCCTGGGCACTTTGATTGAGAAACTCACCTCCTCCGAGATCAACTTGAGTCCTGATCCCGTTATGAACGCCGACTGTACGGTCCGGCGTCCGGGTCTGGATAACCATGGCATGGGCACTGTTTTCGAAGAACTCATCCGGCGTTTCAACGAGGAGAACAACGAGGAGGCGGGAGAACACTGGACGCCACGTGACGCCGTGAAACTCATGGCAAAGCTGGTTTTTCTGCCTATCGCGGATCAGATCAAGTCCGGTACTTATTTGCTCTACGATGGTGCCTGCGGTACCGGCGGCATGCTGACTGTGGCCGAGGACACCTTGAGGCAAATGGCCGAAGAACAAGGCAAGCAAGTTTCCACCCACTTGTACGGTCAGGAGATCAACGCTGAAACCTACGCCATCTGCAAGGCGGACCTGCTGCTGAAAGGCGAGGGCGATGCCGCCGACAACATCGTAGGCGGCCCTGAGCACTCCACGCTCTCTAACGACGCCTTCCCGTCCCGCGAATTCGATTTTATGCTTTCGAATCCGCCATATGGAAAAAGTTGGAAATCCGATCTGGACCGCATGGGCGGAAAGAAGGACATGCGGGATCCGCGCTTCATGATTGAGCACGACGGCGATCCGGAGTATTCCCTGGTTACCCGGTCCAGCGACGGCCAGATGCTCTTCCTCGCCAACAAGCTATCCAAGATGAAGCAGGACACGGAACTAGGGAGCCGAATCGCCGAAGTTCACAACGGCAGTTCGCTTTTTACTGGTGACGCCGGACAGGGCGAGAGCAATATCCGACGTTGGATGATCGAAAACGACTGGTTGGAAGCAATCGTCGCCCTGCCGCTAAATATGTTCTATAACACTGGTATCGCAACCTACGTTTGGATCCTCACGAACCGAAAACCGGACCACCGCCGAGGCAAGGTACAGTTGATCGACGCGACCAAATGGTTTCAGCCGCTGCGCAAGAACCTTGGAAACAAAAACTGTGAACTTGGGGAAAAAGACATCATCCGTATCTGCGATACTTTCAAAGCATTCGAAGATACCGGGGAAAGCAAGGTCTTTGACAATGCCGCTCTCGGGTACTGGAAGGTGACGGTGGACCGTCCCCTGCGCGTCGCCGGAGCTGATCCGCACCGTTCGTACAAAGCCGCCGAAATAAAGGGATTTAGAGAAAACGGCGATCGAAGCGAAGATGGGATCCCAATCATACGGAAGATACACAAGAAGGGAACTGAATCCGACCCTCTGCGAGGATTATTTGAAGTAGAGATGGATGGCAGACCAACTGTTGTTGAATACGAGCCGGATTCCGACTTGCGGGACACCGAACAGATCCCGTTGCTGGAACAGGGGGGTGTCGAGGCGTTCATCCGACGGGAAGTTCTGCCATACGCGACCGATGCGTGGTATCAACCTGATAGTGTACGAATCGGTTACGAGATCAGTTTTACCCGTTACTTCTACAAACCGAAACCTATGCGATCGTTGGTAGAGATCAGGAAGGATATATCGGCTTTGGAGAAGGAGACGGAGGGGTTGTTGGACGAGATTATCGGAGAATAAAACATGAAAGCTACAGAAGCCGGACTACTAGGATTCCTCAGGAATTCACCACAGTTTTTAATTCCAATCTATCAACGGACCTACAGCTGGTCGGAACGAGAATGCCGGCAGCTATGGGATGATATACTTCGTACGGGTAAAAACAAAGACATACACGCTCACTTTATGGGATCTTTTGTCTACATAGAAGGAGGGGATTACCAAGTTTCCACACCTTCATCTCTCCTTGTCATTGATGGACAACAACGTCTGACCACCGTAATGCTTATCCTGGAAGCGTTAGCCCGACGGTTGGGTGATGATGAACCCATAAACGGGTTCTCTGCAAAGAAGCTACGTAGTTACTATCTCCTAAATCCACTTGAGGAGGGTGAAGATAGATTCAAACTCCTGCTAACACAGACCGACAAACCCAGCTTGCTTGCCTTGATGCAACAGAAACCATTGCCTGCGGAAATGTCGTTTCGGATTGAGCAAAACTTCACATTTTTTGAAAAACAGATCAGTTACCTTGGAAGCGATCTGGAATCTCTCTGCAATGGTTTGGCAAAACTCACAGTCGTGGATATTTCACTTAACCGTAGTCAAGACAACCCTCAATTGATCTTTGAGAGTATGAATTCCACTGGTCGTGAGCTGAGCCAAGCTGATTTAATCAGAAACTTCGTACTCATGGGGTTGGAACCGTCACATCAGGCCGAACTGTATAAGGAGCACTGGCGACCGATTGAAGTTACCTTCGGACAGGACGCCTATGGCGATTACTTTGACGACTTCATGCGTCACTACCTTACGTACAAGTCAAATGGTGAAATCCCAAAAATAAGGGCGGTGTACGAGGCTTTCAAAACTCACGCGAAAAAACCGGAGATAGTTGCAGCTGGTATTGATGATCTCGTTGTTGATATACACACTTTTGCCGACTACTACTGTGCTATGGCATTTGGAAGAGAAATAGACAAGGACTTGGCACACGCGTTTGGGGATCTTCGAGAACTCAAAGTAGATGTAGCTTTTCCGCTACTTCTGGAACTATATCACGACTACAAACAAGGAATACTTTTAAAAGATGAGTTCGTCGAAGTGCTAAGGATGATAGAAACCTACGTATTCCGACGGGCTGTATGTGCCATTCCCACCAACTCTCTCAACAGGACATTTGCGACATTTGGACAGGCAATTGAAAAGGACCGTTATATCGAAACTGTAAAGGTACAATTCCTACGTCTGCGCTCTTACCGGAGGTTTCCTCACGACGAGGAGTTCAAGCTTGATCTAACAAATCGTGATCTTTACAACTTTCAACGGCGTAGCTATTGGTTACGTCGCATAGAAAACCATGGCCGTAAGGAACGAGTTCCTTTGGATGAATACACAATCGAACACATAATGCCTCAAAATGAGAACCTTTCCAATGAATGGAAAAAAGCACTTGGACTAGAATGGCAAAGGATTCAGGAAACCCTGGTGCATACTCTCGGTAATCTTACACTTACCGGCTATAATCCTGAGTACGGCGACCGTTCCTTCTCCTATAAACGTGATATCCAAGGTGGGTTCAATGAAAGCCCGCTGCGACTAAATAAGGGGCTTGGAGCACTGGACGATTGGAATGAAAGCGCAATTCATAACCGGGCGGATCAACTTGCGGAAATGGCAGTTGGGGTCTGGGTAGTACCCGAAGTCGACATCGACCTCTTAGAAGTAATCGATGCAAAGGTTGAAACCAAAACGAATTACACCCTCGAGGATCACTCGCATCTCTTTCCAGATAGTCCCATCCGACCTTTGTTTGATGAGCTCAGAAATGAAGTACTGTCTCTGGATCCTTGTGTTAGTGAAGAATTCTTGAAGCTTTATGTAGCGTACAAAGCTGAGACCAATTTTGTGGACGTAATACCTCAGAAGAAGCGCTTGCGACTAACTCTCAACTGATGTTACCCCGTTTTCGTGGACAGTTTACGGTTTAGGATTCAGGCTGTTTTCTTGAACTTCCTTTCGAAGTTTATGGGTGATAGATATCCGAGGGAAGAGTGTCTTCTCTGGGTGTTGTAGAAGCCCTCGATGTATTCGAACAGGGCGAGTCTGGCCTCGGCCTTTGTGGCAAAACGCCTGCGATCAAGCAGTTCGCATTCCAGACTGGCGAAGAAGCTCTCGCACAGGGCGTTGTCGTAACAGTCGCCGACCGAACCCATAGACGGTCTTACGCCAGCCTGTCTGCATCGTTTGCCGAAGGCCACGGAGGTGTATTGGGACCCCTGGTCGCTGTGGTGGATCACCTCATCAGGTCTGCGCTGGCAAAGGGCCATGTCGAGGGCGTCTTTGACCAACTCGCTTCGCAGATGGTTGGCCATGGACCAGCCGACCACGCGGCGACTGAAGGCGTCTATCACCACAGAGAGATAGAGGAAGCCCGCATGGGTCGGCACGTAGGTGATATCGGCTACCCACAACCTGTCCCTGGACGGAGCGGTGAAGTCCCGGTTGACCAGATCCGGTGCCTTCCTGCCCTCTTCGGATCGCCTTGTAGTGCGCACGGCTCTGCGGCGTGATACCCCGCTGATAGCGGCCATGCGCATCAGGCGGGCGACGCGTTTGAGTCCTACGCGTATGCCCAACTCGCAAAGTTCCGCATGGATGCGCGGCGCGCCGTAGGTACCGTGGGAGCATTGATGGATCGAGTTCATACGATTCAGCAGCATGGCATCGTCTCTGGCCCTTTTAGAGGCGGGCCGCATCAGCCAGCCATAGTAGCCGCTGGGGGAGACTTCCAGCAGGCCGCAGAGCCGGCGAACGGGATAGGAGGCCTGGTGCGCCTTTATGAACGAGAAGACTCGGGCAGCGTCTCGGTCTCCCGGGCGAACCAGGCCGCGGCTTTTGCCAGGATCTCCCGTTCCATCTTGAGCTGCTTGTTCTCACGGCGCAGACGACGCAGTTCGGTCCGTTCTTCGGTGGTCAGGCCGTCTTCCCGCCTGCCCTTGTCCAGGTCATCCTGTTTGACCCAGTTGCGGATGGCTTGTGCGGTGGGTTCGAACTCCTTGGACAGGGCTTCGGGACTGCGGCCGGAACGAACGAGGTCGACCATCTGCTGGCGAAAGGCCGCTGGATATCGAGCATGGGATCTGGGCATGTGACGCTCCTTTCAACACAAGAGATAACATGTCCGCTAAACCGGGTCAACTCCATTACCGCCACCCCCAAGAACAAAACGCTGGAGATCTTCGGCGATCCGGAGCCGCAGCCAGACGGAACCGTCCGACACAGGGCCTTCCACAGCTACACCATGAAGCAGGCGATCCAGGAGGGTTTCATCCTGGACGTGCTCGCGCATTATACGCCAGTAGAAAGCTATTACAAGCTTGCCAAGACGGTAGAGGATGACCCGAAATTTGACACGAATAAGGCCCAGAAGAAGTTGCGGCGCTACGTGGAAGGCAGCGACCACGCGATACGCCTCAAAGCAGAGATCATGGTGGACCACTTCCACGAACAGGTGCTGGCTCAGAATAAGATCGGTGGTCAGGCACGGGCTATGGTCGTCACAAATGGCATCGAACGGGCGATCCAGTACTATCACGCAATCCGTGACTACCTTAAGGAGCGCAAGAGCGCGTGCCAAGCCCTTGTAGCCTTCTCCGGAGAATACGACTTCGGCGGGGAGAAGGTCAGCGAAGTATCGCTCAACGATTTACCTTCGGGCAAGATTGCTGAACGGTTCCGGGAAGATCCCTATCGCTTCCTTATCTGTGCGGACAAGTTCCAGACGGGCTATGATGAACCCCTGCTGCATACCATGTACGTCGACAAGACGCTTGCAGGAATCAAAGCCGTGCAAACGCTTTCGCGCCTGAACCGCTCACATCCGAACAAACACGACGTGTTTGTGTTGGATTTCTTGAACGAAACTGACATCATCCAGTACGCATTCACAGACTATTACCGTACCACGATCCTGTCCGAAGAAACCGACCCCAACAAACTTCACGATCTCCAGGCCGACCTCGATAGCGCCCAGGTCTACTCTCAGGACCAGATCGACAACCTGGTACAGAAGTACCTGGCAAATGTGGATATGGATCAGCTTCTTCCCATCCTAGACTGCTGCGTGGCTGAGTACCTGGAGAAACTCGATGAAGACGGTCAAGTGGACTTCAAGGGCAAGGCAAAGGCGTTCCTTCGAACCTATGCGTTCCTGTCGTCGATCCTTCCCTATAACAACCCAGAGTGGGAGAAGCGGTCGATCTTCCTGAACTTTCTCGTCTCGAAGTTGCCAGCCCCCGATGACGATGACCTATCAAAAGGTATCCTGGAAGCCATCGACCTGGACAGTTACCGGGTCGAGAAAAAGGCAATGCAGAAGATCATGCTGCCCGATGAAGACGCCGAGATCGGCCCTGTGCCCAGCAATGGCGGTGGCTCCCTACCGGATCCTGAAATGGATCTGTTGTCGAACATAGTAAGTGAATTCAACGAGCTTTTTGGCGACACTCAGTGGGAAGACGAGGACCGCATCATTAAGCAGGTTTACAACATGATCCCCGCCCGTGTCGCCGAGGACACCGCTTTCAAAAACGCCCGTCAGAACTCCGACAAGCAAAACGCCCGCATCGAGCACGACAAAGCATTGCTACGGGTAATGACTTCGATAATGAAAGACGACACCCAGTTGTTCAAAAAGTATTCAGACGACCCGCAGTTCAAGCGGTGGATGAATGATAAGGTGTTTGAGCTGAACTATGAGAGGGCGGGGTGAACCAGTATTGTCAACTTGTGTTGCAGGACATTGTTAATCCGATTGTTAAGATCCTCGTAGTCAGCCATGGAATGTTAACATGCTGTATTTGCGGGTAGAAACAGGCTCGTGGTGGATTTGTATGGAAGAAACTAGGCTATAGACCGCCCAAAGGTAACACAAGAATGTTTGATCCAAAAAAAAGAGCAAACATAAGCGGCGTTATTGAACGATGGCAGCAAAACCTCCTTGATCTAACCCGCAGGAACAGACTACTGTTTTTCAAACCAAGTAAAACGGTTGTCCGATTGCTCGAAACCGGGCCAGATCGTCTTATTGAGAGGCTATCCGCCCGTAAAGGACTAAGCTTCGACTATGCCGAGCGCAGGTCACAACCCGATAGTCTCTCCATAATCGGAACAGAAAGTGACCAACAAGATGAAGAATCTGATATAACGATCATATCCGGTGACCTTACTGTCGACTGTGCACCTCTTGAACTACAGAAGCGTCTGCGCGGGCTTCAGCGAAAGGACACCGAGTGGGACCAGGAACAAGGCATCAAAGTGTTGCATCTGGCATTGGGTTTTATCAAATGGATTGATGAAGATGGATTTCATGGCAAAGCACCATTACTACTCCTACCAGCGACACTCCGTCGTCGTTCGCCGAAGGATCCTTTCCACCTTCATCGGGATTCCGACGAACCAGAAGTAAATCGTACATTGACCTTTCGTATGTCTCAATTGGGTATAGAACTGCCTGAGTTGGGCGATTTGAGTGTTAGTAGTTATCTAGAGTACATGGAAAACGCTGTCGAGAAACGGAAGGAGTGGAGTGTCGACAGTGATATCTTCCTGAGCACTTTTGCCTACAACAAACTGGCAATTTGGCAAGACCTTGAGCATCTAAGCAGAAATGGTGTTAAACATCCTCTTGTTCTGAATATGGCCTCGCAAGTGCAGCAGGACAATCCTGAATCCAATAGTGGTTCAGGTACGCCAAGTGCGTTTCCTCCTGCTGACCAGTTAAAGGGCGGTAAACTAGACGACTTAATTGGCCTTAGGGATCAGATTACTGTTATCAATGCAGATTACAGCCAGCTCGAAGCTATTCAATCATCTAGGAGAGGTCAGGACCTAGTAATCCACGGACCGCCGGGTACGGGCAAAAGCCAGACGATTACAAATATCATATCCGCTTTAATTGCAGATGGAAAGAAGGTCCTTTTTGTTAGTGAAAAGAGATCTGCTCTTGATGTCGTTAAGAGAAACCTCGAAAGTTGTAATCTGGGAGTCCTATGTCTTGACCTACACTCGCAATATGGTCGTAAGGCTGAAGTTTATAAGCAAATAAAAACGTCATTGTCCGTTGACCATCGTACTCGACCGATAAGAGCGGGGCGCATTGATGAACTAAATGCCTATCGAAATCAACTGAACCAATATGTTCGTGCGCTTCATGAAACTAGAAAACCGTTCGGTCGGAGTGTATTTCAAATTGCAGGAATATATGCTTCGGTTCAGCACCTGCCTGCTGTCGAATGTAATTCACTTTCTTGGATTCCCGATCTAAATGAAGCGCGATACATCAACATTTCTCAGATGTCGGATCGAATTGGTAGTAAGAAAAAGCAATTCACCACTCATGAAACAAACCCATGGCGACCTTTGAAAGCTACCTCGTACTATTTGGGTCTAGGAGACGAGATCCTGCGTAACCTCGAGCAAGTAAGGGTCGAGTCGACTCGTTTGCGCGAGGCAGGTATCGGCGTGGCACGAAAATTTGGATTAAAGGAACCTCAGAGGATTATTGATTCCGACAATCTACGTCAACTTTGTGATCATTTCACTAAAGCACCTGGAGTGTTACGATCGTGGCTCAACCCGATTTGTATAGACAACTATATTAGGGAGACCCAGTTTGTCAGGTCGCAGAGTCGAGAACTGCAGGAACTTGAACAAGCAACGAATGAACGGTTCGGTGACAGGCGTACATGGCCGGAATTTGATGAACTTTATTCGAAACTTATGGAAGTCAGAAGGCCTGAAATCTCCAATACGATAGGGATTTTTCTTGGATCCAAATGGAAGGACGAGATTCCACTTGATCTCGACTGGAAAACGAAAATTCTCGACGACCTGCACAATGTGTTTCTCAAATTGAATGATGATATTGACGAAGTAAAGTCTCACACTGGTGGTTACCCGGCTGACAATTGGATAAACCTGTCGGGCATGTGCAGTGTAGGTAAAGAAATAGTTGAATTGTGCCCAGTTCCGATGTCTTGGGTTTTTGAGAGTGATCAGATTGCACACAAGATTGGAAAAATCAGAGACCTTTCGACAGAGGTTACCAACCGAAAACATAAATTGGCAGAGGTTTTTATCGATTCATTCTTGGGTGCAGTAGATCCTACACTGTCTGTACGTTACCGAACCAACTACCAGGATGTTTTTAAGATCTTTCGTCCTCAGTATTGGAGAGATAGACGACATTTACGAGGGTATATGAAATCCCCCCAAAAAATGTCCGTGAGCGAATCTCTAACTTGGATTAACGAAGCATTAGAAACGAAGGAAGTGTTGGCACGTTGGAATACTGAGGCAGATACAGCAGAAGCATTGTTGGGTCGCAGGTTCAACGGATTGGACACAGATTGGCGCCGCACTGAATCAGCGCTCCAGAACGTCATTAACATGGTTTCGGATTGGCCCTGTGGACTATCAGAGTTATCTGAACTCCTAACGAATTCTGACCGAATGCATTCGCTCAGATTAACAATAGGTAGATTGGATAAGAATCTCAGGTTGATTGAAGACCATTTAAGTTCTCTTGGACGGGAGTTTCCTGACTCAATATCTCCTGTGCAAATGGTCGACACGTCTGCGACTGCGGTTCATGCCTTGAAAGATGTTGCATCTGTTCTAGAGTCTATGAGTTTAGACCAACAAACGCGAACGATCGAATTCGTAGATCTTCAGTCACATGTATATAGAGCGCTCCATCTTACACGAATTGAGAAGATATTTGAAACTAAAACTACACAATTGTCAGAAATGTTAGGTCAGACGTTTCGAGCCAAAAAGACGAACTGGCAGGAGTTAGAGAATAAACTTTCCTGGGCGAAAAAAACACTTGGTTATTTGAGTGAAAATGTGCCTTCAGAGTTTGCCGAAGAATGTGAAAGTCCAAAGCCAGTAAAGTACTATGAAGAATTGGCTGATATGTTAAGTACGAGTCTGACCGAAGTCGTTTCAGTGCACTTTGACGCTACGAATTCTAAATGGAAAGAATGGAAGGATGCTCCATTTAGAGAGCTCGATGGATGGATTGACTACCTTGCACAGAATTCGAACGAAGTCGCAGATTGGATCGAATATCAGACGATCAGTAGTCAAGTTGAGGATGTATTTGGTCCGGGTACAATATCACGGATTCGAGAACTCACTGAAGATGCTTCTTTGATCCCTGGCATATTACGAAAAGTTGTAGCGGAAAATTGGCTTAATTCAGTGCAAATGTCCGATCCATTTTTAAAAAAGTTTTCGGCTTCAAACCATGAAACGGTTTGGAATCAATTCCGAGAACTTGACAAACAACTGCCTGCCGCAATCAGGGAGGAAGTTCGTCGAAAATGTTTCGAACGGTATCCCGTTGCAGGTCAGGGAAACCAGTTTCGAGGACAGATAGGAATACTCAACAGAGAGACTAGTAAGAAACGACGTCAGATGCCAGTACGGCAATTGCTTGAACAAGTACCTACGTTGATCCACACTTTAAAACCGTGTTTTCTGATGAGTCCTTTGGCGGTAAGTCAGTTCCTGCCAATAATGCCGGGGACTTTTGATGTTGTGATATTCGACGAAGCATCCCAGGTTTTTCCTGAGGACGCAATACCTTCAATTTTCAGAAGCAATCAGTGTATAGTGGTCGGTGACCGTAAACAGCTTCCGCCTACTAGTTTCTTCCGTAGGACAGAAAGTGATGACGAAGATGAAGATCATATAGATGATGAGGATTTTCTAGCTGGTATGGAAAGTATTCTTGACGCAATGGTTGGTTTGGTAGGCCGTGGTCGTGTAGCAGAACAATATCTCAGAATTCATTACCGATCGAGAAATGAGTATCTTATACAATTTTCCAACCACTGGTTCTATTCGGAGCGACCTCTGCTGGTATTTCCAGGCCCTCAAGTTTCAAGTATAACTAAAGTATTAACAACTTTATATGTAAAGAACGGCGTTTACACGCCTACGCAACGGATCAATCACAATGAAGCTGAGCAGGTTGTGGACGTTGTTATGGAATTAATGGAAAAACTAGGCAGCAGCGAAAGCATTGGTGTTGTAGCGATGTCCCGTACCCAGTCCGATTACATTCAGCATAGAGTTGACATGCGCCGCATGACGTTGCGGCATTTGGATAGTTGTTTCGACGAAGAACTTCGGGAGCCGTTCTTTGTAAAGAACCTGGAAAACGTTCAAGGTGATGAACGAGATCATATAGTATTGGGAATTGGCTATGGACCATTGCAGGAAGGGGGACGAACACCGAACAGATTTGGTGCTTTAAACCTTGTAGGGGCGGGTCGACGGCTGAACGTAGCAATTAGTCGCGCAAGAAAAACGATGACCGTTGTCCATTCCGTAAAGGACTCAGATATCACGTCGGATTCCGAAGGTGCGCGCCTACTAAAATCCTATCTGCAATATGCAGCCAATCCGAAGGATTTCTTTGCAAAAGAAAGCAGAATCGCTGCGGATGGAGAACCTGAATCCCCATTTGAAGAATCCGTTATCGCTGCGCTAAAGGAGATAGGATATAGTGTCCATCCCCAGGTAGGTGTCGCTGGATATCGAGTCGACATAGGTGTACTTTCAAAAGATGGGGATCGTTACATCCTTGGAATAGAGTGTGACGGATTTACATATCACTCATCGCCTGCTTCTCGAGACCGAGATTGGTTGAGGCAATCGATTCTTGAAGGACTTGGTTGGAAAATCCACCGTGTATGGTCTACTGCATGGGTTCAGAATCCCAAAGGCGAACTCATGAACATTGAGAAGGCCATTGGTGAAGCTCGTAGTGCTCAATCCTTAAAAGACACTACGTACAATACGACACAGACTAGCCCTCTTAAGAAAGACAACGATCCAAAGACAATTCAAACCTCCCATCCCAGCAACGCACTTGTCGATTCTGTTCCAGTAGCTTCAAAGCAATACGTCACCCCAAGCAATTTTCAGCCTTACAAAATTGCAGATCTTTCCGAAATTTATGTCAACATTGAATATGACCTTGCAGAAACCAATATAGCCATACTTCGACGCCTGATTTCAGAAATCGTTTCAGTTGAAATGCCCATCCGCTCGGATTGCATCGTGAGAAGCGTGCGTGATCGATGGAATCTAAGACGTGCAGGAAACAGGATTCGCGTTAGGGTTATTGAGGCTATAAACTCTACTGTCAAAGACGGACTGTTGATTTGGGACCCGTCAACAAAGACTGGACCTGTTCAAAAGCGCTTCGTGATTTCCCCGAATAGTTCGATTGTTCCCCGAAAACCAGTTCCAGGCCAACAGCCAAGATCGATCGATGAAGTATCAAAAACGGAGATAGCTGAAGGTATTCTTGACGTGGTTAGAGTTCTACACGGTGGATCACGCAGCGATCTGATTTCCCAAACGGCCAAGGGATTCGGATATGACTATGTAGGTTCAAAAATCAGCGAAAGAATTGGCGAAGTGCTTGATAGTCAAATCGTTGATGGAGTTCTAAGGTACATGAATGATGTCATCGTAAGTGACTTAAGCGAATAAGACTGTTGGTGGGTATGCTGCAGCAACGTAGGCACTACGCTGTATGAAAACGCAGACAACCGTACCTCTTCTACTTGAACCGATCAGAAAGTCGGGAGAAGGTGAAACAGACGGTTTTGGTAGGAAGTCCTCGAAACAGGTCAACGGAATTTCACAAGGGGATAGTAATGCGTTACTACGATTCACATCGGCATTCGTCCGACGACGAAAACTCTATAAATGACTATGATGATTTCAATATCGATGATGTTGATGACTCATCCGATGACATTTACATGCGTGAGCCGGACGACTTCGATGAGCATAAAACTGACGATGACAGTTTGTTTCCAAGTAGTACCCAAATCCAAAAACCTGAACCCTGGTCAAAAACAGTAAACGATTTCGTAACAGTCAAAGATGAGTTAAAAAGACTGGATACAGACCGTCTAAGGATTAAGGCCTCGTACAACACAATCAGAGAGCGGATTCTAAGGTTACTTTCAAAACACGACACAGATACATACATAGTTGACGGTTTTCTCGTTTTTAAGGAGATACATAAAGGACCTCCAAGATATAAGCAAGCGATGCTCGACATTTGTAATGGAGAGACGGAGGAGTATAGTTCATTTGTTGAAAAACACAAATCTCCTGAGTATTACATCGTAAATCTCAAAAGACTGTCCTGAAAACTCTGCTCTTACTGGTTCTATTTTGGTGTGTTTCCAGGCATGTTAGGCGTGTATTGGTACGGTACTTGCGGTCGAAATACCTGTCTCTAAAAATCAAATCGACTGTCATGTAACCCTCTCGAGTTTCCTACAAAACTGTGCTTTTTGGCGGTTACGAGGATATCACTATACTTCACATATCTTAACATTGAAAACCGAATCAGTTTCATTTTTGATGAACATTATGTTCTTTAAAAACCTGCAATCAACCCATCCTTTCGCCCCGGTAATACTCTTCACCCTTCCTGCTGTTAGAGCTTCCGGCCAAACCCAAGCTTTCACCGTCGTGTGTTTCGGCGGCGCATATTTCCGTGCCTCCGAGAGCGGTTGCCACGTACGAGTCGTAGCAGAAACGAATATCTAACTAAGTTGGAAGATTGCGGCGACGGGCGGGCTCGGATTCGCGGGCAGGTGAACGTGGAATCGTGTACTGGAGCGTGGTTGACCTGTAGATTCCAAATCTAGATCTGGATTGCGACGAAGGAAAACACTCCCTGACCTGACTGGCCACGTGAGGAGAAACGCATGTCCCTAGCAATGACCGCGCAACAAGCTAAAGACTTTGACGAGAAGGGGTTTGTCGTTCTCGAGGACTTCTTTGACCAGTCCGAGATCAATCGGCTTCTTTCGGCGATCGACGAGGTGGGGGAACAAATTCGGGCAGAGAAGGGTCTGGGCCCCGACGACCCCTTCGCCGTGCGTAATGCCCTGTCGCATCACGAGGCCTTTCTCGATCTCATAGATCACCCGCGCATGTTGCCCCTGGTGGTGGACGCGATCGGCTGGAACATCCAGGTCCGCACCACGCACCTGGACTATCGGCCGCCGTATCCCGAGGACCTGAAAGCCCGCGTCGAGGGTGTCGGCAAGGGCGAAGACCACAAGGCGGGTTACCGCAATGTCGGGTGGCATCCGGACCTGGCGGGCGACACGGGATTCCTGGCCCCTTCACTCGATGGACGCCTTCCGTTCATGGAGATCAAGGTCTTCTACGTGCTCTACGACATGACCGAATCCGATTGTGGCAATCTATGGTTGGCACCGGGCAGTCACCGGTGGAATACTGCCGAAATGCTGGAGAAGGGAAAAGGTGTCGATCCGGCGGAAGCGCTAGAGCTCAAGCTGCCCATCGGATCGGCCGTGTTGTGGCGCACCGCGGTATGGCACTGCGTCGGCCCCAACCTTTCGCGAAAGACGCGGAAGATCATGCACGTGGGATACCACTACCGCTGGCTTCGACCGACCGAATACATCCAGCAGGACCCCGGACTCATCGAAAGAAGTTCGCCGGTCCGGCGCCAGTTGCTGGGTGCCCTGGACCCTGAAGGGGATCCGATGGGACCGGACCCCGATTTCCACCCCTCGTCCCGGCACTGGCTGACGGACAACCCGGACGATGTACCGCTGCGCGAATGGGCGCTGGCGAGGGAATCGGGTTGACTTCAAGGAGCCTGACCGCGTCGATCAGCTCTCCTCTCTCCTCTCTCCACTCTCCACTCTGCACGTTAATACGCGCCCTTAATCCGCCCAAACCACCCGCGCAACGGGTCGCCTAATTCCTCCATGTAGCGATCCATCCGTCCAATCAGGTCCTGGCGTACGGCTTCATAGGCTGGTTCGCCGTACACGTTGTCGAGCTGATAGGGGTCGCGCTGTAAGTCGTACAGCTCTCCGGGATCGGCCGAATTGAAGGTAAACTGATGCGTTCGGGTGCGGACCATGCGCTGGTTGGCGACCGTAAAATGGCGGTCGAATACGCAGTAGACTTCTTCGCGGCCGTTCGCGAACGGGCGTCCCTCGATGGCTGGAAGGAAGGACTGGCCGTCGAGGTCGCTGGGAATTTCGAGACCCGCGGCGTCGAGTGACGAGAGCATGATTTCGTGCAAGTAGACGAACTCGTCGCAGGCCGAACCGGGAGCCTGGCAATCGGGATGAGCGATGACGAGTGGAATGCGATAGATCTCGTCGTACATGAACTCGCCCTTCTCGATCAGCTTGTGCGCGCCGAGGCAGTCTCCGTGATCGGCGGTATAGACGATGATGGTGTCCTCGAGCACGCCCAGTTTGTCAAGGTGAGCCACCACCCGTCCCACCATGTCGTCGAGCAGCGTGCAATGCCCGAAGTAGCGCGCGGCGATTTCCTGGAATCCCTCCCAACCATAGTCGCCCAAACCCCACAATTTTTCGATTAACTGCTGGCGATAGGGCTTGTTCTCAAAGGTTTCGGCATACCCCGGGTGTTCGGGAATGGACTTTGGATCGTACATGGAAAAGTACGGTTCGGGAACCAGCGAAGGGCTGTGCGGCCCCCAGAAATTGGCCCACAGGAAGAAGGGCTGCTCACCGGTGGACACTTCGTCGAGCACGCGGATGGCTTCGTCGGCAACGAAATACTCGATGCACGACTCGACCGGACCCTCGTGCAAGGCGAACATCTCTTGCCTCTGGTTCGAGGGATTGGTACCGACAAAACGGTGTGAAACCTTGGGCGGCGGGTCGTAGCCGTGCGCTTTGAGATAGTCTGCATAGGGATTGTGGCCTTTTGGCTTAGCGCCGAACTGCAGGCCGGGCAGCAGTTGGGCACCTGGAAAGGCATAGCCCATGAAGTCCTGGCCGGTGAACCCGTAGCCCGATGGACCGGTCTGCTCATCCACGTGCCACTTGCCGGCGTACCCGCATCGATAGCCGGCGTCGTCCAGGTAGTGATTCACCCCGCGGACACCCTCGCGCAGACACAGCCCGTTGGCCGTAACCCCGTGTTTGTGCGGATAGAGTCCCGTGTAAAAAGAGGCTCGGGCCGGAGAGCAGATCGCGGTCGGCGTGAACGCCGAGTCAAAACGAACGCCACGCGCGGCCAGCGCGTCGATGTGAGGCGTCCGGCACACCTCGTTCAGCCCGTAGCAACTTACCGTGTCTAAGCGCTGCTGATCGGACATCAGTACGACGATATTGGGTTGCTTAGCCAATGGGCGCTCCTCTCAACAGAAGCATTCAGCACTCCTCTCTCCGCCTATCCAGCCAAGTCATTTCTGAAGGAACAGTTTGCGTAGATACGGAATGAACTTAAACTTGTTGTCCTGGTCAAGATGTCAAACTCATATTGCTATGATTTAAACTAAGCAAATAAGGACCGCCTCCCATCATGGATGACTTTTCTGCTTCTTCTGGTTCCTCAGGTTCTTCCGAATCGTCTGATTCTTCCGAATCGCCTGGTTATTCCGCTTCGTCGATTGCTTCATATCTTGCGGATCATTACGGCCTTGCCCAACCCGTTGAAGTACTCGAATTGGAGAGCGGGGCCAACAGGAACTACCTCGTTACATCGCGGAATCAGAAGTATGTCTACAGGCTCTACACTGACCATGATTTCTACATCCGCAATCCTGACGCATATCGATACGAACTCGACCTATTGGCATACCTCCGGCAATACGGTCTTCCGGTCCCCGATCCGGTCATAAGGCGGGACGGAAAACGGCTGAGCATAACAGACACTTCAACTGGTTCGCGGAACGGTGACCGATGCAGCGCGCTATTTCACTTTTTCGAGGGCGAGGAGCACATTGCCTGGCATCCCGAAGTAAACGAGCAGGCGGTGACTTCTTTTGGTGCTTCCGTGGCCGCAATCCACCAACAGGCGGACCAGTTTTCAAGACCACATTGCCGTCATCATTTTGATCTGAAATACCTGCTGGACGGACCGCTGCAGACGCTGGAATCCATCCTCAAAGAGCGGCGGGGTGAGGACCTGGCGTTTTTCAAGGAGTATGCCGATTTCATGCGGCGGCAGATTACCGGCCTTGGCAAGGGTGCGGAGATTTACGGACTTATTCACGCCGATCTGCACGTCGGGAACATCCTGTACCATCCCGACAATGGCTTCTGTATCCTGGATTTCGACCAGTGCGCGCTCGGCTGGCGGGCGTACGACGTGGCGACCTTCAAGTACAATATCATCGAGACGGTACCCGATCATTTGACGGACGAGATATGGCGCTGTTTCCTGGAAGGATATAACCAGGTTCGTCCTTTAACGCAGGCTGAACTGGACTGCCTGCCGGTGTTCGCGAATACGTGGACACTGTGGGATATCGGCGAGACGCTGGTGCTGGCTACGCAGTGGGGTGGCCATCGCCCGGACCTGATAGAAGGAGATCTGTCCCAGGATGAGTACCTTGATGAGGCGGTTGAGACGTTGAGGCGGATGATCTAAGGCATGTTTCGAAGAACCCGCGGGATAACATATAATCGCCCTTGCATGATGAAGGTTGTATCTTCGCTACTATCTTGACAATCTGGGAAACGATTACACTGTGCGGGAATTTTAGTATCTCATTTTATAGAATTAAGAAACAAATCTCGAATGAAGATCAACTCATCTAGGCCAATTGTTAGTTTCTATGGTGTTTGCTTCAATCTTCTCTAGTAATGTCACACTAAGTTCCTGTGCTTTCTGTATCTGGTTACGTGTCATCCTTTCTCGAAGTAGGTCTTTGTTTTCTATAGCTAATCTGTTGCCTTGAGCCGCGGCAATATTGGCCCAAGCGTAAGCTCGGATGTAATCCTCCAACACCCCTTCTCCGAATGAATACATAAATCCAAGATTTTGTTGGGCACTAGCAATACCCTGTTCTGCAGCCTTTGTGTACCACTTTACAGCCTCAGCATCGTTTTCGGGTATTCCCTCACCGCTTGAGTACATCAAACCGACGTAAAATTGAGCAGAAGCCATACCCTGTTCTGCGGCTTTCAGAAACCAGTTAAACTCCTCAACGTTGTTTTCAAGTACGCCCTCGCCGCTTGAGTACCTCAAACCGACGTTAAACTGAGCGGAAGCATGACCCTGTTCTGCGGCTTTCAGATACCAGTTAAACGCTTCAGTGTCGTTTTCAGGTACGCCCTCACCTCTTGAATACATCACGCCGAGGTAAAACTGGAGTTGACCCGGTTTAGCGGACATGTTATCTCTTGTGTTGAAAGGAGCGTCACATGCCCAGATCCCATGCTCGATATCCAGCGGCCTTTCGCCAGCAGATGGTCGACCTCGTTCGTTCCGGCCGCAGTCCCGAAGCCCTGTCCAAGGAGTTCGAACCCACCGCACAAGCCATCCGCAACTGGGTCAAACAGGATGACCTGGACAAGGGCAGGCGGGAAGACGGCCTGACCACCGAAGAACGGACCGAACTGCGTCGTCTGCGCCGTGAGAACAAGCAGCTCAAGATGGAACGGGAGATCCTGGCAAAAGCCGCGGCCTGGTTCGCCCGGGAGACCGAGACGCTGCCCGAGTCTTCTCGTTCATAAAGGCGCACCAGGCCTCCTATCCCGTTCGCCGGCTCTGCGGCCTGCTGGAAGTCTCCCCCAGCGGCTACTATGGCTGGCTGATGCGGCCCGCCTCTAAAAGGGCCAGAGACGATGCCATGCTGCTGAATCGTATGAACTCGATCCATCAATGCTCCCACGGTACCTACGGCGCGCCGCGCATCCATGCGGAACTTTGCGAGTTGGGCATACGCGTAGGACTCAAACGCGTCGCCCGCCTGATGCGCATGGCCGCTATCAGCGGGGTATCACGCCGCAGAGCCGTGCGCACTACAAGGCGATCCGAAGAGGGCAGGAAGGCACCGGATCTGGTCAACCGGGACTTCACCGCTCCGTCCAGGGACAGGTTGTGGGTAGCCGATATCACCTACGTGCCGACCCATGCGGGCTTCCTCTATCTCTCTGTGGTGATAGACGCCTTCAGTCGCCGCGTGGTCGGCTGGTCCATGGCCAACCATCTGCGAAGCGAGTTGGTCAAAGACGCCCTCGACATGGCCCTTTGCCAGCGCAGACCTGATGAGGTGATCCACCACAGCGACCAGGGGTCCCAATACACCTCCGTGGCCTTCGGCAAACGATGCAGACAGGCTGGCGTAAGACCGTCTATGGGTTCGGTCGGCGACTGTTACGACAACGCCCTGTGCGAGAGCTTCTTCGCCAGTCTGGAATGCGAACTGCTTGATCGCAGGCGTTTTGCCACAAAGGCCGAGGCCAGACTCGCCCTGTTCGAATACATCGAGGGCTTCTACAACACCCAGAGAAGACACTCTTCCCTCGGATATCTATCACCCATAAACTTCGAAAGGAAGTTCAAGAAAACAGCCTGAATCCTAAACCGTAAACTGTCCACGAAAACGGGGTAACATCACCCTGTTCCCAACCCAAATAGATCTGACCGAGGTTAAACTGAGCTCCAGCATGTCCATTATTTGACGCCATTCGATACCATTTCAAGGCTTCTTCGGGATCATTGGGTTCCTGCGAATCTGGATAATACCAATCACCGAGATAATGCTGAGCTTCGACATGACCACGCTCAGCTGCTATTCGGCACCAATTTAGGGCTTTATCTGTTTCTCTTTCCGATTCGTACAATTTTCCTAGTTGGAATTGAGCTTCTAAGTCGCCCAGTTCTGCTGCAAATAAACACGAGGCTTTACGAATTTGCTTCGTCAATGATTCATCTAGACATACCCTGAGTGAATTCTCAGGAGCGGACTGGGCTAAAGCCTGGAATGCTATGGTTATCAAAAGCCCGTAGGCATATCCTTTGCATAAATTATGCATTTTTTAAAACCCCATTCTTGTCCAACCACAATGCAATGACTTAGTTCTGCTAAACACTCGGCGGTTCTGATTGGTTTAATGGTAACTACTAACATTGATTCTGTTTTTATTAACCAAAAGTAGTCAGTCCGGCAAGCAAGTAATCACCGAAAACAAATTTTACCAGTTCAATTACGTCATTTCCAACCCTCGCCTCGCCCCAACCACCTTTTCCACCGCCTGCTCCCGCGTATCGGCCATCGCCGTCAAGTGACCCATCTTCCTTCCCGGCCGTGGCTCTTGCTTCCCGTACAGGTGCAGCTTGACCTCCGGAATGGCCAGGGCAGCCGCCCAGTTCGGTTCTCCGTTTTTCCACAGGTCCCCCAGCAGGTTGGCCATGGCGGCCGGACGCGGTTGTTCGGTAGAACCTAGGGGGAGTCCGCACACGGCTCGGACCTGCTGCTCGAACTGGCTGGTGACGCAGGCGTCGAAGGTGAAGTGACCGGAGTTGTGGACGCGCGGGGCGATCTCGTTGATGATAAGGTTTTTATCGCGGTCGAGGAAATACTCGACGCAGGCGACGCCGACAACGTCGAGGGCATCGAACACTCTCCTCGTGAGGTTTACGGCGGTGACGTTTATTGCGCCCGACACATCGGCTGGTGCGGTGGTTAAGTCCAGGATGTGGCGGCTGTGCTTGTTTTCTACGGTGCCGTAATGGGAGAAATCTCCTGTTAATCCTCGTGCGGCCACCACCGAGAGTTCGAGGTCGAAATCGATGAACGCCTCAAGGACAGCCTCCTGGCCTGTCAATGACGACCACGCGCCCTCCACATCATTCTCAGTCTCTATGCGCACCTGTCCTTTGCCGTCATAGCCGAATCCGGCCGTTTTGAGTACGGCTGGCGTACCGATTTCGTCGACGCCATTCGCGAGTTCTTCCTTGGTACTTATGTGGCGAAAAGGCGCGACTGGAAAACCGTTTTCGGCAAGGAAAGTCTTCTCTCTCAGGCGGTTCTGGGTGGTGTGAAGCACGCTACCCTTTGGGCGTACAGGCGCAATTGGTGAGGCGGCGTCGACGCAAACCGCGGATATGTTTTCGAACTCTAGCGTGATTACGTCCACGTCACCGGCAAAGCGCTTCACGGCCTCTACGTCGTCATAGGAAGCCACGACCTCACGGTCGGCGACCTGACCCGTGGGCGAGTCGGCCTCGGGCGATAAAGTGTGGACGCGGTAACCCATGCGCCGGGCGGCGATGGCGATCATGCGTCCGAGTTGGCCGCTGCCGAGGATGCCAATTGTAGAACCGGGAAGTACGGGGTGTTTCCTATCGCTCATGTTCATCGCTCGTTTGCGTCGCCCATATCAGTCGTGCTGTACATGCCACTCAAGGCAAATTATCGCCCATGACTTTGCCAGTTTGATCGTCCCGGTACTGCCTGAGTTTCTCCCTGAGTTCAGGCCGCGAGTTGGCCAGGATGGCCACGGCGAGCAGGGCCGCGTTCACGGCGCCGGACTGGCCGATGGCCAGGGTGCCCACGGGGATGCCTCGGGGCATCTGGACGATGGAGAGCAGGGAGTCCATGCCCTTGAGCGCCTTGCTCTCCACGGGTACGCCGAGTACGGGAAGTAGAGTCTGTGCCGCCATCATGCCCGGGAGGTGGGCTGCGCCGCCGGCGCCGGCGATGATGACTTCGAGTCCTCGTTCCTCGGCTTCGGCCGCGTATTCTGCGAGCCACAGGGGCGTCCGGTGGGCCGAGACGATCCGGCATTCTTGGGGCACGTCGAACTGCTCGAGCACGTCCCTGACGTTCTGCATGGTGTCCCAGTCGGATTTGCTTCCCATGACCACGCCAACCAGGGGATTGGGAGAGGAACTGTTCTTGCTCATGGTTTCACCTCTGAGAGGTTGGGTTCATGTTCGGGATGCAGTTTGAGGCCCCTTCGATTCAATACGATACTATGAACCGCCGTTCTGCGCCACAATATGCGCAACAACCTTTGGTCCATGCAACCGGCTGTTCTCGATGAAGATGTCGCTGCTCAGGTTGCCGGCCGTGATGACGCCGATGATGTATATACCGGGCACGTTGGATTCGAAGGTGTCTGGATCGTGGACCGGTATATTGTCTTCGGGCTGAACCACGACGCCCGTGCCGTTGAGAAAGGGCACGTCGGGTCCATGCCCGGTCATGCAGAAGACGAAATCGTTTCGGATCACGCGTTCTTCACCCGCAACATCAAGGACCACCTCGGTCTGGCGGATTTCCTTCAGGGTAGAATCCATGATGGCCGTGACCGATCCTTCGCCGATGCGGTTTTCGAGGTCGGGCAGGACCCAGTACTTGATGCCCTGGAACGCGCTCCTGCGGTAGGACATGGTAACCCGGGCACCTGCGCGGTACAGGGTCAGGGCCGTCTCTACGGCCGAACTCTTGCCACCCACGACGAGGACGTCCCGATCGAAGAAAGGGTGGGCTTCCTTGAAGTAGTGGAAGACCTTGGGCAATTCCTCGCCGGGCACGCCGATCCGGTTGGCGCTGTCGAAAGCGCCGGTGGCGAGGATGATTTTTCGGGCCCGGTAGCACCTTTCGCCCTCCCGTTGCGAGACGGTCCGGATCTCGAAATCCCCATCCTGTCCGGAGATTCGGAGGACTTCTTCGTAGGTATTTACCTTCAGTTCCTGGGACTCCACGAATTTCAGGTAGTAGTTCAGCGCATCTTCCCGGGTGGGCTTGAGCCCCTGGATGATCATGGGCACGTCCCCGAGAGAGATGAGTTCCGGGGTCGAGTAGAAGACCAGGCCCGTGGGAAACTGGTAGATGGTGTGGACGATGCACTGTCGCTCTACGACCAGGTAGTCCAATCCTGCTTGCTTGGCTGCATAGGCCGCGGCGAGTCCCGCCGGTCCGGCCCCTATGATGACTGCGTCGTACAAGTTACCTCCGATGTCATTCTTCCAGTTCCATGATGGCGACCTCCCACTCCACGTAGAGTTCTTCCAGTTCCGTTCGGGCCTGCACGTAAGCGTTTCCAACCTCGGCCACCTTTTCGTGGTCGGACAGGGTATTTTCTTCGTTTAGGTCGCCCTCCAGGCGCGCGATCTCGGCCTCTTTCTCCCGGATGGCCGTCTCCAGGGTCTCGGCCACTTTCTGTTGTTCCTTTCGCTCCTTCGCCCTTGGATCGTAGGTCGCAGGTGCCCGCTTGCGGCGCGGTGTCTTCTCTTTCGCCCTGGCCGCGTCGAGTCGCTGTTCCTCCCTGTGGGATCGAAATTCCGAGTAGGTGCCCTGCCAGTGGCTGACGCCGTCCGGTTCGAAGACCAACAGTGCATTTACCGTCTGGTCAAGGAAGTACCGGTCGTGGGACGCCACCATCAGAGTGCCTGGATAGTCGTCCAGGGCCTGCTCGAGGGCCTGGCGCGAAAGGATGTCGAGATGGTTGGTCGGCTCGTCGAGGACGAGGAAGTTCGGTTCTTCGAGGATCAGCTTGGCCAGCGCCAGGCGGCCCTGCTCACCCCCGCTCAGCAGCTCGACCTGCTTGAAGACGTCGTCTCCGCGGAACAGGAATCGGCCAAGGAGGTTGCGTACCGTTCCCTCGTTCATGGACGGTTTGACGGACCAGAGTTCGTTCAGTACGGAGCGATCGCCCGACAGGCTGGCCCGCTCCTGGTCGTAGTAGCCGATGTCCACGCCCGTTCCGAGGCGGATGGTCCCCGACGAGGGCGTTTCCTGGCCGACGATCATACGGAGCAGCGTGGTCTTTCCGGCCCCGTTGTACCCGATCAGGCCCACACGGTCACCGAGGTGCTGGATAAAGGTCAGTTCGGAGAACAGCGTCTTCAGCCCGTAACTCTTGGATAGGTCGTCGAGTTGGAGCACGTCCCTGCCGCTGCGCTTCATGGAGCCGAAGTTGAGGGAAGCCGTGCGGTGCCTGGTACGTGGTTTCTCGATGCGCTTCAGGCGCTCCAGGTGGCTGCGGCGGCCCTGGGCCTGCAGGGTTTTCACCCCTTCGATGTGGCGCCGGATGAACTCTTCCCGTTCCTTGATAAAAGCCTGCTGCTGATCGTACTGCCGTTGCTGCGCCTTGAGACGTTCGGCCTTGACTGCCATGGCCTGGGAGTAGTTGCCAGGGAAGTTCTTCAGTCCCAGGTCTTCCAGTTCGGAGATGTGATCCACGGTATGGTCAAGGAAGTAGCGGTCGTGGGAAACGACCAGGATCGCCGCCGGGTGTTCCGTGATGTACTCCTCCAGCCATTCCGTCGCGGCCACGTCGAGATGGCTTTCCGGTTCGTCCAGCAGCAGCAGGTCCGCGTCGCCCAGTAACAGCTTGCCCAGGCGCAGGCGGGTTTTCTGTCCCCCGCTCAGCACGTGGACGGGCAGGGGCAGGTCCTCGCCCTTGAAACCCAGACCGTGAAGTACCGTCTGCGCGCGGTGCTGGTAGGTATATCCCCCGGTCCGCTCGTACTCTTCTTCCAGTCGACCGTACAGCAGCAGCCGGCGCTCGGTTTCTTCCGCGTCGCCCCTGGCTTTCTCCAGGGCTTCTTCGGCCTCGCGAAGACGCCGTTCCAGTTCGTGAATACGCTCGAAACTGCTTAGCGCCTCGTCCAGGACGGAGTTGGTGGATGTCAGGTGTGCGTCCTGGGTCAGGTAGCCGATGTTGATATCGCGTCGGCGGGAGAGCTCGCCTTCGTCCGGCGACAGATCGCCGGTGATGAGCTGAAGCATGGTCGTCTTCCCGGTACCGTTGGAACCGATGAGGCCCACGTGGTGACCGGGATCGATGCCCCAGCTTATACCCTGCAGGACACACAGGGCGCCGTAGTATTTCGAGACTTTATGGAGGGAGACGAGGGCCATGCTGACGGGCTCGTTCGCTTGAGGGAAATGGGATATTATCAAAAAACCATGGAAGGCTGGATCGCTTCCATGGTTTTATCGAACGATAGGCTTGCAGCCTGGAATTCGTATCAATTTGACCGGTTCAGGTATAGACCGGCTTAAGTATGGAACGGTTCAGATATGGATCGGTCTGGATTCAGGCAGAACGGTTTGATTAAAACGAAACCGGCCGCGCCTGGATGAATCGACCCTGATCTTAGACGGCGGCGGCGGCCTGTTCGGTGACTTCTCCACCGGCGTACCACTCCACGAAGTTGTAGACACCCTTGCGGATGATCCCACGCGGATTGCCGTGTATGTCCACCCGGTCGCTGCGCATCGTGACGATCTTGGAACGGGTATCGATCTCTTCGTCCTCGACAATGACCCGCGCCACGAAGTACTTGCCGTCTTGCTCGCAGACGCCGAATTCCATATTCTTGCTATTTAGATCCTGAACGCAGAATTCGATGGCTTCACGCTTTTCGAATTCGCCCGTAACCTGGATATATTCACCCTCGGTGGGTCCCATCTGCATACGAACTCTCTCTTCCTGCCGCGTACCTTTGGATTTGGTTAACGTTTACGGCGGCTTTCCGCGTATGTGTTTCTCGATTCAACGATTCCGGAACTGCGCCGGTCGCTTTTCAAGAAACGCCGCGATGCCCTCCGCCTTGTCTTCTGTGGAGCTTACCGCTCCAAATTCACGGGCTTCCAGTGCCAGGGCTTCATCCAGTGCCTGATCCAGCCCTTCATTGACGCTGGTCTTGATGGAAGCGAGGGCGACACCGCCCTTGGCGGCCATGCGCCCGGCCAGTTCCCCGACCGTCTCCATCAATGCTTCCGGCGCCGTAACACGATTGACGAGCCCGAGGCGCTCTGCCTCATGGGCATCGAACATATCACCCGTCATCATCAACTCGAGGGCCCTTCCCCGGCCGATCAGCCGCGGCAGCCGCTGCGTTCCACCCCATCCCGGGACCAGCCCAAGGTTGATTTCCGGTTGGCCGAACCGGGCTTTCTCCGAGGCGTAACGCATGTCGCACGCCATGACCAGTTCGCAGCCACCTCCAAGCGCCACCCCGTTAACGGCGGCGATGACCGGCAGTCGAAATCCCTCGATCCGCCGGAAGAGGCGATGCCAGCGATGGGTCATTTCCTCGGCATCCGAACCCGACAGCCGCTGCAGCTCCCGAATATCGGCGCCGGCGGCAAAGGCCTTATCGCCGCTCCCCGTGAGTACAACCACGGATGCGGTCGAATCGCCGTCGATCAGGTCCAGCGCCTCACCGAGCTCGGTTCCAACCTGTGCGCTGAGCACGTTCAAGGGTGGGTGGTTGATCGTGATCGTGACCACCCCGCCATCCTGGTTGAAGAGGATCGTCTCAAACGACATGCAAGCGCCTTGTCGACGTGTCTGGAAAAACCCATTTCACCGAGGCGGTTCCTATCGAACTCGACCCGGTTTTCGCGTTAGCCACGAACGGTTTAAGATAATGTATTTACGTCACTTCGTCAATAGGAAAGTTATAAAATGTAGCACGTTCGTCACACAATTGGGGAGGGGAATCTGCCGCCTATTCCCGGTTGCGCGCGTCGACCGTCCACTGTTCGCGGCAGTGGCCGTCGCCATCGATCACGTACACCTGGCGGTGCAGTGCGGTACATGGACACACGTGGGTGGGGAAGACGTATATGGGATTGCCGACCGACAGGCCCGAGGTGTCTGGGCAATCCATGATCCAGTGTTCCTCGTTATGCAGACCGGGTTCGGCACCGGGAAGGTTCCACGCGGTACCGCGCTGTCCCGCGGGATCCGAGGCGATGGCCTTATTGCCGAGATCCAGGGTTACCCGGGTGGCGGACGGGATGCTGATGATGCGGCTGAGCAACAGGGCCGCTGCTTCGAAGGGCAGATCGGGGAAGTGCCGGCTGTACCCCCAGTCCCAGAAGACCGAGGTGCCGGGCGACGGCTCCACGTCTTCGGCAGGAGCATAGCACGGAAAGGATACCGAACCGCCCATGACGCGCCGTGGCACGGACAGACCGCGGGATTCCAACTGTACCTGGAAGGCCCGAACCTGGTCCAGCGCGGCCCCGCAGGCCATCTTGCGTTCTTCGATGTCCTCCTGGTGGTTGTGACCGTCGTAGCCGTGGATTCCGCCAGGCGTGATGCCGGGCAGGTGGTCCAAGAGCGTGTAGAGTTCCACCGCCTTCGGACCGGGCGCGATCCCGGTGCGGTGCAGGCCCACGTCGAAATCCAAAAGGACGTCGATGGTCACCCCGGCACCGGCGGCAGCAGCCGAAAGTGCCTCGGCCGCACCGGGATCGTCCACCATGGCACGGAAGGTAGTTCCAGGGAAACGACCGGCGAGATCGACCAGCCGTCCGATGTTGGGACCGATCATCTGGTAGGCGATGAAGACATCGTCCACGCCCATTTCCGCGAGCATCCGCGCCTCGTAAATCGTGGCACATTTAAACTTGGAAATCCCGACTTCGCGCTGCATTTCGATGATGGTCCGCATCTTGTGGGTCTTCACGTGGGGACGCAGGCGCTCGGGACCTCCGGCGATCGCCAGGGTCCGGTCGATGTTCTCCCTCAGCCGCTCGCGGTAGACCAGCATGGACGGACTGGGAATCTCATGGACGTTGGCTACGAGGTATCGGGGATCCATTGGTGCTCCTTATTGCAGCTTTCCACGGGCAGCGATGTCCCACACGGACTCGACCGTCCCGTTGCGTACGCCGTAGAAATGATCGTGGAGGTTGATGGTCGTGCAGCAGTGGCTCGGGACGATGTGGATCTTGTCGCCCGGCCGCAGGGTACAGGAAGCGCCGGGCAGCTCGATCTTGACGTGTTCCTCGGACTGGCGCATGATGGACGCGCCATGCACGTCACGAACGGTCTGCAGTCCCATGTCGTTCGTCATCGTCTTGAGCCCGGCGTCGCCGACGGCGAGTTCGTCGCCGGGCCGGCTGACGATGGTGGCGTAGATGGTAAGCGCACAGTCGAACTCGGGGATGCGTTGCTGATAGGTACCGTCCATCAGGATGTAGGAACCGGCCTGTACCTCGTTCACCCCGGGGAAAGTTCCGGTCACCTTGTACGTCCCCGTGCCGCCGCCGCTGACCAGGTCCACGGGCAGGCTCCTGTCCCGGATGTAGTCGGCCGCCTGGGTCAGCATCGTCATGGACTCCCGGCACCCGGCATACCGTTCCTCGTCGTTCGGGTTGCCTATGATGTGACCTTCGTAGCCCATCACCCCGCGGAAGATGACCCCGGGATACCGGTCGATCGCCTGGGCGAGCTCCCACGCGGGTTCGCCAGGAGGGACACCGCAGCGCTGCATGCCCACGTCGATCTCGATGATCATGTTCACTTGGGTGCCGGCGGCCACCGCCGCGTCGGAGATTTCCCGGACGTTTTCTTCATGGTCCGAGGCGACGATGACGTCCGAATGGCGCGCGAGGGCGACCAGGCGGTTGATCTTGATTCGTCCCACGACCTGGTTGGCGACGAGGATGTCCCGAATGCCGGCCGCCGCCATGACTTCGGCCTCGCCCAGCTTGGCGCAGGTGACGCCCCGTGCGCCGGCCTCGATTTGCCTGTGGGCCAGGACCGGGGTCTTGTGCGTTTTCGTGTGGGGCCGCAGGTAAGCGGACTTGTCGGCGAAGAATCCGGCCATACGGGCGATGTTGCCTTCCATCAGGTCCAGGTCGATCACCAGGGCCGGGGTGTCGATATCTTCAATCGGGCTGCCGGGGCGTGCCATGGGTAGTGCTCCTCGGTGGTTTCCGTAGGACTAAGGCGTGCGCAAAGTATAGTCCGACAAACCGGTGGAGTACAGCGGATTATACCTACCATTCTCTGGAATCCGGGACGGGCAGGGAGCGCCCGTTCTCGGCGATGGACTGCTGGCTGACCAGGCCGGGGAGCGTCATGTCCATGGCCTCGTGAAGCCCGATGGACAGTTGGCGGCTGCCTTCCGCGGCGTCGATGAATTCCACGAGTTCGTGGTAGTCGCTCCCTCCGTGCCCCGCGCCCTTCGCGGCCGCTGCCTTCATCCAGTCCGGCAGGAATTCTTCCTCCAGTTCGCGGAGGTCCATCCATGTGTTGTCGTCATTGCACCGGGAACGGAGCCAGATCCGGTGCTGCTGTCCCGAACCGCGCGCCGATTCGTAGCAGGCGTCGGTCCCCTGGAGCTGGTAGTTGGCCAGGGCGTGGGGGCGGTCCGATGTAAGGTCCATCCGGATCTTGGCCAGCCCGCCCTTCGCCATCTTGCAGAGCATGACGCTGGTGTCCTGGGCAAAGGGTTTGCCCTCCACATCGAAGTAGTGATGACCGCTGCCGTGGCAGGTCACATGGGCGACCTGGTCGTCGAACCACTGGAGGATGGGGCCCAGGCTGTGCGTCCCGTAAGTGACACCGTTGATGCCGGACTGCCAGTAGCGGCGCCAGACCTGTTCGGGTGGCAGGCCCCGGGCCGCGAGGCGGTGCTCGTCGTATCCCTTGAGCTCATGGATGTATTCCCCCTCAGCGTAGTAGGGCGTGCCGAAATGCCCCGCCTTCACGAGCGCTTTCACCACCACGTTCTCGCGGATGTAGGTGTAGTTTTCCGCCATCATGTACACGCTGCCGGATGCCCGGGCCGCCTGGACGATCCCCCGGCACTCGTCGACAGAAACGGCCGCCGGCACCTCGCTGAAGACGTGCAGCCCCTGGTTCAGCGCGGCGATGGCCTGGGGCGCGTGGAGGGGCATAGGCGTGGCGATGATCACCGCATCCAGGTCGGATTTCTCCAGCATCTCATCGTAATGGGTGTATTGTTCCGATGCGCCCAGCAGTTCCGCGTTGGCAGGCAGCGCGTCTGCGTCGACGTCGCACACCGCGTGTACGCGAACCCGGGGCAGGGCGTCGCAGGCGATGCGGAAACTGAGGCCTCTTCCGCAGGCCCCCGCGATGCCCAGGTGGAACTGTTCCCGACGTGTATACATCGCAGGCCTCTTTCACTTACATTCAGCATGATCAACAAATTAACTGGCGTGGGCGTTCTGGACAACAAACCTGCGCGGTCAACGCGATCAACTCACCAGCGTCGCGATGCGCCTCATGCACACGGCCAGGAAGATCTCCTGTGCACCGGACAGGTCATGGTGGGCGTCGCTCTCAATAAAGTGGTTCATCGTCATGATGATCAGGTACACAGACAGCGTGTCGTACGGGCTCTGTTCGATGACCGGATGGCTGTCGCGGATCAGCGCCGCCAGCAACCGGGCCTGTTCCATCATGGCTGGCACGTCATTGCGTTCGTAGGCGTGAATGAAGAGGGGGAAGAGACTTTCCACGCCCCGCCGGGTGTCTTCCGGTACGGCCTTCGAATTCGTCAACCGGTTTACGGTCCGCTTGATCATGCCTTCCAGTTCGCCGTAGCGTTCGTTCTCGTCCATCGAAAGCAGCTTGTAGAACCGGTCACCCGCACCCAGCGTGTGGCAGATGTTATTGAGCAACTGCAGCCGCACCGCGGGCGAGGTAAAGGATTCGAGCCGGTCGAAGGTCGGTTTGATGATGCGATAGTCTTCGCGGTGGCTCAGGGCCTCCACCAGCGTGGGAAAGGTCAGCGGATCGGCGTTGTTCGAGAAATGCCAGAACAGGAGTTCCTGCACGTCGTCGCCCTCCATCTGCCCAAGACCGGTAATGGCGCTGATCCGCACCCTGGGGTCTTCATCTTCGAGGGCCTCGACCAGCGGATCCACCGCCTTGGTGTGCTGCAGCTTGCCGAGGGCTTCGGCCGCCTCGCTGCGGATGTCCGACGAGGGACTCTCCAGTTCACGGATCAGCGTGTCCACCGCCGTTTCCGATCCCGTTTCGCCGAGCGCCCTCGCTGCCTGCCGGCGTACCTTGGAACTGGCGTCGGTGAGGGCCTGCACGAGGTGGTCGATGGCCATGGGGTTGCGCGACCGCCCGAGCCTGAACGCCGCCCGCGCCCGGCGGTCTTCTGCCGTAGCCACGTTGAATACGATATAGTTGAAGGTATAGCTCAGCAGGTTTCCGCGGAACATGTTCGAAAGAAGCTGCTGGGAAGAGATAGAGCGGGAGTCACGCACCGGCCTGAGCAGGAACAACGGCACGAAGCGCATGATCCCGCTGAGAAAGAACATGATGTTGATATCCTGGATCAGGAATCCGCCCACTGTGAAACGGACGTTGACCAGCGACGCAACCAGGATGCCACCGAGCAGGGGCCCAATGGAGTAGAGCAGGTTTATCGTCGTGGACCACGAAGCCAGGTAAGCTACCCGCTCGTCCTGGTTCTCTTTCGGTAGCAGCGCGTACTGAAGGGGCGTGACGGCCAGGTTGATTCCGCCCATGATCAGCCCGGAAAGGGCCATGGCGGCGGCGACCATGGTATGCGAACCAGGTTGGCACAGCCCCCAGAGGAAGGCGGTCAACGCACCCGGAATGATGAGGATCTGGAGGACCGGCTTGCTTCCGAAACGGTCGATCAGCACGCTCCAGACGCGGTATCCCGCCATGGTGGAGAGGGTCCCCAGGGCACTCAGTAAGGAGATTGCGGTATAGCCGAACCCCAGCCGGTCGAGCATGAACACGCTGAACAGCGGACCTGAAAGACCCAGTGCGAACTGCCAGGACGAGAAGAACAGGACCAGTTGCCGGAAGTTCCGGTCGCGGAAGGGCTGCAGGAGATAGCGCAAGGGGTTCCGGGTCTCGATCTCTTCGTTTTGGGCCGGATAGTTCGTGCGTTTGAGCGACAAGGGTCCGGCGACGCCGCAGAGGGTGCCCACGACGAAAACCACCACGAAAGCCATCAGTTTTTCTTCATCCGGGAACCAGTCCACGAATCGTCCGGTCATCACGCCGACCACCATGCCCACGAGACTGCGGACGATGGTCTGCCGGCTCGTGAAACGCGCGCGCATGTTTTCCGGCACCGTACCTGCGACCCAGCTCGAGTAGAATGGCGTGTAGATGTATCCCGCGGTGAGCCCGGCGACCAGGAAGATGAGCAACATCCGCTGGTGCAGCGATTCTACGAAGAGAAAGGGGATGGTGATCAGGAGTCCCCTGAATACGGCTTCGAAAACCCCGTTCCACACGACCCAGTTTTTCTTGTTTTCGATGGATTTGCTGAAAAGGGAGGAGATGATTTGTACGGGCGCGAGGATAGCCGCGATCGCCGAGAAGAAGGCGATGTCTGAGGCGTCCGCACCCAGGGATAGCACGAATCCCGCGAACACGGCGGTATTCATGCCGAGCATCTGGCCCCAGGCGCCCCACAGTCCGCTCACGGCGATGAATGACCGCAGCGACCTGTTGACTTCGCCTCGTGACAGCATGTTGGGATTCTCCGTTTCCGACCCTGGTTTGATAACAGTTGGTGTTGTCTCTAAGCGGGAAGCTTCGACTTTTTGTGCCGTTTCATAATCTATGCCCGCTGGTCCATGTAAGCAATTACAGTGGAATCATTCGCGACGAACTCCGCGGTCCCGCGAATTTCGCCACAGAATAGGAGTCTAGCAGAGAACAGGTCAAGAGAAATCGCTTCTTCCCAAGTGTAAATCGGTAGTTTTTTTTGATTATACATAATACGTCGATCCGCGCACGCCGTAATTACATTGAAAAAAGAAGGCAGGGGATCATTGAGTTACCCATATGCTAAGAACGATTTCATCCATCAAATTCGAGATTTGAAGCCAATATTCCACTAATCTTATAATACCTGACTGGAATCTCTGAGAAACACAAGGCCATACGAAAAGTTTCGCCCACCAGAACACAAAAACGAACTGTCGTTGGACTACAATAATGTGGTCCAAAGCGGTGGTGCGATGTTCGACCGGTTACAGCAAAGAACCGGAAGGGGAATGGAACGTGGAAGTAGTATCGATCTGGATCCAGCCAGCCATATTAATGGCGGCCTTCATTTTCTTTTGGCGCGAGGCCAGGGGGAGTCGGCAAGAGGTTAAGGCCGATATGCTTCAAATTGAATCCAGAATCGTCGATAGGATAAACGATGTAGACAAGCGGTTTGACCGGCTGGACGAACGAATGAATGCCGTCGAAATTCACCTGGGCAGGCTGGACGAACGCATGAATGCCGTCGAAATTCACCTGGGCAGGCTGGACGAACGCATGAATGCCGTCGAAATTCACCTGGGCAGGCTGGACGAGCGGATGACTGCCGTCGAGGGGCATCAGGTCAAACTTTACAACAAGGTGGACAAAATCGCAAATGACATCAGCGTGATGAAGCAGGGCAGAACTACTTCGAAATCAGGTTCAACTCCGGTAACTTGACATGGTGAATTGAATTGACAGATACGACATATCGTGTAACATTAAATGAGAGGCCGTGCCAGGTCTCAAGACGTTCACTAAGTGGTGTTCCATCCAATATGGAATTCCCTGTTTGAAATACACATGTAACGTTCAGATCCTTCTTTCAGATTTGTAAACTGCCAAATGCGACGAACTCCCATCTTCTTTCTGCTTCCTTTGTTGATATTCCTGGCACTTCCCGGGACGTCCGAGTCACAGGTTGACGGGTCGGCAGACGGCAGGGAACAGGTCGCAAAGGAAATCGAGGAGCAATTGATCGCGCCTTGCTGCTGGCGGCAGCCCCTCAGCCAGCATTACTCCGGAACCGCGGAGAATATGAAAGATGATCTCCGTCGGATGCTCGCCGACGGACAGACCAGCGAGGAGGTCATCGACCATTACAAGGCCATGTACGGGGAACGCATCCTGTCGTCCCCGCCCAATGCCGGTTTCAATCGAATGGCCTATCTCGTTACGCCGCTCATGTTCCTGGTCGGTGCCGGTCTGATCTTCATCACGCTCCGCCGTTGGCGTTCCGGTCGACTGAACCGGGGCAAAGCCGTGGCCGCGGCCGGACCCGCGAATGATCCAAGACACCAGGATCGCATCGACGCCGAACTGAACGCCTACGACTGATTCAGTACCAGTTTCTGCCGCTCCGCCCACGCCGCCCCCTCCCCGTAACTTTCGAATATATCCTCCAGGAGTACGCCCAGGGCCGGACTGAAGTATCGTCCGCGCCGCCAGGCCACGCCGATATCGCGGCTGAAGGTGACGTTTTCCACGGCAACCTCCCGAAGCGTACCGGCCGCAATGGATTCCTGGATCGTCAGGGAGGGCAGGAAGGAAATCCCCACGCCCGCTTCTACGAGCTTGCGCATCGCCTCCGGACTGCGCATTTCCATGACGACGCGCGGCGAGACGCCCACCTCGGCGAATCGCTCGTCCACGATCCTGCGGGACACGGAATCTTCGTGGAAGAGGATCAGGGGTTGCTCCGCTACCTCCTTCAGCGTGACCGTCTTCCTGTTCGCGTAGGGATGGCCGCCGCCGACCACGAGCGGCATGGAATCGTGGTAAATGGCCATGGTTTCGATTCGGGGGTGGGCGTACGGTAAAGTGATCAGGGCGAATTCCGAGCGGTTCCCCAGTAGTTCTTCCACCAGGTACTGGGAGGGCGATACGTGCACGGACAGTTCCAGGCCGGGATACCGCTTAACGTAGCGGCTGAGGATATCCGTGAGCAGGTAAGTCACCGCGGCATCGGTGGCGCCGAAAGTGAACCCCTCGCCCGGCAGTACGTCTCCGCTCGCCAGGCGGTTTTCCGCCTCCTCGGTGAGATCCTGGATGCGTACGGCGTAGTTGACCAGCGCTCGTCCTTCCATGGTCAATGAAACATGCCGGCTCCCGCGGTTGAATAACCTCACGCCGAGCGTCTCTTCAAGCTCACGCACGCCGTTGCTCACCGTGGGTTGCGTCACGTGCATGTCCCGCGCCGCCTTGGAAAAACTCTCACGCCTTGCGACCGCCAGGAAATACTGCAGGTAATACAGGTTCATGGTGTGCTCCTTGAAACTGTCACAAGGTGGTTTTGCCGGCCACGTGGGACCTCCGGTTTAATATAGATAAAATCTATAGATGATATAACAATTATTTATTTGTATTATACTAAAATTCGCGTTTCTTATGATCTAAAGGAAAGGTGAACGTTTCATATTTAATAACTTCGGGTATGCGTAACGCGGACCCGGTTTGGTGGGAAGCGGAGGATATCATGAGCAGCAAAGTCAGAGTCGCCATCGTAGGCGTAGGCAACTGTGCCTCGTCCCTGGTGCAGGGCGTCGAGTACTACCGGAACGCCTCGCCGGACGAGTTCATCCCGGGCCTGATGCACGCCAACCTGGGCGGGTATCACATCGGCGACGTGGAGTTCTCGGCCGCCTTCGACGTGGGTGCGGAAAAGGTGGGCAAGGACCTCAGCGAAGCCGTTTTCGCCCAACCCAACAACACGGTGAAGTTCGCCGACGTGCCGAACCTGGGCGTGCCGGTGCAGCGGGGCATGACCCACGACGGGCTGGGGAAATACCTCAGCGAAGTCATCGAAAAAGACGCCAGTGATACCGTCGACGTGGTCGAGGTGTTGAAGGAAACGAAGACGGACGTGGTAGTCAGCTACCTGCCCGTGGGCAGCGAAGTGGCCACGAAGTGGTACGTCGAGCAGATCCTGCAGGCCGGATGCGGTTTCGTGAACTGCGTCCCGGTCTTCATCGCCAGCACGGGCCACTGGCCGGATCGGTTCCGCAAGCACGGCCTGCCGATCATCGGCGACGACATCAAGTCCCAGGTGGGCGCCACCATTACCCACCGCGTGCTGACCCGCCTCTTCGCAGACCGCGGCGTCAAGGTCCTGCGCTCCTACCAGCTGAACTTCGGAGGCAATACCGATTTCTACAACATGCTGGAGCGCTCGCGCCTCGAATCGAAGAAGATCAGCAAGACCAACGCGGTGACGTCCCAGTTGAATTATGACATGGGTGAGGACAACATCCACGTCGGGCCCAGCGATCACGTGCCGTGGCTCGAGGACCGGAAGTGGTGCCACATCCGCATGGAAGGCGAGACCTTCGGCGGCGTGCCGCTGAACCTCGAACTCAAGCTGGAAGTCTGGGATTCGCCCAACTCGGCCGGCGTGGTCATCGACGCGGTACGTTGCTGCAAGCTGGCACTGGACAATGGCCTCAGCGGTCCCCAAATCGGCCCTTCTTCCTATTTCATGAAATCACCGCCCGAGCAGTACGCCGACGACGTTTGTCATCGCCTGGTGGAGGAGTTCATCGAGGAATACGGCAAGAAGACGGACCGTACCGCGGAAGCTCCCGCGGAGATGCCGGTCGAAGAGCCGGTGCTCGGCAGTTAGGGAAAACCCATGGCTGAACGATTCCGTGTCGCCGCCATCTGCACGATATATCATCCGGCTGCTCATGCGGACGTCATCGTCTCCAAGTTCCTGAAGGGCTGGTCGCTCGACGAGGGATACTTCGCCCCCGAAGTGGACGTCGTATCCCTCTACATCGACCATGTCCTCGAGAACGACATCGGCCTTCCCCTGGCGGAAAAGTTCGGCGTGCCGGTCTACCCGAGCATCCGCAGGGCGCTGCACGCGGGCGGCGACAGCCTGGGGGTGGACGCGGTGCTGCTCATCGGCGAGCACGGCGACTACCCGTGGAACGAACGGGGCCGCCACATGTATCCCCGGCGGTTCTTCTTCGAGCAGATCGCCGGTGTTTTCGCCGAAAGCGGGCGTTCCGTACCCGTGTTCAGCGACAAGCATTTCGCCTATGACTACAAGGACGCCCAGTGGATGTGGAACCGGGCGGAGGAACTGAACATTCCCCTGATGGCAGGATCCTCCCTGCCCCTGGCGTGGCGCGATCCGTGGATAGAATACGAACTGGAAACCAACGTCGAGGAAGCGCTCACCGTGGGATTTGGCGGGATCGAATCCTATGGTTACCATACCCTCGAAGCGTTGCAGTGCATGGTCGAACGGCGGTGCGGCGGAGAGACAGGCGTAGCTTCGGTGCAATGTTTGGAAGGCGATGAAATGTGGCGGGCCTGCGACGAGGGATTATGGTCGCGGGAACTGATGGAAGCGGCGCTAGATACCATACCGGACAAACCCGCAGGTTCAGCTCGGGAACATGCCACGGATTCCGCGGCCTTTCTGGTGGAACGGAGCGACGGCATACGGACGACCAGCCTCATGCTTGGCGGTTACATCAGCACCTGGGCCTATGCCGCCCGGGTCGACGGCCGGGTCCATGGAGCTTGTTTCAACCTCGTCCGCGAGGGGAACCACGCCCACTTCAGCTACCTGTGCCACAACATACAGCGATTCTTCCTGACGGGCGCCGCGCCCTATCCGCCCGAGCGTACGCTGTTGGTTACCGGCGTCATCGACGCCGTGATGAACAGCCGGTACGAAGAGCACCGCCGGCTCGAAACCCCGTGGCTCGAAGTCGCGTACACGTCCTACGAGGAAATGCCCTACAGGCCGGTCGCTACCCAGCCCGAGGGCGGCAGCGTAGACCCGAATGCACCGGATATCACGGGAAGAGTATGAGGGAAAGCGGCCGGGCAAAGATGATAGTCAGAACGCCCGACGCCACCTGGAGAATCAAGATCAAATGAACATCGAACCCCGAGAGAAGCAGTTCGACTTCGACGGTCCCGAGGTCATCAATGCTGATGTCCTGGAGACCTTCCCCTACGAATCCAAGGGCGATCCCCTCGACGTGGATATCGATACGGACGAGTTTACGGCGGTCTGCCCCTGGACAGGGCTGCCGGATTTCGGAGAGATTGTCGTTTCCTACGTGCCGGACGAGAAGGTCCTGGAACTGCGGTCCTACAAATACTACCTGCTATCGTATCGGACCGTAGGCATGGTGCAGGAGCACGTCACGCGGCGCATCCTCGACGACCTGGTCGAGGCGGTGCGGCCGGTCCGCATGACGGTAAGCACCGACTACCGGATCCGCGGCGGTATCCACACGGTCTGCACGGCGGAATACGAACCTGAATAGCCCGCGTCCTGACTAGCCGCAGTGCTGGTTGAAGGCCATCATCAGCCGCTGGGCCACGTCGAGCGCCGTACGGCCTTCGATGTCAGTTCGCTCCAACATGAACGCCACCTCGCCGTCCTTCATCAACGCGATCTGCGGAGACGACGGGAAATACCCTTTGAAGTAATCCCTGGCCTTGCTCGTGGCTTCCAGGTCCATGCCGGCGAAAACCGTGGTGACTTTGTCCGGCAGTTTCTTGTTCTGCAGGGCCATGGCGACGCCCGGCCGCGCATTGGCCGCCGCGCAGCCGCATACTGAATTGACCACGACCAGTGCGGTACCCTTGTGCACCTGCAGCAGGTTGTCCACCTCGTCGGCGGTCTTCAGTTCTTCCACGCCCAGTTCAGTCAGTTCCCTGCGCATGGGTTCAACAAGTACGGGATCGTACATGGTATGATACCTCCTCGCAACAATATGGATCGTGGCGATCATTACGTACGATGATCGTTATCATTACGTACGATGATCGTTATCATGACGTACGATGATCGTTACTTTATACCGCTTAGCACTACTATAAACTTCAAATTACTTTTGTAAACCGATGCTTTTTATGATTCCGGCGTACTTGGCGCTGGTGTTCTCAACGCGCCGCGGTTTCGAATTGCAGAGGTATCCCGGTCGCTGAGATTCGCGTCACGGGTTACGTCCGTTCCGCCTCAGACACCTGGAATGCCGCATCGAGCGTGCGGTAGGCCAGTCCGGCCGCGTCAAGAGGATCGTAGTCCTTCCGCTGCTGTACCATCATGCTGACTTCCACGGTAATGTAGTCGTCGTATCCCGCCGCTTTCATGGCGTCCAGGTATTCCACGTAATCGAAATCCCCTTCTCCGGGAATCAGGAACTCGAAATCCGGCACCGTACCCCGTTGATCCTTCACGTGGGTGTGTATGGTGTGGGGCGCCAGGGCCGCCACGCTTTCCGCCGTGGGCACGCCGGCCACGTCGAAATGGCTGATGTCGTAGTTGAGCTTCAGGTAATCGGAATCGATCTTTTCGAGCAGCCACAGGGTCCGTTCCACGTCACACAGACAGCAGCCGACGTGGGGCTCCATGGCGATGGTCACCCCGTGACGCGCGCCGAAATCCACGAGTTCCCCCACCTCGTTCAGCAGCCGGTCACGCACGTCGGACCAGTCCTCCGGTCCGCCGCCGGGCGTAGTGTCCAGGCAGGGCACGAGGTTACCCATGGTCATGTCCGCGGCGAGTTCCACGGTTTCCTTGAGCCGCTTCATGTTGGCGGCGTGTTGACGCGTGTCGGGGTCCAGGAGGCTGGTGTGCCCGGCGATGGCGGGCATCTCCACGCCATGCTTCGCGAACAGGCCCCGGATTAGCCGGCGTTCTTCGGTGTCGAGCGTACTCAGTTCCGTGGAATAACCCGGAATGACGGTGATTTCGATGCCGTCGTAACCGAGGGACGCCAGGTGGGGTACCGCTTCGTCCATCTCAACGGTTGGCATGCCCCACGTGGAATAGCCGAGTTTCATATGCTGCCGCCTCAGATGCCCAGGCTGTCGTTGATTTCCTGCTGATAGTCGTTGGTGTCGTCCGACATGACTTCGTCTACTGTGACCTGCCTGCCCGCCTGGCCCGACTCCATGATGCCGTACGAGACGGCGACCGAGCGCATGCCCATGTAGCCGTCGACTTCGGGTTGGCGGCCTTCATCGATGGCTTCCGCGAAATCGGCATACTCGATGGCGATAATCTTGCGGTCCGTTTCCGGGAAGGGGAATTCGTAGCCGAACAAGCGGTCGCCGCCGAACAGGGCCGCCGTGGCCTCGTCCAGGATGAAGTCCGGCACGAGGTCGAGCAAAGCCTGGCCTTGCAGCGTCTCGCCGTCGCGGACGATGGTCAGCGGCTGGCCCGAGCGGTCCCCGGGCAGTTCCATCGAGCCGGACGAACCGTAGATACCCCGATGCCAGAATCCTTTTCCGAAGGTGGCGTGTTCTTCCAGGTACTGGCAGACCGCCCCGCTCTCGAATGTCAGGGTTGCGTAGGCCGCGTCCTCGGCGGTCACCTCAAACTCCGCGGGCATCTCCGCCTGCCAGTGATCGTAGACACCGCCCGGTGGTGCATGCCGCGACGATGACTGCCTGGGCTCCTTGCCCGCCATGTCGTTGTATCGGATCTTCTCGTGAAGACGCGTCTGGGCGTATATGTTCGACACCGGCCCCATGAAGTATTCCAGGATGTCGGCGAAGTGGACGCCCACGTCGAGGAGCAGGCCGCTGACGTTTTTCATGTGCCGCCAGACGGTGATCAGCATCTTGTTTTCTCCGCCCGCGGTGTTGTGCACCATGTAACGGGGCGTACCGATCACGCCGGCGTCCAGCAGCGCCTTGCCGAGGCGGTTGACGGGATCACGGCGGTAGTTCTCGGCCACCGAAAGAATTCGCCCGGCCCCGTCGGAGGCTTCCCGCATGAGGCGGCAGGCTCGTATCGTGAGCCCCATGGGCTTCTCGGTCATCACGTCCCATCCACGCGAGGCGGCATCGGCGCACACCGTGTGATGGTGTCGCGGGTCGGTGCAGATGTCGATGGCCTGCAGGTCGCCGGCGTCCACCTCGTCGAGACTTCCAACCACGGCGGGACGGATGCCGAAATGCTCTTCGATGTGCCCGGCGAGGGATTCGGCGTTCTCCCTGCGGGGATCGCACGCGACCACGGGTTCAAACCGGCAGAGCCCGGTACGGTGAAGTTCAGCCAGTCCATAGAGATGCCGGTGACCCATGCCGCCGCAGCCGACCAGTCCCAGTCTGATTTTCGACATGATTACTCCAGTATGTCTTTGGATGCAGTTTCGATAATACCAGTGAGTTCCTGTCCGGAAATGGGTGTATCAGAACGACTTATAATATGGGGTGTGTATCGTCGTGTCAAGCCTCCGCAGAGGGCTGGAACACGCCCGCCTGGTATATTCCTTTCTTGTATCCCGGGGGCATATTCGCTATATTAGAACCTTGAATGGCAACGTGGTGTTTCGCCGTGTAGGTTCCACGCATCCGGGATGCCATTTGTTGATATTGTCTTTCAATGAAGTTCATCGAGTCTTAAGAGAAGGAATACCATGCTGAGACTGTTATTTACCGTGGCCACCACGCTGGCGCTCACCGCCCTCACCTGGCGGAAACGCAGACTGATCCGGGCGATCATGGAAGAGCTGCTCGACAAGGGCATTGAACTGACCGTCAATCATAAGTACTGGCCCTCGAATTCCGAGAGGGATACCGACGTGCCCATCGTCTACGTCACCGATGGGGGTTCAAAGTATCATCGGTCCGACTGCCGCTTCCTGAATGGCAATGCCAGGGCCATCGCCGTAGACAAGGCGGTGGAAACCTACGCCCCGTGCGGAAGCTGCCAGCCTGACGAGTAAACCCCGCACCGATCTTTATTCCAGTGCCTGCGCCAGGTCGTCGATCAGGTCCTCGGCCGCTTCGAGGCCAGGGGCCAGCCGGAGCAGGTTGGGTGCCGTCTCCGATCCAGGACCCTCGATGGACTGACGGTGTTCGATCAGGCTTTCGACCCCGCCCAGGCTGGTGGCGTTGTGCATCAACTTCACCCGGCTTACGACCCGCAGCGCGTCCTCCCGCGTACCCTTGATCCGTAAAGACAACATGCCTCCGTAACCGTCCATCTGCCGGGTCGCGACAGCGTGCCCCGGGTGATCAGGCAGCCCCGGGTAATCGACCCCTTCGATCCCCGGATGACCGGCCAGCGCCACGGCGATAGCCTCCGCGTTGGAGACATGGCGCTCCATGCGGCATCCAAGGGAGCGCAGCCCGCGCAGGACCAGCCAGGCGTTGAAGGGAGATAGCACGCCGCCGGTGATGGTCCGAACGCGCCGGGCTCGCTCGACCCGGTCTCCGTCTTGCCGGAATATAAGTGCGCCACCTTGCACGTCGCTATGGCCGCCCAGGAACTTGGTCATGGAGTGCATGGCGATGTCGGCGCCGTGCTGAAGGGGCCGCTGCACCACCGGTGTGGCAAAGGTGTTGTCTACTGCTAGCAAAGCGCCGGCGCCGTGGGCAATGTCGGCCGCCGCGCCGATGTCGATGACGTCAATGGCGGGATTGGAGGGTGTCTCCGCCCAGAGCAGTTCCGTATTGGTTCGCATGCAGCGCCGAACCGCGTCGAGGTCGGTCATGTCGACGTCGGTCACTTCGATGTTCCAGTTCGGCAGGAGTTCTTTGCCTATCGCGCGGGTAACGCTGTAGACGTCTTTGTGCATCAGCACGTGGGCGCCCGGGGCAAGCAACTGCATACAGCCCGTTACCGCCGCCATGCCCGACGCGAAGACCAGCGCTTTTTCCCCATCCTCGATGGCCTCGAGGGCGGTTTCCAGCCGGTCCTGGGTCGGGTTGCCCATCCGGACATAAACATGGTCGTGGGTCGCCTCGCCTTCCGGCGTGTGCTCGAAGGTGGTCGAGAGATGAATGGAAGGCGCAATGGCGCCCGACGCTGGTTCCAGCTCCCCACCTGCGTGTACCAGTAACGTGTCTAGTTTCATGGTTGCTCCAGTTTTGATCCTGATTCCTGACCGTATAGTGTTTTCTAACAGCAGCAAGCCGACATGTTGGACGAACTCGCTACCTCGGAAGTGTTACAGGCTTCTGGGACCGCGCAGCAGACGTCTTCACCTTGCGCACCGGGTTCATCAAGGTCCCGGTTCAACACGTAGATCTCCCATTCCCGACCGTCCGGGTCTTCCACCCAGAACTTGTCCTGGTTGGCGTGACAGCAGTCGACGTCCATCTCTTCCCTGGTGTCCAGTCCGGACACCCTGATCCGCCGAAGATGGTGCATGACCGTCTCGTGGTCATGGACTTCGATCCCGAAATGGTTGGTTGCATCGCCCGTGGATGTCCCACCCGAATACAGGGCCAGGTTCAAGGTAGCCAGGGACGGCAGGAACTTGACGTAGCCGGACCGGGTTTTCACAGGTTCTTCACCGAAAACCGACTATAGAATGCGACGCTTCGATCGAGGTCGCTGACGGGAAACGACAGGTGGATCTTGGGATAGTCGGACATGGCATACCTCCAGAATAGGTTACGGGACTGCGACAGCGTTTTTCAAATTGTTCCGGCTACTTCGACAAGGGCCGGTGAATCAACAACAGGCGGTAAGGAGGCGAACCAGGTCACCCACCTGTTCGGGCCGTACACGGTAATAGATATACCGCTCTTCGCGGCGGGACGCCAGCAGGTCTGCGCGGCGGAGGACGTCCAGGTGATGGGACAGGGTTGCCCACGGCACGGCGATCGCTTCCTGGAGGTTCCCGACGGTATCCCCTTCTTCACCTTTCCTTACGAGATGGTAGAAGATGGCCAGTCGTGTCCTGTGGCTCAGCGCCTTGAAGGCTTCGGCATGTTTTTGTTCTGCCGCAAGCCCCGCAGGGGTAGAATTCGTGTTAGTCATTTCCATATTTCTAAAAATATAGAAATTATGACCGATGTCAAATCTTTTTGTCCTTCCATCTTGCCATGATGGCTACACGCGATATCCGGTTCTTCCACCTCCTTTGTACCTTGACAGTACACTGGCACGGTTGCATTTTTGGATGGTATTTCACCCTTTACCAGATCGCAGAAAGGCCGTTGTATGAAACTGACGCTGAGCCATGTCTTCGATGCGCCCGGCCCACAGCCAAATGGGCTGCAGGCCACGACCGAGGGACTCTGGATACTGGACCAGGGTGACAACCGGATCAGCTGCCACGACTACCGGGACGGCGCGACGCTCCGGATCTTCGACTCCGACTCCGACCGGGGTAGCGGGATCACCCACACCGGCACCCACCTCTGGGTGTCGTCTACCTATAGTTGCGAGACCCTGAAAATCGATCTCGACTCGGGTAAAACGCTGGCGCGTCATGCCACGCCGGGCGCGAAGGAAACCGGCGCCCATGGCCTGGAATGGCGGGACGGGGAACTGTGGATGTCATCGCCCCCCGACGCCACCATCTACCGGATGGACCCCGACAGATGGACGGTGCTGCAGTCCTTCCCCGCACCCGGAGAACGGCCTCACGGCATCGCCTGGGACAACGGCGGGCTCTGGTGCGTGGAGACCAATCATCGTGCGGTGTTCCTGTACGACCCCGAAACGGGCGAACAACTGGACAGGATGGACGTGGAGGGCCCGGAACCCCACGGGTTCACGCTCTGGCAGAATGAAGCCTGGATCGTGGACGCCACGACGGGTGGCGTATTCCGGGGTACACGGCATTAGCATCCGAGAGGTTCTGTCATGGAGAAAGCACGGATAGGATTCATTGGCACCGGGTGGTGGGCGACGGCCACCCACCTGCCGGTCCTGCGGAAACGGGCAGACGAGATGGGAGACGTGGAACTGGCGGCCGTTTGCCGGCTCGGGACGGATGAATTACGCCAGGTGCAGGAAGCATTCGACGTGCCGTACGGGACGGAAGATTATCGCAAGATGCTCGACGAGGTGGCACTGGACGGCGTGGTGGTGTCCAGTCCCCACACGCTCCACTTCGAGCATGCCAGTGCGGCGTTGGATCGCGGGTTGCACGTCATGGTCGAAAAGCCCATGTGTACGAAGAGTGCGGACGCGAAGGAACTGGTACGCCGGTCGGATGAGAAGAGGCTCCATCTGCTCGTTCCCTATGGATGGCACCACAAACCGTATATCCAGGAAGCCAAGCGGCAGCTCGACGCCGGGATGGTCGGAAAGATCGAGTCCGTGCTTTGCCACATGGCCTCTCCCATTCGGGGCCTGCTGCAGGGACTGGATTTCGACCACGAGGCCAATGGTGGCGGCCTCTTCGCACCAGACCCTGCGACCTGGGCCGATCCCGTGGTGGCCGACGGCGGTTATGGCCACGCGCAGATGTCCCACAGCCTGGGCCTCATGTCCTGGCTCACGGGCCTGGTGCCCCGTGAGGTCTTCGCCATGATGACCGAGGCCGATTCAAGGGTGGAGATGTACGACGCCTTGACGGTCCGCTTCGAGGACGGTGTTATCGGTGCGCTATCGGGATCGGGAGACATCCCCGAGGGCCAGATGTTCCAGCTAGACATACGGATTTTCGGTTCGGAGGGCATGCTGCTTCTCGACGTCGAGCGCGCCCGGCTCGCGATCCACCGGCACGACGGACAGGATCAGGTCCATGACGTGGCTCCCGACGCCGGCGCCTACAGTTGCGAGGGACCGCCTGAAAACTTCGTGGACCTGGTACTCGGACGTAACGTGGAGAACTACACGCCCGGCACCGCGGCCCTGGGTTCCGTCATGATGCTCGATGCCGCCTATCGTTCCGCCAGATCGGGCAGGGTGGAGCCGGCGTAACGGTGCCCGCCGAACCGTGGTCGGTAGTCGTCGCATCGTACCCTGATTCTACCTCAAACGCGCACGACATTACCTGTAACAGGACAAGCCATGGCTCAGAAAAACCTGCCACGGGTATCCTTTGAGAAGTATACCCTTCCAAACGGTTTGCAGGTCATTCTGCACATCGACCGCAAGCTGCCCGTGGTGCATGTCAACCACTGGTTCCACGTGGGCTCCAAGGTGGAACGACCGGGCCGAACCGGCTTTGCCCACCTATTCGAACACCTGATGTTCGAAGGATCGGAAAACGCGCCGGAAGGGTATTTCAAATATATCGAACAGGCGGGAGGAAACCTGCGGGAAGGCGGTGTCAACGGTACCACGAGCTACGACCGCACGAACTACTTCGCCACCGTACCCTCGGGCAACCTCGAATACGTGCTCTGGCTGGAATCGGATCGTATCGCCACCCTGGCCGACGCGCTGACGAGCGAGAATTTCGAAAACCAGCGCGAGGTCGTCCGCAACGAACGCCGCCAGACCACGGAGAACCAGCCCTACGGCCGGTGGTTCGAGCTGGTCAACGAAAACCTGTACCCCGCTGGACATCCCTATTCCTGGCCCATCATCGGAAGACACGAAGACCTGGAAGCCGCCACGGTGGACGAGGTGGCCGAGTTTTTCCGAAACTACTATACGCCCAACAACCTATCGCTGGTCATTGCCGGTGATTTCGACGAAGCTTTTGCCCGGGACCGTGTGGCCCACTACTACGGTGGGATGAAATCCGGACCCCTGCTCGAGCGCCAGCGCCGCTGGGTGCCTTCCCTGTCCGAAAGGAAGATCGTGGAGGTCACCGACCGCGTGCCCCAGGCCCGGGTCCACATGATCTGGCCGGGGCCGGAACGGTTCGAAGCGGACGAGACCGCGCTCGACGCGGCCGCGGCCGTGTTGGGAGACGGCCTGTCCTCGCGGCTTGAAAAGTTGCTGGTCTACGATCGCAGGCTGTGCACGGAGGTCAGCGTCTTCAACTACGCCAAGGAGATCACCGGACTGTTCGGCGTCATCGCGACCGTCCGCCCGGACTGTGACGTCCTGGAAGTCGAAGGCCTGGTTACAGAACAAATCGAAAAACTGGCAGCCAGCGGCCCGAGCCGGGATGAGGTCGAGCGCGCCCGTACCGTATGGGAATACCAGTACGTCTCCAGCCTCGAGCGAATCGGCGGGTTTGGTGGCAAAGCCGACCGGCTGAACGAGTCGAACACCTACACGAACGATCCCGGGTACTTCCACGTCGAACACGACCGGTTCCAGGAATTGACCGGATCGAAGATCGCGGAAATGGTCAAACAGTGGCTGGTCGACCGCCACGGCCTGTTGCTGCGATACCATCCCGACAACCTGCCGAAGGTGATCGATCCCGGTACGGCGCCAGAGGCTGCCAGTAAATCGCTCGATCGATCGAAGGTTCCGGCGCTCGGTCTGGACACGCACTTTCAAACACCCGCGGTGTACGAAGGGCGACTCGACAACGGCCTGGAAGTCCTTGTCGTCGAACACCATGATCTGCCCAAGGTAGCCGTGTCGCTGAACGTGAAAACAGGCGGAGTGCACGATCCCCCTGAGCGAAGCGGAACGGCTCAACTCATGCTGCAGACGATGGACAAGGGCACACGAAGCCACGGCGCACTGGAACTCGACGAGGCGCTGAGCCGTCTGGGCACGGTTATTGGCAAATCGATGTTCCTCGAATCCGCCCGGCTGGGGCTGGACGTGCTCGCCGATAACCTTACTCCAGCCATGGCCCTCTTCGCTGACGTCGTGCGTAATCCCCTGTTCCCCGAAGAGGAGCTGGAACGGGAGAGACACCGACACCTGGACCACCTCGCGCAACAAGCCTCCCATCCCCAGTCACTCGCCCAGCGGGTATGCCCCAGGCTGGTTTTCGGCGCGGATCATCCCTACGGTCAGCCCGTACAGGGATATGCTTCTTCTATCGGCGAGCTTTCGAGGTACGATCTCGCCAGGTCTTTCGAAGAGAACTGGCGGCCGGACCAGTCCGCCCTGGTGTTCGTGGGCGACATCACCTGCGGCCAGGCGATGAAACTGGCGGATAACCGGTTCGGTTCCTGGAAAGGCGACGTCAGGCCGGCCAGGACCGTCCCGGATCCATCCCCCGACCGGAAAATGAACCGGATCTACCTGATCGATCGTCCCGACGCACCCCAGACGGTGGTCTGCCAGTTTATCCCCGCGCCGCGCCGCGACACGCCCGACTACCATGCCCTTAGACTCGTAGACGCGGTCTGGGGCGGGGGTTTCCAATCCCGGCTCAACCTGAACCTGAGGGAAGAAAAGGGTTACACTTACGGGGTTTCCACCTCACTGGGCCTGCTTGGCGTCTCCGGTTACTGGAAGGTGCAGACGTCCATACAGGCGGACAAGACCGGCGAGGTCGTGATGGAATTGATGTCGGAAATGGAAGGACTGGCCGGCGAACGGCCGGTGAGCGAGGAGGAACTGGAAGAGGCGCGCACGGGACGGATCCGGGGATACGCACAGCAGTTCGAATCCCTGAGACGCATCGCGGGCAGTATCGGTGGACTATGGAGTTCGGGAAGGCCGATGACAGACATACGGGACGCGGTGGAGAACCTGGAGAAGGTCACCCTGGAGGACGTTCGATCCACGGCCCGGCTGCACCTGAATCCACGGCGCGCGGGTTACCTGCTCGTGGGTGACCGGACCGAAATAGAAGCGCAGCTGATCGACAAGGGACTTGCGTTGGCGGAGGTGTTGGACCCGGACGACATGTAGTCGAAAACGGTGGCACGAAGGCCGGTGGTTATCCGATATTTCGAATGCAGGCCGGATGACGTGCACGCCGTGAGTAGCAGCCGAGAAGCAGGAAGGAGACCGATCACATGAAGGATCACCCATTCGACCAGCATATCGAAACCGCATGGACGATACCATCCTCGTGGTACACCGACCCTGATTTCCTGCGGCGTGAATACCGGGACCTGTTCCGAAAGACCTGGCAGCTCGTGGGACGGGCGGACCAGGTGGCCCGCATCGGGGACTATTTCACGGTGGACGTGGCGGGGGAACCGGTGGTTATCGCCCGCGGGGCCGATGATGAAGTACGGGGATTCTTCAACGTGTGCAGGCATCGCGCGGGGCCCGTGGCCCTGGAACAAGGCAACCGGAGGACTTTCGTATGTCATTACCACGGGTGGACCTACAACCTGGACGGCTCGCTCCGCCATGCGCCGGAATTCGAAGACGTACAGGCCCTCGACCACTGCGCCATGGCACTCAGACCGGTTCGGGTGAGCCAGTGGGGTCCCCTGCTGTTCGTCAACCTGGATGATTCGGCGCCTTCCCTTGAGGCTTTCCTGGGCGATATCGGGAAAAGGGCCGGCGCGCACCGGATCGGCGAGATGAAATGGGCCAGGCGCCGGGACTACGAGATGAACTGCAACTGGAAGGTGTACGTGGACAACTACCTGGAAGGGTATCACCTCCCGGTCGTGCATCCGGGATTATACCGCGAAATCGACTACGACGCCTACCGGGTGGAACCCTTCAGGTACTACTCCATCCAGCACGCGCCGATTAGAGGAGCGGGATCGAAGGGTTACAAGGGGGAGCGACGGTACCTGCCGACGGAGCAGGACCAGGACGACACGCAGTATTACTGGGTCTTCCCCACCCTGATGCTCAATATCTATCTGGGACAGATGCAGACCAACCTGGTGGTTCCGTTGGGCCACGACCGTTGCCTGACGATCTTCGAATGGTACCTGTCACCCGACATGGAACAGGACGTGGAAAACCTGGTAGATTTCGGCGACGAGATCCAGGAAGAGGACATCTTCATCTGCGAACACGTGCAGCGCGGGCTGCAGTCCGAGTCCTACAACCAGGGCCGGTTTTCCGTCAAGCGGGAGAACGGCGTCCACCACTTCCATTCGCTGATGAACGAGTACATGAACGGCGCGGATGCGGTTGAACCCCCGAAGCAGTAGTAGCCGCCCCCAAACGGATCTTTCCGATCCTATCTCGCCGAACGCCGCCGCAGCCACTCCACGGTCAACAGGAATACCACGGCGAAGACGATGAGGAAGACGGCCACGGCCAGGATGGCGGGGCTGATTTCTTCGCGGATGCCCGACCACATCTGCCGTGGTATCGTGCGCTGCTCTATCCCGCCCATGAAGAGTACCACGACCACTTCGTCGAAGGACGCGGCGAAGGCGAAGATCGCCCCGGAGACGACCCCTGGCGCAATCAGCGGGAGCTGTACGCGCCGGAAGATCTTCAAGGGTCCCGCGCCCAGGCTGGCGGCCGCCCGCGACAGGTTCATGTCGTAACCGGCCAGTGTAGCCGTGACCGTAATCACGACGAAGGGCGTGCCCAGGGCGGCGTGGGCCAGGATCAACCCGAGGTGGGTCTGCGCCAGGCCGATGTTCGAGTAGAAGAAGAACATCCCCGCGGCCGAAATGATCACGGGGGTGACCATGGGCGAAATCAGCAGTCCCGTGGCGTACCGGCGTGCCGGCATGGCAGCGTTCGACAGGCCCAGTGCTGCTAGCGTGCCCAGCGCGGTGGCGAGGATGGTGGCGGAGACGCCGATGATCAGACTGTTCGCCAGCGCCCGCGACCACTCTTCATCCTCTACGATCTGCCGGTACCACCGCAGGGACCAGGCGTCCGCGTCGAAACGAAGCATGCCTTCGGTAAAGGTGAAATAGGGTTCGGCGTTGAAGCTCAGCGGAACGATCACCAGGATCGGCGCGATCAGGAAGGCGAAGACAAGCGCGCAGAAACCCAGGTACGCGATGCGCCAGATGCCATGGTCGGTGGTTTCCATCAGCCCAGCCTCATCCGTTCAATGCCCACGATCCGGTCGTAAAGGACGTATAGCCCCGCGACGCAAACCAGCAGGATGCCGCCCAGCGCCGCCGCGAGACTCCAGTTGAGCGAGGTCTGCATGTGGAAGGCGATCATGTTGGAAATGAGCTGGCCGCTGCTGCCGCCCACGAGGGCCGGGGTGATGTAATACCCGATGGCGAGGATGAAAACGAGCAGGGAGCCGGCGCCTACGCCGGGCAGCGACTGCGGCCAGTAAACACGCCAGAAGGACTGCCACGGAGTTGCGCCCAGCGACTCCGCCGCACTCGTCTGGACCTTCGGAATCGCGCTCATGACCGAGTAGAGCGGCAGCACCATGAACGGCAGCAGCACGTGGGCCATGGCCACGAAGGTGCCGGTCAGGTTGTAGATCATGGCGAGCCGGCCCTCGTCGCCAATGAGCCCCAGGAAGACGAATGTGTCGTTCAGGACGCCCTGGTTCTGCAGGAGTACGATCCAGGATGTCGTCCGCACCAGCAACGAGGTCCAGAACGGCACGAGGACCAGGATCAGGAGCAGGTTGGCCCGTCTGGGCGGCGAATGGGCGATCAGGCGGGCGATGGGATAGCCGATGAGCAGGCACAGGAAGGTCACGCCCAGGCTCACGGCCATGGTGCGCCAGAGCAGGACGAGATAGATCCGGCGATCTTCCGGTTGGCGTGCGATGGAACCGTCGGTATCACGTTGGAGATCGAGGGCGTTCAGGTAATATCGCGCGGTGTAACGGTCCCCCGCCTCGCGCAGCGCGAGCCAGGTTCGGGTCTCACTCCAGTCCTCGTGGATGCCGATCATGGCATCGAACCACGGGCCCTCATCGACGTTTCGCAGCCTCCGGGCGCTGCGGGTGAGCACACTGCGAAGTCCGCTCTGTACGCGGTTGATCCGTGTGGCGACCTGCCCGAGCGTTCGGTCGTCGCGCGCTTTCAGCAGTTCCCCCGCCAACGCTTCGTATACCGTCTCATCAGGAAGCTCACGGCCATTCCAGGATCGCAGCCGTTCGAGCGTCTCGGGCAATGCGTCGGCGACCACGGGATCGTGGACGCTGCGGACGAGCATGTTCGCCAGTGGCGCGAGGAAGGTCACCCCGACGAAGACCAGCAGCGGCAGCACCAGCAATGCGGCGCGCAAGCGTGGTCCCGGCCTGAAGCGTCCCATCTTCTTTTCAGGAACCTTAGCCATGGTGAGGTGCCCTTTTTATTCCCGCTACGATCACCGGACAAGCCACGTACTGAAGCGCTCGTTCATCTCTTCGCCGTTGTCGGTCCACCACTCCCAGTCGTTGCGCAGCGCACGTTCTGCGTTCTGCGGGCTCGTCGGCATGTGGGGCATCATTTCTACGCCCGTTTCAGCGTGGGTTGTAACCAGTTGCATCGCCGAGTGGCGTACCGGGCTGTAGGCGATGTACCTGGTGACCCCGGCAAGGGACTGGGTCGAAGTGGCGAACCGGACAAACTTCTTCGCGGCTTCGATGTTACGTGTACCCTTGACTATGCCGAAACCACCCGTATCCAGGATCTGGCCGTCCCAGACGATCACGAAGGGCTGGTTCTCCAGTATCTGGGCGTTGAAGATGCGACCGTTGTAGGCGGTGGTCATCACTACCTCGCCATCGGCCAGCATCTGCGAAGGCTGGGCGCCGGTCTCCCACCAGACGATGTGTTCCTTGATGGTATCCAGCTTTCGAAAGGCACGGGCAACGCCCGCCTCCGTATCGAGCGTGGCATACACTTCATCCAGTGGCACGCCGTCGGCCATGAGGGCAAACTCGAGATTGACCAGGGGCGATCGGCGCATCCCCCGCCGTCCCCGAAACTTCTCCAGGTCGAAGAAATCGGCGATCGTGGCGGGTTTTCTGTCCCCAACGCGATTGTCATTGTAGGCGAATACGGTCGAATAGAAAAAGTTGCCCGCGCCGCATTCCGTGATCCCCCCTTCGACAAAGTCTTCCTCGGCTGATATACCTCCAGGACCCGGCGCCACGTATTCTTCTATGTCGATAGTAACGAGGAGCCCCTCGTCACAACCCCGCACCAGGTCGGGAAGCTCCATGTCGAGGACGTCCCAGTACACGTTGCCCACGTCGACCTGGGCGCGGATCTGCGCAAGCCCGCCATTGTAGTCTTCGTTTCTGACCTCTATGCCCGTTTCAGCTTCGAACCGCTCAATGAAACCCTTCTCGCATGCCCTGGTGTACGAGCCGCCCCAGCTGACGTAAGTAAGCGATTGCTCCTGCGCGGCGGCACCCTCACACAGCAGCGCGGCCAGCATGACAAGGGCCGAGACAAAGATGGCCTTTATCGGAATCGATCGTTTCATACAGCTTCCCCTTCCTTGTCCGGGTCGAGCACCCGGCAGTCGGTCGGCGTCCAGGCAACGCGGATCCGGTCGCCTACCAGGAGGGCGCCGTGACCGACGATATTGGGTATCTTGATGACAAAATCGGACGTACCGCACACAGAAACGCGGATACGGAGGTAGTCGCCCAGGAACGTGATGTCTTCGATCAGGGCGTCCAGTTCGTTGGAATACATGCCGGGTTCCGGCGTGACGGCCACGCGTTCGGGGCGTATGGAAAGGGTCGTTGCGTCGCCTGCAGCGCAGGGTGCGATGCGGATCGCCCGGATGGTCACCCCGCCCACGTCCACTTCGCAGATTTCTCCGCTAACGCCTGCCACCCTGCCGTGCAGTCGGTTGTTCTCTCCGATGAACCTTGCCACGAAGGAACTCCTGGGTTCCTCGTAGAGTGTTTCCGGATCGGCGATCTGTTCGATGTTGCCGTCGCGGAGCACGGCGATACGGTCCGACATGACCATGGCTTCCTGCTGGTCGTGGGTGACGTACACGACGGTGACGCCCAGGGTCTTGTGGATGCGGCGGATCTCGTATTGCATCTCCTCGCGGAGGCGGCGGTCCAGTGCCCCCAGGGGTTCATCCATGAGCACCAGTTCGGGATCGAACACCAGCGCGCGGGCGATGGCCACGCGCTGCTGCTGTCCCCCGGATAGCTGACCGGGACGCCGGTTCTCGTATCCTTCGAGACGGACCAGCCGAAGGGCCCGTTCCACCCGTTCCCGGCACTGGACGCGGTCCATGCCGCGGACTTCGAGCGGGAAAGCCAGGTTGGCGCCTACCGTCATGTGGGGAAAAAGGGCGTAGTTCTGGAACACCATGCCGATACCGCGTTTGCGGGGCGGCAGGGTGTGGATGGAGCGGCCGTTCACGCGGATTTCGCCGGAGGTAGGCGTCTCGAAACCGGCGAGCATCATCAGGCAGGTGGTCTTGCCCGAACCGGAGGGTCCCAGGAGGGTGAGGAACTCTCCCTTTCGGATATCCAGGTCCACGTCGTTGACTACCGTGATTTTCCCGTCGTAGCTCTTGCAAACGTTTCGATATTCGACGTAGGCCTGGCCGGTCTCGTTCATCTCGGTACGCTCCTGTAGCGTTGTAAGCCGTTCAGGCAATTGGGAAAAACTAAATTGGCACTGTGGATACTGTCAAACGTTTTCCTTTTTCCACATCGACGTTGAATATACCTTTACGAACGAAAAAAACCGAAGTTTTAAAACAGCCGAAGGAATACCGCTTAGAAACCGCCATACGGACTTCATCCATACCCTGCCACACGAAACCGGCCGACGGCCAGGAGAAAGACCGCCCAAACCAATGGAACTATACATCATCCGCCACGCGGAATCCGAAAACAATGCCCGGCCGCAAGAAGAGCGCACCGACGATCCGGCCCTGTCCGCCCTCGGATACCGGCAGGCGGAATACCTCGTAAACCGCATCCGCCATTTCCGCCCCACCCGCATCTTCACCAGTCCTTTTCTCCGTACCCTGGAAACCATCGCCCCCTACATCCGCGAGACGGGGCAGTCCGTCGAAGCCTGGATCGACCTCCACGAACAGGGCGGGGTCCAGGCGGGGGTAGGCAACGCGAACTATGAAGGCCGGCCAGGCATGAAGCGGTCGGAAATCGAGCGGAGATTCCCGGACGTCAGCCTTGGCGACGAGTTCGGCGAGGAAGGGTGGTGGAAGTGCCGGCCCTGGGAGGACTATGAAAACGCCCAGGCAAGGGCGGAGCGGGTTACCGGGCGGATACATGACGAGTTCGGCCATACCGGTGAACGCGTCGTCCTGGTCACCCACGGGGCGTACATGAGGTTCCTCGTGGGCGTCATCCTGGACACCCCGGGCATGGGACACGACCGGATCGACTGGTTCGCGAATACGTCCGTGACCCGGTTCATCATCACACCCACCTACACGCATCTTGCCCTGATGAACTGCACGCGTCACTTGCCCGAGGCCTGGATCACCGGCACGGACGTACGGCCGTACCGAACGGGTGAATTTGTCGAAGAGGAAGACGACCGGCGACGTTGCGCCTGGACATTTAAAGACCCGTTGCTGGCCGCCTATCACGACGACGAGTACGGTTTTCCCCTGACCAGGGACGACGATTTCCTGGAGCGTCTCGTGCTGGAAATCAACCAGGCGGGGCTGAGCTGGCTGACGGTACTGAAGAAACGGAAAGCGTTGCAGAAGGCGTTCGAAGGATTCGACGTGGACCGCGTCTCGGTCTATGGCGATCAGGACCGCGCGCGCCTGCTACAGGACGAGGGGATAATCCGGAATCGGTTGAAGATCGACGCGACCATCCACAATGCGCGGGTCTTCCGGGAGATCAGGAGTGAACACGGTTCGTTCCTGGCCTGGTTGAACGGCCAGACCTGCACTTCACTGGACGAATGGGTCGCGGTTTTCAGGAAGACCTTTCGGTTCATGGGTCCCGAAATCGTTGGCGAATTCCTCATGAGTACCGGCTATCTGCCCATCAGCCATGATCCGGAGTGTTTTCTGGCTAACGAAGGACACAGGGTAGGGTAACCGGCCAGGACGATACCGGGCCGGCTCAGGCTTCGGCGCCATCATCGGGAAGCAGGTTGCGTTCCCTCAGTTCCGACTCCAATGTGTCCAGACAGGTCCTGAATTCCTTCCACGCATCGGGAGAGATGGTAATGCCCTTCCTGCTGGGCAGGAAATCTCCGTCGTTCTCGTAGTAGATCCGTATATCGGCGTAGTCATTTCCCCGGAACGAAGTGATGGTGAAACGGAACTCTTCCTGGCTGTTTTTCTGAAAGCTGGCTACGGGCTGGCTGTCATCGGCCATGGATTTACCTCGTCGTGAGTGCGAAAGGGGCAAAGCGAAACCACGTATTGTTCGCCATGATAACAGGTTACCCCGTACCGGTGTCAAGGAATTTTGATCTTGTTTTCCGGGGTCCGGATTCTTACTATAAACTCAAGCGGGAGACGGTACAAGGGTCGTTCCCGCGGTCTGTTTGGCGGTAGGTTAGCGTTTTTATGCGAAATGGACCCGGACGTAACCGGCATCGGGTTATTCGTTTTTAATCTGTAAAGGCGCGGGAGGGTGTTGATGGACTGGCAGGATGCATTCGCGAACCGTATGGAACTCATCGGCGATACCGCGGTCATCGAGTTGCTCAAGTTGGCCGAACGGCCGGACGTTCTTTCCTTCGCCGGCGGATTGCCGGATGCGGCCACCTTCCCCATGGCCGCAGTGAAGGACGTCGCCGCCCAGGTATTCGACGACCACGGCAGCATGGCGCTCCAGTACGGTCCCACCGCGGGCTACACGGCACTTCGGGAGTGGATCGCCCAACGAATGGGGAGTGTCGAAGGCGTAACCGCCACAATGGACGAAATCCTGATCACCTCCGGCGGGATCGAGGCGATGGACCTCATCGCGAAGACTTTACTGAATGCCGGCGATACCGTCATCGTGGAAGCCCCCACCTACCTCGCCGCGTTCCAGGTATTCCAGTGCTATGACGTGGACTTCCTCGCCGTGGACATCGACGACCATGGGATGCGCGTAGATCTCCTGGAGGAACGCCTGAAGGAATTGGATCGGCAGGGTAAAAAGGCCAAACTGATCTACACGATCCCGACCTTCCAGAATCCGGGTGGCGTGACGATGACCCTGGACAGGCGCCGCAGGCTGGTCGAACTGGCCGACAAATACGGCATTCCCATCCTGGAAGACCACGCTTACGCGGAACTGTATTTCGACCATGCGCCCCCGCCTTCCCTCAAGTCGCTGAACCCCGACGGCGTACTATTCGTCAGCACCTTTTCCAAGATCTTCGGACCGGGTATCCGTCTTGGTTGGATCGCCGCACCGCAGGCCGTCATCGCCCAGCTTTGCCAGGCAAAACTGGGCAGCGACCAGTGTTCCAGCACCCTGGGGCAGCGCATCGTCTACGAATACGGGCGCAAGGGACTGATGGACTCCCAGATCGCACTGTCGCGAGCGCTGTACCAGTCGAAGCGCAACACCACCATGGAAGCCCTTGCCGCGCATGCGCGGCCGGGCATGTCGTGGACCCGTCCGGACGGTGGATTCTACGTATGGCTGACCGCTCCCGAAGGGATTGACGCCACGTCGATGCTCGCCTGGGCGGTGGAACACGAGAAAGTGGCCTTCGTGGCCGGGCCTTCGTTCTATGCCGACGGCCGGGGCGCGAACCAGTTCCGGTTGTGTTACAGCTTCCTCGACCAGTCGCTCATCGAAGAAGGCATATCCCGAGTGTGCCGGTCCGTTGCACACCACATCGAACGGCGACATCGCGTCAGGGTATAGGATCGACCGGCCGCAACCGATAACTGTGGACCCGGAAACGCCCCGGGATCCCGGTTTCCCGATTTGATATCGGAGCATGCCATGTTCCAGTTGACCGACGAACATCAAAAGCGGTTCCAGGAAGACGGCTACCTGATGGTGGAAGGCCTGTACGACGAGGAGGAAATGGACCTTCTGCTCAACGTGGGCCGGGCCGACCAGGAGAAGGCCGCCCTCGTCCGTGCCGCCGAGGATACGGAGGGCCGGGAAAGCAAGCTCTGGCTGACATCGGACACGGATCGCGAGGACATTTACAACGCCATCTGTCACGGCCGCCGCATGGTAGATACCCTGGAGCGGCTCATGGGCGACGAGGTCTACCTGTACCATTACAAGATGATGGTCAAGGAACCGCGCGTCGGCGGGGCGTGGGAATGGCACCAGGACTACGGTTACTGGTACCACAACCAGGCCCTTTATCCGGATATGGCCAGCTGTTACATCGCGGTGGACAGGGCCCACAGGGGCAACGGGTGTCTCCAGGTCATCAGGGGATCGCACCGCCTTGGAAGGATCGAACACGGCAGGTACGGCACGCAGGTGGGCGCCGATCCGAAGCGGGTGGAACTCGCGTTGAAGCACCTGGACCACGTGTATTGCGAAATGTCACCCGGCACCGCGCTGTTCTTCCATGCGAACGTGCTGCACCGTTCCGATCCCAACGACAGCGACGATCCACGGTGGAGCCTCATCTGCTGCTACAACACCCGACACAATCCGTGCCTGGACCGACCGGGCCACCCTGCCTACCGTCCCCTAGAAAAGTGGGACGACAGCCGGATCAGGGAAGTGGGGCGCCGGCAGTGGGCGGAACTGGTCGAAACGGTCGAAACAGGTGATGCCTGATCCAGCAGACTCTTGGACCTGCAGGAAATATGATGGACTGCATGGACAGTGCGGACAGTATGGACTGCACGGATTGGACGGACCGATTGTTCTGAGGCAGGGAGTCACCGGTAAATACATGATGAAGAACGGTTTAGTTTATTATTGCAAACTTATTCAAATTCCAATATAAATGTGATAGGAACGTAACAGGCTGATCGGTAATCCATTTCATCCATTCCGAGGAATAACTCAAACCAGTCCGTTTCGTTTAACCAACCCATCCCGCGCGAAGCGGGAAAATCCTCACGAAAGGATCATGATTATGACCCGATTTCACATCGTACCTGTTGGTCTGTTTCATTGGCATGTTCGGTCTGGCCGGATGCGCCGGCTCCGGATCCGAAGAACCGGCCATGGAAGAGGCGGCTATGGAAGAGATGGCCGCGGACGCAGCCATGATCAACGCCGAAATCGCCAGCATCAGCGAAGAATTCGCCAACATCAACACCAACCTCACGAGCGACCAGTTGATGGAAGCCGGATTCGCCTCGGACGGCTGGATTTCGGTTACCCATAACGAACAGACCATTGCCATGCCGATGGTCACGGATTACGCCGACGTGGCCGAAGGCGCCTGGCTCGCCCGGATGGACGAGGATGCCGGCACGCTTCAGATAGCAATCAACGGTGGCAACGCTGCGACCGACATAGGCGCCGCCGTGGGCGACATGCTCCATATCATGGCCGCCGACGCCCCGGATATGGATGAGGGCGATATGGGCGAGGGCGACATGGGTGAGGGCGAAGGCGATATGGGTGAAGGCATGGACGAAGCGGGTATGGAAGAAGGCGACTCCGGCGAATCCATGGGTGAAGAGGAAGCCACCACGCAGCCCGCCCAGTAATGACGGAAGCGGCGGGTGCATAGCAACATGCCCACACGCCCCAATATTCTCTGGTACTGCACGGACCAGCAGCGGTTCGATACCATCGGCGCGCTCGGCAATCCCCACGTGAGCACGCCCGCACTGGACGACCTGGTGCGTGAAGGCGTCGCTTTCACGAAGGCGTACAGCCAGAGTCCGATATGCACGCCCAGCCGTTCGAGTTTCATGACCGGCATGTACCCCGGGCGGATTCACAACTGCCGCAACGGCAACGGGATCGTTCGTGAATCCGCCTCCCCTGATCTCCAAATTGCTGGCGGACAGCGGATACGACTGCGGCCTGGTGGGCAAGTTCCACCTCCAGAGCGCGGGGCAACGTACCGAACCCCGCATGGACGACGGTTACCGTTACTGGCGCTTCAGTCACGCGCCCCGGGACGACTGGCCGGAGGGGGCACGATTACGGAGACTGGGTGCGAGAACGGGGCGGAGATCTGGACGCGCTGCGGGCGAGCGAGGACCGGGTTCCGCCGGAACTGCACCAGACCACCTGGGTCACCGAGTGTGCCCTCGAATTCATCAACCAGCCCCGGGACCGCGGTACGCCCTGGATGCTGACGCTCAATCCCTACAGTCCCCACGAACCGTTGATACCGCCGCGCGACTACGCCGATATGTTCGATCCGGCCGAAATGCCCGGTCCCCATTTCCGCGACAGCGACCTGGATCAGCAAGAGGAACTGCGAGACGTATTCTTCCAGTCCGCCCCCAGGCATCCCGATGCCTTCGACGGCCGTAAGCAGCAGGCCCTCTACTACGCCATGATCCGGCAGATCGACGACCAGTTTACACGCATCTTGCGCGAACTCGATCGCACGGGGCAACGTGACAACACCGCAATCATCTTCACGAGCGATCATGGCGAATGCCTGGGGGACCACGGCCTGCTGTGGAAGGGGTGCCGGTTCTACGAGGGCCTGGTGAGGGTGCCCCTGATCTTCTCCCATCCAGGACGCATGAAATCCGGCCTTGAAGAGCGACGCGCTCGTTGAACTCGTCGACATGTCGGCGACCATGCTGGACCTGGGCGGTGTGGACCTGCCGGAGTCGTTCCAGGGGCGGAGTTTGCTGCCCATACTGAATGGCGAAACGGATCCGGGTTTTCACCGTTCCTTCGTGCGATCCGAATACTACGACGCCATCGACGTTCAGCCGCTGACCTATGCCACGATGTACCGGGACGAACGCTATAAACTGGTGATGTACCACACCCAGGAGAAGGGCGAGTTGTACGACCTGGACACGGACCCGTGGGAATTCGAGAATCTTTGGGACGATCCCGACTGTAATGAGGTGAGGCGCAGACGGGTCGAAGCGGCCTTCAACGCCACCATAGTCCAGGATATCGACGTGGGCGGCGAACGGATCGCCGGAACTTGAGGCGTATTGAATGTTGCACCATGCCTTGAATGCTGTGGGCGGAACTCGGTTTCAGGAGTATCAGGATGATTGTTGACAGAGCCCGGCTGGAGGATGTGGAGGAGCGTACGCTAGCGCCCTATGCCGTGATGAGCCGTGCAAGCCGGGGACGCAGGCATACAGAGGAGGAAGCGCCCTGGCGGACGCCATTCCAGCGAGACCGCGACCGAATCGTCCATTCGAAGTCCTTTCGAAGACTGGAATACAAACGCAGGTCTTCGTATACCACGAAGGAGATCACTACCGGACGCGGCTCACCCACACCATGGAGACGGCCGGGGTATCGGAAACGATCGCCCGGAACCTGGGCGCAAACCAGGATCTCGCTGCCGCCATCGCCCTCGCCCATGACCTGGGCCATCCGCCCTTCGGGCACTGTGGTGAGGAGGCCCTCGACAGCCTGATGCGGGACCACGGCGGATTCCAGCATAACCGGCAGAGTCTCCGTATCATCGATCACCTGGAATGGCGCTATCCCTCCTTCCAGGGTCTCAATCTCACCTGGGAAACGCGGGAAGGCATCGCCAAGCACAATGCGCCGCACGGATTCGATCCGGAAGAATTTCAGCCTGGGAATGTATGCCTCGGTGGAAGCCCAGATCGCCAATCTAGCCGACGAGATTGCATATAACTCCCACGACCTGGACGACGGCATCAGCGCCGGCATACTGAGTCTCGCGCAGCTTTCCGAACTGGAGGTCTGGGACGGTGCGATACAACAGGAAGCAGATAAGGTAATGCACCTGGATCCCACCCGACAGTTGTACCAGATCATACGGGCCCTGATCAACCAGCAGATCATCGACGTCGTCCAGACGACCCACAAAAACCTGGAACGCCACGGCGTCAAATCACCGGATGAAGTGCGCGAGTTGGACTGTGCCGTGGTGAATTACAGTCCCTCCATGGCGGAGAAGAACCGTCAGCTCCGGACTTTCTTATGGATAACTTCTACAGGCACTACCGGTTGATACGCATGTCCCGCAAGGCGACCCGTTTCGTCGAAAGCCTGTTCAACGAGTACCTGGCCGATCCCCGCCAACTTCCTCCGACCGTACAGCGCAACCCGGCAACCCTGCCCCTGGAGCGGGCCGTCTGCGATTACATCGCGGGGATGACCGACCGCTACGCCCTGAGGGAGTATGAGCGTCTGTCGATCCATATGAGCGTGTCTGAGGCACGAATCCTTGCACTTCCGCTACCCCTGGTCCGGGATCCGCACGTCTCCTGGCCGTGCTCCCATTGTCCTGATTTTACTTGATTTTTCCATCGAAATCCGTATTATACACGCGGCGGAAAACGCGGGAAGTCAAGCTGCGAACCGCCGATCCGATTGGGGGGTCGTTCAAGGGTAGGACACATGGCTCTGGACCATGGAATCGGGGTTCGAATCCCTGCCCCCAGTTTGCTTTTTCGTCGTAGCGGCACGATCGCCGGGAAGGCAAAACCGGGCAAAGGTGTGCCAGGAAAATGGGTGCCAAAGGGATTGCCCTCGGCCTTTGTCTTTAGTAAATTTTGAGTAACAACGCGGCGGTATCGTCTAGTGGTTAGGACAGGTGGTTCTCAGCCATCAAACCGGGGGTCGATTCCCCGTACCGCTACTCCCGCCTTGTCATACACCATCATCGATTCCAACTACTTTCTTAATCTTCCTCACTGACCAATCTCTAGATTCTGCTCCCGAGTTAGAGACCGGTTGCTCTCTTGGGCATAGGAAAGTATCGGAACGCTGAGGACATACTAGCTGCGCGTCTTGTGGAATTCCTGATAGTTGGAGTAATGAGTCGGGAAGGACATTTCAATGCGTTCGTTAAGCATTCAGGGCTTACCAGACAGAAGAAGGCAGAAAGTCCTGGTCGAAGACTGGCCCGAGCCGGAGGGTCCAACCGGTAACGAGATCAAGACCGAAACGATCTACACCGGGGTAACGAACGGCACGGAGCGAAACCAGCTGATTGGTGGTAACTACGCTTCTGAATTTGAACAACTGCCCACCGATGGATTCGGCTACCAGAATGTGGGAAGAGTGATTGAAGCGGGGCCTGAAGTAGTAGAACTGCAGATTGGGGATGTGCTGTTTTTAAGCGCCGTCCATGCAGAATATGCCGTGATGCCAGAGAAGATGGCTTGCTCATCAGGCTGCCCGATACGATCGACCGCAAGGAGGGCTGCGCTGCTGGGGATGGGTAGTGTCGCGATGCGTACTTGCCGCAACTCGGAGTTGAAAATTGGCGAACGCCTGTTGATCGTGGGTGCTGGCGTCATCGGACAGGTCGCCGCACAGATCGCTACCGGCATGGGTGTGCGCGCCACGCTCTGCGATATCGACGCAAACCGCCTGGATATTGCCAGGCAGCATGGTGTGGCCGAAACCGTGCTGAATGTTTCGGGAAATGGATGGGAAAAAGATATCGCTGATGGGACATTCGACGCAGTGATTGACTTTGCCGGGGTACCGGGAATGGAAGATCAACTGATCTCAGCTGCGCGCCATCAGGGGAGGGTTGTTTTCATCGCTGGTCGCGAGAAAGTGACCTATACATTCAATCTTGGTCAGGGACGAGAGATCCAGTTGAAACGGAACAGTCATTTTGATCGGGATGACATGCGTAATATGTGTCGCCTGGTCGATCGAGGCCTAGTGAAGATCACGCCTCTAATCCGCGATGTCGTCCCGGTGAGCGAAGCCAAACAGATATACGACACATTACGGGATACACCCAACGACCTGATGGGGACGGTACTGGCATGGTAAACGAACAGGTTGACTCTTCTCTTTCCACACAGACCTTGATACGCACCTGGCCAGTGACCTTCCGGCCGATACGTTGTCTTTGACGCCTACCCGGGCCTGAACTGCCCGGCCAGTTTTCCGCCCACGCCTTGTTCGCATCGATGGTGCGTCCGGCGCTGTGCGGCGTATGGACCACGTTGTGCCGCCCGAGCAGTGGATCGTCAAGGGGTAGGGGTTCCTGGTCCCATACGTCCGCCGTCAGGCTCAGTTCGTCCGCCATCACGCGCCGCCGGATTGCTTCCGTATCGCAGATCCCGGCCCTGGTTACCAGGACCACCAGGCAACCCCTGGGCAGCGCGTCAATTTGTGCCGCCGCGACCAGGCCGCGCGTCGAATCCGTGAGCGGCACCATGGGCGCGAAAACTTCGGCATCGGAAACGAGTTGTTCCAGGCGATAGACGCGGCGGGAACCGGCCCGGTGAAAACTCGGCTCGGGGGCGTAGGGATCCCACGCCGCCACGTCGGCACCCAGCGTTGAAGCGAAGCTGGCGTACCGACTGGCGATATTGCCGGCCCCGACGATGCGCACCCGCTTGCCACACAGCGTGCCATTGGCAAAGGCGGGATCGTCGCCGAACTGGTGTCCTCGAGTCCCTGGCTGACCCCTGCCTCCTGCCGGCTCGTAGTCCCACGGCGCCTGATTGCAAATGATCTCGCGGTGCAATTGCGGGATTCGCCTTAAACTGCACAGCGTCAGCGCCAGCCCGAATTCCGCCACGGTCTGCGACCAGAACCCCTCGCTCGGGTGATCATACACGGCTACGCCGGCCTCTGCCAGGTACGCACTGCATCCCTTGCCTAACTGCCGACCATAGGCTCCGTGGAAGGTTGCTTCCTGCAACGCGGTGAAGCGTCGAATGCATGTGAGGGTCACCGACATCCCCAGCGTAACCATCCGCGTCACCTTGTCCGGATCCATCACAACTTCACCCAGGGGACGTTCGTCTCCGTGCGCCAGACGTATAAAGTCCGCTTCGGGCCACAACACGCGGAAGTGGTCCGCCGCAAAAGGCCAGACCCCGTCAAAGTCGGGATGAACGACGATCAATTCGCTCATGTTATTCGTCCTCCGGGCCGCATGGTGTGTGTCGTCTGCTAGACCTTTCTGTAAAGACGCCTTGATTAAAATACAAATGCATCCCTTAGTGATTATGTGTTTGCGTCGCCCGGATATCAATCAGTTACACTCGCTGATCGCTAAAACCCTTGACACAAACGCCTGATCAGGCTTATCTGATGCTCACTGAGCGCATGACCGAATCGCGTGTCTTCAACCACGATTTCAGCATGCTAATCGTACCAGGTTCCGAAACTGCCGCTCTCTTCAAAACGAATTGTAATGATGAGTAGAATATCCGTCCAATTGGGAAGATGGATCATCGCAGTGTTTTTTCCCATCCTGCTATCCGGATATACCGTGGCCCAGTCCATAGACCAGATGCAATCCGACCACCTGCTTAAAGTAGACCTGCTTTACGTGGGCGCCCATCCAGATGACGAAAGCGGCGTCACGGCCACCTTCGCCAGGGAGGTCCTCGACGGCGGTGCCCGAGCGGCTATCGTGCTGGTAACCCGTGGCGAGGGGGGCGGCAATGGCATCGGCCGGGAACTCGGCCCCTCGCTGGGCATACTCCGGGAGGCCGAGATCCGGCGCTCCGCGGCCGAGTACGGGGTGGACCTGGTTTACTTCCTGGATAAGACCGACTTCTTCTATACGCTGAGTGACAAGGCCGTGTTCGACGTATGGGGGCACCAGGACACGCTGAACCGCCTCGTGCGACTGGTAAGGCTCCTCCGGCCGGACGTCATCGTGACCATGTGGCCCGGCCCGGGCACCCACGGCATGCATCAGGCGGCGGCCCGTCTCGCGACGGAGGCCTTTACCGCCGCGGCCGATCCCGGGCAGTTCCCCGATCAGATCAACGAGGAGTTCCTGCGGACCTGGCAGCCGGCGAAACTCTACTACAATACCCGTCGTCCCGGTGCCGTTTCCATGCCTACGGGAGATATATCCCCCAGCCGGTTCCTGAGCTACGCGGAGATCAAGTCCCTGGCCTTGCGCAACTTCCGGTCGCAGGGCTTCGACCGTTCCGCTACAGTGCCGCCGCGCCAGGCCCGGGCGGAATCGTTTCTAATGGTCAGGACCCTGGTGCCGCCGTCGCCGGAAGGAATCCGTACGCTCCTGGGAGGCCTCGAAGGTCCGCGGGACCCCGGTATCGTCCTGGGTCCGCCGCCTTCGACGGAACCCCTCTCCATCAACATGGTGCCCCGCTCTGATATCGTCCGTTTCCGCCGCTGGGCGGAAGAACACCAGGTATCGTGGGCCGCGGGTCTGCTGCCCGCCGCGCTGTCCATCGGCGCGGGAACGACCGGCACGCTGGAGGCGGAACTGACCAGCCGGAGCCAGCAGGCTACTTCAGGCAAGGTGAAGCTCGATCTGCCGGAGGGCTGGACGGACGGTCCGATGGAAGTGGACTACGACGTTCCGGGACAAGGCACGGCGATGGTTCCCTTTACTGTTCATGTGCCGGATCATGTGGATCAGGGCAGTTACCCGGTTCGGTTGTCGACCACCTCGGCGGGTCGTGCCGTGGCAGACAGCGGCAGGATCGACGTGCTACCGGTCATGGATCTCGTTAAGGCGTCGAATGCTCCGCGGATAGACGGCGACCTTACGGACTGGGAGGGGATCGCGTCGCATGTCATCACGTCGGGACACATCTGGTCGGGTTCCGTGCCCGGAGGCGATGCCGACTGCAGCGTGGTGTTCAGGACCACCTATGACGAGACGAATCTGTACGTCGCGGTTGACGTTAGCGATGACGTGGTGGTATGCAATATCGATCCGGATGACATCAAGGGACACTGGAGGTCGGATGCCGTGGAAATCTGCGTCGATCCATCCGGACGGAGCGACAACACGTTGACCGTGTTCAAGGCAGGCATCTTTCCCGGAACCACGGCAGGACGGGAACCCAGGGCGGCCCGGGACGCCGACGCCCGGCAGGGCGTGATCGAAAAAACCGCGCCGGGGATGCGGGTGGCGTCCAGGTTTACCAGCCACGGTTACATCATCGAAACTTCCATTCCCTGGTCCGACATGTCCGGCGGCACCGCGCCGGCCCCGGGAGAAACCATTGGTTTTAACGTGGTGATCTACGACGGCGACAATGCCGAAGCTGGTCCGGGTGCCAACACTGGCAAGGCCCGCCTGGCCTGGTCGTACCGTCCGTCTGCCCAGGCCCTGCCCTACTACTATGGCCGCGCCGTGGTACGGTAGGCGCTGCCTCGCGCATCGACTCCATTTCCATTTCGGTACATTCCAGATCAGATTGGCAGCCGCCCGCCAAGCTCGAAGGGAGCCTGTGTGAATCGCGAAGACGCGCTCGAATTGCTGCACGATCATACCAAAACGGACAGCCTGCGGAAGCACGCCCTGGGCGTGGAGGCCGCCATGCGGCACTACGCCAGGAAACACGGCGAGGACGAGGAGAAATGGGGCATCGTGGGCCTGCTGCACGATTTCGATTATGAAGCCACACCGGATCCGAAAGACCACCCCATGCGCGGGGCGAAGATCCTGGAGGAGAAGGGATATCCCGAGGACGTCATCTACGCTATCAAGTCCCATGCAACCTACCTCGGTCTCGAACGCCGCAGCCTGATGGACAAGACACTCTTCGCCGTCGATGAACTCGTTGGTTTTGTCACGGCCGTCGCGCTGGTGCGTCCTTCCGGGAGTGTCCGCGAGGTGAAAATCAAATCCGTACGCAAGAAGATGAAGGCGGTGGCCTTCGCCCGTGCCGTGTCCAGGGAGGATATCGTCGAAGGAGCTGAGAGCCTGGGACTCGACCTGGGCGACCATATTGCGAACGTCATCGAGGCCATGCAGGGAGAGGCGGAAGCGCTGGGCCTGGCCGGTGCATAGACGCGCCTCTTCGGGATCATCGATCATGAATCCTGGTAATAAAAACATAGAAAAAGCCCGGAAGGACTGGGAAGAGAAGAAGCTCAGTCCTGCTCTGGAACGTCTTCCCGAGCGCCGCGATCGTTTCGAGACCGGTTCCGGCATTACCGTAAAAAGATTGTACACGCCCGAGGATACAGCGGATATCGATCCGGCTGCCGATATCGGAACACCCGGTCAGTACCCCTTTACCCGGGGGATCCGTTCGACCATGTATCGGGGCCGGCTCTGGACGATGCGGCAGTACGCTGGATTCGGATCGGCAGAAGAGACCAATGCGCGCTACCGGTACCTGCTGTCCCAGGGTCAGACCGGGCTTTCCGTGGCCTTCGACCTCCCCACCCAGATCGGATATGATTCCGATCACCCCATGGTGGCAGGCGAGGTAGGGCGCACGGGTGTGGCCATCTCCACCATCGACGATATGCGGACCCTGTTCGCCGGAATCCCACAGGAGTCCGTCAGCACTTCGCTCACCATCAACGCGACGGCCACGGTACTGGTGGCGCTCTACGCGGCCGTGGCCGAGGAACGCGGCGTCCCGCTGGATCGTCTCGCGGGCACGGTGCAAAACGACATCCTGAAGGAATACATTGCCAGGGGCACCTTCATCTACCCGCCTGGTCCTTCCCTGCGCCTGGCCACCGACCTGATCCGTTACTGCGCCGACTGCATGCCGAAGTGGAACCCGATCAGTATCAGCGGGTATCACATCCGGGAAGCGGGGGCGACCGCCGTACAGGAGGTCGCCTTCACCCTCGCCAACGGCCTGGGATACGTGAAGGCAGTCATGGACGCGGGGGTCGACGTCGACGCTTTCGCCCCCCAGCTATCCTTTTTCTTCAACGCACACAACCAGTTCTTCGAAGAGGTGGCCAAGTTCCGCGCGGCCCGGCGGCTCTGGGCGCGGCTCATGCGTGAACGGGTCGGTGCCCAAAATCCGCGTTCATGGCAGCTTCGGTTTCATACCCAGACCGGCGGGTCGACGCTGACCGCGCAGCAACCGGAAAACAACGTTGTACGGGTGGCGCTGCAGGCGCTCGCCGCGGTGTGCGGCGGGACGCAGTCTCTCCACACCAACAGTCTCGACGAGGCACTCGCGTTGCCGAGCGAATCGGCGGCGACCATCGCCCTGCGGACGCAGCAGGTCATCGCGCACGAAACCGGAGTGGCCGACACGGTGGATCCCTTTGCCGGTTCCTACTTCGTCGAATCGCTCACCAGCGAGATAGAAACGGCGGCATCGGCATACCTGGAACGGATCGAGGAGTTGGGAGGCGCCCTGGGTGCCATCGAGGCAGGATATCCCCAGGAAGAGATCAGCCGGAGCGCCTATGCCTACCAGATGGCTGTCGAGCGGGAAGAACAGATCATCGTGGGCGTAAACCGTTTTACCGATGCCGGGGAGGAAGGTCCGGCGCCCTTTCCCATCGATCCGGCGATCGAGGCCCGGCAGGTCGAACGGGTTGGTGCGTTCAGGCGGGCGCGGGACGGAGGGGCTGCGTCGAGGGCGCTCCAGGCACTTGAAGCCTCGGCACGAACCGATGCCAATCTCATGCCACTGATCATAGAAGCCGTGCGCAGACGGGCGACGCTTGGGGAGATCTGCGATACGCTCCGCGGCGTCTTCGGCGAATACCAGAGACCAGAGCGATTCTGAAGGATCAAGTTCTCGACTCCCGCTACGGCGTTTGAAGGAGAACCCGCTTACCATGTCGACCGACTCACCACGCGATCTGCCGCACAAGACCGCGCGCATCGCACATATCGGGATCGCGGTACGGGACCTGGACGATGCGCTGCGGCTTTACCACGAGGCCCTTGGCCTTCCCCTGCACGGCCGGGAAACCATCGAAAGCGATCGCGTAACCATAGCCTTCCTGCCCATCGGTGATACCGAGGTGGAACTTTTGCAGGCGACGGATCCTCAGAGCCCTGTAGCCCGTTTCATCGAAAAGCGTGGAGAGGGCATTCATCACGTCGCCTTTGAAGTCGACAACGTGGAAGCGACGTTGAAAATCCTGCGTGAACGCGGATTCCGGCTTATCGATGAAACTCCGCGTACCGGGGCAGGCGGTGTCCGGGTCGCTTTCGTCCACCCGCGGAGTACGAACGGCGTGCTGATCGAACTGTGTGAAAAAAGCGTGGATGGCAAGGAATAAAGAACACCGCGCGCGTCGAGCCGTTTGCCGGATCGACGTGTCATCGACAGATGACTATTTCATCACGGAAACGTCATTTTACAGTCACCCTAAAGGCGATTGACGGCCATAACTTTTTCTTGACAAGAGGGATATCCTCGTTAATTTTGATAGAATCGAATCTTCACGAAACCGCGACCATTGGAATCCTGCATTCCCCTGCCTGGCTGCTGATAGATCGAAGTCGTTGCCGCACAGGGCTGGACAAGGTGGTTTGGTCTATTGAACCAAGCGGTGAAATTTTGAACGTTAATGCCCGGCAGCACCTGCACAGTTGGATTCAGTCTCACCCGCGTATGATTCGTATCACGTCATTTCGGCAGTTCCTCGGCTACCTGGTTGCGACGGCGATGGTGGTTTCCGGCGTACTGATACTGACCGGCCATCTCCTGCGGGTCTTTATTCAGACGGAACAGTTGCGGCTGGTTTTCGGCAGCGTGCTCATTCTGTACGGGATTTTCCGGTGTGTATCCGCGTACTACGGGGAAAAGAGAGCCCAGGAGACCCGCTCGATCTTAGAGGATGATTCATGGAAAGGTTCGGATTCCACATCCGAATAGCATGCTTGGCCATAGCCTGTCACTTTATCACGGCAGGTTGCAGCGAACCTGCGGAGACGGCTACCAGGGGTCACATCAACGTATCCAGCGCGGAAGTAGCGTTTCCTTACATAGAAAGCTCGGCCGTAAAGTACTGGCAGATTTACAACGAAGCCTATATCGACGTGGGCAGTTCGACCTCGCGGGAAGCGTTGGTCGACCTTGCCGAAGGCAGAAGCCGCCTGGCGGTACTGTCACGGGAACCGAACGAAGCGGAGATCGAAGCGCTGTCGGCCGGTGAACGCCGGTTTGTCTCCCGCACGGTCGCCCACGATGCCCTTGCGGTCATCCTTCACGGCGACAATCCCGTCGATGAGTTGACGGTTGGGCAACTAAAAGACATCTTTACGGGTAAAATCACCAACTGGCGGGAAGTAGGTGGCAAGGACGCGCGAATCCGTCCCCTGGTCAGAGACCGCAATTCGGGGACCTATGAAGTTTTCCAGGACCGGGTACTTAACGGCGCGGATTTCGGCGCGACCGCGTATCCCTGCAGCACGATGGCCGTATTGACGGGTGTGGCCGGCAGCAATCCCGGGGCGATCGGGATCACGGGTCTTCTAATGACAACATCACCGTCTATGATGGGGAATTTCAAGGTCATTCGGATCGGTGAAGAAGAAGGCGGACGATTCTATCTGCCCACGCAGGAAAAGATTCATAAAGAACAGTATCCGCTGCGGCGGCCCCAGGTGTTGTGCTATTTCAAGAAATCGTCCTACGAGGTCAACCTGGTGTCAGGTTTCGTGACGTTTCTGACCGCGGTAAAGGGACAGCAGATCGCCATTGACGAGGGGCTTGTACCGGCTACCATGCCGGTCAGGACGGTTAAAATAGCGCAGTGACAGAACAGAGGTGGCTGTGCCGCATCCGCGGCATGGCAGCTTCTATCGAAAGCGTCAAATAACGGGAGGAACCGTACATGTGGATCGCAGGAGTCAACCGCAGGAACTGCCTCGGCGTCGTGCTTGCCCTGTGCGTGGTTTTGCTGACGGGTGCGCCGCTCAAGGTGGAAGCGCAGAGCGTCGGCACCGCCCGGGCGGCCTACGACGGCGGGAATTACGACGAAGCCGTTTCCATTCTCCGGGACGTGCTCAGCAACGGGAAGAAAAACACGGATGCCCACTACCTGCTGGGCATGGCGCTCAATCGGCAGGGACATACTGACGAGGCGCTGTCCGAATTTCTCATCAGCGTAGATCAGCAGAAGAAGAACCACGACGCCCGTTACGAACTCAGTCTGCTGCAGATCGAGAAGGGACAGTTCGAGGCGGCGGAGAAGTCGATCAAGGAGGGCCTGAAGCGTACCAAGGAGAAAGACGCCCGCTTCTTCTACTCCCAGGGACAGCTCGCCATCGCCCAGGAAGATCTGCAGAGCGCCATGGTCCTTTTCACCAGGGCGCGCAGCATAGACGCACAGAACCCGCTGTACGTTCAAGGGCTGGGAGACGTCTACGAGGCCCAGAACGTATGGACGCTGGCCATCTCGAATTACCGGCAGGCTCTGGCCATGCAACCCGACTCTCCGAACGCGGCCATGACCCATTACCGGATCGGCCAGTTGCACTTCAAGGCCCGGCAGTGGAACGAAGCCTACGCCGGATTCCAGAAAGCGACGGAAATCGATCCATCCCTGACGGACGCCTGGTACCAGCAAGGATTCATCCAGTTTGTAGCCGAACGGTATCCGCTCGCCGTCGAGCCGCTGGAGAAGTTTGTCGCGCTGGACCAGACCAACGCCGAGGCCTATTTCATGTTGGCCGAATCGCTCAACAAGACGCAGCGGATCAAGATGGCCGTGCCCCACTACCTGAAAACCGTCGCGCTGGACCCGGGCAAGATCGAAGCCTATCTGCCCATGGGCGATGGTCTGGTGGCGGAAGGCAGGTACATGGAAGCGGTCAACGCCTATAAGGAAGCCGTGATGCAGAACGCGGACAACGCGGCACTGCATTTCAGCCTGGGTTGGGTGCAGTCGCAGCCCGAAGTGGGCCAGTACGAAGAGGGCATCGTTAACCTGAAGAAATCCATCGAACTGGACGGTACATCAGAGAAACCCTATATCCAGTTGGCGCTGGTTTATTTCGACCAGGAGAAGTATTCCGATGCCATTCCGATCCTGGAAGAGGCCATACGGGTCAATCCAAGCGATCAGAATCCCTATGTCTACTACGGTCGTTCGTTTATCAGGCAGGGACAATACGCACAAGCCGTAACGGCCGTAAAAGCGGTGCTGGAACCAGCAATACAGGTGGCGGAAGACGACCGAGCCAGAATCACGCTGAGTAACGTATACTACAACCTCGGCCGGGAATCTACGGAGAAGCCCGCAACGTGGAGCGGGATCAGCGCGCCGGGATCTATGCCGCCTCGCTGGAAATGTACCGGGCTAAAGTCGCCCACGACAGCACGGCGTACACGGTTTTTCTCAACATGGGAATCGCCGGCCTGGTAGCCAGTGACGGCGCGGTGGCCAGGGACGCCCTGTTGCAGGCCCTCAACCTTCGGGCTGAAGAAGGCAAAAGCGATCCCAAGTCCATTCTCCAGCCATTGAAATTCCTGGGAACGGCCTACCTTATCCTGGAGGACTACGCCAATGCGCGCACGACGTTCCGGCGCGTTCTGGAGATTGATCCACGGACCACGAAGCCCATTACCGCCTGGGATTCGACCGGGTGCTGAACAAGGATTGGGGTGGTGCTGTCGGCCACCTGCGGAAAGCCATTGAGTTGAAGTCCGACGAAGCTTCCTATCATCTGCTGCTCGCCCAGGCCTATACGAACTCGCAGCAACTCGCGCCGGCGATCCGACATTACAGGGAATGCCTGAAGCTGGAACCGAATAACGGCACGGCGCGTGAGCAACTGAACAGCGTGCGGGAAATCTACGAGCAGATGCAGGGTAATTGAGCGGCGCGACAGAGTTACCACTCAATTTGACAGGTTAAGGAGTAGACAAGATTACGAAAATACATAATATATAAGCCTGCTTTGCAGGCAACCCACACAGGACATGGATGGAAAGGTGGTGGTGAAGGAAGGCGTTTGTCCCGCCGACGTCAATAGGACTCGTTACGATGCTGAAGTTCTCGGTTTATCTGGCAGGGATTATATCACTGTGAGATGATTGTTCTGGTTATTCGTTCACTTTCGCAATTGAACAAAGTCTAAGGAGAATTTGATATGCGGCCAGGCGTTTTTATCATGATCATCATCGTCCTTTGCTTTATTGTTTCCTACATCATATTCGAGTATTTTCTGCCCCAGTTCGTGAAGGACGGCGGACCTGTGGTTATCGGCCTCATGGTGCTCACCATGTTGGATATCACCTTCATCATCGAGCGTTCGCTGACGCTGAAAAAGGCCCGCGGGAAACGGTCGCAGGTGGCCTTTCTCAAGGACGCCATGGGTGCGATACGCAATAACGATGTCGGCCGGGCGGTCAACCTGTGCAATTCTCAGCAGGGTACCATGGCCAACGTGCTGCGCGCAGGCCTCGAGCGTTTTCAGACTATCGCCGATGAGAATCTGACGAGCGACCGGCAGGTAGCGGAGATCAAGCGGGCATTCGACGAAGCCAATGCCCTGGAGACTCCGTTGCTCGAACGTAACCTGATCGCCCTACAGACCATCGCCACCATCGCCACGCTGGTTGGGCTGCTCGGTACGACGATTGGTATGATCCGTGCCTTTGCCGCCATGGCCAACGAAGGCGCGCCGGACGCCATCCAGCTCGCGCTCGGTATTTCCGAAGCGCTGATCAACACGGCGGGTGGACTGGCCGCGGCCATCATGGGTATCGTTGCGTACAACTACTTCGTCAACAAGGTAGACATGTTCACCTACGCCATCGATGAAGTGGCGCAGGAAGTCTTAGCCATTCTTGCAGGCCGGGCCTAATCGGTCGGCGTTAAGGAGTTTTAGATATGGCGAGTGGAAAACATTCACCGGTAAATATCGACATGACGCCTATGGTGGATATCGCCTTCCTGCTGCTCATCTTCTTCATGGCCACGACGCAGTTCAAGGAACCGGAATCGATTGCCATACTGCTGCCGGAATCGCACTCGGTAATCAAGTTGCCTGAATCGGATGTCGTGATCCTGACAGTCGGTCCGAGACCCGAAGCCGGTTGTTCTGGCGGCTGGAACCCCAGCCCGAAGTTTCGATCGAGTTATCGGAGATGGAGAGGGCACTGGTGGAGGCGCGTATTCGAAACCCAAGGTTGCGAATCGCCATCAAGGCGCACAAGGACGCTGAGTTCGGCGTAATCAGCGATATGATGGGGATTTCCAGAAAACGAACAACACCCGTTTCAACCTGGTGACCAACTTCGAAGACGACTTTAAATCTTCGGACGACGAACCGACCAGTTTGAGACCGGTTAACCACGACCTGGTAAGGAGGTGATGACACATGGCAGCTGTCCAAGGCGCTGAGAAAGCCAGTGACAGAAAACAGGAAGGTGGAAAAAAGCATAAAAAGAAGCGAGCACCCATCTTTATCGACATGACGCCCATGGTGGACATCGCTTTCCTCTTGCTCATCTTCTTCATGGTTACCACGGTATTCAGGGCGCCGCAGACCATGGAACTCAACATTCCGCCCGACAAGGACGATAAGGTCGAGATAGCGGAATCGAACGTGCTGCTGATCTACATGCTGGAGGATGACCGCCTGTTCTGGCAGATCGGCCGGGACATGACGCCGGAACTATTGGAACTGGTCGACATCCAGGATTTCATCAAGGAGAAGGAAGAGGAGAACGCCGAGGAACACGACGGCGATTCCAAGCTGGTGACCCTGGTCATGATACAGCGCACAAGTCCATACGAACAATTGGTCAACGTCATGGACGAGCTTCAGTTAGGCGCCATCGACCGGTTCAGTATAACGGTCCTGGAGCAGGACAAGTATGAGGAGGTGTTTGGCTCATGATAGGATCGCTGCTTAGCGTCGAGCATTTTCCTCTGAAGAAAGAATCCCCCGTAAAGTTCTTCTACCAGAGGAACGCCAGAAGGGGGATTATGGCGGCCATCATCGTGCACGTGCTGGCCCTGGGCACCTACTGGACGGTGTGGTATCTCGAGGAGATGAACCGGCAGTACGCCACTACGATCGTGACGTATGCCGACCTGGGGCCGCCGCCTGCCTTGACCGACGCGCCGGAAATGCCGGAAGTGCCGGTGGAGGCGCCTTCACGCCCGGTGATAGGAATACCGGAGCCCGTGGATGATGCCGAGGTTTCGGCCGAGATGACTATCGCCACACAGACCGAAATGAGCCAGAGCATTGCTCCGGTGATACAGGATATCGAGGAGCAGAATATCATCATCGAGGCGCCGGAGGAAGAGAATATCGCCATTGATGACGATGCGCTTCCGCCGCCCGATGCCTTTGTGCCTTTCGAAACGCCCCCTGCTGCGGTAACCCGAGTTCAGCCCGAATATCCGGAACTTGCACGCAAGGCAGGTATAGAAGGCACGGTGTTAGTTAAAATCCTGGTCGACAAGGAAGGCAGAGTCCGTGACGCCATCCTGTTGAGGGGGATTGGTGCGGGCCTTGACGAAGCCGCTCTCGAGGCTATCAGGAAATGGGTGTACACGCCGGCCATTCAGAACAGCAGGCCGGTAGCCGTCTGGGTGGCGCAACCGATTCTTTTCAGGTTGCGATGAGGTTTCGATTTCTCGGACTGAGTCTGCGGCCGGCCGGCCGCGGCTCATTCCTCCTTTAAGTCGAGTTGTGCAGAGGGCGGGTTTCAACCCGCCCTCTCTGTGTGTGAACGCCAGGATGACGGCATTCCGTGACGATTGACGGGCATTTTTATGGTCTCTATTATCAACTGGTCTGGCAGGAGACTATCAAGGGAGAAGGTTTCGGTATATGAATGAGTTGATGTACGGTGTGATTGTCGCTGGCCTGCTGGGACTGATTTACGCCATCTGGAGAACGGCCTGGATCAATCGTCAGGAAGAGGGCACGGACAAGATGAAAACCATCGGCGCCAGTATTTCAGATGGTGCCATGGCGTTCCTCAAAGCGGAATACCGGGTTCTGGCGGTTTTTGTCGTGATCGTGGCCGTAATACTGGCCGTGGCGAACATGGGCAGGGTCGAATCGAGTGCGCTCATCGCACTTTCCTTCGTCACCGGTGCTTTCACTTCCGGGCTGGCAGGTTTCCTGGGCATGCGCGTAGCCGTACGGGCAAATACGCGGACCACGCATGCGGCTCGGACCGGACTGGCCCAGGCGCTGCATGTGGCTTTTGCCGGTGGGTCGGTCATGGGACTGAACGTGGTGGCCCTGGGTGTCCTGGGCCTTGGTGGACTGTTCATTCTCTATACGGGGCTTTTCGGTATCGACGAGTCCGGTATCGGCCGGGTACTGAACGTCATCTCCGGTTTTTCACTGGGTGCGTCGTCGATCGCGCTGTTCGCCCGCGTAGGTGGAGGCATATACACCAAGGCGGCCGACGTGGGCGCGGACCTGGTGGGCAAAGTCGAAGCGGGTATTCCCGAGGACCATCCCCTGAATCCAGCCTCCATCGCCGATAACGTGGGTGACAACGTTGGCGACGTGGCCGGCATGGGCGCCGACCTATTCGAATCCTACGTGGGATCCATCGTCGGCTCCATGGTACTGGGTGCCGGCATCCTCGTCGCAGGTGTATATGATCCGGCCTTCATCACCCTGCCCCTGATCATCGCGGGCGCCGGTATCATCATTTCGATCCTCGGTACCTTCATGGTTTCGGTAAAAGAGGGTGGTAATCCCCAGGCCGGACTAAACAAGGGCCAATTCGGATCTTCGGCGATCATGGTCGCCGTGATGTATCTCCTTATCGACTATCTGCTCCCGGGCGAATTCACCCTGGGCGGCGAGACCTACACCAGCCTGGGCGTGTTCATCGCCACGACGATCGGTCTGCTCGCAGGACTCGGAATCGGGCTGATCACCGAACACTACACGGGCACCCATACCGGTCCGGTAACGTCCATTACACGGCAGTCGGTGACGGGAACCGCGACCAATATCATCGCGGGCCTGGGCATCGGCATGCGGTCCACGGCCCTACCCATACTGATCATCGCCGCAGGCATCATGGGAGCCTACTACGTTGCCGGCCTGTACGGGATCGCCATGGCGGCCCTCGGCATGCTGTCCAACACGGGAATCCAGCTCGCTGTAGACGCCTACGGTCCCATTTCGGACAACGCAGGCGGTGTGGCCGAGATGGCGGAATTGCCGCCCGAGGTCAGGCAGCGGACAGACAAGCTCGACGCGGTGGGCAACACGACCGCGGCCATCGGCAAGGGTTTCGCCATCGGATCCGCGGCGCTGACCGCACTGGCGCTATTCGCGGCCTACATGGTACAGGTCGGTATTTCGAGCATCGACATAGCGAATCCCCGCGTCATGGCGGGACTCTTCGTGGGCGGCATGCTGCCCTTCCTGTTCTCGTCCATGGCCATGAACGCCGTGGGACAGGCGGCCATGGCCATGATCGAGGAGGTCCGTCGCCAGTTCAATTCCATACCGGAGCTCAAGGCCGCGCTGGCGGTGATGAAGAAGAACGACGGATTAGACGAAGGGGAATGGTCTCAGGAGGACCGGGATGTCTTCGAGGCGGCGAGCGGTAAACCCGAATACGCCCGATGCGTGGAAATATCTACAAAGGCGGCCATCCGGCGCATGGTCCTTCCAGGTCTGCTGGCCGTGTTGACCCCCGTCACCGTGGGATTCATCTTCGGACCGGAGACGCTGGGCGGCCTGTTGGCCGGCGTCACCGTGTCCGGCGTGTTGATGGCCATCTTCCAGGCCAATGCAGGCGGCGCATGGGACAATGCGAAGAAGATGATCGAAGAGGGAATGACTATCGACGGTGTACGTTTACGAGAAAGGCTCGGACGCTCACAAGGCCGCTGTCGTTGGCGATACGGTCGGCGATCCCTTCAAGGATACTTCCGGACCCTCGCTGAACATCCTGATCAAGCTCATGTCCGTGGTGTCCCTGGTCATCGCACCGCTCATCGCAGTTTAGACCATGACCCCTTTCTTCTCGTTCCTGGGCAGACGCGTCCTCTGGGCGCTGACGAACATCGGCGATTTCGGCATGATGATGGTAGAAGTCGTCCGTAATCTGCCCCGTATCCGGACGTACTGGGGTCTGATGATCCACCAGATGTTCGAGATCGGCATCCATTCCATGCCGATAGTCCTGATCATCGCCTTCTTCGCCGGCTTGGTGACGGCCGTGCAGACCGGGTACCAGTTCCAGGGTTATGTTCCCGCCTACCTGGTGGGCAGTGTCGTCCTCGAGTCGGTGGTTCTTGAACTTGCGCCTGTGCTGGGCGGCCTGGTGCTATCGGGCCGTGTCGGTGCTACGATCGCGGCCGAACTCGGCACGATGAAGGTGACCGAACAGATCGACGCCTACGAAGTGATGGCGATGAATCCTATTCTCTACCTGGCGATCCCCCGCATCCTCGCCGGCATGTTCATGCTGCCTGTTCTCGTGGTGTTCGCCGACCTGATCGGCGTACTCTCCGGCATGGTGGCAGCCCTCGACAGAATGCAGGTAAGCCTCCCGGATTTCGAACGGGGCATGCGGGAGTTCTTTCGCACCAAGGACGCATTCTTCGGACTGTCCAAGGCTTTCTGTTTCGGTATAACCATCACCACGATCGCCTGCTACCAGGGTTTCAAGGTAAAACCGGGTTCCGGCGCCGAAGGCGTGGGCAAAGCGACCACCAACACGGTGGTTGTATCATGCATTCTGATTCTGTGCCTGGACTACCTGTTGGCCAGAACGATCCTGTAAACCACGAGGTGTGATGTGACGTTCAAGAAGAATCTGCTGCCTGACGAGGCGAAATTGGGAATGGTCTTTCTCCTGGCGATCATCATTTTCGTCTGGGGCCTGTTCTACCTGAAGGAATGGCGTGTAACCGGAGATACCTACCTGGTCGAGGTGCGTTTGAGCAGCGCTGTCGGGGTCAAATCCTCCGACCCGATCCTGGTGGGCGGCGTGCGCATCGGCAAGGTCGAAGCCGTGGTCCTCGACAATCTCACGCCCGTGGTCACGCTACGCGTCGATGAGCCCTTCCTGATCCCCGAGGATTCGCAGGTGGAAGTAATATCGCGCAGCGTCATGGGGGAGAAATCGATTAACATCCGCAAGGGCGTCAGCACGGAGATGATTCCACCAGGCGGCGTGCTGGAAGGCACGGCCGCACCGGGCCTATCCGATATGTTCACCCAGGTAGATTCCGTCACCGTGAATGTGCGCACCCTGCTGAAGAACGCCAATGACATTCTGGATCCGGAACGGGATGGTTCCATCAAGAACAGTCTCACCGGAATTTACAATCTGACCACCGAGTTGCAACGGACGCTGAACCGCGAAAGCGTACAGGTCAACCGGGTCCTGGCGAACATGGATTCGCTGGTTGGAAATGTGAAGAATCTGAGCGAGACCGAACGGTCCAAGGTATCGCGCACACTGGACAACCTCGAAAGCACGTCCGGCCAGCTGAAGACCATGCTCGACGAACTGCAGACCACGACTACGGCGCTGGACAACATCCTAACCCGCCTGGACCGCGGCGAGGGTACCCTCGGTAAAATGTTGCACGACGAAAGGTTGTACGACGACGTAGACCGCATGTTCGTCAACATGGACCGCCTGGTAAACAACCTCGACGAGCTCGTGGTCGATCTGAAGGCCAATCCGGGCAGGTACGTGAAGGTCGAGATCTTCTGATATCATGAATAGCAATGACAGGAGCAACAACCCCATGCCCAACGTATTGTCGGAAGCGCTGGACGGTTACCTGACCGACCTGATGCCCGTTAGGGACGAGGTCCTCACCGAAATGGAAGAAAAGGCCACGGTGGAGCGGATTCCCATCGTCGGCCCCCTGGTCGGCCGCGTGCTGTACCAGATGGCCGTGTTGAGCGGCGCCCGTCGCGTCTTCGAAATGGGATCGGCCATAGGCTATTCGACCATATGGCTTGCCCGGGCGGTCGGTCCGGAAGGACGGATATACTACTCCGATGGAAGCGAACAGAACGCCGCCCAGGCCCGCAGGTTCATCGAGCGCGGCGGTGTGGCGGACCGTGTCGTGATCCAGGTGGGGGACGCGCTGGAACTGCTGGAACAGACCGAGGGCAGCTTCGACCTGATCTTCAATGACGTGGACAAACACGACTATCCCCGCGTGTTCGACCTGGCACTGCCGCGCATTCGTCAGGGTGGCCTGCTGATCACAGACAACGTGCTGTGGAGCGGACGCGTAACCGAGCCTTCCGACGACCAGTGGACCTCGGCCATCCAGGAATACAACAGGAAGGCCTACGGTACCGCCGAGACCTGGACGACGATCATCCCCCTGCGGGACGGGGTGGCCGTAAGCGTGAAGAGGTAAGATCCGTCGTGCAGTTACCGGACCGTACGTCTGAACTGGATATCATCTCGATCGGCGAGTGCATGATCGAGATGTTCTGCGAAGGACCCCTCGCCAAAACAGATACGTATACCCGTACCTTCGCCGGTGACACCATGAACATGCTGGTGGCGGCTGCGCGTCTCGGCGCGAAGACCGGGTATGTCACCCACGTCGGCAACGACCCCTTCCAGGATTTCCTGACCGAAGCGTGGGGATCGGAAGGCATCGACCTTAGATGCGCCACCCCCCTCGACCGACCCAACGGCCTTTACTTCATCTCCATCCTTCCCGGCGGCGAACGGGAATTTACCTACTACAGGGCGGGTAGCGCGGCGAGTTTCCTCGAACCCGCCGACATCGATTCGGATTACATCGGTAGCGCGAAGATCGTCTATGCAAGCGGCATCTCCCAGGCCATTTCGCCAAGCAGCAGGTCCGCCGTGCTCGAGGCCTTCAGGATTGCGCGGGAACGCAACGTCACGACGGCATTCGACACCAACCTAAGGCTCGGGCTGTGGTCCCTCGACGAAGCCAAGCAGGCCCTGGACGAGATCATTCCCTACGTAAACATCCTACTGCCCAGTGCGCCCGAAGAAATCGAAGCGCTTTTCGGTACGGACGACGCGCGGGCCGTTATCCAGTCTGTTCGGCGCAGGGGGGTGGAAATGGTCGCGGTTAAATGCGGAGCGGAGGGAGCATTGCTGGGGCTGGATAATGAGATACACGAACTTCCGGCCTACGTACCGGAAAAAGTGTCTGATACATCCGGCGCAGGCGACGTCTTCAACGGCGCCCTGCTTTACGGACTGACCCAGGGAATGAGCCCGCTCGAATCCGCGCGGCTTGGCACCATCATGGCCGGCCTCAAGATCCGTGGCCGTGGGGCGACCTACTCGATCCCGTCTCGTGAAGAGGCGTTCCGCGTATACAGTAAGGTGATCGGTTAGGCGGTTCAGCCGGAGTTGTAGAAACCGATTCGAGAGAACAAACAGCGTTGATTCGGTGGTTACGGCGAGGTCTGCCGGGCGGAGGAATCAGCCACCTTCGTCTTCTTCCTGCCTGGCGTTCTCTTCCTGGCCGGCGTCGTCGTCCTCCTTGGCGTCATCCTCCCGACTGCCATCCTCGTCTCCAATCCCGTCCCCATCCTCGTCCACCACGACGTCATTCTCCCGCATCTCGTCGATGAGGTGGTTCACTTTCTTGCGCAGGGCATCTGCCTGGCGTCCCAGTTCGTCCATTTCATCGAGCAGCTTTTCGAATTCCGCGTCATCCATCGCGGAACCGTTTGCGCGTTTGTTTTTACTGGCCATGATTTACTCCAGTCGAGGCCGGGTTGTAATCACTGGTACCGCAGCCGTAAAACAACTTCAGAAAACTAAACATATGAGTACCTGTTGTCAACAGAAAGCGCCACGGTACAGGGCGGACCGGCAATCTCGGATTGACGGAAACCTGCGACGCTGTATATTGAATTCGCGTTGATCCATGACAGAAAAAAACAGCGGGTGGGTATGGATTCTTATCGTAATCCGGCGTCCGACTGGTATAAAACCGCTTTTCAATACGACTATCTGCGGGTATATCCCCATCGGAACGACGACGAAGCGCGCCGCCAGGTCGATTTTCTACTCGATAGACTGGACATTGTTCCGCCGTGCGACGTGCTGGACCTCGGTTGCGGCGATGGCCGGCACAGCCTGGAACTTACCCGGCGCGGCTACCGGGTAACCGGACTGGACCTGTCTGAAGAACTGCTGGAACGTGCGCGCCGCCGTACCGCGGACGAGGGACTGGAGATTTCCTTCATCCAGGGGGACATGCGCGACGCGCCCGGTGTCTCCGCCTTCGATCTTGTCGTCAATTTCTTCACCAGTTTCGGTTATTTCCAGGACGACAGCGAAAATGCCCGGGTGCTCGATGCCATCGCGCGCTCGCTGCGACCCGGCGGCCGTTTCCTCATGGACTATCTGAACCGGGAATACGTCATCTCCACGCTTGTTCCAGCGGACAGTCGCAGCCTGGACAACATGGAGGTCGAGCAACGGCGCTGGATCACGGGGGATCCGTCGGAAGCGGGCGGTCACGTGCGCATAAATAAACACGTGCGGATCACGGAAGACGGCGTGGAGCGGAGTTACGAGGAATCCGTACGCATGTACACCCTGGAAGAGCTCGACGTCATGATGGAACAGGCCGGGTTGAAAGTCACACGGATTTACGGTGATTTCGACGGCCGTCCGGTCAGTGGCGAGGCGCCCCGGGACATCCTGATCGGGCAGGCCGGGCCGACCGGGCCGACCAGGCCGACTGGGCCGACTGGCGACTCCAAATCGCGCGCGGGAGCCAGATCACTCGACAAAAAAACTGCCATGCCATGTCCGTGATTACGCTCCTTACCGACTTCGGCCATCGCGACGCCTTCGTGGGAACCATGAAGGGGGTCATCCTGGGGATATGTCCAGAGGCCCGAATCGTGGACCTGTCCCACGGGATTGCGCCCCAGCGGATCGACGAAGGCGCCTTCGTTCTGCGCACCGCCTATCCCTACTTTCCGGACGGCACCGTGCACGTGGCCGTTGTCGACCCGGGCGTGGGCGGCGAAAGACGGGCTCTGATCGTGGAAACGACACGGCACCGGTTTGTAGGGCCGGACAACGGTGTCTTCGCCCATGTGTACGCCAGTGAGTCCGATGTACGGGTTACTTCCGTAACCGAGACCGGCTACATGCTGCCGAGGATAAGCCGCACGTTTCATGGACGGGACGTCTTCGCACCTGTGGCGGCGCATCTCGCGCTGGGAAGGCCCGTTGGTGAATTTGGACCCGAGATCACCGATTACCACACCGGATCAATCACCGAACCGGTGGTTCATGGAGGCGGGATCGCGGGTCACGTATTGCATATCGACCGATATGGTAATATAATAACGGACATCGCCGAATCTCTCTTCCTGGAGACGACCCGCCAGAAGCGGTTTCAGATCAGTTTGTCCAACCTGACGCTGGACCGGATCAGCGCTTCCTATGACGAAGCCGGTGACGGCGCGGTCCTGGCGATTCTGGACAGCGCGGGACTGCTCGAAATCGCCGTCAACGGGGGCAGTGCGGCCGAAATGCTGGCCGTGTCATCCGGAGACCGCGTCGACGTGAAAGTGGCGCATTGACCGGAATCATCCAATAGCTTAAACCGAAGACCGGAGACCGAAAATGTCCGACATGTATCAGCCCAACGAATCATTTCGCGAAAAGGCGCACCTGAAGAGCCTGGAGGAATACCAGCGGGAATACGAACGGTCCGTCGCCGATCCGGAAACCTACTGGGCCGAGAAGGCGGAATCGTTTCACTGGTTCAGAAAGTGGGACCGGGTCCGGTCCTACAATTATGATCTGCGCCAGGGACCCGTTTCCATCAAGTGGTTCGAAGGCGGCAAGACCAACATCGTGCATAATTGCATTGATCGCCATCTCGAGACGCGTGGTGACCAGACGGCCATCATCTGGGAAGGCAACGAACCTGGCGAAGACGCCCGGCTCACCTACCGTGAACTGCACGAAAAGGTATGCAGGTTTGCCAACGTGCTGAAGTCGCGGGGCGTGGGGAAGGGCGACCGGGTATCGATCTACCTGCCCATGATCCCCGAACTGGCCGTCGCCATGCTGGCCTGCGCCCGCATAGGCGCGGTCCATTCTATCGTGTTCGGCGGGTTCTCGGCCGATTCCCTGTCGGACCGCATCGTGGATTCGACCTGTAAGACCGTCATCACCACAACCGGTACGCACCGGGGCGACAAGCCCGTCTTCATGAAACCGGTGGCAGACGAAGCGATGGCCTCGGCCGAGAAGGAGATGGGCGAGGCGGTCACCACCTGTATCGTGGTCGACCGGGTCAAGGGCGATCCCGATTTTCAGTTTCCCATGAAGGAAGGCCGGGATTTCTGGTGGCATGATCAGATGGCCCGGGCCAGCACCGACTGCCCGTGCGAGGTAATGGACGCCGAGGATCCATTGTTCATACTCTACACCTCCGGTTCCACGGGCAAGCCTAAGGGCGTGCAGCACACGGTCGGCGGATACATGGTATACACAGGGGTCACGCACCACTACGTGTTCGACTACCAGGAAGGCGACACCTATTTTTGCGGTGCGGACATCGGCTGGGTCACGGGACATTCCTACATCATCTACGGTCCCCTGGGCAACGGGGCCACGACGATCATGTTCGAGGGCATTCCAACCTACCCGGCGCCGGACCGCTGTTGGGAGATCATCGAAAAGTACGGCGTCCACCAGTTCTACACGGCGCCGACCGCCATTCGTGCGCTGGCCCGGGAAGGCGAGAAGTGGCCGGCCGGGCATCCCATGCCCACACTGAAGCTACTCGGTACGGTGGGTGAGCCGATCAATCCCGAGGCCTGGCGGTGGTATCACGTGAACATAGGCAAGGAACGGTGTCCGATCGTGGACACCTGGTGGCAGACTGAGACCGGCGGGGTCATGATCTCCCCGCTGCCGGGCGCCATACCTACAAAGCCGGGTTCGGCGACCCTGCCTTTCTTCGGGATTCAGCCCGTGCTGCTGGACGGCGAAAGCGGCAAGGAGCTGGAAGGCAACGGGATCATGGGCGTGCTGGCGATCAAGGAGCCCTGGCCGGGGCAGATGCGCACGATCTATGGAGACCACCAGCGGTTCGAGGACACCTATTTTCAGCAGTACAAAGGGTACTATTTCACCGGGGACGGTTGCCGTCGGGACGAGGACGGATACTACTGGATCACGGGGCGGGTGGACGACGTCATCAACGTCTCCGGTCACCGGATGGGCACGGCGGAGGTGGAGAGTGCCCTGGTGGCCCACGGCTCGGTGGCCGAAGCGGCCGTGGTGGGATATCCTCACGAGATCAAGGGCCAGGGTATATACGCCTACGTCACCCTCAACGTGGACGTGGAGTACACGGAAGATCTGCGTACCGACCTGAAGAAGCAGGTGCGTTCGATCATCGGCCCGATCGCGACGCCCGATGTGATCCACTGGGCGCCGTCCCTGCCGAAGACGCGTTCCGGCAAGATCATGCGCCGCATCCTGAGAAAGATCGCCACCAACGAACTGGACCAGATCGGCGATACGACGACACTGGCGGATCCCGCAGTAGTAGACCAGTTGATCGAAAACAGGTAGGACTCAGCCGCTCAACTCCGGCCGCCGCAGGCCACGACCGTCTGTCCCGTCACGAAGCTGGCGTCATCGGAGAGCAGGAACCGGATAACGGAGGCCATTTCTCCGGGAACGGCCATGCGGCCCAATGGCGTGGAAGCGATGAGTTGATCGATCATGTCCGGGTTGCCAGACCGGGCCATTTCGGTATCCGTCAGCCCCGGGGCCACGCAGTTTACACGCACGTTGTGCGGCGCGAAGGCCACCGCGCAATGCCGCGTGAAGGAGATGACAGACGCCTTGGTCGTGGCATAGTGGATCATATCTTTCTTCAGGATCACCCCGGCGAGTGACGCCAGGTTGACGATACGGCCGTATTTACGGGCGATCATCTCGTCCTTCACGGCCCAGGTCGCCAGGAATACCCCATCCACATTCACCTCGAACATGCGTTTCCAGTCCGCGAAGGTAAGCTCAGCGTGGAGCTGGTTCATCACGATCCCCGCGTTGTTGACCAGCAAATCGACCGGGCCCATCCGTCCACGCACCTCAGCTACCATCCGGGTCACGTCGGCTTCGGATGATACGTCGGCCCGCACGATCATGCCCTCTGCTCCGGCGTCTTCCACCATGCCGAGCGTCACATTTGCCGCTTCCTCGTTGCTAGTGTAGTTGATCGCCACGCGGGCGCCGTGTTCCGCCAGCATGACGCAGGTGGATCGTCCGATCCCCCTTGAGCCGCCGGTTACCAACGCGGTACGGCCCTCGAATTCAGCGTTCTCCCTTGCCATTATCCGTACGCTCCTTTGCCATGGCGGCCCAGCATGCGCTGCAGGCGGAGCGAAGCCTCGGCCCACACGTGATCGGGCATGCGGTAGTCGATGAAGGGGTAGAGTTTCTGGGAGATGAACCGTTTGCTGTAGGTGACGCCGGCCATCAGCCTCGGCCGGTCGGACGCGTTTGGCGCGCCGCGATGCCAGATCTGGTTATTGAACATGTAAGCGTCGCCCTTCCGAACGAGGAAGGAGTGGGGAGACCGTCCATCGAAGGACGGCTGGTCCTGCTCGGGAGGCTGGCGGCCAGCGTAGTGGCTACCGGGAACGACCTGGGTCGGGCCGTAACGTACCTCCTCCACGTCGGTCAGCGGCGTAAAGGTCTGCATGACGAAACAGGGCAGGGGCAAGGCGGGGTTGTGTCGGGGCACATCGTCCGGGAGCGGGAAATGAACCAGGTCGTCCACGTGCCATCCCCCGGGACCATCCGTGACGGCCTTGGGACCGGGCGGCGTGAACAACGCGTTCTGGGACATGCAGTGGCAGTCTTCTCCGAGAATCGATTCGGCCAGGCTCGCGAAGGGTTCGCGGACGATCAGATCTCGGAAGGCGTAGGAGTACTCGAACATGCGCATCAGGCTTGTTCCGCGGATCTGGTCCCTTGCCGGTTCGTGCATGCGGGGATCGTCCCACTTGCGCTGCATGTCATCGCGCAGGGCTTCCACTTCTTCGTCTTCCATCAATTTACCGAACGCGTAGAAACCGTCCCTTAGAAAGCAATGGCGGATATGTTCGGTTTCCTCGTCTGTGAATCTTTCTCCATTTTGCATGGCGCTCAATGGCATTTCTACTCCGGTAGCAGGTATAATGAGCGTTTGATTTCGCGGTTCCGGCTTACAGTCTCACCCGGGCCAGGTAAATGTTGGCCGGGTAGAGAAAGTGTTTCTCGCCGAACTCGACCTCGTGTTGCGAGTAGTAACTGAGCAGCAGGGCGCCGTCTTCCTCCTGGACAACGCCTACGTAGGACGTGTCGCCTCCCGACGGCAGATCGATGACATGGACGGCCCGGTCGTCTTCCAGCCGCCAGATGCTCGTGCGCCTGGCGACAATTCGCTCGTGGTTATTTGGATCGCCTGGCCCGCCTGGCCCGCCTGGACCGCCTGGATCGCGTACATGCTGCCTGCCGATCATATATTCCCTGCCGTTGACTTCAACCAGCCTGGGCGACGGGATCACCTCGCCGAGATCCTTTAGCTGCCAGTCCGTGTACGGAGGCTTCGCTGTGGCCAGGGTGAACCGGCTGTCGCCGCCATCCCGAATGGCGATCCGCATCTCACCCCCGGTGGTGACGCGGAAGGTGGCTTCGCTGCCGTTCTGAGTGACCACGGACACAAGTTCCCAGGCCAGCCCGTCGGTAGACTGAACCAGGTGAAGTTCGGTTGGGTTCCGGTCCGAGTACTCCGGTCCTTTTCCGTAGGCGAGCCCGTAGAAACGGTCTTCCACGCGGCCGACACCCCATAACCAAAACCCATCCCGATAGACTTGCCGGGGTTCGGACCAGGTCTCTCCGTCCTCGCTGAAGGAACAATTGGTCCGTATTACGCGAACCTCATCGCCGTCGCGACCCACCGGATCGGACCGGGTGACGCTTCCGGCGTAGACGTACAGCCGGTCCAGGGTCGCGGCCATATGGGGATCCCGGTCGTCGCCCGTGGTGTTGACGGGCACACCCGCCCGTTTCCAGTCGACCAGGTCGTCGCTGGCGATCACAACGGCTTTGCCTTCGGGACTCACGTGGGAAAGGCCATTACGAAAACACACGAAGTACCGGCCTCGATATAGCTGGAAGTCCGTGAAGGCGTTGTGCCAGCCGTCTCCGTAAATGCGCCGTACCCATTCGATCTCTGCCATAGCAAAGGTACCAGGTTTACCACGATTTCTCGACAGGAACGATGGTTACAGGAACAGCGTTTCCAGGAAGGATGACCACGATCGACTGAAATTGGAGTGTAGGGATTTCGAAGACCGCAAGGCGGCAGCCGGATTCGAACCGGCGATCAAGGATTTGCAATCCCGTGCCTTAGCCACTTGGCTATGCCGCCACGTCCGAGGGCGGGAGACGGGGCTTGAACCCGCGACCCTCACCTTGGCAAGGTGATGCTCTACCGCTGAGCTACTCCCGCAGATAACACGCGAACCATAGAGGACGGTGCTATTTATTTCCCCGGAAATATCGGAATCCGGTCGCTTGATGTCAAGTGTTTTTTGATCCTGAAAGACCCCTGTTACGAGCGCTGAGACCGGCATTTCGCGGGGTCGATTCTGATCGTTATGACACCGCTGCAGGACATCTGGACTTGACCCGGTCAGGTGCCCGTTATATGTTACGAATCATTAGAACGCCGAGTAATCAGGAATCCGGTCCGAGCTTCCCGGGTGTGTTCAAGACCAACGGGTTGAGCGGTTCGACTTCCCATCCGTGTGCGACATGGACAGTACAACGCTACTGCAGGAATTCGAAGACCTGGCGGAACGGATGGCTATCCGGGTCCGATATGGCAAGTTGGATGGCGATGGCGGGCTATGCCGATACCGCGAAAGCTATCATATCGTAATCAACAAGCGGCTCGACACGGATGGCCGGATCAACCTCCTCGGCCGTGCCTTTTCGGAATTCCCCCTGGAAAACGTGTTCCTGATCCCCGCGGTGCGGGAAGCGATAGACCGCAACCGGGAAGTGACCTGATCCCGCTCGAAGCACCCGATTCTCCTCGAATCGACCTGATCCTGCAACGCTACCCCGATTGATCCACCGGCCCCGGTTGGTCCTGCCGATCTGCAGGTTGCATCAGCCCCGTCTCTTCCGGCTGTTCCCCTTCCGGCGAGATCATCGCCGGTCTTTCCCTGGGATTCGTGCCGCGAACGGTCACGGGCAGGGAAGACGCCGGGTCCACCGACAACCTTCCCGTTCGTATGTCGACTCGTATCGTTTCGATGCCCAGCGGCATCGGGAAGGCCGGGGGTTCTTTCTCTTCGTCGTCTTCAGCCAATACCGTTTCGGTGTCCATTCCTGTGTCGCCTCCATCCCCGTCCGGCCACAGGCCCGTCAGCATACCCTGCACGGAATCCGCTGCCGCCATTTGCGCTTCAACCTCACGTTGCTCCTGCAGCGCCGCGGCCTGTTTCATGAACCTTACCCACACGGGTATGGCTCCCGAAGCGCCGGTGATTTCCTCGTCTTCCCTGGTCGACAGGAGAGGACGGGCATCATCGTACCCCACCCATACTGATGCCGCGAGATCCTTCGTGAATCCGTTGAACCACACGTCTCTGGATTCGCTCGACGTCCCGGTCTTTCCACCGCTCGGCGTGGTGAACCCGTATCGGTAAGGAATGCTGGCGCCTGTGCCGCCGAGAATGACCCCTCGCAGGAGGTCAAGCATCAGGTACGCGGACTGCACGCTGATAGTCCGCCGTGATTCCGGTACGGATTCCTCGATCACCCTGCCCTCGGCATCTTCCACGCGGGTGATTACATAGGGCTTGTGGTAGATTCCGCCCGTGGCAAACACGGAATAGGCAGAAGCCATCTCCAGCGGCGAGACCCCGTTGGTGCCCAGCGCCAGGGAGAGTATCGGCTGCAGAGGACTGGATATGCCCAGTCTGCGGGCGTACTCGATTACCGTCGGAGGTCCCACTTCGCTGACGAGCTTGGCGGAGACCACGTTGATCGACCGCATGAAGGCCCGCTTGAGGATGACGGGCCCTTCGTGCTCTCGGGTGAAGTTCTGCGGTTCCCAGAGATCTCCCAGTTCGGTGGTATAGGCTACGGGTTCGTCCACGACGACCGTGTTGGCGGAATATCCCAGGTGGTCCAGCGCAGCGAGATAGACGATGGGCTTGAAGCCGGATCCCGGTTGCCGGTTGCTCTCAACGGCCCGGTTAAATTCGCTCGCCGTGTAGTCGCGGCCTCCGGCCAGGGCCTTTACGGCTCCGGTATGCGCGTCGATGGCGACCAGCGCAGCTTCGAGGGCGCGTTTCTTCTCCACCGCGGTGGCCGTATCATACGCCGGGTCGCCGACCAGCGAATCCACGTATGCCATCCGGGTGGTGATGGCTTCTTCGGCCAGGTCCTGCAGGTCCATGTCCATGGTGACGTAGACCTTCAGTCCCCCGTTGTACACCAGGTTGCTGTCAAACCTCTGGAGCATCAGGTCCTCGACGTAATCGAGGAAGTACGGCCCCCGGGCCGGACCGATGCTGGTGCCCTTCAGCGTCAACTTTTCCTGCCGGGCCTGCTCGGCTTCTTCCTCGGTGATGTACCCGTTATCCATCATGCGCCGAAGCACGGTCTCCCTGCGATTCAGGGCGCGCTCCATTTGGTAATAGGGATTATAGTCGCTCGGCCTCTGCACGAGTCCGGCAAGGAGTGCGGATTCACCCAGGGTGAGTTCGCTGGCATGTTTGCTGAAGAATCGTTGCGCGGCTTCTTCCACGCCGTAGGCATCGGCGCCGAAGTACACGTTGTTGCAGTAGGCGGAAAGGATCTCGCGTTTGCTGAACCGCGCCTCGATCTGCACCGAAGCCATGGCTTCCCGGATCTTGCGTATCCATACCTTCTCCCGGGTGAAGAAAAGATGGCGAGCCAGTTGCTGCGTGATCGTGCTCGCCCCCTGGCCCAGAATGCGGCCTTCGAGGAGGTTGGTTGCGAACGCACGGACGATACCGGGTTTGTCCACGCCGCGGTGGTTGAAGAAATCCGCGTCCTCCGTGGCAATGATCGCGGCCTGGAACACGGGCGCGATCTCTTCCACGTCGACCCTGCGATGACCGCCCAGGGTATGGACCAGGCGGGGATTGCCTTCCTGGTCATGGGCGTAAATCAGGGTCATCTGACCGAAGATGTCGTTCAGGTCGTCCGGAAGGCGGGGAATGGAAGGCACGGTAACAAAAAACATGACGGTGGCCAGCAGTACGACCAACCCAGACACGCCGGATATTCCGTATACCATCCACATGAAATACCTGAAGGTCCTTGGACCCAGATCCTCGCGGTATTTTTCCACTGTACCGCGCAGGTGCCTGTTCCAAAAGCGTCGCAGGGAATTCTCCCAGAATTCTCGCCCATGGTGCTCCCAGAATTCTCGGACGTGATTCTCCCAGAATCCTCGCCCATGGTGCTCCCAGAAGCGCTGGACATGGTGCTGCCAGAATTTGCGAAGGTGGTTTTCCCACAGGTCTCGAAAAAGTTCCATCTTAATTTCCCGATCCATTTATCGCGATTGGATCAAAGCACTCCGAGCGCCACGTATAGTTCCACGAACAGATCGGCGGATACCGGTATGGTGACCACATCGATCCGGCCATCGATCAATCGTTCGATCTGGATAATACGCTGGTTCTCGGACACCCCGATACGCTGCGCCGTGGCTTCCAGATTCCTGAACCGCAACGGATCGATGATCTCGTCCCGCATTTCCGTGTCCAGGCTCCGCAATGTATTGAAAAACAACCGGGGCCGGTACACGTGTTCCATACCTTCGTGCATCCGCCCTTCCGCCGCCGTAGTATAGGCATCTATGAGATTGAACTGATCAACCGATATCGGCATCCGGTGCAGGATGTAATTGTCGTCGTCAACCAGGTAGACTTCGCCTTTGCGAATCCACCCCGGGCAGATTACGACCGTCCGCGTCCAGTTTTTCAAGGAATCGGGTTCAAACAACGTCGCCGAAACGGAAAGTGAATCCGAATGTGCCGCAGAAAGCGAATCCGGCCGCGAATCGGGCGGTATATCGGCCTGTGCATCGGAAATTGGTTCCGCTTGCACATCTGACATTAACTCGGTCTGCATATTCGGAAGTGGAGACGCTTGCGCATCGGTCTGCAAATCTACCTGTACGAACCAGTCCGGGCCCGCCAGGAATCGTTCCCGGGTCATGATGAGTTTATGGCCGCGTTCGAGCCGTACGATCTCGGACCCCGGTGCGGATCGATCCATCGATGCCCTGGATTCGTCGTCGAGGTCCATCGCTTCCTGGCTGCGCTGTTCGATCAACTCGTTCGCATGTTCCAGCGCCTGGTTGGTCCGGACTTCCTGGTCTACGAATCGATCCAGCCGGTCACGGGACTCGTTTCGGGCTTCCATGTAGGAACCGACGAACCGTTCGATGAGGTGCCATCTGATTTCGACCAGGCCCATCGCAATGAGGATGACGGTCAACGACGCCGTGGCCACTGCGTGATACAGGGTCTTCATGACCGTTCAAAATAGGCCGGAAGGCCGATAAAGTCAAAGGAAAAGACGGTTTTACAGCTGTCCGGAAACGGCAAAAAACAGTTGACAGGCAGGGCCTTCTCCCGCTAAAATCCGTCGACGGTCGATGGCGAATTCAACCCCCTCGAATCTACACTGAACCCGGACCCCTGGAATCTATGGATTACACTGCTGCCACCACCACTGGAGCGCTGCGCGGCATGGGATATCCGCAGCGATCCATAAAAGACGAAATGCGGGACAACCTGATCGGGAAGCTCTCCCGAAGCGTGAATGTCTTTCCAGGTATCGTCGGTTACGACAAGACCGTCATCCCCGAACTGGTCAATGCGATCCTTTCCCGCCATGACTTCATTCTTCTCGGCCTGAGGGGACAGGCAAAGACCCGAATCCTTAGATCCCTCGTGGCGCTGCTCGACGAGTATATCCCCATCATCGAGGGTTGTGAAATCAACAGCTCGCCATTCGCGCCCGTCAGCCGGCACGCCCGTGACCTGGTGACCGAGCACGGGGACGACACGCCCATCGAATGGATTGGCCGATCGCGGCGGTACGGCGAAAAACTCGCTACGCCCGACGTGACGATTTCCGATCTGATCGGCGACATCGATCCCATAAAAGCAGCCTCCCAGCGGCTCCACTACGCCCACGAGGGCGTCATCCACTTCGGCATCATCCCGAGAATGAACCGGGGCGTTTTCGCCGTGAACGAACTGCCGGACCTGCAACCCCGCATCCAGGTCGGACTGTTGAACATCATGGAGGAAAAGGACATCCAGATCAGGGGATTCCCTGTGCGGATTCCCCTGGACGTGATGATCGTCTTTTCGGCCAATCCCGAGGACTATACCAACCGGGGCGCCATCATCACCCCGCTCAAGGACCGGATCGATTCGCAGATTCTGACCCATTACCCGGTCAGCCGCGAATATGCCATGGCCATCACCGATCAGGAAGCGTGGACCGACCGGCCCCGCGGCGCGCGGGTCGACATGCCATCCTACATACGCGAGACGGTGGAAGAAATCGCCTTCCAGGCCAGGAGCAGCGAGTTCATCGACCAGACTTCCGGCGTGAGCACGCGAATGACGATCGCGGCCATGGAAAACCTGGTAAGCCAGGTGGAAAAGCGATGCATCCTGCAGAAGAAGAAGGCCGTCGTGCCCAGGATATGCGATCTGTCCGCCGTGATACCGGCGATGACGGGCAAGCTGGAACTAGTGTACGAGGGTGAACAGGAAGGCGAGGTGAAGGTAGCGGAAGCGTTGATCGGACGGGCCGTGAAGGAGGTCTTCGCCAACTACTTTCCAGCCGTCTACAGCGAGGATGAGGAACGGGCCGCGTGCTACCAGGAAGTGCTCGCCTGGTTCGAAGAGGGCCAGACGGTCGAGATTTCGGACGCCATGGACGACAAATCTTATTACAGGGCGTTGAATGGGGTCGGAGGACTTCGCAGGCTCGCCGGGAAGCATATTGCCACGGACAGCCAGGCGGAGATGGCTGTTGCCATGGAGTTTCTGCTGGAAGGCCTGCACCAGCATTCGAGGATCAGTAAGAACATCGCCGCCGGCCGGCGTTCCTACAGCGATATGATGGGCAGCCTGTTCGATCGCTGAGGGTCTCCCGTGCGAGGTTATTTTATTGACATTGCCTACCCCCGTTGTTATCTTAATCTGTTTGTTCGGAAGACAGCATCAGGATGCGAAAAGAAGACAGGAAAGTACCAGGGGTCAGTCATTGAAGAGCGTTAGGATCACACTGCCCGACGGCAGTCAATTCGAGCTGGAGTCGGGTTCGACGGTCATGGACGCGGTCGCGCGTATTGGCCCCGGTCTGGGCAAGGCGGCGCTTGCTGCCAAGATCAACGGCGCCCAGGTGGACCTGGACCACAGGCTGTGCGAGGATGCCGCCCTGGAGGTGCTGACCTTCGGCAACCAGGAGGGTCGGGAAGTATACTGGCACAGCACTACCCATTTGATGGCCCAGGCCACTAAGGAGTTGTACCCGGAAGCCCGGTTGACCATCGGTCCGTCGATCGAAGAAGGCTTCTATTACGATTTCGACATGCCGGACCCGTTCGCGGCCGGGGATCTTGAGCGCATCGAAGCACGCATGGTTGAACTGTCCCGGGCGGACATGCCGATCAGGCGACGCGAACTGTCCCGGGAGGATGCCCGTACCCTGTTCACCGAACGAGGCGAATCCTACAAGATCGAGATGATCGACGATCTCGACGCAGACGAGGTGATCAGCATCTATGAACAAGGGGATTTCATCGACCTCTGCCGCGGCCCCCACATTCCCTCGACCGGAAAAATCAAGGCTTTCAAGCTGTTGAGCGTCGCGGCTGCCTACTGGCATGGCGATGAGAATAACCAGAGCCTCCAGCGGATATACGGCGTCTCCTATCCGCGCCAGAAAGACCTGGACGAGTACCTGGAACGACGCGCCGAAGCGGAGCGCCGGGACCACCGCAAACTGGGAAGGCAACTCGAGCTGTTCATGTTCCATCCCTTCGCGCCGGCGTCGCCCTTCTTCTTCCCTAAAGGCGCCCAGGTATACAACACCCTGACCGACTACGTGCGGGATCTATATAGAAAGAACGGTTACGAAGAAGTCATCACCCCGCTGATATATGAAGCCGGCCTGTGGAAGATTTCCGGCCATTATGACCATTTCTGGGACGAGATGTTTACCATCGACGCAGATGACCGGGAGTACGCGCCCAAACCAATGAACTGTCCGAGTCACTGCCTCATGTACGCGGCGGGCCATCATTCCTACCGCGATCTGCCCATTCGGTACGCGGATTTCGCTCGGTTGCACCGATACGAACGTTCGGGGGTGACGGCCGGACTGATGCGGGTACGTTCCTTTTCGCAGGACGACGCCCACATCTTCTGCCGCCAGGACCAGATTCGGGACGAGGTCGACAATTTCATTAAAATGCTGCGGGACGCTTATACCATGCTGGGTTTCAAAGACATCAGCATTCACCTGTCCACTCGCTCGCCTAAACGCGCCGGATCCGATGAAACCTGGGACCACGCGGAAGAGACCCTCGCCCGCGTAATGGACAGCCTGGGCATCGCCTACGAGGTGGCGCCCGGCGAGGCGGCCTTCTACGGACCTAAAGTGGATTTCTTCGTCAAGGACGCCCTGCAGCGCCCCTGGCAACTGGGTACGTGCCAGCTGGATTTCAACATGCCTGAGCTTTTCGATCTGGAATATACCACCGAATCCGGGAAACCCGCCCGTCCGGTCATGATCCACCGCGCCATGCTCGGAAGTCTGGAACGTTTTCTCGGCGTGTATATCGAGCACTGCGCGGGCGCGTTCCCGACCTGGCTGGCGCCGGTACAGGCCGTCGTAATCGGCATATCGGAACACCAGACCGAGTACGTCCGGCAGGTGGAACGCACGCTCGCCGACGCCGGAATCCGGGTTGAGACGGATACCAGAAATCAGAAGGTAGGGTATAAGATCCGAGAAGCGGAGACGATGAAGATTCCCTACATGGCCGTCGCGGGTGCCCGCGAGATGGAGGCAGGTGACGTATCGGTCCGCCGGCACGGCCAGGGCGACCAGGGGAACATGACGGTAGATGCATTAATCGATATGATGAACAAGGAAATCGCCCAATCGGGCGCTCAGTTCAATTAACAGCGAATCGGGAGGATACCCATTCAAAAGAAAACGGTCAGAGTCAATAGTATGATACGCGTGCCCCAGGTTCGGGTGATCAGCGCGGAAGGCGAGCAAGTCGGCATCATGGAAACCAAGGATGCCCTGCAACTTGCCTCGGGGGCCGATCTGGACCTGGTGGAAGTGTCGCCGGATGCCCGGCCGCCCGTTTGCAAGATCATGGACTTTGGCAAGTACAAGTACGAACAAAGCAAGCGGATAAAGGAATCACGCAAGAAACAGCACGTGACGCAACTGAAGGAAATCCGCTTCAAAACGCCCAAGATCAGTGAGCACGACCTCGAATACCGGGCACAGCAAGCTCGCGAATTCCTTCAACACGGCAACAAGGTAAAGGTCTCCGTTCGATTCTGGGGTCGCGAAATGACCCATGTGGAACTGGGCCAGCAAAAGCTGGAACATATGGCGAAGATACTGGGCGACGTGGGCTCAGTCGAACAGCGGCCCAGACTGGAAGGACGAAGCATGTCTCTTGTCCTGATGCCCAAATAACAGCCAGGAGTTGATCATGCCGAAGATCAAGACTTTGAAAGCGGCGGCGAAACGATTCAAGAAGGTCGCCTCCGGAAAATTCAAACGCAGTCATTCCCACGCAACGCACCAGAAGCTGTCTAAATCCGGTAAGCGCAGGAGAGGTCTGCGCGGCACCGCCATGGTGAGCAAGGCCGATGCACCGCGCCTGAAGCGGATGATGCCGAACTAAAGGCGGATGACGCCGCACTAACAAGGAACGAACCATGCCACGAGCTACTAACGCCACCGCCTCGCACAGGCGGCGAAGGAAAGTCATCAAGCTGGCCAGGGGATACTGGGGACGCCGTAACCGACTCTACAGAACGGCCCGGGAGGCTGTCAACCGGGGTTGGGCCTACGCTTACCGTGACCGGCGCCAGCGCAAGCGTGATTTCCGCCGTCTGTGGATCATCAGGATAAACGCGGCCGCAAGGTTGAACGGTCTAACGTACGGTCAGCTCATTCACGGAATGAAGCTGGCCCATATCGAGATCGACCGGAAAGCGCTTGCCGAACTCGCCGTCAGTGATCCTCCCGCATTCACCGTGGTAGCGGACACGGTAAAGTCGCAGTTTTCCTGACGATCACCACTTATGGTACAGGAAGCAGAAACTGTTGAAGCCCGGGCGCTGGAGGAGATCGCCCACGCCACGGCCCCATCTGACCTGGAAGACATACGCATAAGGTATCTGGGGAAGAACGGCAGCCTGACCCGGATCCTGCGGTCCGTGGGCAAGGCAGCCCCCGAAGATCGTCCCCTGATCGGGCAACGGGTCAACCAGGCGAAAAAAGCCATCGGCGACGCGCTCGAGGCCCGCAATGCCGCGTGCGGCACCGGGCTGAAAACCACGGACGGTCCCCTGGACGTCACGCTGCCTGGACGCCGCCCGCCCTTGGGAAGCAAACACCCCCTGACCCTGATTCGGGAGGAAGTAAGCGAGATCTTCCGTGAAATGGGGTTTTCGGTGGTGGACGGTCCCGAGATGGAATGGGACTACTACAATTTCGAAGCGCTGAACATCCCGCAGGATCATCCGGCGCGGGATACGCAGGACACCTTCTACTGGGGCAGCGACATCGTGCTCCGGACCCATACCTCCCCGGTACAGGTTCGGGTCATGGAAAAGCAGCAACCCCCGGTGCGTGTGATCGCACCCGGACGCACCTACCGCCACGAGAATCCCGACGCTTCCCACGCCTTCACCTTTCACCAGTGCGAGGGACTGTACGTGGACAAAGGGGTCACGATGGCGCAGCTCAAGGGCGATATGACGCATTTCGCCCGGCGGCTGTTCGGAGAAAAAGTAAAGGTGCGTTTCATACCGGACTTCTTTCCCTTCACCGAACCCAGCGTACAGTATGACTTCTCGTGCATTGCCTGCAGCGGAGACGGTTGCAGGATTTGCAAGCATACGGGATGGCTGGAGATATCGGGAGCGGGCATGGTCGACCCGGCCGTGTTCGGTTTCGTGGACTACGATCCGGAAGTATACACCGGTTACGCTTTCGGCATGGGGCTGGACCGGCTTGCCATGTTCAAATACGGGATCGAAAGCATCCACATGTTCCTGGAGAACGACCTGCGCCTGCTCGAACGGCCCTGAGGGCGGTTCGACCGGAGAGATTCGAGCGATTCATGGTAATCAAGGTTCCGCTTTCCTGGTTACGAGCATACTGCGACATACCCTGGCCTGTCGATGAACTGGTGGGAAAGCTGATCATGACGGGTCTGGAGGTGGACGCCGTCGAAACGATCGGCAGCGACTTCGAGGGGTTTGTCGTCGGACACGTAGAGCGCGTGGAGCGCCATCCCAACGCCGACCGTCTGTCCCTCTGCTCCGTGGACGTGGGGAACGAGATCCTGCAGATCATCTGCGGCGCGCCGAACGTGGCCGCGGACCGGAAGGTCCCCGTGGCACCGGTCGGGGCGGCGTTGCCCGGCGGTATGAAGATCAAAAAAGCAAAGATCCGCGGAGTGGAATCCTTCGGAATGATCTGTTCCGAGGCAGAACTGAGCCTGTCAGACGACCACGACGGGATCATGGTGCTCGACGCGGCGGCCGAGCCCGGTACACCCTTGAAAGACGTACTGGGCGGACCGGAAACGGTGCTGAGCATCGACGTCGGCACCAACCGCCCGGATTGCCTTTCCCTGGTAGGTGTGGCGAGAGAAATCACCGCCTTGACGGGCGGCGAGCTGCGCATGCCTCCCCATGACGTCGATGAAGCGGGTCCACCCGTCGAGACCCTGGCGAACGTTCACGTCGAGATGCCAGGGGACTGTCCCCGATTCGTGGGCCGCGTGATCGCCGGCGTCCGGATCGGGCCTTCGCCCGACTGGTTGAAAAAACGGGTCGAAGCCGCGGGAATCCGTTCCATCAGCAATGTCGTAGACGTCACTAATTACGTCATGCTCGAGATGGGCCAGCCGTTGCACGCCTACGACCTGGACGAGTTGGCCGGCCATGGCATAATCGTCCGGCGGGCCCTGGACCAGGAGGCGTTTACCACCCTCGACGGCGTGGACCGCATGCTCGGCGCCGAAGTCTTGATGATTGCCGACCACGAAAGGAGCATCGGGGTCGGAGGCGTGATGGGCGGCCTGAATACCGAGATCACGGCCGATACCGGCCGGGTGTTCCTGGAAGGCGCCTGTTTCGACGCGTTGCGGGTGCGGCGCGGTTCGAAGGCGCTACAGCTTCAGACGGATGCGTCGAGGCGGTTCGAGCGCGGCATGGATCCGGAACTGCAGGGAGACGCCGTAAGCAGGGCCGCGGCGTTGATCTCGGAGGTGGCCGGAGGCGTCGTGGCTCCTGGCAGGATCGATATCCGGTCCCCGGCCGACCCCGATCCGGTGATACGGCTTCGAACGAGCAGCGTAAACGGGTTGCTGGGAACGGACATGGCCCGTGACGAAATAGCCTCGTTCCTGCGGAACCTGAGATTCGATATAAGGCCTGAAGGCGCCGATTTGATGGTCACTATTCCTTCTTTCAGGCGGGATGTTCACCGAGAAGTGGACCTGATCGAGGAGGTCGCCCGACTGTATGGATACGACCGGATCGAACCGGTTGTTTCCCTACCCCGACCCAATGAAGCGCCCGAAGCGCGTGAAAGAGAGAGGGCCCTCCGTGATCAGCAGGATATTCAGCAGCACCTGCGCGATACGATGGCCGGTTTTGGCTTTACGGAAGTGGTTACCCACAGTTTTGTGCACCCCGACCGGAACGAGCTCATAGATCCATCCCGTCCCAGTGTACTGATCGACAACCCACTGAGTCCGGACCTGTCGGCCATGCGTACGAATCTCGCGTCCTCCGTATTGAACGTCGTACGCTGGAACGCCAACCGCAAGGTCCAGGACATCCGGATATTCGAAGTCGGCCGGGTATTCTGGCTGAATCCAGGTGACCTTCCCGACGAACCCTTACACCTCTGCATAGCGGTGACGGGACAGCGCCACCGTCCCCACTGGGGAGGGCCTCAGGGGGCCTATGACTTCTTCGATATGAAGGGTCTGGCCGAAGCATTGCCCGGCCGGTTAGGACTTGACAGGGTGGAAACCGTCCCGTATGATAATGACGACCCGCTGTTCGACGCAAACCGCTCCGGAGCACTGCTTTCGGACGGTGTGCGGATCGGCCGTTTCGGTGCGGTATCGCACCGGGTCCTTGAACAGTACGAGATCCGGGAGCCCGTGTGGATGGGCCTGATGGACTGTGGGGTCTTGTTCGGACATGCGTCTGAACGCAGGACTTATCTTTCGCCGCCCAAGTACCCAGCGGTAGAAAGAGATCTGGCGATTGTCGTGCCCGACGAGGTTACTCATCGGGAAATACTGGTAGAAATCCGCGCGTGTTGCGGCGGCCTGCTGGAAGCCGTCGAACTGTTCGACGTTTATCGTGGAAAGCAGATAGCCGCCGATCGAAAGAGCATGGCGTACGCCATGCGGTTCCGTTCCGGTGAACGGACTTTGACGGACGCCGAGGTTTCCCGGCTTCAGGAAAAGGTGTTGCGCCGGCTTGTAAAGCGGCACCAGGCGGAACTTCGCTCCTGAGCTTCCTCGAGGCGCGCATGAACCAACTCCAGCGGAGGAATTTATGCAAGAGCAATCCATTGAGTTGTTGTTGAACCGCATTGAAACGATGATTGACCTGATCCACCGGCTGAAGGACGAAAACACGGAACTGCGCAATCAGAATCAGAATCTGGAATCACAGGTTCAGGATCTGCAACGGGTCCAGGAGCAGTCGTCTACCTCGAAGGTGGAGCTGGAACAGGAAAATCAGGAGTTGCGTGTCAAGCAGGACGACATCAAGGCGCGCATAGACACCATGTTGTCCCGGCTCGACGTCATCGAGTAAGATCTACCCCTTTGTTCTTCCTGTCGCTCTCGGGCGTCCGGCTCGAATTCAGCGTTCGTCTGTGAATCAACGGCACCCTGGCATCCAGTCTTAATCCCGCGGCAATGCGCCGGTCAGGAATCGACCGCAGAACCGCGGCCCAGATTCAAGAGGAGAAAACCGACCGGGAAGACTCTTTCGTATCGCATACGATCAGGCATCGGCTGCTTACGGGGATGAACACATTATGGATGACGATAAAGTCACGGTACGTGTCAACATCTGTGGGACCGAGTATCCTATACAGGCGGAAGAGGAAGCAGAATACATTCAGCGTATTGCCGCCTACGTAGACGAACGCATGCGCGAGGTGCCTGTCAGTGTGACCATGGCAGTCCCTCACCAGCGTGGCTGTCCTGACGGCGATCAGGATCGCCGACGAGTTGCACAAGGAACGTGAAAAGCAGAAAGAATATGTCGTATCGGAGTCCACGCAGGACGAGCGGATCACGGACCTGATCCGCCGCCTGGACGAATTGCTGGAGACCTCGATCTCAGCACAGGAAGGCGAGACGTAAATTCATGATTTTTCTTGTTGAGGATCGAGCCATGAACGGTTTAAAAAACCAAAATTGCAGAAGGTGGCTGCCACTATGGTTGTGACGATAAGTCTCTGTGCCGGCACCGCCCTGATCATGTTTCTCGTCGGATGGTACATTCGAAAGCGTGTCGAAATACGTAAGACCGACAGTGCGGAGCGCTTGGCAGAGAGCATCCTGGCAGAGGCGGTGGAAGAAGCTGAAACGATAAAGAATACAGTCAGAATCGAAATGGAGGAGGAATCGTACCAAAGCCAAGGCGAAATTCGAGCGAGAGAGCAATAAGACCCGGCAGGAATTCCAACGGGGTGAAAAAAGAATCGCGATCCGCGAACAGAATATCGAGCGCAAGGCCGACTATGTAGCCAAGCGGGAAAAGGGCATACAGAAGCAGCACCAGTCGCTGCATGAGCGCGACGAGAATCTGACCGAAGAAGAAGAACGGCTGGAACGGCTGATCAAGCAGCAGACCGAACAACTGGAGCAGTCCGCCGGCATGTCGATGGAAGAAGCGAGGCGGTCTCTCCTCAGCAATATCGATGCCCGGATACGCACCGAAGCAGGACAACAGGCCCGAAGCATCATCGAAGAAGCCCGCCAGAACGCAGCGTTCGAAGCCAGGGATATCATCACGCACGCGATGCAGAAGTACACCCTGGACCACATGACTGAAACAACGACATCATTCGTTTCGTTGCCCGACAACGAAATGAAGGGCCGCATCATCGGGCGCGATGGACGAAACATCCAGGCATTCGAAATGACTACCGGCATTGATGTCATCGTTGACGACACGCCCAATGCCGTTGTCCTCTCCGGTTTCAATCCCATGCGCCGCGAAATCGCGAAGCTCGCCATGGAGAAGTTGATCGAGGACGGACGAATACATCCCGGTTTTATCGAGCAGGTCGTTACCAAGACACAGGATGAAATCGGCGACCTGATCAGGGAAACGGGCGACCAGGTGCTGTTCGACCTGGGCGTTACCGGTGTCCATCCCGAACTGGCCATGTTGCTCGGACAGTTGAAATACCGCATGACCAGCGGGCAGAACGCGCTGCATCACAGCCGCGAAGTAGCTGAACTGGCGGGACTGATGGCGCAGGAACTGGAGATGGACGTGACCATGGCCAAGCGCTGCGGGCTGCTCCACGACATCGGTAAAGCCATGGACGGCGGACCGGAAGGCACCCAGGGCGAGTTGGGAAGATCGTTCGCTGAAAAGTACGGCGAACCACCCGAAGTGCTGGAGTGCATAGGCTTTGCCGGCGAGAACCTGGATGAGGCCAGCCCCATGGCCGTGGTGATAAAAACCGCCGATGTACTCTCCGTTTCCAGACCCGGCGCCCTCAGGGAGCCGTTGGAGAAATTCGTCCGTCGCCTCCGGGAAATGGAAAAGCTGGTGCGTTCCTTTGAAGGCGTATCCAGCGCCTTCGTGATGAAAGCAGGAAAAGAAGTACGGGTAATGATCGATCACGAGGAAGTCGACGACCTCCGCGCGGTACAACTCGCCACGGAAATCGTCCGAAAAATCCAGGTCAAGATGGAATACTCGGGTCAGATCAAGGTGACCGTCATCCGGCAGACCCGCGCGGTAGAAATCGCCAGGTAGGGGCGCTGTCGACGACTCGGCATGGGGGAATACCAGGCGTGGGGACTGATTCCGATCGCAGCATTTTGACCGTGACCGAATTGACCTCGGGGATAAAAACACTTCTCGAAGAATCATTCCCATTTCTTTCGGTCTCCGGTGAGATCTCCAACTACAAACGGCACTCATCGGGCCATGCCTATTTCTCCCTCAAGGATGAACGCAGCCAGCTCCGTTGCGTCATGTGGCGAACAGCAAACCGGAAACTGACCTTCGATCCCGAGGACGGCATGGAGGTCCTGGCCCAGGGTGTCCTTTCCGTCTACGAAGTGCAGGGTCAGTACCAACTCGTCACCCAGCAGCTGAAGCCCGTCGGAGCGGGTGCGCTCCAGGCAGCCTTCGAGCGGATGAAGGCGCTGCTCGAGAAAGAGGGACTGTTCCGGGAGGAACACAAGCAACCCCTGCCATCCTTCCCCGAGCGTGTGGGGGTGGTCACCTCCGCCTCCGGCGCCGCCATTCGAGATATCATACATATCCTTCGCCGCAGGGCGCCCTGGGTATCGATCATCCTGAGACCGGCCCCCGTACAGGGCGATGGTGCCGCGGTCGAAATCGCGAAAGCCATCGAAGAGATGAACGCGTACGGCGAGGTGGACGTGCTGATCGTCGGCCGTGGAGGCGGATCGGTCGAAGACCTTTGGGCTTTCAACGAAGAGGCGGTGGTCAGGGCTATTTTCGGATCACGGATTCCAGTGGTCTCGGCCGTGGGGCATGAAACGGACTTTACCCTGTCCGATTTCGTGGCCGACCTCCGGGCTCCCACGCCTTCGGGCGCGGCCGAAATCGTCGTTCGCGACCTGCGGGAACTGACCGACCGGCTGGATGGATCCATGAAACGTCTGTGCGGTAGCATGTCCGCGTACCTGGACCGGAACCGTCAGCGTGTGAATACGGTGGTCGCCAGTTACGGTTTTCGCCGGCCCATCGACCAGATTGGACAATACGCCCAGTTTACCGATGAGTTAGCCCGGCGCCTGATCGACCGGCATGTCCACGACCAGGAAACGCGCAGCCAGCTCGTAAGCGGCCTGGCGGGCCAGTTGCAGGCGCTCAGTCCACTATCGGTCCTGGAACGTGGATACGCCGTGTGTCACAGTGCTTCCGACGGCAGGATAGTCCGAAATACGGCAGACCTCCGGATCGACGACCGGGTGAACGTACGCTTGCACGAGGGCGAAGCGCTCTGCCGGGTGGAACATCTGCGGGGCGAGGCGCAACCTCCCGCTCATCCCGTACCGAAGAAAAACAAAAAGGAAGCGGCGCGTTCCTTCAGTCTCTTCGATGAATCCAACAACAACACCGACCGAACTTAATTACAGGGATGACCGCGATGAATGAGCAGGAAGGACCGACTTTCGAGGATGCGTTGAAGCGTCTGGAAAGCATTGTCGAACGCATGGAAAAGGGCGATCTGCCACTGGATGAATCGCTTGCGCTGTTCCAGGAAGGTATCGAACTTTCCCGGATCTGCACGCGCCAGTTGAGCGCGGCGGACGAACACGTGCGGAAACTGGTCCGGGTGGAAAACGGCCGGTTCGTGATCGAACCGCTCGAACAGGAGACACCTGCCGGGCAGGACGACGATCTGACATTCTGACTGCGGTGTGCCCCGTGCCCGAACCCCGGTTTCCTACATGACTACCACTACCGAAAACCTGACATTCATGGAAGCGCTGGCCGTGCGCAAGGAATGGTTGCACGAATACCTGGCGCGGGACCACCGCAAAGCGCTTTTCATTCCCCGGGACATCCACGACGGGGTGTTCAGCTACCTCCGCGCATCGGGAAAAGTTCTGCGTCCCTGCGTATTGTATTTTTCCTGCGGCGCAGTCGGCGGGGAGGAATCGATGGCGACGCCCGCGGCCGTGGCGATTGAACTGTTTCACACCTGGACCATCGTCCATGACGATATCATGGACCGCGATACGCTGCGGCGCGGGTCGCGCACCGTGCACGAGGAGTTTCGGCAACGGGCCCTGGCCACGAAGGACTTCGATGAAACGGAAGCCTATCATTACGGACTGTCCATCGGGATCATGACGGGCGAAGTGCAGCACGGATGGGCGACCTCGCTCCTGTCCGAACTGTACGACGCGGACGCGGACAACGGCGAGATGGTGATCGAATTGATCCGGTATCTGGAAACGGACGTCCTGCTGGCCCTCGTCGGTGGACAGGCGCTGGACATCCAGTATGCCAAGGCACCCATGGACAGCCTGGACGAAGAAGACGTGATCGGCATGTTCTGGCGCAAAACCGGCGCGCTCTACCAGTTCGCAGGCGCCGCCGGCGCGATGATCGGCCTGAATACGCCGGACCGAACCCATCCCATGGTACGGGCGATTTCTTCCTTTACAGGCGAATGCGGCGTGGCCTTTCAGCTTCAGGACGACATTCTGGGTCTCACGGCCGACGAGGCCACCCTTGGAAAACCGGTGTGCTCCGACCTCCGGGAAGGGAAACGTACCCTGCTGCTCGTTCACACTTACCAGAAGGCTTCGACCGCCGAAAGGCGGTTTATACTCGATGTCGTCGGAAAACAGGGAGCAACCGACGAACAGATTGGAGAGGTGCGTGATCTTATCCTGACGCACGGCGGATTCGACTACGCCCGTTCGCTCATGGAACAACGCGTGGCCGATGCCATTCGAAATCTCGACGCCATTCCCGACTCTTCATATAAGGGATACCTGATCAACTGGGCGGATTACATGATTGGAAGGTCGTTCTGATGAATCGCGTAGGCATCATCGCGAATCCCGCCCGGCCCGTGGTCCGCCGGCTGATACCGGAACTCGTGCGGTTTCTATCGTCGCGGTCAGGAAAATCATCGCTTTCGTCTGAACTGGCGGAAACGGTCACGGATGACGCGTCTCTCCGTGATAGCCTTGTTGTGTCAACGGATGAACAGGTAGTCCAGGACGTCGACTGGGTCATCGCGATCGGCGGGGACGGTACCCTGCTCAAATCCGCGCGCCTGGTGGGATCGTCGGGCATACCCATCCTGGGGGTAAACTCGGGTAAACTCGGGTTCATGATGCAGACGACGCCTGATGAACTGGACGTGGCGCTCGAGCGGATCTTCGAAGGCGAATACACACTGGACAGCAGACTGGTCCTGCAGGCCCGGATAGAAAACGGATCTTCGACGGATGAAACGGTCGACGTCGGGCTTTCGGCCCTGAACGATATCGTGATCGATAAGGGATCGATCTGCCGGGTCATCGACCTGGGTATTTACATCAACGACGAATTCGTCAACGACGTAATGGCCGACGGGCTGATCGTCTCCACCCCGACCGGTTCCACGGCATATTCACTGGCGGCTGGCGGGCCGATCCTCGCGCCCGACATGGAGGCGATCGTCGTCTCGCCGATCTGTCCACACACCCTGTCCAACCGATCCATGGTCATCGCCGCGCGGGACCGCGTACGGATCGAGGTTCGGGCCGACCATCCCGATCTGCTCCTCACCGTGGACGGCCAGGAAAATGTGGCCATACAGCCGGGAATCAGCATTGAGCTTTGCCGGGCGGACCACACCATCCAGCTGATCCGGTTCTCGGACGGTTCATTTTACGATGTGCTGCGCAGAAAACTGAAATGGGGTGAACGCTGATCCATCCCGGAACCAGCTGGCCCCGCCAATCCAATTCCGGCCTATGCTCGCGAACCTGAGAGTAAGAAATTACGCGCTGCTGGACGAGGTGAACATCGAATTCACCCCGGGTTTGAACGTGCTCACGGGTGAAACCGGTTCCGGCAAATCCATCCTGATCGGCGCGCTGGGTCTCATTCTCGGCGAACGGGCCACGTCGGATGCTATACGAACCGGCGAGCAAGCGGCGACGATCGAAGGACTGTTCGAATGGGAAAGCGACGCACCGGTTCAGGCCCTGCTGACAGAAATTGGTGTCGACCCGGAAGACCGGACCTTGATCGTCCGGCGGGAGGTCAACCGCGACGGCCGCAGCAGGTGCACCATCAACGGAAACCTGGTCACGGTTTCCGTCCTCAAGAAACTGGGCGTCCTGCTGGTGGACCTGCACGGACAACACGACCACCAGTCTTTGTTGAATCCGCGGACCCACCAGGATTTTCTGGACGGATTCGAGGATCTCGAAGAACCGAAACAGCTCGTTGCCGAGGCCTATCTGCGTTTCGAGGAAAGGTCTGAAGCGCTGAGGAAACTGGACAGCGAACTCGCCGCCACCCGGGAGCGGGAAGACCTGTACCGTTTTCAACTGGAGGAACTCGACCGGGCGGAATTTACCCCCGGGGAAGACGAAGAACTGGAAAGGGAACGGGCCGTCCTGGATCACGCCGAGCAACTGATCCGGGTAGCATCGGACGCTTTCGAGACGCTCTCCGAGGGGGACAATGCAATCGTCGACGGACTGGTCAGGGTCCTCCGCGCGCTCGAGGAATCGGAGCGTATCGATCCTACGCTGGGCGAAGCCCTCGAGGGTATCCGGAGTGCGAGATACCAGCTGGACGACTGTGCCGGCTTCCTGCAGAAGTACCGGGACCGCATCGAATACGACCCGGCACGCCTTGAGGAAGTGCTCGACCGCCTGGATCTCATCGGACGGCTCAAGCGAAAATACGGCGATACGCTTGAGGAGGTGGCGGCCTACCGTGACCGGATTGCGGAAGAACTCGGACGGATGGACACGGTCGACGAACGGAGGGACCGCTTTCGCAACGAGGTGGAGACGGCCCGGCAGGCGTTGACTGAGCAGGCAACGACCCTATCGGCCCGGCGCAGGGAGGTAGCGCGCGGACTGGAGAAAAGGGTAGTGGAGGAGTTGGCCGAACTCGGCATGGGGAAGACGGGGTTCCAGGTCAGCATAGCATGGCAGGAGTCCGACGACGGTCCGTTGCGTATCGACGGCCGTACCTTCCGCGTGGACGTCCATGGGATGGACCGGATCGAATTCATGATTTCGCCCAATGCCGGAGAAGCGCTCAAACCGCTGGTCAACATCGCGTCCGGTGGGGAAATCTCCCGGATCATGCTGGCTCTGAAGGTGATTCTGGCCGAATCGGACCGTATGCCTACGCTTGTATTCGACGAACTGGACATCGGCATCGGCGGCCGCATCGCCGAATCGGTGGGACACCGGCTGAAACTGCTTTCAAGGGAACACCAGGTGCTTTGTATTACCCATCTCCACCAGGTGGCCTGCTGGGGCCGGACGCACTTTACCGTGCACAAGCAGTCGAACCGGGGAAGATCCGTGACGCTGGTGGATCATCTGGACGAAGACGGCAGGATTCAGGAGATCGCGCGCATGCTGGCTGGAGAAACAGTTGATACAATGGCCCTCAACCATGCCCGCGAGATGCTCCGGCGCACGGCGGCCGTGTGAGTAAGGAACAGGACAGCGAAATGAATCCGAATATCGTGCCGGATGAAAGGGCGGGACGGTTCTGGTCGCCGCCCAACATGCTGTCGCTTTCCCGCATCGTCACCGTCCCCTTCATTTACTGGGGATTCGCCCGTGATTCGTACCTGGTCATTTCGGTCCTGCTCGGCTGGGCATTGCTGACCGACGCGGCCGATGGATACCTGGCACGCCGATTCGACTGGCGCACCAAATGGGGACTCGTCCTCGATCCGCTGGCCGATAAGATACTGGTTGGCAGCCTGGCGGTTTTCCTGGTTCACTTTCGTGAATTCCCCCTGTGGGCGGCGGCGCTGATCATTGCGCGCGACCTGTCCATTCTGGGCGTGGGTGTATATCTCTATCTCAAACCGGGCGGTGTGGTTCTGCCGGCCGACCGGATCGGCAAGCTGACCACCCTGGTCATGGGAGGTACGCTCGTCCTGTACTCCCTCGATCTGCAGCCCTACGGAGAATGGGTGTTGTGGGCGGCGATCTGCTGCGTCATCGGCTCGGGAATCCATTACGCCGCAGGGTTCGCGCGGGCGAACCGGGTGCAGGCCGGCGGGTCCACCGATGATGCCCGCGGCGGCACGGGACCGATGGAAGCCGCCGGCGGAGTCGAACCGGTGGAAGGCTCCGATCCCCCGCCAGGTGGCAGGATTCCATGAATCGCGGAACTTCGAAATGGGCGGCTACCGGTTGGCATCAGCTGTATTTCGAGCGGCCGGAGGACTGGAGTATCGGCGCGGTAACGGGAGATTTTTCGACGGGCTACCTGCGGCTCGACGACATGGAAATGCCCCGCTTCGAACTGAGGTGGGAGCGTACCCGGGGCCGGGAGCCGGTCGACCAGGTCGTGGCGAGGTACCTGAAGAACCTGGCCGGCAAGGGAGGAAAGAAAGCGCCGCCGGTCAAGGTGCGGAGGGACCTGGATCTCATCAAAAACGAGTCCATTCTGCAGGACAGAACGGTGGAAGGGTTCCACTGGCGCACGGAAGGGAGGGATCCCCTGCAGGCCTACGGTTGTCTGTGGATGTGCGAAACCTGCAGGCGGACGATTTTCGCCCAGGTACTCGGTCGCGGGGGAGAATCGCTGATGACCCTGGCCTCGAAGCTCCTGAACACCCTGGATGACCACGCCCGCGATGAAAAAGCCGTTTGGGCCGTTTACGGGATGAAAATCGAGATACCCGCCGCCTATGTGCTGAAGCATCATTCGTTCCTTACGGGCCGGATCGAGTTGACATTTGAAAGCGGCGGTGCCAGATTGGAACTGGTGAGGATGAGCCTTGCCGAAATGCATCTCGAGAACCGAACGTTCGAGGACTGGTTCCAGAATACCTATGGCCAGGAGATCGAGAACTGGTCCGATTTCCGCGGTACGCCCTCCGGCCACCCGGGTATCCTCGGCACGGGCGAGGGCGTGGATCCCGAGACGGTGCACAGCCGGATGGCCTGGCTGCCCTGGCGTCAACCGAGAAAAAAACCATTGAGTTGTTGCAGCTGGCATTGTATCGATGGCAATAAGCTCTATGTGCTTCGCCACATGGACGCGACGCACCAGTCCGACTTACTGGGTGAGATCGCAGTCAAGGTGATGTGTCACTGAAATACGAGACGGGTACGACCTTTCCAGTCGGCGGGAACGGAACCCTCGGGTAATAAGTCATGTCGCTCTTTCGAAAGAAATCGCCCCAGCTGCCGAGAAAGGATCTGCTTCGTTCCAAGCCGGTGCGCAACGGAAGACTGACCTGTGAAGAAAACTCCGACGGGGAAATCGTACTGGGCATTCCCAGGCGGAAGACCTGGTGGATCAACACGATGTCCAGGGTGTTCTACGTTCCGAGCCGGCGCACGGTAGTGCTGGACAAGATCGGTTCATTCCTCTGGGGACTCTGCGACGGGCAGAATACGGTGGATCACGTTATAGCGACGATCCGGAACGAGTATAAGCTGGAACGTAAGGAAGCAGAAATTTCCACGCTGACCTATTTGAAACAGCTCACGGAAAAAGGATTGATCGGACTGGCCGTAGCAACCAGAAAAGGAGAAAAGAGCGCATGACGACAGAATCGGTCGCGACGGCAAGTACGACGGAGAAACAGATATCTCTGCCTCTTTCCAAGGCGATCGAGATCAGTTTCCGCAGCCTGAGAATCAGGTTCTGGCGGTCGCTGATCACGATCGGCGGGATCTTCTTCGGCATCGCCTTCCTCATGTCCATCCTGACCGGCGCGTCCATCAACGAAGCGCTCGTGGAAAACGGGTCCGCGCAGGTCCGTGCGATGCTGGAACAGAAGGGAGCGGACGGCGATTCTGCCACGCAACAGATATGGCTCGTTTCCCTCTCCCTGCTGGTCTGCGTCGTCGGGATCACCAATGCCATGTTGATGTCGGTAACCGAAAGGTACCGTGAAATCGGGACCATGAAATGCCTTGGGGCTCTGGACAAGTTCATCATTCAGTTGTTCGTGCTCGAGTCCACCTTCCAGGGGTTGGTGGGATCGGTGGGCGGGGTCATACTGGGCTGCCTGTTCATGCTGGTTTCCATGATGATTTCCTATGGATGGGATCCCCTGATGCTTTTTCCGCTGTTGGAAATAGCGCGAAGCGGTCTGTATTCGCTGGGGGCCGGACTGGGTCTTGCCATCATCGGGGCGCTGTATCCCGCGTACCGGGCGTCCAAGATGCCGCCGGCCGACGCCATGCGCACGGAAGTTTGATTCGGATTTACACCTGGAACACCATGCTGGAGAGACCGGAATCGAAACGGTAATGTGAAAGGGGCAGGATATGTCAGAGGAACAGACCGCGGTAATGGACGCGCCGGAAATCGAAACGCAGAATATCGTTCGTACACGCGGAGTCAAGAGAGTGTACCAGATGGGCAAACTTTCACTGGAAGCGCTCAAGGGGATAGACATGGAGGTGCAGCGCGGGGAATACATCTCCATCATGGGTCCTTCCGGTTCGGGGAAATCGACCCTGTTCAACATGATCGGCGCGCTGGACAAGCCCACGGAAGGCAAGGTCTACATCGACGAGGTCGACGTCGCCCAGCTGGACGCCTACGAACTGGCCTGGCTGCGGTGCCGGAAGATCGGCTACATCTTCCAGACCTTCAACCTGATTCCGGTCATGACCGCCCTGGAGAACGTGACCCTGCCGATGATTTTCGCCGGACTGGCGACGGATGAAGCTATCGACAAGGCCGTCGCTCTGCTTACGCTGGTGGGTCTCGGGGAGCGCGTGCAGCACAAGCCCCTCGAATTGTCCGGCGGTCAGCAGCAGCGTGTTGCCGTCGCCCGTGCACTGGCCAACGATCCGGCCATAGTCCTCGCCGATGAACCCACGGGTAACCTGGACCGGAAAACGGGACGCGAGATCATTGAACTGTTAAGAGAGTTGAACCAGGAGAAGCAGGTGACGATCATTTCCGCGACCCACGATCTGAAGATGCTGGACGTATCAGACCGTATCCTGTGGGTGCAGGATGGCAGGATCACCAAAAACCAGCGGCGCGATGAACTGGACCTGGACCTGGGACAGATTGGCGTAGAGGAAGAATAGGCTGGTTTTCAGGTAGCGTAATCTTCGGGCGTTCAGGCAACGCCCGCGCCGTGACACTTCTTGTACTTCTTGCCGCTTCCGCAGGGGCAGGGCGCGTTACGGCCGATTTTCTGTTCGACCTTGGCGGGTTTCGATCTGGACGGACTCCCATCGTTTCCCGATCCCTGTCGACCGCCCCGCTGGGCTGAGCCTTCTTCCGCGGGATCTTCCGCCTGCGTGCCGGCTATGGCCGGGGCTTCCTGGTGAATTGTCCGCATGTTGGTCGGGGCTTCCTGCCGTGGCATCCGCGTTTCGGCCAGTTCGGCGTTGAATACGGTCTTGACGATTTCCTCGTCCAGCCGGTCCCACAACTCCTCGAACATCGAGTAGGCTTCTTTCTTGTACTGGATCAGGGGATCCAGCTGTCCATAGGCGCGCAGGCCGATACCCTCTCGCATGCGATCGATCTCGTAGAGGTGTTCCTGCCAGGCGGCGTCGATGACATGCAGGGTGGCGAAGCGTTCCAGGTCGCGCATCAGTTCCGGTGACGGTGCCAGGGCCGCTTCCTTCCGCTCGAAGGATTCCAGCATCTTCTCGTTGACCAGTTCCTCCAGCGATTCCACGTTCAAATCGGCCATTTCATGTTCAGCCACGGCCACGGCCACGTGGAAGTTCCGGGCCAGGTCGGCGCTCAATGCGTCCAGTTCCCAGTCCTCGGGATAGCTCTTGGGATCGGTGTATTCCTCGACCTTTCGTTCCGCCACGCCGCGTATCATTTCGATAACGTCGTTACGCAGATCTTTTCTTTCGAGGGCGTGCAGGCGTCGGTCGTACACCGCTTCGCGCTGCTGGTTCATGACATTGTCATATTCGAGCACGTGTTTCCGCATGTCGAAATGCTGGGCTTCCACCCGTTTCTGTGCCCGTTCGATCGAGCGGGTGACCATGGAATGCTCAATCGTTTCGCCTTCCGGTATCTTCAGGCGGTCCATGACGGAGGCGATGCGCTCGGATCCGAAGAGCCGCATCAGGTCGTCCTCGAGAGAGAGAAAAAAACGCGAGGATCCCGGGTCTCCCTGGCGTCCGGACCGGCCGCGGAGCTGGCGGTCGATGCGCCGGGCTTCATGCCGTTCCGTTGCGATGATATGGAGTCCGCAGGGCGTGTTCGCCATGCAGTCCCGCACGGTCAGCCCTTCGGCGGTGGGTGTATCCTTGGGTTCGCCGTTCTCCAGGTGACAGAGATCGCACTTCACCACGCCGGCGCCAAGCTTGATGTCGGTGCCCCGGCCCGCCATGTTCGTGGCGATGGTCACGGAGCCGGGCTGGCCGGCATTCGCGATGATCTCGGCCTCCTGCTGGTGAAACTTGGCGTTCAGCACATTGTGTTTTATACCCCGTCGTTTCAACATGCGACTCAGCGTTTCCGAAGCGTCGACAGAAGTGGTCCCGATCAGGATAGGCCGGCGTCGTTCGGTCATTTCCTCGATTTCGTCGATGACCGAGTTGTATTTCTCCCTGCGGGTCCGGAAGACCACGTCGTCGTAATCCATGCGCCGTATGGGCTGGTTGGTCGGGATTTCCACCACGTCCATCTTGTAGATCGCGAAGAATTCGCCCGCTTCCGTCACGGCCGTTCCGGTCATCCCCGCCAGCTTTTCGTACATGCGGAAGTAATTCTGAATAGTAATGGAAGCGACGGTGCGTGTTTCCTGTTCGATCTTCACGCCTTCCTTTGCCTCTATGGCCTGGTGCAATCCTTCGGCCAGCCGCCGTCCGTACATCAACCTTCCGGTGAACGTGTCGACCAGGACGACCTTTCCGCCCTCGATGACGTAATCGATGTCCTTCTCATAGATCGCGTAGGCCTGGAGCAGTTGATGCATGTTGTGGATGCGTTCGCTGCGCTCGGCGTAAAGTTTCTCCAGATCGGCCTTTTTTCCGGTCATCTGCTCTTCGGTGAGGCTTGCGTCGGACTCGATTTCCACCATGCCTTCACTGAGATCGGGGATGATAAAGAGTTCCTGGTCACCCGGCGAAAGGAGTTCCCGACCCCTCTCATTGATTTCGGTCTGGCGTGTTTTTTCATCGACCGTGAAGAAGAGATCATCATCCAGCTGGGGCATGCGTTTTTCCCGCATGTAGTCCCCTTCCACCTGCTGGATCAGCTTCTTGATACCGGGTTCCTGTTGCAGTTTCAGGAGCTTCTTGTTCTTCGGCATGCCCCGCTGCGCCTGCAACAGCTTGATTCCGGCTTCGTAGGCATCCTCTTCGTTATCCAATACCGATTCCGACTCCGCGATGATTTTTGCCGCGAAGCGGGTCTGCGCCCGTACGAGTTTCTGTACGTCCGGCAGCGATTCGGCATACTTCCCGCTGTTCGATTCGCTTACCTCCCCGGCGATGATGAGGGGCGTACGGGCCTCGTCGATCAGGATCGAATCCACCTCGTCCACGATGGCGTAACTGTGGCCCCGCTGGACGCGATCCTCCAGGCGCCATTTCATGTTGTCCCGGAGGTAGTCGAAACCGAATTCATTGGTAGTACCGTAGGTGACGTCGGCCAGGTAGCCCGCTTTCTTGCGTTCCGTGTCCGGATCGTTGGTCTCGAGGCATTCGACGGTCAGTCCGAGGAACTCGAAGACCGGTCCCATCCAGGCCCGGTCGCGCTTGGCGAGGAACTCGTTGTGGGTCACCAGGTGGGCGCCGCGTCCGGTCATGCCGTTGAGATACATGGGGAAAAGCGCTACGAGCGTCTTGCCCTCTCCCGTTGCCATCTCGGCGATTTTGCCTTCGTGGAGCACGATTCCGCCGATGATCTGCACGTCGTAGGGGATCATGTCCCACACCATATCGCCCTGGCCGGGGACGGCCCACGATCTGCCGACCATGCGCCTGCACGCTTCCTTGACCAGGCCGAAGGCTTCGGGCAGGATTTCATCCAGTTCTTCGCCGTCTTCCCACCTCGATCGAAACTCCCGGGATTTCTCGGGGAATTGGTCTTCGTCCAGCGCACGGTATTCGTCGGCCCATTCGTTGACGGTATCGACGATCGGATCCATCCGCTTGACATCCCTGTCGTGCTTGGTCCCGAAAGAATTGGCGATCAGGTTCTTAAACCGGGTGATCATGGTATTTCGTCCTTCGTTCCCTGCTTCTGAATCATACTCGATTAAGCATTTTCAACAAGGATCAAACTACAGGCGAAAGGGGCTTGAAACAATACTTTTCTTAGAACCGGACAGGCCGGTTCAGGGTTCCATTTTACATGAAAAAACCCCGGCGAGATAGCGTGGACGCGCCGGGGTTGCGTGCTGTATTCGAACGAGACTTCCAGTTTAATCATCATCCCGAAGATAGGGGCTGAGCTTCCCGCTTCGAGTCGCGTGCCGCAAACGCTGCAGCGCCCGTTCCTTGATCTGGCGTATCCGTTCCCTCGTCAGGCCAAAACGAATACCGATTTCTTCCAGCGTATGCGCCCTTTCCGATCCTACGCCGAAGTACAGCCGGATCACTTCCGCTTCGCGGTCCGGAAGCGTGTCCAGTACCTTGCCGACGTCCGATTTCAGGAACTGCAGCATGGTGCTTTCGTCCGGTGCCGTCTGCATTTCATCGGGCAACAGGTCGAGCAGACTGCGATCGTCATCGTGATTGAAGGGAACGTCGAGGGAGATGCAATGGCTGAAAGAACTGAGGGCTTCGTTGATTTCTTCGACCGAGATATCCATTTCCTTGGCGATTTCATCGATATCGGGTTTGCGGCCGAGTTCGTGTTGCAGATGTTTGGAGGTCTGTTTGATTCGCCGGAGTTCTTCGGAGCGATTGACCGGTACGCGCACGGTCCTTGACTGATTGGCTATGGACTGAATGATGGCCTGCCGTATCCACCAAACTGCATACGAAATAAACTTGTATCCCCTTGTTTCGTCGAACTTCTTGGCGGCCCGCATCAGGCCCATATTCCCTTCGTTGATCATGTCCAGCAGGGGCAATCCGTAGTTCTGATACTGACGGGCCACGCTGACGACGAATCGCAGGTTGGCCTTCACCAGCTGATCCAGGGCATTCTGGTCGCCCTGCTTGATCAGGCGGGCCAGCCTGACTTCCTCTTCGGCCGTTATCAAGGGATACTTGGACATTTCGGCCAGGTATCGATACAACGCCTGTTCGTATCTCGCCCCGTTACCATAGGATTCCTGATATGATGTAGCGATCTTGCGTCACCTCCGCGCCATGCACCTCGCGCAATACGCCCGTTCCGCTCCGGCCTATGCAGGCGCGGGTCCCGTCACAACGTGTATCCTGTTGGTGTAAACGGAGTGCCGAACGATGCGTGCCATACTAAACCCTGTCGGTTAAAAGCGAGCGGCAAAGGCGCTATCGTCAGCCGTGCGGAATGGAAATACAGCGGGTGCGAAAAATACCTGTATTTGCTATGTTACTCAGACAGTGGAAACTGAGACGGTTTGCCATCGAACAAAACCGGATTTCATATGTACGGGCTTATTAGAAGGCTTAGCCCTGAATGTCAGTTCCCAGTATACCTAAAATAAACCGAATCACCCGTTAAGTCAAGTGTTTTCCCTTTAGGATTGACACGCGGGATGCCCGTGGATACATTGGCACTCTCAAAATTGGATGCAGGCCCCTTGACCGGTATTCCTATCACTTGGGAATCCAGCGGATGACCTCCAAACCGAAAACCTGGCGAATTGCCGTCGTGAACCGTCCAGCCGTGGTAGACGCCGTGGGCGAAGGGCTGCGCGGCGATATCCTGGACCTGGGTATCGACGACGTCGAGCGGGTGCGGCATGTCCGGCTCTACGCCATCCACGGCGCGCTGTCGGATTGCGAAGTGGATCAAATCACTACCGGCCTGCTCACCGATCCGGTTACCCAGGAACACCTCCGGACGAACTCCGAGGCCCTCCCGGTCGAGTCCGGTGAATGGGGCGTGGAGGTCTGGTTCAGAGTGGGGGTGACCGACGCCGTGGGCGAGACGACGCTGAAAGGGGGCCGTGACCTCGGGATCACCGGGATCGACTCGGTGGACACCGGTCGGGGATACATCCTGTCGGGTCCCCTTGCCCGGCCTCAGTTAGACACCATCTGCCGTCGCCTGCTGGCCAACGATGTAATCGAGAGATATACCTGCTACGAAGGGGGCAAATGACTTCCGCCACAGAAACCACGGTAGAATGCCTCCCTTTGCTGAACGCTTCCGACGATGACATGATGCGGTTTAGCCGGGAAGGCTTGCTGGCGCTGAACCTGGAGGAAATGCGGTCGATACAGCGTTATTTCGCCTCGATAGGCCGTGAACCGACCGACGTGGAAATAGAAACGCTGGCGCAGACCTGGTCCGAACACTGCAAGCACAAGGTCTTCAATGGGGTCATCGACTACGTGTCGGACGGTAAAACGGAGCGCATCGACAACCTCTTCACCCACACCATCCGGAAGGCAACCGGGGATATCCGCCGCCGGATGGGAGTTAAAGACCGGTGCGTTTCCGTGTTTGTCGACAACGCGGGCATCATCGAATTCGACGAGAAATACCACCTCGCTTTCAAGGTCGAGACCCATAACCATCCTTCGGCGCTGGACCCCTACGGCGGCGCCAATACGGGTATCGGCGGCGTTATCCGCGATCCACTCGGCACGGGTCTGGGCGGCAAGCCCATTTTCAACACGGACGTGTTCTGCTTTGCTCCGCCCGACTTTCCCTACGACCGGTTGCCCGACGGCCTGCTGCACCCGAAACGTATTTTCAAGGGGGTCGTCGCGGGTGTCAGGGACTACGGCAACCGCATGGGTATCCCGACCGTCAACGGGGCCATTCTCTTCGACGAGCGGTACCTGGGCAACCCACTGGTGTATTGCGGAACGGCTGCCGTCATTCCGGTCGACCGGTGTGAAAAGTCGGCTGAACCCGGTGATCTCATCGTCTCCGTCGGTGGCAAGACGGGCAGGGACGGCATTCACGGCGCCACGTTTTCGTCGATCGAGTTGACCGAAACCTCGGAATCCACCTCCACGCAAGCCGTTCAGATCGGCAATCCCATCGAGGAGAAGAAGATCCTCGACGTACTGATGCAGGCCAGGGACCGCATGCTTTACCGAAACATCACCGATTGCGGCGCAGGCGGGTTTTCGTCGGCCATCGGGGAGATGGGCCAGGAAACGGGCGCCGAGGTCCACCTGGAGCAGGCGCCCCTGAAGTACGGCGGTTTGAAACCCTGGGAGATCTTCCTCTCGGAATCCCAGGAACGCATGATCCTGGCGGTCCCGCCCGATCGCATCGAAGCGCTGCGGGAACTCTGCGCGAGCGAAGACGTCGAAGCCTCGGTGATCGGCGCGTTTACCGGCGACGGACGCCTGAGGGTCACCTACAGGGATGATCAGGAGGAGGGAGAACGGACCACCGTCGCGGATCTGGACATGGAATTCCTGCATCAGGGGGTGCCGCGTATCGTCCGGACGGCCCGGTGGGAACCGCAGGAGCATCCCGAACCTTCCGTAACGGACCGCCCCGATCCCGCATTGAGCCTGGCGCGGCTGCTGTCGACATGGAACGTGGCGAGCAAGGAATGGGTCGTGCGGCAGTACGATCACGAGGTCCAGGGCGGCAGTGTGCTTAAACCCCTCCAGGGCGTGCGGAACGACGGACCGGGAGACGCCGCCATCGTGCGACCCGTGCTGTCTTCGGACAAGGGCGTTGTCGTGTCCAACGGAATCAACCCTTCCTATGGCGATATCGATCCCTACTGGATGGCCGCGTCCGCCATAGACGAAGCCCTGCGACAGATAACCTGCGTAGGCGGCAGCATCGAACAGACTGCGCTGCTGGACAATTTTTGCTGGGGGAATCCGGACAAGCCGGACCGGCTCGCCGCGCTGGTTCGAGCGGCACGGGCATGCTACGACACGGCCGTGGCCTACGGCACGCCATTCATCTCCGGGAAAGACAGTTTCTACAACGAGTTCTCCGATGGCGAACAGACCATTGCCATTCCGCCCACGCTCCTCATATCGGCCATCTGCGTGATGGACGACGTTCGCGGTGCGGTCAGTATGGATGCCAAGCTACCGGGAAACAGCGTCTACGTGGTGGGACTCACTCGCGACGAACTGGGGGGGTCTCAGTACTACCGCATGCTGGGATACATCGGCCGGAACGTACCGACCGTGGACGCGGCCGCCGGGAGCGGGACCATGAACCGGTTGCACCAGGCTATTTCGCGGGGACTCGTGGCCGCGTGTCATGATTGCTCCGAAGGCGGACTGGCCGTGGCCGCGGCGGAAATGGCCTTCGCGGGAGGTTGTGGATTGACGATGGATCTGGGCGCCGTTCCCCGGGACGGGGACGTGGACCGCGACGACATCGTCCTGTTTTCCGAATCGAACAGCCGCTTCGTGGTGGAAGTGCCCCGGGGGCGCGAAGCCGATTTCGAAGGTCGGATGGCCGGCAGTACTTACGGCCGTGTGGGCGCCATCACCACAGATGATCGATTTCTCGTCCGTGGCCTGCATGGCGATGAAATCGTAGCGACGGACCTGAGTACCCTGAAGGAAGCCTGGCAGCGGCCCCTGCGATGGTGACGCTCCAGGGCGGTCCGCTTATCACATCCTTCCGAAACCGGGAGAATCCATGTCTACTGCCTCGGTACTGATACTGCGCGCCGCGGGGATCAACTGCGACGAAGAAACGGCCCACGCTTTCAGGCTTGCCGGCGCGACGCGGGTGGATCCGGTGCACATCAACGAGTTTATAGACGGACGCCGCAGCCTGTCCGAATACGACATCCTGGTCCTCTCGGGAGGTTTCTCCTACGGCGACGATATTTCCGGTGGCAAAGTTCTCGCCAACGAACTGCAGTGCAGGCTGATGGACGACGTGGAATCCTTCATCGGGGACGACAAACTCATCCTCGGCATCTGCAATGGTTTCCAGGTACTCGTCAAAATGGGACTCCTTCCCCAGACCAGACCGGGCGAACGGCAGCAGGAAGCGACGGTTTTTTACAACGATTCAGGGAAATTCGAGTGTCGCTGGGTCTACCTGCGCAGGAACCCGGAGAGTCCATGCGTCTTCACCCGCGACATGCCGGAGACGATCTACATACCCGTCGCGAACGGAGAAGGAAAGGTCATGCTGGCATCACCAGGCGTGCGGGAACGGCTGGGGACCGGCGGCCACGTCGCGCTTCGATACATGAATCCACCCTGGGTGGATGAGGACGAGGCCGGGTATCCATGGAGCCCGAACGGGTCGGTGGACGGCATTGCGGGGGTATGCGACGGAACCGGGCGGATCTTCGGACTGATGCCCCATCCGGAGCGCTACACCCATCCGACCCATCATCCGCGTTGGACCCGGGAGGGATGCAGGGAACCCGATGGGCTGCACATCTTCCGAAACGCCGTGAACTATGCCCGCGGGATCCAATAGCACCTGACGGGAGCGCATCGTTTGAGTATCCCCCCGTTCAGCCGAGCCGTCGAACGCCGCATGAACGCGATCGGAATTCTACTGGTGCCTGTCGCGGTATTCGTTCTGCTCAGCCTCGCAACCCACGCAGAAAACGACTACCCGAATTCCAACCTGGGTCCGGATGAAGTGATGAACCAGGGCGGCCGTCCCGGCGCCCTGGTCTCCTATGGTGTGATGCTCGTCCTGGGATACGGGGGATACGCCCTACCCATCCTCATTGGATTGTTAGCCTGGAACAGGATCCGGGTCCAGCGTCCACTTGTCGTGCTTGCGCAATCCGTTTGGCTCCTCGTCCTCATGACGATCGGAATCTCCACCGGGAGCCTGATACCGATTCTCCCCGAGTCCCTTCGATTTGAAATCGGCGGCGTCCTGGGGTTCTACCTCGGCAGACAAATGGCGGGTGCCCTGGGCGTGGACCTGTCGCTTGTCCTGGGCGGCGCCGTGTCTCTGTTGTTACTTGGCATCATGCTGTACCGGATCAAACGAAAAGCCGCACGGCAGCCGACGGAACCCGCACGGCAGCCGACGGAACCCGAACGGGATCCAGGGTGAATTCCACCCGGCGGTCGCACCGGTTCATTCCGCTGGTTTCACCGTACCGACCTGGAACACTGGCCATGAAGCGATACCTGCCGCTCCTGCTCGTGCTCATCGCATACCAGGTATTCCACGCGTACGAGGTCCGGACGCTCGATCAGCGGTCCATTGGAACATCCGAATCATCCCCCGGATCGGCGGAGCCGAAGATATCTGGCCGTCTGCAGGAATTGCTCTCCACACGGCTATCCGGGGAACGTTTCCGGGTCTGGATACACCTGGCGGACAAGGGAGATGCCGACGGCACCGGGTACCTTGCGGCCCTGGACGCCGCCGAAGACCGCCTGACACCCCGGGCGCGCCGCCGGCTCGCGTTAAGAAGCGGCAGGCTGGCGGGATGGGAGGACATTCCTGTCCATCGTCCCTATCTGGAACGTATCGAGGAACTGGGAGGACAGATCCTCCACGTGTCCCGATGGATCAACTCGGCGAGTGTTTCCGCCGCGCCGGAGGTCATCCAGCGACTGTCCGAACTGCCCTTCGTCACCGGCATCGAACCGGTCAACGCCATGCGGCGTCCGACGCCACCTGTGAACGTGCAGGTCGAAACAGAGGAATCAGCGGTTAAACTCCGCCCGACCCGCACCACCCGCCTCGACTACGGACCGTCTTTCGTCCAGATGAACCAGTTGCAGGTTCCATCGCTGCACGATCTCGGCCTTTCGGGCCAGGGCGTGCTGGTGGCATTGTTCGATACGGGGTTCAATCTGGACCACGTGGCATTCGACAGCCTGAGAACCCGGGTGGAAGCCCACCGCGATTTTATAGAGGATCACATGGGTCTCGTCGGATTCCCCTTTACCGCGCACGGCACGCAGGTGCTCTCGACCATCGGCGGGTACGCGCCCGGTCAACTGGTCGGACCGGCATTCGGCGCCAGTTATCTCCTGGCTAGTACCGAGGCCGTGTCATTCGAAAACGAGATCGAGGAGGACTGGTGGGTGGCCGCGATGGAGTGGGCCGACAGCCTCGGCGTGGACGTGATCAGCAGTTCGCTCGGTTACACCGACTGGTACATCTATGAGGACATGGACGGCGAAACCGCCATGATCACCCGGGCGGCATCCATAGCGGCGGACCGCGGTATCGTAGTCGTGAACGCCATGGGCAACACGGGTGGTTTCCCCTATGAAAAGATGATTGCCCCGGCCGATGCCGAAAAAGTGATTTCCGTCGGTGCCGTAGACTCCGCGGGCCGCCGCGCCGTCTTCTCCTCCATTGGCCCCACCTTCGACGGACGCATCAAGCCGGACGTGATGGCCATGGGCGAAAGCGTTTACACGGTGGACCCGTCGACCACTGAAGCCTATGTCCGCAGCGATGGCACGTCTTATTCCACGCCCCTGGTGGCCGGTGTCGCCGCGCTGCTGCTGGAAGCCTATCCACACTGGACGCCCGAAATAGTCCAGCGGGTGCTGCGCCAGACCGCCGGCCAGGCCGCCTCACCGGATACGCTGAACGGATATGGCATCGTCCACGCGGTCAACGCCCTGATGACCGAATCTCGGGGGACCGTGCGGGAATTCACGGCCGAGAGCGGCCCGAGCGGTGTATTTCTCGCCTGGACGGCCGGGTTGGAGATCAACCTGGTGTCCTATCGGATTGAACGTAGAGATCTCCCCGACGGTTCGTTTGAATCGCTGACCTCCATACCCGTGACCCGAGCCCAGGATATTCGACAAAGTTCGAATAGGTATGTTTTCACGGATACGGACGTCCAACCCGGATCGGCATACGAATACCGGCTGCAATCCGTCGCACTTGAAGGATTCCCGCTGACCGCTTCGCCGGTAACCGTGCGTATCACCCTAGCGTCCAGCGCGTCCGATACGCCATCGGTGGTCCTCTACCCGAACGCCCCGAATCCATTCGCCACCAGCACGAGTATTCGCTTCGAACTGACGGAGCCGGCCCGGGTAACGTTGACGATCTACAATCTACTTGGAAGGAAGGTACGGGTCCTGGTAGATGAAACGCATGGGCCGGGCAGACACACCCGGATTTGGAATGGAAGGGACGGCGATGGCCGGGCCGTTCCCAGCGGCGTGTATTTTTACCGCATGACGGCCGGCGTTGTTGAGGAGGGGGGCAAAATGCTGCTGTTGCGTTAAGGTGCGCCATGCTCCCGGATCGCAACGCACGATTGAAAACCGAGCGGAAACGGTGTATGCAAGGTTTCGATGCTCCATAAATAGATTGACAACGAAACAGGGGCTGGTTATATAGTTGAGCAGAAGGAAGTGTGTTATTCCGGACGATTCAAGATAGAGGTAATCAAACCACTTACGGTCTTTGCAAAGGGGTTGGATATCATGGTCACCGTGACGGATGTTGCTGCCGACAAGATTAAAGTCATGATAGAAGATCAGGACAGTCCGGATCTCGGACTGCGCGTCATGATCGCCGGCGGTGGCTGCTCCGGCTTTCAGTACCGTCTCGCTTTCGACAAGCAGGCGACCGACAGCGACCAGGTTATCGAGCAGAACGGTGTCAAGGTTTTCGTAGACAACAAGAGCGCCATCTACCTGATGGGTGCGGAACTGGATTATGTAGAAGGACTGATGGGTGCAGGGTTCAAGGTCAACAATCCCAATGCCAAAGGATCCTGCGGTTGCGGCGAGTCTTTTTACGTATAGACCCGTAAAGCGCGTGAGCGGAAGCCGGGCAGCTCGGGCAGCTCGGGCAGCTTGGGCAATCCAGGCAGTCCGTTAACGCGGATCGAGAACTTTGGCTGCGGAATCCGAAAACCCCCGTGCGACGCTGACCGGCATTCGGCACGTCATCGCCGTGGCAAGCGGCAAGGGTGGCGTGGGCAAATCGACAGTCAGCGTCAACCTGGCCCTTGCACTCGCGGAAGCACGCCATGCGGTCGGCTTGCTCGACGCGGACGTGTACGGCCCGAACGTCCCCCAGATGATGGGCGTCACCGGGTCCCTCGAGAAAGATCCTTCAGGCAGAATTCAACCCATAATTCAGCATGGTATCCGATTGGTATCCGTCGGTTTCGTCGTGGGACCATCGGACGCGGTGATCTATAGAGGCCCCCTGGTCGGAAAGATGGTGAAGGGGTTTCTGGGCAACGTGTCCTGGGGGGAACTGGACTACCTGGTGGTCGATCTTCCACCCGGTACCGGCGACGCGGCGCTGACCCTGGCACAGTCCACGGAACTGACCGGGGCGGTCATCGTCACGACACCGCAACAGGTCGCCCTGTCGGACGTACGCAAATCGATCTCCATGTTTCAACGTCTGCGGGTTCCCGTGCTGGGTATAGTCGAAAACATGAGTTACTTCGTCAATCCGGGGGCAGATGAACGGGCAGGGCGAACCTACATATTCGGCCGGGGCGGCGGCAGGGCGTTGAGCGATGAACTGGACCTGCCCTTCCTGGGTGAGATCCCCCTCTCGCCGGACGTTTGCGCGGGGGGAGACGCCGGCGAACCGATCTACCTGGATCCGGCGAGTACCGTAGAAGCGGCGGCTTTCAACGGTATCCGGGCGGCCGTCGAGGCCGGGATCGAGCGCCAGCCGGCGCCTGTGCCCGGTCCGCTTCGCTCCTGATGCTGCTACCCCGGTCCGTCTACGACGACATGGCCGCCCATGCCGTCGAGGAGTATCCCCGGGAGTGCTGTGGGTTTCTGACCGGAAAGGATGATCCGGACTCCTGGCGGGTTCACCGATGCACAAACATACAGAACGAATTGCACGCGAAGGATCCGGAGCAGTATCCGAGGGATGCCCGGACCGCCTACGTGTTCAGCCGAGAGGACATGGAACGGCTGTTCTTTGGAGCGATTGAACCACCGGGCGCACAGGTCCTGGGGTTCTACCATTCGCACCCGGATACACCGGCCTATTTCTCGGAAAAGGACCGGATGGAAGCCTTGACCGACTGGCTGGACCCGGAACCGGGCTACCTGGTTCTTTCCGTCACGGGTGAGACCGTAAGCGAAATCAAAATGTACCGGTGGATAGATGATGAGGCTGGATTCCGGGAGATACCCGTAAAACTGGTATGATCCCGCAGCGGGGACAGGCGCATGAAAGAAGTATTCGACGAGGTCTTGGAGGTGCTCTCGCGGGGTGAGCAGGCGGCGCTTTCCACCATCGTATCGAGCAAGGGATCGCTGCCGATGAGCAAGAAGGCGAAAATGCTCGTCAAGCGCGACGGTACCTTTACCGGAACGGTGGGCGGAGGATGCCTGGAAGCCGACGTCTGGTCCGAGGCGCGCGAAGTGATGGAACGGTCATTGCCCCGGTTGCAGCATTTCATTCTGACCGAGAAGCACGCCGGTGACGAGGGCCTGAACTGCGGCGGTAACGTGGAAATCTTCACAGAACCGATCAATGCGGGACCAATGCAGGAGGTCTTCGAAGCCATTAGCCGTCTCCATGACTCCCGGGGGGTCGGACTCCTGGCCACGCTGGTGTCTGGGCAGTCCGGAACGGAGGGCAGCAAGTTGCTGATCACGGAGTCAGGAGAGACCATCGGGACGCTGGGCGATCCCGCCCTGGACGACCGGGTCAGGCTGGATTCGGATATTGAAATAACCGAGAACCTGTTGCGCGTGGTCAATATGGATCATGAAGGGGCGGAGATCCGGGTCTTCATGGAGTCCATCTGGCCGGCGCCTCAACTGTTTCTCTTCGGTGGAGGCCATGTCGCCAGGGCCATCGCCCGGATCGCCGATTCGGTCGGATTCCGGATCATCGTGGTGGATGACCGGCCGGCCTTCGCGAACCATGAACGCTTTCCCGAAGCCGACTCGGTGGTCGTAGACGCCTTCGATGAAGTCGTCGGCAAGCTGCCCATCGATGGCTCATCCTACCTGATCGCCGTGACACGGGGGCACCAGTGGGACCAGCCCGTCATCGAACAGGCGGTGTGGACCGACGCCGCGTACATCGGCATGATCGGCAGCCGGCGGAAAATCGCCCTGATGTGGAAGAACCTGGAAGGAAAAGGCGTGCCGCGGCACCTGCTGGACCAGGTACACGCGCCAATCGGCGTGGAGATACAGGCCGATACGCCCGAGGAAATCGCGGTGAGCATCATGGCCGAGTTGATCGAGTTCCGCCGGTCAGGCGGTAAGCCTGCCCACCTGCTTTCCGGTGTAAAGGAAGCCTCGGGAACGGCGAGTACGCCCCGGAAAGTCTAACCGGTTTCCTGCAACTCGTCGCGGTGATCCCCTATCTTCGCGACGGCCCGGACGATATCATCCATATCCTCCTGGTTGCCCAGCATCACATTCTGCGTGAACCAGACCGCCTCCGAACCGCAGGCTCTCTCCGTTACCGGTAGATTCAACGCATCGAAATCAACGGCAGACAGTGCCGGACTCTGGTATATCCCATAGTTCCGGTCCCTGAATACCGGTTGTCTGTACAGCGGCATGGAATATCCGGGACTGGCGGGAATACCCTCCGCGCGGAGTGCCTCGATGAACCGTGTTTTCGTGATTCCACGGAAGGCTCCCTCGTTGTATTTGAACATGTAAAGATGCCGCGCGTGGCGGTCGGCCTTAGCGGGCCTGGACACCGGAACGATGCCGTTGATCGCTCCGAGACGTTCGGTCAGGTACTCGCCGTTCCCGTGGCGCCTGCCAGCCTGTGCCTCCAGGTGTTCCATCTGGGCCAGGAGCAGGGCACCCTGCACTTCGGTCATCCGGTGGTTGCCGGCGACGCGATAGTGATTGTACCTGGGCTCCGAAGCGATGTGTCCGCAGTCGGCCAGGGAACGTGCATTCGCCGCCAGCCCGTCGTCGTTGGTCAGTATGATGCCACCTTCGCCTGCGTTGAGATTCTTGGATGACTGGAAGCTGAAGGCCCCCACGGCGCCAATTCCGCCCACTCCCCGTCCTCCCCATCTCGCTCCGTGGGCCTGGGCGGCGTCCTCGACTACCGCCAGCCCGTGCCGCCGGGAGATCTCACGGATCTGGTCCATGTCCGCGGGCAGGCCCGCGAAATGTACCGCGACCACGGCTCTTGTACGCGGCGTTACCGCCGGTTCGACCAGGCGGGGATCCAGGTTGTAGGTATCGGGATCGATGTCGACGAACACGGGCACGGCGTTCGACATCACGATCGCGCTGGCCGACGCGATGAACGTATAGGCCGGTACGATGACTTCGTCCCCGGGCTCGATGCCGATCGACTGCAGTGCGAGACACAGCGCCGTGGTGCCATTGCTGACGGCGATACCGTGGGCGGTCTGTTGAAACGCGGCAAAGCGCTTTTCAAAGTTTTTGACATTATCGCCCTGGTTACTGCCCCACTTTCCAGATTGTACGGTTTCTCCTGCGGCCCGGGCGCTGTCTTCCAGGTTCATGGGCCAGATAGGAAAGGGTTCCGTTCGTACCGGCGCCGCACCGTTTATAGCCAGTCGGGGCATTGGATTCTCCAGGGTATCATTCGAAGAGGGCTTCCACGAAGGCGGGGGCGTCGAAATCCTGCAGATCCTCGATACTTTCACCCACGCCAATAAGTTTTACGGGGATGGACAGCTGGTCGCCGATGGCGAACACGATGCCGCCCCGGGCCGTTCCGTCCAGTTTCGTCAGCGCGATGCCCGTCAGTCCCCCCAGGGTTTCGTTGAAAACGCGGGCCTGGGAGAGCGCGTTCTGGCCCGTCGTACCGTCGAGGACAAGCAGCACTTCGTGGGGGGCGCCGTCCAGTTGCTTGCCCAGCGTGCGCTTGATCTTCTTCAGTTCCTCCATCAGGTTGTCCTTGGTGTGCAACCGGCCCGCCGTGTCGATGATGACGACGTCCGATTTACGCGCCAGGGCGGCCTGCATCGCGTCGAAGACCACGGCCGAAGGATCCGATCCATGCTGGTGCCGGATGATATCCGCTTCCGCGCGGTGCGCCCAGACCTCGAGTTGGTCTATGGCCGCCGCGCGAAAGGTATCGGCCGCGGCCAGCAGGACTTGCTTGCCTTCCCGGGCATAACGGGCCGCCATTTTACCCGCGGTCGTCGTTTTGCCCGTCCCGTTAACGCCCACGATCATGATGACATGGGGACGGTGACCCGTTTCCGGTGCCGGCGAATCCTTCAGGATACCTTCCATCTCTTCACGGAGCAACCCCATGAGGTCATCGGGGTTCCGGGTCCGATTGCCGACCGCCCGATCGCGCAGTCCGTCGATGATCCGCGAGGTCGTTTCCATGCCCACGTCGGTCTGCAGCAGGATGGATTCGATTTCCTCCAGCAGATCCTCGTCTATGCGGTCATATCGTCCCACGGCCTGGTCGATCCTGCGAACCAACCCGTCCCGCGTTCGGGCCAATCCGTCTCTCAGTCTACGTACGACACCCAGCATGCCTGGTCCCCGCAGTCCTTTCGTCCTATCTGACCGGTTCACATACAGAAAAGCCGGGAGAGCAGTTGTCGGCCTTCCCGGCTTTCGTAAAATCGCAGTTCAGCGTTCAATGGGTCGAATGGATCGAATGGGTCGTGCTTACAGATGACCATCGATTTTTTCGGCGAGTTGCTGCTTGGGAAGCGCACCGATGATTCGGTCTACTTCGGCGCCGTCCTTGAATATCAAGAGGCTCGGTATGCTCCGGATTCCAAAACGGGTCGCTGCTTCACGGTTTTCGTCCACGTCGACCTTGACGACTTTCAGGCGCCCGTCGTAGTCGCCCGCAAGCTCTACCAGTGTGGGGGCGACGGCCTTGCAGGGTCCGCACCATTCCGCCCAGAAATCGACCAGTACGGGGGTATTGCTATTGATTACCTCGGACTCGAACTGATCGTCCGTGATCGCTGTTGGATGTCCCACTTTCACTGCTCCTTTCACAATTATGAATTAAATCACTCACTGCCAAATACGGCATTTCAGGGTCGATTTGTCAAGCATTTTCGATGGGTCGTTCAACGGGAAAGGGTCAGGCGTAGTCGTCGAGTCCATAGTCCTTGATCTTGCGGTAAATGGACCGCTCGCTGATGCCGAGTTCGCGTGCGGCCCTGCCCCTGTGGCCGCCGTTTCGTTCGAGGGCGCGTCGCAGAGCCTCCCGTTCCCAGTCTCCCATCGTGCGCAACCGGTCCAGGTCGTCGTCACTCGAAACCACCACGGCAGGAGGGCCGATGTCCTGACTCTCTTCCACGACGGGAAGTTCGGGACCCTGGTCCGCTTCGGTGGGTGTTGGCAACTGAAAGTGTTCCGGAAGCTGGGTGGGATTGCGGCCGCCGAAGGCCGCGGAGATCTGGGCTGGAAGCTCGTGGATGGCGGTCAGGATCTGCCACAGGATCTTGTAGAACATCTCCCGGTCCACGTCCTCCGGGTTCCGGTTCTGCGGGACCGGCAGGGTGCGGTTCGACAAGGGCGGCGTGTAGATGGTGTCCGGAAGGTCGTCCGCGTCGATCCGGGATTTGCCGGAAGTGACCACCAGCGTTTCGACGAGGTTTCGCAGTTCCCGGATGTTGCCAGGCCATTCGAAGTCCGCCAGGGTCGCCAGGGCTTCCTCCGTGAATACCGGGCCAGGCGCACCGTGCTTTTTACGCGCCACGTGGATGAAATGGTTGATCAGCCTGGGAATGTCCTCGCGGCGTTCGCGCAGGGCGGGCAGATGGATGCGCACGGCGTTGAGCCGATAGTACAGGTCCTGGCGGAAAGTCCCGTCGCGTATATCCCCGGCGAGGTCGCGGTTGGTCGAAGCGATCAGGCGGACGTTGGTCTTCACTGGCGTAGAACCGCCTACACGGATGAATTCCTGCTGCTCCAGGACGCGCAGCAGTTTTACCTGCGTGGAACGGGGCATCTCGCCGATCTCGTCCAGGAGCAGCGTGCCACCGTCCGCCTGTTCGAAGTATCCCTTCCTCTGCCCCTTGGCGTCCGTGAAGGCGCCTTTCTCGTGGCCGAACAACTCGCTTTCCAAAACTCCTTCGGCGATGGCGCCGCAGTTGATCGGAACGAAGGGGCCGTCACGCCGGTCACTGAAATGATGGATCGCCCGGGCGAACCCTTCCTTGCCGGTACCGCTTTCACCGGTGAGCAGGACCTGGATCCCCGTGGGCGCTACCTGAAGCACCGATTCCATGGCGGCAATGAAGCTTTTGTCCCTGCCCACAAGCTGGAAACGCTGGTGAAACTCCCGTCGCTGGTCCAGCATGCGCATCTTCGTCAGCAGTTCTTCGGTATTGACGGGTTTTTCTATATAGTCGCTGACATCGAGTTGGCGGTACTGCCGGGGTGGCTGGCGCTGCCGCGTGGTGAGTATGATGTCGGTGTCCGGGTGTTTTCCCGCAATCGTGCGAATGAGCCGTTCCGGGTCGGCGTCGTTCAGGGCGAGATCTACGAGGACGGCGTCAGGCGGATTTTTCCTCATCGCGCTCAGCGCTTCGGCCGCGTCGCCGGTTCCCTGTACGTCGTAACCCGCTTCCCGCAAGACACGTACCGCGTGACGCAGGCTGTCCGTTTCACCGTCCACGACGAGAATAGTACGACCTTCCACTCCGGGTCTCCTTGGCAATTGCTACTCCAGGTGATAGGTCTTGATTTTGCGAAAGAGCGTCCTCTGGCCGATCTGCAATACCCGGGCGGTCCGCGCCTTGTTCTGCCCGCACGCGGCCAGGGTCGCGGCGATCAGCCTCCGTTCGCTTTCCTTCATCGACATGCCGACACGGATGTTCACCCCGTCTTCATCCTCTTCGTCCGCCCCGGTACCTGTGGACCGAACGGGCAGGAATTCCGCGGGGATGTCCTCCAAGTCCAGGGTGGATCCATCGGCAAGCAGCACCATGGTTTCCAGGCAGCGGCGCAACGATCCGCCATCCCGCGACCAGTCGACCGAGGCCAGGACTGCCAGCGCGCCGTCTGTGACGCTCTTCACGGGCACGTTGCGTTGTTCGGCGACTTTCGTGGCCAGGTAGCGGATGAATTCCGGCGAAAAGTCTTCGTGGTGCTCGGGGTTGTCGTTCAACGAGACCGCCGGCGGTTCCGATTGCGTATGCCGTATGAACTCCGGAACATCCGCCACCGTCAAGGTTTCGCTGGTTCCCATGACGATCATGCCCTCGATGCAGTTCTCGAGCTGCCGGACGTTTCCGGGCCAGTGGTAGGTCGACAACAACTCCAGGGCACGTTGGTCGATGCGTTCGATCGGCTTGTTTTCCCGTTCGCTGAACCGACGGATACAGTGGTCGATCAGCAGGGGGAGATCCTCCTTGCGTTCCCGCAGCGGGGGAAGCGAAAGGGTCACGACCCGCAGCCGATAATAGAGGTCTTCCCGGAAGCGTCCGTTTTCGATTTCGGCCTCCAGGTCGCGGTTCGTCGCCGCGACGACCCGGGTGTCCGTCTTAAGCCAGTTCCCGCTTCCCACCCGTTGGAATTTTCGTTCCTGAAGCACCCGAAGCAATTTCACCTGCGTGGACGGCGAAAGTTCGCCCACTTCATCGAGGAACAAGGTGCCTTCGTCGGCCAGTTCGAATCGCCCCTTGTAGGTTTTGACGGCGTTCGTGAAAGCGCCTCTTTCGTGACCGAACAATTCGCTTTCGATCACCCCTTCGGAGAGCGCGTTACAGAAAACGGGTACGAAGGACTTGTTCCGTCGGGAACCGCCGTGGTGGAGGGCGTGGGCCACCAGTTCCTTGCCTGTGCCGCTTTCCCCGAAAATCAGGACCGTTGACTGGGTATCGGCGATCTGCAGGATCTGCTCCCGGATGCGTTGCATGGACGCGGACCGGCCCACGATATTCTCGAATCCATAGCGGTTGTCCAGCTGGTGCAGCAACTTACGGTTTTCCTGCACGATGCGCTGCCGGTCCAGGATCTTGTCGATCTCCGCCGCGAGTTTCTCCACGTACACGGGTTTTTCAAGTACGTCGTAGGCCCCTTCCTTCATGGCTGCCACGGCCAGGCCCATGGATCCGGGATCCGTCATCAGGATGACGCCGATCTCGGGATTCCTGCCGAGGGCGACGCTCATCAGGCGCAGTCCGTCGATTCCGGCCGCGTTCAGGTCGGAGATGATGACGCATACGGGTTCCGCGGCCAGTACGTTGAGGGCGTGGTCGCTGCTCTCCACGGCGATCACGCTGTAACCACGCTGAGTCAGGCCGTAGTGTTTCTCATCTCGGCCGCGAGAGGAACCTTCAACCAGCAGGATGACGGATTCTGTCGGACTATCCATGGTATTGGAATTGGTAGGCACGGGACAGGTTGACGCGGCTTCGAGTCGGGACACTGCTTCAGGGACGGCGGGAACTTACCATGCGATCGGCAAAGATCCATCGCGAACGGGACCCTGGCCGATTCGCCATCCATCCGAAATTACGCCATGACCGTCACGCTGTCAATCGCTAAACCCGGTGTTCAGGCGTGGTGGAAAGACCCCGTACCGCGACCCGGCAGAGGTTTCATGGCAGCGGTTGGCTCGACACCTGGTAGGCGGGCATGACCCACATTTCGGGTATGACCACGCGGGGCGGCAGGCAGGTGACGAACACGACCGTGTCCGCGATGTCTTCCGGCGTGAGCATGAGGGCCAGGCGTTTGTCGGAAACCGGTTGGGGTCTGTTTTTGAGGATAGGCGTTTTCACCTCGCCCGGCAGGATGGCGCATGCGCGAAGTCCGAACTCGGCGGCTTCCAGGTTGATCGAATGGGTCAGCGAAACCATGCCGTGCTTGGACGCGCAGTAGGCTGCCCCGCCAAGCAGGGACACCTGGCGCCCGGCCATGGAAGCCATGTTGATCACGGTGCCTACACCTCTTTCCTTCATGTGCTCGAAAACTGCGCGAAAGCAGTTGAACGCTCCCGTGAGATTGATATCCACCACCAGGTCCCAGTCCTCCACCGCCATCCCGGTGGCCGTGCGAAGGGGTGTATTTACACCCGCGTTGTTCACCAGGATAGACACGGAGCCCAACTGTTCGGTTGCCCGGGCGACTGCTTCGTCTATCTGCACCCGGTCGGTCACGTCCAGGGGAGCAATGAGCGCTCGCCGCCCTTCGGCCTCTACCTCCGCGGCGACCGCTGCAAGGGGCTCGCGCCGCCTGCTGGAAAGGACTACATCCACGCCTTCCCTGGCCAGGGCCAGGGCGATACCGCGTCCGATGCCGGTTCCCGCACCGGTAACCCAGGCCACGTGCCCCTCGAGTCTATTCATGATTGCCTCCGATTTGTGGGAAGTTGGATGCCGATATGCTCCGACCGATCAAGCTTCGGTAAAATCGTTGTGTACCGACCGGATATCGATGCCAAGTCCATCGAGCAGGTTTTTCCTGACCTTGCAAACCATCGTGTACGCGGGATCGAATACATTGCCCATGTCGTACTCGACGCATTGGCCGAGAAGCGTGTGGGACGCCCTGGGATCGAGGCCATAATCAGCCTGCAACCACCGCAGCATTTCCGTGGTCGCGTGCTGGACACACTGGTCGAGCGGCCGGGCGTTGCCGGCCGTAAACAGGTATTCCGCGTTTTCGCCGCGCGGCCAGAAACTCTGCTTCCCCTTGAGCACCCGGAAGGTGAACTGCACGTCGAAGGAGATCTCGACGCCGGTACCGACGATCTCCCCGTCTCCCTGCACGGCGTGGCCGTCGCCGATGTGAAACAGGGCGCCGGGTGTGAAAACGGGGAAGTACACGGTGACGCCTTCCACGAATCCGCGATAGTCCATGTTTCCGCCGTGGCTGGAGGATGTGCCCGTTGAGATCGCCTGGCCCCCGGACGGCGCCACGCCGAAGCATCCCGCCATGGGCGCCATGGGCAGGGTCAGCCGGCCGAGACGCGTGTCGGCCGGTTCGATCAGCGTGACCGTTCTCCGGTCAAGATCCATCTCCCACCGGCAGAGATCATCCCTGCTTTCGAATTCCATGGCGGTTTCCCGCACGTAGTCGGGATCGAGTACATTCGGGGCGACGACCGGCCGGGTCCAACCGATGGCGCGGTTCGGCGTCAGCCTGTCCAGGTGGACCGCGAGCGTGTCACCTGGTCCGGCGCCTTCGACGTGAAAGGGTCCGGTCTGCGGGTTCCCGGGCGGCGTCACAGGGGTATCGGTACGATCCTTTCCCCGGGCGTCGACCGTCGACGTGATGACGGTATCCCCGTCCTTCACGTGCAGGACGGGTGCGTGGGAACCCATGGTGGTGTGATAACGGGTGGGATCGAAATGGTGGACCATGATGACTCCTGGAATTTCCGTGACGGTAAAGTTTGGAATAACGGGCGGTTTTACGCTGGTTAGAATAACCCGCCGCCACTTTGGCGGTCAAGATGTATTCGGTGGTTTTTGCGCCGATACACGTGCATTGGCGAGGTGTATTGGTACGGTCTCGCGAATCCCCGTTAGCGCGCGGCGCGACACGGTGTGGAATCGTCGGTGCGCAACGGGATATCCCTTGACACGACCGTGGTCCCGGCCTATAAAGTACTCAGCATTCTGCGTCATTTTTTCGTCTCATTTCAGGTACGTATCCAATGCCTATCCAGCGCTATGACGATTCCTTCATCGGCCTGACGCCTGCGGACGACAAGATCCATCACATCCTCCCCGAATTTCAGAGGACCCACGCGGGCTGTACGCACGGTGTGGAGTTCTGGGTTTCGATACGCACGGTTTCCCGGGATGACGAACCGCTGATCCTGCAGTGGTGCATGTCGTGCCGGCAGGTGGATGTAGTCAGGCTCGAGGAGTATAATTGGCGCACGCGCCTTGAGGAGCTAAGGAAGGAAGATGTCCCGGACTGGCGGGAACCGGACAGGGCGTAGACGGAACACAAACGCAAACAGAATCAACGGCAAGCCTGAATCACGAATCAACCAATCGAAGGAGCACGGGTATGGGCAAGGGCAAGGGTAGTAAAATGTGGGGCGAGGAGCATTCCAAGTACATCTGGCTTGACGGGGAACAGATACCCTGGGAACAGGGTACGATTCACGTAACCCAGGGCCATATTTTCGCCCACGCCATATTCGAGGGGATTCGGGCCTACTGGAACCAGGACCGGGAGAAACTCTTCGTCTTCCGTTTCGAAGACCATCTGAAACGCCTGTACCGGTCGATCAAGCTGATGCGCATGGAAACGCCGCTTACGCTGGAGGACGTCTGGAACGGCTCCCTCGAGTTGTGCCGGGTCCACGGGTACCGGGAGGACGTCTATGTCTTCCCTACCGTCTATTTTTCGCCCGATGTCTACCTGAACAGGATGGTAGGACCAGCCCACATTTGCGTACATACCTTCCCCTACGCTTCCAGCCTGCGCAAAAAAGACGGCGCCAGGAGTTCAGTCAGTTCCTGGACACGCATATCGGACAACACGCTCCCGGCGCGCATCAAGTGCTGGGCCAACTACCGCAACAGCGCCATCGCCTGGACGGACGCCACGCTCAAGGGATTCGACGAGACGATCATGTTGAACAACCGCGGCAAGGTCTGCGAGGCGCCGGGCGCCTGCCTGATGATGATCCAGGACGGTGTCCTGTATACGCCGCCGGTAACGAGCGACATCCTGGTGAGCGTCACCCGGGATACCGTACTGAGGATAGGTAGTGATATCATCGGAATGCCCGTCGTGGAACGGGAGATCGACCGAACGGAAATGTACACGGCCGACGAGGTGTTCCTTTGCGGGACAGGCGCGGAGGTGAGCCCCGTGATTTCCATTGATCACTACGACATCGGGGATGGGGCCATTGGTCCGGTAACGCAACAGTTTCGCGAGGCCTACAATGATCTCATCCGGGGAATCGACAACCGCTTTCCCGAATGGCGCACCGAGGTGTCCGCGTAAATCGGCTTCGTAACAGCCGCCTACCGATTCCGGTCTTCAACCGCCAGGCTGAGCAGGTTGGCGAACAGCCTCACGGCACCGGGGACGCCCGCTGGTAGCTGGCGGAACCAGGCATATCCCGTGTAAATATAGCGTCCCTTGCCGTAGCGGGCTTCGACGAGCCCGCCGGCCCTGGGTGTTTCCCCAGGATCGTGCGAGGCCATGAGCGGCGTGTAGCGGGGATCCCATTCTCCCAGGAAATACAGGCCGCGTTCCTGCACCCACCCTTCAAAATCCGAGGCCGTGATCCGGTTGGGACTGTTGAAGACCGGATGATCCGGTACCAGGATGTCCACCGGAGCGTCTTCCCGTGTGACCCGGTCATGGGGTCGATTTATCCGGAAGGGATAGGGACCGTACTGGTTCCGGTTGAAGGCGTACTTGTTGTACTGAACGATGTAGACGCCCCCGGCCTCCACGTAATCCAGCAAGCGCTGATTCACGGCGACGAGATCCTGTCGGACTTCGTAGGCGCGAATTCCCGCGATGATCAGGTCGTAGGCCCCCAGATCTGAATTGGCGAGATCCTCCTTCGTCAGCATATGTACCTGGACGCCCATCTGCTGCAGTGTAAGGGGTACCTGGTCGCCGGTGCCCATGATGTAGCCCACCGTCAAACCCTCCGGCAGATCGACACGTGCGATCTGCACAGTCGATGCCGCGGCGCGGTACAGGTGCCTGGGTTCGGTGTGGGGATAGGCGATCACATCGTATCCCTCGCGATAATCGATGCCGCCGGCGCTCGCCACCGCCCGTACCTCGTGCGCGCCAATCGGTGTTCCCGGGGACGGGATTACCGTGTAGTTGAATGTCGCGGTCTGTCCCTTTCCATTGAAGGACAGAGGAACATTCGACGGTGTAACCTCCCAGCCGTTCGGCGCTTCGAGTGACAATCCACCTTCGATCGTCCCGTTCTCGTTGCTGAGCACGGAAACGCTGAACCGCAAGGGCCGTTCCATGTCGGTAACGGCGACCACGTCCTGTGGGTCCAGGGTGACCGACAACGCGGGGACTACCTGGATTTCGCGGCGTATTTCCCCGTATGCCCGGTCGGCAAAACGATGTTGCGCGGATTGCCGGATGTCAATTTCAACGCCGTCCACGACGAATACGGCCCGTCCGACGACCGGCTGGGGGCTCCAGGGCAGTCCGATCAAAGCCGTGTCTTCCACCTCGACGCGCCGGTCGTTGATGGAACGGCGATGCCAGTAGGGCCGGGTGAGCCGGGCATCCGCTGGAATGGATACACGCCATTCCCCCTCCACGCTTTCGTTGTAACCGATTTCCGCCGTCGGTACCGGATCGGCCGTGGCGGTCCACCCTCCCGGGACGGACAGGTCGAGTCGGGTGACCTTGACGGACCTGGAACTGCGGTTCAACAACGCCAGGTTCACGCCCAGCGTGTCGCCCGGAATCACGCGATCTTCCCCGGCAAGTACTTCGAAGGCGATGCCGAGCGCCAGTCCCGCCACGTTGGTGAAGTCTTCTTCCTTCTGATTTAGAAGAAGCAGGATGTCGCCGAGCACGTTTTGCGGCAGCGCGCTTTGTCTGAGATCATCTCGAAGTGCGCGGATTATCCGAAGTCCTTCCAGCACGGGTTCCAGCAGGGAGGAGGGATCCAGCGGCCTGTAGGCGTCCACCGCCTCGCGGGCCAGCGTGTCCAGGCGGCCGAGACGCAGGGCGAACCCGGGGACTGTCCCGGCCTCTGGTCCGGCCATGGCGTGGAGCCGCATGAAGGTCGTGTCCAGGCCGTCGAACAGGTGGCCGTCCCCGTCCGCCTCCCCCATGCCCGATCGGGCGACCAGCTTGATCTTCGTGGTCGCCGGGCCCTTTGGCTGAAGGGTCCCCATGTCCTGGGAGCGATGCATGCTGCGGCCGGCCAGACCGAGTTCACGGTACGATCGGTCCAGCACGGGGCTGTAGGATCCCACGTCGACCTGGAGAGAATCGATGGCGTCGAAAGAGGCCCGTGTATTGTTGATGTATAGTTTCCGGGCCTGCCAGGGCCGTAGTCCTTCCCGCAAGTGTTCCGGAAAACGATCCTGGTCGGCGGCGGCGTAGAAGGCTTCCCGTGTGATCCTCCCGGCTGCCTGGTGATGTCCATGGCCGTCGCGGGGCGAATCGGCGAAGACGGATACGATCACATCGGGGCGAAAGCGGCGTATGACACGCACCACGTCCGAAAGGAGCATTTCATCCCGGTTCCAGTAGTCCAGCGTCTCTTCGACCGATTTGGAAAACCCGAAATCGTAGGCCCGGGTGAAGAACTGCTCCGCTCCGTCGAAACGGCGGGCGGCCATCAGCTCCTCCGTCCGGATCACGCCGATGGCGTCGTACAGTTCGGGACCGATGAGATTCTGTCCGCCTTCGCCGCGGTTAAGAGAAAGGTATGCCGTACGCGCGTGCAGTCCACGGCTTACATAGGCGACCAGGGCGCTGTTTTCGTCATCGGGATGGGCGCCGGTGTGCAGCAGGCTGGCGACGACGGGCAATCGAAGTACGGCCTGGGCCAGCGTGGCCGTTCCCTTGCCATCGGGCACGGGCTGGATCGTTCCGGCGACGACACGGGGGGCGGAGACGGCAAGCAGGATGCAAAAGATAAATCGTGTATACATGGATGGTTTCCAGTCACTTGTCACTACGTGTACTGAGGACCTGGCAGAGACCTGGCAGTCTGGACTGCGCGGTCCGCGTCCCGGCAGTGATCGGCGGTACGGTCAGGCGTCCGGCAGCGTTCGGCGGTACAACCAGGTGACGCCGGCCAGCACGAGGAACAGACCAACGAACATCCAGCCGAATCTACGCCGGGTATCGACTTCGATGTGCGCGGTATCGACTTCTTTCTGTATGCTTGGATAGACCTGTTCCAGCGAATCGACGATGGCGATCATCTTCTCTAGTACGAATACGTGCGAGGCCTGCTGGATGTAGGCATCCCGCGCGAGGGATGCCTGGGCCAGGATCATCTCGACCGGGACGCCGGCTGAACTGATTTGCTCCGCCACGAGCCTAAACTCATTGACGGGTCCCAGGCCCCGATCGGTCAAGGCGATGAAATCGTCCATGATTTCCTGTTCGTGACAGTCTTCGCAGTTATCCGGTATGGAGATCAGCGACGCCTGGGGAAAGACCACTTCATGGTTCGTGTGGCAGTCCACGCAGTTGGGCCAGAAATCACCCTCGATGCCATGGGGGCTGGGCAGGAAGTTTTCCATCTGGACCTGGTGGCAGGCGCCGCACAGCTCGTGTACGATATACGGATCCGGCAGGCCCACGAATTCCCTTTCGACGTCGTGTGCGTCGTCCTCTACCATGGTGGCGGGGTTCCCACCGTGGCAGTCCTGGCAGGCAATGTCCGCGGGACGGTGCACGCTCCGCTGCCATTCGGCCACCGGCAGGCTCATGTCCTCGTCGTCCAGGCCGGCGTGACAGGAGACACAGGTGTTGGTCGCCACGGTAGTTTGCGCCTCCGCGGTATCGACCGGCGTCCAGAAGAGGAACAACGACAGCAGCAGTACGAGGGCCGTCGATACGGGAACTTCCGCGGTCTGCACGCCTAAACGATACCCCGCTCCAACGCGAAGTCGTTGCACGGCATGGATTCGCTCGCTCATTCGGTCCCCTCGCTGCCATTGCCCGGTGCGGCTGTCGGTTCCTCGACCGTCGCAATGGCGTGGGGCCAACCGTAAATGTCGAAATGATACCTCGTGCCGATGATGGTCATTTCCGTTTCGGAGATCTTGCCGAGCAGCGCGAGTGCGATGTTCAGCGTGACGAAGAGGATGCCGAGGGACGTCGCAATCGGCCGCCGGGACGGCCTGCGCGCGGGTGTCCTGTCCCAGAAGGGCAAAAGGCATATGGCCAGGACAACCAGGCCGGATCCGATAATGCCGATGGTTTTGGGCATGTATTTGAGCGCCTGGTAGGAAGACAGAAAATACCATTCCGGCTTGACGCCGACGGGTGTATTGAATGGATCGGCCTTTTCGTGGAGTGGCAGGGGATAGTAGATGATCATGAGGATCATGGAGGCCAGTACCAGCAGGACCACGATGGCTTCTTTCATGACGTGATGGGGATAGAAAGGCTGGCCGCCCGTTTTCTTCAGTTCTTCCGGCGTCTTCTCCGGCACGTCCGTGCCTTCGAGGGGCGAAATGCCCTTGTACCGGATGAGGATCAGGTGGCCGGCTACCAGGGCGGCAAACACCCAGGGCAGTAGAACGACATGCGCCACGAAGAACCGGGTGAGGGTTACGTCTGATATGATCTCGCCGCCCCGCATCAGGATCAGAAGATACTCGCCGATGAGCGGGGTTGCTGCGGCGATTTCCGTACCCACGGTCGTTCCCCAGTAGGAGAGTTGGTCCCAGGGCAGGAGGTATCCCGTAAAACCGAAGCCCAGGGTCACGACCAGCAGGCCGAAGCCAAAGAGCCAGGTAAGCTCCCTGGGCTTCTTGTATCCTCCGTAGAAGAAAACACGGACCGAGTGCAGCAGCAGGAAGGCGATCATGAAATTGGCGCCATAGGAATGCACCTGGCGCATGAGCCAGCCGAATCGCACCTGCTCCATGATGTACCTGACGCTTTCGTAGGCCGAATCGGCCGAGGCCTCGTAATAGATCATCAGGAGGACGCCCGTGACGGACTGGGAGAGAAAGAACATCAGGGTGACTGTCCCGAAGGAGAACAGCCAGTTCAGATGGCGGGGAACGGGCTTGGTCAACTGGCGAAGGCAGAAATCGATGATGACTGATATCTCGACACGGTCATCGAGCCAGTTGTACAACCCGTTGGACAGGCGTTTGATCATGGTGGTTGTTTTAATGCTCCGCGTAGAAAGCATCGTCCGGACACCGATTACGCACCGATGATGATCTTGTCGTCGTCGACGGACAATTCAACCGCGGTCAGGGGGCCGGGAATCGGTCCGCCCTGGACGCTGCCGTCCGTGCCGAACTTGCCGCCGTGACAGGGGCAGACCAGGCTTTGCGTTCCGCCCTCCCACTTGACGACGCAGCCCAGGTGGGGACACACGGCGTTGTAGGCGATATAGCCGTCGGGCGTGTTGACCACGATGGTCGGCCGACCACGGTAGATAACCGTTTTGGACGTGCCCGGAGGCAGAGACGCACGGTCGATTTCTACCCGTTTGCTGCCTTCGGCTTCAGGGGGCGGTTCGATGTACCGGATGAGGGGATAGACGGCCATCAGGAAACCGACGCCGCCCAGCGTGCCGAGGCATTTCTGCAGGAAACGACGGCGGCGGACCGGATCGGGACGCGTCTTCCCGGGCGCTTTCCGGGACTTCCCGCCGGGTTCCGGAGGCCTGGATGGTTTCTGTGAAGAGGACATGTAAAATAACCCTTAAAGGCATAGTTGAAAGTCTAGCATAGATTAAGGATCACCAGCCGGAATGTCAACCTCTTTCGGGGTATTTCAGCGGGTCTGCGAACGACCCGAATCGCCTTGACATATCCGCAAAAAATGTCGTAACTATTCAAGTACCATGGCCGCTTCACCTTACAGAACGGTCTTGCCGCTTCTGGCAGCGGCAACCCTGACGTACCTATCTGGATGCGCTGCATCTTCCCACACCGTCCGGTTCGAAGTCTATCAATCTCCCGTACTCGGTCTTTCAAACGAAGATGGAACGATCGCCCTCCTGGGTTTCAATGGGGTCGACCTGGGGCTGAACAACCTGACCGGTTATCTGTTCTCCCGCGCACTGGTTACAGATACCACCCTTTCAACTATTGAAATGAGACCGGTTCTTCGGACGCTTTCCCGCCATCCTCACGAAGCCGGACAGATTCCGGATTCTCTTGCGCTGGTCGTCGGAAGTGAAATCAACGCCGAAATCACGTTGATCGGCGATATTGAGAGGGCTTATACGGAAGAGTACGGGGAAGTAAAAGTCTTTCGGGAGGAAGAATCGATCGGAGTGGGACTCGGACGGACCGATGTGCGTTTCATAAACAAGTCTTATATCCTGCCTCATGTCGATCAGACGGCGGTCATAACAGCCACGCTCAGGGCCTACAGGAACCGTTCGAACAGGCTGATCGGCAGCCATTCCTTTACGGAATCCGAATCCTATCGAACGGTACTGCCCGAACCTGTTGAATCGCCGCCGGAAGGAGCAATCTCCGTCGAGATCGTTTCGCCGGTGCTGACCGAGGTCCTGGCCAGACGCATCGTGGACCGGCTGATGGCTGCCCTGGTCCGGGAGCAGATACTGGTCACCCGTCGGCTGATCGTTACCGGCGACAACCGGGCCATCTCCGCGGTAAGGGAAGGAAACTGGTCCCGGGCGGGGATAATCTGGGAAGGTATCGTGGCGAAGGAACCGGACAACGCGGCGGCGTGGAACAACCTGGCGGTCGTCTATGAAAGGTCCGACCGCCGGACCGATGCCGAGTCGGCCTACCGCTCGGCCCTGGCCGCAAAACCCGGCGACAGGACGATTCGGTTGAATTATCGGGAGTTTGGACTCGCTGTGGACGGCGGGTAATCCTGCTCTGCGTTACGCGATGTGGACCATCTTGTTACCCGCTGCCGATGCGTATATACCCTCCAGGATCTGCATGATCTCGACACCCTGCTCACCCGTCGACATGGGCGTGCGTCCCGACTGGATGCAGTCCACGAAATGAGCGATTTCGGCCGCAATGCAGTCCGACCATTCCCGTGGAGCATAGGTGGGGGTGATATCCACCTGTTCGCCATGCAGGTCGGTGTAGACGGTCAGTTCATTACCCAGGATCTCGGCGCCGCCCCGGGTGCCCATCAGTTTTACGTATGATCCTTCCGAGGGGACGTGGGAGGCCCAGCTCGTTTCCGCAATGAGCGTGATATCGCCTTCAAACCGGATGAAGGCCGTAGCCAGATCTTCCACGTCGAAAACGCCTTCCACCTCGTCGCTCATCCGGGAATAGGTGGCGCCCACCACGGATACCGGCCGGGGGTTGCCCATGAGCCAGCGCGTGAGATCGATCATATGGACCCCGAGATCGATCAAGGGGCCGCCGCCGGCCTGGGACTTGCGGGTGAACCAGGTTCCCGGTCCGGGAATGCCGCTGCGTCGCAGCCAACCGGTCTTGGCATAGTAGATCTCGCCCAGCATGTCCTGTTCGATGAGTTTCCTGAGGATCTGGGTCTCGGTGCGAAACCGGTTGTTCAGGGCGACCATCAGGTACCGGCCGTTACGCCCGGCTGCCGCGACCATGTCCCGCGCCTGGGCCAGGTCAAGCGCCATGGGCTTTTCACAAAGCACATGGGCGCCGGCGTCCAGGACGTCGATGGTGACGGGAGCATGAAGGAAATTCGGAAGGCAGACACTGACGAGATCGGGACCCAGGGCGAGCAGGTCCTGGTAAGCCGTGAACGCGTTGGACACACCGTGATCCGATGCGGTTCGCTCGACCAGCCCGGTATCCAGGTCGGCCAGTCCGATGATTTCCACCCGGTCGTTCGTCAGGTATCCTGCGAGATGAGCCTGGCCCAGCCCCAGCCCGATCACGCCAACGGTCGTTTTTTTGTTCATTCGCCTTTCCGGAACAGAACTACCAGTCGGTTATTTCCCGCCGCGATAGGCGATCAGGTCGATTTCCACTCCGGCGTTGAGGACGACCCCCGATTGAACGGTAGAGCGGGCTGGTGGATCTTCCGTATAGTAGGTCCGATACACCTCATTCATATCGGAAAAATCTTCCAGGTTGCCCAGAAACACCGTGGCCTTGACCACGTCGTCCATCGTCAGACCGGACTTGGCCAGCGCGGTCTGCAGGTTGTCCATGACCATTTTCGTTTCCGCCTGGATGCCACCGGGAATAATCCGGCCTCGAACCGCCGCGATTTTGCCGGAAAGGAACACGAAGTCGCCTGCCTCGATGGCCTCGCTGTAGTTCTGGCCCGGCGAGATGGCTTTGCGGCCCCGGTCGTCCTGCGACTGGACGGGCAGCACGGCGTAACCCAGCGATCCAGCGACGATGAGCAGCGCCATGACACCGGCAAAGAACCACTTGGAAACAACGATATTCAACTCCACCGTTTCTTCGCTTTTATTGCCGCGTAATCGAATGACCGAACCCATGATACCCTCCTGTGATTTTGGTTGACACTAAAGGTCTTCGGCTTTATCTTTATTACTTATGATCGGAAAATCAAGTAGTATTAGGAAAAGGATGGATATGTCTTCGAGCCCGATTGTCTTCATGGTCCGACTCCAATTGCCTCTTCGGACCCGGGGCTCGGTAAAAGCAGATTGAAACGAAAGAAAATGCACCTTTAGCGTGCATTTTTTTTTGTCCGCCTTTTCATCTCCATGGAGGGATAGGGTCGCATGCAGGAGAGCTTGAGAGCGCTGTTGGAATTACAGAAAACGGATCAGGATCTGCACGAGCTCGAACAGTACAAGGTAGACATTCCCAACCAGTTGGAGACGATGAAAACCGCTCAGGTTGAGGCGGAATCCAGGCTGACGGAACAGGAAACGATGGTCACGGGTCTCGATTTGGACCGCCGACAGCGCGAACTGGACCTTCAAACCGCGCAGGAACAGGTCAAGAAGTACCAGGGTCAGCTTTACAGTGTAAAGACCAACAAGGAATACGACGCCCTTCAGGCGGAAATCCAGGCGCAGAAGACCCACATCGGGGAACTCGAGGACGCTATTTTGCAGTTGATCACCGAGACCGAGACGGCGGGTGAATCGCTGGAGACCATGCGCGGCGAAACCGAGACGCTTGTCACGCGTTTCAGTGAAGAGCGCGAATCGCTCGAATCCAGGCTTTCGGCGGTAGACGAGGACGTTGCCGTCAAAATGGATGAGCGAAAGAGAATGGCGATGCGCGTGGAGAACCGGGTCCTTGGTGTGTACAACCGGCTTAGTCGAAACCTGCGGGGCATGACCGTTGTACCCGTGAAGAAGGGCGCGTGCTCCGGCTGCTTCCACGTGATTCCGCTACAGGTCATGTTGATGATCCGTAAGGGCGAAAAACTGATTGCCTGTGAAAGCTGCGGCCGCATCCTGATTGTCGAAGAAGGCCTGGAGTACTAAAGCAGGCTGGCCATCGCCGTCCCACCCCCGTAATTCCATCCTCGTACGCCGGGGTTGAACCGCGAGCAATCGATGGGTATATTAAGGGCGTAAAACGTCCCAAGTCGTCCAGGCGGTCGCGTCCGCTATTCGTGGACGAGGAAAGTCCGAGCACCACAGGGCAGGATGCCTGCTAACGGCAGGGGGCAGTGATGCCACGGAAAGTGTCACAGAAAACACACGGCCAATCCCTTCGGGGAGGCAAAGGTGAAAAGGCGAGGTAAGAGCTCACCGCGGTCCGGGTAACCGGTCCGGCAGGACAAACCCCATCTGGTGCAAGACCGAATAGGAGAGGAGAGACGGCCCGTCTCGCCCGCCGGGAAACCGGAGACTCTCGGGTTAGGTCGCAAGAGGCGGCTGGTGACAGTCGTCCCAGATAGATGATCGCCGCCTTCACCACGAAGGTACAGAACTCGGCTTACGGCCGGCTTGGACGTTTTACGGTACCTGGTTTCCGTATCAGCCCGATACGGCAGGCGCCATGCTCACCCCCAACATCAGATTTACATTCATGAATACCCGCTGGGTCCTACACGACGAACATCCCCAGGTTCCCCGGATGATGGAGCTGATCAACGTGCCCCGCGTGATCGCTCAGATTCTGCTTAACCGGGGTGTTTCAACCTTTGAAGAAGCCCGTTTATTTCTGAAGCCAACCCTGGATGATCTGCACAGTCCCTTTCTCATGGCGGACATGGACCTGGCTGTTGAACGGATCGCTGCCGCCATAGAACACCAGGAACATATCATGGTCTTCGGGGACTATGATGTGGACGGCACGACGGCAACCACGGTGCTCTACCTTACGATCAAACTGCTGACGGACCGGATTTCCTCCTACATACCCAATCGCATGAAGGATGGTTACGGACTTTCCCTGGAAGGGTTGCAGGAAGCACGGAACCGCGGCGTGACCCTGATTCTGGCCGTTGACTGTGGGATCACCGCCATCGCGGAGGTGGACCAGGCCCGCGAAATGGGCATCGATATCGTCATCATAGATCATCACGTTCCGGGTGAAATACTGCCGAATAGCGTTGCCATACTGAATCCCAAGCGGGACGACTGCGGGTATCCGTTCAAGGAACTATGCGGCGTCGGACTGGCGTACAAGGTCGCGCAGGCGTTGGCCGAGCACGTCGGGCTGCCGGAGAACGCGGTGTACCCGCACATGGATCTCGTGGCCCTGGGCACGACGGCGGACATCGTGCCCCTTCGCGACGAAAACCGGGTGCTGACCAAGTACGGGCTGGACATGATGCAGCAGACGGACAAATCGGGCCTGAAAGCGCTGCTCGACGTTTCGGGTCTGAGGGAGAAGGAACTGTCGACGAGCCACATGCTTTTCACGCTCGCGCCCCGAATCAACGCCGCCGGCCGCATGGGCGACGCGACGCGTGTGGTCCAGCTGTTGATCACGGAAGATCAGAAAGAAGCCGCGGCGCTGGCCGAAGAGTTGAACGAGGAGAACCAGCGGCGACGCAAGGAGGACACGCTTACCTTTGAGGCGGCCAGGGACATCGTCGAGAAAGATCCCTTCCTCAGGGAGGCGAAAGGACTCGTACTCGCTTCGGACACGTGGCATCCAGGTATCATCGGCATCGTGGCTTCCCGCATGGTGGAGGCCTTTAACCGGCCGGTCGTCATGATCTCGACGAAGGGTGAAACTGGACGTGGCTCGGCCCGGACCGTGGGTGATTTTCACCTGTACAACGCCATCAAGGAGTGTTCGGATCTCCTGGTACAATTCGGCGGCCACCACCACGCGGCGGGGTTGTCCATCGAAAAGGACCGTATCGAAGCGTTCAAGCAGAAGTTCCACAAGGTGGTCGCGGAGCGGGCAACTCCGGCCGACTTCATACCGAGGCTCGAAATCGACGCGGAAATTGAACTCGACGAAGTGACCCCGCGCATGGCTCGGCTGATGAAAATGCTCGGACCTTTTGGACCGGCAAACCACCACCCTGTGCTCGTATCGCGCAACCTGAGCCTCGTCGGTTCTCCCAGAACCCTGGGCGTGGATAAAAAACACCTGAAATTCAGGGTGAGGCAGAATGGTCGCATCATGGAGGCGATTGGTTTCGGAATGGCGGAGTACGCCGATCGGCTGACCGACAATCGCGATCGGCTCGACCTGGCCTATACCCTCGAGGAAAACAACTACCGGGGCGAAACCACCCTCCAGTTACGCATTAAAGACATTCAAGTCGGCACGGTATAGCCCCGCTCTCGATATGAAGCTACTCGATCGTTTCTTTGACGGCGACCGAATCGCCCTGTCCCGCGTCATCTCCCTGCTGGAAAATGACATAGGCCGGCGGTCCGCTATACTGGACCGGCTGTATCCCCGTTCCGGCAATGCCCGCCGCATCGGCATCACAGGCCCGCCCGGGGTCGGCAAAAGCACCCTTACGGACCGTCTGACATCGTTGCTGCGCGAGAATGGGCGCACCGTCGGCGTCATCGCCGTGGATCCGACCAGTCCCTTCACCGGCGGGGCGTTGCTGGGCGACCGGCTTCGCATGCAGAGCGCATGGGCCGACCCGGAGGTCTATGTACGCAGCCTGGCCGACCGCAGTCATTCGGGCGGCCTTTCGGAGGCGACCCCCCACGCAATGACGGCCCTTGACGCCTTCGGCAAAGACGTTATCATTGTGGAAACCGTCGGCGTAGGGCAGTCCACCCTCGATGTGTCCGAGGTCACCGATACCACCGTCGTCCTGCTAACCCCGGAGTCGGGTGACAGCATACAGGCCATGAAGGCCGGACTGATGGAAATCGCCGACCTGCTGGTCGTCAACAAGGACGACCGTGAAGGTGCGGGCCGGTTTACCTCGGAGCTCCAGATGGTCGTGGACATGAGGCAATGGGGGGAAGAGTGGAAACCACCCGTCCTGCGCGTCAGCGCGCGGGACAACACCGGAATGGACGGCCTGTATGAACAACTGGCCGCCCACGGAGACTATCTCGCCGGTGAGGGCCGACTGGAAAAACGACGGCTTCGCCAGGGTCGCTCGGCCATCGAAAAAGCGCTCGGTGAATTATGGCGCGGCAGGTTGACGGGGCTTCGCGACGGGGACGACACGATGGACCGCCTGATCGAACGTGTCGCCCGTAGGGAAATCCAACCCCTCGCCGCCGCACGGGAGATCATGGACAGGCTGGCTATTTGACGCGGCGTTCCTGACCGGGCAGGTCTCGCAGAGGTGAAGGAGAACGATCGATCATGGCAGAAAACATTCGGGTACTCGTAGCCAAACCGGGTCTGGACGGCCATGACCGGGGCGCCAAGGTAGTGGCAAGCGCCTTGAGGGACGCCGGCATGGAGGTGATCTACACCGGACTCAGGCAAACGCCCGAGATGATCGTGGAAGCGGCCGTCCAGGAAGACGTGGACGTGGTCGCCCTCAGCATTCTGTCAGGCGCCCACATGACCATATTCCCCCGCGTCATGAACCTGTTGCGGGAAAAGGGCGTCCACCATATGCTCCTCACCGGCGGCGGGATCATTCCCAGAACCGATGCCGAGGAACTCGCGGGTCTGGGTGTTGGAAAACTGTTCGGCCCGGGAACTTCCACACGGGACATTATCGCCTACATCAGGGAGGAAGTGGGCGGCCGCCGTGTGGAGGATGAGATTTAACACGCGCCGGACCGAAGACCGGGGACGGACGAATCGGATACAATCCATGGAGGATTACATGCGGAGATCTGTACTTACATTGGCGTTCGCCGGGTTGATGGCGATGACGTGGTTTTCCGTTGGCGAAGCCCAGGTACGCAAATCATCGGCGGACCTGGTATTGATCAACGGCACGGTATACACGCTGGACGGCAGTCGGCCAAAGGCGCAGGCCGTGGCCGTCATCGGGAACAGGATCGCGGTCGTCGGCGTCAATGAAGACGTGGAACCGTTCATCGGTCCCGATACCCGGGTGATCGACCTGGAGGGCCAGACCATGGTTCCCGGGTTGAAGGAGAGTCACGGCCATCTCATGGGCATCGGAGTTGCCAGGATGACGGTCAACCTGGTCGGTATCTCGGGTTACGACGAGTTGATCGAACGGGTGTTGGCGGCGGCTGAAAGCAAAGAGGAAGGGGAGTGGATCACCGGCCGCGGGTGGCACGAGGAAAAATGGTCGGATCGAAGTTCGCTCACCGTCCGCGGGTTCATGACTCATCACAGGCTGAGCGAGGCTTTGCCCGATATCCCGGTCTACCTGCGCAGGGCCGACGGCCACGCAGCATTCGCCAACGCCAAGACCATGGAGCTGATGGGAATCGACCGGACGACCCAATCGCCCGAAGGTGGAGATATCATCCGGGATGCCGACGGCAACCCCACGGGCGTGCTGGTGGATAAGGCCATGGGCCTGGTCAGCGTCCCCGCGTTTACCGAAAACCAGCGGCGGCAGGCCCTTGAACTCGGCATCCAGGAATGCCTGTCCAACGGCATCACCATGTTCGACGACGCCGGGGTCGGCCTGGACGGGATCGAACTGTACAAAGAGTACGCGGACCAGGACAAGCTGGACATGCGAGTCTACGTGATGGCCTCGAATCTGCATACTATGCGCGCCCTGAAAAACCCGTGGACGCACTCCGATGGATTCCTTACCGTCCGCGCCGTTAAAATGTATGGCGACGGAGCGCTCGGTTCGCGGGGGGCCTGGTTACTGGAGCCCTACGCAGATGACCCGGGCAATTCCGGATTCTTCACCACCCCGCCCGATTCGATTTACGAGGCCGCGCGGTTCGGACTCGAGCACGGCTGGCAGGTGTGCACTCACGCCATCGGCGACCGCGGCAACCGCATGATGCTCGACATGTACGAGAAGGCGATGAAGGAGTTTCCCCATGTGAAGGACCATCGTTTCCGGGATGAACACACCCAGATCCTGGACGAGGCCGATATCCCTCGATTCGCCAGGCTGGGCGTGATCGCTTCGATGCAGGGGATACACGCGACCTCCGACCTTCCCTGGGCCCCGGACCGGCTTGGTCACGCGCGTACGGTGGAAGGCGGATATGTCTGGCAGAAACTGTTGAAGGAAGGGGTGAAGATCGTCAACGGAACCGACGCGCCGGTCGAAGATGTGAGCCCCATTGCTTCCTTCTATGCCAGCGTGACCCGGGAACTGCCGGACGGGACGCCGGAAGGCGGGATGTTCGGTGATCAGCGCATGTCACGACAGGAAGCCCTGAGATCGTATACGCTGGACGCCGCCTACGGTTCTTTTCACGAAGACGTGCTCGGTTCCATCGAGAACGGGAAGCTGGCGGATTTCACGGTGCTGTCGAAGGACATCATGACCGTGCCGGAGAACGAGATCCTGGATACGGAAATCGTATATACCATCGTGGACGGCAAGGTGCGTTACGAAAGAGGGCGGGCCGCGATACCTTAAGGGCGTCCCGCAGTTCAAACCAGCATTACAGGGAACGGGGAGGGAACCGATGGGGTCTTTCCCCGTTCTTTATATCAGAAGCATCCATCGACACCGTGTCACACCGTTCGATTAATAGAGGTAGATCTTGACGAAAGCGCGTACCCGGTGCATATTTACGCGCTTGTACTCGTGGTGATTTGCACCGGTATTTCGCAAGAGGAGGCCGCGTGGCCACGCATCTCTGGATCTGCCTGTTGACCGGCCTGATGGCGTTTCAGGGATATGAATCGCCCGGTGCGCTCCATTCGGCGGATGCCGTCACCGGTAAGATGCGGCAGCGTCTTGAAGGAGTGCGGTCGCTCGCGGCACGGTATTCCGTCACGACTTACGTGGCCGTGCTCGACCAGCGGAGTGAGACCGAGGGCCGACTGTTTCTGCAGCGAGACGAGAACCGACTGCGCCTCGAAGAGGCTGGCCAGGTCATCGTTTCCGATGGTGAATCGTTATGGACCTACGTGCCCGAAAATCGACAGGTCATCGTGTCGCCGGCGCAGGAAAGCACGGCGGGGACGCGCCCGGACGAATTCCTTTTCAATTACTCGAACCGGTACCGTTATGATCTGGAGGGACGGGAACAGCTCGATGGCGTTCTCTTCTACGTGCTCAGGCTTACCGCCGTCGCTCCTTCCGATGGAATTCGCGCGTTGCGTATCTGGGTGGACGAGGGTACCTGGCTCACGAAGAAAGTGGTGTATTCGGACGACATGGGATCCGAAACTACCCTGCGTTTCACGGGTTTTGAATTGAACACGAAGATTCCTTCCGGGCTGTTCCAGATGACGACGCCCGAGGATGTCGAATGGGTCGACCTGCGCTGAATTGCGCCGGGTAAAGACCGGAGAAGCGTTTTGCCCAATATCAGTCTCGCCAGTCTGGGGTGTTCGAAGAACCTGGTGGATTCGGAAGTCATGCTGGGCCAATTGACCCGGGCCGGATACGACGTGGTGACCGACCATGGGAACGCGGATGTCATCATCGTGAACACCTGCGCGTTTATCGGTCCCGCCAAGGAAGAATCCATCGAAACGATACTGGACCTGGCCCGATTCAAAGAGGACGGCCAGTGCACCTCCCTTGTAGTCACCGGGTGCATGGCGCAACGGTATGCACACGGCCTGGTCGCGGAGATGCCGGAAGTGGACGCCGTCATCGGCGTGCACCAGTACCCGCGTATCGTTCAGCTGTTGGACCGTCTGCAGGACCGGCACGAAACCCTGCGGGAAATTCGCAGGCAGCCGCTGCCCACCGACTATTCCTATCCCAGGGTCATTACCACGCCGAGTCACTCCGTTTACCTGAAGATCGCCGAGGGATGCGACCGCCGATGCACTTTCTGCATCATTCCAGCCATCCGGGGCAGCCAGCGAAGCCGGACCATCGATTCCCTCGTGGACGAGGCGCGGACCCTGGCAGGTCAGGGAGCCGTGGAACTGAACCTGATATCCCAGGATACTACCTGGTACGGCAAAGATCTGGAGGAACCGGCCAGGCTGGAAGACCTGCTCGCCGCGCTAAACGGCGTGGAAGGCGTGCGCTGGATCCGGGCGCTGTACAATCACCCCGTGCGGTTCACCGACCCGCTGATCCATGCCTTCGCTGACCTGGAGCATGTGTGCAACTATATCGATATGCCGCTGCAGCACATATCGGATCCCATGCTCAAGCGCATGAACCGGGAAACGACCTCGAAGGAAACCCGCGCGCTACTGAAACGGATACGCGCCGGGATACCGGGATGTGACGTTGAGGACCACCTTCATCGTCGGTTTTCCCGGGGAAACGGAGGAGGACTTCGAAGAGCTGCACAACTTCGTGGAAGAAACGCGATTCGACCGCATGGGCGTGTTCATGTATTCAAAGGAAGAGCATACACCGGCCGCCCGGTACGACGAACAGGTTCCCGAGGCCGCCAAGCTGGAACGGTACAACCGGCTCATGGCGCTGCAGCGCGAAGTATCTCTCGAGCGCAACCAGGCCTGCATGGGAAAGACGGTTGACGTGCTGATCGACGAGCGCGCGGAAGAAGGGAACTACAACGGGCGTACCGCCGCCGATGCGCCGGAAGTCGACAACGAAGTCCTGGTGACCGGCGATGATCTCACGCCTGGTGACTTTGTGTCCGTGGACATCACCGACGCCCTGGAATACGATCTGATCGGTACGGTTTCGACCGGAATGCCGAGCCCTGGAACAAAAATAGAACGGGCCTTCCCCGCCCAATTTGTGACACAGGTATCATGATCCTGCGCGTACGAAACAAAATCCCGGTAACCTGGCTGCTATGCGCCATATTCCTCCTGCCGGCGTGCAGTCCGCCGGACATCGACCCGGACTGGGCGGCGGAGGAACTTTACGACTACGGGATTGGGAAGTTGGAGCGGGAGGACTGGACGGACGCCCTCGATGCCTTCAGGGCCATCACCCTTAGCCATTCCGGCAGCGACATCGTGGACGATGCCCTGTATCACCAGGGCGAAATGCACATCAAGCTCAAGGAATACCCTCTTGCCGTGGTCGTGTTTCGCCGGTTGATCAGTGATTTTCCCCAGAGTCCCTTCAGCGATGAAAGCCAGTACAAGATGGCCTACGCCACGTTTCTTCAATCCAACCCGGCCCACCTCACGCAGGACAAGACCTTCGAAGCCATACGGGAACTCCAGTTCTTCCTGGAGGAATACCCCGACAGCGAATGGAGTGCCGAAGTCCACGAGCTGCTGCAGGAATGCTTCGACAAGGTCGCCGAGAAAGATTACCGGATAGGAAACCTCTATTACAAGATGAAAGACTGGGAAGCGGCCCGCCTCTACTACAGTGAACTGCTGGAAGCATATCCCATGAGCAACTGGGCTTCCGAGGCGCAGTACGAGATCGCCGAAAGCTACGCGCGGGAAGGGAAACTCCGGGAGGCTATCGAGCAGTACGAAATATACATACAAAGCTATCCCGAAAACGAACGTTCTGCGGAGGCCGGATACCGGCTGGAGGACCTGCGACGAATTTACGTAGAGCTGCCTGTATCGCCTGAACCGCCCTCGGTCGAATCCGGCGCCGACGAAACCCCCGTTTCGACAGATGGATCCGCACCTGCTGAATCCGGCGCCGATGACGCCCCAATTTCGACAGACGGATCCGCACCTGCTGAATCTGGGACCAATGACGACCCCGATTCGACAGATGGATCCGCACCTGCTGAATCCGGGAGCGGCGGCACACCGTGAAAACCTGCCGGCTTGGCGTTTACGGGGGAACATTCGACCCGATTCATACCGGCCACCTGATCATCGCCCGTGGAATAGCAGCGCACTGTGGTCTCGACCGGCTGCTGTTCGTCCCGTCCGCCCGTCCACCGCATAAACAGGGTCACGCCATCGCCCCGCCAGGGGATCGGTACCGTATGGCGGAACTTGCCACCCGGAACGATCCTGATTTCGAGGTTTCTGACATAGAAATCTCTCGTCCAGGTCTATCCTATACCGTGGATACGCTGGAGGCGCTACGGAGGAACTACGGTGCTTCGAGCGGTATTTACCTCGTCATGGGGGCCGACAGTCTGCTCGAGATAGACACCTGGTACGCGCCGGACCGTTTGTTTGAACTGGCCACGGTAGTGACCGTCCCGCGGCCCGGCAAGGACCTCTCCGGTGTGGACCCGCAATGGAGGGACCGCGTCGTCACCGTCCATTTGCCCGAAATCGCTATCTCGTCCACGGAGATTCGCCGGCGTGTCAGGGATGTGCTTCCCATAGACCAAATGGTGCCCGAAGAGGTGGCGGGATACATCGCCGAACGGGGTCTGTACGGGGATCGTGAGGCGCGGGAGGGATAGTGGATTCGTCTCAGGAAACGATACGCTTCCAGAGTGCCTCGGCCTTCTTAGTCAGCTCTTCTTTCGAACCGCTGTTATCCAGGACATAATCCGCCCATCTCGCCTGTTTCGCGTCGGGTACCTGGGCGTCGATACGCTGCTCGGCTTCACGCTCGGATAGGCCATTGCGCAGGATGATCCGTTCTTTCCTAGTGGAAGCGTGCGCGGTGACCAGGATGACCCGGTCGGCGAGGTCGGTGGGACCGGTGTCGACCAACAGGGGCGCGTCGACCACGACGGCACCGTCGTAGCCTTCGCTTCGCAGGCCGCCGATCTGCCGCCGTATTTCCGCACGGATGGCCGGCCTAACCAGGAGGTTCAGCCTGTGCCGGGCGTTCTCGTCGCTGAAGACAACGCGGCCGAGCGCGCGACGGTCCACGTCCCCTTCCGGGGTTAGAACGCCTTCGCCGAAGGCATCCCCTATGCGGTCGCGCAGTCTATCGGTCCGGAGCAGTTCGTGACCGATGGCATCGGCGTCCAGGACACGGGCGCCGAGTTTCCTCGTATACCTGGGCCACCGTCGATTTTCCCTGAGGCAATGCCGCCGGCCACTCCGATGACGATCAAGTCTCACCTATACCCCGACCGTTCCGGCACCGTTGGCTTCTTCACCATGGGCGGCCGCCGGTTCCAGTTGTTCGGACTCCGCGCCCTCCAGGCGCACGGATACCATCTTGGACAGACCGGGTTCTTCCATGGTAATGCCGTATAGGTAATCGGCTGCTTCCATGGTCCGTTTGTTGTGGGTGACGACCAGGAACTGCGTGTCGTGGGTGAACTGACGCAGGGCGCTGGCGAATCGCCTGAACGTTGGCATCGTCGAGGGGCGCGTCCACTTCGTCGAATACGCAGAAGGGACTTGGCTTCACGAGGTAGATGGCGAAGAGCAGGGCGATGGCCGTCAGGGCCGTTTCGCCGCCGGACAGCAGGGCGAGGCTCTGGAGCCGCTTGCCGCCCGGGCGCGCCATGATTTCGATACCGGTTTCCAGAGCGGATCCCCTTCTTCGAGCTTGAGGTCGGCTTCCCCCCCTTCGAACAGCGTCTGGAACGTGGTCATGAAGTTGCCCCGGACTTGTTCAAAGGTGGTCATAAACCGGGTGCGGGCGGCCTTGTTCATTTTGACGATGGTCTTTTCCAGGTTCTCCTTGGCCTCGATGAGGTCGTTCTGCTGCTGCTGGAGGAAGTCGAGCCGCTCCTTTGCGGCCTCCGTACTCTTCGACCGCCGCCATGTTGATGGGACCCAGTTCGTTCACGTCTTGCGCTGAAGATCGTGACCGGAGGGTCTGCGCCGCGTCGGACGAGTAGTCTTCCATATCGGCGATCTGGGGCGGTACCTCCATCGCTTTCCGGGTCGGTGCCGTGTTTTTCCATCAACTGTCGCCGAATCTCGCTGCTCTTCATGTACAATTCTTTGTCATCCAGTTCCGCCTGGTGAACCTGTTCCTGTACCTGGGTCCAGGGTGTTACGGCTTTCGCCTACCCCCTGCTGCATCAGCCTCACCTCGTCCTGCAGGTCCCGGTGTTCTTCGTAGCAAGGCGTCGCGATCCACCTCTCGTTCCCGCCTGGACTTGTAAAGAGCGTATCGAGTTGTTTCTCGTGGTGCTCCTGCGACAAGCTTCAATTCCTTTGTCTGACCGCCGGCTTCCACCGCTTCGGTTTTCCGCTGCTCGAAGGACCTTCGTATAGACGATCGTCTCTCCTGGGTGAGGAATTCGTCCGTGGTGCCCAGTTCGTTGCTCCGGCCCTCCAGAGAGACCAGGGCGATACGGGCCTCGTGGGCCGCTTCGGCCAAGCGCTGGCGCTCCCCTTCCAGTTCGTCGAGCGTTTCCTGATTCTCCCGTACTTCTTCCTCGGCCGTCGATTCGGTCCTTTGCCAGCCTTTCCAGTTCTTTCCTTCGGCTCTCGCACGGTCCGCGGCCAGATGACGCTATGCCTGCTCGGACAGGGACTCTGCTTCGCGTTCGAGTTCCTCGTCCTGATCACCGAGCCGGGCGAGTTCGAAATCATACTGCCGTTCCCTGGTTTCCAGTTCTATCATCTTGCGCTGGGATTCGCCGAGAAACTGTTCGGTGGACGACTGGCGCTCCGTTAACGTAGATAGTTCGGCGGACAGGCCTTCTATTTCTCCGGTGCTCTTTTCGCGTTCTACACGGCAGGCTTCCAGTTCCTTGTCCAGCGCTTCGATTCGTTCCGTCGCGCCGAAGCAGGTCCGAATCATTTTCAACGGTCGATCCACCGGTCAACAGGCCGGCGGGGTCCACGACCTCTCCACCGGTCGTCAGCAGTTTCCAGTCCTGGTCGGTGTCGAAAACCGGCGACAGTCGGAAGGCCGTTTCGAGGTCCTTCACGAGCACCACCCTGGACAGAAGGTGAATCATCGCCGGATCCATATCCTTGCCGGAAGTCACGAAGGAACTCGCGCGGGCGATGATGCCATCATCCTCGAAAGGCAGTTCCGCATGGGGAAGGTCGGGACTTAATCCGGTCGAGGAGAATGAAGGAAACCTGCCCCGACTTCTTGTTCCCGGAGGTAGCGGATGCCCGCTACGGCGTCTTCCGCGCGCTCGGCCACGATGTACTGCAGCATGTCGTCCAGGTAGGCCGCGATCACCGCCTCGTACTTCCTTGTTGATCGAAATCTGGTCGGCCAGGACGCCACGGAGTCCATTTATCGCTGCGCCGTCGGTTAACAGCGTCCTTGACCCCCTGACCGTATCCTTCGTATTGCCGGTGCATGCGATCGAGGAGCGCCCGCTCCTTTATCCGCTGTCGCCAGGGTGGTTTCGATCCCGGACAACTCGTCCCGGGCGGACTCGAGACAGCGCTGCACGTCCTGCACGGATTCCTGCAGGGTGGCGTTCAGCGATCGTGTTTTCCTCGACCACCTTTCTTGCTTCGCGCAGTTCCTTTCTTACGGCTTCGAGCAGCGCGTAGCATTCGTTTCCAGTTCTTCCGCCGAGTTTCTTCCGGGCGGCGGTCACCTCGCCACATCCTGTTGCGCAGGGACTCCTCGCGGGCCTCGAGGGAACTGATCTCCGCCTGCTCGTGGGAGTGTTTTTGAATCAGCGACATGCTGTGGTTCCGAAGAACCTGGGATGACTCCTTCTGCGCGCCGAAATCCGTTCGGCGGAGGCCTTTGCCTTGTTCTCACGCTCCGCGAAGGCGGTGCGCGCCTGTTCCAGCGCGGTATTCAGGGTCTTTCGGTCATCGCCGATCTGCGCCAGCTGCCCGCGGATACGCTTTTGTTCGGTCTCAGCCTCTACCGCTTCCTCAGCCGAGGTTTTAGCCCGGTGTTCCAGGCCGGCGCAGCGCTCCCTGCTTACCAGGAGTTCCTCGTTCAACTTCCGGATCTGTTCGTCGATCCGGTTCACGCCGTCCTGCCGTTGCTGCAGCAGCTCTTCCTTTTCCAGCTGTACGGCATTTCTTTCCTCGACGCCGGCTTCTGCGGTCCGGATGCGCGTTTGGAGGGATTCTTTCTGATCCGTAAGCTTCTTTATCCGGTCCCGGACGGGTTCCGTCCGCTGGCGCAGGTCGAGGAACTCATGACAGGCGACCACGACCTCCACGTCCTTCATCTGTAGCATCAGCCGGTCGTAACGCTCGTATTTACGCACCTGGCGCCGTAGCGAACTCACGCTGCGATCGACTTCCTCCAGTAGATCGGCGATCCGCACCAGGTCGTGCTCTGTCCCTTCCAGTTTACGCTGGGCCAGGCGCCGCCGCGTCTTGTACTTGTTGATGCCCGCGGCTTCCTCGATGAGCTGGCGCCGTTCCATGGGACTGCCGTTGACCACCGTTTCCACCATGCCCTGCTCGATGATCGAGTAGGCGTGGGCGCCCATACCCGTGTCCATCAAGAGGTTGGTGATGTCCTTGAGGCGGCAGGGTACCTTGTTTATCTGGTACTCGCCCGCGCCCGAGCGGAAATAACGGCGCGTGATGGTTACTTCACTGTATTCAACGGGCAGTTTCTGCTCGCTGTTGTCTATCGTCAGCGATACCTCCGCCATACCGAGCGGTTTCCGGGCGGCCGTGCCGTTGAAAATGACGTCTTCCATCCGGTCGCCCCGCAGCGAAGTCGCACGGTGTTCCCCCAGCGCCCAGCGAATGGCATCGACGATATTGGACTTCCCGCAGCCGTTCGGACCGACCACGGCCGTAATACCGTCGCTGAACTTCACCTTCAGCCGGGTGGAGAATGACTTGAAACCGATGATTTCAAGATGGGATAGTCGCATCTGTGACGAATCCTGATGGCAAAGATTACCCTGTTCGAATGACGGTAAAGTGAGATCTGGTTGAAAATCGGTTACAGGAGACTATTAAGGGGATATATTAGTATATGTTGGGGTATTGTCAAGCGATTTATACATTATGTGCGATATGCGGAATCCCGCCATGAGCACGGATCGAAAGGGTTTCGGGGCAGTTTGAAATGGTGCGTTCAGCAGAAGTTCAGACCATCGTGGTCATCATACCGGTCCTGAACGAAGAAGATTCGATCGGCCTGGTCCTGTCGCATATACCGACGGGAATTGCCACGGCCGTGATCGTCGTGGGACAACGGTTCAACGGACCGCACCGAAGCCGTGGCCGCGGAGGGCGGGGCCGTCGTCGTTCGGGAACCTCG
>CBDEKM010000012.1:0-80081 GCA_965240335.1 bacterium
AATTCGGGCTGGTCAACGACGTGCTCATCCGGGTCGGGCTGCTGGACCAGAAAGTCGGGTTTCTGTCCCGCCAGGAGACGGCCCTCCTCTCCTGCGTGCTGGCCAATATCTGGTTCGGCGTCACCTTCTTCGCCGTCATGCTCTTCGCCGCCCTGCAGGCCATCCCGCCGAGCCTGTACGAAGCGGCCGACATGGACGGCGCCACGGCATGGCAGTCCTTCTGGCGCGTCACCGCGCCCATGGTGAAACCGGCCATCGTCATCACGATTCTTCTTCGGGCGATCTGGATATTCAACTGGGCGGACCTGATCTGGGTCATGACCGGGGGAGGTCCGGCCGGGGCGTCCCGCACACTCGCCCTCTACGTGTTCCAGAAGGCCTTTCTGGGCCTGGACTTCGGGTATTCGGCCGCCCTGGGCGTGGCGCTGACCGTGGTTTCCCTGGCCTTCACCGCCATTTTCCTGCGGGCCACGAAATTCTACGGCGACCAGGCCACGATATGAGGGAGAGACGATGATCCGACCGGGTCCATTGCACCGCCTGCTTAACGCCGCCGGATTAAGCGCATTTTTTTCTCTTCGCGGTTTTTCCCGTGTACTGGATGGTGGTCACCGCCCTGACACCCGAGAAGGATCTCTTCGTCTGGCCCCTGCGGTATTTTCCGTCGGCGCCCACGCTGGAACATTTCGCCGCGGCCTTCCTGCGGACCGATATCCCCCGGTTCTTCGCCAACAGCATCACGGTCGCCAGCCTGGCCTCGGCCTGCACGTTGACCGTGTCCGTCCTTGGGGGCTACGCCCTCGCGCGTTACCGGTTCCGGGGACGCCAGGTCACGCTCCTGATGTTCCTCTCGACCCAGATGATGCCCGTGGTGGTGCTCATCGTCCCGCTTTTCATTATCTTCCGGATGCTCGGCCTGCTCAACACGCTCTACAGCCTGATGATCGTGTATACCGTGCTGAACATCCCCTTCTGCACGCTCATGATGCAGGGTTTCTTCGCGGGCGTGCCGTCGGAACTGGAGGAGGCCGCCATGGTGGACGGATGCAACCGGATGGGGGCGATCCTGCGCGTGGCCGTACCGCTGACCCGTCCCGGACTGATCGCGACCTTTCTTTTCGCCTTCATCGGCGCGTGGAACGAATTGCTTTTCGCGGTGATGTTCCTGAACTCGGAATCCACCTTCACGCTGCCCGTCGGCCTGTACAACTTCATCAGCAAGTACGACATCCACTGGGGACGCATGATGGCCGGCGCCACCCTGGCGCTGCTTCCCGCCCTGGCCGTGTTCGCCTTCGTTCAGCGATACATGGTCCGCGGGCTGGCCATGGGTGCGGTAAAGGGGTAGAGACCGGAAATAGCCCGGATGGACGGATGGCCGGATGGCCGGATGGACGGATGGTCCCGACGGCCCGGTATGTCAAACGGCCTGGATCAACGAAGGATGATTGCGCTGTTCAGGGCAGCAGAAGCGGGCGCACCCATACGAGGTATACCTGGTCGCCGGAACGAATCGCCTGGTGCTCGGTCAGCAGCCGGTAGGCATCACGGGCGGATGGTCCGGAGAGTGTCCGGTATCCCCGCGGGCGGTTTTCTTTGACTTCGGCCAGGTCGATCGAATCCAGTGCCCGCGGCCAGCCCACGGCATCGCCGGAGAGGTCCGCCAGGTAGCGGGGTAGTTTCTGCACGGCGATCTCGACGCGGTTGGGGGACGTACGGTACAGACAGGGAATGGGTGAACCCGGAGAGGAAAGTGTTGAACTTGTACATGGCGTTCCACGCCGGTGCGATAACCTCGTTAAACGGATCGGGCTTTGAGCAGCGGGGGCGAGAGCGTGTGCATACTCGGCGGGGAGTGCAGTCCGATCCAGATGGTCACCTTGTCATTGCTTTCTCGAAAAGGCACCTGTATGCTTTCGGCGTAGGGTAGTTCATTTTCGAGCCATTCGTTGGTCAGGCTCGGCAGACCGAAGCTGTTCTGCATCATCAGGAACAGTAACGGCATTTCATCGCCGACCAGCCGAACCTGATGGTGGATCGTCTTGAAATCGTCGTCCCGGAACACGATGAGCCCGTCGCCGTAGATCACGATTTGTGGCGTTCGGGACAGAAACACCTCATGCACGGTGGTCGACGCGTGGACCAGTTTCCGCCAGATGGCCGGATCGGTCGAGGTTTCCTGAGCCTCGGCGGACAAACACAGGCCCGTCACCGCGATCAGCAACCAGGTGGCAGGTTTCCTGACGGCGAAGCCGTTACGCATTATTTACCTTTGATCTCTTTTGAATGTGTATGCGAAACGCCGCCGCGAGTCTGAATAGCCGGGGAACCGTCCATACAGCTTATCCTCCCAGGCGCTTCGCGTAATCTTCGTACGTCGACCGATGCGCGGCATCTATTTCCATGAGTATGTCGTAGACTTCGGTGGAAGATTCCGTGCTCTGAACTTCGTTGGATGATTCCGTACTGAAGATGTCCGCCAGTTGCAGGTAGTGGGCGTTCAGAAACCCACTGAGCCGCTCGTCCCGCGGATTCTTTTCGTACTGTTCGGCCATGATGTCCACGGCCTGGCGGCAGAGGGCTCTTGCCTCGACCACCATGTTCTCCCGTTGTGCCGCAAGTCCCCGGTAATACCTGTTCCGGATCAGGCGGTGGGGTCTGTAATCATCGGCCAGAATGCCGTCGATCAGGTCCAGCCGCTCGTCCCATCCCCGTTGAAACTCCCGGCTGAACCGTCCGTCCAGTGCGATGGTGTTGGCACGCTGAAAGTGTCTGTCACCGCCGAATTCGGTGTACTTGTCCAGTTCGTGGCCGATCATGATATGGACGTAGTAGTCGACCAGCCAGGTCAGCGGGTGAAACTGCGCCTCGTCGTGCTGCAGCAGGTCCTCCCGTTCGTATTCGAATAGCCACCACCGGTCCAGGTACTTCAGGTCGGTGCCGCTGTATACGGTCAGGCGCGAACCGTACTGGGTTTTCACCCGGCTTCCCAGAAAAGCCAGGATCGCTTCGAATCCAACGTGTACCGGTTCGGACAGGTCTTCCTCCAGCCAGTCCCATTCATCGATGTAATCGGCGAGCGCGAAATCGAAGCCGGCCATCTGCTCACGGTGCAGGATGGGCAGGGCTTCCAGGTGAACCATGATTTCGGCTCTAACCTGCTGTCCGGAAGCGTCCCACGGCGATAAAATCAACAGGCAGAGCGCCAGCACACCTATTGGTTTCCATGTGTGCTTCCGGGCTGTCCGATGCAGATTCGGATCCATGCGTCCTTCTCCCTTGGACCGGGGTTCCTTTCTCGGTGGTCTTTCGTCCGAAAACTAACCGCGGTAACGCGCGTTGTCAAGTCCATCCCGCGCGGCCGAAACCACGGCGCTTCCATCGGCTCGGGCCTTGACACCCGGCTTCCCGGGCTGTATTTTGCCCGTCCGTAGCGCGTTCCGTCACGATTGAGCAACCCGGTGTGGGCGTCGTAACCGAATTCCGCAGCCGATTTCCGTATGGTGGAAAGTTAAATGTTAGCGCAAACCATGGCGCAGACCCTCGCCCGCGAACGCGGGACCATATTCAAGAAATCCGGCGGGAAGGTCGTCCGGGTCGCCCTGGTGTATCCCAATACCTACTACCTGGGCATGTCCAACCTGGGATTTCAAACCATCTACCGTCACCTGAACGAACGGGACGACGTCGTTTGCGAACGGGCCTTTCTACCGGATCCTTCCGATCTGGAAGACCTGGCCAGGTCCCGCAAGCCCCTGGTTACCCTGGAATCCGGCCTGCCCCTCAACGCGTGCGACATCATTGCCTTCTCCATTTCCTTCGAGAACGATTATCCGAACCTGGTCCGCATCCTGGAACTCGCCCGTGTGCCTGTCCTTGCGGAAAATCGGACGCACTTCGACCCGATCGTGCTGATCGGGGGCGCGATTACCTATATCAACCCGGAACCGCTGGCGGATTTCGCCGACGCGATGATCATCGGAGACGGCGAAGAGGCGGCCTACGCGTATATCGACCGTTACATCGAAGACCAGGGGTTGGAACGGGAGAGCCACCTTGCTCGTACGACTTCGCTGGCCGGCATGTACGTACCGTCCCTGCAGTCGGCGTCCCCGGGCGACCATGGCGCCGCGCCGGCTGACAGCAGCGCCGCTTTCCCCGGCCGGATCGCCAAGCAGCAGGTGGGTTCCTTCGAGGACTATCCCGCCCATTCCGCGGTCCTCACGCCCGATACCGAGTTCGGCGACATGCTGCTGATCGAGATCTCCCGCGGGTGTCCCCGCCGGTGCCGGTTCTGCGCCGTGAGCTACGTCTATCCCAAGTTCCGCGCCCTGAAGCCGGGCACCATACTCGACGTGATCCAGAAGAAAAACGCGGACTTGGCGCGCGAGGGCAAAGAGGGACTGAAGTTCCGTGGGCCTGGTGAGTTCGGCCATGTGCGATTATCCCTACCTGGATGAACTCTGCGCGGGGCTGGAAGAAACGGGACTTCGCGTGGGGGTTTCATCGGTGCGGGTCGACCTGGTACCGGACAGCCTGCTTCGCCTGATGATGAAGACGGGGCTGAGGACCATGACCATCGCCCCGGAGGCCGGTTCGGAGCAGCTTCGCAAGGCGATCAACAAGCCGATTTCCTCGGAAGAGATCCTGACCGGCGCACGACGGATTATCGAGAAGGGAATCAAGCACCTCAAGGTGTACTACATGGTCGGTCTGCCGACGGAAACCGATGCGGACATCGAGGAACTCATCGAGATGACGCGCCGGCTGGCCCAGCTTCAGCGGGAGTACGGAGAACCGGGTGGACGGCTGAGGCTGAGCATAAACCCCTTCGTGCCGAAAGCGTTGACGCCTTTCCAATGGAGTCCCATGGCGTCACCGCGGGAGGTCAAGCGCAAGCTGAACCGGATCCGGAGAGCCCTTCGAGGCACTCCCGGGGTGGATGTGAAACACGAGAGCCTGAAATCTGCGTACTTCGAGGCCATTCTGTCCCGAGGCGGCCGTGAGTTGAGCGCCTTCGTGATGGAAACCGTGCGGCAGGACGGTGACTGGAAACGCGCCGCGGCGGAATCCGGGATGGACACCTCGCGCTATCTCGGGGACATGGCCGACCAGGAGTCGCTGCCCTGGGATTTCATATCCACGGATAAGGAACACCACCGGCTCCAGTGGGAGTACCGGAAGAGTCACAACCTGCCCTATCGAAAACGGCAGGAAGCGTCCAGCGATACCATCAATCCCAGTTAGTGGAGGTAAAAGATGTGGAAACCGGGTCTATTGACGGCCGCTTTTTTCATGTTCTTTCTGGCCGCGTCCTGCGGCGTATCGCCTGAACCACCCCAGAACAGTGGAGAACCCGCAAACATGATGATCATCGAAACCAGCCTGGGTACCATTAAATGCGAACTGTTTTCCGACCAGGTGCCCAGAACCGTGGACATCATATCCGGCCTGGCCGACGGCACGCGAGAGTGGACCCATCCTGAAACCGGTCAGACCATGACCGGCACGCCCTACTATGACGGCGTGATCTTTCACCGGGTTATTCCTAATTTCATGATACAGACCGGTGATCCAACCGGTACCGGACGCGACGGACCGGGTTTCCAGTTCGAAGATGAATTCCACGGAGAGCTGCTTTTCGACCAGCCGGGCAGGCTGGCCATGGCGAACAGCGGCCCCAATTCCAACGGCAGTCAGATATTCATCACGGTGGCGCCCACGCCCCATCTCAACGGAATGCATACCATCTTTGGCCAGGTCGTGGAGGGACAGGACGTGGCCGACGCCATATCCATAGTGCCCGCGAGTCAGTCGCGGCCCCGGCAAGAGGTCAGCATAACCAGTGTGACCGTGGTCAGAGGGGAGGGCGAGTAAATTGATCGGGAAATTAAGCCACATCGGGTTAGCCGCCGCACTGGCGGGCATGGTTGCCTTTTCTCAGGCGGCCATGGCAACTCCGCCGGTCCAGTCGGCTGAAGACACGCAATCCGAGTCCGGCGAGTTGGCGGCCCAGTCCCTCGGTCCGGGGACCTACGCCGTGATCAATACCAGCATGGGCGTCATCATCTGCAAGCTCTTCGACAAGCTGGCGCCTGTCACGGTAGACAACTTCATCGGGCTTGCGGAGGGCACAAAGACCTTCAAGGATCCCAATACCGGGCAGGAGACCAAACGTCCCTACTACGACGGGACCCTCTTTCACCGGGTCATACCGAATTTCATGATCCAGGGCGGCGACCCGACGGGAACGGGCCGCGGTGGACCGGGTTACAACATCAAGGGCGAAATCCGGGGTTCGTTGAAATTCGACCGTCCGGGACGGCTGGCGATGGCCAACTCCGGATCGCCGGATACCGGGGGTAGCCAGTTCTTCATCACCCACGGACCGAAATCCTATCTGGACGGAGGCTACACCATCTTCGGCCAGGTCATGAAGGGACAGGAAGTCGTCAACGCCATTGGCCGGACCCAGACGCGAAGCGACCGGCCCGTCTTCGACGTGGTGTTGGAAAAGCTGACCATGGAGCGGGTGGAGTAACTCCTCGGGTCGCCTGAGACCAGCCATGGCGGAGCCTGGCAGGAATACGACGCAGCCGATCCCGGTTTTCCCTGAGCCCGGCCCGGCCGGTTCGAACTGCTGACCGCGCAGGGAGTCGACATGAAGGGGTCATCTTACGGGTTTGCAGTCCATGTCATCTTACGGGCAGCAGTTTTCTCCATCGCCGTCGCCCTGGTTCTTTTTCCGTCAAGACTGCAGGCCTTCCAGCCGCCTTCTCCCCATCTTGACACTGTTCTGTCCGAAATCGGCTAGCTACAGCCGGAAACCGTTCCGCTCGGCCTGAGGCCCTTCGCGGGCGATTCCATAGTGATCCGACTGCGCGGTAGTGAAATGAACCGGCTCTTCAACGCCATGGTTGAAGATTCGCTGACCCTGTTGCGGGCCAATGCCATTGTAGCCCGGTGGATCAACGAACACGGCATACCAGTCTATACGTCGGGTGAAGCGATCGACGAAGTGCTGGATGCGGGGTATTCCCTCGGTCTGTCCTTTCCACTGAACCACGTTGCATACATGTTTCTCATCCCCGATCCCGCGGCAGTCGCCGATCTCCAGGTCCATATCCGCGTGATCTATGCCATGAACTACACCTTCCGCTTCGACAGTGACATTTTCGACGCCGACGTGATCGTGGATGGCGCGGAAACGGCCTTCGTAGATCAGACGATCGAGGATTTCGAACGTTTGGAGCGTTACCGGGTCAAGCGTTGACATTCCGGCGGACGCCGCCCTCCACCGGGATTCGCCGGGCGAAGAGAAACCAGCCGCACACAATCAAAATGCCCGCAGCGCCCGCCATGAAGGCCACCAGGCGAGCGGCAAGGGCGTCCAGCAGAAGGCCCGTCGCCAGGGTCGAGATGGAGAAAGGCCAGGGTGAACAGCCCATGGTCCGCGGCAAAAACCCGGCCGCGGTAATCTTCGTCCACCACAAGCTGCAGCCCGAGGGAAGAGTAGACCCACATCACCATGCTGCCCGCGGCGGCCAGGATGATACATACCGCGGCCAGCCAGATGGACGGAGCCTGCGAAAAAAGGATGAAGAACGCGCCGTAGCTGATCAGTCCGATCAGGATGCCCATCCTCAACTGTCCCAGGCGAATGGTATCGAAGAACTTGATGAAAACGGCGCCCATGAGCGTTCCCAGGCCCCTGGCCGTGTACAGGATGGCAATGCCTGTGTCGCCGGCGCGGTAGACCTGTCCGCCGAACACCGCGTATAGCAGAACGGCGCCGCCGCCGGCGAGCCCCCAGGTCGCCTTGCCCGGCAGATACACCCGCGTGACCCGATCGCGCCCGATGTACTTCAATCCCTCGATGAAATCCGACAGGAACCGGACCGGCTGTCCCGCGCCCGCCGCGGCGGGAATCGCGACCCGTGCAACGAAGACGGCAGATACCAGGAAACTCAGGGCGTTTATCTGAAAGGCGGCGGAACGGCCCAGGTGGTCGGCCACCAGTCCTCCGAGGGCGGATCCGATGGCCAGCATGGCGGCCCAGGTCGTGCTGGACAGCGCGTTGGCCGCAAGCAGCGCCTTTCCCGGGCGATACTCGGCAGCGAGGCCGTGCGCGTAACGTCGAAGAAGGGGCCAAGGCCGGACAGCACGGCCATGAAGAGGTACAGCATCCAGACGTCGTCTGCTGTTTCGACCAGCAGGAAGCCGAGGGCCACGACGGCGCGGAGGATGTCGGCAATGATCATCACCCGCTTGCGGTCGTATCGCTCTGCGACGACGCCGGCCAGCGGGGTCATCAGGAAGGGGGGCAGCATCTGGCAGATCGTGACGATGCCGAGAGCGAGCCCGGAGCCCGTGAGGGCCAGGGTGAGGCCCAGTACGGCGATCGTGTTGAACCAGTCCCCCGCGTTGGACACCACCTGCGACAACCATACAAACCGGTAGGTCCGGTTCTCCCTGATCAACCGGGTGTACGAAAGCGACGAACCTGTTTTTCTCGTCACTGGACCATGCCTGTGGGTTGGGGAAACGAGGAACCGGGGTACGGCCATCCAATTACAGGGCAGGACCGTATGGATGTCAAGCAGGACGGGTGGCGCGTCGGTCCACGCACTTGACAAGGACGTCATGCGTGGTTACCCTTCCGGTATTCACTTCTTGCCTGACTACACGGCTGTAAATTGTACGGGAGACTCGGTATGAGCAAGCTGAAGTCGATCATGCACAACCGGACACACGGTCACCTGGGGGAATCGCAGCGCAGTTGCTCCGACTGTGTCCACGTCATGCCCGCCATGAGGGGAGACGAAGTGACGTGCGAAATCTATACCTTCAAGCACGAGGCCTACAATGTGCCCAGGCGGAGCGCGCTCTCTCCCTCCTTCGCGAACGACTGCGGATTCTACCAGGCCATGACCCCGGTGGAGAAGGCGGAATCGGAGCGGAAGTTCAAGGAATTCTTCAAGCGGCTCAAGTAAATCGGAAATCATGCTGTCAGCCTGGCCCGCCTGGCCCGCCTGATCCGATCGGTCCAATCAGTCCATGCTGAATGTATGCGCCGCTATTCGTTCATGGATTTGAGAAAATCCATGTTCGTATTGGTCCGTGACAGGCGTTCGGTCATCAGTTCCATGGCTTCGACCGGTCCCAGGCCGTCCAGGAACTTCCGCAGAATCTTCACCTTGCCCAGGATATCCGGTTCCAGCAGCAGTTCCGCCTTGCGGGTGGAAGACGCGCTCAGGTCGATTGCGGGGAATATCCACCGGTTCGCCAGCTTGCGGCTGAGTTCCAGTTCCATATTGCCCGTACCCTTGAATTCCTCGAAGATGCCCTCATCCATACGGCTGCCCGTTTCGATCAGCGCCGTGGCCACGATCGTCAGGCTTCCGCCTTCCTCGATATTGCGCGCCGCGCCGAAAAAGCGCCGCGGTTTCTGCAGCGCGTTGGCGTCGATACCGCCTGAAAGGATCTTGCCGCTGTGGGGTGTCACCGCGTTGTGGGCCCGCGCCAGGCGCGTGATGCTGTCGAGCAGGATCACGACGTCCTTGCCGTGTTCCACCAGCCGCTTGGCTTTTTCAAGGACCATATCCGAGACCGCCACGTGGCGCTCCGGCGGCTCGTCGAAGGTCGAACTGATCACCTCGCCCTTCACCGACCTTTCCATGTCGGTCACCTCTTCCGGGCGTTCATCGATGAGCAGCACCATGAGCACCACCTCGGAGTGATTGTCCGTGATGGCGTTTGCGATTTCCTGCAGCAGCATGGTCTTGCCGGCTTTCGGTGGCGATACGATCAGCCCGCGCTGTCCCTTGCCGATCGGGGTCAGAAGGTCCATGACCCGCGTCGGCAGCTTATCTTTCACGTATTCAAGCTTGAACCGTTCCAGCGGGTAGATCGGCGTCAGGTTGTCGAAGAGCGTCCTTTCCTTGCTGGCCTCGGGATTGTCGTAATTGACCGTATCCACCCTCAGCAGCGCGAAGAAGCGCTCACCGTCCTTGGGCGGCCGGATCTGTCCCGAAATGGTGTCTCCGGTCCGCAGATCGAAGCGTTTGACCTGGGACGGTGCCACGTAGATATCGTCGGGACCGTGCAGGTAGCTGTAGTCCGGAGACCGGAGAAAGCCGCAGCGGTTATCCGGCAGTACCTCGAGAACGCCCTCCCCGAAGATCACGCCCTCTTTCTCCGTCTGTGCCTGGAGAATGCTGAAGATCAGTTCCTGTTTCCTCAGCCCCGAATAGCTCTGCAGATCGAGCTCCTGGGCTATGGAGTACAGGTCGGGCAGGGTCTTGGTTTTCAATTCTAGTATGTGCATGCTTCCTTCCCTTTTGAAAGGTAGGTTGGACTCCCGCCGGCCCGGCGTTCCTGAGACGACGATTCCCGGGGCGAGTCGTGGGGCGTGAATTATCTGAAAGACTGGGTTGTGAACATGGTGAGCGGCGGAATCGACGAAATGCTAACGGTCGTTTCCGGTAGTCAGGCCTGGCGTGCCGCGTCTGGAAACGCGGGGTTCCTGGTTCTGGTTATGCCATCTGGGATTCGGGCGAAAGATGCGTATTATGATAATGGAGTAATCCCGGCGAATACGGTACCGGCCGTCATGAATCTGTTCTAAGGAAGATTCGGCTTTCCATTGAGGAATCAATCAGGGGAAATGCAACAATTCGGGCTGCCGCCTTTTAAACGACACGGCCTAATATACGGGTTTCGGCCGCCGTGTCAAGCCCTGTCATCAACTTTTTTTACGGGTGCGCGCACCGTCCGGCCCGCCACGGGGTGGTTTACTGGTTCATCTTCGGGTCGAGGGCGTCGCGAAGTCCGTCGCCCATCAGCTGGAATCCGAGCATGGTCAGGGCAATCATGATGGCGGGAAAAGTCGCCAGGTGCCAGTAGGACCGGATGTAGTTGGCGTTCTCCCCGACCATCTGTCCCCAACTCGGCGTCGGCGGGCTGATGCCGATGCCGATGAAGCTCAGCCCGGCCTCTGCAAAGATGGCGGAAGGAATGCCCAGGGCGAGGGCCACGATCAGCGGCGTCAGGCTGTTCGGTAGGATATGGGTGACGACGATCCGGAGGTGGCTTCCTCCCATCGCCTTGGCCGCCCGGACGAATTCCTTTTCCTTCAAAGACAGAATCTGCCCCCTGAGGAGACGGCATACCCCTACCCAGCCGGTCACGCCGATGGCCACGAATATGTTGAACAGTCCGGCTCCCAGCCACGACATGATCAGGATGATGAAGAGCAGGCCCGGAAAGGCCGACATGATGTCGACTCCCCGCATGATGATGCTGTCGACGCGGCCCCCCGCGTACCCGGCCAGGGAGCCCAGGGGGACGCCGATGGAGAAAATGATGGCCTGCACGAGGACGCCCACCGTCATGGAGATCTCGGCGCCGTAGATGACCCGGCTGAAAAGGTCGCGGCCCAGGCCGTCCGTGCCGAATGGAAACATCCAGGACGGTTCCTGCCACGCGACCAGGAAGTTCTGCTTTGTATAGTGCAGGGGTGCGATCCAGGGGGCTAGCAGCGCCGTGTTGCTGAGCAGCAGGACCAGGAAGAGTCCTATCAGGGACAGCTTGTTGCGGGAAAACCGCCGGGTGGCGTCCGCCCAGAGGCCGCTGTCGTGTTTCTTGAAATAGCGGTAGGCCCGGGGCCATAGCAGCGTGAACTCCGAAGCCAGTGTGACGCGGAAGATCAGTCCCGCCCAGGAGAAAAAGGGTTCCAGGCCATACCAGCTCAATGACTCCGACAGGCTTTCGGGGATGTCTTCCGTGCCGTAGGGATACAGGTCCATCCACGGACCGAGCAGCCACCAAGCCGCCAGCACGGCACCGGCGCTCACGGCGGCGAAGAGCGGTTTCTGCTGTACCGCCCTGTGGCAGAACTGCGCCCATCTGCTCGTTTCGTTCTTGCATCCCAGGCGATAGATCCGCGGAAGGAGGAGCAACAGCTGGATCGCCAGGGCGATCCGCCCCACCTCGAGGATCATGGTGTCCCAACTCCACCCCAGGACCGCGCCCAGAACCCAGACGAGACCTGCTTCGCCGGATGTGCCGATCGATTCCATGCTAATCCTTCCGATATCGTATGCGGGGGTCGACCAGGGCGTACATTAGATCCGTAATCACGTAGATCACCACGATGAGCGACGACCAGAGCAGGGCCGTGGACATGATCATGGGGTAGTCCCGGGCGAACACGCTCGTGGTGAAATATCGCCCCAGGCCGGGTATCCGGAAGATCGTCTCGATGAAGAAGGATCCCGTGATCAGGTTGGCCATCATGGGCCCGGCGATGGTCAGCAGGGGGATGAGGGCATTTTTGAAAACGTGCACCACGACGACGGAGAGCTCGGTCAGCCCCTTCGCGCGGGCGGTCCGTACGTAATCGGCCCGGATGGCCTCGATCATGTTCGAGCGGGTGTATCTCGCCACGACGGCCATATCGCCGAGCGACAAGGCGATCACCGGCATGACCCAGTCCTTGGGCGAATTCCAGCCCCCCGTTTCAAAGAGGTGCAGCCACAGTGAAAACACCACGGTCAGTCCCACGGCGACGACGAAACTGGGCGTTACGATGCTGAATACCGCCGTCAGCGAAGCGACATAGTCGATCCAGGTGTTCTGGTATACCGCCGCGAGAATGCCCAGCAGCAGTCCACCCGTGAGGGCCACGACCAGGGCCATGCTGCCCAGGTGGACGGATACGGGCCAGGCCTGGGCGATGAGTTCCTGGCAGGTCTTGCTCTGGTGTTGAAACGAGTAGCCGAAGTCTCCCCGCACGACGTTGCTTACCCAGGAGAGGTACTGTATGTGCAGTGGCTGGTCGAGGTTGTATTTCCGCATCAGGTTGGCCCGCACTTCGGGCGTCAGCGGTATGCCGCCGGTTTCGCCGCCCGCGTCGAAGGGGCCGCCGGGCACGGCGTGCATGATGGAAAAGGTGATGACCGAGACGGCGAAGAGTACGGGAAAGATCCAGAGAATGCGGCGGATCAGGTACCGGAATCCCAGATTCAGTCCGAGAAGAAAAATGCCGGTGACCGCAATCATGATCAGCGTGCGGATCAGCATGACGTTCAGGGAGTCGGTTCCCCAAAGCGCCAGGCCCACGGCCGCCAGGGCGATGGCCCGCGCGGCCAGGTTCGGCACGCTAAAACGGCGCAGCAGGGTGGAAGCGGCGACAAACAGGAGGAGCCACAGCACTGCGAGCGCGGTTTTGAATACGCCGAGCTGCGGTGCCGCGACGGCCAGGGCGACGATGGTGATCAGCGTCTGGACGCCCTTGACGAAGGTAGCGTCAAGATTGCGGCGATTTCCCCAGTAACCCGTGGCCAGGACAAGCAACAGCCACAGGACGCCAATGATCCCTATTGCGGGCATCCGATCGTTGATTCCTTGCTGGAGTAGGATGATTACATGCGAAACCGCGGTCCGAAGGATGAGGAAACTGCCTGAAGGGGCGAACCCGTCCGCAAATCGCGGCGCCAACGGAACGCGGCACCGTTGACCGCCAGACAACCTATAGGCCCCCCGGGATTCTGTCAACGTAATTCGGCGTCTCCGGCGGGGCAAAAACCTGTTGATTCGACGGGCCGTTTTGTTGTTTCATAGGGAATATGGATTACCTGCTCAGTGGATTTCAGGAAGCGGTCCGATTGCTGCTCACGGGTGAATCCGGCGTATACACCATCGTCGGCGTTTCCGTTTTCGTCGCGGTGTCCGCGATTCTGCTGGCTTCCCTGATAGGTTTGCCCGCAGGTTACTACCTCGCGACCCACCGGTTTCGGGGTCAGCGGCTGGTTACCACGGTGCTCAACACGCTGCTGGCCCTGCCGACCGTGGTGATCGGTCTCTTCGTCTACGCCCTGATTTCCCGTCGCGGTCCCCTGGGTTTTCTCGAACTGCTGTACACGCCGAACGCGATGATCATCGGCGAGACCATCCTCGCCCTGCCCATCGTAGCCGCATTCACCCTTACAGCATTCCGTGCCGTGGATTCGCGGATCACGGAGACGGCCCTTACGCTGGGCGCTACGACGACACAGACAGCCCGCACGCTCATATCGGAGGCCCGGTTCGGGATCATGGCAGCGATAGTCGCCGCATTCGGCCGGGTGATCGCGGAGGTGGGCGCGGCCATGATGCTGGGCGGCAACATCAAGGGGAGCACGCGGACCATGACGACGGCGATCGCCCTGGAGAGCAGCAAAGGGGAGTTCGGCCTGGCCATCGCCCTCGGCATCATCCTGCTGCTCACGGCTTTCGGCGCGAACATCCTCTTTCACTGGCTGCAGGGGTACGACGACTGATGGCCGATCCGATCATCGTGGGGGAGAACCTGGCGCACCGTTACGGTACCGGGTTTCATTTACGTGTCAGTCACCTTGCCCTGTCAGCTGGAAGGACTTATGCCGTTTACGGGGAGAACGGTTCGGGCAAAACGACGCTCCTGAACATTCTCGCCCTGCTTACGCTGCCGCAGGAAGGCCGGATTCTCCTCGAAGGCCAGCCCGTGAACGGGGCCGATCCCGCCCGCCGCCGCCGGTACCGCCGCCGCGTCACGCTGCTTATGCAGCACGTCTACCTTTTTCGTTCCACCGTGTTCGAAAACGTGGCGTCCGGTTTGCGGTTCCGTGGCGTGGCGAAGGAGGCCATAGAAGAGCGCGTGATGCGGATACTGCAACAGGTAGGCCTGGAGGAGTTTGCCCACCGGCCCGCCCACAGCCTGTCGGGTGGGGAAGCCCAGCGTGCCGGCCTGGCCCGGGCCCTGGTCACGGAACCCGACGTGTTGCTCCTCGACGAACCCACGGCCAGCGTGGACGCGGCGCATGGCAAGCGGATCGAGGCGATCCTCAAGGAGACCTGCCGGCAGCGACGCATGACCGTGGTGCTCTCGACGCACCAGTACGAACAGGCCCATCGCATCGCCGATGAAGTGCTGATCATGCGCGACGGGTGCATGCTCGAAGCCGGCCCGGAGAACGTTTTCAGCGGCCGGATAGAGGACACCGCCCACGGTCCGGTCGTCAAGCTGGACGGCGGCGTGACACTGCGCACGGACACGACCGCGCGCGGTGCGGTCCACATTGCCATATCGCCGCAGGAAATTCGTTTGTCACGGGCGAATGAGCCCCAGGGTGCGGCGAATGCGTCCCAGGGTGCGGCGTATCTGTCCCGGGACACCGCGAATACACTCGAGGGCGTCGTGTCCGCCGCGTCAGTGGACGTCGACCGTGTTCGCCTGGACGTCGACGCCGGGCTCAGGCTGATCGTCCACGTGGCGCGGGAGTCCTTCGCCGGGATGGGTTTGACCGTCGGGGACCGGGTGCACGCCGTCATCGAGGCCTCGGCCGTCCGGGTGCCTTGAGCGCCTCCGCGAGGCCTTGTCGGCCGAGTGGCTCTGCGCGTTATCGAGTCACCGACCGCCAAGGCATGGCCCGGTGATTGTCGAATGGATGGCCCGGTGATGAATGAGCGCATGTGATGAGTGAGCGTATGTATAGATCTCGAATAATCCCTGGAATGCGGTATATCGACTTTAACGGCAGGAGGGACCAATGACCACCCGGGAATCAATACGACTGTGCATGGGCAGGGACGAGTTGCAGATGGGCGGGAAGTACCTGTCCACGCTCCGGGAAGCCAACGATCTTCTGGACGACGCGGAAGCGCTGCGGAAACGCATGGCCGGAGACGGCTACCTGCTCATCCGCGGCCTCCATGATCCGGACAAGGTCGGTGAAGCGCGCGGCGTCGTCCTGGAGAATCTCGAAACCAACGGCCAGATCGACCCGGATTATCCCCTCGGCCTGGGCGTCGCGGCCCCTGGAAAACGCGGGGCCTTTTTCGGCGGCGCCAAACGGGTGACCCATACGGATGAATTCCTTTCGGTGGTCAACTCGCCCGAAATCATGGGATTTTTCGAAGGTTTCCTGGGCGGCCCCGTCCTCACCTTCGACTACAAGTGGCTGCGGGCCGTGGGTCCGGGCCACAACACCGGGGCGCACTACGACATGGTCTACATGGGCCGGGGTACCCCGAACCTGTACACGGTGTGGACGCCCCTGGACGATGTTACCTACGACATGGGGCCCCTGGTCATCCTGGCCGGTTCTCACCAGTTCGACGCGGTAAAGGATACCTACGGCAAAATGGACGTGGATCGCGACCACGTTACGGGCCACTTCACCAACGAGCCCATCGAGATGGTCGACCAGTACGGCGGCCAGTGGCAGACGAGCGAATTCAAGATGGGCGACGTCATCATCCTCAGCATGTACACCATGCACGGATCCATCAACAACGCGTCGAACCGGTTTCGCATCAGCACCGACACCCGCTACCAGCTGGCCACCGAACCCGTCGATCACCGGTGGGTAGGCGAAAACCCCGTCGCCCATTACGCGTGGACCGAGGGGAAGACCATTTCCATGGAGGAGATGCGCCGGAAATGGAAGGTTTAGTGTGGACACATCGTGATTGCTAAACGATCTATTACCAGCCTCCTTGCGGGCCTGGCGCTGCTCTTCGGAATGTCCGCCTGCCAGACGACGGGGGTCAGAGAGGGCGTGGAGGTCCTCGCCGAACCGATCGGCGATGGACAGGTGGCCGCCGTGGTAGACTCCGCAAGGATCCGGAAGACCATCACGGACCTGGTGTCCTTCGGTTCGCGCGTGGCCGGCTACCCGGGCGCCACCGAAGCGGCGTACTACCTGGCCGACCGCATGAGGGAGATCGGACTCGAGGACGTGGAGATGGAGGAATTCGTCTCTTCCGTTCCCCTGGACGAGGGCGGCGAACTGGTTATCCTCGACTCCACGACCCTGGATTCCCGGTCGATACCCCTCTACGCCGTGTGGCCCAACCTGGTCCGTACTTCCACGACGCCGCCGGGAGGCATCACGGGGAAGCTCCACTACGTCGGCAACGGCGAATGGGAGGACTTCAACGACATCGATCCGACCGGCGCCGTCTTCATGATGGATTTCAATTCCGGCGTCAACTGGCAGCGGGCCGCCCTGCTCGGCGCCCATGCCGTGATCTTCGCGGAACCCGACCACACCACGCGGATCGACGGCGAGGAGAAGCACCTCCAGGTCCCCATCGACTTCCCCCGGTTCTGGATGGAAAAGGAGCAGGCCCGGCCCCTGGTCGAATATCTTAACGTCAACGGCCCCATAAATATACGAGCGAGGGGCCGCATGACATGGAAGCGCCTTCCGGCCTACAACATCTTCGGAAAGATCACGGGGACGCACCCCATACTGAAGGAAGAGGTCATCGTCCTGGAATCCTACTACGATTCCATGTCGCCCGTACCGGCCGTGTCCCCCGGGGCGAACCAGGCGTCGGGCACGGCCGCGCTCCTCGAGATAGCCCGTTACTTCGCCGCCCACCCCCCTGCGCGCACGGTGTTGATCCTGGCGACATCGGGGCATTTCCTGTCGCTCAGCGGGGTGAACGACTTCATGTACCGCCATGCGCGCAAGAGCAGTTATTTCGCGAAGCAGATCAGCGAACCCATCAACATCAAACTCTTCGCCGGCATCGACCTTTCCAGCGCCCGGGACCAGGTCGGGGTCATCTACTCCGGCGTCCTGTTCGCGGGCGACACCTTCGAAAAACAGCGGTTCTTCACCCCCTTCGGGCGCACCTTCATGGGCTACGCGCAGGAGACGATCCAGCGGGGCGCCTTCCAGCCCGGCGCGCTTGTGAACGTGATATCTCCGTCCCAGGGCCACCGAACCGCGGGTTTCTTTCCCGCCGGCAACATCGCCCTGGACGCCGAACTCGCTTTCTGGACAGGATTCCCGGCCCTGTCTTTCGCCACGGTGTTCGACGTCCGTGAATTCGTGGACACCCCCATCGACGACATCGACCGGGTCAACTTCCGCAACGTGTATACGCAGACCGTCCTGTTGACAGAGCTCTTCGGCCGCGGCGTCAACGATCCCCAGCTGTTCCCGGACTTCAAAATGCAGCTGGAAGACCGCTTCGTGACGGGTCGGATCCGAGTCGTGGAATTCGATCCCCTCGAGGACTACATCCCGAGTAAGCCCAGGCCGGGCGCCGTCGTCCGGTTCCGCCGCTACAACAAGACCATCAGCGGGGTGAAGAACGAGATCTTCGTGGTGGCCGACAGCGCCGGCGTGGCCGAAAGCACCGCACTGGAGGCGGGCCGCACCTATCCGGCCGAGGGCTATGTGATGGATCCCGACACGGGAGAAATCATCTACGCGCCGGACCGGGGACCCTACGGAGAAGGCGCCTATCCGCTCGAAATCACGATGGACTGGGTGGACAAGGAAAAGCCCACGGTGGTCTTCCGGTCCGAGGCGACCAACATCTACGACCTGGTGGACCCGCGGTTCCTGACCCGGCTCAACGAGGCGGCGCTGCTGGACGAATCCGGCAACCCACCCCTTGAATGGGGCATGACCTTCCAGGAGAAGGGGTGGACGACGGGCGCTACCTACGAAGAGGACACGGCCGTCCTCTTCATGCCACCTGAAAGCCGGTTCAAGGTCACCATGTCTACCGGTCTGTTCGGCCGCCGCCTGATCCTGACCAACGCGGATGAAAGCAATCCCGAGGGCATCGGGTTCGATTCGGGGATCGGCGCCATTCCACTGACTTCCTACCAGGTGGCGCGGGATATGTGGCATCTGGACGAGGCGCGGATCGGCGCGCTCAGGTCCGTCGGCGTCAGCAATACCCGGCTGGATGACTTCCACCAGGAGGCGGGACGCCTGCTGGACCTGGCCGAGGCCGCCCGTCAGAACCTGCAATGGGACCGGTTCATCAAGCACGCCCGGGCCGCGTGGGGATACGAGTCGCGGGCCTATCCCGACGCTACGGGAACGGCCAATGACGTGGTGAAGGGCGTACTATTCTACATGGTGCTGGTGATCCCCTTCGCCTACGCCCTGGAGCGGCTGCTATTCGGATTCGCCAACGTTTACAAGCGCATCGCCACCACCACCGGCATCTTCCTGGCCGCATACGGGGTGCTGCGGTTCACCCATCCGGCCTTCCAGATCACCACGGCGCCCGACATCGTCCTGCTCGCCTTTATGACCTTTATCCTGGCCGCCGTGGTCATCTGGCTCATATCGGGACGATTCAGCCAGACCATGCGCGAGATCAGGCAAAATACCCATACCGTGCAGGCCACCGACGTGCGGCGTTCGAGCGCCCTGGCCACGGCTTTCTCCCTGGGTATCGGAAACATGCGCAAGCGCAAGGCCCGAACACTGCTGACGTGCACCACCCTGGTGCTCCTGGTGTTTACCGTGCTCTCCTTCACTTCCGTGCAGACCTTCCTCCGGTTGCAGAAGGTGAGCCAGGATACGGAGGCCGCCTACACGGGTTTCCTTGTTCGAAATCCCAACTGGGCGGCGCTGCAGAAACAGACGCACGAGTACGTGCTCTCCGAGTTCGGATCTTCGGAAGCCGAAGACCGGGGCATCACTATAGTATCCAGGACGTGGTATTCCGGAAACTTTCCCGGCGATCAGACCTTCGTTAAGGTCGACCGGTCAGGCGGGGACGGGACGCCGAGATCCACCTATGCCTCGGCCATCCTGGGCCTGTTGCCGGAAGAAGGCGAGGTGAGTGGCCTGGACCGCGCGTTGACGTCGGGCCGGTGGTTCGCCGCGGAAGAAACGGACGTATGCATCATTCCGACGGATATGGCCGAACTGCTGGGTATGTCGGAAGAAGACACTGGCCGGTCCGAGATCCTGATTTTTGGCAAACCCTACAGGGTGATCGGCATGTTCGACGCGGCGGTCATGGAAGGGATCACCGACCTGGACGGAGAGCCGCTTACGCCGGTCGACTACGCGGCGACGGGACATGATCTGCTCACGGAACTCGCTCTCATGGACTACGACGAGGAACCTGTCCAAATGGCCCGGTTCGAGCACATGCCGGCGGCGAATCTCATCCTGGCGCCGCAAGCCTTCGTGAACGACCTCGGAGGAACCCTCCGGTCCGTTGCGGTCCGTTTTCCCACGGACGAAGCCGCACTCGACCGGATCGAGCGTTTCATGCAGCGCCTGGGGATTCCCGTGGTGGCAGCCGTTGGCGGCGAGGTCGCCGTGTACAGCGCCATGGCCTTGAGTTCGCTCTCCGGCCTGGGCAACCTGTTCATTCCCATGGTCGTGGCTGCCCTCATCATCCTGAACACCATGATTAACGCCGTTTATGAACGATTCAGTGAAATCGGGGTGTACAGCGCCGTGGGACTGGCGCCGGCCCATATCGGCGCGCTCTTCATGGCGGAGGCGGCCATGTACGCCGTCATCGGCGGCATGTCGGGTTACCTGATCGGCCAGACCGTGGCGCGAGGAATCACCGAGTACCAGTTGCTGGCGGGGTTGACGCTGAACTATTCCTCCCTATCCGCTGTGGCCTCCACGGCCATGGTCATGGCGGTCGTCATGCTTTCGACGATCTACCCGGCCCGCAAGGCTTCCCAGATGGCCGTGCCGGATGTCAATCGGCAGTGGTCCTTTCCCGAACCCGATGGCGACGACTGGAGTTTCGAGTTTCCCTTCACCATCAGCCGCACGGAGACGCTCGGTTTGTGTGCGTACCTGACACGGTTCTTCGAATCATATGGTGAAAGCACCCTGGGGAGCTTCATGACGGACGAGGTAGCACTGGTGGGCAAAAACGATGGCGTGTCTACGTACGAAATCACCATGAAGACCTGGCTGGCACCTTACGACACGGGCGTCAGCCAGCGGGTGACCCTCTACGCGTCGCCCGCGGAAAACGAACGCGGCCTGTACGCCGTGTGGGTGCATATCTACCGCCTGAGCGGCGACGTGGATTCGTGGCAGCGGCTCAACCGGAGGTTTCTGAACGTGCTGCGCAAGCAGTTCCTCGTCTGGCGCACCGTGGACCAGGAGGTCAAGAAGGTCTACGACGACGAAGGGCGGGAGATGATCGGCGGAGACCGGCGTGAAACGATCCCGCGGGACGGGTCGGACGCCTGAGCGTCAGGAAAGGCCGAGTACGGAGAGGCGACATGGCAAATGACGGCAACGGAGGCCGGTGGCTCAACACGCTGATGGGTCAGAACGTGCGGGTAAAACGCCGGGATCCGCCACGGAGGCGCGTGACGGTCATAGAGGCCGTAGAGCCGCCTCACAGCCCGCCGCCCGTATACACCCGCCACGCCTTCATCGAGATGTTTCTTGTCGTTAAAGCACGCCCTGTCCTTCCAGTTTCTCCACGAAAGCGCCTTTGTGCTCGAAGCCGGCCAGATGGTGACCGTGCCCGGCTACAAGCCCCATTCATTCTGGAACGATGGGGGCGATCCGGCGCGCATCATGCTGATCTGCACACCCGCGGGCTGGACCGGTTCTTCGAGGCTTCCGACAAGTTGCTGCGGCGCATGCCACCGGACACCGCCGACCCGGAAATGTTGCAGGTGGAGATGGAACGCCTGCGGGAGGAGTGCGGGCTGGAACACGTGGCGCCACCGCCGGGGTGAGGCTTGACGGTCTTACGAAGGCTACACTGTCGTTTGGACGTATAACTTCCTAAGAACATTGCTCGACGACTCCGTGCTAAAGCCTTCGATTGAAGGGTTTGACGTATCCGAGAAACTGAGTTGACCCTGTTTGACGCGTATGTATCTTTTACGACAAGGAGTGTACGACATAAGTTAACTAACACCGTCCTGTGGAGAACCTGAGGTCCGACGATAAAGAAATCGGATTGGGGCGTTAAGCGATATAGGCAGCGGTGGAAAGTCGCTTGTGCTAGACTCGTATATACGATGCGGAGACGTGCAATTACCCTTGACGAATTTTGCGTCCTACATTTAGCATACAGATCCATTACCTTAAGCATTTTCCTGTCTTCAGGCCTTTACGGTTCTGTCGGGACATGGCTGTTGGTAAGTACAGGACACTGGCGACTCGGGCTGAATTCTGTCCGGGGTGGCCCGGCATATAGACCGCATTCTTCGTCGAGGACATCCGATTCAATTAGGAAGCCTGCGGAGTTAACTGCTGCGTGGAGCCAAACAATGGGAACGACAACCAACCGATGCTTGGCGGACCGCGATCCCAGGCGCGCGCTGGTTCAAGGCCGACTTGCACGTGCACACGATTGATGACACGAAGGTGGAAAGGCGAGTATGCCGGATGGCCTGACGGGCGATCCTCGGGACTCGCGATATCTCTCACAATATGCGAAATGTTTTCTGCAAGGCGTTGTTGCCAGGGGCGTGCAGGTTGTTGGTCTGACGCCGCATTCTCCGCGCGCAGGCGACAGTCCGGAAACGAGTGCGGTCTGGAAGATCGTGGAGGAGTGGAATCAGGGAAATGACGACGATGGCGTGCCCTTTCGCGAGAAGGTGTTTGCTGTGTTTCCCGGGTTCGAACCGTCACTCAATAACGGCCACGAGGGGCTACATCTTCTGTTTCTGTTCGATCCCGAAATCGGTTCAGCAGAGCTATCAGACTCTTTTCGATGTCGTGATGGGTGGAGTTCCTGCATGGGATGGCGAAACCCTGCAGATGTCGGCTAAAGCAGCGGAAGACACCTTCAGGGAAATCGGGCAGTTTCATCGCTCAAATTGCGCAGATTGGCATCATATCGTCCTCGCTCCGCACATTGACGCCTCCAAGGGTTTGTTCGGCGCACAGAAAGCGCAGGTTCTTAGGTTGTTCAGCCATGGCGAACTGGCGGGCCTAGAGTTGGGAGACGAAAAACTTCCGGAAGACACGCTTCGAAACCGGCCTTGGCTTCTCAATGGTATGCGAACTTACCGCCACGCGTTCTTTCATGGCAGCGACGCCTACTCCATTGAGGAAATCGGTCGGCGCCACACGTGGATGAAACTCGCGAGTCCCCGCATCGAAGCTCTACGGCAGGCCTTTATCGCCAGCGATTCGCGGATGCGCATCGGTTTCGTCCGCGATGAGCAAGGATCGCTTAAGGCCATTCCAGACACCCCTGACGTCACGGTAAACCAGCGACCATGGCTCAAGTCGGTCACCGTGCGTGGCGGTAGTTCCTTTTTTGGGCGTCGGGATGCAGCAGGCGAACTGCGGGAGACCCGCTTGGAACTCAGCCCGGACCTGACATGCATTATCGGCAGTAGCATGACCGGCAAGAGTACGTTCCTCGACGGTTTGCGTATGCACATTGGAGCCCCCCTTCCTGACGACGATACGATAAAAGAGCAAGTGCGGTCGCGGGCAAAGAACCGTTTTCTGTTGGGAACACCGGGCATTGAACTTGACACCCCGGGAAGCGACCCGACCGCCTCTTCCCATGATCAATGGCCGGCAATCTACTTCGCGCAAGGCGAATTGAAGAGACTCGCCGATGCGGGCTCAATCGAGCAACTCCTTGCTAGGCTAGTCCCGGTGGAAACCTCGAAAATCGAAGAGCGAAGTGCAACGCTTAAGGGACTCGACGATCAGCTTTCAAGCGCGGCGCGAAGTCTGGTCAAGCTGGATGAGGGCCTCGCCGAAGCTGAAGAGGATCATGCTCGTTCAAAACGAGCTAAGGGAGAACTCGACGCATTCGAGGGTGCCGGCGTAAACAAACTCCTCGCCCTTGGCCGCCAGTGGCAAAACTGGAAGAGTGCAAGTCAGGAAGGGAGCGAAGTCGAATCGGCCATTTCCTCGGTACTGAATTCCGCTCGTTCGTTGACAACGCCTGAAATCAACGATGAATTGACAGACGTTCTGAAGGATTCCGGCATAGATCTCACGGAATTCGACACGGATGCCCAGTTGCTTAGGATAATTAAGGATCTTGAGTCGGCGCTAATCGAGATCAAAGACTGGATAAACACTGTTGATTTAACTGCGGAGAAATTGAAAGGCAGTGAATCCGCTGTGCGGATTGAAGTAGAGCTGGCGTTGGAAGATCAAGGTCTTGAACCGAGTAGGCTCGTGGAATTTCAGAAACTAAGTCAGCAGGCGACGCTGCTCGCCAGTTACGAAGCAAACCTCCACGATACGACCGCTCGAGTCAAACAGGCAGAAGGATCCATGAAGTTATTGCGAAAACAGCGAAGCGAACTGATAGAAGAACAGAGACTGGCATTCGACCGCGTGCTAGCGCACATCGCGGAACAGTTCAGTGGTAGAATTCGTGCGCGAAGGATCAATAACGGAGACTTCCAACCTCTCAAGGATTTCTTGGTGAAAATAGCTCAGACGGGGGTGACTCGTTGGTGGAATGGACTTGAGCAGCATGAAAAGCCTTCCCCGGAGAGCCTGCTCCATTGCCTCGAAAGCGATACTTTGGCGAATGTCAATATGACGTCTGCAGTGCAGCAGTCATTTCGCGAAGCCATGACCAAGTCCAGGTGTCGGGCATTGGCCGCACTGCGTGCCTCTGATACCTACGTACTAGAAATGCGTCTCGATGATAGCAGTTATCGCCAACTGGATCAGCTTTCCGGCGGACAGAGAGTCAGCATCCTTCTTTCACTGCTACTCGAAACCGCCGATGACCGGCCACTGGTAATTGACCAACCGGAAGACGAAATCGACAACCGTTTTCTGTGGGACACGATATTGCCGGCGCTCAAGAAGCTCAAAGGACAGAGACAGATCATTGTCGCGACCCACAATCCGAACATCGTCGTGAACGGCGACGCGGATATGGTCATTCGGCTGGAAGCCACGGCCAACCGTGGCTGGATAGCCGAATCAGGTGCGATTGAGGACTCTTCCGTTCGAGATGCTATCGTCCGCACTGTGGACGGTGGTGACGAGGCTTTCCGACTGCGGCGGAAAAAGTACGGATTCTAATAGGAAATCGCATGGAGTGGCGGGAAGTGCTGCGGCGCATCGAAGGCGGAGAGAACAGCCATACGGAGTTCAAGCGAAGTATCGGAAACTTCAGCGCCCTCGGCAGAACGCTCTGCGCATTTGCCAATGGCGATGGAGGGTTGCTCGTGATCGGTGCGGAGGATCCCGGCATCATAACCGGCGTGAAGGAAGATCCGGAAAGCGTACAGGAACGGCTCACGAGCTTCCTACAGAACGGCTGCGGCAAACCCATCACGGGGGAATGCGACCGTCATCACACGGATGAAGGATGGGTGCACTGGGTCGTCGTTCCTCGCCACCATCGGGGTTACGAGCCGTTCAGTTATAACGGACGCTACTGGATCCGGCGTGCGCGGAGCACGGTTGCGCCGTCTCCGTCGGAGTTGCAGGAGTTGTTCAATGCCTTCGGCTTGGTCCTCACGGAGAAGCAGGTCATCACGTCCGCAACCGCAGATGACATCGACATGAACGCTTTTCGCTCGTACATGCGGGCGCAGGGCATGCGGATGGAGGATGAGCCGCAACCGGACGTTGAAAGCGATTTGCGCAACGCTTCGGTATGCGACTGGCTGAACGGAGTACTCCGTTCCACGCTTTACGGACTGATGGTCTTCGGCCAGGATCCACAGGGGTTTCCCGGCATGTTGAGCATGTTCATCCAGTGTTCGGCGTACGCAGGCGGCGACCAGGCATCCGACGTACTGAGCGCAAGCGAGAGTCGTGGACGGCTTGACGAGCAGGTGCTCCGTTCCGTGGGATGGTTCCGCAGCCTAGGCAGAAAAGAGATATATCGGGGGCTCTACCGCGAGGACATCCCCCTTGTTCCGGAAGAGGCGCTCCGGGAGGCGTTGGTGAACGCCGTCATCCACCGGGAATATGCCATTGTCGGTTCCCAGGTGATGTTGGAGGTCTTCGACGACCGCATCGTGGTGACGAGTCCGGGCGCGTTGCCGAACCACATGACGGTTGAACAGGCGCAGATGGGCGGTGCTCCGCGCTCGCGCAACGAGATGATGGCGAACGCCATGGTCGTGCGAGGGCTCATGGAACGTCGCGGCAGGGGCTGGCTCGCCATGCGCCACGCCATGCGTAACTTCAACGGGATGGAGCCGACTCTTGAAAACTTCGAAAACGACAGATTCGTCCGGGTGACGTTCCATTTCGAGTCGGGGCTTAGGTGACAGGCAGGTGACAGGCAGGTAACATACAAGTATGAGGAGAGCGGCATCGATCGCCGCCCGTCGACCGATATAAGGAAGGTACACTCATGATCGAGATCGTCTTCGAAGTCACCGAGGATGATGTGGACAATGGTTATTCGGCCAGCACACCGGAAAACGGCATACACACTCAGAGCGACTCGCTCGACGAAATCCGCCGCAACGTGAAGGAGGCCGTCGACTGCTGTTTCGACGAGTCTATTCCGCCGCCTGAGATGATTTGGATGCACTTCGTGCGCGACGAAGTCCTTGTGGCATGAAGTTGCTGCGAAACGTGAACGGATCGGCATTGCATGCGGCACTTACGACGACAGGGCTACCAGGCTGTGCGCGAACGAGGTTTCCGTGTGCGCGGGCTGTGCGCGAACGAGGTTTCCGTGTGCGCGGGCTGTGCGCGAACGAGGTTTCCGTGTGCGCGGGCTGTGCGCGAACGAGGTTTCCGTGTGCGCGGGCTGTGCGCGAACGAGGTTTCCGTGTGCGCGGGCTGTGCGCGAACGAGGTTTCCGTGTGCGCGGGCTGTGCGCGAACGAGGTTTCCGTGTGCGCGGGCTGTGCGCGAACGAGGTTTCCGTGTGCGCGGGCTGTGCGCGAACGAGGTTTCCGTGTGCGCGGGCTGTGCGCGAACGAGGTTTCCGTGTGCGCGGGCTGTGCGCGAACGAGGTTTCCGTGTGCGCGGGCTGTGCGCGAACGAGGTTTCCGTGTGCGCGGGCTGTGCGCGAACGAGGTTTCCGTGTGCGCGGGCTGTGCGCGAACGAGGTTTCCGTGTGCGCGGGCTGTGCGCGAACGAGGTTTCCGTGTGCGCGGGCTGTGCGCGAACGAGGTTTCCGTGTGCGCGGGCTGTGCGCGAACGAGGTTTCCGTGTGCGCGGGCTGTGCGCGAACGAGGTTTCCGTGTGCGCGGGCTGTGCGCGAACGAGGTTTCCGTGTGCGCGGGCTGTGCGCGAACGAGGTTTCCGTGTGCGCGGGCTGTGCGCGAACGAGGTTTCCGTGTGCGCGGGCTGTGCGCGAACGAGGTTTCCGTGTGCGCGGGCTGTGCGCGAACGAGGTTTCCGTGTGCGCGTGACAACTCCCCTGCTCTCCTGCGGGCACACTTTGACCCTACCAGACAGCCTGCGAATAGTAGCCGCGAATGACGGTGTCCGAAGTCACGAGCGGACAGTTGTGCAAATCCGCCGTGGCGACCACAGTACGGTCAGCAGGATCCCGGTGATCCCAGTCCAGTTCGAGATTCCCGATCCAAGTCCGTACGTCTACAGGAAGCACTTCCACCCGTTCGATCCCTACAAGATGCTCCGCGAATTCCCAATAGGACAGGGGTAGCGTAAGCTTGCCCTTCTTCACCTTGATGCCTATCTCCCAAATCGAGATCGAACTAAGGCAGACCCGGTCGGCCTTCGCGATAGCCTCCGCCGCAGACCTGGACAGTCGTTTTGGGTCGAGCGTCCAGAAGACCAGTGCGGAAGTATCCAGTAAGACCATCAGGCTTCATCCCATTCTTCGGTGGTCGGCGTGTTTATGTCCTCACGGTAGACGACCTTCCCCTGCATGCCTTTGAACACCTCATTTACCGGTTCTCTGGACCGAATGGGCTGAACGCGGAGCACAGGACGCCTGTTGTGCGTTACGATCAACTCTTCGCCCGTTTCCTCGACTTCCCTGAAAACCTGCAACATGTTGGCCTTCAACCTGCTTTTGGATATTACCGGCATGTGGGACTCCAGTCGGTTATAATATGACTATAGTCATGATCATAGTCATATAAAACAATTTAAAGGTATATTTGTCAAGTGAAGAAGATCGGGGAGTCTCAGATTCCGACGTCCACGGGCCGCAGGTCCAGGGCCAGGTCGCGGAAACCCTTCACCCGGTGGAGGGTGACCAGGTTGGTGTCGTGCTGGTTCTTTCCGCCTCGAGCGGTCCGTGCGACAACAAGAAGATCGTCACCAGAGATCACCTGCGAGGCGTAGCTGAAGGATTCCATCATGCTTCTGCTCATGGCCACGCAGCCCGCCTGGAACCAGTTGAGGGCGTCCACGCTGTACATGAGCATCAGGATGCGCCGCTCGTTGCCCGGAGGACCGCTGAAACCGATGCGCCGGAGTGGTTCCCGGTCCTGCCACGGGTTCGTGGACAGCGTCACCGTGGTCCAGTACAGCCCTTCTACGTCGTCGTGGACGATCTGGAACTTGCACTGGGCGCCCGGCATGGGGTGGTACTGGAGGAAACGGTAGTCGAGTTTCTGGCCGTCGTCCTCGACCCGGCCGATGGAGGCCAGACTCGATGTCGTGTGGCCGTCGACGATCGTGCGCATGATCATCCGGATCTCGCCGTTAACCAGCACGATGTTGCCCTCCAGGAAACTGTCGGCGGGTACCTTGTCTTCCAGGCTTTCCGGGTACAGCCTCTGCGAAAGCACGTCGGGGATGCCGGGGAACCGGACGTGGTTCGACATGCGCCAGGCCGCCGGATCCAGCAGGTCCCGCGACAGGTCGCCGGCCACCACCAGCGATTTCCAGTCAAAGCGGCTGGGCGCGTCGCAGGTTTCGAATGCGCGGTAGGCAAAACCGTTGTGGATCAATACCGGTGTGGGCGCGCAGTGGTGCTTCCCCTCGAAGAGCGTGACCGGTCCATCCCAGGTGAAGCCGCCGTCCCGGGAACGGCCGATGATGATATCCCGGCTTTTCCGCCTGTTTCCGATCAGGTAGGCGTCGTCTTCGTATGCCCAGATGGTCGCCCAGATGAAATCCTGGCAGGCCGCCAGGGTCCACGTGGCGCCGTCGTCGTCGCTGACCAGTATTTCGGTCGAATCCGGCACCGCTTCCTTCAGGGGTTTAGCGCGAAACCACTCGTAGCTGGCCAGCAGGCGCCCCGAGCGCATCCGTGCGATCGACGGCGAGCCTGTGTACACGTTATCCGGATCGGAGGATGACGCCAGTACGAGGTCGTTTTCTGACAGCATGCGGTTCATATTTAGTAACCTCCGGGATTTTGGGATGACCAAACGATTCTACCCGGAAGGGACGGACTTGTCAACCGGAAGGCGTGCCGTTTAATGAACCCGATAGCTGAGGGGTTGGACCGAGGGGTCGGATCATGAAACACCGGCTGATACTTTACCCGAAGCGCCATATAGCACTTGATCTGTATTGCCCGCTCGCTGTATCATAGAACCGATCACCAGACTACCATTCCAGAATCGAACAAAACGAATCGAACCGGGTCCGCCGGGAGGATACGCATATGGCCGGGAAAACCAACCTGTCCCGTAGAGACGTGCTGATCAAGGGAGGGCTCGCGACGGCCGGAATGACGCTGCTGCCTTCACACGTACTGGCCCAGCTGGCGCAACTGGCGCGGGACGAAACGTCCGTGGACTGGATCGATGAATTCGGGCCGCCGCGCAGTCCCGATTTCGTCCTGCTGGACTGGGACGGCCTGGAATCCTGGATTACGCCCGTGGACCAGTTCTTCTCGGCGGGCCACTATCCCGAACCGACTGTCGATATGGAGAACTATCGTCTCGAGGTCACGGGCGCGGTGAAGCAGAAGCTCTCTCTTGGCATGGACGAAATCAGGTCGATGCCCGGCAAAGACGTTCTCTTCACCCTGGAATGCTCGGGCAACCGGGGTTTTCCCGTATTCCGGGGCGGCGTGTACAACGCCCGCTGGACCGGCACGCCGCTGGCGCCGATACTGGAACGAGCCGGAGTGTGGGACAACGGCATCGAGGTGGTTTTCTTCGGGCACGATGAAGGGGAAGAGGTCATCACGCCCCGCGCCGCCGAACCGGTGACGATGAAACAGAACTTCGCCCGGTCGCTGACCATGAAACAGGCCATGGACCCGGCCATCCTGCTGGCTTATGATGTAAACGGCCAGACGCTTCCGGATAAGCATGGATTCCCCCTGCGCCTCATCGTCCCCGGATGGTACGGCATAACCCAGGTGAAATGGCTGAAGCGCATCGAGGTACGTACGACCCGATACATGGGCCGATTTATTTCAAGAGACTACGTCACGGTCCGCGAGGAGACCTACGACGGGGAAACCGTCTGGCGGCAGGAGTCCGTGGGCAGGGGCCGCATAAATTCCGTCACGGCCAGGGTCACCCGGGTGGGTCCCCTGCACCGGATTTACGGTGCGGCCTGGGGCGAACCACTCAGGGAGGTCCAGGTGCGCATCGACGACGGTCCGTGGCAGACGGCCGAGATCATCGAGGGCCAGGACGCCGAGTACGCATGGAAATTCTGGCGCCTGGACTGGGACCGGCCTTCCGCGGGCGAGCATACGATTACGTCGCGAGGCGTAACCATGGCCGGCACCGTGCAGCCGGCGCCGGACGATCCCTACCTTGCCGGAAAGAAGACCTACTGGGAGAGCAACGGCCAGGTTACCCGGACCATACGGACCTTCGAAAGTTAGAGAACGAATCCCAATCCATGATCATCGACGCCCACGCGTACTGTTTTCCTCCTGGAGACGCGAAGGCCGGATATGACGACGCCCGTGAGCACCTGCGGTGGATGCAGGCCGAGCACGCGGCCCATCACCAGCCGGCGTGGCGCGTACGGGACCGTGCCCAGGCCTCGTCGCAGGCGATCGGTCCGGCCTCTCCGGGGGATTGGTCCACGTTGCCCGATGTGGATTTCCGTGTCGATCGTTCCCATGGACGCGTAGTGTGGACGATCGACGGCGAAGACTACACCAAGCAGTTCTACCCGCCCCATCTGCGCAACCTTGAATACACCCCCGAAGGCCTGATCGCCGAGATGGACTATGCTGGCGTGGATGTCGCCCTGCTGCATACCAATCCCATGCTCGGCCGCGACAGCGCTTTCCAGGCCGACTGCATCGCCGCCTTTCCCGGCCGGCTGTACTCCATGGCGCCCGTCGACGAGTGGCGCATCGCCGCGGAAACAGACCGGATGATCGCGGAAATAGACCGGGCCGTGCGCGATCACGGACTGCACGCCGTCAAGTTCAACGCCACGCTGGCCTATCGCGGAAACAGGCAGCCGTGGAGCAGCGGTGCCTACCGGCCGTTCTGGGACGCCGTGGCCGCCCTGAAAGTGCCGGTTTTCTTTACCCTCGGTGCCGGACCGGTACTCGGCTACCACTCGGATCTGGTGCAGGGGTATCTGGACGAGCTGGGCGTGCTCATGGACTGGATGGAACAGTACCCGGATTCGGTCTGCAGTATCACGCACGGTTTCCCATGGCGCATGTTTGTCGACGGCGAACGCCTCGTGCTGCCGGAGGATCTGTGGAAACCTTTCGAAAATCCCAACCTCAGCCTGGAAGTGTGCTTTCCCGTGCGTATCGGGGACCTGTTCGACTATCCCTACCGTGAGGCCTTGCCGGCGCTGGCGGAACTGGTCGACCGGATCGGCGCTGGACGGCTGCTGTGGGGCACGGACATGCCCTTTCAAAATCGATTCTGCACTTATCGCCAGTCCCGCGACTGGATCGAGCAGTACGCCTGTTTTCTCAGCGAAGATGACCTGTCCGCGATCATGGGCGGCACCGCCCAACGTATACTGGACATCACAGGTTGATTCGCCAGTGTCCTTAGACCACAGGTTTACATAAACCGGAGGATCCCATGCACGTCGGTACCCAGCAGTTCAGCACGGCGGACGAAGACCTCGAGTATCTCGCCCGTCACGGCGTCTTCAACAAGAACGAGAACAATATTACCTTTCACCGCGAATACGGCTGGGACGTGGAGGAACTGGCGCAGAAGAAGGAGATGTGCGCCCGTTTCGGCGTGAATATGGAGATGGTCGCCCTACCCATCCGCCAGTTAAACGTGGACGGCGGCCAGGTGCCCAATTACATGCTGGGCAACTACGAAGAGGGCGACAAGGAAATCGAACTCGTATGCAACATGGTCCGACAGGCGTCGGAAGCGGGGATCCCGGCGGTGAAGTATTTCCTGTGCGAGATGGAGAACCAGCGGACCGAGAGCGTTCCCCCCGGCCGCGGCGGTTCGATCTACAGTACATGGAACCTGGAGAAGGCGAAGGACATGCCCCCGCGATACGACGAACCGGTGACCGCCGAGATGAACTGGGCCCGTATCACCTATTTCCTGGAACGCGTGGTACCCGTGGCAACCGAGTGCGGGGTCCGGATGGCCTGCCATCCCTGCGACCCGTGGCTTCCGCCCGGTTTTCGCTGCGTCGACCGCGTGCTCGGGGGTTTCGACGGGTTCAAGCGCTTCATCGAGATCTGTCCCAGCCCCTACCACGGCGTCAACCTCTGCCTGGGCTGCATGGCGGAGAGTTCTCTCGATCCCCGTAATGAAGTGCCCGACATCATCCGCTATCTGGGTTCAAGAAACAAGATCTTCCTCTGCCATTTCCGAAACATCGTCGGCGGGCGCAACAAGTTCCAGGAGGTCTGGCCCGACGAAGGCGTCATGAACATGCACCGGAACATGCAGGCCCTGAAAGAGGTCGGTTACGATCACATGTGCGTGCCGGACCACGCGCCCGGACACAAGGACCCGGACAGCGGCCGCCAGGCTTTCGCCTACGAGTTCGGATATATCCAGGCGATGATCCAGGCGGTGATGGACGAGGGGTAGGGAATGTTTTCCTGTCCAGCAGCGGCATTACCGCGGAACTCGTAGAGGCCCAAGTATGAGATGGCTATCGTATCCATGTCTCGAGTTCCGTGCGTGAGTCAGTGCGGTCGTCGCGGTATTTTACAATCACCGGGGTAGCGAGCGAAAGACCCCAGTCGGGTCCCGCTCCACTGGTGACGGCGCGCGCGCCGGGGACGACGACCGCGTTCTCCGGGACAACCGTTTGCTCACCCGCCGCCGGTTTGATAATACGTCCCCGGGGCAGATCGTAGATCGGGGTGGAACCGGTCAGTATGGTGCCGGCCCCGATAACCGCCCGACGCTTGACAACCGCACCTTCGTAAAGGCCGGTGTTACCTCCTATTAGCGCGTCGTCCTCGACGATCACGGGTAGGGCGCCTACCGGTTCGAGCACGCCCCCGATCTGCGCCCCGGCGCTGACGTGGACGTCGCTGCCGACCTGTGCACAGGATCCAACCAGGGCATTCGAGTCGATCAGGCTCCCATCTCCGATGTAGGCACCGATGTTGATGTACATAGGTGGCATGCAAATGACGCCGCGGCCGAGGTAAGCTCCGTCACGCACCGACGAGCCGCCCGGGACGATCCTAACGTCCGATGCGGTAGAAAGTGGGCGGAGTGGCAGCGTGTCCTTGTCGATCCAGGGTGAGTCCGTGCTTGGAGAGTTGAACGTTACTACGTCGCCACAGCGGAATCCGACCAGTATTCCCTGCTTGACCCACGTGTTGACGCGCCAGCCGGAAGGGTACGACGGGTCGGGCTCGGCCGCCCGCACTCGGCCCTGTGCGAGTTCGGTTCTCAGTGACGCGAACGTAGCGCGCGCTTCCTCCCGGTCGGCCTCGGTCGACTGGGCGTATAGTTGCTGTATTCGTTCGGCGAGATCCATGTCGGGTTTAATCTCCGTCCGGGTTGGATTTCAGTCCTCGGTATAAGTAAGCTCTGCACAGTCCAGACTTGGAGGTATCGGCATTCCGTCAGTCTGTCAATTTTCAATACATTTCACGTCTATATCGGTGAAAAGTTCCGCCCGAATCGACGACGTGTTCCTGCTGAACACCCACTACGGCCGGCGTGCCCCGGCGCCGGAACTTACGCCCAAACCCTTGACATTACCAGGACATTCCGATTGCTTTTCTGGAAGAACTGGACTTTATGGACGACCCTATGGAGTGGACGCCAGGTCTAAGGAACCCGGTCTCTCCGTCCACCGACATGACTTCTGGAGGATTCTACCTTGATTTCTAAACGCATACTTCCAGGCGAGCGCCTCGGCGACGAGCAGATGGAGCGAACGCTTGAGGAATTTCACCGGGACGGCTACGCCCTCATCCCGGGGGTGCTGACCGGGGACGAGATCGACGCCCTACGCGAGATTACGGACCGCTGTTTCAACGATCCCGTGCTGGCCGGCACCGACTACACGAGTGGACGGGGAGACGGATTCGTGCTGCGCAACACGCTCGAACTGGATGCCGTGTTCGTAGACATGCTGATCCGGGAACCGATCCTGAGCCTGGCCGAGGCGGTCGTGGGGGAAGATTGCAGGTTCTGCGGCCAGAACGTGATCCGCAACGCGTCCGGGCAGGCCATATCGCGGTGGCACGTGGACGACCGGGTTGAATTCCCGCTGCCGGACGATGTGCCCCGTCACGACTCCCGCATCCGCATGCCGGTGCAGTGGTTCACTATCCAGATGGCCCTGAGCGACATCGACACCATCGAGGACGGCCCGACCCAGTTCGTCCCGGGCAGTCATTATTCGGGCAGAGAACCCAACAGCCAGGAAAATCCCGAGTTTGAAGGGAAGGGACCGGTTTCGGCCTTCTGTAAGGCGGGGGACGTCTACCTGCAGAACAACCAGTGCTGGCACCGCGGGGCGCCTGTCGCATCGAACCGGACACGTTACGTCTTTCAATCACAGTACGCCGCCCGCTGGGCCCACAGGCGGTTTTCCGAGTACAACCACGTGCCTGTGCCGCCCACGGTGCTGAGCCGGGCCTCGGACCGGTTGAAACAGGTGCTGGGTGTGCCTTAATGCACGATGGTCTCAAACCGCGCGGGCAGCGCGACTTCGAGTAGTTCCAGGTCGTCTGTGCGGTCTGTTAGAGACGTTTTCGTATTAGGTGGAATAACGTAGGCGTCGCCTGCTTCCAGCCTGTGAGCCCCCTGGTTGTCCCCGTTCAGCGTCATCTTCCCTTCCATAACGAAAGTGAAGAGGATGTCCCCCGTGTGGCTCGTGACCTGTACGCCGCCGTTGCTGTTCGAGCTACCGTTCGCCCGCGCGACCCGCACCGAGGCCACACCGCCCGTCGCCTCGCCGATGCCCGTTTCCCTGAACTCGAATCCTTCCATTCTCCAAGGCTCCCAGACCGCGTCCTTGAGCTGGTGACGGCAGAAGACCTGACCACCGAAGATGCGATCCGGGTTCAGTACCCCGGTGGGCAGTTTGACCTCGTGGTCGATGGTGGTCACGTGGTCTGCCGGGACGCCGATCTCGATGACCTGCAGATTTTCGGATGATTCGAGCACGCGATGACGGATTTCGGGGGGTTGGATCACACAGTCCCCGGCCTTCAGCAGGAAGGGGGGGCCCTGATCCTCGTAGACCAGTTCAACCCACCCTTTGTAGGCGAAGATCAGCTGGAATCCCACCGTGTGGTAGTGCACGACGTCCGGCACCGGGCCGGCATCGGGTATGCGAATGTGGGAAGCGATAATGCTCCCTCCGAGGCGGCCGGGCACCAGGTCGCGGTAGTGCATGCCGGCGCGGCCGATCACCCACGGCGTGTTGTCCTTGAGGCGGCGAACTAGGAAAGCATGCTGCGTCTCGGGTATTTCGAGCGGAGGATCGGCCTGCGCGATCTCGACCCGGGTGCCGTTCGGCGCGGTGAGTTCGGTCTGGCCGCCGGCAAGGGCCGCCGGGTCACGGCACAGGATACGAAGCGTGCCGGGCGGTTCCGGCGCGCCCTGCTCCAGGCGGATGGTGAGCCCGTGGCCGGAGAGCACAGAAATCGTCGGATAGTCGGCGGGGTAGATTTTGTCCATGCGGAACCCCAGGGTCTTCATGAAAAACGCCAGGTCCGCGTTGAGATCCGATGACGGGAGCCGGATTTCAGCGCCCTGGATGTTGTCCGCGAGATTGCTTCGCTTCTCGTCGTGAAGTTGCATATTGAATGGTCTCCTATCCTCTGAAACGGTATTTCTCTACGACTTCCATATCCAGTTCCGTCCCCAGCCCCGGCTTTTCCGGTAGCCGGAAATATCCGTTTTCCACGACCGGCGGATCGGTAAGCAGGTCGTTGCGCCAGGGAGCGTCCTGTTCGTCGTCCACGTACTCCAGCACCAGGGCGTTTGGGATGTTGGCCATGACGTGGAGGCTCGCCATAGTGGACACGGCGTTGTTCGGATTGTGGGGCGAGACCTGCATGTAGTAGCTTTCGGCCATGGCGGCGATCTTCTTGGATTCCATGATACCCCCCGTTCGTACCACGTCGGGCATGATCATGTCCACGGCCTGGGCCGCGATCAGGTCCCGGAAACCGAAGCGCGTGTAACGCCGCTCGCCGACGCACACCGGAACGTTGACGGACGCGGTCACCCGGGCCAGGGCGTCTATGTTCTCCGGGTGGACCGGTTCCTCGTAGAACAGCAGGCCGATTTCCTCGAGCCGGTTGCCGATGCGGATCGCGGCGCTCGTGGTGTACCGGCATCCCACGTCGGTACAGATGTCCACCCCGTCGCCCACGGCCTCGCGGCACCGTCGCATGTGATCCAGGGCCGCTTTTTCTTCCTTGAGCGTGACGGACCGCGGCGAATCGATGCGCTCGCCCCGGGCCAGCGGATCGGTGGGGAAGTACGCCTTTATGGCGGTAACACCCTTGCCGGCCAGGCGGGCGCACTCTTCGGCATCGGAGGCGTGGCTGTAGAAGCGTATGCGCTCGCGGCACGGACCGCCGATGAGGTTGTAGATGGGCTGGCCGGTGACCTTGCCCACGATATCCCACAGGGCGATCTCGATACCGCTGATGGCCGCGATGACCGCGCCGGTCTGCCCGATCTGCTGCAGGGCGTGGTACATGCGGTGGTACAGGTACTCGATGTGGAAGGGGTTCTCGCCGATGACGAGCTTGCCCAGTTCCTCCACGGATTGGGCTATGATCGTACCGCCGGGCCAGTTGGTCGCGTCACCCAGTCCCACGACGCCCTCGTCGGTGTGGACCTGTACGAAGATCCACGGCGAGGCGATGTCCGCCGTTTTGCGCCATGACTGCACCAGGTGTACCTGCACGTCCGTTATTTTCACTTGCTGCCTTCCCTCTGCTCAGATTTCACGTATTTGAAGGCCTTTCTCCCCTGTTCCTCACGGACTTTTCCAACCCCGGTCACTCGCGCCGCAAGTGGCTGAATTCCGGTTTGGGGCCACCCTCCTCACGGTCCCATTGCCACAGTTCCGTGTAAGGCGACTGGGCCTGGAATCCGAAAATGACCGGTCCGTCTTCGCCCGCCCGTTCGAGTACGTCGGGCCGGACTACGCGGGCCATCTCGTATTCGCACTTGGTCCAGCGCCGACGCCAGGGACTCAGCACCGCATAGCGTGGTTCATCGGTCTGGTTCTTTGTCGCACCGTGCCAGGTGTTGACGTCGAACAGCACCAGCGATCCTTCGGGGGCGACGGCGGTGCGGGCGTTGTCGAAGGCCGATTCGGGCACGTTCAGATACTCGTAGCGGTGGCTGCCGGGGACGAACTCGGTGGCGCCGTTGATCCCGGTGAAGGGACTCAGACAGAAGATTACGTTGAAGGCGATCGGATGGCTTGTGATCCGCCGTCCCTCGTCCGCCTCCGCCATGGAAGCCTCGCGGTTGTGACCGGTAATGCCGCTGTCGGAATGCAGGCTACGGCCGCCCTCTCCGGGCATGACCACCGAACCGTACACGGCGCTCAGGAGCGCGTCGGGGCCAAGGAAGTGCCGAACCAGGCGCAACAGGTCGGGAAGCTGGTAGAACCGTTCGAAGACCCGCGCCTTATTGAACAACCACTCGAAACTGCCCCGCTCTCTTTCGGGATAGCGGGTGTCGAGTTCCCTGCGTGCGTCGGCGCACTCCTCCGCCGTCAACTGCCCGGTCAGGATAGTGTATCCCTCGACCTTCAGATCCAGCACGTGGCTTTCGAATTGTTCCTGTTTCATGCTGGGGTTCCTTCTTCCGTGCGTTTCAGCGTGGCCTATCGCCCGGCCAGGTCGGCGCCAAGGTCTGTTGCGTCCACCCTGCCCTTTTCCAGGCTCACGCCAACGACGAAGAGTTCGAGGTCCTCGTCCGTATGGTTGAAGATGCCGTGGGCGCCCCCGAGCGGATTGGGTATGGCGTCCCCGCGGATGACCACCTCGGTCTCGTCGTCCACCGTCATCCGGCCGCTGCCATTCATGATCATGTAGGCTTCATCGACGATCTCGTGCCGATGGTAACCTACGGAAGTGCCCGGCGGAAGGACGATGTGGCAGAGGTATTCGAAATTAGTCAGGAAATCACGGCTACCCCACACTTCCCGGAAAAGCACCTCTCCCCGTCCCCCGTGTTGCTTGACGGGCTTCAACAGGCCGCGGTCAAAACGTCCCACGGGCAGCCGGTCCGTGGACTCAAGATCGACGACCCTGCGCGGGTCGTTGAAGTCCTCATGAAGCGGTTTTCGGGTAGTGTCGACACAGTGAAAGTTGAAGAACCAGGTATCCTCGTCCGAATGGTTGTAGATGCCGTGGGATTCGCCCGATCGCAGGGGTACCGCGGCGGCCCCGTCGACTTCGGCGGTACGGCCGTTGTGGGTGAATTGCATGGCGTTGTCGATGGTGACGAAGATCTCCTCCGCGTGGGTGTGGCTGTGCTCGCCAATACCGCTGCCTGGCGGGAAAATCACCGAGTGGATGAACGTCCATGGCGACTGGAAGGCGCTGCTGTCGAAACCGGGGTTGAAATAGCTCGCCGCGGCGCCGCCGTGGCTAACGCCCATTCTCATTTCTTCGCGTCTGGTGTGGGAAATCAACATGAAGTCCGCTCTGGTCTCCGGGTGATGGTGTCGCGCCCAGGGAATTCGGTCAGTGCCTAGAGAGTGATTTCCTCAACAGGCTTCGTACCCGTCTCGTAAGCAGGTCGCCACCGGTCGTGGACCATGGATTCTTTCTCGGTCAATCCGCATAGCCAGTTCCAGGTGTGAATGCGGCGTCTCAGGTCCCGGTAGGACTCCACTCCGCTCGTGTAGGGAGCGGCCGGTCGATCCCGGTACTCGGGGATTTCTTCCGAATCGATCAGCCAGTCGCGCCGCGGCGGCATATTGCGGAAGTAGGAGAATTTGATCATACTACGGGGTTTGTGATTGAGCTTCGGGCCGGCCCTGTGCCAGATGCCGTACCGGGTAATGGCCACGGTTCCGGCCTTCACGACAAGCGAAAACTGGCCTGCGAGATCGCCGTAGTGGGCCAGGGCATCGCGGTTGACCGACCGGCAGTGGGAACCGGGCAGGATCATGGTCGGACCGTCTTCTATCCCCACGTCCTGGGGATAGTAGTAACACTGGAGTTCGTTGACCTCGTAGCCACGGCCGGATATGCCGTCCGAATGCCAGTCCTGTCCCGAGACCGGCTCGTTCATGAGGTGGTGATGGCCCCCCGTCGGCATTAGGAAGTTGGGGCCGAGCAACGAACGCATCACCCCCGCCACCCGGGGATGGAGCAGGACCTCGCGGACGAAATCGTGTGAACCGACCAGTTCCTTAGCGGAGCCTACCTTAACGTTGCGGCACCGACGGTTGAAGTCGGGATCTACCACGGCGTCCAGCACGACGTAGCCCTGTGCAACGAAATCCATCACCTCGTCATCATTCATCGTAGGTCTGATATCCGCCACTGCGGCTACTCCTCAATCCCATTTTTCGAGAATGAAATCGAAACCCACGTAGTCGTTCTCGAGGTCCTTGTACTCGTACAGCTTGGGTATCGGGTACTGCACCACGTGCCATCCGTCGGCTACGGCCTCCAGCACGGAATTATAGGGCGGCTCGCTGCCCGGCAGCGTGGGTTTATGCTCCTCGTTCGGGTTGAACATCACCCACCCGACAATGCCGGATCGCATGCTGGTCGATCGGGCCGTCAGGTACATCGTGACTGGACGCGAGAGTGCTTCCAGCAGGGCTTCCAGTCGATCCAGATCCTGGTCCTCCAGCGATTCATCCTGCATTTTCTTCCTGCTAGCTGCGATCCACTGCCTGATGTGCAACTGCATATCGTGGAATTCCCTTTTACGCGTCTTCGACCGGGACGATGCGGGATCTGAGTATTCGGAGTACGGTTCAACGGCTTCATGGGGAATGATCGGCTCACTGCAATGGTATACGGGTTGCGGGTATCGTGTCAAGCAGGAACGAACTGTCCGTTACAAGGCTTCCGGCACGCTCGAGTCGAGGGTATTGACAGCGTTTGACATGCCCCTTAATTTATCCTTTGGTCCATGATCGATCCACGATCTTCAAACACGCTCAAGCATGGTAAATCGTTGATTTCGATTCGGTTGTAACAAACCTCGATCCGTCGTAGAATTACTTCCTTTTAACCTACGCTACATTGCTACAAGGAACATGCGATGTCCAGTTCCCGGCCCTTGAACGCCCAGCAGATCGCCCACTTCAAGCTCAACGGCTGCCTTATTCTAAAAAACGTCTTCGACGAAGAGACCATCGAGGTTTGGCGACGGCAGATATGGCGAACACTGGGTAGTTCCCTGGAGGAGCCCGGTTCTTGGCCCAAGGACACGAGCGGACTCAACTGTTACATAAACGATCCGCCCGAATCGGCTCCCACGAACCATTCGCTGATGAAGGCGATAATCGACCAACTCGGCGGCGGTGCTTTCGAATGGGGCCACGGCGTTCCAATCATACGCTGGCCCGAACCGGAACAGACCTGGGACATGCCACGGACTGGCCATATCGACGCTTACGGAGGGCGCTGGCTGCCCTTCATGATCGGCGCGACGACCTACCTGTACGACGTGGAACCCGGCGGGGGTGCCTTCATCTACTGGCCAGGCAGCCATCACGCCGCCCAACGGTATTTCCTGGAACACCCCTTGCAGGTAGACGGCAGTTTCCTGGAGATCGAGGGATTTTCCTGGGACGTATTCTGTGACAATCCGGCCACCGGAGGCCGGGAGTTCACCGCGAAAGCCGGCGACGTTGTGTTATGGCATGCCTACCTGACCCACAATGGGTCGAAGAACACCAGTCAGACGCCACGCATCGCCCTTTTCTCCCGTTGGAGCCATAAAAAGCACCAAGAGAAACCGTTCCGATACGAGATTCCTGAGGATCTGTGGAAGTACTGGGCGATCTGACCAGACGGGATACGACCATGAACGCAAATCCGCGTTTTCTGACCGACGATCAACTGGAGCAGTTCTGGCACGAAGGCTACCTGGTCCTGAAGGACACGCTGACAGACGAGGTCGTCGAAACGGCCCGAAACGCCATCCTGGAGATGATGCCGCGGGACCTGTCCATCCCCGAACACTACATCGCTTACTGCGGCAGGATCAAGCCCATGCACGGCGACGGGAACCACAGCATGTACACCCCGGAGTTGCTGCCCCTGCTGCAGAATGAAGGACTGTACGGCGCCGCCGCGGACATCCTGGAAACCGATTACATCCGGGTGGGGGACGGCTCCGTGGGCATCACGCTGCGGGATACGGGGCATGAAGGTCGCATACAAAACCTGCATCTGGACGCGCGTCCCGCCGGGCCCGAAGATCTGAATCAGGGTTTCCTGCAGTCGGGAATAGGCATCGGCGGATGCTATTACCTGTCCAGCGTGGAAGAAAATGGTGGAGGCATCCACGTGGTACCCGGAGCGCCAAACCGAGTGAGGGATATCCTGCTCAACGAACCGGACGGACTGGCACGCAACGACACCTGGACCCATATCGTCGACTTTCCGCCCTCGGTGGAGGTCACGGGCGACGCAGGAGATTTCGTGCTCATGCATCACCTGATGCCCCACGGCGCCAGCGCCAACCGCCGAAGCGTGCCCAGGGTCGCGCAGTTTACCCGCCTGTATCCTGTTACAGACGAAGAATCCCGGCAGGCGCCGGGATCCGACCGGTCCATGAGTTCGGAGGCGCTGGCCGCGTTGACCACCCTGGGCCGCAAAATGTTCCGCATAACGCCCTGGGTCGGGTAGCCTCGACCGTACCAACCTGAACGGAACTCCTCCATGTCCCTGGCAACACCCCGACCCCGAGGATCTTCGGCCGTATCCCTGCGGGCCGGGATCATCGGTCTCGCGCTCTCCGTCGTGGTGGCCGTATGGGGACAGTTTGCCGCCGACCACGCGGGGTACAGTTACGTCACCTACGCACATGTGCCCTCGGCGCTGCTGATTCCCTTCCTTCTGCTGATCCTGGTCCCCCACGTCCTGCTCAAGTCCCTGGCGCCCGGGCACGCCCTGTCGACGTCCGAACTGGTCGTGATTTTCGCCATGGGCCTGATCGGTTCGATGGTGCCCGACTGGGGCATGTCTCGGTACCTGGTCTCCATCGTCACGGGCCCTTTTTACCACGCCTCTCCCGAAAACCGCTGGGCGGAAACCTTCTTCGACACGCTGCCCGCGTGGCTGGTGATCAGCGAAAAGACCGACGCGGTGCGGGTTTTCTACGAAGGGGCCGCCCCGGGATACGACATCCCATGGATGGCCTGGATCTCGCCCCTGTTGTGGTGGATGTCGTGTTTTGCCGCCCTGATGTGGACCGGCGCGTGCATCGTGGTCATCCTGAGGAAGCAGTGGGTCAGCCACGAAAGGCTGCGTTTCCCACTGGGCGAGGTGGCGCTCAACCTGATGGGCGTGCGAAAGGACGGCGACGGGCCACCCATGGTCCGCACGACGGCATTCCGGATCGGCATCGGCCTGTCGCTGGCGGTCGTGTGCTGGAACATCGCTTCCTACTGGGACATCGTATCGCCGATTCCTGTCATGGGACCGGACCTGGCGTACGTGAAGGTGCACCCGTCGTTTCCCGATCTGCCCATCCGGTTGAATGTCTTCGTACTCTGATTCGCCTTTTTCATCAACGCCGAGATCCTGTTCAGCCTGTGCTTCTTTCTCCTGTTCACCATGCTGCAGCGCGGGGTTCTGAACATGCTCGGGGTCACGGCGGCGACGACCATGTCTCCGACCGGCCTCGTGGGTACGCAGTCCATCGGCGCGCTGATCGCCCTGGTGGCGTGGGGACTGTGGATGGCTCGCCGTCACCTGGCCGCGGTGGGCAGGCGGGCATTCAAAAGGGACCCTTCGGTCGATGACGGAGCGGAGTTTTTCTCCTACCGGGTGGCGGTGTTCGGACTGATCACCGGATTGCTCTACCTGCTGGCCTGGCTCTACAGCATTGGCATGTCGCTGCCGGTCTGCCTGGCCCTGCTCGCCGTCCTCTTCATCGTCTACCTCGGCATGGCCCGCATCGTCGCCGAGGCGGGCCTCGTCGCCATGGACCTGCCGGTGAACGCCAACGTGTTTACCGCGGGCATCATCGGCGCCGACAACCTGGACCCATCCACCATCACTGCCCTGGGCATGACGAACGCTTTCGCGCGGAACTGGCGGACTTTTACGATGATCGGGCTGTCCCACGCCGCGTACCTCAGGCGCTGGATGGCGCCGGGCACCCGGCACCTCTTTCTGTGGATCTGCCTGGCCTTCGCCGTCAGCGTCATCGCGTCCCTCTACTATTACATCAGCGCGGGCTACGCCGTGGGCGCCGACAATCTCCTGTCCAAGCCCGGCAATCTCGTGCCGTTCTTCTACAACACCATCATGCAGTGGAACAGCAGTGCGAGTAACGTCAGCGACCTGGAACTGATCTTTTTCGGCAACGGCGTCGCCATGTACATGCTGATGATCCTCGGGCGTTTCCTGTTCCTCTGGTGGCCGCTCCATCCCATCGGCCTGGTCGCCGTGGCCGCGGACACCGTCCGGTTCATGTTCCTGCCTTTCCTGCTGGCCTGTGTGATCCAGGTCATCCTGCTGCGCCTGGGCGGAGGAGCCCTCTATCGCAAGGCGCAGCCCCTTTTCCTCGGCATCCTGGTGGGGTATGTCGTCGGCATGGGCCTGTCGTTCCTGGTGGACAGCCTCTGGTTTCCGGCTGTACCGCACCAGTTCGAGTCGTTTATCAACTGAACCACATCCGAGATCAATTCTAGCACGTTGGCATGAAGAACGAATCGGATTCATCCGAAGTATAAGCGAGGCGGAATCATGGCTACGATTAAACGGCCCAACCTCCTGTTCATCATGGACGACCAGCACCGGCACGACTACCTCTCGACCGCGGGTGCGTCGTTCGTAAACACGCCGAACCTGGATCGGTTGTCGGACCGTGGTGTCCGATTTACGCAGTGTATCACCAACGCCCCGGTCTGCGCCCCCGCGCGCGTCGGCCTGGCCAGCGGATTTCAGCCCGCGCGGCTGGGGTGCCTGGACAACAACTGTTACCTACCACGCCACGTCACGCCTTATTACACCCGACTTCGGGACGCGGGCTACCGTGTCGGGTGCGTGGGGAAACTGGACCTCGCCAAACCGGATCCCTACAATGGCCGCCACGGCGACCGGCCCCGGGTATTCGGATGGGGGTTCACCCATCCCGTGGAATGCGAGGGCAAGATGCACGCAGGCATGTCGGACGAACCCCGGGGACCCTACGGGTTCTGGCTGCGTGAGCAGGGACTCTTCGAGCGCTTTCGGGCGGATTACGCGGCCCGCGGAGCGAAGGGATGGATCGACGGTGCCTCCCATGACTCGGTCCTGCCAGTCGAGGCCTTCGAGGATGCCTACATCGGCCGCCGGGCCGTCGATTGGATCGACGCCGTTCCCGAAGATTACCCGTGGCACCTGTTCGTCAGCTTCGTGGGACCCCACGACCCCTTCGATCCGCCCACACCATACGCCGACCGCTACCGGGGCGCGGAGATGCCGCTGGCCGTGTGCAGCGCACGCGAAGGGAAACCGGACTGGGTCAACGCCCGGCGGCGCGATCTGTCCGATGAAGAGGTTGCAGTTATCCGGCGCCAGTATTGCGCCGCCATCGAACTGATCGACGACCAGGTGGGACAAATCATCGAGGCCGTGGAGCGGCGGGGCATGGGGGAGGAGACCTGTATCGTTTTTGCCAGCGACCACGGTGAAATGCTGGGCGACCACGGCATGTACACCAAGTCCCTGCCCTACGAGGCGGCCCTGCGCGTACCCCTGATCGCCGCCGGTCCGGGCATACCGGGTGGACGAACCTCAGACGCCCTCGTGGAATTGATCGACATCAATCCGACCCTGTGTACACTGGGCGGCCTACCGGCCCAGGAAAACATCGACGCGAGAGATTTCAGCGCCGTGCTCACCGGGGATCGGTCGACCCACCGGGAGGAGGCGGCCAGCGCACTGCGTAAATTCAGGCTGATACGCACGGCAGAGTACAAGCTGATTTCCCACGAGACGGGCGAGACGGAACTTTACGACCTGGAGAACGATCCCGATGAAAGGGAGAACGTGGCAGCCGAACGGCCGGATAAGCTACAAGCGCTGCGCCGGCGGCTGCACCACCGGTTTCACTTCCCGCCCTGACCGAATTGTGGTCGATTGGAAGTTGAAGAGAGGCTAGTCTGATCCCGGTCCGCTTGTAGCCTGGCCGTAGGGCGCCCCGGAAGGCGCGGCATGCTGGGGTGAGACGATCACCCGGCGTTCGGGGGTCAAGCGGTCCAGGAGTTCGGACGAAGGCTGGTACCCATGGCGGAAGTTGCCCCACGACGGTCCGTACCGGTAGACCACGATACGCCGCTTACCCGCGTTCTGCCGGGTGGCCGAACCGTGGGATATGCCGTCCACGAACAGCAGGGCGTCACCGGCCTCCATGAATAATTCGACGGAACCCGTGATGCCTTCCACGGAAGCGCCTTTCGGTTTCATGGCATGCCGGGCGTACTCGGGGTGGATGAAGTTGGACTTGTGGCTGCCGGGGATGACCATGGTGGCGCCGTCGCCGGGGCCGATTTCAGTCAGGGCGATCAGCACGTTGATCTGACCGCACATGAACCGGCCGCCATGGTAGCGGAATCCGTTGCGCATGATCGGGGGGAATCCCCCGGAATGCAGTCCGATCGCCTCGCCCGGGTCCCGGAAATTGGCAAAGTTCTCGTCGATGAACAGCGGACCGTGGTTATAGTCGAACGTGCCTTCCCCGCCCACGAAATGCTTGATCTTGTCAATCCATGACGGATGATCGATCAGGGCCTCGAAGGGAGCGCCCGCTTCGTATATCTGCTGCAGATTCAGGCCGTCCACGGTGCCGAAGGTGTGGGCGTGGACGTAACCGTGCCATTCACCCTGTGAAAGGCGCGGGATGTCGTCCAGGCAGGCGTTCAGTGCGATCACCTCCGCCCTGGTCAAGGCTTGCTTCAGGTGAATGAAGCCCTGCAGGTCGTAGAGGTAGATTTCGAGATCGTCGGGTTTTTCCATGAGGTCCTGTCGGTCCGGTGTCGGAAATCCAGTTGATTTGTCCTCCGCGAATCGTTACTCTCTTGACCGGCAATATAGTAGGCCAACCAGCGCCGCACAACCCAATATCCCCGGTCTTCGCATCCGGCGCTGAACGGGGCCATTCCATCCCGATACGCCCACGGAAACAGGACGAGGTAATCTGAATGAAGGCCGCTTCACCGCCCAATGTGCTGATCGTTCTGAGTGATCAACTGCGGCGGCAGGCCCTGTCCACCTACGGGGATCCGAACATCGTCACACCCCACGTCGACGCCCTGGCCGGACGGGGCGTACGTTTCGAAAATGCCAGTTCGACCTGCCCCATCTGCGTCCCCTTCCGCTTTACCTTCATGACCGGCCTGTATGCCCATGACCGGAAAGTTCCCGGGATCGAATACCGTATGTCACCGGCGGAACGGACCCTTGCCGACGAATTCAACGAGGCGGGATACGAGACGATCTACACGGGGAAATGGCACCTCGACGGCGGGCACGGCCGCATGGGGTCCGCCCGGCAATGTGGCCGGACGCCCGTAAAGAAAGCCTACCGGGGCCGATGGCAGAAATGGTTGGGTTTCGAACTAAGGAACGGACCCTTCGATACGTTCTATTTCGAGGACGACGACCCGACGCCGAGGCCCATAGAAGGGTACCAGACCGACGGACTCTTCGATCTGTCCATGGACTATCTCGAACACCGGGATCCCTCCCGTCCCTTCTGCATGGTGATCTCGGTCGAACCGCCCCACGATCCCTTCGAAGCGCCGGATGCCCAGCAGCGCACCTGGGAGGGGATGGATATCGTGCTGCCGCCCAACGTAGATGCCCCCGACGCCGACGCAATGGAACGGATCATGCTCAATCGGAAGCGGTACTACGCCATGGTCGAAAACCTGGACTGGAACATGGGACGACTGGGCGCCTTCCTGCTACGAAGCGGACTACATCGCGAGACCGTTGTCGTGTTTCTTTCTGATCACGGGGAACTTGGTGGCGCCCATGGACTTCGGGGAAAGCAGTGGCCCTACGAGGAGTCGACGGGGATTCCCATGATCGTATCGGACCCCAGGCACCCTGACCGGGCCGGCGCCGTGATCGAGGATCCGGTCTCCACCGAAGACCTGTTCCCCACCATTCTGGGTCTGGCCGGGTTGAAATCGAGAGACGTCCTTCCCGGCGAGAACCTGGCCCCGCTGATACATGGCAACGTCGGCCGGTTGGAACGGGAAGGCGTGATGCTGGAATTCGTGGCCGAATTACGGCAGGGCATGACCTTCCACGACTGGGTCTGGCGCGGGTTCAGGTCCGCCCGGTACAAGTACACCGTCCGCGGGGACAACCACGGCGGCGGTCCATGGCAGTTCTTCGACCTGGAAAATGATCCCTGGGAACAGCGGAATCTACTCGATGATCCGGCGTACCGGGGAGAAATCATCCGGCACCATGATCTCCTGTTGAACAGAATGAAGGAAACGGAAGACCATTTCGTACTCCTCCCGGCGTTTGGCCGGGAAGGTTTGAACACCTGGGAATAGACCGCGCAGCCTTCAGCTGGCCGAGGATCGGGTTCTTCCGCTGCCGCGTTGGAATTTCATAGGGAATCAGGGTTTTCATGTCCCAATCAAGCAAGACCACCCCCCAGACTGGCGAAACCGGTAGCGGAGGGGCGGCAACCACATTGACGAAGGGACTCACCCGCAGGGCGCTGCTGATCGGCATCGTACTTTCTGTTTTACTGAACATCTGGACGATCCATGCCGGGTACATCTCCCAATCGTCATTTATCAGCCTGACCCACCTGCCCGTTTCCGCGCTGTTTCCCTTCCTGCTGGTGGTGCTGGGGCTCAATCCCCTGTTGAGGGTTTTCTGGCCAGCCAAAGTGTTGAACAGGAACGAACTGATCATTGTTTTTTTCCTGGTCTTCACCGCGTCTACCATACCTGCCTGGTCTTTCAGCTCCTACTGGATATCCGGAATCACGGGACCGTACTACAACGCCACCACGGAGAACCAGTGGGCGGCATTGTTTTTTCAGTACCTGCCCTCCTGGCTGATCGTCCAGAACAACGAGCTTGCGGTCTCGTGGTTTTTTGAAGGCATTCCGGACAGCCGACCCCCGGTCTTCGGCATTATCCGAAACGCATGGACGATACCGATGATATGGTGGATCACCTTCTTCCTGGCGATCTTCGTGGTCGGCGCGTCGGCCATGGTCATTATGCGCAAGCAGTGGGTGGAACACGAACGGCTCACCTTTCCACTGGCCCAGATCCCGCTGATCATGATCGAGGAAGGGAAGGAAGGACGCGTGTTTCCCTCGGTCATGCAGTCGAAGCTGTTCTGGTACGCCTTTGGCATCACGCTGTTCATTTTTCTGTGGAACATCGTTGGATTCTTCAACTGGGTCAGTCCGATCCCCATCGGTCCGCTGCACAATTTCAACGTGGTCCTCGCCCGTGCATTTCCCGCTATCCCGGTAAAGTTCAATTTCCTGGTCGCGGGCGTCGGGTATTTCACCAACCTGAACGTGCTGTTCAGCATATGGGTGTTCTTCGTCATCATGACCATTCAACAGGGCATCATGACCCGTATCGGCGTGCCCCAGGCCTTCGCGGTCGTCAAGTCACAGCATTCCGGCGGGTTTCTCGTATTCGCCCTCTACGCCCTCTGGACTGCGCGGCGGCACCTGAAGGACGTGCTGATGAAGGCGCTGGGCAATGCCCCTCACGTGGACGATTCGAGAGAGTTTTTCTCCTACAGAATGGCCGTGCTGGGCGTGCTCGGGGGCATAACCTACATCGTATGCTGGCTGTATGCGTCGGGTATGTCCCTCGGTATCATCGCCTTCATGATGGGCTCTCTGCTGATCATGTTCGTGGGCGTCACCCGTATCGTGGCGGAAACGGGTATCGTGTTCCTCGACCTGCCCTTCGAGACCCATGATTTCACCGTGGCCGTCATCGGATCCGGAAGTATCGGCACGCGGGACCTGACCAACCTCGCCATCGCAAACTCCTACGCCCGGAACTGGCGAACCCTGGGCATGTGCTCCATGGGGCATATCGCCAAGGTGGACGACGAGATGGGTGGCACGGGTAAGGGTTCCTTCAAGACGATCACTGCCGTGCTCGCGATGAGTATCGTCGTGTCGCTGATCTTTACGTTGTACCTGGGATACCAGCACGGCGGGGCTTCGCAGTTTTACGAACCTGCTTTTACGAACGGGACCAAGTTGCCCTATGACAATCTCGTCAAATGGATCAACAACAGGGAGGCGATAACCGGGACCGAATTCTGGTTCATGGTATTCGGCGGCGCGATTACCACGCTGCTGATCCAGGCCCATCACCGTTTCACCTGGTGGTCGCTGCACCCCATAGGATTCACCGTGGTCCTCACGCCGGGCATGGCAAGTTCGGCTTTTTCCCTCTTTGCAGTCTGGTGTGTCAAGGCCATTTTGTTGAGGTTGGGAGGCATCCAGTTGTACCGCAAGGCCATACCCGCCGTCATGGGTATGCTCGTCGCGTTCGTGCTGGGTGTGTTCCTGTCCTACGTGGCGGATGTCACATGGTTCCCCCGGGCAGGCCATCCCGTCCAGACCTGGTGACCGGTTTGGTGATCGATGATTTCAGGCAAGTGAAGGAGATGTGACGTGACGGAAGAAAAGGATCCCCAGGAAGTACTCGACCGCATCCTGGAAAGCGACGGCCGCTTTCCACGGCGAGCCTACCTTTTCGTCATGGAAGCCGTTTCGTATACGGTGGAGAAACTGACCGAACGAAGGCACATCACCGGGAGGGAACTTTCCCTGGGCATCCGGGATTTCGCCATCGAGCGGTTCGGTATCGCGTCGCGGCTGGTTTTCGAAGAGTGGAACATCACGAAAACCCGCGATTTCGGCGATATTGTTTTCAATCTCGTCAACGAGGGACTACTTCGCAAAACCGATGAAGACGACATCGAGGATTTCGACGAAGTATTCGATTTCACCGCGGCGTTCGAAACCGAATACCAAATCGAAGTGGAATCGAAGCGACGCTGATCGTTTTACTCCATGGCCTGTGGCCAGTGGCCCTATGCCCTTCTTACCGTTCGCCTTCTGCCAAAGGTGCGTTTCGGTGCGGCGGCTTCCGGTGCGGCGGCTTCCGTTTCGGCCCCTTTTTCGGTTTTCAGATCGTCATTCTCGCCATTCCCGGAATCCTTTACTCCCGCGGGACGCTCAGGCTGTGCAGTCACGGCTTCGGCCGCTACCCCGGCGGCTGGAGCAGCGGGAGCAGCGGGAGCAGCTTCGGCTTCGGGTTTTGCCTTCCTGGTTGCCCTGGCAGGTTTCCTTGTAGTCTTTCGACTTCTCCTGACTGGTGCAGGTTTGGTCTCGGCTTTGGGTTCATCGCTTGATGCCGGCGCGGGGCTGGCCTCGACTTTGAGCTCATCACTCGACGCCGGCGCGGTTTCCAGTTGCACGGCGGGTGCATCCGTCTGCACGGTCGCGGCTTCCTTTTGCGATACCGGATCGCTTCCGTTACCGTTTTCCCCCTTTTTCTCTTCGTGGCCGTTTCCGTCAGCCGTAACCCGGCTTTCCTTCACGTCGCTGTTTTCTTTGGCGTCGTTCTCATTGGCCGCCACTTGCTGTTCCGCCGCTTCTTCCAGGTTGCCTTCGGCCCGCTCAGGGGAAGCGGCACCGTTCGACCGCTGCCGCGTGCCTCGCCGGCTCCCGGACTGCCGGGACCTGCCCGGCGAACGCTGCGAACGGCTCGAGCTGGATCTCCGGGATGACCCGGATGCGGGCTGTTCTGTTTCGGCCGCCACCGCGTCGGCGCTGCTGTCGCCGTTGGCCGCGGGGGGCAGCGCACGGTAGTTGAGCCGCCCGGAAGCGGTAGGCACCGATTTGAGCTTGTTGATCAACCGCTTGGGAAAAACCATGCGGGCGGTGATCAGCGGGTTCCCCCACTGGCTGACGCGGAGTCCGCCGCCCAGGCTGACCAGTGTGTAGGCCGTGTCGAAATCCAGCCCCTTGTCCTGCGAAATCCATTTCACCATCTCGGTGATCGCGAGGCGTGCCGCCTGGTCTACCGTGGAAGCGGACGTGATGGTTATCCATTCGCCTTTCGATTCGACCCGTGGCCAGGAAAACCGGCCACCCGGCAGCGTGTCCACCCTCACGGTGACCTCTGCCGCAACTTCCACGCCCGAACCGGCGATCTGGCCGTCGCCCACGCAGGCCTTGACATCGCCCAGCGACAGCAGGGCTCCGTTGACCTGCACGGGCAGGAATACCTTGGATCCGGTCGTAATCTCCAGGGTGTCCATGTTGCCGCCGTGCCTGCCCGGATAGATGGTCTCGATCTCCCCGTGCTTCGCGGCCACGCCCATGATACCGATGACCGGGTGAACGGGCAGCTTCAACCGTTCGTCCAGCTGTACACTGTTGTCTTTCACTTCCATAACGCGCACCTGCGGTTGCTGAACTTCCTGGCCGGGAACGCCGGTTTCCGGCCTCGCCGCGAACACGCCGGTGCCTGCCGTTTTGATTTCCTTCACCTGTATGGACAGCACATCGCCGATGTGGGCGTCTTCCACGTAGATGGGGCCGGTTACCGGTATGCTGCCGGTCCGGTCGATGTTTTTGTGGCTATCGGGTTCATTGGTAAGAAGACCCCGGTAGCAGTCCTGTGTTTCCACGACGATGGTTTCGCCGCGGCTGACGTTGATGGCCGAAGAGACGTTCGGTCCGAATGCCTCGTGAACCTGTTCCCTGGTCACTCGTCTTGACAGGGCGGTGTTTTCCGTCTTTGTCTTGGATGATCTGCGTAACAAAATAGAATTACCTCTCTTGAATGGGTTGATGATACCAGCCGGAGCGGCTCAGCCGAAGAGCTCGTCTCCATAGGCGAAAATGGCGGGCGTTCCTCCCGTATGCAGGAAGACGATGGTGTCGTCTCTCTGGAATCGCCCTTCCCTGATGTGACCGACCAGGCCGTCCATGGCCTTGGCCGTGTATACCGGGTCGAGTACGATGCCCTCGGTTCGCGCCACCAGGCGCATGGTCTCGAGGCTGGTGCGTGACGGTTCGCCGAAATCCGGTTTGGCGTACTGGCACGTGACATCGAAATCGTCCGGCGTGAAAGTGTGTTTCAGTCCAATGACCGAGGCGCATTCGTTGGCTATCGGTGCGAGGCGTTCCTGCATTTCCCGGTCGTCCCCCACCCAGTAGTTGAGCCCGACGGCCTTGAAGCAGGCGGAGACGGCACGCAGTCCGACCACCAGTCCGACGATGGTATAGGTCATGGAACTCGTATAAATGGCCCTGGGCGCGATGTCCCGCTGCGCCAGTTGCTCGCACAGTTCCAGGGTAGCGTCCACGTAGGCCACGGCGCGAAGGATCGCGCCGTCCCGGCTCGTGTCGTAGGGTCTCGATCCCTTCGTTTTCAATCCATCGATCGTCTTTTCCACTTCGTCCTGCACGGTCAGCGGAAAGACGTACTTGATCTGGTCAGCCATGAGATGGTCGAGCAGCAGGTTGCCGGAAACAGGATAGGATCGATGGTCCCGCGGGATGACCACAACGGATTTCATGCCCAGCCGGGCGGCGGCGGCGGCGGTCTGCGCGGATTGGTTGGACTGGGAATCTGAGCCGTGGACCAGGTAATCGCACCCGTTTTCCAGGGCAGGACCCAGGGAGTAGGTGAACTGGCGGGCCTTGTTGCCGCCCATAGCCAGCCCGGTCATGTCGTCGCGCTTGACGAGAATCCGAGGGCCTTCAAGGGCTTCTTTCAGGCGAGGACAGTCCTGTAGCGGAGTGGGCAGATGGGCCACCGGTGCTCGGGTGAACCTGCCCAGCAGGTGACGCAATTCCTGCGCGGCGTCACGGTCGTACAACTTCAATATAACTGCTCCAGCAGGCGATACGCGGAATCTACACTAAAGGAAGATCCGGCGCGTTCGCCTAATGACCGTATGCAGCACCCTCGATCCGGGGGTCAGGCGCCCCCAGACGGTAGCCGGTATCGGGGTCCACCATGATGCTGTGGCCGTCCCCCTGGCGGTAGGATCCGCCCCCGAAGCCTCGGCTGCTGATGTCATGCCCCATCACGCTCAAAGCGTCCAGTGCTTCCTGTCCTACCCCGCCTTCGATGCGGAGGCGGTCTGGAAACCACTGGTGATGGATGCGCGGTGCGTTAACCGCTTCCTGCATATTCATACCATGGTCGATGACATTCAGGATCAACTGCATAGTCGTATTGATGATCGTGCGTCCCCCGGGGCTGCCCACCACCAGGTACAGTTCGCCGTTCCGTGTGACGATGGTCGGGGACATAGAGCTTAACATGCGCTTGTTCGGTTCAATAAGGTTGGGTGACGTGCCGATCTGGCCAGTGGACCGGGTAATCCCCGGATCCGGATTGAAGTCGCCCATCTCGTTGTTGGTCAACATGCCGGTGCCCGCGATCACGATGTGAGAGCCGTATCCGCCTTCCAGCGTGTAGGTATTCGACACGGCGTTTCCCCACTGATCGGCCACGGAGTAATGTGTCGTCTCGTCCGCTTCCATGGCCAGCGTAAGCTCCGGCCCCACTTCTTCGCTCGGCGTAGCAAAGAAGGGGTCGACTTTCGACCGCTGGGCGGCCGCGTAGTCCTTTGAGGTAAGGTGGCCGGGGATTTCCACGAAATCCGCGTCGCCGAGGTGCCTGGCCCGGTCGGCGTACGCGAGGCGCATGGCCTCGGCCATCACGTGGAGGGTGCTGGACGAATTGTGTCCCATTCGGCCCAGGTCGTAACCCTCCAGGATATTGAGCATCATCGCCATGGTGATTCCGCCCGAACTCGGTGGCGGCATGGAGATCGTTTCGTACATCCCGCGGTAGACGTTGCGGACCGGTTCGCGAATGACCGCCTGGTAGTTCGCCAGGTCCTCCCGGTCGATCATTCCCCCTCCGGCTTTCATGTCCTTCTCGATCAATTCGGCGGTCATGCCCTTGTAAAACCCGTCATGGCCGTCCCGGGCGATACGCTTGAGGGTTTCCGCCAGGTCTTTCTGGATCCACCGATCGCCTGCTTTCCAGTCCTCCCCGTCCGCACGCAGCATGGCTTCCTTGCTGGCGGGTATCTGGGAAAAGATGGCTTTTCGGCCGTTGAGGCCCCGGGCGATCCGGTCGGTAAGGATGAAACCGTTTTCGGCGAGTTCGATGGCGGGCTGGATGACTTCCGCCATGCTCATGGTACCGTAATTCTCCAGGGCCAGCGCGAATCCGGCCACGGTGCCCGGTACGCCGATCGCAAGGTGATGGATACGGTTGGTGTTCGGATGTGAGATCGAACCGTCCGAGCGGGTGAAGGAAATAGCCGGGTTTACGGCCCGGTTCCCGTCCTCGTCCAGATACATCCTGGCATGGGCCTTGCCAGGCGCTTTTTCCCGGTAATCGACCGCCACGGCCGATCCGTCGGCCAGTCGAACGATCATGAACCCTCCACCACCTATGTTACCGGCGGATGGATGGGTCACCGCCAGGGCCAGTCCCAGCCCCACGGCGGCGTCGATGGCGTTACCGCCCTTCTTCAATATGTCCGCGGCGACCTGGGTGGCCAGGGGTTCCACGGCGACCGCCATGCCTTTCTTGCCGACTACCGGCTTGCCAGACGCCGCATTTGCATCGTGAACCGCTATGGACGACAGAAAAAGACCGCAGATCACGACCAGGGTTTTCAATCGAAGCATCTTTAACGAATCCTTGTTCAAACGATGGTTATTGCGTGATATTCCATGCATCGAATGCGGGCAGGCCCACGTTGTCCAGGCAGATTCCAAGCACGTGCGCATCGTTCGCACGGGAACCGGCACAGGCAATAAAGGCGGTGTTTACCTGCAAGTCAAGGCCTATAAATGCCTTATTTACGCCGAAAGACTACTTCTAAGATACGCCGGCAGGCCTGAGTTCCTTCAGTTTTTCTCTGTTGATCCAACCGCTGGATCGCCCTATATTCGAACGATGTTCAATACACGAAAAACAAAGATCAACACGGGTCATCTCATACCACTATTCCCTCCGGCAGGTACCCCACATGCGTAAACACCACCGTTTGATGATTCCCGGACCAGTCGAAATCAGTCCCCACGTGCTCGCCCATATGAGCGATCCCCTGACCGCGCACTACGGTGACCGCTGGGTGGAACTCTGGCGGAAGACCCTATCCAATCTACAGCGCGTAATCGGGACGGAAGGAGAGGTTTTCGTCCTCGTGGGATCGGGCCACACGGGCAACGACGTGGTCATGAACAGCCTGTTCAATCCCGGCGACCGGATATTGACGCTCGACAACGGCCTGTTCGGCAAGCGACTGCACGAACTCGCGAAGGCTTTCGGGCTCGATTCGGTGGTGTTGGAAAAACCCTGGGGCGTGCCGTTCGAGGCTTCGGATATACACGAGGCGGCCGCCGGAAACCCCGGATTCAAGGCGGTTTTCATGGTGCACGGGGAGACATCGACCGGCATGGCCAACCCGGTGCGCGAACTTGCCGCAGCCGCCAGGGAACACGACATGCTCGTACTGGCGGATACCATCGCCTCCCTGGGCGGTGAGCAGTACCTGATGGATGCCTGGGACATCGACGTGACGGTGTGCGCCTCGCAGAAGGCCCTGGGCGCGCCGCCGGGCCTGGCCCTCGTGGCCGTGAACGATCGAGCCTGGGACGCCATGAAGGACCGTAAAGAACCCCGCGGGTTCATGACCGATCTGCAGAACCTGCGGCACTTCGCCGAAATACAGGCCGACGTCCATCCCCATCCCGGCACCATGCCCGTCAACAATTTCGTCGCACTCGAGAAAAGTACCGCCTCCATCCTGGAGGAGGGCCTCGAGGCTACCTGGACCCGCCACCGGCGGATTGCCCGCGTGGTGCGTGAGGGAGTCCGCGCGATGGGGTTGAAGGTCATGGCCGAGGAACGGGCCGCCTGCGTCAACATGACGGTCATCCTGTCCGAAGACCGGTTCAAGCCCGTCGCTTTTACGGATTTCATGAAGTCCGAGTACGGCATGCATGTCGGCCTGGGCCTGGGAGATTACGTGCACCGAACGATACGCGTGGGCCACATGGGAGAGAACGCTGCCCTGGAGGCCGTTACGCCCTTCCTCGTCGGCCTGGAGCAATACCTGCGCAGGCAGGGATACGACGTCGAGCGTGGCGCGTGCCTGGCCGGCCTGGACTGAACTGGCAGCTTAAATGATCCACCGGAGGTTTTCGCATGATCTACGAAGAACGCATCTATAAAATCATGCCCGGCCGCGTGCCGGATATCCTGAACCGGTTCACCCACCACGCCGTACCCCTCTTCGAGAAACACGGCATGATGCTGGTCGGCTTCTGGCAGACCGTGGTGGGACCGAGCAACCACGAACTCACCTACCTGCTGGCTTTCGACGACGCGGCCCATCGCGACCGCGCCTGGGCGGCGTTCATGGCCGATCCCGCGTGGATCGAGGCCAAGACCGACAGCGAAACGAACGGACCGCTGGTGGCAGACGTATCCAACCGGATCCTCGCGCCGGTCCCTTTTTCGCCTCTTCAGTAGTCAGAAGCGTCTGGACAGCTTTGCGACGAAAATGACGGACCGCGTCCGGAGTACGCGGCGGCTGTCGCGTCGAGACTCAGGGCACGTAGGGCGTCCCCGTCCTGCGCAGTTCCTTCGTCACCGCCATTTGACAGGTCACGTAAGCGTGGCCATCCGCATTGCCGCGACGGTTCAACAGGCCGGCGGCATAACCCGGCCGGGCGTCCGCGATCGTGCCGACGATGAGGTTGGCGTATTCCACGGTGGTGTCGTACCGGTCCGCGATCAGGGCATTCATTTCACTCCAGGCGATCTTAACCGCCTCTTCCCAGTTGTATCCCTGTCCACTGGAAAGGTATTCTTCCTGTGACTCCACGATTCGGGTTTTCTCCACGACCGGCGCACTGCACGGAAACCCCGGTGACCGGTCCACCCGCATCGTGATCGTCGAATCGATTTCCACACCGGTGCCCGTCAGTTCCCCGTCCCCCATCCGGGCGTGCACATCGCCCAGGATCAGCAGTCCCCCCGGTTTCTGCGCACGTATATGTACCGTGCTGCCGGGTTGGATCGCGTTGAAATCCATGTTGCCGCCCGTATCGATCTGGTGGGGCGCAACGGATTCCAGCTGTACGACGCCGATCATGGGACGAACCGGAACCACGAAGTCGGGCGGGAAATGGACGAGTCCGTCCCTCACCGGCGCGATAAGGCGCAGGCTGCCCCAGTGGGGTCCACCGTTCCGGTAGAATCCATAGGCGCCGACTTCCATGTCGATGATCTCCACGGACACCCAGTCACCGGCCTCGATGCCTTCGATATGAAAGGGGCCGCACGGCCGCGAAAACCGGTAGGGATCCACGTCCATGACGGCCCCGGCCCGAAGGTCCTTCTTGGCGAGGTAGTCCTGGTCGTGCCCGCCGAAGGTCTCGACCTGGACAGTCTCGCCGAGTTCGAGCACCCCGCGGGTTGCACGGACATCCGGATCGTCAGAGCCTGTCAGGTAGGGGGTGCGGGTAAACCGGCGCATAGGATTCTCCTTCCTGCTGCACGAACATTTTTTGATGTTTTGACGTGTTTTCTCTCACCAGATCGTGCCGGTGCGTTATATTGGGATTGTATCGGATCCACCGGTACCTTACAAGCCATAAAACCGCATCAGTCACAGACCATATTCGGAGACCATCCCATGCGACTGACGAAAGAACAACTGGCATTCATAGAGACCTTCGGTTACCTCGGTTTCCCCGGGCTATTGAAGGACCGGGTCGACGGGATTAACGAGGCGTTCGAGAGCGTGTGGGCGGAACGCGGCGGCGGGCACGACGGCAAGTCCCACGACGGCACGGCAAGGTCCTGCATCGTGCCGTTCATCGATCAGCATCCCGTCTTATCCTCGCTCATCGACGACCCCCGCGTCAACGGGATCTTCAGCAGTCTGCTGGGCGATGATTTCGTCTACTTGGGCAGCGACGGCAATTTCTACGTAAGCGATACCAACTGGCACTCCGATACGGACTGGTCGGGCAAAATGCGCGGGAAGCCGCCCCGTGTTTATTTCAAGATGGCCTTCTACCTCGATCCACTGACGCGGGAATCGGGCGCGCTGCGGGTGATTCCCGGCAGTCACCGTTACGGCGACGCGTACGCCGAATCACTGGAGTCCCAGGTCAAGAAATCGGGGGAAAAATGGGGTATCGAAGGCTGGGAGGTGCCGGCCGTGGCCCTGGAGACGCAGCCCGGAGACATCGTCGTGTTCAACCAGAACACCAAGCACAGCGCCTGGGGCGGCGGAGACCGGCGCAGGATGTTTACCATCAATTGCACGGCCCGCTTCGCCGACCAGGACATGCAAATCCTGAAGAACGAGATCGCCGCCGGCGCCCGATTCTGGATCGAAAAAGTGTACGGCGACGCCATGCTGGAGACGGCCAGCCCAGCGCGCATGAAACACCTGGAACAGCCCCTGGCGCACCAGTCCCATCTCGTCGAAGAAGTCCGCAAGGCCAAGGCGCGCATGTCGGAACCGTCGAGGGGATAGACCGAACGCTACGCCGCTGGCTGGCGTTTTCATCCCGATCTCGGGCAGGTGGGTGAGCGCGCTGACTTACCGCCAGGTTTGCCGGCCTCGGACTTCAGAGAGGAACCGCTTCGCGTTGCCGGAGAAATGATCCTCGATCTCCTGGTCTGTGAGCCCCAGCATGTCCGCCACCTGTTTCTCCTGCCGCAGTTGCTCGTAGATGACCAGCGTCGCCCTGGAATCGCAGTGGGGCGTCGTTTCCGTCGTACCCTCGTAGTAGGTCCACGCGCGTCCGTAGGTCACGTACTTGCCACGGGCGCACCCCGCCACGATGTTGTCCGAACCGAACATGACCCGCGACCGGTCTTCGTGTTTCATCAGCAGGTAGTGGGTATAGAGGTCGTTCACGGCCGACGTGTCGTACCAGATATTGGGTAGGCCCGTCAGAAAGTCAATGGCACGCTCCATCATGAAGGCGTTGAAGGCGCGGGCGCAGTGGGCGAGAATCCACTGGGCGCGGGGATAGCGCTTCGTGTAATCGGCCAGGTCCTTCTGATTGTCAGCGTCCGCCGGTCCGTCGGGTTTGGACATGTGCATGGTGATGGCCAGTCCGAGGTCGTGGGCCACCTCGATGAAGGACTCGGGCAGGAAATCGCGGATGCGGCAGTGCGTGGGATCCGGGGCGAAAGTCCGGTACGGTTTCAGGCCGAGGAAACCGTGCCTTTTGACCTGCGCGGACACGTAATCGGGCGACATGTCGGGGGTCACCATCATGTTGATCGCCGATTCGGGATCCTGTTTCATCTCGCCGGCCATCCAGTCGTTGTGGCCCTCTGTGTCGATCCCGCCCACGATAGGCGTTCCGAGCACCAGGTAGTGCATCTCGCGGCCGGGATACATCTTTTCCGCCCAGTCCAGGTGGTCCTGGTAGTCGATCTCCAGGCGCAGGCCAGTGGCATCACCAGGCAGCCGGCCCCTGTGCCGCTCCGACCACATGTGGACATGCATGTCGTAGATCATATCCGGTACGTAACCGGCCAGTTCATCGTCCCATATGCCTCGATCGAATTCCTGGTAGTCAGCCACTTGCATGATTTCTCCTCGAGGTAGTAATTGAATCGTGCGTGGGGTCGACCTGAACTTGGAGTTACTCCTCCGTACGGGTGATCGGAAACCGCGGCCGAATCCCCGCGCGACGGATAAGTGTACCGAGATCCTATGGCGTTTTCAAGACCAAAAGAAACTTTGACATTGTACTGGACCGGGCGCTTATTTTCAACGATATCCGATCCCAATCAAATTGCCATTGAAAACGGAGGCTATCATGGCTGAAGTACACGACATGGACCGTCGTAATTTCCTGCGCAACACGGTGCTGGGCGGCGCGGCCGTATCGCTGATGGGCACACCGATCTGGGAAGCGGCGGCCCAGATGGTCAACCAGCCGGTGAACGGCGTTGGACTCGACGATCCGATGCTGGTGCAACTCAGCATCAACGAGAATCCACTCGGCGCGTCCCACCGGGCCATCGAGGCCGTGGCCAGCAAGATGTTCGGCATGAACCGGTATACGATGCATAACGAACTTGAGCAAGCCCTGGCCGCCCATCACGGCGTAGATCCGGAATCGGTATTCACGGGCGTGGGCTCGTCGGAAATCCTGCTGACGGTGACGCTGGCAGCATACTGGAACCAGACGGGGAACACGGTCACGGCCTTTCCCTCCTATCGTTCCATACCGAGATTGACGGAGGAACTGGAGCAACCGGTCAAGAAAGTGCCGCTGACCGGAGACTGGCAGATGGATCTGGCGGCCATGGTGGCGGCGGTCGACGACCAGACGCGTATCGTAAGCATCTGCAATCCCAACAATCCCACCGGGCAGATCCTCGATCCCGCCGAGCTGGAACGGACGATCCGGTCGATGCCGAAAGACGTCATCGTCTGCGTCGACGAGGCCTATATCCAGTTCGTAGACGATCCGAATTACTCGTCCATGGTGTCGTTGACGAAGGATGTCGAGAACCTGCTGGTCTCCAGGACCTTCTCGAAGGCGTACGGACTGGGTGGTATGCGTGTCGGTTACGGCGTCGCGCACCCGTCGTTGCTGGAGCGCATGCAGCGGTTCAGCATCGGCATGCTCAACAAGAATACCCTTTCGACCGTCGCGGCTCTCGCGGCCCTGGAGGACCAGGAACACGTGCGGCGTTCGGTAGCACTCACCCGGGCCGGCAAGGAATTCCTATACAAAGAACTGGAAGGCATGGGCTACAGTCCGCTACGCACGCAGACGATCTTCGTTACCGTGGAAATCGGTTCCAACGCGGATACGCTGATCGAACGCCTCTGGGAAAAGAAAGTCTACGTCCGCCAGGCATTCGACATGGAGGGTTTCATGCGGATTTCCGTTGGATTGCCCCAGGAGAACGAGGCCTTCATTTCCGCCTTCAAGCGGGAAAGAAGCGCGCTGTAGCAAGCGCTTTCGTCCATTGGAAGCACTCTTGTCCATCGGTGGCGATCTTGTCCATCGGCAGCACGAACGCGTTGAGTCGCGATTCAGAAAGGTGCTCTTAGTCCGATGAATTACCCGAACCCGCTCAAGCAGCGAATTCGTGACGGCGATCTGCTGTTGGGCACGGTGTTGCCGGCGCCCACTTCGTTCGTAGCCTCCATGGTCTGCAAATCCGACATCGACTTTCTCTGGATCGACGCGGAGCATTCCTCCATATGGATCGAGGATCTGGACATGGTGCCGGTGATCGCCCGCCAGAACGATATCGCGCCCATGATCCGCATCGCCTGGAACGACCCCGCCCTCATCAAGAAGGCTTACGACATCGGCTCCGTGGCGGTCATGATTCCTCAGGTCAACACGGCCGAGGAAGCGGGCCGTGCCGTGCGGTACGCCCGGTACGCTCCCGAGGGCCAGCGCGGCATATCGCCCTACTGGGCCATGATGGCGGGACTGGATTTCAACCACGTGATCAGGACCGCCAACGCGGAGACCGTCCTCGTGCTGCAGATCGAAAGTCTCGAAGCCTACGAGAACCTCGACGAGATCATACAGGTCGAGGGCATCGACGTGCTCTTCGTCGGCCCGACGGACCTGTCCGCCACCCTGGGCGTTATTACGGAAACGGAATCGGAGGAGGTACAGTCGATCATGCGCGAAGTGCCCAAGCGCCTGGAAGGATCGGGAATCATGGCGGGCACGACGCTGTCCGACGTGCAGGACATCCAGGAAAAGATCGACTGGGGCTACCGGTACATCAACGTCGGCACACCTATGGGTTACGGCATGGCCGCGCTGCAGGAGCGGCTGGACACGTTGCGGAGCGAGTGACAGGATGATCAGCGAAGACCAGGTCCGAACTTTTCATGAGCAGGGATGGCTGGTGGTCGAGGGCGTCTTCACCTCCGAAGAAGCCGACGAGGTGGCCCGGCTGGCACTGGAGACGGCCGATTCCATCACCGAAAACGAATCCATGAAAGGTTACCTGATGGACCGTTCCGAAGCTGGCGAAACCGCACCCCGCAAGATCGACAATCCGTACCTGCGCCATCCGCTATTCCGCGACTTTGCCCTGGATAACCGGCTGCGCGACATTCTTCGACAGATTACCGGTGAAGAGCCCCTGCTCAAGGGCGACCAGCTCTTCATGAAACCCCCGCGGTTCGGTTCGGAGAAACCCTACCACCAGGACAACTTCTACTTCCGGTGCACACCGGGCGGCCACGTGATCACGGCCTGGATCGCCCTCGACGATGTGGACGAGGAGAACGGTTGCCTCCGGTACATCTCCGGTTCTCACTTAAAAGGGATCATAAACCACGTCGAAGTCCCCGGACAGCCCTACAACCTGGCGCCGCCCGACGACCTGATCGATTGGGAAAAGGAGAATGTGGCGCCCGTGCGCAAGGGCGGGGTGGTCCTGCACCACTCGGAAACCCTTCACTCCTCGCGACGAAACACATCTGACCGCTGGCGGCGCGGCTACGCCACGCACTGGGTAACCGCCGAGGTGACCACGGAAACGGACAATCTGGATAGTGCCTACTTCCTGCAGGAGGACTATGCGGGACACGTCCGCGCCGTGGACCGTGTTGCCGCCGACCGTGCGGGGGTGGCACGATGACCCCGACTGCGCCTAACGACTCCATCACCGATCTCATGTGGTCGGAGACGGCGTCGATTTACGACGCGATTCTCGCCCATCCTTTCATCCAGGGACTCACGTCCGGTGATCTCGACCGCTCAGCCTTCGAGTTCTACACGGTACAGGACGCGCTGTATCTCAAGGACTACGCCCGGGCGTTGAGCCTGGCGGCCGCCAAGGCGCCGGACGTGGATGACATCATCCTCTTCAACGAGCACGCAAAGGGATGCCTGGTGGAAGAACGGGCCATGCAGGAGAACTTCTTCGACGTCTTCGGCCTTTCGGCGAAACAGGTGTGGGCGACGCCCAAGGCGCCCGCGTGCCAGGCCTATACGAGCTACCTACTATCGGTGGCCTATGGCCGTCCCTTTCACGAAGTCGTGGCCGTCGTGCTTCCGTGTTACTGGATCTACTGGGAAGTGGGCAAGGCGCTGGCGGAGAAGGGATCTCCGGATCCCATGTACCAGCAATGGATCGACACCTACGCCGGGGACCTGTTCGCCGAGTGCGTCGTGGCCGTGCTCGAAATCACGAACCGGGTCGCGTGCGGGCTTCCCGATCAGGACCGGGAGGCCATGCTGCAACACTACGTCACGACCAGCCGGTACGAGTGGATGTTCTGGGACATGGGTTACAGAAAGGAAGCCTGGCCGGTGTGAGCGTGGCGAATGCACTGAGAATACGGTCGCTTTTAGTGGTGTTTCAAAATGCTGTGTGCAACGCGACTACGGACTGTACTGTAAGCATCCTAAGCGCGAGGTAGACAGTTGGCGCTCAGCGAGTAAGCGCAGGAGTGAAGTTCAATGACACAGGAACGACAGAGACGAACGAAATCCAATGCGGACGCCAAGTCTGACAGCGGTGCTCAAGCGAACCACGAGGCTGAATACTGGCGCATGGCCGACGCCCTACGGGGTAGTATGGACGCCGCCGAGTACAAGCACGTCATCCTTGGTCTGATATTCCTCAAGTACATCTCAGATGCCTTCGAGGAGCGGTACGCGGAGGTGATCGCCAAGTGGGGTAAGGCCGCCGCCGAGGACCGCGACGAATACATTGCAGAGAGCATCTTCTGGGTGCCTCCTGAGGCTAGATGGCAGAATCTCAAGAACCAGGCTCGCCAGCCCACCATCGGGCGATTGATCGACGACGCCATGGTTACCATCGAGCGGGACAACCCGGCGCTAAAGGACGTGCTGCCGAAGGAATACGCCCGGCCCGCCCTGGACAAGACCAGGTTGGGGCAGGTGGTCGATATGGTGAGCAACATCAAGGTAGGGGGCGCAGAAGCTCGTGCCACAGACGTACTGGGAAGCGTCTACGAGTACTTCCTGGAACAGTTCGCCCTGGCCGAGGGCCGCAAGGGCGGCGAATTCTACACTCCGCGCTCGGTCGTGCGCCTGCTGGTAGAGATGCTGGAACCTTACCAGGGCCGTGTGTACGACCCCTGCTGCGGCTCCTCCGGTATGTTCGTTCAGTCGATGGAGTTCATACGCGCCCATGCCAGCGGCAACGGAAACGTTGGAAGAACCAGGGGCGACATCTCCATCTACGGCCAGGAGTCCAACTATACGACCTGGCGCATGGCCAGGATGAACCTTGCGATCCGGGGTATCGCGGGCCTGATCGAGCACGGCGACAGCTTCCACAACGACCGCCACCCGGACCTGCGGGCCGACTACATCCTCGCTAATCCGCCTTTTAACGTTTCCGACTGGGGCAGAGACCGGCTGCGTGACGACAGTCGGTGGGAGTACGGCGTTCCTCCTGTGGGTAACGCCAACTTCGCCTGGGTGCAGCACTTCTTGTATCACCTGGCGCCACGAGGCACAGCGGGTTTCGTACTGGCCAACGGCTCCATGTCGTCAAGCCAGTCTGGTGAGGGTGAAATCCGCAAGAACATCATCGAAGCTGGCTTGGTGGACTGCATCATCGCCCTGCCGGGCCAACTCTTCCGCTCCACCCAGATACCCGCCTGCCTCTGGTTCCTGTCCCGTGGCCGTCCAAACAGAGAGCTCCGGAGCCGCCAGGACGAAACTGTAGTGCACCCCAAAATGGGACAACCAGTTAAGCTACAGTTTTAACACGTGTCATCATCTGCTCGAACTCGGCCGGTGGTTTGTAGTCCAGAGCCGAGTGCAAGCGCTTACGATTGTAGATCTTGTCGATGAAGTAACCGATACGGGATCGTGCTTCTTCAAGGGATTCGTACTCGTAGAGGTAGACCTCCTCGTATTTGAGCGTCCTGATGAAGCGTTCTGCTTTGGCGTTGTCGTAAGGGTTGCCTCGCCGGCTCATGCTGATTTCTATGCCGGCCTTCTTGAGGGTATCGACATAGGCTTTCGAAGCATACTGCACGCCCCGGTCCGAGTGATGCACCAGACCCTTAGGCGCCGGTCTGGCGGCAAGGGCGCTGTCCAGGGCATTGAGGGTCAGGCTGGCCTCGAGGGTTCGATCCAAAGCCCAGCCGATGCACCGTCTGCTCCACGCGTCAAGTATCACAGCCAGATAGACCCATTCGCGGACCAATCGGATGTAGGTGATGTCGGATACCCACAGCTGGTTGACGCCGGTCACGTTCAGTTCCGGGACCAGGTTGGCGTAGACGGCACGGTCGTGGTTCGAGTCGGTAGTCGATACAAAGGCTTTGCGCCGCAGGGCAAGCAGGTTGTCCTCGCGCATGAGGCGCAGGACCCGTTTATGGTTCACCCGGTATCCCAGACGCTGAAGCGCACAGGTCATGGGACGGTAACCGTAGGAGGGCCAGGAAAGGGAGAGCTTATGGATCCTGTCCCGCAGTTCAAGGTCCGGATCCGTACGGCCACGACGACCGCGGTAGTAGCTGGAGCGACCGATGGAGAGCGCATTGCAGCACTTTTTGACCACGGTGCGGCCTTTGGCTGTCTTTGTCTGAGCGACCAGGCAGATCATGAGCCGCCTCCATTGCTTCGGGCTGAGCGAGGGATCTCCTCGAGCCGACTCAACACTTTTTTTAACAGGTCGTTCTCCATGGTCAACTGACCGACTTTACGCTCCAGAGCCGCGATCCGGGCTTCATCGCTGACCGCCTTGCCGTTGCCGGGAAAGGCGCGATCACCCTGACGGCGAAGCTGTTGGCGCCAGCGGTGGATCAACGTGGGATGGACTTGGTGTTCCCGGGCCAACTGACCAATGGATTTGCCCGAATCGGCTTCCTGAAGGACCTGCAGTTTGAACTCGCGGGTGAATTGACGACGTTTCAGAGTCATGGGGTGCCTCCTCGATCAGAAGGAAGCTTAACTCTGTGTCCCGGTCAAGGGTGCAGTACAAAGGTATGCTTATTGTAGTTGAACGGTAGCAACCCCCTAACCACTGGAGATCTACCAAAACCAGGTTGATCAGAGTTGCCGCTCTTTTTAACCATAATGTCGTACCGACTTCATGCCCAGACCGCACAACCCGTTGTGGTCTGGGCTTTCCATTTTCTACGTGATATTGTATTACATCGCCGATGTCAAGCGACTTGCAACTGCATCATCAGTGATTCCATACCATGATCGCCCTTGATCCTATTTCAACACTCCCTGGCTCCTTAGTTCTTTCATTATCCCGTCTACACAGGTACTTCTTCCGAGTTCATAAATGGCCATGCGACTTTCAAACGAGTCCATATGCGCGACAAGTTTCGTTGTCGACTCGATATAGGTCTCAGTGCTTTCTACGGCTAGCATCTTGAGCAGTGCCATAGCGTCTTCCATAGAGATCTTTTTATTCAAACCGGTCGCCTCGATACACTCTCGGTAACATGGATCTACCATATGATCCATTATTTCGCGCCTGATAAGTTCAGCGGTTACCTGCATTTCCATATCACTACTGACGGCTTTTTCTGGCACTGGCTCACTGTTTGAAATCGGATCGAATACACCTAGACTGACCAGCAGAAAAATCAGTGTCGAAGCACCCAAAGCACCAACTAGTACCTACTTGACAAATAAAGGGTAATATATTATATTGGTGCTCATCGGATCCCATCCTTACTCATCCCAGGCCAAGGAGACTCCCATGAGCCGCATGGCGCCCCTGGTCGAGTTGAGCGACGAAGATTACCAGACGCTGCTTGGCTGGACCCGTTCCGGCACGACGGAACACCGCATGGCGTTCCGCGCCCGTATCATATTGGCCGCCTGGCGCGGGCAGGTCAGCCGGGACATCGCCCGCACGCTGAACACCCGCGAAGCCACGGTGAGCAAATGGCGCCGGCGCTTTCACCAGGCGGGTCTTTCCGGTCTTGCGGACCGGCCCCGTTCCGGCAAGCCGGCCCGCTACAGCGGGGCGACCGTTCGAGGCATACTCTCCTGCCTCGACGAAGCCCCTCCCGCGGGCTATGCGACCTGGTCCGGCCCGCTTATCGCGCAGAAGCTGAACATCGGCGTCGACTACGTCTGGCAGGTTCTGCGCAAGCAGGGCATCAGCCTGAGCAGACGTCACAGCTGGTGCGTGAGCACGGACCCGGCCTTTGCCGTCAAAGCCGCCGACATCGTGGGCTTGTATCTGGAGCCTCCCAGAAACGCCCTGGTGCTGTGCGTGGACGAGAAGCCCGCGATACAGGCCCTGGAAAGGGCCCAGGGCTGGATCAAGCTGCCCAACGGCAAGGCGCTTACCGGCTTCAACCATGAATACAAGCGCAACGGAACCACCACGTTGTTCGCCGCGCTGGACGTCGCCACGGGCCTGGTCAGGACCGGACACTACAAACGACGCAGGAGACGGCAATTCCTGAACTTCATGAACGGGCTCATAGCAGAGTATCCCGATCAGGAGATACACGTCATCCTGGACAACCTCAACACCCACAAGCCCAAGGTCGACCGATGGCTGCCTCGACACCCCAACGTCCATTTGCATTATACCCCTACGCACGCCTCCTGGATGAACCAGATCGAAATCTGGTTCAGCATCCTTTGGAAAGGGGCCCTGAGAGGCGGGACCTTCAAATCGGTACGGGCCTTGAGAGACGCTATGGACCGCTTCATAGAAACCTACAACGAGAATGCGCATCCCTTCCAATGGCAAGCGACCCGAATCAGGCAGAGAACACTTGAAGATAAATACTCTAACTTAATCAAGTAGGTACTAGGTATTTCATGAGGTAATCCTTGCTTGTTTTTTAGGTTATCTGATGACTTACGTCGGGATGATGCTTCTTGTGACAAGGAAGAAATACATATAGTTGATAGGCGTGTCAACGGAATGGCCATAACTACTTATTGCGAATGAGACAAGTAATCGACCAAATATACAACACTTTTTTGTAGTCGATAACAGCGTACATCATACTCCAATGTGTAGTGCCCGCGGCCATAGAGGGAGGTTAGTCTTTAAAACTGGCTGAGATGCGAGTTGCGCCCAACTTACTAGGCGCTCGCCCACCCTTCCGACAGGACCTCCGCCTGCTCAAGCACGGTCTGCGTTGCCTTCTCCTGCTTGTCGGGCGGGTAGCCGTGCTTGCGAAGGATGCGGCGGACCAACCGACGAAGGTTTGCACGGACGTTTTCCCGCAAGGTCCAGTCGATCGTGACGTTGTTCTGGACGGTCTCGACAAGTTGGCGGGCGATATCTCGGAGCGTCTCGTCTCCGAGCAACTTTACCGCGCTGTCGTTGGTCTCCAGCGCGTCGTAGAAGGCCAGTTCGTCCTCGGACAGTCCGAGCTGCTCGCCGCGTGCGCTGGCCTCCCGCATTTCCTTCGCAAGCTCGATCAGTTCCTCTATTACCTGTGCCGCCTCTATCGCCCGGTTCTGGTAGCGCCGCAGGGTTTGCTCTAGCATCTCAGCGAAGGACCGGGCCCGCACCACGTTTTTCCGCCGCCTCGTGGACACCTCCCCCTTCAGCAGTTTCTGCAACAACTCCACTGCAAGGTTCCGATGCGGCATACCGCGCACTTCGGCCAGGAACTCGTCGGAGAGCACGGAGATGTCCGGCTTGTCCAGACCCGCGGCGGCGAATATGTCCAGCACGCCTTCGGACGCGACGGCACGGGAGATGATCTGACGGACGGCCAGGTCCAACTCCTCCTGTGCACGCGCCTCTGTAGCCGTCTGTTTCGATAGCGCGGCCCGCACCACCTGGAAGAATCCGACATCATCACGGATACGTACGGTCTCCGGGTGCGGCACGGCCAATGCGAAGGCCTGCGACAGCTCTCTCACGGCGTTTAGACAGCGTTCCTTGCCATCCTCCTTGGCCAGCACATGATCCTGAGCAGCAGGCAACAGGATCAAGCGTTCCTGCGGGGTGCCTGTAGTCCACTTTGACCAGTCGAAGCCGTGGAACATGGCGCAGCACACATCATGCTTCTCCAACATCACGGCTACCGCTACGTCCTGGTCTAGCGCCGTACTCCCAGTTCCTCCGCTCTCCGTGTATGTAGTCAGCGCCTGTTTCAGGTCCTGCGCCAGCCCCAGGTAGTCCACGACCAGCCCGCCGGGCTTGTCCTTAAACACCCGATTGACACGTGCGATGGCCTGCATGAGACCGTGCCCGCGCATTGGCTTGTCCACGTACATGGTGTGGAGGCTTGGCGCGTCGAAGCCCGTCAGCCACATGTCTCGCACCAGCACGACCTTCAATGAGTCATCGGGATCTCGGAACCGTTGGGCAAGCTTCTCCCGCTTTGCCTTGTTCCTGATGTGCGGTTGCCAATTCAGTGGGTCGGAGGCCGAGCCGGTCATCACCACCTTAATGGCGCCCGTGCCGTCATCATCGTTGTGCCAGTCGCGGCGCAGGTGTACCAACTCCCGGTAGAGCTCAATGCAAATGCGACGGCTCATGCAGACTACCATCGCCTTGCCTTCCAGGGCTTCCAGCCGCTGGTCGAAGTGGGCGACGATATCCGCGGCAATCTGCTGCACGCGCTTTTCCGTCCCGACCACCGCCTCAAGCTGCGCCCACTTAGTTTTGAGCTTCTCCCTTCGCTCCACCTCCTCGCCCTCGGTGGCCTCATCAAACTCCGGGTCGATCTTCGGCTTTTCGTCTTCGTCCAGGGCCAGCCTGGCAAGGCGACTCTCGTAGTAGATAGGCACGGTGGCTCCATCCTCGACCGAGCGTTGGATGTCATAGATGCTGATGTATTCGCCGAACACGGCTCGCGTATTGGCGTCCTGAAGCTCGATGGGCGTCCCCGTAAAACCGACGAAAGAAGCGTTGGGCAGCGCGTCCCGCATGTGCCGGGCGAACCCGTCGATAAAGTCGTACTGACTGCGGTGGGCCTCGTCGGCGATGACGACAATATTGCGTCTGTCCGATAGCGTGGGGTGGGTATCGCCTTTCTCCTCCTGGAAGAACTTCTGGATGGTAGTGAAAACCACGCCCCCAGCGTTCACCGATAGCTTGCTGCGCAGGTCGGCGCGGCTCTCCGCCTGTGTCGGCGGCTGGCGCAGCAGGTCCTGGCAGCGGGCGAAGGTGCCGAAAAGCTGGTCGTCTAGGTCGTTGCGGTCGGTGAGGACGACGACGGTCGGGTTCTCCATCGCCGGTTCCCGGATGACGGCCCCGGCGTAGAAGGCCATCGTTAGGCTCTTGCCCGAACCCTGGGTGTGCCAGACCACCCCTATGCGGCGATCACCAGGGTCTCCGCCCGGCTTGCGTCCCGCTTCATACCGTCCGTTCTCCTCGGCGATCCCTGTCTTCGCTCGTTGTGGCTTCGCCGCCCGCAGCGTCTCATCCACAGCTACACGTACGGCATGAAACTGGTGGTAGCCCGCCATCTTTTTGATCACGGCACCGTTGCCGTCGTCCTCAAATACGATGAAATCGCGAAGGAACACCAGAAACCGGGCCGGCGTGAATACGCCTTCCAACATGACCTGAAGTTCGATCATGTGCGGGTCGGCCAGCGTTTCCCCGGTGACGGTACGCCAGGGCTTGAACCACTCCTGTCCCGCAGTCAAAGTGCCAATGCGGGCCTCGGTCCCGTCGGAGACCACCAGCGCTTCGTTCATGGAGAAAAGGGTGGGTAACTCGGACTTGTAGGTTTGAAGCTGCTGCCACGCCGTCCAGATGGTGGCGTCTTCGTCGACAGGGTTCTTCAACTCGATGACGCCCAAAGGAAGGCCGTTAATGAACAGCACGACGTCGGGACGGCGTTTGTTCTGGTCCTCGGTGACTGTGAACTGATTGACGGCCAGCCAATCGTTGTTAGCGGGGTTATCGAAGTCGATGACTCGAACCTGGTCTCCGCGCACCCGACCGTCAGCGTTCTGATACTCGATCTCCACACCGTTGACGAGCATCTGGTGAAAGGTGCGATTGCGTGCTTCAAGGGTAGAGCCCTGGGGATGAGTCAGCTTATGGTAGGCGTCGTCCAAGGCCGATGTGGGCAGACCTGAGTTCAGTTGAGCGAGGGCGTCCAGCAGCCGATGCTCGAGTACCACCTGGCAGTAATCGGTGCGCTCCGCGTTGGGCGTATTGGGGGCGATGTCAGGGCCATGCGCCACTCCCCAACCCAGATCGGCGAGCCAGTCGAGGGATGCGGCTTCGACTGTGCCTTCAGTGAGTGTAGTCATTTCTCGAAGCCTTACCAGTCGTTTGGGTCCAATCCTGTAGAGGCGGCCTCACGCTTAAGAAACCAAGTTAAAAAGTGACGTTGTATCCAATGGTGCATTTGCTTTACACTGGATCCAAATAGCAGACTGCCTAAGGTGAATAGACCCAATACTATCGCACATATCCTAAATGGCCATGAATCCCATCCATATTCAATCAACGGGACGAAAAACATTCCAATCACAAGAGCGACGGTGATGATCATGGCTGAGACCCAAGCCACGGCACTAGCCCTTCTGCGGCACCTCCAATAGAGATTGCTAGTGATTTGGAGTTGACCCGGTTTAGCGGACATGTTATCTCTTGTGTTGAAAGGAGCGTCACATGCCCAGATCCCATGCTCGATATCCAGCGGCCTTTCGCCAGCAGATGGTCGACCTCGTTCGTTCCGGCCGCAGTCCCGAAGCCCTGTCCAAGGAGTTCGAACCCACCGCACAAGCCATCCGCAACTGGGTCAAACAGGATGACCTGGACAAGGGCAGGCGGGAAGACGGCCTGACCACCGAAGAACGGACCGAACTGCGTCGTCTGCGCCGTGAGAACAAGCAGCTCAAGATGGAACGGGAGATCCTGGCAAAAGCCGCGGCCTGGTTCGCCCGGGAGACCGAGACGCTGCCCGAGTCTTCTCGTTCATAAAGGCGCACCAGGCCTCCTATCCCGTTCGCCGGCTCTGCGGCCTGCTGGAAGTCTCCCCCAGCGGCTACTATGGCTGGCTGATGCGGCCCGCCTCTAAAAGGGCCAGAGACGATGCCATGCTGCTGAATCGTATGAACTCGATCCATCAATGCTCCCACGGTACCTACGGCGCGCCGCGCATCCATGCGGAACTTTGCGAGTTGGGCATACGCGTAGGACTCAAACGCGTCGCCCGCCTGATGCGCATGGCCGCTATCAGCGGGGTATCACGCCGCAGAGCCGTGCGCACTACAAGGCGATCCGAAGAGGGCAGGAAGGCACCGGATCTGGTCAACCGGGACTTCACCGCTCCGTCCAGGGACAGGTTGTGGGTAGCCGATATCACCTACGTGCCGACCCATGCGGGCTTCCTCTATCTCTCTGTGGTGATAGACGCCTTCAGTCGCCGCGTGGTCGGCTGGTCCATGGCCAACCATCTGCGAAGCGAGTTGGTCAAAGACGCCCTCGACATGGCCCTTTGCCAGCGCAGACCTGATGAGGTGATCCACCACAGCGACCAGGGGTCCCAATACACCTCCGTGGCCTTCGGCAAACGATGCAGACAGGCTGGCGTAAGACCGTCTATGGGTTCGGTCGGCGACTGTTACGACAACGCCCTGTGCGAGAGCTTCTTCGCCAGTCTGGAATGCGAACTGCTTGATCGCAGGCGTTTTGCCACAAAGGCCGAGGCCAGACTCGCCCTGTTCGAATACATCGAGGGCTTCTACAACACCCAGAGAAGACACTCTTCCCTCGGATATCTATCACCCATAAACTTCGAAAGGAAGTTCAAGAAAACAGCCTGAATCCTAAACCGTAAACTGTCCACGAAAACGGGGTAACATCAGTAGTGCAGCATAGGCAATGGCAAGCATTTGTGTTTGAGGTATAGATGGTGCGCCCATAGGAGCTTTCAACCATGCAATGTTCGCCAGGCTGAAAGAAGAAATCACACTAGATACATCGTAAGACGACTCACGCTTTTGTCCATATTCCCAAGCTGCTTTTGCAAAAGCTCTGTTGCTCGTAACAAAGACCGCCCGCGCCTTTTCTATAGATGGTGCCGGTTTGCTCTTTCTGAGAGCATAGATGCTACGAACTGAATTAATGTCGTAGTCTCGAGCTCGTGGGTTCCGATACGAGAATTCATCATCGAGAGCCTGTTCGAACAATGTCTCGTCGATCTGAAAGGCCTCTACGTATCTCGGAGTGTTTTCTACCACAATGCCGGCCTCATTGAGTCGTTCTTCTATAGTTTCCGCTAATAGCAGTAGGTCAGACTTCGTGACTCCTTGCTTCCTTGCTTCATTCACTATAAGACCACGCGCTCTGGGTGTATTCCAGTTCGTGACGACTGCTCGCACTACACTTTGTGTTTCTTGGCACGAGTGCGCGAAGGCCGCAACACTTCCTTCTAGCCTCTTCAGCAAGACAATCAATTCGTGCGATGCGGACTCCTTGGCCTTGCCCTCGAGACCTAATATGTGTAGGAGCAACGGGGAGTCAAAATAGAAGGTGACGTTCCGATAGGTAGATGAAATGTGCTCAAGGTCGGGACATAGCAACGCATTAGCCAGCATATGTCCTTGTACCAAAACAAGAAAGCTTTCAAATCTTTCTGGAGCCGAGCGATGGATTTCTTGGACGTATTGACCGACTAACGCGATATCTGTCTGGAGAGCTTGGTCCATTTGAGGAAGTGCCGTTCCTCGCAGATAGGCACGCAGGCAAATAACATCGAAGTTAGAGAGGAAAGCGCAGATAGCCGTAACGGCCCTTTGGTCGCTATCGATTGGGTTAATGCTTCCTTGTGAGAACTCATGTAACCCATTCAACACCGCTTTGATATGACGCTCAGCTTCAGCTTGCTTGTAGGCAATATTGGGGTCCGGCAAATCTCCGGTTATCAGGTAAACTCCGTATTCTTTCTTTACAGCAAAACGTCTAGAGATACGTTTTAAAACGATTTCTATCGTGCGCTGAGGGATCTCTAGACCGAATTTCTCAGCAAGAGAACGATTTACGGAATCATCAGTGATTGGATCGATATCGCGGTCAGCAAGAACCTTGAGGACGAAAGGACGGAGGTAATCAAGAAAGTCATTCCCTTGGTTTATGTTGACTTTCAGAATCGCCAAACTGGTGAGCGTACTAGATTCCATTGTTCGCCCTCGTTGAAATGACTTCCCCCACCCGTACGTCCCCCGACACCAGCTTTGGCAGCAACGTATCCCTTTCGGCAGCCAAGGATCGGGACTCAAGCTTTAGGGCGAGTATGCGGTCCATCAGTGGCTGTATGGACCGGTTCATCACCTCCAGCACTGCGGTATCAGGTACGACTATGACGGCTTCCTTAAGATGCCGTCGTTGGATGTGACCCATCGTTGTTGCTTTGTCCGCTGCAATTTTCCTAAACTCCGGCAGATGTCTTTCGATCCAACGGTAGTAGAACCATTGGGGGTACTCCTCGGATGAGACCTTGAAGAGATGTTGATTCAATGCCCCATCGCCGCCTGTCCATATATCGAGCAGCAAGCTGCCGACCAGGAAAAGAGTACGTCTCCATCGTGGACTATGTACTGAGGAGGCAAGTCTGCACTGGCAAGATCGGCTCCCGCCGTGTGGCCGGCACGAAGCTGAGTGATCTTGATTACCGGCAACGTGGATCCATCTCTAGGTGGATATTTCTGTAACGCGAGACCGTTCAAGAACGACGCGGTCGTGTCCAACGGCTTAATCCCCCACCCCTTTGGGATTTCCCCAATCTCCGAGTCCACAAGTTGGTTCGGGAAGAGGTCGTAGAGGTCGGCAGGGAGTCCAGAGAGGAATTCGTCGCGACACCAACAGCCCTTCATCTTAGCCTGTACCGGGTCGAAGTCCACGAACCAGGACTTGAACAGAGCCCGTGCCATTGCCTCCAGTGTCTCGTTCATGCGCTGATTCAGTTCTATCTTGTCGTCCAGCATGCCAAGGACATGGGCGATGGCGGAACGTTCCGAGGCATCGCTTGGCCATAGCAATGGCAGTGATTCCAAATCTCGCTTCGTAGCATTTCCGAACACAGATCCGCTCGTTTCAAGGGCATCCCACCGCGACTCGCGCTCCCGAAGGAGGTACTCAATGTACCGTGCATCCGATTGTACGCGAGGCCTAACAATGGAAAGGCCGCGACCGGTAGCACATTCTTTGTTCGCCACGTTCACTCGGCCGATTGGGGCGCGCACGCTGAACAGAATATCGCCTACCTGCGCAATGCGGGTCGGTAAGGTGCAAAATACCCTTGTAGTCGGGTGGCGGTAATTAAAGTCTTTCACACCCTGAAAGAATGGTAGCCCTTCACCGACTTCGTTTGTACGTCGAACCAGGTGGCGACTGACCCATGATGACTTCGGCAACATCACCCAGTGTCACCACACGCCAACCGTTAGACGCAGCATGCTCAGTTCCGTGTGAAGGCAGAGGCACCTTCTGCGATTCCACTATTCGCCTGAAGGAGTCGCCGATCCGGTGGAGGTCAACAATATCAATCATGTAGGGGATAGCCGAGACCTCGAAGGCGTCCTTGAGCGCTCCCAACACTCTGAGACTGAGCTTGCTCTCGCCCTCCAAGGCCAAATCTAGGTCTGAAGAGTCCTTCGTGGTCCAGCTTACCCGGCTGCCGAACACCCAGACATTGACGCCCGCAGGTAGACGCTCTCGCAGGATACGCTGTACAATTTCGAGGTGTTCGGGTCGGATATCCATCGGGCAATCCATAGGCCTTCCTTCCCAAAAGGTCATCAACCTCTCATACAAGTGTTGGGATGTTGGTAATGAGCGCGTTAAAGACCGGCCGATCATCCACACAGGCGTATCCTAAATCCAGTACGTTACGGAAAGCGATGATGCGTTGGTACTTGCTGATTCGTTCAGCTATAGGCTCGTCGGTACAGGCCAGTTGGGGCATTGCCTCGCCGAAAACCTCGAATTGGTATTCAACAGCCGATTTCAGCATGGTGTCGATCTCGTAGTCCACAAACGTCTTGCCGTCTGTGGACTCTCTCAGCAGACCGGTGTCGCGCTGAATGTCATACAGGTATTCCCGAGCCTCAAGCTTCATAGATAGAGGTCCTCGTATACTCCGCCGACGGATGTACAGATTCCTGATGGCCGACTCTAAAATCAGTTCCACATGCCACCCGAAGAGTCTAACGAAAGCTTCCAGCAGCCCAAAGAAAGCTTCCGTATAGGCGTTGAGGGCCGCCGGCTGGATGGAACTCGACATGATAGTCCAAATCACACTCAACATGATCTTACGGTCCTAATGATTCCGATCAGAACAGGGCAATCCACCGAACGTCGTAGATGAGACTGAGACGTTTCAACTCGTCTGCTTGCTCCTCGACCGCGGTGATCACTGGGTGTCCTCCCGATTGGCGCAAAATCCCAGTCGCGCAAGATTCGCCTCGATCTCTGCGTCAAGCCGCCGTGCTTCGGCCTGCTGCTCGCGCCACTGGACTGAAAGACGGGTCATTTTCTCCTCGAAGGGTTCGCCGTCGTCTTCCTGCGGCGCCGCGCCGACGTACCGGCCGGGAGTAAGGACGTGGCCGTGTTTGCAAATCTCGTCCAGCTTTGCGCTCTTGCAGAAACCGGGGACATCCTTGTACTCGATAGCCTCCTCGCTTCCACGCCAAGCGTGATAGGTGTCGGCGACGTGGACTATGTCCTCCTGGGAAAGATCGCGGCGAGTGCGGTCGAGCATGTGCCCCAGCTTGCGAGCGTCGATGAAGAGCGTTTTGTACTGCACCCTTGACCGGGACACAGAGTTAAGCTTCCTTCTGATCGAGGAGGCACCCCATGACTCTGAAACGTCGTCAATTCACCCGCGAGTTCAAACTGCAGGTCCTTCAGGAAGCCGATTCGGGCAAATCCATTTGTCAGTTGGCCCGGGAACACCAAGTCCATCCCACGTTGATCCACCGCTGGCGCCAACAGCTTCGCCGTCAGGGTGATCGCGCCTTTCCCGGCAACGGCAAGGCGGTCAGCGATGAAGCCCGGATCGCGGCTCTGGAGCGTAAAGTCGGTCAGTTGACCATGGAGAACGACCTGTTAAAAAAAGTGTTGAGTTCGGCTCGAGGAGATCCCTCGCTCAGCCCGAAGCAATGGAGGCGGCTCATGATCTGCCTGGTCGCTCAGACAAAGACAGCCAAAGGCCGCACCGTGGTCAAAAAGTGCTGCAATGCGCTCTCCATCGGTCGCTCCAGCTACTACCGCGGTCGTCGTGGCCGTACGGATCCGGACCTTGAACTGCGGGACAGGATCCATAAGCTCTCCCTTTCCTGGCCCTCCTACGGTTACCGTCCCCATGACCTGTGCGCTTCAGCGTCTGGGATACCGGGTGAACCATAAACGGGTCCTGCGCCTCATGCGCGAGGACAACCTGCTTGCCCTGCGGCGCAAAGCCTTTGTATCGACTACCGACACGAACCACGACCGTGCCGTCTACGCCAACCTGGTCCCGGAACTGAACGTGACCGGCGTCAACCAGCTGTGGGTATCCGACATCACCTACATCCGATTGGTCCGCGAATGGGTCTATCTGGCTGTGATACTTGACGCGTGGAGCAGACGGTGCATCGGCTGGGCTTTGGATCGAACCCTCGAGGCCAGCCTGACCCTCAATGCCCTGGACAGCGCCCTTGCCGCCAGACCGGCGCCTAAGGGTCTGGTGCATCACTCGGACCGGGCGTGCAGTATGCTTCGAAAGCCTATGTCGATACCCTCAAGAAGGCCGGCATAGAAATCAGCATGAGCCGGCGAGGCAACCCTTACTGACAACGCACAAAGCAGAACGCTTCATCAGGACGCTCAAATACGAGGAGGTCTACCTCTACGAGTACGAATCCCTTGAAGAAGCACGATCCCGTATCGGTTACTTCATCGACAAGATCTACAATCGTAAGCGCTTGCACTCGGCTCTGGACTACAAACCACCGGCCGAGTTCGAGCAGATGATGACACGTGTTAAAACTGTAGCTTAACTGGTTGTCCCATTTTGGGGGTGCACTACACCTTGTGGATTAGGTGGTTCCAAGCCCGAAGCTAGTAATAGCAATCTCATTAAGCACGATCCTCCGCCACCATATTCCGTAGAATGCTCGCCAGTGCCCGGCCCCGGTGATTTTTCCGCGTACCCTGCAAGTTCGAACCTGCGCTTTCCCCTTTCGCGCACCAGTATCTCGCACCAGAAGAAAAACCCCTCTTTCAGCCTGACTCCCTCCAGGTCACCGATGTCGTATTTCGCAGAGACGTTTATTGTTGACCAGGTAGTTTGACCGGGTGATGGCCATACCTTCCTCGCCGGAACCGTCGATATCGTAGAACACAAGCAGGTCGTTTATCGTCGACGCGACACCGGTGAAAATGGCATTGTTCTGAAGCGATACGATGAAGTTCGCGGCCCGGTCGGCGTCGATGTCAGGATGGATGTACAGCCCTGCGCCGGCGTCCGTCCCTAGACCGCGTGCGGCCCGCTTGATCCTTTGTACGGCCGGATCGTCGGAGGCCGCGGGATCCCGACTGGCTGGAAGCGCCGGTCCGTCCCTGGCCGGTTCGGGTTCCATCCGTCCGGGTCTGTGACGATCCCGACGCCGAACGATATCGTGGAGGCGACCGCCGGGCGGAAGATGAATCGGAGGCAGTAGAACTGTCCAGCCGTTGCGGATTCCGAACGAGCCACTGATAGGCTTCGTTGATTTCTGTAAACTTGACCGTCGCTCGTTCTTGCACCTGGGAGGGCACCTTGTCCGGATGCCAGATCAGCGCCAGTTCACGGTACGATTTCTTCACATCCGCGAGGGATGCTCCAGGTGTGAGATCCACGCGAATGAAGTGCATTTTGCGTGGTGTGGTCCATAAAATAATTAAGTAACTGCAGTTTACAAATTTGATTCATCGTTTGATTTTGTAGGAGGCATCGTCTATCAACAAAAACCCCCTGAGGTTCTTTACTGAATCCAGAACCAACATCAACTTGTCCCATTCAGCACTAGTCAGCGACTTCGGCAGATGTATGATGCCTTCACGACCGGATCCTAATGGAAGCGGTAAATCAAATGTCCCAGTAGTAGTATTAGTAGATTGGCGTTGGTGGATTCTGCTTTCTGAACGATATCATTCTGTGGTTTAATATCGACCTGATCGTCGGATTTACTACCATCTAGTAGACCAGCAAAGTCCAAGGTATCAATAAAGACTTCAATGAAACGATCCACAGCAGTCTCTGACAGAAAACCTTCAGATGGAATACCTCTACCGGTGAGTTCCCATTTCAGACTGTCAGAAGATGGCAAGTTCTCTCTCGTATTTTTCCCAAATTTGCCTAAATAATGCCTGGCTTAAGCGCAGCCGTTTTGAGTGCATCCGCACTTTCAGTAGGATTTGGACTTTCCAGGATAACGATTGCGCTCTGTGATGGGCGGAATGTCTTGTTGTTCATCTTGCCCCTTGCATCCAGCAATCCATATTGAACGAGAGCGGCAACTGACCGATGGCCGCCACTACTCTTAGGACCATACCCGCAATGCTTCATGGCGATAGGCGACGGAACGTAATTTCCCTTCTCATTTGTCTTAATAGTCTGTACATAAGATATTGCCTTTTCGAGACTTACGTATGGAAACTTAGTACTTTTTTTTGTTGTCTGTCCATTAGACATTGTAAATTCCTCCATATAGTGTTATATATTAAACATGGAGGGTGGGGGATTCGCACCCTGGGTTTTGCAACCCAATTCGGGATTCTCAATCCTATATCCGACCTGACTTCGGATTACCACCCTCCTAAACCTCTGCTGCTCTGTAATTAAAACCACCCCACGAGCAGAAGTCAACACTTTTCGAGAAAAAAA
>CBDEKM010000013.1:0-66585 GCA_965240335.1 bacterium
ACCCGACTTGCCGCCTGCGCTCGCCGTGATCGTCACGTTGGTAGGCGTTGAACCCCCTCTTACACTTGTCGCCAATCCGGAAGACGAGTTTATCGTTGCCGCAGAGGTATTACCGCTTTCCCATGTAAAGCTCACACCCGAGATAGCCACATTGTATGACGTATAGGCCGTAGCGTTGAACTGGCGCGTAGCGCCTCCTTCATTGATTGTCGCACTCGACGGAGTCACCGCCACACGATCGATAACCGGTCTCACCGTCAGCGTTGCTGTGTCGGATTTTTCGCCCGCTCTTGCCGTGATCGTGACGCTAGTCGGGCTCGAACCCGCCCTCACTCCGGTTGCCCGGCCGGACGAATTGATCGTCGCAACCGATGGGTTGTTACTTTCCCAGGAAAAACTTACGTTCTCGATTTCCACGCCGTACGAGGTTAAGGGCCATCGCACTGAATTGATGCGTCGACCCTTCATCTATCGTCTCACTCGCAGGACTAACCGCTACACGATCGATAACCGGTCTTACCGTCAGTGTCGCCATACCGGATTTATCCATGGCGGAGGCAGTTATCGTAACCTGGGTGGGCGTCGCACCCGCCCGAACACCCGTCGCCACACCGGATGAATTGATCGTCGCCACGGATTCGCTGCTGCTGTCCCACGAGAAATTGACACCGGTTATGACTTCGCCGTCAGATGCCTTGGCCGTCGCCGTAAATCGCTGCGTGCCACCTTCATCGATCGAGATCGAAGACGGACTCACCTCTATGCTGTCTACTACCTTGGGCGGTGGCTCGGTTACCGTAAGCGTCGCCGATCCTGTTCTACCTCCCGCCCTGGCCCTGATCGTTGCCGTACCCGCATTCACACCACGCGCCAGGCCCGTTGAACTGACTGTTGCCACGGACGGGTTGCTGGTCGACCAGCTGAATGACACATTCTGGATCGCCACGTTGTAGGACGTGTAGGCCGTTGCACGAAACCTTCGCGTCGACCCTTCATTGATGGTCGCCGAGAAGGGTCGTACCGTCACGCTGGAGATCACTGGTTCTACGGTTAAAGTCGCCGTATCCTCCTTGTCATCGGCATGCGCGGTAATCGTGACCTGGGTTGGCGAAGAACCTGCTCGCACTCCCGTCGCCAGGCCGGTTGAGTCGACTGTCGCGACGGACGCACTGCTGCTGTCCCACGTGAAACTGGCAGATTCTATCTCCTCGTTGTCAGCCGTATATGCAACTGCCGTAAACTGCTGTGTATCTCCTTCATCAATTGTCGCCGAGGATGGACTCACTTCGATCCTGTCAACTACCTTCGGTGGCTCCCTAACCGTAAGCGTCACCATGCCTGTAACGTCGTCCGCCGTCGCCGAGATTGTAGTCGATCCGGCTCCGACCGCGGTCGCCAGGCCGGTCTGGCTGACCGTGGCGACGGATTCCTCGCTGCTCATCCAGGCAAATACCGCGTCCGGTATCATCATGTCATCCGACGTGAGGGCAACGGCAGAGAGTTGTAGCGTCATTCCGGTTTCTAAGGAGGCCATCTCCGGACCCACCACCATTACGGTACTGACAACTGGGGGTGGGACTGAAACAATGACCATAACCGGTTCGCTGGAAACTCCATCCACCATGACCGTGATATTTGCCGAACCCTCACTGACCGCGGTTACGAGTCCGGTCTGATCAACTGTCGCTACTTCTATTTTATCACTCGACCAATCGAAATCCACACCGCCTACTATCATTCCTTCAGAAGTACGGGCGACTGCCGTCAGTTGATGGGTTGCGCCTACCTCGATCATCACGGACGACAGATCCACCGAAACGCTGGCGATCACCGGTGGCAGATCCTGGACGATGACGGTCGCTGGCATACTTGTCACACCGTCCGCAGAAGCGGTTATCATGGCAGTACCCGCGGAATTCGCCATGACCAGCCCGGTGCGGTCAACGGTTGCTACTTCAGGATCGTCGCTCAACCAGGTGACAATGACATCTGGAATGGTCATTCCGTCGGAAGTCAATACGGTCGCCTCGAACTGAAACATGCCTCCTACCTGTAAAGTCATCGAGGTTGGTATTAATGCTATGCTGGATACCACGGGTGGAGGTTCGGTCACCATGAGCACCGCCGTGCCTGACACGTCGTCGACTGTCGCCGTGATCTCCACTTCACCGACACCCACCCCCGTTGCCAGACCCATGTCATCGACTGTCGCGACCATCATTTCACTGCTCGTCCAGTTAAAGGTCACACCAGGGATGGCCATCCCGTCGGAGGTCAGGGCGACCGCCTCGAACTGCTGCGTCTCGCCGGTCTCGATCGACGCCATGGGTGGACTCACCGTGATGCTCGATACCACGGGCGGGGGAACGGACACCATCAGCATCGCCGTGCCCGAGACATCTCCAACCGTCGCCGTGATTGCGGCTGATCCGGCACCTACTCCCGTTGCCAGGCCTGAATCATCGACCGTCGCGACCGTCGTATCGCTGCTCGTCCAGGCAATGGTTACACCGGGGACAGCGGTCCCATCAGAGGTTAGGGCCACCGCTTCGAACTGCTGCGTCTCGCCGGTCTCGATCGACGCCATGGGTGGACTCACCATTACGCTGGACACCACGGGCGGGGGAACGGACACCATCAACATCGCCGTACCCGATACGTCGTCGACTGTCGCCGTGATTGCGGCTGATCCGGCACCCACTCCCGTTGCCAGACCCATGTCATCGACTGTCGCGACCATCATGTCACTGCTCGTCCAGTTAAAGGTCACACCGGGGATGGTCATCCCGTCAGCGGTCAGGGCGACCGCTTCGAACTGCTGCGTCTCACCTGTCTCGATCGACACCATGGGAGGACTAACCGTGATGCTCGATACCACGGGCGGGGGGACGGACACCATCAGCATCGCGGTTCCCGAGAAGTCTCCAACCGTCGCCGTGATTACGGTTGATCCGGTACCCACTCCCGTTGCCAGGCCTGAAACATCGACTGTCGCGACGGCATCGTATCGCTGCTCGTCCAGGCAATGGTTACACCGGGGACAGACATCCCATCAGAGGTTAGGGCCACCGCTTCGAACTGCTTTGTCTCGCCGGTCTCGATCGACGCCATGGGTGGACTCACCATTACGCTCGATACCATCGGTGGAGGCGGAGTCGGTTCACTCACGGTGATTGTTACTGGCGAACTGGTTACTCCGCCCGTTGCGGCCGAGATCGTGGCGATTCCAGCGCCAGCGGCCGTAGCCAAGCCGGATGACGCATTGATGCTCACCACGGCGCTGTTACTGCTCGTCCAGGTGAAACTCACGTCATCCCGGACAGAACCGCCCGCGGTGAGTGCCGTCGCGGTGAACGTTTTCGTATCACCAACGTTCATCTGCTGGGCCGATGAAGGACTGACCGTAATTGTTGCCACTGGGGGCTGCGTGACTGTAATCGTCACCGTTGGGCTCGATACACCGTTTCCGGTGGCCCTGATCGTTGCCGTACCGGGGCTCACCGCCGTGGCCACGCCGCCCGGGTTGATCGTCACCACGTTTGTATTACTACTCGACCACGCAAAAGTAACGCCGCTTACTGCCGACCCGTCGGAGCTTCGTGCGGACGCGGAAAAACGCTGTGTGCCGCCAACCTCCAGGGATGCCGAGGTGGGACTGACGGTAACACTGACGACCGACGGCGTCACGACAACCGGCTTCGTTGGAGAGTCCTTGCCGCATCCGACGGCAAGGATTAGTGCGGCACTGATACCAGCGATGAGGATCAATACGATGTTTACGTACGAATTACGGATATTCAGTATCAAAGAAACACCCCTCCATTACTGCTGCAGCTCGGCGGCACCGACTGTAATGTTGAAAGCATGGCAAAAAATGATCACGAAATCGTAGGAATCGAGTGCTACACCTGATGGCACTGGGTATTCCTGGGCGCCCGTACGGCTTTTCATATCTCCAAGGTTTACGTAGGATCCGGCAGGAGCGGCATCGTTCCCACGCAGTTTGATTCTGCCTTCAGTGTACAGAATCACATCATAACCGGCTCCCACAATAGAGAAGTCACTGCCAAACCGCAGAACAAGGCCCCCCGATCCTGTTTCCTCGAGTGTTGCCGTTCCCATCGCTCTATAGGCTGTAGCGCCGGGAAACATACCGCTTCGACTGGCCGGCGGCGGCGCGGTCACCGTGAGCGATCCCGATCCGGTAATTCCTTCAGCCATTGCCCTGATTGAGGCAGTACCTGCATTGACCGCCGTGGCCAATCCATCGGCACCCACCGTCGCCACGTTTGTATTGCTGCTCGACCAGTTAAAACTCACATCGGGTATTTCCTCGTTATCGGATGTGAGCGCCTTCGCAGTGAATTCCAGCATCTGACCTTCCTCGATCTCCGCCATCGATGGACTTACTTCGATTTTGGCCAGCACCGGAGGTGCCTCGGTGACGGTCAGCGCGGCGTCGCCGGACACGCCATCTGATGTTGCCGTGATAGTGGCTTCTCCAGGGCCAACACCTGTAGCAAGCCCAGTAGAACTCACGGTAGCCACATTCTCATGGGAACTCGACCATATAAACGTCGCATCCGCAATCAGCATCCCGTCTGCTTCTGCTGCTACCGCGATGAACTGCTGCGTCCGGCCTTCCTCGATTTCAGCCATGGATGGGGTTAATGTAACCGTGGCGACCACCGGCGGAGGTTCCAGAACGGTCAAGGTCGCTGTGCCTGATATGTCGTCCGTCATTGCCGTAACCGTAACTTCTCCCGCGCTCACGCCCATGGCCAGGCCTTCAGTATCAATCGTCGCTATGCCATCATCCGAACTCATCCAGGTGAACACCACATTGGGGATGACCATCCCTTCCTCCGTCATAGCCATTGCCTCGAACTGCTGCATCCCGCCTTCCTCGATCTCCGCCATAGGTGGAGATACTGAGACGCTCGCCACGACCGGCGGAGGAGGCGGTGGAGGTTCGGTGACGGTCAACGCGGCATCGCCGGACACGCCATCTGATGTTGCCGTAATGGTGGCTTCTCCTGGGCCAACACCTGTAGCAAGCCCTGTAGTATTTACGGTAGCCACATTCTCGTCGGAACTCGACCATGAAATCGTCACATTCGCAATCAGCATCCCGTCTGCTTCTGCTGCTACGGCGATGAACTGCTGTGTCTGGCCTTCCTCGATCTCAGCCATGGATGGGGTTACTGTAACCGTGGCAACCTCGGGCGGAGGTTCCATGACCGTCAAGGTCGCTGTACCTGATATGCCGTCCGTCATTGCCGTAACGGTAACTTCTCCCGCGCTCACGCCCATGGCCAGGCCTTCAGTATCAATCGTCGCTATGCCATCATCAGAACTCATCCAAGTGAACATCGCGCCGGGGATGACCACCCCTTCCTCCGTCATGGCCATGGCCTCGAACTGCTGCATCCCGCCTTCCTCGATTGACGCCATCGGTGGAGATACTGAGACGCTTGCCACGACAGGCGGAGGGGGTGGTGGAGGCTCGGTGACGGTCAGCGCGGCATCGCCGGAGACGCAATCTGATGTTGCCGTGATGGTGGCTTCTCCTGGGCCAACACCTGTAGCAAGTCCTGTAGTATTTACGGTAGCCACATTCTCGTCGGAACTCGACCATACAATCATCGCATCCGCAATCTGCATCCCGTCTGCTTCTTCTGCTACCGCGATGAACTGCTGCGTCCGGCCTTCCTCGATCTCAGCCATGGATGGTGTTACTGTAACCGTGGCGACCTCAGGCGGAGGTTTCATGACCGTCAAGGTCGCTGTGCCTGATATGTCGTCCGTCATTGCCGTAACGGTAACCTCTCCCGCGCTCACGCCCGTGGCCAGCCCTTCAGTATCAATCGTCGCAATGCCATCATCAGAACTCATCCAGGTGAACATCGCGCCGGGGATGACCACCCCTTCCTCCGTCATGGCCATCGCCGCGAACTGCTGCATCCCGCCTTCCTCGATAGACGCCATCGGTGGAGATACTGAGACGCTTGCCACGACGGGCGGTCGGGGTGGTGGACGCTCGGTTACGGTCAACGTCGCCATACCTGATTCACCGTCAACCGTCGCAGTGATCTGGACTTCCCCGGTGCTCACACCCATAGCCAAACCCGTGGTACTGACCGTCGCTACGCCGTCTTCAGAACTCGACCAAGTAAACTCCACGCCGGGTATGACCATCCCATCCTCCGTGGCGGCCATCGCCTCAAACTGCTGCGTCTGGCCTTCCTCGACCGTCGCCTCGGATGGATTTACCATCACGGTCGCCACAACAGGCGGAGATGGCGGAGGTGCGGTAACAGTGACCGTAACCTGGTTGCTCGAAATCCCGTTCCCCATCGCCCTGATCATGGACGTACCAGCGCTCACGGCCGTGGCCACTCCGGACGTGTTGATGGTCACCACGGCGGTATTGCTGCTGGACCAGGAAATGCTCACACCGCTAAAATTCGAACCGTCCGAGCCCCGGGCTGATGCGGTAAACCGCTGCGTTCCTCCCACTACCATAGAGGCCAAAGTTGGAGTGACCATTATGCTGGCCAACACCGGTGCGGGTGGAGGGGGCGGTGAAGGTGGCGTAACCGGTTTGGTCGGGGAACTCTTACCACCGCACCCGGCGATAAGCAATCCGCCGGCAGTCAGTAGCGCGATATAGCTCACTACATGCTTTCTGAATGTCATAGTATCTCCCTACCGGAACGAAATTTAATCGACGAATCCAAAACTTGTATCTACCTGCGTCAAGTTACAAACGTTTGTCTTTGACACAGTATAAACCAAAATCCCGGTTTATCAATGAATGCGATCTTCTGGTATCGATCTTTTCTTTCGATCCACCACTGTCTATTTCCCACTGCCATTCCAGCGGCCGCCGCCATTCCGTCTCCGGCCATTCTTCTCCACGGGCTTCCAACCGCTTTCGCTGTTTTGCGGTGGCACGCCGGCCAGTCGAACGCGTTTCGTGCCGATAGAATTCCGTATCATCTTTATCAATTCGTCCGAAGGTCGGACCCGGAATGGGCTCCCTGTCTTGACGCCGATCTCACCATGGTCGGGCGTCGACACTTCGATCACCACCTCGCAATTCCCCGGGTAGGTCTCCAGAACGTCTTTGAGCGATGCGATGTTGTCATCCGTGACCTGCTCCGTACCCAGCGAAACCACGACGGACCGCGCCAGCTTGTCCCTTGCATCGTTCAGCGAGATGATCTCGGAAGCGATGACCTTGTTGTCTTCTTCCTTTTTAGACAGGTGTCCGTGCACCAGGATCAGCGAGTCGATCGTCACTAGCTCACGATGCATGGCAAACGGATCAGAAAAGACGAGCACTTCGCCCGATCCGGAAAAATCCTCTAACGTAACGAAGGCCATGGTTTTGCCGTTGCGATCCACAATGGGCTTGATCTCAGTCACGATCCCGCCGACCACGACGTCGCCCTGGCCGTTCTCCGACTGGTCCAGGCGCCGCATTTCGGCCGTCGTGAAGGCACGAATGTCTTCCTCGTACTCCTTGAGTGGATGCCCCGTCACGTAAAACCCCAGCAATTCCTTTTCAAAGCCCAATTCCTGGCTTGCCGACCACCGGACGACGATCGGCATCACGGGCTTGTGTATCTCCATACCGGCACCGTCCTCCGTCCCGTCACTTTCGAAGAGGGAAGTCTGTCCCTTCTCCCGGTCGCTCTGACGGGTCTGCGCGCCTTCTATGACCGTGTCGAGCACATCCATGAGTTGCGCCCGGTGTCCCTCGAGGCTATCGCATGCGCCGGCCTGTATCAGGCTTTCGAGTACCCGCTTGTTGACCAGCCTCAGGTCGATGTTATCGCAAAGTCCGTACAGGTCTTCGCAGGTCCCATGTTCCTCGCGTGCGTTCACGATGGATTCAACGGCGCCCTGTCCCACGTTTTTGATGGCGCACAGGCCGAAACGGATGTAACCGTCCTCAATGGTGAAGGTCTTGTCACTTCTGTTGACATCGGGCGGCACTACTTCGATGCCCATCTTCCGGCATTCGTTGATCAGCACCACGATTTCCTCGGTATTGGACATCGAATTCGAGAGCAGCGCGGCCATGAACGCTACCGGGTAGTGCACTTTCAGATAGGCCTCCTGGAAGGCGAGGACGGCGTACCCGGCGGAGTGGCTCTTGTTGAACGCGTATCCGCCGAAATACTCGATCAGACCGAAAACTTCCTCGGCGATACGCTGCTCGATGCCGTTCTCAACGGCGCCATCGACGAAATTGCGCCTTTCCTCGGCCATGACATCCGGTAGCTTCTTGGCCATGGCCTTTCGGAGGAAATCCGCGCGGCCCAGGGTGTAGCCGGCCATGTCACGGGCGATCTGCATCGCCTGTTCCTGGTATACGATGAGTCCGTAAGTTTCCTTGAGGGCCGTTTCCATGACGGCGTGGTGATAGGTGACTTCCTTGCGCCCGTGCTTCCGGTCGATGTAATCATCCACCACGCCGCCGTTCAATGGGCCGGGCCGGCAGAGTGCGTTCATGGCGATCAGGTCGCCGACGCTGTCCGGCCGCAGGCGCCGCAGGAACTCGTGCAGCCAGCCACTATGAAACTGGAAAATCCCGGTGGTCTCTCCTTGCCGGAACAGATCCAGGGTCTTCGGATCATCAAGGGGAATGTCATCCAGTTCGATCTCGTCTCCCGTTGTCTCTTTGATCATCAACAGCGCGTCCTGGATGACAGACAGGTTCTGCAGGCCCAGGAAGTCCATCTTCGGCAGGCCAATGTCTTCCATGAGTTCGCCAGGATACTGGGTGACAATCGTATCCTTGTTGCTGGGCTTGTACAGTGGCACGTAATCGGTCAATTCGCCCGGTGTGATCACCACCCCGGCCGCGTGCACGGACGCGTGGCGGGCAAGGCCTTCCAGGGTCTTCGCGTACTGAATCAACTGGCTTTCCGTCCCGCCGCCATCGGCCATCTGCCGAAGTTCCGGGACCTGTTCGATGGCCCGGTCGAGGGTAATCTTCAGTTCGGTAGGAACCAGCTTGGCCACGCGGTCCACGTCGCCATAGGACATGCCGAGGACGCGGCCCACGTCGCGGATCGCCGCTTTCGCCCCCATGGTGCCGAATGTGATGATCTGGGCCACGCTGTTCTTGCCGTATTTCTCCACCACGTAATTGATGACCTTATCGCGTTCACGGTCCGCGAGATCTATGTCGATATCCGGCATGCTGACCCGTTCCGGATTCAGGAAGCGCTCGAAAAGCAGCCCGTAGCTGATGGGGTCGATATTCGTAATGCCCAGCACGTAGGCGACCATGCATCCCAGGCCGGATCCCCTGGTCATGAGCGGGATAGCCTGTTCCGCGGCGAAACGGGCGATATCGGCTACGATGAGAAAGTAACTCGGGTAACCCATCTGGCTGATGACACCCAGTTCATATTCGAGACGGGCCGTCAACTCGGGCGTGACAATATCGTATCGCTTCTTCATGCCGTCATGGGACAACTTGCGCAGGTAGGCGTCCGGGCTGTCATAACCTTCGGGCAAAGGGAAATGGGGAAACTTGAACTTGCCCATTTCCAGCTCGAAATCGACTAACTCCGCGATCGAGACCGTGTTTTGCAGGGCACCTGAAACGTGGCCGAAGAGCTGATCCATTTCGTCGCTGTTCTTGAAGTAGAGCGAATCGTTGGCGAACCGGAGGCGCTTGGGGTCGTTCAGCTCCTTCCCGGTCTGAATGCAGACCAGCACGTCCTGCGCCGGCGCGTCGCCCCGGTGCAGGTAGTGGGCGTCGTTGGTCGCGACGATGGGAAGGTCGAACTCCCGGGAGAAATCGATCATCGCGTTGTTGATCGGCTTGTCGAAATCCAGTCCGTGATCCTGTATCTCCAGGTAGAACCGGTCTTCGAAGATCTCCTTCAACTGGCCGCACTTCGTCCGTGCCTGGTCGATCTGACCGTCGACCACCAGGTTGGCAAGAGGTCCCTTTGCACATGCGGAGAGGGCGATCAGCCCCTCGCTGTGCTTTTCCAGCAGCTCCATGTCCACACGCGGTTTGTAGTAGAATCCCTCGAGGTAACCGGCCGAGGTCAGCTTCATCAGGTTCCGGTAACCCGCGGCGTTCTGCGCGAGTACGACGAAATGAGTCGTCTGATCGGCACGTTCTCCGCCCCGGACCGGACGCCTTTCTTTTCGGCTGCCCGGTGCCAGGTACAACTCGCAACCGATGATCGGCTGGAGTCCCGCAGCCTTGACCGTCTTGTAGAATTCCACGGCGCCGAACATGTTTCCATGGTCGGTCATGGCTATGGCGGGCATGTCGTAGGCTTTGGCGGTTGTTGCGAGATCTTCAATGCGGCTGGCGCCGTCGAGGAGGCTGTAATGGGTATGGTTGTGCAGATGTACAAAAGAGGGCACGGAGTTCGTCCTTCAGGCAGGTACCGCAGTTCACCTGGTGTGGACGGGCGGGGTACTGCCTCTTGAGATTTCGATGGGTCTTGATGGCGGGAATGAAGCTACAAGACTTACCATGCAAAAATAGGTTGATAAGAACCGCACGCGCAAGGTATTTTACGTTTTTTTAGATCCTGTAAGAACACGCTTTGAATTATGGCGGAAGAGGACTCGATCAGACCGGCGATACGACAGGTTTATTGGAAGGTTATTTGGCAGAAAATTCGATAAAATATCGACAGGTTTCGACCCGGGGAACGGAGTACACAGATCGACATGCATCGAATCATCGTCCTCGACAAACTGGCCCGTGAAGGGCTCGATCAACTCAAGACTTCCGATAACGTGACGCATGACGTGCGTATCGGCCTGAGTGGCGATATGCTGCGCGACGTCCTCCTGGAATACGACGGCGCCATCTGCCGGAGCGAAGCGAAAATCACGGCGGACGTCCTGAAGGGCAACCGTCGCCTCCGCGGTATCGTCCGCGCGGGCGTGGGAACGGACAACATCGACCGCGCTGCCGCGACCCGCCAGGGCATCGTGGTCATGAACACGCCGACCGGGAATACGTTGAGCACGGCGGAACATACCTTTACGCTGATTGCGGCCCTGTCGCGCAACATTGCGCCGGCGTACCGGAGTCTTACCGAAGGGCGATGGGAGCGCAGTGCGTTCACCGGGGTCCAGCTGGCCGGAAAGACCCTCGGCATCATCGGCATGGGACGCATCGGCCGGGAGGTCGCCGCGCGGGCAAAGGCCTTCGCAATGCGCGTCATCGGCTTCGATCCCTTCTTTTCGCCCGAACAGGCCGCCAAACTGGGCGTTGAGTACTTGAACGATGTGCGCGAATTGCTGCCCGAGGTGGATTACCTGACGGTGCACACGCCGCTTACGCCGGAGACGCGCCACCTGGTCAGCCACGATGAAATCGACCTGCTCAAGCCGGGCGCAAGGCTGATCAACTGCGCCCGCGGCGGTATCTACGATGAAACGGCGTTGATCAAGGGCTTGGAAAGCGGAAAACTGGCCGGCGTGGCGCTGGATGTGTTCGAAGAAGAACCCTGTGTCGACAGCCCGCTGTTTAACATGCCCGGCGTGCTGTGTACGCCCCATCTCGGTGCGAGCACGGAAGAAGCGCAGGTCGACATCGCGGTGGAAGCGGTGGACCTGTTGATCAATTTCCTGGTCACGGGCGAAGTCCGCCACGCGGTGAATGCCATCGCGATCGATTCGAATACGTTCCGAACGCTGGGCGGATACCTCGACGTGGCCTATCGCCTGGGTATACTGCTTTCCCAGTGGCACAGCGGCGGACTAAGCGCGTGCCGCCTAACCTACCGGGGCAAGGTGGTCGATGAGAACACGCGCCTGCTCACCTCCGCTTTCTGCGCGGGACTGCTCGAACACGCCCTGGATGAAGAGGTCAACATCATCAACGGCGAAATGCTGCTCAGGGAACGCGGAATCCACCTGACCGAAGAAACCCGTAGCGCGGCTGGATTTTTCACCTCGGCCATCAGCGTGGAAATCGACTGCGCGGGTGAGACCTTCCGGGCGGACGGAACGGTTTTCGGCAACAACATGCCCCGTTTGATCCGCCTTGGCGATCATCGCATGGAGGCATACCTGGACGGCAACCTCCTGATCTTCAATCACAGCGACGTGCCTGGCATCGTCGGCGCCATCGGCGATACGTTCGGGCGGTACCAGGTCAATATCGCCCAGATGGCCGTCGGAAGGCTGGGGAATACACCCGGCGGCAAGGCGGTGGGCGTCCTGAACCTGGACGACGTCCCGCCCCAGGAGTCCATCGACGAGATCCTGCGCCACCCGGCCATCAACAACGCGCGGTTCATTCGACTTCCGGCTCACGGAGCCCTGCCACCCTGGATGCCCGGGTGATGTCCTCGCGTAAAGTGAGACGTGCCAATCCAGTCGGTGACGAAAGGTGCCAATCCAGTCGAAGGCGCAAGGTGAAACCATCCATTGGATCGAAGGTATAGGGCGAATTTCGGACGGATGGATTGAAGGAATACGGTGTAAAGAAGGAATACAGAGTCTATTCAAGTAGTTCTGAAGGACTGACGTCGACAGGCATTCGATGGTCCGGCTGCGACCGGGAAAAACCAAAGAACCGCGGCAATCGACGGCAGCGTACCGGAGATGGAACCCATGACCAAACTCAGCGTCAACGTAAACAAGGTAGCCCTGCTTCGGAACACGCGCTTACACGGCATACCCAGCGTGACCGGCGCGGCGCGTACTTCGATCGAAGCCGGAGCCTACGGAATCACGGTGCATCCGCGGCCCGACCAGCGGCATATCACGCCGGGCGATGTGGACGACCTGGCCGAATTGCTTAAAGACTATCCGGACATCGAATACAATATCGAGGGCAATCCCTTTCACCAGGTAATGGACATCGTCCGCAGGGTCCGTCCGACGCAGGCCACGCTGGTTCCCGACGACCCGGACGCCTTCACTTCGGACCAGGGCTGGGACGTCAAAGCAAACGCCGATAGACTCGTGCCGATCATCCGGGAGCTCAAGGACCTGGGTTGCCGGGTCAGCCTGTTCATGGATGCGGACCTGGAGCAGATAGAGCGGGTACCAGACATCGGCGCCGACCGGATCGAACTGTACACCGAACCCTATGCCGTGGCTTTTGCGGGGGGACAGGAACAGATGCAGCCCGTACTGTCGGCCTTCGCCGAGGCGGCCGAACGCGCCCTCGATATAGGCCTGGGCGTAAACGCCGGGCACGATCTCAACCTGGACAACCTGGCGATGTTCTGTGGAACCGTGCCGAACGTACTCGAGGTATCCATCGGCCACGCGTTAATCGCTGATGCGCTGGAAATGGGACTGAAAAACGCCGTGGGCGCCTACCTGGACGAACTTGACAAGGCGCGAACGATTTCAGTACACAACTGAGACGTATTTGAAAATACTGACGGATTACATTTCGAAAATTTAGAATTCAGGCACTTCTGAATCAGTCGCTTCTGAATGTTTACGTGATGACCCGCTTATTCGATTTTCCATGGAGGTAGTTACATGAAGAACGGTTTGATACGAATCATCCCCCTGGTGATCGCGGTGCTGGCGATTGTCGGCCAGGCGCAGTCCCAGGATCTCGAAGCCTTCGAGAAGAACGTCACGGAACTTACCCTCGACAACGGACTGACCTTCATCGTGGTGGAGAACCATGATGCCCCTGTGGTCTCGGTCCTTACCTACGCGGATGTCGGTTCCGTGGACGAGGTCAAGGGGATCACCGGACTGGCCCACGTCTTCGAACACATGGCCTTCAAGGGCACGACGAAGATAGGCGCGAGGGAGTTGGAAGCAGAATACGCGGCCATGGAGAAGGTGGACGAGATCTTCACCGAACTCCGCCGAGAACGTCACAAGGGCCACCAGGCCGATCCCGAACGCCTCGCGAGCCTGGAAAAAGCATTCGAGGACGCCAAGAAGGCGGCCCGGGAACTGGCCGTATCCAACGAGATGGACGAGGCCATCGACCGGGCGGGTGGCAGTGGCTTGAACGCGACGACAAGCGTCGACGCCACGCGTTATTTCTACAGTCTTCCTTCGAACAAAATCGAGTTGTTCTTTTCTCTCGAATCGGACCGTTTCCTTAACCCCGTGCTTCGCGAGTTCTTCATCGAGCGGGACGTGGTCATGGAAGAACGGCGGATGCGCACCGATAGCAGTCCGGTCGGTCGGCTGATGGAAGAGTTGTTGGCCACAGCCTACAAGGCCCATCCCTACGGCGAACCGACCGTGGGCCACATGTCGGATCTTGAGTCCATGACCCGTGCGGAGGCGATGGACTTCTTCAACCGGTACTATGGACCCGAAAACCTGACCATCCTGATATCGGGCGACGCGGACCCGACGCACGTAAAGGAACTGGCGCACAAGTACTTCGATCGGCTCCCCTCCAGGAATTCAGCGGATCCTGTAGAAACCATAGAACCCCCGCAGGTAGCCGAACGCCGCGTGGTCATGGAGGACAGATCTCAGCCCGTGCTGCTGATGGGGTACCACAAGGTCGACGTGCAACACGAAGACGACCTGGTGTTCAACGTGATGTCCGACATCCTGGGAAGCGGCCGGACCAGCAGGTTGTACAAGACACTTGTCAAGGAACAGCAGATCGCGGTCAATGCTTCTTCCTTTACCGACTTTCCAGGCAGCAAGTACCCCAACATGATGGTGTTTTTCGCTTTTCCCAGCAAAGATCACACCGCGGAGGACTGCGAAACGGCCATCAACGAGGAAATCGATCGTATACGGAACGAAGAGGTGACAGAAGAGGAACTGTCCAGAGCGAAGGTAAAGGCCCGTGTGAACCTGATCCGCGGACTCGACTCCAACATGGGACTGGCCCTTCAAATGGCGTATTTCCACGTACTGACGGGCGACTGGCGGAACCTGTTTCACAGCATTGACAGAATCAACGAAGTGACCGCCGAAGACGTAAAGCGCGTGGCGAATCAGTACCTGGTACCCAGGAACCGGACGGTGGCTTCAATCGTGACGCTGGATGAGTAAACTGGATGAAAACCTGGATGAATGACCTGACTTACAATCTGACCGACTCGAATTATCGCTGTCTTGAACACAGGAGTTGAACCCATGCGCAGTACCCGTCTGATGATCGTTTTCCTCGGCCTGTTGCTGACCGGTCTATTTACACCGATCGCACCAGTCCAGGCTCAGCAGGACTACAAAGACCTGGAATTCCCGCCCCTCAACGATATAAAGACCCCGACGCCCACACGGATCGTACTGGACAACGGGATCATCCTGTTCATGGTGGAAGACCACCGGCTGCCGATGATCAATCTGAGCGCGCGCATCGGCGTAGGCGCGGTCAACGAACCGGCTGACAAGATCGGCCTGGCCGGTATCATGGGCGCCGTGATGCGTACGGGCGGATCCACGAATATGTCGGGCGACGAAATCGACGAAACCCTCGAGGGTATTGGCGCATCCGTAGAAACCGGCGTGGGACGGGTTTCAGGTTTCGCGTCCATGTCGGTCCTGAAGGACAATGTCGATACCGCGCTGCCCATTCTGGCCGATGTCCTCATGAATCCATCCTTTCCGGATGACAAGATCGAATTGAATAAGGTCTCTTCACGATCCACCATCGCCCGCCGGAACGACGATCCGACTGACATGGGCTTTCGCGAGTTCCGCAAGCTGATCTACGGCGCGGAGAGCGTGTATGCGCGTCACTCCGAATACGCCACCATCGACGCCATAACCCGGGACGATCTGTTGTCCTTTCACCAGGCCTGGTACCACCCGGACAATACCATGCTCGGCGTGTGGGGAGATTTCGACACGGACGATATGGCGAAAAAGATTTCGGAGTTCTTCGCGGGTTGGGAGAAGGTGGGTTTCAAACGGCCCGATCTGCCAGGTGTCGACTACACCTTTGACAGCTCCGTTAACTTCGTTCGCAAGGACGACATCAACCAGAGCACCGTCGTTCTCGGGCACCTGGGCGGACTCATGAACAATCCCGATTACTTCGCCCTGCAGGTCATGAACGACATTCTCAGCGGCGGGTTTTCCGGCCGCCTATTCCGCAACGTGCGGTCCGAGCAGGGACTGGCCTACGCGGTCTTCGGCATCTACAGCGCCAACTACAGGCACCCCGGCATATTCTACGTGGGATGCATGACCAAATCGGAAACCACGATCCAGGCGGCCCGTTCCCTGTTGCACGAGGTGGAACGGATGAAAACGGATGAAATCACCGAGGAAGAGCTCGGACTGGCCAAGGACAGTTTCCTGAATTCCTTCGTCTTCAATTTCGATTCCCGCGGGGAGATCATCAACCGGCAGATGACCTACGAGTACTATGGATATCCCCAGGATTTCCTGGAGAAAACGAAGACCGAGGTTGAGAAAGTCACCACCGAGGACGTCCAGCGTGTGGCCCGCAAGTACCTGCAACCGGACAAGGTGCGTCTCATCGTAGTCGGGAATGACGAGGACTTCGACGAGTCACTGACGGTACTGGGCGAAGTGAACGAGATCGACGTGACCATCGCCGTGCCTACCATGGACGCGCCGGAAGCCACCGAGGACGACATGGCCATGGGCAGGGAACTGCTGGATCGATCTGTCGAAGCCCTGGGGGGCAGAGAAGCCTTCGCGTCGGTTCAGGCCATCAAGCAAACGGGTACGCTTACCATTATCAGACCTATGGGCGAGATGTCAATCGACATTGAATCGCTGGTTTCCTTCCCGGACATGGCGAGATCCATCATGCAGACACCGATGGGTGACATCCAGATGTTGTTGAACGGTGAACAGGCCTGGATGATCGGCCCCATGGGTAATGCGCAGCCCGCTCCACCGCAACAGCGAGATTCAATGCGCGAGGAGATCTGGCGAAACCTGGTCTTCCTTTACGGCCGGGTGAGCGAAGAGGGGCTTCAGGTTCAACATCTCGGACAGGAAGAGATCGACGGCAAGGCCGTGGAAGCGCTGCTCATCACGCCGCCTGGTTTCAGCCCCTTCCGGCTCTATCTGGACGCGGAGACCATGATGCCGGTCAAGAAGGCCGGACAGTCCATGACACAGCAGGGTCCCGTGGAAACGGAATCGATGATGAGCGATTACCGAGATGTAGATGGGATCAAGCTGCCCTTTAAGGAAACGAGGACAGAAAATGGGCAGCCAAGCGGCGAAGCCGTGACCCAGACCATCGAAATCAACCCGGAGATACCGCCTGACACCTTCGCAGCACCCGAAAAATAGGCTGGCGCTGCGCGGAGCCCAAAGTTATAGGCTGACGATACGCGTTGCTGGAACAGAATGATGGCACGAAGCGTTGGAACAGCATGGCGCTTTCGTGCACCTGAGTAGACCGATGGATTGTGTAGTGGACGAGACGTATCGGAAAGGACGACCGGATGGCCGCTGACATCAAGCACCTGATCGACTGGAAGTACTGGGGCGACAGCGAGATCGTGGAAGTCCTCGACCTGGCGCGGCGCGTCAAGCATTACCGCTGGGAATACCAGGGGCACATGCAGGGCAATACGCTGGTCATGATCTTCCAGAAGACTTCCACGCGCACCCGGGTGTCCTTCGAGGCGGGCATGACCGAGATGAGCGGTCACGCCATCAACCTGGACTGGATGGCGACCAACTTCACACTGAGCAAGGTCCGCTTCGAGACCAGGTACCTGGGCCGCAACGCGGCGCTTATCATGGCCAGACTGAAGGACAACCAGGATCTGATGGAAATGGAAAAAGCCTCGACGGTGCCCGTCATCAATGGGTGCTGCAACCTCTACCACCCCTGCCAGGCGCTGGCCGACATGCTGACGATCGCGGAAGACCGGCCAGGAGGCGTTCAAGGGGCGAGGCTTACCTACATCGGCGTGTACAACAACGTGGTGAACTCGCTGGTATCCATCGCAGCGCCGCTGGGCGTGCACCTGACGCTGGTCTGTCCGATTCGAGAGACAACCAGTGTCGACGAGGAAAGCCGGCTTAAGCTCCTGGACAGGGGACTGCTCACGGAGACGCTGGACGCGGAGACGGCAGTCGGAGAGGCCGACTACGTATACACGGACACCTGGCTCGACATGGAGCTGTTCAACGATCCCGCTTACGCGGCCGAGAAGGAAAAACGCACCGAAATCATGATGCCCTACCAGATCGACCGCGCCCTGCTGACCGGCAGCCACGCGAAGATCATGCACGACATGCCCATCCATCCCGGATACGAGATCGCAGAGGAAATGATCGAACACGAGCGATCAATTATCTACGACCAGGCAGAGAACCGGCTGGACGCCCAGAAAGCCATTATGCTCAGGCTTCTGAACCGGCTGTAGCACATAGGTAGACCCGCCACCATTCTTTCCTACCGCCAGGCCCCGGCACTCGCTGGGACGCACCTCGTTATTTACTTCTCAGGAATAGACAAAACCACCAGTTCCGCCCGCTCCGACGCACCGCCGATCGGTACGGCGATGTATTGCTTCCCACCCGTCACATAGGTCATGGGATTGCCCGTCGCGTTGCCCGGAAGCGGGATCTCGGCGACCAGTTCGCCGGTACCCGGATCGAAGGCCCGCAGGAGAGCTTCGTCGCTCTCGGAGTCGTAGGTCATGGCGTTGCCGCGAGCAGACACGTTGCGGTCCAGCACGATCCCCATCTGGGCGGCGAAAAGCAGCGATTTCGTCAACAGCGGGAAAGTTCGTCGGTCCCATCCCAACGCTGGCAGGTCCAGCCCTTCGAGGGCGGGATGGTTTCGTGGTCCGTTACCCACCGTGCTCATCCACGCGTGTTCTCCCGTATTCAGGTCGATGGCGGTGATGCGCCCATACGGCGGCTTGATCACCGGCAGGCCGTCCATGATGGTCGGCCCGTAAGCGAACCGCCCTGTATACGCGTACGACGCTTCTTCATCCTCCGACTGATTCACGGTCATGATGGCCGTCAGGCTGTACGACGGCACATACAACATGCCTGTCTCCGGGTTCACGGCTGCGCCCGACCAACTCGCACCCCCGACCAGTCCAGGCATGGCGATCAGACCTTTTTGCGTCGGCGGCGTGAACAGAGGGCCGTAGTCGTACTCCGCGATCGCTTCGAGGGCCGCCTGGCGAAGCTCGGGCGTGAAATCTGTGAGGTCGTCCTCCGTCAGACCCTGGCGCTCGAAGGGCGCCGGTTTCGTGGGGAACGGCTGCGTGGGCGAGGCGGATTCACCGGGGACCGTGGAAGGCGGAGTCTCGCGCTCCTCGATCGGCCAGACCGGTTCGCCCGTTACCCGGTCGAAGACATAAGTGAAGCCCTGCTTCGATACCTGGGCGACCGCCTGGATCTCGCGGCCGTCCACCGTAATGTCCACCAGGCTCGGCGCCGCGGGCAGGTCGTAGTCCCAGACGCCGTGGTGCACCATCTGGAAGTGCCAGACCCGTTCGCCGGTCTCGGCGTTCAGGCAGACCAGGCTCTCGGCAAAGAGATTGTCGCCCAGGCGGTGGCCGCCATAGAAGTCGTTTGTGGGCGTGCTGACCGGCAGATAGACGTACCCCAGCGCTTCATCCGCGCTCATCCAGGTCCATACATTTGTACTGCCCGTTGTCTTCCAGGACTCGTCCAGCCAGGTCTCGTTGCCGAACTCACCCTCCTGGGGTATGGTATGGAATACCCACTTCTGTTCCCCTGTTCGCACGTCGAACCCGCGCACGTCGCCCGGCGGCATGGCCGCGTCCGGCATCCGATTCACGGCGAAAGAGTCCAGCACCGTTGCCCCGACCACGACCACGCCGCGGCTGATCACCGGCGGGCTGGAGACGGCATAGAGGCTGCGATCGATTGGACGACGCAGCCCTTTCGTGAGGTCCACGCGGCCATTGTCGCCAAAGTCTGGAATCGGTTCACCCGTCCCGGCGTCCAGCGCGATGAGATAGGCATCACCCGTGGCGTACAGGATACGCCGATCGTCGCCCTCTTCCCAGTAGGCCACTCCACGATGGACGAACCCCACGTTGGCCGGGGTGCCGTCCACCCAGGTCTTCGGATCGTACGTCCATATCGTTTCACCCTTGGCCGCGTCGATAGCCGCCACCTGGCTGAGTGCCGTACTCGTGTACAGTACCCCGTCGACCATGAGCGGTGTCGCCTCGTTGACGAAAACGCGCAGCGTGGAATTTGCCTCCAGGATCGCGTTATCCACGGAGTCCCAGCGCCACGCAACCTCCAGATTGTCCACGTTGTGCCGATCGATTTCGCCCAGCGGGGAGTACTTGGTGCTTGCCTGGTCGCCAGCATAGGACCGCCATTCCACCTGTAAATCGTCGCCGGTGCAGGAGAGCAGCACGCCCAGGCCTAGCATGGTCAGTGCAAGACCAGCAATCGATATCAATCCTCCCGGTGATCTTTCTTTCTTCATATCGTTTCTCCCAGGTAACAAGTGCTAGTTGATTATTTAGAATATGTTATACAATTGTTCAAGTGTGATCCAACGCCATTGAACCTGTTTTTAATTGTACAATTGTACAATAAATAAAGTACACACCATACCAGTTGGCCAGCGTATCAAATATACCCCGTAGATCCATCCGGCCGTACGTAGCACGTGCGCTGCCAGTGCACGACCTCGTTGTCCTTCACGGCCTCCTCGTCGACGTCAATCCCCAGCCCGGGCGTATCGCGTAACGACAGGTAACCGTCTCTGGGTAGATAGGGATCTATGATGCACTGCTCCCATTCCGTGCCCACGGGCAAGACGTATTCGAGAATCTTGAAATTCGGGGTGGCCGCGGCGAAGTGCACGTTCACGGCCGTGGCAAGCGGTCCCATTGGATTGTGCGGTGCGATGGTGACGTAGTGCGCCTCGGCGATTGCCGCGATCTTGCGCATCTCAAGCAGTCCCCCGCAAACGCAGACGTCGGGCTGAATGATGTCGGCGCCCTGCACCGCCAGGAGCTCGAGGAACTCAAACCGGGTGTAAAGCGATTCGCCGGTGGCCAGTGGGACCTGCAACTGAGATCGTAGCTTGGACCACGCAGGCAGGTGTTCTGGCCGTAGGGGCTCTTCGTAGAAATAGGGATCGTACGGCGCCAGTGCGTTGGCCAGTTGAAGCGCCCGTACCGGTTCAAAAATCCGTGCGTGGGGATCGAAGGCAAACTCCCATTCGTCCGGCGTGCAGTTTCGAAGATCCTCGAAAAACCGAGCGGCCGCGGAACAGACCCTTCCCCAGCGTTCGGCCTCGATATCCACCTGGTAGGGACTGGTCTTGAAAGCCGTGAACCCCCACTCTTCATGCAGGGCATGGGCCCGCTCCGCTACGTCCTCAGCGCTTCCGCCGACACCGTGATACACCCTGACCCGATCCCTGACGGTCCCGCCCAGGAGCATGTAGACCGGAAGGCCTGCCGCCTTGCCGCTGATATCCCAAAGCGCATGATCCACGGCGGACATGACGGCCAGGCCCGTCCCGCCGGGAGGAAAACGGAACTGCTGGAACAGCTTGAGCATGATGTATTCGATTCGGCGCGGGTCCTCCCCCTTGATCATCTCGAAAATGTAATCTGCGATCGGTTCCACGGATTTGTCCGGTCCGATCGAATACGCCTCGCCCCAGCCATACAGCCCTTCGTCCGTCTCCACCTTGATCAGCCCGCGAGACCGGTTGCCGAATGTGCCGGCGAACGTTTTGATGGCGGTTATTTTCATTATGTAGAACTCCGGATGGACCGGGAATTGGGTTCCCGAAACCGTGGACTACGACCACTGTGATTCAGGTGCCGAATATTGTCAGGTTGGTTTCTGCAAGATAGAGGGGCGGTATTGCGCTGTCAAGGAACGGCAGGCTCACCATTTTGAGTACTCGTAACGGCGTTCTCATTCACTGGAACTATATCATCCGGTGTGGTTGACTTGCACTTTCCAATGCATATCTTGATTTGATGGGTTACGCGATTGAACTGTTTTACGACCTGGAGAGCGAACAGTCCGTTCGCAACGTCTGGGACGGTATAGGCAAGGCGTTGGGGAAGCCTTCACTGTGGGAACTCGGCGCCCGTCCCCATGTCTCGCTGGCGGTTTACAACGCCGATCTCGATACAACAGGATTCGAGGATCGCCTGCGCGAATTCGCGACTTCGGTAGAGCCATTCGAGTTGCGAATGAGCAGCGTCGGGACTTTTCCGGGCAGCGAGGGGGTAGTGTTCCTTTCACCCGTGGTGACCCGGCAGCTTCTGGGTGTCCACGAGCGATATCACAAGGCGTTTTCGCGATACGATGCGTTCGGCTCGGCCTACTACTTACCCGGCAACTGGATGCCGCACTGCACGGTCGCCATCGACCTGACGGCCCCCGAGATCAAGGAGGCCGTCGCGTTTTGCCGCGAGGCATTCCAACCGATCACCGGGCAGTTGAGGGAGATCGGCCTGGTCGAATTCCGACCCGTTGTGGAACGATTTACTTCTGAGCTTGGTTAGCAGTATAGCCTTACCGTTGACACTGGTTGTCCATCACACTTTCAGGGAAACCCATGGCCAATCTGCTCGTAGAGGGAGGAAAACCCCTTTCAGGTACCGTCGTGCCTTCAGGTAACAAGAACGCGGTCCTGCCCATCCTCTGCGCCACCCTGTTGACCGATGAGACGGTGACGATCCGGAACGTGCCGGACATCACCGACGTAAGCAAGATCGTTGGATTCCTCGGGGCCCTGGGTTCCCGGATCGACTGGGACCGGGACGCCGGCTTGCTTCGGATCAACAACGCCGACTTTCACGACGACACCGGCGAGGTGGCCCTTCCAGAAGGTATGCGTTCGGCCCTGTTGCTCCTGCCCGGACTGTTGCATCGCACGCGGTCCATCCGTTTTTCGAACACCAAAGGATGCGCCCTGGGCGTGCGGGAGATCGATCCCCACGTGGACGTACTTCGTTCGCTCGGTGCGCGTATCGTCTCTGACAACCCAATCGAATTCGAATTAAACGGCCGTTTCAGGGGCGACCGGATCTGGCAGGATTACGTATCGGTGACCGGGACTGAGAATTTCATCATGAGCGCGGTCCTGGGCGAGGGAAAGTCGACCCTGGTCAATGCCGCGTGCGAACCGAACGTGCAGGACCTCTGCCACTTTCTCAACGCGTTAGGTGCGCGCATCGAGGGCGTCGGGGCGAACATCCTGCATATCCAGGGCGTGGACCGACTCGGCGGCGGATCGGTGGAAATCACGCCCGATCATCACGAGATCACGACCTTCCTGGCCGTCGGCGCCATGACGGGCGGCGAGGTGCGGGTCGAGCGGGCGATTCCCCATCATTTCGACCTGATCAACCGCTGCTTCAGGAAACTGGGCGTTACCATCGAATACGAAGGAGATACGGCTCTCGTTCGCGGTAACCAGGCCCACCGGATAGAGAACCCCTTTACCTCCAATCTCCTGGCCAAGATCGAGGCTGCGCCCTGGCCCTACCTGCCGGCCGATCTCATGCCACTGATGATTCCCCTGGCCATCCGGGCCGAAGGGTCCATCATGTTCTGGAACAAGGTGTATGAAGGCGCTTTCTTCTGGATCTCCGAACTGGTCAAGTTCGGCGCCCACCTCGTCATCAACGACCCCCACCGCATCATCGTCTTCGGAAACCGGCCCCTGCAGCCGGCCACGGTGGAATCGCCGTACATCATCCGGGCGGCCGTGGCCCTGTACATGACCGCCGCCAGCATACCGGGCACCAGCGTCATCAAAGGCGCGGAGTCCATCCGGCGGGCCCATCCGAATTTCGTAGAGAACCTGCGCGCACTCGGCGCGGAGGTGGAATGGGATGGTCTGGACGAGGATTGAACGGCGAAGCAGTCTGAGGATATCGGTCCGGCTGTGGTGCCTTGCCTCGATCTATCCGATAACCCGCATGGGAATCAGTGGCTTGGAAAGATCGACTTCGAAATCGAGCGCTACTTTCTGGTCTCCACGGCGGAAGGTCATTTTGCCCGTGCCCGCGGGCGCGTCCACCCCCGGAGCCTCGTACAGCGGGTAGGCATCGTAGTCAATCGCCTCGCCGTTCACCCGGTGGGGACCGTCGAAGAACATCTCCATCCGGCACCCGTCCAGCGTATCCACGGCAACGCGATTTCGCCCCGGCCAACCGGCCAGGTCAGGCTGCGAGGCGGCGCGTAGAGCACAGAAAGACTCGAACGATTCCTCGCCATCGGCCTCTCGCGTTTCGAGGATCAAGCCGCCGTTGACATCCGGGATCCTTAAGAGCCATCCGTCGACCTGGTTGGGGTCCGCCGCCAGGAAACGGGCCGAACCCGCTTCCCTGATCTCCGTCCAATCGTAAGGTCCAATAGGGTACAGGGCGACGTAAGCACCGGTTCCGGTGTCGCCCATGATCCAGCCGTCCCGTTCCATCCAGGCCATGGTGCGGGGCAGGAACAGGTTGATGAAGGGCGCCTCGTCATCCGGCGGGATCTGGTATAGCACGATCACGACGCCTTCGTGCTGCATCATCCGTTCGTACGGAGATGCGCCGAACAAGCGGTCCGGCCACTGCAGGTAGGGCTTGTCGGATCCGATCTGCCGGCCGATCTGCTGCGGATATCCGACGAGGAACGCGCTGAAACGATCCGGGCTCCGGTAGGGATGGTTGCAGCAAATCGTGGCCTGCTGGTTTTCGCCCTTCCACGTCAGGTCCCACGAAATCAGGTCGATGGGGCCGGATCCCGGTCCTGGCAGGCCGACCTGAGTCGATCCCAGGGCGAACGAGGGACTCATGTAGGTGTACTTGCGCACGGGCTGGGCTTCGTGTTCAACCCGGCGGTATATGGTCCTGGGCGCCTTGGTCTTCTTCACCACGTGGGGTGTAGACCGGTCCAGCGCGATCTCCGCGAACAGCGCCGGGGGCCGGAATGCCGCCGTAGCCGCGGGTGTGCAGAATCCGTGCCCATGATAAAACGGATCGAAATCCTCGCCGCCGAAATACAGGTACTGAAGTCCGGCGACCGCACCCGACCGTTTCCAGGTATTCTCCCGGTATCCTTCCCGGCAATGACCGCCGGCCCAGGCCCCGTAGAAATACTCGAGCGCCATGTCCGCCACGTAAAGGGACAGCACCTGTTCGACTTGCCTGCGTAAATGGGGATCACTCGTATTATCGGCGAGTACAACCATCGGCACCACGTGCTCGACGTGATATTGGGGAGAATCGTATTCGTGGTGGCCGTTGACGGCCGTGCGCTCGATCATGCCCAGGATCCAACGCGTGGCTTCGCGACGATTGGCTTCAGCGGAAAGACCGTTCCACATGCATTCTGCGTCCGGCCACCGTTCCGCCGTCAGCAGGTTGCCCACGTAGAACATCAGCCAGTGGTTTTCCGTGTTGCCGCGCTCGAGCACGCCTTCCATCATGAATTCCTGGATGATCGCCACGGCTTCGTCCGGAAGCTGGTCGAACCAACGGGCGAGAAGCGCGCCGCTGGGGAACACGTGGAACGGTCCGCCGGCCGGACGTCCGCCCCATCCGTCCGTCTGGTCGGACAGGGATTTCCGGACGATTTCGACGATTTCGGCGTCGTCCGCGCCCTTCGCCAGCAACGCGGTCACGTCCCAGAAACCCGCGGTACCCGATTCGGTCTTGTGACCGGCCATCTGCTCGGCCCGGGCGTTTACCTGTTCGTTGTAGGTTTGTTGATTCATTTTCATTCCATATCCGGTGCGAGAATGGCTCGCACGTTTACGAATCCTTCGATCTGACGCCAGATTCCGCCGCCGTCTTCCGTGTACCACAGTCCTCCCGGCGTAGCGCCGGCTAACCATTCCGATGTAGAACCGGGATGGCAGGCTACGGCCGCGCACAGGTGCCTGGGACCCGTGCGAACCCAGTGCCCCGATCCGTCGCCGACAGCGACTCCGCGCTCCGTGGCGGCGAGCAGGGTATCGCCGGCCTCGGCCAGGTCGAATACGGCACCCCCGTCCGGCGTATGCCCCGCGGATTCCCAGTGTATACCGTCTTCACTGCGCCAGATGCCCCGATCATCGGTACCTGCCCATAATTTGCCGTGGATGGACGCCAGTGCTCGAACGGCCGTGCCCGACAAACTGGTCCGCTGCCAGTCCTTACCGGCGTTCTGCGCGATCAGAACCCCAGCCTCCGTGCCGATAAGCCAGGTGGATGAATCAACGGGATGAACCAGGATGGCGTTGGTAAACCTTTCGTTGACGCGGAGCGTGTCCGAATGGTGCGTCCACCGTACCGCGCCGACCTCATCGTATCGTCCCGTAGCGATACCATATGGCGATCCGGCGATCACGCCCGGCGTGCCTTCAATGGACGCGATGGCCATGACCTCGGTAAGCGTCTCGTCGTTCAGTTGCTTCCAGCGGTCAGCCTGGTCGGTCGGGTCGGTCGGGCCCACCTGGTCCGACTCGTGCGTCCATTCCCAGAGCCCGCTTCCCCAGCTCGCACCGGCGACCAGGCGGTCTGGTTCCCGTATCAGGCTCGAAATACCGAACTCCTGGGCACCTATGCGCGTCCACGATCCGCCGATCGTACCGTGGTATACGCCCTTGGAACCGATGAGCCAGTGATTACGGGGGACCGATCCCATTTGACACTCCAGATGTATCTTGCTCAATGATTGTATTTAAGGGCTTCAGTGGTATATTAAACAGTAAGGCATCCAGACGAGAGCCACCCGTCCTGAACGGAACGATATAGGCCCTCCGCTATCTGAAATATCGCCCCAAAATAACCAATGGGAATGGCCTAAACAAGTATCTTCCCCGATATCCTTAAAAGTTTTTGCACGGGTGGAAGTGAGAAACTGCATGCAGATTTCAAAGACACTTAAATAACTGAAGTGGCCCGCAATCAGGAAAGATGACATGACGGAATCTGCAGAACTCGCCGATTGGCTGTATCGACTGTCGGACCTTCCCCGCGCACCGCTGGTTCAATTACCCACGCCTATACATAGGCTCGCCCGTTTAGGAAAACATCTGGGAGGGCCGGAACTCTGGATCAAGCGCGATGACCTCACCGGGTTGGCGGGTGGTGGCAACAAGTCCCGCAAGCTGGAGTTCCTGGTGGGCGACGCCTTGCAATCCGGCGCAGACACGCTGGTTACGGTTGGAGCCATCCAGTCGAACCACACCCGGCAGACGGCGGCGGCAGCGGCCAGATGCGGGTTGCAATGCGCCCTGCTGCACTGTGCCTGGACTCCGGACGCCGGACCCGGATACAGAAAGGTCGGGAATATTTTGTTCAGCAGTATCCTGGGCGCGGAACTCTATCTCGACGAACGCGAACGTCCCATAGAGGATAAGGGTCCGCTTGCGGATCTGGCCGATCACCTGCGCCAGCTGGGACGCAAACCTTACCTGATCCCGGGCGGGGCCTCCGACCACCCCCTGGGAAGCATGGGCTATCTGGCCTGCGCCTCGGAGATCGTGAAACAGTCGCGCGAACAAGGTCTTCATTTCGACTACGTGATGCATTGTACGGGCAGCGGCAGCACGCAGGCCGGACTGGCCGCTGGATTCGCCGCGCTGGAGACCTGGTATACGGGTGATCGGCGTGTCGGACGATGACGAGGTCGATATCAAGAAGGTGCGCGTGCTACGGTTGGCGAATGCCGCGCTGGAGACCTTATCCCTGCCGTGGCGCGTCAAGTCCCGATGACATTGAGATCATCGCGGCCACGGCCGATCCATACGGCGTTGCGAGCGAAGAGGTTTTCCAGGGTATCCGCCTTCTGGCACGCAGCGAAGGACTTATGGCCGACCCGGTCTACGAGGGAAAGGCGATCCGCGGTCTGCTCAATCTCGCGGATGAGGGGCGGTTCGAACCGGACAGCCGCATTCTGCTCATGCACCTGGGCGGCACCCCGGCGATCCACGCCTATGCCAGCCAGTTCCCCCCAGTCGAGCTATACACGTTTCGAACCCTGAACGACCAGCACCGGGTTTTCCCCAACCTTGACCCTCTTCACCAGCCCCGCTATACTCTCCTAACATGTACCGTCCCCTGTTCTGGTTCCTCCTGCCGCTTGTCATCACCGAACTGGTCTTTGAACTGGGCATCCAGGTCCTGAATGGCGGTATCGCCCGTGTACCCAGGGCGACCGAGACCCTGGCCGCCTACGGAATAGCCTGGGGCCTGGCTTCCTTTCTGAGCGGGACCGTTTCCCAGACCCGCCAGATGTCGATGGTCCTGGTCCGGGACCGGGCGACCTTTCATACGGTGTTCCGATGCGTGGTCGGGTTCGGTGGGGTGCACTTCGTACTCCTGGCCTGCCTGGCGTTCACCCCGATCGGCCTATGGATAATCGACGAGTTACACGCCGTTGAACCGTCCCTCGGGAACGTGGTCCGACGGGCCCTTGGGTACCTGCTTCCTTTTCCTCTGTTCGTGGGTATAACGCGGTTCCTGTCAGGTCTGCTGCTGCGGGTGAGGCGGACCGATATCGTCAGCTATGCCATGATGACGGGCATGGGCATGAGCGTCGTGTCCGTATTCATATTGCTGCCGACACCGACCGTACAGGCGGATCCGATTCTTCTGCCCACCATCGCGACCTATGTCGGTGTCCTGACGGAATTGGCCGTGATCATCTACGGGTATCGGAGATTTGTCCGGAGAACCTTAAGGAGGGCGAGCGGGGAAACCGGGGTGAGTACAGCCTCGAAACCAACCGACCTGAAGCTCAATCCCCTGACGGCGTTCTACGTGCTGCGGTTCTTCTGGCCGCTGGCCGTAACGAATGGCGTACAGGCCGTCAGCCGGCCGATCATCAATCTGTTCGTGGCCCGCGGGGCGGATGGTACCGAGTCACTGGCGGTACTTACGATCGTTTACGCGCTCGCGCACCTTCCCTACGGTTGGTTGAACGAACTCAAGAACCTTCCCCCGGCCTTTCAAAGGCAGGACCCAGACGGCCGGTTTATCCGCCGGTTCACAGCGGTGTGCGGCTTGCTGTCCTTCGCCACCATGGCCTTTATGTTCTGGACCCCGGTGCGGTTCTTCCTGCTCGAAACGCTGATCGGCGTGGACCACGAATTCGCCCTACGCTGTACCGTGCCGCTGATCATCTTTTCCTTCTTCCCCCTGGCCGTCACGCTGCGATCCTACCTGCACGGCATCGCGCTGCGGGACCACCGTACGAGCGCCATCGCGCCCAGCGGACCCGCTCGCGTCAGCACCATTGTCATCATGGTGAACGTCCTGGGGCTGTTCGATCTGCACGGGGCGATCCGTGGCGTGGCCTCCCTGTACAGCGGATTTGTCGTGGAAACCCTCGTGGTCCGCTGGCGCATGGGACGCGGACGCACCGCCTAGCTGGTCTTCGCCCAACCTTCCGTGGCGGTTAGAAACGCATCGATCTCCTGTTCGTTGTTAAATAGGGCCGGGCCCACGCGGATCTGCTCGCTGTTCTCGCGGAAGGAAAGCTTGATGCCTTCGTCGGCGACCTTTTGCTGGATATCCGCAGGATCGCCCCCGTGCTCGAAAGCGACAATGGCGGACTGGGTGCCGGGAGGCGTAAGCACGTTGAATCCACGCTCCGTCAGGCCCGCATGCAGTCGGTGTGCGAGCGCAACCGTGTGGCGCTCAATGTTTTCCATGCCCACGTTCAACAGATAGTCCAGCGACGCGGATAGATGGTAGATGGGTCCGAAGGCCGGGGTCGCGTAGCCGAATTTCCGGGCGTCGGTGTAGAGTTTGTACTGGTTGTCGGGCAATCTTTCATCCACCTGCCTCCATCCCAGGCGGTCGGCTTTGACCACGTCCATCACATCTTCCCGAACGTAGAAGGGCGCTATCCCGTATCCACCGAGCAGCCACTTGTACGTGCCCGTGGTGAGGAAATCGACGCCGGACTGCTTGATATCGAGGTCCACCATGCCGACGCCCTGGACGGCGTCCGCATAGAGGTAGGCGCCATGGGCGTGGACCACGTCCGCGAGCGCTTTCAGGTCGTGGCGGTAGCCGTTCCGGTTGGATACCCACGCCACCGAAACCAGTTTCGTTCGATCATCCACCAGTTCGGCAAAAGCCTCGGGAGACGCGACGCCGTCCACGTTACGCACGATGCGTGTCTCGACCCCGGTGGTTTTGGCGAGTTGGCTGTAGAGCACCAGCGAAGTCATGTAGTGCAAATCGTCGATGACCACGTTGTCCCCAGTTTTCAGATCCAGGGAATTGGCCACGATGTTCTCGCCCTCGCTGGTGGACGACACCAGGCCGATTTCGCCGACCTCTGCCCGGACCATGCGGGCGAATTTCTCCCGCGTGGCCTGCGTTTCCGCAAGCATTTCACCCAGCATGATGGGGGACCCTGCCTTGGCCTCTACGAATTTGGCGGCCGCTTCTACCGCGGACAGGGGCGAAGGCGACATGTAGGGGGTATTCAGGTACAGGCTCTCGTTGACAACGGGGAAATCCGCTCGTACGCCGAGGGGATCGTCGCCGGACGGTGGGGAACTGCCATACGCCGTGGCGCCGCCTTCTGCTGTGGACTGATTCGCTTCGCCGCTGCATGCCGCGCCCGCGGTCCCTGCCAGGGCGGCCGCCGACACGATGCCCATGAACTCTCGTCTCGATACGGACATGAGATACTCCTTTGGAATACTTTGATTCTGTTGAGGAAATGGTGTTCAGTGACGGTAAGGGCACGGTGTCGGAGCGTCAAGGAAAGAACCCCTGCGTTTCTTCAAAATCGCTTGACGGTCATTCACGCATCAAATACAGTGACATGACATTCCCTGTTCCATTAGAAAGTCAAAATACACAGTCCAATCTGATCGAAATATCTCGTCAAGGACTGCCGTCCCATTCCGATGACCAGGAAGACCGTGGACTGCGTCCTATTCCGATGACCAAGGAGACCGCGACATGTCTTTTCGACACACAATCCCGCTGATCGGCCTGCTCATTGCGGCACCCCTGCATGCCCAGGAAGTGACGCCTCCCACCGGTGACCCGGAATACATCTCGCCCGACGCCCGGCTGGAGATGGTGTTCAACGAAGGCCTGGCACTGACCGAGAGTCCGGCCGAAGGGCCTGACGGGATGATCTACTTCAGCGACATCACCTTCACCTCCGCGGCGGGTCCCGATGGGATCGAGGCCGGCCACATCTGGCGATATGACCCGAAATCCGGCGAATCCACCATCTTCCGGTCGCCCAGCGGCATGTCCAACGGACTCAAGTTCGACGCCCAGGATCGGCTGATCGCCGCCGAAGGGGCCGACCACGGCGGACGAAGGGTGACGCGAACCGACATGAAGACGGGCAAGAGCTACATCATAGCCGCGTTTTACGAAGGACGGCCCTTCAACGCACCGAACGACCTTTCCATTGACGAGAAGGGACGGGTCTATTTCAGCGATCCGAAGTATATCGGCTATGAATCCGTGGAGCAGCCCGTGATGGCCGTTTACCGAATCGACACGGACGGTTCCATCCACCGGATCATCACCGACGCCGGCAAACCGAACGGCGTCGTCGTATCGCCCGACCAGAAGTCCCTCTACGTGGTCAGCAACGACAACGGATCGATTGATCTTGGTGTCATCACGCCGGACATACCCGTGCGCAAGGGTCGCATGGCGCTCCTGGCCTACGACCTGCACGAGGACGGTACCGCCACTTTCCGCAGCATGCTCGTGGACTACCTGCCTGAGGACGGCCCCGACGGGCTGGTTGTCGATGTCGAGGGCAACCTGTATGTGTCCGAACGCAGCATCAAGCGTCCCGGCATCGCAATCCGAGCGCCCGACGGTACGGAAAAGGCCTTCATCCCCACCGGCGAACTGCCCACCAACGTGGGATTCGGAAGGGGCGAAAGCGACCGGATCCTGTACATCACTGCCGGGACCGGACTTTACCGGATCCCCGTGATGAAGGCCGGTTACCATTTGCCGCGGGAATAAACTTAACTACCCATAACCCATGTCATTTCTAGACTGGACCATCGTTTTTCTCGTCAATGGCGGCATCGTCGTATATGGTCTGCTGGCGTTCCGAGAGAAAAGCGAGAGCTTCGACTGGTACCTGGCGGCCAAGTCCATGCCGTGGTGGGCCATCGGCTTATCTGCCTTCGGTACGGCCGTGGACAGCGGCGACTACGTGGCCATCGCAGGTGGCGCCTACCAGTACGGACTCTCCCAGCTCTCGCAGTGGTGGCTGGGGATCGCTATCGGCTGGTTCGTCCTCAGTTTTTTCGTCATTCTTCCCATGTACCGATCGGGCGTCTTCACCAACGCCGAATGGCTTGAATTCCGGTTCGGTCCTTCCGTCCGCGTCATGGCGGTACTCATCAACATCCAGTCCCGCACCAACGTCCTCGCCAACATCTTCTTCTCCATGTACCTGGTGCTCAGCGTTCTCGCCGGATTCTCCTCCACCGGAAGCTGGTTCGTCGTGGTGGCCGTGGCCGTGTCGGCGACGCTCTACATCATCCGCGGCGGCCTGCAGGCCGGGGTGTTCACCGATGCGGTCCAGAGCGTGGCCATGATCATCGGATCCTTCGTACTCTGGATCGTGGTCTGGACCAGGGGAGGAGGCTGGTCGGGGCTGAACGACCGTCTGGCCGCCGTGGATCCCGGATTGCCGGACACGCTGCTTCACGTGGGCGGGTATGCGCCACCGGGCGTTCCCGCAGTCGTGGTCATCCTGAGTTTCATCGTCGTGCTGACCATGTACGCCGTCATCAACCAGTACGAGGCCATCCGGTTCCTGGGCGCCCGGTCGGAATGGGATTTCAAGATGGCAGCGGTGGTGGCGAGCACCGCGACGGCCGTGTGCCTCTGGTTCAACGTCACGATGGGGCCCATGGCCCGGGCGGATTTCCCCGGCCTTGTATCCATCGACCAGGCCTATCCCCTGATGATCCAGGCCTACCTGCCCCACGGGCTGATCGGGCTGGTGGTCGCCGGACTGATCGCCGGAGGCTATTCCACCTTCGACTCCATCGGCATCGGCATATCCAGCCTCTTCGTCCGCGACATCTATGCCCGGTTCATCGTGAAGCGCGCGTCCGACGCCCACTACACCCGGGTGGGACGCATCACGGCCCCCTTCATCATGGCCCTGGGATTCGCCTACGTGCCCTTCATCCAGGAGGGCATGCTGGCTTTCTACCTCAGGCTGGCCGGCGCGATAGCCGTACCGCTCATGACGGTCATCCTCATGGGCGTCTTCACCCGCGTGCACCGGTCGACCGGCATCTTGGGCCTGCTCGTCGGCCTGGTCTACGGCGTGTCGGCGATCCTGGGCGAGAGCCTGGAGTGGGGATTGCCCATATGGTTTACCAACACCTGGTGGACCTACCTGTGGAACATCGTGCTGCCGGCGAGCGGCATGTTGATCGCTTCGACTGTAATCACGCTGAGGCGCGGTCCGGTATCCGATGAAGCACTGGAAGGGCTCGTCTACGCGCGGCAGAACGACATTTCCTCGGTGCGGGAGCGCATGACCCATCGACTGAAGGCCCTTGAAGGCACCTGGCTGCAGAAGACCCTCGCCGAAAATCCCGTACGTGAGGCCTATCCCTTCAAACTGCCGCCCGGCGGTCTGCCTTTCTACCGGCGTCCCGGTTTGCTGGCCCTGGGCTACCTGGCCATCGCGTCGGGGCTACTGTTCGGGGTGCTGTGGTAAGTGGTTACGTCGTGTACCATGAGTTAATTTCAGCAGGCTGTTTACAGTCTACCATGCAGGGTTGTTCCCGGCGATGAAACTTTGGGAAGACTCTTGGGGTCTTAAAATCAACGATCTCAGGATAAATACTCCACACCTGGTACAATACATCGCAACCGGAATCCACCATGCTCAAAAACTACCTGACCATCGCTTTAAGAAACCTGCTCAGGCACAAAGGCTACTCGGCAATCAATGTACTGGGACTGGCCATCGGTATCGCCTGCTGTGTATTGATCATGCTCTATGTGCAGGACGAACTCAGCTATGACCAGTACCACGAGAAGAAAGACCGGATTTACCGCCTGGTGGAATCCATGACGATAGCGGGCAGACCAATCGAAGCGGCGGTGACGCCCCCGCCCTGGGCCCCGGTGCTGGCGAAGGACTATCCCTCTATCGAGCAGATTACTCGAATAAAGCCGCCGAACTCCCGATGGCTGATTCGATACGAGGACAAGCGGTTCTACGAGAGGTACTTCGTCTTCGCAGATGCATCGGTCTTCGACATCTTCACCCTCCCCCTTGTCCAGGGCAATGGGAAGACGGCCCTGGCCGAACCGCATACCGTGGTGCTGTCGGAATCCATGGCCGATAAGTATTTCGGGAACGAAAACCCGATCGGCAAGGTGATTAACGGGGATGACCTCTACACGTTCACGGTTACCGGCATCATGCGGGACTTGCCGAAGAACTCGCATTTCCATTTCGATTTTCTGGCCTCCTACGCCTCGCTGGCGCCGAATAATCTGTACGGTGAGCCGACCACGATGCAAAATCAGGGATTAAGCCACAACCTGTATACCTATCTTCTACTCAGGGAAGGATACGCACCCGAGGATCTGGAAGAAGAACTCCCCGGGTTCCTGGACGAGTACCTTGGCGAATTGCTCAAGTCTGTGGGCATTGAAGCCAGACCATACCTGCAGCCCCTCACCGATATCCATCTCCATTCCAACATGGAAGCCGAAATCGCGGCGAACAGCAACATCCGGTACGTGTATATCTTCTCCTCCCTGGCCGTCTTTATCCTGTTGATCGCCTGCGTGAATTTCATGAACCTGTCCACCGCTCGTTCCGCCCGCAGGGCACAGGAAGTCGGCATGCGGAAAGTACTGGGCGCTCTTCGGAATCAACTGATCAAACAGTTTACGGGCGAGTCGATCCTGGTTTCCATCATCGCGCTTGTCATCGCACTGGGGCTGGTTCATCTGCTGTTGCCGCAGTTTAACCAGTTATCGGGGAAAACGCTGACGATGGACTACCAGTCCACCTGGCTGGTGCCGACCCTTGCGGCTATTACCCTCATTACAGGGATCGTCGCGGGCGGATATCCCGCCTTTATCCTGTCCGCCTTCAGGCCGGTTGCCGTACTGACCGGCGCGCTGAAAGCAGGGGCGTCTCATTCGCTCCTCAGGGAAATTTTGATCACTTTCCAGTTCGGCATCTCCATCCTCATGATCGTCGGGACAATCGTCGTCCTCGACCAGCTGGAATACATGCAGAACAAGCAACTGGGTTTTGATGAAGACAACCTGGTCGTCGTTCGTCTGCCGGATGAAGAAGCCATTAAGGGTTATCCGGGATACAAAAACGCGGTCCTGCAGTATCCTGAAATACTGAACGTGAGTTCGTCGACCAGCGTACCCGGTGGTCAGACCAGCCTCAACCTGGTTACACCGGAAGGAGTTCAGGAGGATGAAAGCCCGGTTTACCAGATGATTTGGACGGATTACGACTTCATAGAAACGTTGGGTATCGAGATGGCGTCAGGTCGTACGTTTTCCCGGGAATTCGGCGCGGACACTACCGCCTGCCTGATCAACGAAGCTGCCGTTCGCACGCTCGGGTGGGAAGACCCGATCGGAAAGACCTTCACGGTTAGGATTACCGGCCCGGATGATAACACGCCGACCCTGAACGTCATCGGCGTTATGGGAGATTTCCACAACCAGTCGCTGCATCAGCGCATAGAGCCGTTGATAGTTCGTTTGATTGCGGAACCTACTTCGTTTATGATAATCAGGATGCAGGGGGGAGACGTAACGCGTGGTCTGGATATACTGCTGGATCAGTGGCGGCAGACGTATCCCAACCATCCCGCCATGGATTATTCGTTTCTCGAAGACGACCTCGAGCAGCTTTACCAGACCGAACAGAGACTGGGTTCCGTCTTCATTGCCGGCGCTGTGCTATCCATTCTCATAGCCTGCCTGGGACTTCTGGGACTCTCATCCTTCATGGCGGAACAACGGACCAGGGAGATCGGCATACGCAAGGTCCTCGGCGCTACGATAACAAACGTTATCCTTCTGTTGTCTAAGGATTTCACGAAACTGATCCTGCTGGCATTCGTTATTGGAGCTCCGGTCAGTTACTACGCCATGGGGACATGGCTCGAAGACTTCCCTTACCGGATCGAACTGGGCCTGTGGGTCCTCGTGTTCTCAGGACTTGCCGTCCTGGCAATTGCCTGGCTGACGGTGGGATACCAGGCGTTCAAAGCCGCCACGGCCAATCCGGCGGACGCGGTGCATGGCGAGTGAGACGGGCTGGTGTCAAAGACTACCCCGATGCCCTTCTCGTCATTCCCCTGGTAGACATTCTTCCAGATACCTTCCTGGTACCTGAATTCACTTGCTAGTCTGCCTTGCACGCAACACTTCTGTTGACATTAACACTTCTGTTGTGTATGTTATGAACGCGAATGAACTTCGTAGATGGCTCAGGAAACATGGCTGTTCTTTCCACACACATAAAGGTGGCAGCGGTCACATAACAGTCCGTCTACGGGATCGGACCACGCAGTTACCCATGCACGGTGGAAGCAAGGAACTGGGCCGCAAACTGGTGGCCAAGATCAAAAAAGACCTGGGGTTGAATTGATGCTAAAATATCCGGTGGTGCTCAAAAGTGACGACGATACCATACTGGTTACATCGCCAGACTTCCCTGAACTCACCTCATATGGCATGGACCGGGAGGAGGCGATTGCACGGGCGGTCGACGCTTTGGAGGAAGCAATAGCGGGCCGCATACACGATGGGCGGGATGTTCCCCTTCCGTCGCAGGGACGAAACGCCGCCGTGTTGCCTACACTCACTGCTGTCAAGGTGATGTTATACCGGGGTATGAGGGAGCAGGGTATCGGCAAGGCGGAACTGGCACGACGTCTCGGTTGGCATCTGCCGCAGGTGGACCGGGTGCTGGACATTCAGCATCACTCTCGCATGGACCAGATGGATGCGGCAATGGGAGCGATTGATCGAAACCTGTACGTGCGGGATTCTGCACGTTAGACTCGCCCAACAATTCCATGTTAGCTCATTCAGTTCCCTACCTCCGCCTAGCTGCTCACCAACACCTTCTTCAGGGCTGCAATGAACGCCTCGTTCTCCTCCGGTAGCCCGGCGGTGACGCGGATCCATCCATCGATGTTCCAGCGCGCCTTCGCGTTGCCCACGAGGACGTTGTGATCTTCCCGCAGCCGACGCACGAGTTCGTTCACGTCCGTCTTGACGTTCATCATCACGAAGCTCGACTCGCTCGGCGCGTATTCGATGCCCATGGCGTCCAGTTGCTCGTAGAAATAGCGCTTCCCCTGGATGACCAGGCCGCGGGAGCGGCGAAGGTATGCCTCGTCGTCGAGGGCCGCGGATGCGGCGTGGGTGGATAGCATGGTAAGGGTGTTGGCCCTGTGGCTGTTTATACCGGCGATGACTTCCGGCTGGGCCACGGCGTAGCCCACCCGCATGCCGGCCATGCCGAAGACCTTGGAGAAGGTACGTGTCACGATTACGTTCGGGTGATCTGCGATTAGCGATGCCCCGCCTTCACGGTATGCCGCGTTCTCGGCGAATTCGATATACGCCTCATCGAGGAGTACCAGGACACGCTCGGGTATGGACTCGACGAAGGGTTTCAATTGAGACAGGGGGGTCAACTGGCCCGTGGGATTGCCGGGACTGGTCACGACCACCACGGAAGTCCGGTCCGTAACGGCGCTGCTGATTCCTTCGAGATCGGGCTTCATGCCTTCAAGGAGCGGTACCCGCACCGATTCGGCATTCTGCATATTGGCGAGTCTGGTTAGAAATCCGAAACCAGGCAGACTTTCTACGACCTCCTGCCCCTCGCGAATGAAAGCATGGCCTATGGCGAAAAGCAGGTCGGACGACCCGGCACCGACGGCGACCCAGGCGTTTTGCACCGGCGCGAAGGGACTGTCCGTCCACTCCACGACGGGCACCCCGTGCCTGCGGGCGAGCTTGCCCAGCAGATCCGGGTTCTGGCCGTACCGGTTGATACCTGAGACAAGGGAAAGGACCGCCTCGACCGCCCTGGGGGATGGACCCAACGCATTCTCGTTGGCGTCTATGCGCACCAGTCCCGCGGGTACGCCCCAACCGCGGACGGAGGGACCGCCGACCATCTGGGCCACGGCCTCGTAGCTACCCACCGACAATGCACCGGCCCCAACCAGGGCCCCCTTCAGGAACCCGCGCCTCGACAGGCCCGGCCTTTCCGATATGATACCGTCTTTTACTTCCGCCATTTTCGTGCTCCTTGTTTGAGTTTCAATATGTTCTATATGTGGGTTATGGATCGGCAACCCATATGATACAGGTGTGTTACGTGGCCAGGCAAGGCCAAATGCGTTCACCTTGACGCTCTTCCGGGTCACCCGTAGTTTACAGTGGAGATGAGCGCGAAGGCCGTAATGGTCAAGCGCCACAGAAACATCCACACAGTGAGCGCGGATATCCTCTGCTCAGAGACGACAAGGCACAGCGGTCCACGAAGCAAAGCCTCGAGAAGGAGCACGAAATCTTCAGCAAGTCAAATCACGATACATCGGAAACCCACCACCTGCTCAACCGGCTTCTGTCCGAACGCATCCTTATCATGGACGGCGCCATGGGTTCGGTTCTGCAGGGCCATGCCCTCGACGAAGCCGATTTTCGCGGCGATTCTTTTAAAGACCATCCCGCAGCACTCCGTGGCGACCTCGACCTGCTGTCGATCACGCAACCCGAACTCATCGAACAGGTCCACCGGCAGTACCTCGACGCCGGTGCGGATATAATCGAGACCAACACCTTCAACGCCACGTCCGTCTCGCAGGCCGATTATGGCCTGCAGTCCCGGGTATACGACATCAACGTGGCGGCGGCGAAAATCGCCAAACGGGCCGCCACGGCCGCGATGGCCGGCGATCCGGCAAAGCCCCGCTTCGTGGCCGGTGCCATGGGTCCCACCACCCGCTCCGCCTCCATCTCGTCAGACGTCGGCAACCCGGCCTTCAGGTCGGTTACCTTCGATGAACTGGCCGGCGCCTACCGCGAGCAGGCGCGCGGACTCATAGATGGTGGCGTGGACATGCTCCTGGTCGAGACCCAGATCGATACGCTCAACCTGAAAGCGGCCCTGTTCGCCATCAACACCCTCTTCGACCAGGGTATGCGCCGCGTGCCTCTCATGGCGTCCTTCTGCATCGTCGACGCCAGCGGCCGCACCCTCTCGGGCCAGACCGTGGAGGCCTGCTGGACGTCCATTCGCCACGGGGACCTCTACAGCGTGGGAATAAACTGCGCGCTGGGCGCCACGGAATTGCGGCCCTACCTGGAAGAATTGTCAACAATCGCGGACATCCCGGTCACCTGCTATCCTAACGCGGGCCTGCCCAACGAGATGGGCGGTTACGATGACACACCGGAGCATATGGCCGATGTACTGGGAGATTTCGCCGAAGAAGGATGGCTCAACATGGTCGGCGGGTGTTGCGGAACCACGCCCGAACACATCGCCGCCATCTCGGAAGCCGTAGACCGTCGGGGGAAACTGCGCGTACCGGGTCCCGGGGAACCATTGTCCCGTTACAGCGGCCTGGAGACTTTCACGGTACGGCCCGACGGCAATTTCACCATGATCGGTGAACGGACCAATGTCACCGGATCCCGAAAATTCGCCCGGCTGGTCCGACAGGACAAGTACGAAGAAGCCCTCGAAGTGGCCCGGCAACAGATCGAGGGCGGAGCAAACATCATCGACGTGAACATGGACGAGGGGTTGCTCGACAGCGAACGGGCGATGACCACCTTCCTGAACCTGATCGCTTCCGAACCCGATATCGCCGCCACGCCTGTCATGATCGACAGTTCCAGCTGGCCGGTCATCGAGACGGGGTTGAAATGCGTGCAGGGCAAGGGCATCGCGAATTCCATCAGCCTGAAGGAAGGCGAGGAGGTTTTCAAAAGCCAGGCGCTACTGGCCAGGCGGTACGGCGCCGCCGTGGTGGTGATGGCCTTCGACGAGGAGGGCCAGGCTACGGACACGGATCACAAGATAGAAATCCTGAGCCGTTCCTACCGGATCCTTACCGACGAGATCGGCATGGATCCAACGGATATCATCTTCGACCCCAACATCCTCACCGTGGCCACCGGTATCGAGGAACACGACAATTACGCCGTCAACTTCATCGAGGCCGTCCGCCGGCTCAAGGAGCGGCATCCCCTGGCGAAGGTCAGCGGGGGCGTCAGTAACATTTCATTTTCGTTCCGCGGCAACGATCATATCCGGGAGGTGATGCATGCCGCCTTCCTGTACCACGCCATTCAGGCCGGCCTGGACATGGGGATCGTCAACGCGGGGCAACTGGCGATCTACGAGGACATCGACCCGGAAACACTCACCAGGGTCGAAGACGTGCTCTTCAATCGCCGGCCCGATGCCACCGAAATGCTGCTGGAACTCGCGGAAGCGAGAAAAGGACCCGCCACCGAAAGGGCACGGAAGGACGAAAACTGGCGCGGGGGTAGCCTGGAAGAGCGTATCTCCCACGCCCTGGTCAATGGAATCGCCGACTTTGTGGTAGAAGACATGGAGGAGGCGCTGCAACGCTTCGACCGTCCGCTCCACATCATCGAGGGCCCGTTGATGGCCGGTATGTCGATCGTTGGAGACCTTTTCGGCGAGGGGAAGATGTTTCTGCCCCAGGTGGTCAAGAGCGCGCGGGTCATGAAAAAGGCCGTCGCCCACCTGATTCCGCACATGGAATCCGAGCATGGAGACGGCGGTGAGAGGCAGTACCAGGGAACCATCCTGCTGGCCACGGTGAAGGGCGACGTGCACGACATCGGGAAGAACATCGTGGGCGTGGTGCTCGGGTGCAACAATTACCGCATCATCGACCTGGGGGTCATGGTCCCGGCGGAGAAGATCATCGGTACGGCCGTGGACGAAGGGGTCGACCTGATCGGATTGAGCGGTTTGATCACCCCGTCACTCCACGAGATGATCCATGTCGCCCACGAAATCGAGCGCAACGGCTTCGAGCTGCCCCTGCTCATAGGCGGCGCCACGACGAGCCGGCGGCACACGGCGATCAAGATCGAACCCGCCTATCACGGTCCCACCGTGCACGTGACGGATGCCTCCAGGGCCGTGGAAGTGGCTGGCAAGCTGCTCAGTGACGATCTGCGTTCCGATTACACCCGGCGAATTCGGGAGGACTACCAGCAGGTGCGGGACACCTACGAAAACAGGACGCCGCGCGCGCCGCTGGTCCCTTTCGAGGAGGCGAGCCGGCGACGGCCCACGCTCGAATGGTCGGAAGAAACCATCGCGGCACCCGAATTCACCGGCGTGCTTGTCGACGATGACTTCCCCCTGGAGGAACTCTTTCCATATATCGACTGGACCCCCTTCTTCGCCGCGTGGGAGTTGCGGGGAAGATATCCGGCCATCCTGGAGGATGAGCGGGTGGGCACCGAGGCGAGAAAACTGCTGGATGACGCGCGGGAACTACTCGGTGAGATCGTGGATGGCCAACTGCTTCGGGCCCGGGCCGTAAGAGGATTCTTCCCCGCCCATTCCACCGGGAACGATATCGTGCTTTTCGGCGATATCGCCCGTTCCGAGGTCCTGGGGACGTTCCATATGCTGCGGCAGCAACGGCCGCGGTCCGAGGACGCGCCCTGCTACGCCCTTTCCGATTTCGTGGGACCGGAAGGTGCAGACGACTACATCGGCGCCTTCGCGGTCACCGCCGGCATCGGACTCGACGAAATAGTCAGGCGGAACGAAGCCGATCACGACGACTACCGCGCCATCATGGTAAAGGCGCTCGCCGACCGGCTGGCCGAGGCCTTTGCGGAGCATACCCATCAACGGGCTCGCCGCGACTGGGGATACGGGCGAGAGGAGGATCTGCACGGCGAAGACCTGATCCGGGAGAAGTACCGGGGCATCCGGCCGGCACCCGGCTATCCGGCCTGTCCCGACCACACGGAGAAACGTAGGCTTTTCGACCTGCTGCAGGTCGAACGGCGGATCGGCGTCACGCTAACCGAAAGCTACGCCATGGACCCGCCACCGTCCGTTGCCGGCCTTTACTTCGGACATCCCGAGGCCCGTTATTTCAATGTGGGTAAAATAGGACGCGACCAGGTGGAAGACTACGCTGGCCGCAAGCGGACGACCGTGGAAACCATCGAACGATGGCTGGCGCCGAACCTGGATTATGAGTGAGTGGAAGGCTCTATGGGAATTCAGGTAGGAAGACTCTGGGGCAACCTGTCCGCACACTCATTACCCGACCGTAAACTGCAGTTTCTTTCCAATCGCTCTGGCGAATTTACCAAGAGTGGACAGCCGGATGTCTTCCGCATGATTCTCGATTCTTGAAATTGCAGACTTCCTGGTTTTTAATTTGCGCGCCACTTCTTCCTGGGTCAGGCCCGCTTCTTCTCTTGCCTGTCGAAGTAGAACGCCGATCTTGAACTCCTGGTATCCCTCATCGAAGTTCCTGGCAAACTCCGAATCTTTTGTCTTGCGATTCTCGACGTACTTAATCAGGTCGCTCATCGGTTCTTCCTCATGAAGTAGTCCTGTTTTCTTTTCTCGGCCAAACGGATGTCTGATCTCGGTGTTTTCTGCGTCTTCTTTGCGAAAGCGTGGACCGCAATAACGATATTTGAACCTTCAAAGAACGAAAGAAGGCGGAAAGTATCCCGTCCAATATCTACACGAACTTCCCAAATGTCATCCGAATCTACCAGTTTTCGAAAGTAGCGTTTGGGAACAGTATTTAGTTCCTCGATCAGTCTCAATACCCAGGTAACTTTAGCTGCCTGTTTTGAATCCAGGAAATCCAGAAAACGGGCGACGGGACAGTGACCAGATGACGTACGATAGAAACGTACTGTTCTCATGCCTCAAGTTAACATATTTGTGAACCTTGAGCAAGTAGAAACCAGGTGAGATCTCTATCACCTCTCAGCTACCTGTCTAATACCGCCGTGCCCCAGGTGCTGGGATCGACGTGGACGCGCAGGTCGCGTCCGGCGCTCCACCACTGGGCGGGAAATTCGGAATTGTTGAGAAAGTAGGTGAAACCCAGCCGCGGAAACTCTTCCGGGTCGTATCCGCTCAGTGCTTCCGTCGGCAGGCATATCTCCAGGGTGTAACCGCGGTCCGAAATCAGGGATTCGATGGGAAGCGCTTCAGGTTCCGGCATGTTCCACTTTTCACGCGCGCGGTCTACCTGTGTGGGTTTGACCACCGCCCGGTTCCCATCGTCGCCGCCCCCGGTGGGCAGGCAATTGAACTGGTGGCAGTATCGCCCTGCCCGCCTGGCCGACTTCACGTCCCGTGTGTCCAGCCAGAGTTGAAAACTATCCCCTGTCCAGTGCCGGCCGTAGTAGGAACGAACCGGCTTGCGCTTCCGTACGGCCACCGCGAAATAAAGGCCTTCTTCGTTCCACGCCATGTAGACGTCCGCGGCTTTCGGCCGGTTCTCCAGGAATCCCAGATCGGGGACCAGGTATTCAGGGTCCCAGTCGTCCAGGACCCCATTGATACGAGGCGCCTGCTCGCGGTAACGGCATTGGAACGCGTAGGTGAAATAGACTCTGTTGGGAATATCCAGCGGCATGGTCGGCAATCACATCGGAAAGCAATCAGAGGTCAGCAGTCAGCGCGTATAGACCGCACCTTCGAGATCGAGCAGAAAAGCCTTGATGTCCGGGCGGTCGCCGTAACCTCCCAGGCGGCTGTCGCTGGAGATCACGCGGTGGCATGGAACCAGAATGCTGATGTCGTTGTTACGGTTGGCCTGGCCCACCGCCCGGGCGGCCCTGGGCCTGCGCACTCGCTCGGCCACCCACTTGTAGGAACGCCACTCTCCGTATGGTATGGCCTGTTGCGTGCGCCAGACCTGCCGGTAAAATGGCGTGCCCCGCCGGAAATCCAGTGGTACGTCGAAACCTTTCAGTTTTCCGTCGAAATACCGCGTGATCTGGTCTTCAGCCGTGGCCAACAGCTTGTCATCCGGGACAAAAGACAGGTCCGCTTCGAAACGGTTCAACATGTCCGTTTCAAAGGCATCGGGCGTGACGTCATAGGTGATGCGGCACACGCCCGCGTCGCTGGCCGCAGTGTACATGGGACCGAGAGGCGTGGGAAACACCGTGTATTTCAATTCGTGTTTCAACGGGCCTGGACTATCCTACGATGTCGCGGTCTCGCAGGCCCTGCGCCAGCGCCTGCGCGATGATCTCGCTGCCTTCGATGGTAGGATGCCAGGTATCGGAGAAATACCGGTCGCGTTCACCGTTCATTCCGGCAAAGGCGTCGTTAAGATCGATGAGATCTGTATCCTCTTCCATGGCCAGCCGGCGGATCGAGGCATCGTAGATATCGTAGAGTTGGGTGAACCGGTCGAGGTCTCCCTGGGCCAGGAACGAAGGATAACGCAGCTTGTCGAGGCTTTGCAGGGACATCTCGGCGCCGTCACGGGAGATGAGCGTTGGCAGGGTCGTCAGGACGACACGGATCCGGTCGCTCTTCGCCGTCCGGATAAGCCGGCGCATATTGTATTCGAAATTCTCAGGTAGAAAGTCTTCAAGGTCGAAAGAACCGATGGGAGGCGGTGGGTTCAGTTCCAGGATCTCCTTGGCTTCGTCCAACAGCCTCATCCCCGTATCGCCCCCGTTACCATAATGCCAGAACGACTGGGTCTTCCTGCGCATGTCCGGATAGTGCTTCGGATTCCCCAGCCACATGTCATTCCATCCGATGTAGACAATCAGGACATCAGGTTCGAAAGCCAGAAGCCGTGGAAGGCGCAACTGGGCGTTGATAGACGCATGGTCGTCGACACCCGCGTTGATCACCTGGTGTTCGTGTTCCAGATCCATGCGCTCCAGCTGCCGTTCGAGCTGATAGGGATAGGGCGAATCGTCCCCCGGCGCGCCGAAGGTGCAGGAATCGCCGAGACACATGATACGGACGGCGTCGGGGTCTTTCAGTCTTGGGAAATCCCTTCCCCGAAAACCGTAATCGTTGATCCGGATGCCGGCCACGCTGTATCCCGGCATCAGTTCCCAGCCGCTTCTGTTGTGAAACACGATGTAGGGATGGGCGCCGTCGTATTCTTCGTGGAACCAGCGGTCCCTGTTGAACGCGTGATCCTGACGGCGGAGGAAGAACTCCGCACTCACGAGTGCGCTCATCGCGGCGCCGGCCATGGCAAGAAAGGCGTAACGCTTCATTCCTGATCTCCGGCTGTCTTTCGACCGATTCCCGGCCTTCCTCCAGAACTTAAAATAAGCTTCATCCAGACGCCCGGATCGGCCGCTATTCGCTACTTCATACTATACCACGCTACCTTCGTGCTACCCCTGAATTTACTGGTATATGAGCGATTTTCGCAAGGGAAAACGCGCGCCTTGTTTCGATTGACGACAACGTCTCCATTCCTTGTATAACCATTAATGAAAGGTCTTGACGACGACCGGGCGGACATCCATATTCCAAGGGTGGTTTCCCATCCTGTCCGGCCACAGTAAACCGTACGCTACGAATTCGAATTACACAAGCGCTTGCCAACCGGAAATTGTCGGAAAGCATTCGTCAGTTGGGAAATTTCAGTATTGCATAAAGGAGGCTCTATGGCTGATCGACACGATGAAGCCAAGCCCGATGAATCGACCCATTCTGAAATGAAAACGGGGACCCGGTTCACCCGGCGCGGATTTCTCAAGGGCGCAGGCGCCGGTGCGGTGACGGCGGCCGTAGCGCCTGCCATCCTGGTTTCGGGGGCCGGTACGGCTGCCGCCCAGGATGCCGAGGGCGTCATGTCGGCCACCGTTACGCTCGACGTAAACGGCCGGTCGCACAACGTCGAGGTGGAAGCGCGCACGACCCTGGCGGACGCGCTTCGTGACAGGCTGGAAATTACCGGTCCCAAGGTCGTATGTGACCGGGGTGAATGCGGGGCCTGCACGGTCATGCTGGACGGCAAGCTCGTCTTCAGTTGCATGACGCTGGCCATGGACGCCCAGGGCCTGAAAATCGAAACCGTGGAGGGCCTGGCCGATGGCGACGACTTGCATCCCCTGCAGGAAGCGTTTATCGAGAAGGACGCCCTGATGTGCGGATTCTGTACGCCGGGTTTCCTGATGTCCTCCAAGTCCTTGCTGGATGCCAATGGCGACCCGACGCCTGAAGAGGTCCGGGAAGGCCTGTCCGGGAACATCTGTCGCTGCGGCACCTATCCTCACGTGTTCGAGGCCGTGATGTCCGCTGCCGATAAGATGCGGAAGGGAGGATGACGCGATGCAGCAGAAGATGAAGAAGGTCAAGATCACCATCCAGGAAGACGGTGAACCCAAAGAAATTGAGATTGAAGTCCCCGATACCGGCGAAGGCGGCTGGGGGGACCTTTCGAAGAATACGTATATCAACAAGCCCCACACCCGCATAGACGCGGTCGAAAAGGTCACCGGGCGCGCTAAGTACACCTCCGACATCAAGTTACCCGGCCAGCTCTATGGGCGCATCCTTCGGTCGGCCCATCCACGTGCCCGGATCAACCGCATCGACGCAACCCGGGCGATGGCGCTGCCCGGCGTGAAGGCGGTGGTGCTGCCCGGCGACGATTCAGACGTGTTTTCCCGGGAGTGTCGATTCGCGGGACAGGAAGTAGCGGCCGTAGCGGCAACGACGCCGGAAATCGCGGAAGACGCGCTCTACGCCATTGACGTGGAATACGAGGTGTTGCCCTTCGTAGTAGATGAAGACGCGGCGCGGGACCCGGCCGCGGCCCAGGTGCACGGCGACCGCGGAAACGTGGGCGAGCCCCGTGTTGGTGAACAGGGCGACGTCGCCGCGGGTTTCGCCGCGGCCGACGTGACGCTCGAGGCCACCTACCGGTGCCAGGTGCAGTCCCACATCGCACTGGAGACTCACGGTACCCTGTGTCAGTGGGAAGGCGACAAACTGACCGTCTGGGCCTCCACGCAGGGCGTATTCAGTGTGCGCGGGGAACTGGCCGGGCATTTCGGAATACCTGAAACGAACGTGCGCGTGATCACCGAATTCATGGGCGGCGGATTCGGCGCCAAGTTCGGTGCCCGCCGGGAGGGCGTGATCTGCGCCCTGCTCGCCCGGAAGGCAGGAGCGCCCGTGAAACTGATGCTGACACGCAAGGAAGAGCACCTGGCCACCGGAAATCGACCCTCCGCGGTACAGCACGTGAAGCTGGGGGCCACGAACGACGGCAAGCTGGTTGCCTACGAACGGTCCAACTATGGTACGCCCGGCGTAGCCGGCAGCGCCAACATTCCCGGCGCGCCGTACCTGTACGAGATCCCAAACTACCGCATCGAACAGACCAGCGTGTTCACCAACGCCGGGCCGATGGCCGCGCAACGTGCGCCGGGACACCCCCAGGCAGCCTTCGCCATGGAATCCATGATGGACGAGATGGCGGAAGCGCTGGGCATGGACCCCGTGGACCTGCGGCAGATGAACGATCCGAATGAAGCGCGGCGAAACATGGTGGCGATGGGGGCGGAACATATCGGCTGGAAGTCCCGCCGTAGCGCCGAGCCCAACACCGGAACCGGCCGAATCAAGACCGGCATCGGCGTGGGATCGTGCAGGTGGGGCGGCGGCGGCGGAAGGACGCAGGCCGAGTGCACCATCAACCCGGATGGAAGCGTCGAAGTGAAGTGCGGTACGCAGGACATCGGTACCGGGACGCTCACCCTGGTCCACATGATCGCCGCGGAAGAGTTCGGATTGAAAACGGAAGATATCACCGTCGGCATCGGGGACACGAACTACCCCTTTTCGGGCGGAAGCGGTGGAAGCACCACGGCCGCGTCGGTATCGCCTGCCATCAAGGGTACGACGATGCTGGCGAAACTCGAACTGTTCAAAAAGATCGCGCCCAAATTCGGAGTGGAGCCCGGGGAACTCGTGGCCGCGGACGGGAAAGTGTTCGTGGGCAGCGACCCATCCAAAAGCATGACTTGGCAACAGGCGACGGCCCAGCTCGAGGACGAACCGATCTTCTTCCACGGTCAGTGGTTGCCTGGTTACTCGGACAGCGGCGTGCCCGGCGTGCACTTCGCGGAAGTCGACGTAGACACCGAGACCGGATTGGTGAAGGTGGTCAAGGTCGTAGCCGTTCATAACAGTGGATTGATTCTTAACCCGCTCACGTGGGCGAGCCAGGTCAACGGCGGCGTCCTGATGGGTATCGGATATGGTATGTATGAGAACCGCATCATGGATCCGGCCACCGGCTACATGGTCAACGCCAACATGGAAGACTATCGGATCATGGGCTCTACGGACATACCCGAAATCGAGATTCTCAGGTACGACGAACCGGAACGAGGCGTCATCGGCATCGGAGAACCCGCGACGATCCCGACCCCCGGCGCCATCGCAAACGCTATCTACAACGCCTGCGGCGCCCGGATACGGGAGATGCCGTTCACACCCGACAAAGTACTCGGCGCGCTGGCCGCAGTGAAGGAGGGCTGATTCATGCAGAACTTTTCCTACGTCAATGCGACGTCGATAGAGCAGGTGCCTTCCCTTCTGGGTCGTAGTTGGGACGACGCGGTGGTCATGGCGGGTGGCACGGACCTGCTCGGAGAAATGAAGGACTTTGCCGCCGTTCCCAAACGCGTGGTCAACCTTAAGACCATCGATGGCCTGTCCTACATCCGGCAGGATGATGCCGCGCTGAGTATCGGCGCGCTGACCACGCTGACGGACGTATTAAGCAGTGGTGCCGCGACGGAGGGCTATCCGGTTCTCCGCCAAGCGGTTTCCGTCATCGCCTCGCCGCAGATCCGGAACATGGCCACGCTCGCGGGGAACATCCTGCAGCGGCCGCGTTGCTGGTATTACCGCAGCGAGGATTTTCCGTGCCTGAAGAAGGGTGGTGCGCGGTGCTACGCGGTGGGCGGGGTCAATACCTACCACGCGATTTTCGGTTCCGGACCGAGTTATATCGTCCACCCCTCCGACGCGGCCCCAGCGCTCATGGCCCTTGGCGCAACGGTGAAGATCCACGGCCCCCGCGGCGAGAACGAGGTGGCCATGGACGATTTCTTCACGCTGCCCGAAATGAACATCCGCAGGGAGAACATCCTCCGTCCCAACGAGATCGTGACCGAGTTGACGATACCGAAACCCGAGGCAAACAGCAAGGGTATGTACCTCAAGGTGCGGGAGCGGGAATCCATCGATTTCGCGCTGGTCAGCCTGGCCGCCCAGATGACCGTGGTAAACGGTACCTGCGAACAGGCCAGTCTCGTATTCGGCGGCGTGGCGCCCGTTCCATGGCGTGCCGTCGAGGCCGAGCGGTATCTCAGGGGCCGCAGGATCACGGAAGCGCGGGCGGAAAGCGCGGCCGAAGCGGCGGTGGAAGACGCCAAGCCCATGCCGCACAACGGTTACAAGGTGGAAATCGCGAAAAACCTCGTCAAGCAGGCCGTTCTGGCCCTGGCGTCTTAAAGGAGTCCATCATGGCACAACCCGTATGCCGGTACCTTAGAACAAAATCGTTCTATACCGCGGAAAAGAACGAGAAGACCCTGACCGAAGAATCTCCGGGACGCGCCTTCTGGTGCGTCCGGTCCGTCTCGGGCATCGGTCCCGACGACCAGGTCGTGGGTCCTACCGAGTGCAACGCGGAACGCGCCTGTTTCGAGACCGTCGACGTAAGCTTCGTGTAACCATGCAGGAGAACGCGTCCATTGAACGACTTTGTCTATCACGAACTTCTGCCCGTGGGCGAGGATGATACGCCGTATCGCCATCTGACCGCGGATTTCGTATCTACCGGTAATTTCGAGGGACGTGAAATCCTCAAGGTCGATACGGCCGGCCTGGCCATGCTCGCGGACCAGGCCATCCGGGACAGCGCCCATCTGCTCAGACCCGGCCACCTGGCCCAACTGCGCAGGATCCTCGATGATCCGGAGGCGTCCGACAACGACCGTTTCGTCGCGATGGAGATGTTGAAGAACGCCAACATCGCCGCCGGCGGCATCCTGCCTATGTGCCAGGACACGGGGACGATCATCGTCATGGGCAAGAAGGGAAACCGCGTCTGGACAGAGGGGGATGACGAGGCGGCGCTTGCACAGGGGACCATGAACGCGTTTCTGCAGACCAACCTGCGTTACAGCCAGCAGGCACCGCTGGATATGTACAAGGAGTCCAACACGCGGACCAACCTGCCGGCACAGATCGAGATCTACGCGGACCAGGGCGACGAGTACAAGCTGATGATCATGACCAAGGGCGGCGGTTCGGCGAATAAAAGCATGCTCTTCCAGGAAACGAGGGCGCTGCTGAACGAGGAAAGGTTCCTCGAATTCGTCGACGAGAAACTACGCATGCTCGGCACAGCGGCCTGTCCGCCGTACCACCTCGCTATCGTGGTAGGCGGTACCTCCGCGGAGTACTCGCTCAAGGTCGCCAAGCTGGCGAGTGCGCGATTCCTGGACAACCTGCCGACCCGGGGAAATGAATACGGCCAGGCTTTCCGAGATCTCGAGATGGAAGCGAAGGTGCTGAAGATGAGCCAGGATATCGGGATCGGTGCCCAGTTCGGCGGGAAGTACTTCTGTCACGACGTGCGCGTAGTCCGCATGCCGCGGCACAGCGCTTCCTGTCCCGTGGGCATAGCCGTGTCCTGCGCCGCCGACCGGCAGATCCTGTCCAAGGTCACGCGGGACGGCATTTTCCTCGAGCAGCTGGAAACCGAACCTTCGAAATACCTGCCGGAGATCGACACCGAAACGCTTGGCGGCGAGGTGGTTAAGATCGATCTGAACCGGCCCATGTCCGAAATCCGGACCACGCTCAGCAGTTACCCGGTCGCCACGCGGCTCGCCCTTACCGGTCCCATGATCGTAGCCCGGGATATCGCCCATGCCAAGCTCAAGGAACGGCTGGATAGCGGAGAAGGCCTGCCGCAGTACCTTAAAGACAGGTGCGTCTACTATGCCGGTCCAGCCAAGACCCCGGAAGGATACGCTTCCGGTTCCTTCGGACCGACCACGGCGGGCAGAATGGATACTTATGTGGACCAGTTCCAGGCGGCGGGCGGCAGCATGGTCATGCTCGCCAAGGGGAACCGGTCCGTGCAGGTCACCAACGCTTGCAAGAAGCACGGCGGATTCTACCTGGGGTCCATCGGGGGGCCGGCCGCCCGGCTGGCGAAGGATTCCATCCGCGAAGTGTCGGTGGTGGAATATCCCGAACTGGGCATGGAGGCCGTCTGGCGCATCGAGGTGGAGGATTTCCCCGCCTTCATCGTGGTGGACGACAAGGGGAACGATTTCTTCTCGGGATTCATGCGCAGGAACTGAGAAAACCCGTTGACCTTCAACGGTTTCGGCTTCAACACGTTCAGCCACAACGAAATCACCGCGCAAGCTGACCGTTCAAACTACTCCTCCCACGGCACATCCAGCCCGAACTTTACCGCGACTTTGCTGAGTTTATCCCGGGTGCCGGGCGGCAGCGGGATGCCGTGCTCGATGCGTTCACCGTGCACGCGTTCCTCCGGCTCGCCGGGAACGAAGAGTTCGTCCACTCCATCGACACGCGGCAGCCCTTTCATTGCGACGGTAAGGCCATCAATATCTCTCCGGTATTCATCCGGATCGGTGAACGACGCGATATCGATGGCGCCGATGAAACTGTTCTGTACGCCGGGCGTGGCGCCGGGTCCCGTGATGGCTGCTGTCAACAGGGGATTTCCCACCATCAGGCTCGAAAGGCATTCGAAGATGAGGGCCAGGCCGTAGCCCTTGTAGCCGCCGGCCGGCTGCAGGAACCGGGCCTGGCGGGGGTCCGTCGTCGGATGGCCGTTTTCGTCGAGCGCCCAGGTGTCGGGGATGGACTCACCCCGGTCCACGGCCACGTTCAGTTTGCCAAAAGCGGCTACGCTGGTGGCCATATCCAGCGAGATGAAGCGGTCACCGCTTCCCGGTACGGCGATGGCGATCGGACTGTTGTGTACCCCGGGCGCGCGGGACCCCGGCGGTGCCATGTTCGGGGGATTGCAGACGGAAGCAATACCGGCCATGTTCTCCCGGGCGGCCATTTGCGCGTAGTAGGCCATGGCGCCTTGGTGGGTCGTGTTACGGATCAGCACCCAGCCGATTCCTGCCGTGCGGGCCTTGACAATCGCCTGTTTCATGGCGTAGGTCGTCACCACCGGCCCGAAGGCGCGGTCCGCCTCGATGAGCATCGTGGCGGGAGTCTCCCGCTCGATCCGGATGTCCGGGCGGGGATTGTAATGTCCGGCCTCCACCGAGCGGACGTAACCGGCGACGCGTTGCACGCCGTGAGAGTCCACGCCCCGCAGGTTCGCCCACACCAGCACCTCCGCTTCGATAGCCGCGTCTTCCGCCGGCAATCCGGCGTGCTCGAATACCGTCGCCGTGAAAGACTGCAACCTGTTCCAATCCACCCGGATGTCCGCCATGCATCTTCCTTTCTAACCAAAGCTCCGATTACTGCTTGTATTCCTACGCTTCATGCCGCCGAACAACGACGCCACCTGCGCGTATCGGTCATGAGAATCCCGTAAGATAGAATGTCAGACCTTACCACGCCAGCGGTTACTTGCCGGTCTCAGGGCCTGGTTGCAGGAAAGCGGAACCACGGGTACTGATACGCGCACACCCGGGAGTTCCTCCACCCATCTTCATCGTTGACAAAGCGTGCAACGGACGGTTAGGTTGCCTTGCGTTTTAGGCACCGTGGATTTCGGGGCGCTGTGCGTAACGGTGGTGACGAAATAGACCGCCATCAAAAATGACTCCCGCACAAACAAGCGGCAACGCCCACTTGAAACCGCCAGACAGGTTTTTCACCGATACAGTTCGCCTTGAGACACCATTGTCATGATCCTGCTTCAGATTCTTCGAATGTACCTGGTACTGATCATCATCCGCGCGGTGATGTCCTGGTTCAACCCGGATCCGACCGCGCCGCTCGTTCGCGTGCTGACCTGGCTTACGGAACCGGTGCTGCTCCCCTTCAGGCGGATCATACCACCAATCACCGTGCCGAAAACCAACGTGCGCATCGACCTTTCCCCATTCTTCGTACTGTTGATCGGTGGCTGGCTGCTGAGCAGGCTGCGTTTCTAGAGGAAAAACGAATTGATCGTTGTGGGATTCGAGACTTCTTCCACCACCGCCGGTATCGCGGTGGTCCGGGACCAACAGGTGATGGCCGACGCTACACTGGAAATCGGTGCGGTATACGCCGAGCAGTTGCCCGCGATCCTCGACCGCACCATGGGTGACCTGGACCTGACGTGGCCGGAGGTGGAAGGGTTCGCGATCTCAATAGGACCGGGATCATATACCGGGCTGAGGGTAGGACTGAGCCTGGTCAAGGGTTTGGCCTTCGTGACGAAGCAGCCGGTCGTGGCCGTGCCCACGCTCGATTCCATCGCCTTCCAGGTCCCCTTCTGCCGGTATCCCGTCCACGTGCTGGCGGATGCCCGCAGGGGTCAGGTGTACGAAGCACGGTATGATACGGCCGACGGTCGTCCAAAGAGAACCACCGAATTCAGGGTAGGCATGCTCGAAGAACTGATGGAGACGATCGAGGATACGGTGGTGCTGGTCGGCAGCGGCGTCGATGCGTACCGTTCGAATATCGTCTCGTCGCTCGGTGACCGGGCCCGGTTCGCGCCTCCGGGCACGGGACGACTGATGGCCTCGTCGGCCGCGTTTCTAGGTATGGATCGCCTTCAAAAAGGTGAACAAGACAACCTGCACGAACTCGAACCCCTGTACCTCAGAAAGACGGACTTCGCCAGACAACCGCCATCACGGTACGAGCGGACTAAGGCAGCCAGTGCGAACCCTGATCCGCCTGGCCGAGACGAACCATCGGCAGACTGACCCATGGCCGAGACGAATCCCTTTGTCATACGTAAAATGGACCGTGTACATATCCCCCAGGTCCTGGAAATAGAACGGGTTTCCTATCCGGCTCCCTGGTCCGAAACCGCTTTTTCAAACGAGATGAAATCGGTGCTTCCGTCGTCATTGTAGCCCTGGCAGGCGAGTCCGTGACCGGTTTCCTGGTTGGGTGGGTCGTTGCCGACCAGGTGCACATCGCCAACATCGCTGTCGCGGTTGACCATCGCAGGCGAGGTATCGGCAGGGATATGATGAAATGGCTTCTGGCGGAGGCCGTGCGCAGGGGCTGCACATCTTCGACGCTGGAGGTGCGCGCATCGAACCGGGCGGCGCGATCCATGTACAGCAAGCTGGGATATCACGCTGTAGCTTTACGAAAATCGTACTATTCGAACCCCTCGGAGCACGCCGTGGTCATGCTGAAGGAACTTGGTGCATAAAACTCGACTTTGGGCTATCGAAAAGTCCTGACGCCGCCTGCCATCAGTTTCTCCAGCACGGCCGACGCAGACCGGCCTATCTGTTCCACGGAGGCCTGCGCACGGAAAATCCGGCGGCCGCCCTCGGCGATCCGTTCCCGCAGTTCGGGGTCCTCGTACAGTCGTTTGATGGCCCCCGCAAGCGCATCGGGATCTCCGGGGGGACAAAGGACAGCGTTTTCCCCGTCGGTCAGCAATTCCCGTATGGCCGGGGAGTCCGCCGTGATGACCGCCTGGCCCATCGAAAGCGCTACGAACACCTTCCCCGGAATAACACGAGCCGCTTTGTCTGTCGTGCCAAATATCCCAAGACTTACGCCAGGTCCTGCCAGGAAGTCCGGAATCTCTTCATAGGGTATCCATTCCTTAAATCGGACGTTCTCCAGGTTCAGTCTCCGCGCGGTTTCCTGAATCTCATCGCTCAACTGTCCCGAACCTATAAAATGAAAGGCGATGTCCGGCTCGTCTCGGAGCCGCTGCGCCGCTTCCAGCATGAACGGCAGCCCGTGCAGTGGGGTGAACTTGCCGATGAAAACGACCTGGAATGCCGTGTCCTTAAACGGTTTCCGAGTGTCCGGCTCCCGCGTGATGTCCGTGACCGGTTCCACCGCGCCGACGAAGACCCGGGAAAACCGCTTTCGCGGCAGGTTGAATTCCTCCACGAAGTAATCGATATGGGCGTCCGTGTCCAGCAACACGAGATCCGCCCGTGCGCAGGACCACCGGTCCAGCCAACGCAGGAACCGGCTTACGAGCGTACCGTCCGCGAAGGACTGCCGGTCGTGGACCAGCGTGTCGTACAGGGAGATCAGGGGGCTGAAAACGAGTGGCCGGCGGGGCAACCGGGTCAAAATCCACGCCAGCGGCATATCGAGTTGTCCGATGTAACCGACGATCATCACATCGTATTTCCCTACCGTGAAGAGGTACTTCAATAACAGCCTGAAATGGGCCAGCCTGAGTTCGATGGCGCGGAGGAAAAGGGAGAACGGACCCAGGTATTTCCCGGTCTTGTTGCGTTCTTTCTCCCAGACGGGCACGTGACACTCCCGGACCTGCCAGCCTGAACGTTTCAGCCCTTCAATCAGTGTACGGTTACGCGGGTAATCGCGTTCGTAGGTACCGAAGAAACAAATACGGCCGGGTTGGGTGGGTGTCATGATGTCCGCCGGTTGACCTGTTCGCGTGTCTCACTCTAACCGTTCGTGGACGGCGTAGTCCTCTGTACGCCGCGACTGGTGGGCAATCATTTCCGCGATCAGGCCCATGGAGACCAACTGGATGCCGAGCACCATGAGTAGCACGGAAAACTGCAGCAGCGGGCGGGTTCCGATGCCCACGCCACTTATCCAGAGCCAGGTCAGGTAGAGGGCGATGGCGAAACCCGCGCCAAAGGACAAAAGTCCGAAGGAACCGAATAGATGGAGGGGACGGCGAGTGTAATTCGAAACGAAGTAGACGGTCAGCAGGTCGAAGAAACCGTGGGTAAACCGTCCCAGTCCGAACTTGCTGCTCCCGTGTTTCCGGGGATGGTGCAGCACCGGTGTTTCCGTGACGCGGAAACCGGCCCAGTGCGCCAGCATTGGCAGGTACCGGTGGAGTTCCCCGTAAACGGGTATGGTCTCCACGACCTCCCGGCGGTAGGCTTTCAGGCCGCAGTTGAAATCGTGCAGCCGCAGCCCGCTGACGATTCCCGTGACCCAGTTGAACAGCTTCGACGGAATCCGCTTTGCAAGGGGATCCTTCCGTTCCTTCTTCCACCCAGAGACCAGGTCATAGCCCTCTCCGAGCAGGTCCACCATGCCGGGCACCTCTGCCGGATCGTCCTGCAGATCGGCGTCCATGGTCACGACCACGTCACCGCGAACCGCTTCGAAACCGACGGCCAACGCCGCGGACTTGCCGTAGTTCCGGCGGAACCGGATGGCCCTGACTCGCCCGTCGTTTTCCCGGAGCCGGCGTATCGTCTCGAAGGACCCGTCACGGCTGCCGTCATCGACGAAGAGCACTTCGAAGGACGCGCCAGCCTCTTCGAGGGAGGCCACGATTCGTTCGTACAGTTCCTGCAGGCTCTCCGATTCGTTGAACAGCGGAACCAGGATGGATACGTCCACCCTGTCCTCCGGTTTCGGCGCGTGCTCATTGGGCATTTGCGCTTTCCTCCAAGGTACGCTCGATCACCCGCAGCGTCTGCCTGGCCGTATCCTCCCAGGTGTAGCGCCTGCTTCTAGCCCGGGCATTCCGGGCAAGCCGTTCGCGCTCATCCGGATCGCGCAACAACCCGATCAACGCCCGTGCCATGGCTTCCCGGTCCCCGAGGGGGATCAACAGACCCGTCTCCCCGTCCACCACGGCATCGCGAAGTCCGGGTACCCGGGTAGCCACCACCGGTGTGCCGCAGGCATTGGCTTCGATCACCGTTATACCCCAACCTTCCTTGTTCGAAGGATAGGCCGCTACTTCGGCCCGTGTCAGCAGACGGATTTTCTCCACTTCGGAGACGAAACCGGTGAACGCTACGGCCTCTTCGAGACCCATGGACCGGGTCAACGCTTCCAGCGCGCGCCGCCTGTCGCCCTGGCCCACGATCATCAGCCGCGCACCGGGAACCGCCTCGCGAACGATTGCCATGGCCTGGATCAGGTGGTCCACGTTCTTGTACTTTTTGAGCCGACCAAGGTACACGATCAGACCGGGGTCCTTCTGATCCGTAGCTGCGCGTTCTTCGAAGATACGTGCATCCAGTCCGTTGTGCACCACTGTGATCCGGTCCGTCGACATCCCCAGGTGCACAAGTTCATCGCGGCAGCTTTCCGATACCACTTGCAGGAGACATCGCCGGTATACCCGCGGAATCAGCCGTTCCATCAGGTAGAGATACGTAGCGAGCACGGGATTGGTTTCCCGGTAGAACGTCGTTCCGAAGAGATGGTGCAGCAGTACCATCATCGGCGGGGTCTTTAGAAACCACGGAAACAGGAACGGGATCTTGTTGATGTCTTCGATGACGACGTCGAAAGACCGGTGCGACAGGTGCCTGCGATAGTATCCCGGGACGGACAGGTTGAACGTCCACTTCCCGCCGTACCGGATGATCTCGATCCCGTCGATATGGTCGAGTTCCGTGGCACCGGGAAACCTGCAGCAGAGCAGGGTAACCTGGTGCCCCAACCCGGCGATCCGCGTGAAGGTCTCGTGCAGATGTACTTCGGCACCACCCGCTTCCGGGTTGCGGATATCCCTCCAGTTGATGACCAGTATGCGCATTTGACTGAACCGGTGTAAATCCCGCCATAAAGCCGCTGGGCTGCGACACGCCTGAGGCATCCCGGGTAACGAATCGACACGGTCAGGGGTCGGACGCCTCCGGGCTTCGTCCGAGTTCTTCGATCATGGCCTTTACGACCGAATCCCCCGGCGCGATGCGTTGCCACCTTTCGAGTGTTTCCAGCACACGATCGGTATCGTTTAACTGGTAGTACAGATTGACCAGTTGGTTATAGCCCGCAGGGTATTCGGGATGAGCGGCCACGCCTCGTTCCAGCAGCGCGGAGGCCTCTTCCTCAAGGCCCTGTTTTCGCATGGCCTGGCTCAGGGCGGTGTAACCGTCGAAAGTACTGAATTCTCCGGCCAGCTCGGACGCATAGCGCTCGACTTCGTCGAACACGCCCTTGTCCGCGTAGAACTGGATGAGCATCAGTCGCTCAAACACCCCGTTGCTGATGTCGTACTCGAGGTATTTCTCGACGGCCTCGATGGCCTGATCGGTTTCACCCCGTTTCCAGCGATTGAGTGCCAGCTGATGGAAGGACACGGTGTAATTGCGAAGGAGCGTGCGGATCTGCCTGTCCTTGTAGACCTCCGGATCCGCTATGCCCCGGTACTGGTAGACGTTCCAGAGATTGTGCCGGGTCCTGTCCAGGTCCATCAGGTCCGGTGTAGGATTCTGAACGACCCGCCAGACCATGCCTTCCAGTTGCATGTACTCGTCCAGGCCCACGTCGTTTTCCGGTGAGACGGTCACGGCGAAGAAGACGGGTTTCTCCCAGTTGTTCTGTTCCAGGATGTGCAGGATCATCAGGTCCTGGACCCTCAGGTACCCGATGTCTTCTCCCAGCGTACCCGCCCGCGGCACGGTCCAAGAAATGCCGTTGATCTCCACCTCCCGGTCGTCCCACCCCTGGATGTTCAGCGCGTCGATGGTTTCGTCGGCCAGGGTGATCGGTACCCGGGGTTCCTGGTGTTTCAACTGCCTGATGTACCAGTTGGTGTTGAGGAGACTGAGATTGATCACGCGCACGTCCTTGCGTATGCCTTCCACTTCCTGGAGAAACCAGAGGGTAAAGGTGTCGTTGTCCCCGTTGGTGAAGATCAGGCTGTTTTCGTCACACGACTGCAGGATGTTGTAAGCGTAGTCGTAGGGGATGTAGTTGCCCTCGCGGGAGTGGGATTCGTAATGATAGGTAAATGGAACAATGGGCAGGGCGACCGCCAGCAGGGCGATGCCCGCCGTGCCTTTCTCCACGGGCAACTTCAACCGGCTCAGCCACATACCGATCTGCCGCAGCAGCGAGCGGACGCCGATACCCATCAGCACCGCGGCATAGACGAAGGCGGGCGTATAAAAGTAGTCCCTGATGCGGACCTCGCGCTGTATACCGCGCGAACCGTCCGAGAAATTCATGTACAGAATCAGCCCGACACTGCACGTGAGCAGCATGGTGCCCAGGAATACCGCACTGCGCCGGTCCCGTTCCACCTGAGAAACGAGTCCCAGGGCGAGCAGCAGGACGGGTAAGAGCCAGAAGGGGAAGGACGGGTCGCTGAACTGCCGGGAAAAGAAACGCCAGAACCCCATGTTTTCGCCGTTTCCGAACTGGGAAGACCAACTGCCCTTGCGGTCTAACATCGACTCGAACATGCCGACCTGGCCGTACTGCTTGCGTTCCAGGAACCCCTCGAAATTCTTCCAGTTCGAAGGGTCGTTCTCATTTATAACCGGCTGTTGGGCCGCCCGAATCGGCACATAGAAGTTTACAGAGTATCCCAGTACGGCGAGAAAGAGTATGATCGTCCAGAACGGCCACTTGTACCGTCCGGGATCTCCGGCCGTAGCCGAGACCAGGGCAAGGGCCGCGCTCACCAGCGCCAGGCTGAACATCACCGTTCCCCAGGTGGCTTCGAAATCGCCGATCACGATCAACGGCAGACCGTTGTATCCGCCGACGCCTTCCATTCCAAAAAACATCAAGGCGACGGCCAGGATGAACGCCAGCGCCAGGTAGCCCCAGGGCAGTCGTCCCCTGGACAAGATCAGACCGGCGATGGCAAGCGGCACCGCGATGAAAAAGACATCGATGGAGGCCACGACGCTGAACAGGATCAGGCCCATGGCAGCGCAGAGCAGGATCAGTTTCCTGTTCGACCGGACGACCCGGTCCGTAAAGACCACGCACAGGAACGCGGCTGGCAGGACCAGCATGGTAAACATGTGCACGGCGATGCCGAGGAAGGCCAGGTAGGCGACCAGGAAGAGATAGCGTTCGCTGCCGTTCTGCTCATGCCGCTCTATCCAGTGCAGGATCAACCAGGTGCAGACCATCATGCACAGCATGGAAAGCGCGTAGACCTCGGCTTCAACCGCGTTGAACCAGAATGTGTCGGAAAAAGCCAGTAGAAGCGCGCCGGTCAAAGCGCTGCAACTCACGACCAGGCTTTCATAGAAAGACAGCCCATCCCGGTCCCGGTTGAGCGTAACCGCTTTTACGATGACCAGGTAAACGGCCGTCACGGTCATCGCGCTGAACAGGCACGAAGAGAAATTCACCAGCCAAGCGATGCCCATGCCCAGGTCGGGCAGAATGGAGAAGAGCCGGCCGATCAGGATATAGAGCGGGGAGCCCGGTGGATGGGGTATGCCCAGGATGTAGGAAGCCGCGATGAATTCGCCGCCGTCCCAGAAGGGCACGGTGGGCGCTATGGTCCTGGTATACACGGCCAGCGAGACGATGAATGCGGCCGCCATGCCGATCATGGAGACAATGCGATGTACAGGCATGTTTTATGATTCCTCTGAAGTTTCCATGACCATCGAGACGTCCACTGGTCCCGTGCCCATCGAGACTGCACGCTTTCGACACGAGACGAAGAGCGCGTCAATGCCAGTGCCAGGGCCCGTGTTCATCTACCGTACTCGAGACGCTCGGCGAGCATATCCGGCAGCCCGGCAGCGCGGATCTTCCGCTGCGCGGTTTCCATGTCGTAGGAGATCCGCTTTATTTCGACCCGCCGTTCCACCGTGTCGTACACACAGTAAGCCGCACGGGGATCCCCGTCCCGCGGCTGGCCGACACTCCCGACATTCACGATGTATCTATATTCCGGTTCCAGCCCTTGTATAAAGTCCGGGACCGGTCTGCTTCGGTCCGCCGCCGGTCTCGATTCGAAAATGCCCGGCGTGTGCGTATGGCCCAGTACACAAAGCGTTATGCCGCCGGGCAGCGCGCCGAATCCTTCGTCCACTCGCCCGGGCGAAGTCAGGTAGATCCATTCCTTCCGGGTTGGACGGACTCGCGTGGACGGCGTACAGATCATCGATGCGACGCGTGTAGGGCAGCTCGCCCAGGTAGCGGCGACCCGCGGGCGTCAACTGCCGCATCGTCCATAGTGCCGCTTCGGCCGCGAACTGGTTGAATGCGGTGATGTCCAGTTTGCCGATTGCGGCATGATCGTGATTGCCGGCAATCACCTCGGAGGTCAACGCCGACACGCGGTCGAGACACTCATTGGGATTGGCGCCGTAACCGACAATGTCTCCCAGGCAGAGGAACCGGTCTATGCTTTCATCTGCCAGTGCTTCCAACACGGCATCCAGCGCTTCCAGGTTTCCATGTATGTCGGACAGCATGCCGTATCGCACTTTTGGCGCTCATTCCCTGTGTATTCGCTGATAATCCGATTGGGTGGGATCACGTTCGATCAGACGTCGTGAGGTGTCTCGCGGCCACGGCGTCAAGAACGCCATTGACGAAACCCCCGGACTGTTCCGTGCTGTACTTCTTGGCCAGCTCTATCGCTTCGTTGATGGATACCGCGGTCGGTATATCGAGAAAGGCGATGAGTTCGCAGGTACCCAGCCGGAGGATGCAGTCGTCGATGCGTGCCACGCGGCCCCGGTCCCAGTGACGCACCACCGCGGTGATGTGCCGGTTCACGGTATCGTCGTGTTGGGAGAGCCTTTCGATCAGCAGATCGGCGAACCGTTGGGTGTTCGGCGATGCCAGGGACCAGCCGGGTAGTCTCGGCAGGCACTTGCCGGGATCGTCCCCGGTCTGTTCGGCGAGATAAAGCGACTGCAGCGCCAGTTCACGACCGAGGCGGCGTTCCCCCGCGCGTACATTCACTCGGCATCCCCCGGACTGCCTGGACCGCCTGGTCCGCCTGGTCCGCCTGGTCCGCCTGGTCCGCCTAACTGGCGCAGCAAGTCCACCATCTCCAGGGCGGCCAGCGCGGCGTCCCAGCCCTTGTTGCCCGCTTTCGTGCCGGCGCGTTCGATAGCCTGTTCGAGGTTCTCCGTGGTCAGCACGCCGAAGATCACCGGGATCCCGGTGTCCTGGCCGGCCGCGGAAATTCCCTTGGCCGCTTCACCTGCCACGTAATCAAAATGGGGCGTCGCGCCGCGGATGACGCATCCCAGGCAGATCACGGCGTCATAGTTTCGGCTTTCCGCCATTTTCCTGGCAACCAGCGGTATCTCGAAGGCGCCGGGCACCCAGGCCACGTCGATCCGGTCTTCGTCAACCCCGTGGCGACGGAGGCCGTCCACTGCGCCCTTCAGCAGGGATTCGCTGATGAAGCCATTGAAACGGCCGGCCACGATACCGTACCGGTCGTCTCCGCCGTTGACCAGGCTGCCTTCAATGGTTTTCGTCACGCTACTCGCTCCTTGTCGTTCGTTACCCCGCGCCCGGCTGCCGATTCTTCGAAACCCGGACGCTCGATATTACAACAGGCTGTCGAAACCGACGTCATCCGGTGGCTCTTCGAGGTCGAGCAGGTGGCCGAGCTTGCCGCGCTTGGTCTTGAGATAACCCACGTTGTATCGGTTCGGCGACGTCTGCAGCGGGACACGCTCCGTAACGGCGAGGCCGTACCCCTCGATCCCAATCCGCTTCGACGGGTTGTTGGTCATGATCCTGATCGTCGTCAGGCCGAGGTCCGCCAGGATCTGGGAACCGATCCCGTAATCGCGCGCGTCCACGGGCAGGCCCAGCGCCTGGTTCGCTTCCACGGTATCATGGCCCTGGTCCTGGAGGGCGTAGGCCCTGAGCTTGTTGGCCAGGCCGATGCCCCGGCCTTCCTGTCGCATGTACAGGAGCACGCCGCGGCCCTCCGCGCTGATGCGCTTGAGCGCCTGCTGCAACTGATCGCCGCAGTCGCATCGCATGGATCCGAAAACGTCCCCGGTAAGACACTGGGAGTGAACCCGGACGAGCACGTTCTTCTCGCCGTCCACGTTGCCCTTGACCAGGGCGACGTGGTGATCTCCGGTCAGTTCGTCTTCGAAGAGGTGGGACTCGAATTCGCCGTACTTGCTCGGAATGGCCGTCGTGACCAGCCGCGTGACGAGCTTCTCGCTGCCACGCCGGTATTCGATCAGGTCCTTGATGGTAATGATCTTCAATTCATGGTCATTCGCGATATCAACCAGCCGCGGCAGGCGGGCCATGGACCCGTCATCGTCCATGATTTCACAGAGCACGCCCGCGGGATAGAGCCCGGCCAGCCGCATCAGATCGACGGTCGCCTCGGTATGGCCGGCTCGCCGCAGCACGCCGCCATCGAAGGCCTGCAGAGGGAAAGATATGGCCCGGCCGCGCCAGGTCGTCGGGCTTGCTGTCCGGGCGGACGAACACCTGGACCGTCTCGGCTCGGTCCGCCGCCGAAATGCCCGAGGTCGTACCGTTGACGGCGTCCACCGATACGGTAAAGCGCGTGCCCAGCAGCGCCGTGTTGACCTCTTCACCGACCATGGCGGGCACCTTCAGCTCTTCCAGCCGCTCGCGTGTAGTCGGAAGACAGATCAAGCCCCGGCCGTAACGGGCCATGAAATTAATGGCCGCCGGGGTCGTCCATTCGGCGGCCATTATAAAATCGCCTTCGTTCTCGCGGTCTTCGTCGTCTATGACAATCAGTATGCGCCCGGCCTTGATTTCTTCTATCGCTTCCGGGATGGAACTAAAGGGGGACGACATGCGGTTCAACCGTTTTTTCGGTTACCCGGACACGGCGCGTCCCGGTCGATACTCGAACCGTCGCCGGGTCTTGCCGACGCTACATTTTCTCTTTCAGCCAGGATTCGGTGATGGAAGATGGACCCGGATTTTCACCAGGATTCGTGATCCGGCCGGAATGCAAAAGGGACGCGACGTACCGGCCGATCATGTCCACTTCTATGTTTACCTCGTCACCGATCTGCCTGCTGCCAAACGTCGTAATCGATGCGGTATGCGGTATGATCGATACGGCTGCCAAATTACCCGTCATACCGGCAATTGTCAAGCTAATTCCATCCAGCGCAATGGACCCTTTCTCGATAACGAAAGGGGTCAAATCGTCCGGAATTTCCACCTCGTACCAAAGGCTGTTGCCCCGATTTTCCCGCTCCTGCGATGCGTCCCACGCCGTCCACGTGTCCCTGCACCAGGTGGCCGTCGATGCGGTCAGACAGACGCAGCGGCCGTTCCAGGTTGACCTCGTCTCCGACCTGCAGATTGCCGAAGGTCGTCCGGGTGACCGTCTCGGGTACGATCTCCACGGAAAACAACCGGTCGCCGTATTCCACGACGGTCAGGCAGACGCCGTTGACGGCGACGCTGGCGCCCTGCTCGAACCCGGCCGACATGGACGGCGCTTCCAGGGTCAGGTTCAGGCCGCCCCGGTCGCGGTCCAGCGACCGTACCGAACCGGTTGTTTCGATGATTCCAGTAAACATTGAATGAACTCCCTGCCAGATATGATTCTCTGGATCCTGTCACTGATACCGGGGCGTGCCGGTGATCAGGAGATCGCCTTCCAGTTGCTCCACGGCCTGCTCTTCCAGGGTGATCGCATCCGCGAGGTCGTCGACACCCAGATCCGCAAAGGCCGGTATGCCCGCGCCAAGTATGCGCGGCGCCACGAAACAGGCGATCCGGTTTACCGCCCGTTCCCGCAGGAACGACGTGGCCACGCGGCTTCCGCCTTCCACCATGAGGGTCAGCACCCCGGCCTTCGCAAGCTCGGCCATGAGGGGATCGACGGGGACCCGGCCCGTTTCGTCGCCCGGCAGCACGAGCACCTCGGCGCCTGCCCTGCTGAGTACGTCGATCCTGTCCGCCGGCGCCGCATCCGTAACGCAAATGGTGGTCGGCGCGTCGCCGTTCAATACGCGGGCGTCAACCGGAGTCCGCGCCCGGCTGTCGAGCACGATTCGACGGGGCTGCCGGCCATCCACGTGCCTGACCGTGAGCCTCGGGTCGTCCGCAAGTACGGTGTCGATCCCCACGAGCACGGCGTCCGCCCTGCTGCGCATCAGGTGCACGCGTTTCCGCGCGGCCTCTCCCGTGATCCATTGCGACCGGCCATCCTTCGTGGCGATGCGGCCGTCCAGCGTCTGGGCCAATTTGAGCAGCACGAAAGGCCGTCCGGTCTTCCTGTGGTGGACATAGGCGGTGTTCAGTGCCCGGGCTTCCGTCTTCCAGGACGCCTGTTTCCACGATTATGCCCGCCGCGCGCAACCGTTCGATCCCCTTGCCGGCAACGCGCCGGTCCGGATCGGTCATGGCGACGTGAACCCGCGCGATTCCGGATTCGATGATTGCGTCCGTGCAGGGAGGTGTACGGCCCTGGTGGCAACAGGGTTCCAGGGTAACGTACATCTCGGCCCCGCGCGCCTGGTCGCCGGCGTCGCCCAGCGCCTGGGGCTCGGCGTGCCGCCCGCCTGATTCGCGGTAGAACCCCCGGCCCACGACATCCCCGTCGCGCACGACCACCGCACCCACCATGGGATTGGGGCTTGTCCGTCCCATACCCCTTTCAGCCAGCGCGAGCGCCTGGCGCATGAAACCCGTTACTTGTTCAGAAAACGTCATGGGAAAAGCTAGGCGGTTTCCAAAGAGGGTGTCAAGGCCTTTTACCCTTGACATCAAGGAGGTCCCCCCATAGTTTGCGCCAGATTGTCGACACGCGAGACGAACAGCAGAAAGGAGACCGAGGATGGCCACGCTGCCGGAGGCCGAATACATCTGGTTCAATGGGGAAACTGGTACCCTGGCAAGACGCCAGGATTCACGTGCTGTCCCACGTGGTACATTACGGCACGAGCTTCTTCGAAGGCATGCGCTGCTACGAGACGAACCGCGGTCCGGCGTTATTCCGGCTCGACGAGCACGTGGACAGACTCTTCGACTCCTGCAAAATCTACCGCGTGGATATCCCGTACAGTCGTGACGAGATTCGCGAAGCCATCCTCGAGACCATCCAGGTCAACAAACTGCACTCCTGCTATGTCCGGCCCGTGGTATACCGGGGGTACGGACTGCTCAGGGTCGACCCCGAGGGCTGTCCCGTCGAGGTCGCCGTGGCGGCATGGCCCCAGGGCGCCTATCTCGGTCCCGAAGTGTTCGAGGAAGGCGTGGACGTATGCGTTACGTCCTGGAACCGTCCGGCTCCCAACACCCACCCGGCCCTGTCCAAGGCCGGAGGCAACTATCTGAATTCCCAGCTGATCCGCATGGAAGCCATCGCCAACGGATACTCCGAGGGCATCGCCCTCAACACCTCCGGCATGATCAGCGAGGGCAGCGGTGAGAACATCTTCCTCGTCAAGGACGGAGTCGTGATCACGAACGGCCTGGCGGCCTCCATACTCGGCGGGATCACCCGCAACGCCGTCATGACGATCGCCGAAGAAGCGGGGTACAAGGTCGTCGAGCAGGACATCCCTCGCGAGATGCTCTACATCGCCGACGAGATGTTCCTCGTGGGTAGCGCGGTGGAGGTGACGCCGGTCCGTTCGGTCGACCAGATCACCATCGGCGATGGTTCACGGGGACCCGTCACGAAGGACCTTCAGGAGCGGTTCTTCGGGATCACCACGGGCGACCGAGAAGATACCCAGGGCTGGCTGACTTACGTTTGAAGACTAGCCGTGTTTC